>NZ_JBIVYN010000001.1:0-1289259 GCF_044772305.1 Agrobacterium sp. NPDC090273
ACGTCGAAGACGACTGTTACCGGCGTTGAAATGTTCCGCAAGCTGCTCGATCAGGGCCAGGCTGGCGACAACATCGGTGCACTGGTTCGCGGCGTACAGCGTGATGGCGTTGAGCGTGGTCAGATCCTGTGCAAGCCGGGCTCTGTCAAGCCGCACAAGAAGTTCATGGCTGAAGCCTACATCCTGACGAAGGAAGAAGGCGGCCGTCATACGCCGTTCTTCACGAACTACCGTCCGCAGTTCTACTTCCGTACGACTGACGTTACCGGTATCGTTTCGCTTCCAGAAGGCACGGAAATGGTTATGCCTGGCGACAACGTCACGGTTGAAGTCGAGCTGATCGTTCCGATCGCGATGGAAGAAAAGCTGCGCTTCGCTATCCGCGAAGGCGGCCGTACCGTCGGCGCAGGCATCGTTGCCTCGATCATCGAGTAATTTCTCGATCTGAAAATACTGGCCGACGGCGGTGCGATAAGCACCGCCGTCGGGCTTTTGGTAAAAAGCGTGACGGCGTAGCACTTTTAGTGCTTGAAAAATTCGGTGAAAGCGCGTAAACGCGCACTCACACTCACCGCTGGATTCGCAAGCGATTGCGAAGCGCGGTGATTTTAGCAATACAGACTACCGAAATGATTGGCTGGCCCCTGGGGCAGTCCTCTCGATTTTTGAAAATCTGCGGCGCCACGATTAATAGAAGTTCATGTGTTTCTGCGTGCAGAAACGAATAACAAAGAACAAGGACAAGACGAATGAACGGCCAGAATATCCGTATCCGCCTCAAGGCGTTCGATCACCGGATCCTCGATGCCTCTACCCGTGAAATCGTGTCGACCGCAAAGCGCACCGGCGCCAGCGTTCGCGGCCCGGTTCCGCTCCCAACCCGCATCGAAAAGTTTACCGTCAACCGCTCTCCTCACGTTGATAAGAAGAGCCGTGAACAGTTCGAAATGCGGACGCACAAGCGTCTTCTCGATATCGTTGACCCCACCCCGCAGACTGTTGATGCTTTGATGAAGCTCGACCTCGCTGCTGGCGTTGACGTGGAAATCAAGCTCTAAGACCCGGCCTGACCTCACTCGAGTGAGGGCCGAAATAACAAGGAAGGTACGTGGAGCAATCCAACGGCTTCCAAACCGGAGACCGGAAACGTCGTGAGATGTCGAAGGGAACTCCTTAACAAAGGCCAGAGAGGGTTTTCCCTTCAAGGCTCGCAAGAGGATGAACCAATGCGTTCAGGTGTGATTGCACAGAAAGTGGGAATGACCCGCGTCTATAACGACGCTGGTGAGCATATTCCCGTAACAGTTCTGCGTCTGGATAACGTACAAGTCGTTGCCCAGCGCACGGAAGACAAGAATGGCTATACCGCAGTTCAGCTCGGTGCAGGCCAGTCCAAGGTCAAAAATACAACGAAGGCGCTTCGCGGCCATTTCGCTGCTGCCAACGTTGAGCCGAAAGCAAAGCTCGTCGAGTTCCGGGTTTCCCCCGAGAACCTGATCGACATCGGTGCATCACTGACCGCAAATCATTTTCAGGCCGGCCAGCTGGTCGACGTCACTGGTACGACGATCGGTAAGGGTTTCGCCGGTGCGATGAAGCGCCACAACTTCGGTGGTGGCCGCGCTTCGCACGGTAACTCGATCTCGCACCGTGCACACGGTTCGACCGGTTCCAACCAGGATCCGGGCCGCGTCTGGAAGGGCAAGCGCATGGCTGGTCACATGGGCCAGACGCGCGTTACGACCCAGAACCTCGAAGTCGTTTCCACCGACGAAGACCGTGGTCTCATCCTCGTAAAGGGTGCAGTTCCCGGTTCCAAGGGTTCCTGGATCATCGTCCGCGACGCCGTCAAGTCGGCTGCGAAGTAAGGGAGCCTTATCAATGGAATTGAACGTCAAAACCCTCGAGGGAAAAGACGCCGGCAAGGTTTCCCTGTCGGACGAGATTTTCGGCCTCGACCCACGCCAGGACATTCTGGCCCGTATGGTTCGCTGGCAGCTTGCTAAGAAGCAGCAGGGAACCCACAAGTCCAAGACCCGTGCAGAAGTTTCCCGCACGGGTGCGAAGATGTACAAGCAGAAGGGTACGGGCCGCGCTCGTCACCATTCGGCTCGCGCTCCGCAGTTCCGCGGCGGCGGCAAGGCCCACGGCCCGGTCGTTCGTAGCCACGCTCATGACCTTCCGAAGAAGGTTCGTGCGCTTGCTCTGCGTCACGCCCTGTCTGCAAAGCTGAAGGCAGAAGAACTGATCATCATCGATCAGCTCGTTGCATCTGAAGCAAAGACCAAGGCCCTGCTCGGCAGCTTCGCTACGCTTGGCCTGACCAACGCTCTCGTTATCGGCGGCGCAGAACTTGATGGCAACTTCAAGCTCGCAGCTCAGAACATCCCGAATGTGGACGTTCTGCCGGTACAGGGCATCAATGTTTACGACATCCTGCGCCGTGGCAAGCTGGTGCTTTCCAAGGCTGCTGTAGAGGCTCTGGAGGAGCGGTTCAAATGACGGATCTTCGCCACTACGATGTGATCGTATCTCCTTCGATCACGGAAAAGTCGACGCTGGTATCCGAACAGAACCAGGTCGTATTCAATGTCGCCAAGGACGCTTCTAAGCCTGAAATCAAGGCTGCTGTTGAAGCTCTCTTCGGCGTCAAAGTCACGGCTGTGAACACGCTTATCCGCAAGGGTAAGACCCGTCGTTTCCGTGGGTTCGCCGGTAAGCTTAAGGACGTCAAGAAAGCCGTCGTTACGCTCGCCGAAGGTCAATCCATCGACGTGTCCACCGGACTCTAAAGGTTAGGCCCAAGCGGGCAAAGACCCAAAAGGGAACAATAAAATGGCATTGAAAAGTTTCAATCCGACCACGCCAAGCCAGCGCCAGCTGGTTATCGTGGACCGCGCTTCGCTCTACAAGGGCAAGCCGGTAAAGGCTCTTACCGAGGGCCTCAGCTCCAAGGGTGGCCGTAACAACCAGGGCCGGATCACCGTCCGGTTCCAGGGTGGCGGTCACAAGCGGACCTACCGTCTGGTAGACTTCAAGCGTCGCAAGTTCGACGTTGAAGGCACCGTTGAACGTCTGGAATACGACCCTAACCGCACCGCGTTCATCGCGCTGGTTACGTACGCAGACGGCGAACAGGCTTACATTCTCGCGCCACAGCGTCTTGCTGCTGGTGACAAGGTGATCGCCTCCGACAAGGCAGTGGACGTGAAGCCAGGCAACACCATGCCGCTTCAGTACATCCCGGTTGGTTCGATCATCCACAACGTCGAGATGAAGCCAGGCAAGGGCGGTCAGATCGCTCGCTCCGCCGGCACGTACGTTCAGCTCGTTGGTCGCGACGCCGGTATGGCGATCCTGCGTCTCAACTCTGGCGAACAGCGTCTGGTGCACGGCTCCTGCCTCGCATCGATCGGTGCTGTTTCGAACGCCGATCACGGCAACATCAACGACGGCAAGGCCGGTCGTTCTCGTTGGCGCGGCAAGCGTCCGCATGTTCGCGGCGTCGTCATGAACCCGGTCGACCACCCGCACGGTGGTGGTGAAGGTCGCACGTCGGGTGGTCGCCACCCGGTGACTCCGTGGGGTAAGCCCACGAAGGGCAAGCGCACCCGTTCGAACAAGTCGACCGACAAGTTCATCATGCGCTCGCGCCATCAGCGTAAGAAGTAAGAGAGGAAGTCACTAATGGCTCGTTCAGTATGGAAAGGTCCGTTTGTTGACGGCTATCTTCTCAAGAAAGCTGAGAAGGTGCGCGAAGGCGGACGTAACGAAGTAATCAAGATCTGGAGCCGTCGCTCCACGATCCTGCCGCAGTTCGTCGGTCTGACTTTCGGCGTATACAACGGCAGCAAGCATGTGCCCGTCTCTGTCAACGAAGACATGGTCGGTCACAAGTTCGGTGAATTCTCTCCGACCCGTACCTATTACGGTCACGGCGCGGACAAGAAGGCAAAGAGGAAGTAATCATGGCGAAGGCTAAGACCGAACGCCGGCTGAAGGACAACGAGGCTCAGGCCGTTGCCCGTACGCTTCGCGTCAGCCCCCAGAAACTGAACCTGGTTGCCGCTCTTATCCGTGGCAAGAAGGTTGATCGCGCTCTCGCTGAGCTCGAATTCTCCCGCAAGCGCATTGCAGGCACCGTCAAGAAGACGCTCGAATCTGCAATTGCCAATGCGGAAAACAACCATGATCTCGACGTCGACGCTCTCGTCGTCGCCGAGGCTTATGTTGGCAAGTCCATCACCATGAAGCGTTTCCACGCTCGTGGCCGTGGTCGTGCATCCCGCATTGAAAAGCCGTTCTCTCACCTCACGATCGTTGTTCGTGAAGTCGAGGAAAAAGGGGAGGCCGCATAATGGGTCAGAAAATCAATCCAATCGGCTTCCGCCTCGGCATCAACCGTACCTGGGACAGCCGCTGGTACGCTGACACCGCTGAATACGGCAAACTGCTGCACGAAGACCTTGCTATCCGGGCTTACCTGGTCAAGGAACTCAAGCAGGCTGGTATTGCCAAGGTCGTCATCGAGCGCCCGCACAAGAAGTGCCGCGTGACCATTCACTCGGCTCGTCCGGGTCTGATCATCGGCAAGAAGGGTGCAGACATCGAAAAGCTTCGCAAGAAGCTTTCCGAGATGACCAACTCCGAAACGCACCTCAACATCGTTGAAGTGCGTAAGCCGGAAGTCGACGCAACCCTCGTTGCACAGTCGATCGCCCAGCAGCTCGAACGCCGCGTGGCTTTCCGCCGTGCGATGAAGCGCGCTGTTCAGTCCGCAATGCGTCTTGGCGCCGAAGGCATCAAGATCACCTGCGGTGGTCGTCTCGGTGGTGCCGAAATCGCTCGTACCGAATGGTACCGCGAAGGCCGCGTTCCGCTCCACACGCTGCGTGCGGACATCGACTACGGTACGGCTGAAGCCGAAACCGCATTCGGTATCTGCGGCATCAAGGTCTGGATCTTCAAGGGCGAAATCCTTGAGCACGATCCGATGGCTTCCGAGCGTCGTGCGCTCGAAGGCGATGCCCAGGGTCCGGCAAGCCGCGAGCGTGGCGATCGTTCCGATCGTCGTCGCGAAAACGCTTGATAAACGCTGGCGAAAGATAAGCTCGGAGAAGTAAGAAAATGTTGCAGCCAAAGCGTACTAAGTACCGCAAGCAGTTCAAGGGACGCATCAAAGGCGTCGCTAAGGGCGGCTTTGACCTGGCATTCGGTGAATTCGGCTTGAAGTCGCAGGAACCGAACCGCGTGAATGCACGCGAGATCGAAGCGGCCCGCCGCGCGATCACGCGTTACATGAAGCGCGCAGGTCGTGTTTGGATCCGTGTGTTCCCTGACGTTCCGGTTACGGCTAAGCCGACCGAAGTTCGTATGGGTAAGGGCAAGGGTTCGGTCGATTACTGGGCATGCAAGGTCAAGCCCGGTCGTATGATGTTCGAGATCGACGGTGTGTCCGAGGAGATCGCCCGCGAGGCGCTTCGTCTCGGCGCTGCCAAGCTCTCGGTGAAGACGCGCTTCGTACAGCGCATCGCAGAGTAAGGAGCAAGGCACATGAAAGCCGAAGACGTTCGCGGCCTCAGCGCCGATCAGCTCAAGGACAAGCTCGCTGACCTGAAGAAGGAGCAGTTCAACCTGCGCTTCCAAAAGGCAACCGGCCAGCTGGAAAAGTCCTCGCGCATCAACGAAGTCCGTAAGGACATCGCCCGCGTCAAAACCATTGCCCGCCAGAAGGCGGCAGAAGCCAAGGCCTAAGGGAAGAACAATATGCCCAAACGCATCCTGCAAGGCGTCGTCGTTTCCGACAAGAACGAGAAGACCGTAGTGGTCCGGGTTGAGCGTCGTTTCGCTCATCCGCTGCTCCAGAAGACCGTTCGCCGTTCGAAGAAGTACAAGGCGCACGACGAAAACAACCAGTACAAGGTCGGCGATGTCGTTTCCATCGAGGAATGCGCACCGATCTCCAAGGACAAGCGCTGGACGGTTGTATCTGCCCACGCTTAATTTCAACAGAATCGCGCCGACTCACTTGTATTCGGCGCGAAAATCTGTATGAAGCACCGCAAGGACGCTCGTGTCACGGGCGTCTTTTGCTTTGATGCGCACGGAAGGTCCTTCGGGAAACCACCCTGTCACGACTTTTCCGCGCAAACAAACAGATATTCATAAGCTGGGGCAGGGGGCTTGCTCGTAAGAGTTTGCCCAACCGTTCCGGTAACAACAAGAAGGCGACCTGACATGATTCAGATGCAAACAAACCTCGACGTGGCGGATAATTCCGGCGCACGTCGTGTCATGTGCATCAAGGTGCTGGGCGGCTCGAAGCGCAAGTATGCTTCTGTTGGCGACATCATTGTCGTTTCCATCAAGGAAGCTATTCCGCGCGGCCGCGTCAAGAAGGGCGACGTGATGAAGGCGGTCGTAGTTCGTACCGCCAAGGACATCCGCCGCGCTGACGGCAGCGTCATCCGTTTCGATAACAACGCAGCAGTTCTTATCGATAACAAGAAAGAGCCGATCGGCACGCGTATCTTCGGACCGGTTCCGCGCGAACTCCGCGCTAAGAACCACATGAAGATCATCTCGCTGGCTCCGGAAGTACTGTAAGGAGCGAATGCGATGCAGAAAATTCGTAAAGGCGACAAGGTTGTCGTATTGACCGGTAAGGACAAGGGCCGCACCGGTGAAGTAATCCAGGTTTTGCCGAAGGAAGATCGGGCTGTCGTGAGTGGCGTTAATATGGTGAAGCGTCACCAGCGCCAGACCCAGAGCCAGGAAGCCGGCATCATCAACAAGGAAGCATCCTTGCACATCTCCAACATTGCCATTGCCGATAAGGATGGCAAGCCGACTCGCGTTGGCTTCAAGGTTGTAGAAGGCAAGAAGGTCCGTGTGGCCAAGCGTTCGGGAGAAGTCATCGATGGCTGAGACCAAGTACGAACCGCGTCTCAAGGCGGAATACGTTTCGCGTATCCGTGGCGCCATGCAGGAGAAGTTCTCCTACGCTAACGTTATGATGATCCCGAAGATCGACAAGATCGTCATCAACATGGGCGTTGGTGAAGCAACTGCTGACTCCAAGAAGCCTACGGTTGCTGCTGCTGATCTGGCCGCTATCGCTGGTCAGAAGCCGGTTGTTACCCGCGCTCGCAACTCCATCGCGGGCTTCAAGGTTCGCGAAGGCATGCCGATCGGTGCGAAGGTTACCCTTCGTGGCGCGCGCATGTACGAATTCCTTGATCGTCTGGTCAACATCGCGCTGCCGCGCGTTCGCGACTTCCGGGGCTTGAACCCGAAGAGCTTTGACGGCCGTGGCAACTTCGCCATGGGCATCAAGGAGCACATTGTGTTCCCTGAGATCAACTACGATAAGGTTGATCAGATGTGGGGCATGGACATCATCGTTTGCACGACGGCGACTTCGGACGACGAAGCACGGGCTCTTCTGACAGAGTTCAACTTCCCGTTCCGTCACTAACCGTAACGACGAGCGTAGAAAAGGAACTCCGATATGGCGAAAACAAGCGCAGTTGAAAAGAACAAGCGCCGCCGCAAGACAGTTGCCTCCCAGGCCGGCAAGCGCGCCGCCCTCAAGGCTATTGTCATGAACCAGTCCCTTCCGATCGAAGAGCGGTTCCAGGCCACCCTGAAGCTCGCTTCGCTGCCGCGTGACGGCTCGAAGACGCGTATCCGCAACCGCTGCGAAGTAACGGGCCGTCCGCGCGCGTTCTATCGCAAGCTCAAGATGTCGCGTATTGCGCTTCGTGAGCTGGGCAACTCGGGCAAGGTGCCTGGCGTTGTCAAGTCGAGCTGGTAAGGAGACGGGCACATGACCATGACTGATCCTTTGGGTGATATGCTCACCCGCATCCGCAATGGTGCTGCTCGCCGTAAGTCTTCGGTAAGCACTCCTGCCTCCAGCCTCCGCGCACGCGTTCTCGATGTGCTGCAGTCTGAAGGCTACATTCGCGGTTATTCCAAGGTCGATTTCGAAAACGGCAAGTCCGAATTCAACATCGAACTGAAGTACTACGAAGGCGCGTCCGTGATCCGTGAGATCGGCCGCGTTTCCAAGCCGGGCCGCCGAGTTTATGTCTCGGTTAAGTCCATTCCGCAGGTCGCGAACGGCCTCGGCATCACCATCCTTTCGACTCCGAAAGGCGTGATGGCCGATCACCAGGCTCGCGAACAGAACGTTGGTGGCGAGGTTCTTTGCTCGGTCTTCTAAGACCGCGCAAGGATCTCCATAGCGAACAGACAGGATTGAAACATGTCTCGTATCGGTAAAAAGCCCGTTCCGGTTCCCGCGGGTGTGACGGCCAATGTTGATGGCCAGAAGGTCACCGCAAAGGGCCCGAAGGGTGAACTGTTTTTCGTCGCAAACGACGACATCCAGCTCAAGCTCGAAGATAACGGCGTTTCGGTAACGCCGGCAAACACCACGAAGGAAGCTCGTTCGAAGTGGGGCATGTCCCGCACGATGATCGAGAACATCTTCAAGGGTGTTAAGGATGGCTACGAGCGCAAGCTCGAAATCAACGGCGTTGGTTACCGTGCCGCGATGCAGGGCAAGAACCTGCAGCTCGCACTCGGCTTCAGCCACGACGTTGTTTACGAGCCGCCGCAGGGCATCACGATTGCCGTGCCGAAGCCGACGGAAATCATCATTTCCGGTATCAACAAGCAGCAGGTCGGACAGGTTGCCGCGGAAATCCGCGAATACCGTGGCCCCGAGCCCTACAAGGGCAAGGGCGTCAAGTACGCTGAAGAGCGTATTGTCCGCAAAGAAGGCAAGAAGAAGTAAGGATCACGCGAAATGGCTAGCAGGAAAGAAGCACTTGCACGTCGCGCGAGCCGTGTGCGCCGCCAGCTTAAGGCGGTTGCCAATGGCCGCCCGCGCCTGTCGGTTCATCGCTCGTCGAAGAACATCTATGCTCAGGTCATCGATGACGTTGCCGGCAAGACGCTTGCGTCTGCCTCCACGCTCGAAGCTGATCTGCGCGGTTCGCTGAAGACCGGTGCAGACGTTGCAGCAGCAGCGGTAGTCGGCAAGCTCGTTGCAGAGCGTGCGGCAAAGGCCGGCGTCAAAGAGGTTGTATTCGACCGTGGCGCGTTCATCTACCACGGCCGCGTTAAGGCCCTGGCAGAAGCTGCCCGCGAAGGCGGTCTGAGCTTCTAATCTTTTATCCGTCCGGTTCTGCCGGGCGGATTTTCACCGGACCATGCAGGTTTCAGCAATGAGACCGGTGGTCCTTCTCTCGTTTGCCGTTCTACCCGCAAAAGAAAAAGGACAAGGACAATGGCACAGGATAAAAGAGGTTCGCGCGACGATCGCCAGAACCGCGAAGAGCGTGATAGCGAATTCGTCGACAAGCTGGTCGCGATCAACCGCGTTGCAAAAGTTGTTAAGGGCGGCCGTCGCTTCGGTTTCGCTGCTCTCGTCGTCGTTGGCGACCAGAAGGGCCGCGTTGGTTTCGGTCACGGCAAGGCTCGTGAAGTTCCGGAAGCAATCCGCAAGGCAACTGAAAGCGCAAAGCGCGATCTGATCTTCGTACCGCTGCGCGATGGCCGTACGCTGCATCACGACGTTAACGGTCGTCACGGCGCTGGCAAGGTTCTGCTTCGCTCCGCCAAGGCCGGTACCGGTATCATCGCCGGTGGTCCGATGCGCGCAGTTTTCGAAACGCTCGGCGTTCATGACGTTGTTGCCAAGTCGACCGGTTCTTCGAACCCGTACAACATGGTTCGCGCTACGTTCGACGCTCTGAAGCACCAGGTTCATCCTAAGGACATCGCTGCACAGCGCGGTCTAAAGTATGCAACGCTGCAGGCTCGTCGTGCCGCTTCCGGCAACGCTTCTGAAGAATAAGGAGCTGGATCATGGCCAAGAAGACTACTGAAGCCAAGAAGACTGTTACGGTCGAACAGATCGGCAGCCCAATCCGCCGCC
The DNA here is from genome assembly GCF_044772305.1 of Agrobacterium sp. NPDC090273. Classification (NCBI taxonomy): domain Bacteria; kingdom Pseudomonadati; phylum Pseudomonadota; class Alphaproteobacteria; order Hyphomicrobiales; family Rhizobiaceae; genus Agrobacterium; species Agrobacterium sp. NPDC090273. The sequence goes on from NZ_JBIVYN010000001.1 coordinate 9,950, forward strand.
CGGCAATCCAGCGTCAGACGCTGGTCGGTCTGGGTCTCAACAAGATGCACCGTCAGCGTACCCTGGAAGATACTCCGGCGGTTCGTGGCATGATCCGTGCGGTCCAGCATCTCGTTCGCGTCGTTGACGAGAAGTGAGACGGAGTAACCTATCATGAAACTCAATGAAATCAGAGACAACGAAGGCTCCTCCAAGGACCGTATCCGCGTAGGTCGCGGTATTGGTTCTGGCAAGGGCAAGACCGGTGGTCGCGGTGTAAAGGGTCAGAAGGCTCGTTCGGGCGTTGCCATCAACGGCTTCGAAGGCGGTCAGATGCCTATCTACCGTCGTCTGCCGAAGCGCGGCTTCAACAACATTTTCGGTTCCGAATATGCTGTTGTTTCGCTCGGTCGTATCCAGACGGCTATCGACGCCAAGAAGCTCGACGCTTCCGCGACGATCGACGCAGCAGCTCTCAAAGCCGCTGGCGTTATCCGTCGTCCGAAGGACGGCGTTCGCATTCTCGCTGACGGCGAACTGAAGGCAAAGGTTGCCTTCGAAGTTGCTGGCGCTTCCAAACCTGCGATCGAAAAGATCGAAAAGGCTGGCGGTTCCATCAAGCTTCTCGTTGTTGCAGCAGAAGCAGCCGAATAATATTTCGACTTTCAGGCGCCCGGTGTGTTTCACTCCGGGCGTTTGCGCTCCTATATGAGAGCCTCACGGTCTTGATCTCCCGCAGGGGAGGGGATAGACACACGAAAACAGGGTGAGGCATGATGGCGGCGGAAAGCCGCGTTCGTCCGAAGCCCGGTTTTTGACCAGTATCTTTTAGACCTTTCCGCATGTGCCGGTTGTCGCCGGTAGGCAGAGGTCCTTCGGAGAAATTTATGGCTTCAGCAGCGGAACAACTGGCTTCGAACCTGAATTTTTCGACCTTCGCTAAGGCGGAGGATCTGAAAAAGCGTCTCTGGTTTACACTTGCCGCACTTCTCGTCTACCGTCTCGGCACCCATATCCCGCTTCCGGGTTTGAACCCAGAAGCCTATGCACAGGCCTTCCGCGGCCAGGCCAACGGTATTCTCGGTCTTTTCAACATGTTTGCGGGCGGCGCTGTCGAGCGTATGGCGATTTTCGCCCTCGGCATCATGCCTTACATCTCCGCTTCGATCATCGTGCAGCTCATGACATCTGTCGTGCCCTCGCTCGAAGCGTTGAAGAAGGAAGGCGAAGCCGGACGCAAGATCATCAACCAGTACACCCGTTATGGTACGGTTCTGCTCGGTACTCTTCAGGCTTACGGTATTGCCGTTGGTCTCGAGAGCGGCAACGGTCTCGTGATCGATCCGGGCTGGTTCTTCCGTGTCTCGACGGTCATCACGCTGCTCGGCGGCACGATGTTCCTGATGTGGCTCGGTGAGCAGATCACCTCGCGCGGTATCGGCAACGGTATTTCGCTGATCATCTTCGCCGGTATTGCAGCCGGTCTGCCGACGGCTCTGGCCGGTACGCTCGAACTCGGTCGTACGGGTGCGTTGTCCACAACGCTGATCCTGCTCGTCGTGGTCGTCGCGATTCTCGTTATTGCCCTGATCGTTTTTGTCGAGCGTGCGCAGCGCCGCTTGTTGATCCAGTATCCAAAACGACAGGTCGGCAACCGCCTGTTCCAGGGCGATACGTCGCACCTGCCGCTGAAGCTCAATACCGCGGGCGTCATTCCAGCGATCTTTGCGTCGTCTCTGCTGCTTCTGCCGGCAACCGCCGCAGGTTTTGCCGGTAATACCAGCCTGCCGACATGGGCGACATCCATCATTGCCGCACTTCAGCATGGCCAGCCGCTGTTCATGGCGCTCTACGGCCTGCTGATCGCCTTCTTCGCCTTCTTCTACACGGCTATCGTCTTCAATCCGAAGGATACTGCCGATAACCTGAAGAAGCATGGCGGCTTCATTCCCGGTATTCGCCCTGGCGAACGCACCGCGGAGTACATCGATTACGTTCTGACGCGTATCACCTTGATCGGTGCGATTTATCTGGTCTTCGTGTGTATCCTTCCTGAGACACTTATCGCTCGTACGGGTATTCCATTAGCCCTTGGTGGTACTTCGCTTTTGATCGTAGTCAGTGTAACGCTAGATACCGTTGCGCAGATTCAGGGACACCTGATCGCCCAGCAATATGAGGGGTTGATCAAGAAATCGAAGTTGCGTGGAGGAAAGAGGGGACGATGAGACTGATATTTTTGGGTCCGCCGGGTGCGGGCAAAGGAACCCAGGCAAAGCGCTTGACCGACAAGTATGGGATTCCGCAGCTTTCTACCGGTGACATGCTTCGTGCTGCTGTCAGCGCAGGCACAGAGATCGGCAAACGCGCCAAGGCCGTCATGGACGCGGGCGGGCTGGTTTCTGACGATATCGTCAATCAAATCGTTTCTGAGCGCATCGTGGGTGCGGACTGTACGAAGGGATTTATTCTCGACGGCTATCCGCGCACGGTCCCGCAGGCCAAGGCGCTGGCGGACAACATGCGCGACAACAACCTCGTTCTCGATGCGGTTATCGAATTGAAGGTTGATGAGGAGGCGTTGATTCGCCGAATCGAAAACCGTGTGGCAGAGACCATTGCAGCCGGCGGCACCGTCCGTTCGGATGACAATCCGGAATCTTTCCGCAAGCGGTTGACCGAGTATCGCGAGAAGACAGCGCCGCTGTCTCAGTACTATAGCGAGCAAGGTCAGCTCGTGACGCTCGATGGCATGGCTGATGTCGATGCCGTAACACGCGCGATCGAGGGTGCCCTCGAGAAAGCATCGGCCTGACAGGCTGGTCGATTCTATGGATCGAAAAAAGAATCTTGGCGGAGCTGGTTGCTTTTTTGCGCTGATTCCGTTAAACACCGCGCCAACTCGCGACAACCCAAGCGACTGGCGCGGATTTCCCGAAGGGACGGGATATCCGGGTACGGTCGTTTTGACTTGTCGCGGACACCAATTTTGAACTGGCGGTCTTTCGTGCCGCTCAAATGGAATCACCACTTGCCGGATGGCAACTGGAACCAAGGAGAACAGACGTGGCACGTATCGCTGGCGTCAATATCCCGACTGCGAAGCGCGTTGTTATTGCGCTGACCTACATTCACGGGATTGGTCCGAAATTCGCGCAGGAAATCATGGACAAGGTTGGCCTTCCGGCTGACAAGCGCGTTCATCAGCTTACGGATGCTGAAGTTCTTCAGATCCGTGAAGCCATCGACCGTGACTACCAGGTCGAAGGTGACCTGCGTCGCGAGACCTCGATGAACATCAAGCGTCTGATGGACCTCGGTTGCTACCGTGGTCTGCGTCACCGTCGTGGCCTGCCGGTCCGCGGTCAGCGCACGCACACCAACGCCCGCACCCGCAAGGGTCCGGCGAAGGCGATCGCTGGTAAGAAGAAGTAATTTTCCGGTTTTCCGGAAAGGGGAGGCTGGTGCAGTCCGCGCCAGCCTTTCTGAGTTTGGCGAAAAGCCCGTTTTCGGGCGGATTGCCGGTGTAGCCGCTGGTGTTACGGCGGTGAAGAGATCAACGAAAGGTATACCATGGCCAAGGAAGCCACACGCGTCCGTCGTCGCGAACGCAAAAACATCACGTCTGGCGTTGCGCACGTCAACTCGACCTTCAACAACACGATGATCACCATCACCGACGCACAGGGCAACGCTATTGCCTGGTCGTCTGCTGGTGCCAAGGGCTTTAAGGGTTCGCGTAAGTCGACCCCGTTCGCTGCCCAGATCGCTGCTGAAGATTGCGCGAAGAAGGCTCAGGAACACGGCATGAAGTCGCTTGAAGTTGAAGTTTGCGGTCCGGGTTCGGGTCGTGAATCTGCGCTTCGCGCTCTGCAGGCTGCCGGTTTCATGATTACTTCCATTCGCGACGTGACGCCGATCCCGCACAACGGTTGCCGTCCGCGCAAGAAGCGCCGCGTCTGACGCGACCGTGGTTCGGAAATTCCGCCTTTCCTTCAGGTCTGGCGGAATTTTCGTGTATCTGGCGTGTGCGCGCTGATTTCGATCGGCGGACTTGCGCTCAAGAACCCATCGATGAACCGGCATAGGTTCCTCTCGATGTTTTCATGCTCGGTCCGTCACGATTGGATGGTGGCGGCGAACGGAAGGTTTAAAGATGATTCAGAAGAACTGGCAGGAACTTATCAAGCCGAACAAGGTCGAGTTCACCTCGTCCAGCCGCACGAAGGCAACGCTCGTTGCTGAGCCGCTGGAGCGTGGTTTCGGCCTGACGCTCGGCAACGCGCTTCGTCGCGTTCTGTTGTCCTCCCTGCGCGGCGCTGCTGTAACCGCCGTGCAGATCGACGGTGTTCTGCACGAGTTCTCCTCTATTCCCGGTGTACGGGAAGATGTGACGGACATCGTGCTCAACATCAAGGAAATCGCTATCAAGATGGATGGCGACGATTCCAAGCGCATGGTCGTGCGTAAGCAGGGTCCTGGTGCTGTTACCGCTGGCGATATCCAGACGGTTGGCGACATCGAAATCCTCAATCCCGACCACGTAATCTGCACGCTGGACGATGGCGCTGAAATCCGCATGGAATTCACCGTCAACAACGGCAAAGGCTACGTGCCGGCAGAGCGCAACCGCGCGGAAGATGCCCCTATCGGCCTCATTCCGGTGGACAGCCTCTATTCTCCGGTCAAGAAAGTGTCCTACAAGGTGGAAAACACCCGTGAAGGCCAGGTTCTCGACTATGACAAGCTGATCATGACGATCGAGACCAACGGTTCGGTTTCCGGCGAAGACGCCGTAGCCTTCGCCGCTCGTATCCTTCAGGACCAGCTGGGCGTCTTCGTCAACTTCGACGAGCCGCAGAAGGAAGCAGAAGAAGAATCGGTTACCGAACTCGCGTTCAACCCGGCGCTTCTCAAGAAGGTCGACGAGCTCGAACTGTCTGTTCGTTCGGCTAACTGCCTGAAGAATGACAACATCGTCTACATCGGCGACCTGATTCAGAAGACCGAGGCCGAAATGCTTCGCACTCCGAACTTCGGTCGCAAGTCGCTCAACGAAATCAAGGAAGTTCTCGCTTCCATGGGTCTGCACCTCGGCATGGAAGTGCCGGCATGGCCGCCAGAGAACATCGAAGATCTCGCGAAGCGTTACGAAGACCAGTACTAACAAAAGACAAGGCAGGACCGTAAAGACTGCCTTTCCCCGTCAAACAGCAGGTAAGTCACCTGCATGTGCCAGGAAACGGCAGATCCCAAAGGGAACCCTGCATTAAAGGAGAATAGCAATGCGCCACGGAAATTCAGGCCGCAAGCTCAATAGAACCGCCAGCCACCGCAAGGCAATGTTTGCCAACATGGCTGCTTCGCTCATCACCCATGAGCAGATCGTAACCACGCTTCCGAAGGCGAAGGAAATTCGTCCGATCGTTGAGAAGCTCGTGACCCTCGGCAAGCGCGGCGACCTGCACGCTCGTCGTCAGGCGATCTCGCAGATCAAGGATCAGGACGCTGTTCGCAAGCTGTTCGACGCGATCGCAGCTCGTTACGCAAACCGCAACGGCGGCTACCTGCGTATCATGAAGGCTGGCTTCCGCCAGGGCGACAACGCTGCTCTGGCAGTTGTTGAATTCGTTGAGCGTGACGTAGACGCCAAGGGCGCAGCCGACAAGGCTCGCGTTGCTGCTGAAGCTGCTGCTGCTGAAGCTGCGTAAGTTCTGACATCCTTGCGGTGTCATTTGATAAAAAGCCGGGTGAGCGATCACCCGGCTTTTTTGTGTTTGACGTTATCCGGGTGAGGGGATCGGTTGCGTGGATCGACAGGTGCTGAAGGAGGCCGCGTCGAAATGGAACGACAGCCCTCCTTCAGGTTCATCTTCGCCGGGACGGTTCACGTCATTCGGGAACGTAGATGCGGCTCTTGATATGTTTGAGATGGGCCACGATCGTGAAAGTCATGATGACCAGCAGCGACCAGGAACTCCACTTGCCGATATGGACGATGGACCAGGCACCAATCTGATCGGGGTACTTCCAGATCCCGAAGAAGGTGGAGATGTTTTCCGCGAGCCAGACAAAAAAGCCGATGAGCACGAATGACAGCAGCAAAGGCATTTTGCGGTCGCGGTCATAGGGGCGGTAGATGACTGTAGCGCGGGCGTAGAGGCCGATGGCGCAGGCGGCGATATACCAGCGATAGTCGCCGATAAAGTGATGCGTGAAGAAATTGGCGTAAATCGCAACGCCGATCAGCGTTGCCATCCAGTGCGGAGGATGGTGGCGGATACGGACATCGAGCAGCCGCCACGCCTGAATGATGTAACTGCCGACCGCTGCATACATGAAACCGGAAAACAGCGGCACGCCAAAAACCTTGGTATAGGCGAAGTCCGGATAGGACCATGATTGGATGGTGCCGGACGTCTTGAACACCTCCAGGGCAAAACCAACGATGTGGAACAGAAGGATCGCCTTGGCTTCGTCGAGCGTCTCCAGCTTGCTCCAGATCATGAAAAACTGGATTGCGAGCGCGATAACAAGCAGTACGTCATAACGCGGCAGTGCGAAGAGACCAGTGCGTGGAACCAGGAAGATCGACAGGAAAAACAGTCCGGCAAACATGCAGGCACGGGCCTCCTTGATGCCGAAATACAGAAATTCGACCGCGAAGCGCTTTAAGCCGTGCAATTCGCCCCAGGGCTGGATATCGCACAGAAACCTGTCGATCAGGGCGAGGCGGCTTGTGGGATAGGTGGTATCGCTCGTCAAAACCCGTTGATCCTCAATGTGCGGCAATGTTGCCTGTCTACGGCAACCGGTCGTAAAGAGATATTTATGATCGCCGATTCACACCGATTTTATGGCACCCGTGTGGGGTTCCTGTTCGCCACTGTCCTGGTGATTTTTGCCGGGCTGGCGCTGCGTCGCTACGGCTATACCATCGGATTGCCGTTCATGGTCGTGAAGTATGGAGGCTCGGTCCTCTGGGGATCGATGGTCTATTTTCTGATGGCAATGTTCATGGGGTCGGAGAGGCGATCGCTGGCTGCGCCATTGGCGTGTGCAGTGGCGATACTGGTTGAACTTATAAGGCTCGTCCATTTCCCGGCGCTTGATGCGTTTCGAGCGACAACGGCCGGCGCTTTGCTGCTCGGCCGCGTTTTTTCGTTGTGGAATATCGCCTGTTATCTCGTTGGCATCTTACTGGCGGGGTTTATCGCGAGACGGTTCTGGCTGTCGTCGCGCTTTTAGCGGCCCGCCTGCGGGCCATGAGCGTCGGCCGCACCAGCCGGTAGCCCAGCAGGATGACCATGATGCTGATGTAAAACACCGGTTCTAGCGTCATTGACTTTCGCGCCAGCACGAAGTGGAGAACGCCTGCCAGCAGGATCGGGTAGGCGAGTTTGTGCAGGGTGTTCCAGCGGCCGCCAAGGGTGCGGATCGACCAGCGGTTTGATGTCAGTGCCAACGGGATCAGCATCAGGAGGCCTGCCATGCCAAGCATGATGTAGGGTCGCTTCAGGATGTCACCGGCGATCGAGCTGAGGATCAGGCCGCGATCGAGCACCAGGTAGACGGTGAAATGCGCCAGCACGTAATAAAAGGCAATAAGACCCAGCGCGCGCCTGTATGCGATGAGGTTGATGTTAAAAAGGTCGCGCATCGGCGTGACCATCAATCCCAGACAGAGAAAGCGCAGTGCCCAGATGCCGAGAAGGTGTTCAAAATCCTTTACAGGATTGAACCCCAGGCCACCCGTCGCCGCGAGATAGAAATACCATACGCCCGGTGCCAGACCGACAACGTAAAGTGCCCAGATCGCCGCCGGCTGATAGCGCTTCGGCAGGGAGGGAAGGGTAAGAGCAAAAGCCATGGTCAGTAATTCGCCTTGAGGTCCAGGCCGGTGTAGAGGTTTGCGACCTCTTCATAACCATTGAACATCAGGGTCGGGCGGTTCTCCACGCCAAAGAAGCCACCTTCACCAATGCGTTGTTCCGTCGCCTGGCTCCAGCGGGGATGATCGACGTTCGGATTGACGTTCGAATAGAAACCGTATTCCCGCGCGTTGGAGTTCTTCCAGGTCGTTTCCGGCTGCTGTTCGACCAGAGAGATGCGCACGATGGACTTGATGCCCTTGAACCCGTACTTCCAGGGAACAACGAGCCGGACCGGCGCGCCGTTCTGGTTCGGCAGGGTTTCACCATAAAGACCGAGCGCCAGAATGGTCAGCGGATGACGGGCCTCATCAAGCCGCAGACCCTCGACATAAGGCCATTTCAGCGGCTGGAAGAGACCGTGCTGTCCAGGCATTTCGTCGGACCTGACAATGGTTTCGAAAGCCACATATTTGGCGCTGCCCAACGGTTCGACCTTGTCGAGAAGTGTCGCAAGCGGAAATCCGATCCACGGGATCGCCATAGACCAGCCTTCAACGCAGCGCATGCGGTAGGTGCGTTCTTCGAGTTGATATTTCAGGAGATCTTCGATCCCAAACTCCTGTGGTTTTCCGACGAGGCCGTCGACCTTTACCGTCCAGGGGGTCGGTTTAAAGTCGCCTGAATATTCCTTCGGATCTGATTTTCCGACGCCGAATTCATAGAAATTGTTGTAGCTCGTCACGGCGTCGAGGGGCGTCAGCTTCTCGTCGAGTTTGTAGGCGCCGGGTTTCGCGGCAAGTGGGGCTGCGATTGCTTCGCGGCCGGCCAACCCGATAGCTGCCAGCCCGGCCGCAGTCCCCAGAAAGGAACGCCGCGAGAGATAGATGCCCTTGGGCGTGATCTCGCTGGCTGCGATGCGAGGGGGACGATAGGCGGGCATGTGAACCTCCACAAAAGCCGGGCGTAACGGCGACAAATCGATTATGATAATGAATACGGCTGTTGCACAGAGATGTTTCAATACGTGTTATAAAAACTGTATGAAGACCGTAAAAATCGCGGATTTGTGATGTGATCTGTCGAGATTGCGTGATGATCTCAGTGCGTACCGTACCGAACCGTACTGTTTTGCCGGAAGGTGACAGTGACAGGGCCTGTGGTTTGCGCTAGAAAAACGGCAAAACGGGAAGGGAAGGTGCCGCGCTGAGCGGTGTTATCCCTTCGCCAACAGATCGAGGAAAACACCATGCCAGTTTATCGCTCCAGAACGACAACTCACGGCCGCAACATGGCCGGCGCCCGCGGCCTTTGGCGCGCGACCGGCATGAAGGACGGCGATTTCGGCAAGCCGATCATTGCGGTGGTCAATTCGTTCACGCAGTTCGTGCCGGGCCACGTTCACCTGAAGGATCTTGGCCAGCTCGTGGCGCGCGAAATCGAAGCCGCTGGTGGTGTCGCCAAGGAATTCAACACGATCGCGGTTGATGACGGTATCGCCATGGGTCACGATGGCATGCTCTATTCGCTGCCTTCACGCGAAATCATCGCGGATTCCGTTGAATACATGGTCAATGCCCACTGCGCCGACGCGATGGTCTGCATTTCCAACTGCGACAAGATCACCCCCGGCATGCTGAATGCCGCGATGCGCCTCAACATCCCGGCGGTCTTCGTATCCGGCGGTCCGATGGAAGCGGGCAAGGTCGTGCTTCACGGCAAAACGGTCGCGCTCGATCTGGTCGATGCCATGGTTGCTGCTGCCGACGACAAGGTTTCCGACGAAGACGTTCAGGTCATCGAGCGTTCCGCTTGCCCGACCTGCGGTTCGTGCTCCGGTATGTTCACGGCCAACTCGATGAACTGTCTGACCGAGGCACTGGGCCTGTCTTTGCCCGGTAATGGCTCGACGCTCGCCACTCACTCGGATCGCAAGCGTCTGTTCGTTGAAGCCGGTCATCTGATCGTTGATCTGGCACGCCGTTATTACGAGCAGGACGACGAGACCGTTCTGCCGCGCACCATCGCCTCGAAGGCCGCGTTCGAAAACGCCATGTCGCTCGATATCGCCATGGGCGGTTCCACCAACACGGTTCTGCACATTCTCGCGGCTGCTTACGAAGGCGGCGTCGATTTCGGCATGGAAGACATCGACCGCCTGTCGCGCAAGGTACCTTGCCTCTCCAAGGTCGCGCCCGCCAAGCAGGACGTGCACATGGAAGACGTTCATCGTGCCGGCGGTATCATGCGTATTCTCGGCGAACTGGATCGCGGCGGTCTTATCAACCGCGATACCTACACCGTGCATGAAGCGACGCTTGGCGACGCCATCGATCGTTGGGATATTACCCGTACCAACAGCGAAACCGTGCGCCAGTTCTTCAAGGCGGCTCCGGGTGGCGTGCCGACGCAGGTTGCCTTCAGCCAGTCGTCGCGTTGGGATGATCTCGACACAGACAGCGAAAACGGCGTTATCCGCTCTGTCGAAAAGCCTTTCTCCAAGGACGGCGGTCTGGCCGTGCTTTACGGCAACATCGCGCTTGATGGCTGCATCGTGAAGACTGCCGGTGTGGACGAGTCGATCCTGAAATTCACCGGCCCGGCGGTTGTCTATGAAAGCCAGGATGCGGCCGTGAAGGGCATTCTCGGCAACGAGGTCAAGGCAGGTGACGTCGTGGTCATTCGCTATGAAGGACCAAAGGGCGGCCCGGGCATGCAGGAAATGCTCTATCCGACCAGCTACCTCAAGTCCAAGGGCCTCGGCAAAGCCTGCGCGCTCATCACTGACGGTCGCTTCTCGGGCGGTACCTCTGGTCTTTCCATTGGTCACGCTTCGCCAGAAGCCGGGCAGGGCGGCGCTATCGGTCTCGTGCGCCAGGGTGATACGATTGAAATCGATATCCCCAACCGTACGATCAACCTCAAGGTCGCGGATGCAGAACTCGCGTCGCGCCGCGCCGAGCAGGACCAGCTTGGCTGGAAGCCGGCCGCACCGCGCAAGCGTAACGTTACGACGGCGCTCAAGGCCTATGCTGCCTTTGCTGTCAGCGCTGACAAGGGTGCCGTTCGCATTCTGCCCGACGCCGAGTGATAGAGCGTTCGCTTGAAGCCAATACGAAAGCCGCCCTCAGGGGCGGCTTTTTTGTTGAAGACTGCAGTTCAGAAAGCGATTCAAGTCTTTGGGGATGTGATTCCGAAAATCGATCCAAGTCTTTGAACATATTCAATAAGCATTCGAAACCAGAAGAATTCTATCGGTCACGTTGGAGTGATGTGCGCCGAACATACCTTTTCCGAATTCAACCCGTTCCTATCTTGCCATTATGAAAAGACGAACAGCGCTCGCCATTCTCGGCACCTTGCCCTTTGCTTCCATCGCCCGCGCCCAGACCGGCGGGGGAAATGATCGTTTCGAGCCTGCCTTGAGGAATGCGGATGCGCTTTCCAGACTCAAGACTGTGATCGTTAGCGTTGATGGCAACGAGACCGCGAGCCGCGCCTATCACGGTGCGGCGCTCAACGGCTCCACCAACATCAAGTCCGCGTCGAAATCCATCGTCTCTGCTCTGGTTGGCATGGCGATCGACAAAAAGGTTCTTGATGGCGTGGAGCAGCCGATTGCAACGGTGTTGCGGAGCAGTTTTCCAACCAATCCCGATCCGAGGCTGGAAAGGGTTACCATTGGCAATCTGCTTTCCATGCAGTCCGGTCTGGAGCGCATGTCAGGGCCGAATTACGGTCGATGGGTGTCCAGCCGGGATTGGGTGCGGACGGCCCTCGGCTCCGGTTTCGCGGGCGAGCCGGGCGGTGGCATGCTTTACTCGACCGGTTCCACTCACCTGCTTTCGGCCATTCTCACCAAGGCGTCGGGCCGCTCGACATTGGCCTTGGCACGCGAGTGGTTTCGTCCATTGAAAGGTTTTTCGATCGGCGCGTGGGAACGCGATCCGCAGGGCATCTATCTCGGTGGCAACCAGATGGCCATGACGGCGCGGTCGCTGCTGGCCTTTGGCGAGCTTTATCGGCGCGGCGGCGTAACGCCTGATGGTGAGCGATTGCTGCCGCAGGCCTGGATCGACCAGTCATGGCAGCAACGGACCAATTCCGTGTTCAATGGCGACGGTTACGGTTACTGCTGGTTCATCAAGGAGATGGCGGGAGAGCAGGTTTATTACGCCTGGGGTTATGGCGGGCAGATGCTCTACATCGTGCCCGCTAAAAAGCTTTCGGTGGTGATGACGTCGCGTGAGGATGCCCCCTCCGCCAGAACCGGTTACCGCGACCAGTTGCATGGGCTGATGGGGGAGATCATTCGCGCAGCCTGACTTAGCAGCCTGACTTATAGGGGGCGGGAAATGCTTTCAAAGGCTTCGTTGAGTTTCTTCATCCGCTCGTGATAGGCGCCGGTCAGGCAGGTGGCATCCGCACCGCATTCCTGGCGTCTCTTCAGCCACTGGCTTTGTTCGTCGCGTAGCGTGTCGCGCGCGCCCATCGCCATAAGCTGCGTGAGAATGTCGAAGGTCGTTACCATCTTGACGTCGAGATCGTTGAGAACACGATTGTCGCAGATCGCCTTTTCGTCGGCCGCCAGACCCTGCTTTTCACAGTCGAAACTGGCGGCGTGGGCTGGTGCGGCGGTGATGATCGTTACCGCAGCGATGGAAAGGGCAAAGAAACCGGTTTTGAACGTCATGCTGTCTGTATCCCTGAACATTGTCAGGGTTTGAAAAGCCCGAAGGCCGCGGTTTGTTCCATCCGCCCATTCTTGAAAGCGCCAGCCATCATCTTGCCGTGCTTTCATTTATAGGCTGGCTGGTTATAACTTTATCATACTGATGAAGATGAGGAATCACATGCCGAGCATGTTGAAATGTCTGTCCAGCGGCCTTGTCGCTGCCCTTCTTTTCCTGCCAGGCGCGGCGGGTGCACAAGACAACAAGACTGTACCGACCAGTCACACGGAAATGCAGTTGTCCTTCGCGCCGCTTGTCAAGCGCACTGCCGGAGCCGTGGTCAACGTCTATGCCGAGCGTGCCGTGCAGCGCCGACTTTCGCCGTTCGCTGGCGATCCGTTCTTTGAGCAGTTCTTCGGTCAGCAATTGCCGAACCGCACGGAAAAACAATCATCGCTCGGTTCCGGCGTTATTCTTACGGCCGGTGGTCTTGTGGTGACGAACAACCACGTGATCGACGGCGCCGACGATATCAAGGTCGCCCTTGCCGATGGTCGGGAGTTTGCGTCCAAGGTCCTGCTGAAAGACGACCGGCTTGACCTTGCCGTGCTGCAGATCGACGCCAAGGAACAATTCCCAATGTTGCCGCTCGGCAATTCGGATGCAGTCGAAGTCGGCGATCTCGTGCTTGCCATCGGTAACCCCTTTGGTGTCGGCCAGACGGTGACCAGCGGTATCGTTTCGGCGCTGGCGCGCAATCAGGTGGTTCAGGGCGATTTCGGTTTCTTTATCCAGACCGATGCCTCCATCAATCCCGGCAACTCGGGTGGCGCATTGATGAACATGAACGGTGAGCTGATCGGCATCAACACGGCGATCTTCTCCAAAGGTGGCGGTTCCAACGGTATCGGGTTTGCCATTCCGGCCAATCTGGTCCGGGTGTTCATTGCCGCTGCGGAAAAGGGCGATGCCAGCTTCCAACGTCCCTATATCGGCGCGACCTTCGATCCCGTCACATCCGATGTCGCAGAGGCGCTTGGCCTTGATCGTGCCAGAGGCGCGCTGGTTGTCAGCGTCGTGAAGGGCGGTCCTGCCGAGAAGGCTGGCGTCGAGCCGGGACAGGTCATCACGGCCGTCAACGGTATTGAGGTAGAGCATCCAGACGCGCTGGGCTACCGCCTGACGACGGCGGGTATCGGCAAATCTGCCGAGTTGACCGTCATGGACAAGGGGCAGGCCCGAAAGGTTACCATTGCGCTTGATTCCGCGCCTGAAACGGCACCGCGCGACGAGCGCCTGATTGAAGGTCGCAATCCCTTTGCCGGCGCCACTGTCGCAAACCTTTCGCCGAAACTGGCGGATGAGCTGCGCATGCCCTCGCAGGTGAACGGTGTTGTTATTGTCGACGTCAAACGCGGCTCACCGGCTTACCGCGTCGGTTTCCAGCCGAAGGACATTCTGCTGTCGCTGAACGGAGAGGATGTCTCTTCGACAGCGGCCGTCGAGAAGGTGCTGGATGACAATCCCGGTTTCTGGCGAGTGGAAATCATGCGCGACGGTCAACGCATCCGGCAGTTCCTTCGATGAGCGATGACCTCTTCGCGCCGCAGGTTCCGACAGAGGTTGCCAACAGGCGACCTCTTGCCGACCGCCTGCGTCCGAAGACCTTGGCTGAAGTCACCGGCCAATCGCATCTGACGGGCGAAGAGGGCGCATTGCGCCGCATGATTGACAGCGGGTCGCTTGGCTCGATGATCTTCTGGGGTCCGCCGGGAACGGGAAAAACAACCGTTGCCCGGCTGCTCTCCGGTGAAGCGGGCCTCGCTTTCGAACAGATATCGGCAATCTTCTCCGGTGTCGCAGACCTCAAGAAAGTCTTTGAATCGGCCCGTACGCGGCGCATGAATGGCCGTCAGACTCTGCTGTTCGTTGACGAGATCCATCGTTTCAACCGTGCGCAGCAGGATAGCTTTCTTCCGGTCATGGAGGATGGCACCATCATTCTTGTCGGCGCCACCACCGAGAACCCATCCTTCGAACTCAACGCGGCTCTCTTGTCGCGGGCGCGGGTACTGACCTTCCACTCGCACGATGAGGACAGCCTTGCCGAGTTGTTGAAGCGCGCGGAGCAGGCTGAGGCAAGGCCCTTGCCACTGAGCGACGATGCGCGCGCCAGTCTCATCCGCATGGCGGATGGCGATGGCCGTGCGGTGTTGACGCTGGCTGAGGAAGTCTGGCGTGCCGCCCGCAAGGATGAAGTTTTCGACACCGAGGGATTGACGCGTATCGTACAGCGCCGTGCTCCGGTTTACGACAAGAGCCAGGATGGCCATTACAATCTGATCTCGGCGCTGCATAAGTCCGTGCGCGGCTCAGACCCCGATGCCTCGCTTTATTATCTCTGCCGTATGTTCGATGCCGGGGAGGACCCGCTTTACATCGGCCGCCGGCTCGTGCGGATGGCGGTTGAGGATATCGGTCTCGCCGATCCGCAGGCGCTGGTGATCTGCAATGCGGCCAAAGATGCCTACGATTATCTGGGGTCTCCTGAAGGCGAACTGGCGCTGGCGCAGGCCTGCATTTATCTGGCGACCGCACCGAAGTCGAATGCTGTCTACACAGCCTTCAAATCGGCAATGCGGGCAGCCAAGGAGAATGGATCGCTGGTGCCGCCCAAGCATATTCTGAATGCGCCGACCAAGCTGATGAAGGGTGAAGGCTACGGAGACGGCTATCGTTACGATCACGATGAGCCCGATGCGTTTTCCGGCCAGGATTACTTCCCCGAAAAGATGGGGCGGACCACCTTTTATGATCCGCCGGACCGGGGTTTCGAACGTGACATTCGCAAGCGGCTGGACTGGTGGGCGAAGCTGCGGCGAGAAAGAGGACAGCGTTAAGCGCCGTTCCTCATAAAATGAATCACCTGCTTTGCAGAATGATTCCGTAAATGCCCGTATCTTGCTGTTTTCAGGTTCTTTTTCAGATGCGTGGTTTGTTCCTCAAGCGTCAGGCGGGCCGTCAGGACGCCTTGCGCTGCGGCATGGCTGCCGCCTGGGCCGGCAACATCTTCACGGAGGATTCCGCCAGGCCGCTGTGCCCCTCGGCATCGATCACCAGGTGCCAATGCATCGTTTCAGGTATGGTGATGCGGATTGGCGATTTCTTGGCGACACCACCGAGATATTTGAAATCCAGCAGTTCGGTGAAACGCTGAAAATTCGCACCCGTCATCAGGCGCACATTGTTGATGGCCGTCAACGAGATTTCGATGATCGTACCAGCGCGCAATTCTTTCAGATCGTAGTGGGTGAAACGGAAATTCGGCTTCGCCATGGCTCGCCTCTCAATGCTGCAAATTCAAGAACAGAATAAAAGCTTCAACGTTAATGCTGTCTTTAAAAATGGAACGAAACCGTTCTGGTTCCAAAATTTCTGTACAGCTTCCGGACGTTTAGTTGCGTACCGGACCATCAATCCGTGTATTTGGAATACAATACTAAGGTCTAATAACTGTATTTAATAATAATCAATTTTTTGACTTTAGAGTTGGCTGGCTAAATTGCAACTATAGGCGGTCGAACTTATGAAAAACACCAAGATATCTATGCGCCTTTATGCGCTTGTCGCGTTGTTTCTGGTGATATTGGCGACTGCTCTTACGTTCAGCCTGTTGGAAAGTTACCGGGGAATGGAGCGGGAACGTAAAGCAGGGTTGGAATCGATGAACCACACGGCCATCGCTATTCTTGACCAATATTATCGCATGGAGCAAAGCGGAAGTCTTTCTCGGGAGGCAGCGCAGCAGCAGGCCAAGGCCACGATTGCAGCGATGCGATATGGAAATGGCAGCGGCTATTTCTGGATTAACGACATGCATCCGAAAATGGTGATGCATCCCATCAAACCGGAAATGAACGGAACCGATCTTTCCGGAAACAAGGACCCGAACGGCAAGGCGCTGTTCGTTGAGTTCGTCAACACGGTCAAGGCCAGCGGGCAGGGCTTTGTCGACTATTACTGGCCGAAGCCCGGCGCGCCTGAGCCCGTCGAGAAATTCTCGCACGTTGCCGGTTTCGCTCCCTGGGGCTGGATTGTCGGTACCGGTGTCTATGTTGACGACCTGAAGGCGGTTTTCTGGAGGGACGCTTATCTCAACGCGGCCATCTGCCTTGTCGGAGGTCTTCTGGTCATTGCTGCTGCAACTGCGACGATCCGCGGTGTCGTCAAGCCGATCGAGCGGATCAAGCACAGCATGAGCCGCATTGCCGATGGAGATGGTGAGGCAGATGTGCCGTTTGCTGATCGCAGCAACGAAATAGGCGCCATGGCCAAGACGCTTCTTGTGCTGCGCAACTCCGTCAATGAGCGCAGCGCCCTGCAGCGGCGCGAGGCCGAACAGCAGCGCGCTTTGGAGGAGGCGCGCCGTGGCAACGAAATGACGTTGCGTTCGGCGTCGGAGCGTCAGGATCATGCGATGAGCCAGCTTGGCAACGCGCTTGAAAACCTCGCCAATGGCGATCTGACGGTGGAAATCTCCGATATCGGCGCGGACTATGAAAAGCTGCGCACCGATTTCAACCGGGCCGTCGGAGCGCTCCACCAGGTCATCGAGGCAATCAGCAGGACAAGCCACGTCGTCAACGACAGTGCTTCCGATATCAGCGAGGCGACAGGCAATCTTTCGCGTCGTACCGAGCAGCAGGCGGCTGCTCTTGAAGAAACGGCTGCGGCACTGGATGAGATCACGGCGACGGTACGCACCGCCTCCGAGCGCGCCAACGAAGCGCGGCAGATGGTTGGTGATACGAAAACCAGCGCTGGCCGTTCCGGTGAGATCGTTCGCGATGCGGTTGCAGCGATGGGGCGGATCGAAGATTCGTCGAAGCGGATCAGTCAGATCATTTCGGTGATCGACGAGATCGCCTTCCAGACCAACCTTCTCGCGCTTAACGCCGGCGTCGAGGCTGCACGCGCCGGAGAGGCCGGCCGTGGCTTTGCTGTCGTCGCGCAGGAGGTTCGCGAACTGGCGCAGCGGTCGGCCAATGCGGCCAAGGAGATCAAATCGCTGATCACCAGTTCGGCAGAAGAGGTCGGTAGCGGTGTCCGTCTTGTCCGCTCGACGGGCGATGCGCTGGACGAGATCGTTGGCCTCGTCAATCGTGTTGACGGCCACGTCAATTCCATTGCCACCGCCGCGCGCGAGCAGGCGACGGGTTTGCACGAGATCAACACCTCCGTGAACCATATGGACCAGATGACGCAGCAGAACGCAGCCATGGTGGAGGAAACGACCGCAGCCAGTCAGACGCTTGCCGAAGAAAGCCGACAGTTGCATGCGCTGTTGTCGCGTTTCGAACTTGGGCAGCAGGCGGGCCGCACGATTTCACGCGCGGCGTGACGCTTATTGTTCAGAGGACCTCAAGAGGCGCTGTTTCGACAGCGCCTTTTTCATTTGGAACAACCGGTTAACGGATTTCGGCCGGGTTCTTAGCGCAGGATAAGACTTCGTTTACCTCGGTTTACTAAAATTTTACCTGAATTGCCGCTCTGCGCGTCGAGGCGAAGGTCGAAACCGATTTTCGACATGAACGATGCGCAGGTTCAAATTTTAGGGCGTTCCCGCGTGCGTTCAAACGAATGCACGGCGCTCTAGAAGCCGCTGAAGGTACAGGTTCGAGTATGACGTATGCTTCCCTTCCGCGTCGTCTGGTGACGTTGCTGATGATTTCGACGGTGATGGTGTCGTGCTCTGCGGAGGGGCTTGTCCCGCCGGCAGAGGTCGATGGTACCACCCGCGTCAGCGCCATTGGCTCACCACGGCAGCCCGCCTACAGCGCGCCTCCCGGCGCGGTAAACCAGGCGGGGCAGATGGCCGATTATTCTGCCGTTTCGCAGCCGATGCCGGAACCCTACACATCCCACGATCCATTGCTGCAGGCGCCGCAGGGCAGCTATTCGACACTCGATAGCCAGCATCAGGCGCGCATGGCCGCGACTGGCCAGAATGTCTCAAGTCAGGCGATGGTACGCCAACCCGCTTCCAATCAGATCGCCGAAGGCGAGGGCGGTGTGAACATGGATTCCATGCTGGGCGTGGAACCGGTGCGCGGTCTGGCCGAAGAGCAGGATGCCGACATTGCCGAAGGCGTGTCATCTCAGCCGGTTGTCGATGGGATTGGCACGGATAGCCCGATGCAGGTTTCTCCGGTACGTCAGTCACAGGCTGCTGCCCAATCACGCCTGATCCCGCCACCGCCGTCCGGCGGCTCCCGCCAGCCGGTCGAGGAGGTGGCGATGGTGATGCCAAACGATCCGGTACGCGGCGGGTCGTCACAAGGCAGCCGTCCCTCCATGCCTCCCGGCATGATGCCGTCTTCCGAGGTTGCCTGCCGGGCCGAACTTCGTCGTCTCGGCGTTGCCTTCCGGGATGTTGCGCGTATTGCCGATGGCCCGACCTGCGGGATTGACTATCCGATCGAGCTCAGCGGTCTTTCCAGCGGCGTTGCAATCCGTCCGGCGGTCAAACTCAACTGCCAAGTGACGCTTGCCTTCGCAAAATGGGTGAAGTTCGAGCTCGTGCCATCGTCGCGCTTCCGCTATCTCTCCGGCGTTGAGCGGATTACTCCAATGGGCGGCTATTCCTGCCGCAAGATGAATTCTCGCTCCAGCAATCCCTGGTCCGAACATGCCCGTGGCAACGCCATCGATATCGGCACGATCACGTTGAAGAACGGCAAGGAGATCGATGTTCGCAAGAAGAACTTCTTCGCCTTCCGCGAGAAGGCGCTATTGAAGGCGGTTCGCACGGATAGCTGCAAATATTTCTCGACGGTTCTCGGGCCGGGCAGCGATCCGAACCACTGGAACCACTTCCATTTCGATCTGCGAACCCGCAAATCCGGCTATCGCCACTGCGATTAAGATCAGCAGACGATTACGGAAAAGAAAAACCGGCCCGAAGGCCGGTTAAAATGGGACAGCGACGCGGGGTGGGTGCTGTCCCGAATAAAGACTAAAAACAATACGAAAGAACTGCAGACTTCGAAGAAGGCGGCGACCGCTTCGAAGCTGAGTCACAAATGCGTAGTCGTCGTACCGGCAGGCCGATAATGTGGCTTGCCTCACCTCTCTCATACAGTATCACCATCACACGTTCGTGACAGACTGGGGAGCCTGTTCCATGCCGCCTATTTCTGAAATAGCGATGTTTGCCGCCGCACTCGCCGGTGCCGGTGTCATCGCGGGGCTGCTTGCCGGGCTGTTCGGCATTGGTGGCGGAGCAGTTCTCGTTCCGGTCTTCTACCATGTCTTCGGACTTCTGGAGGTTCCGGAAGCGGTGCGAATGCATCTGTCGCTTGGAACTTCGCTCGCCATTATCGTGCCGACCTCCATTCGCTCTTTCCTGACGCATCGGCAAAAGGGCGCAGTCGACATCGATCTGCTCAAAGGCTGGATTGTCGCGGTGCCGCTCGGTACCAT
Source organism: Agrobacterium sp. NPDC090273 (assembly GCF_044772305.1). Classification (NCBI taxonomy): domain Bacteria; kingdom Pseudomonadati; phylum Pseudomonadota; class Alphaproteobacteria; order Hyphomicrobiales; family Rhizobiaceae; genus Agrobacterium; species Agrobacterium sp. NPDC090273. Next base: position 29,955 of record NZ_JBIVYN010000001.1, read on the forward strand.
CCTCGCGTCGGTCGTTGCGGCTTATGCCTCAAGCATCGCCCTGCGGCTGATCTTCGCTTTCATCGCGCTGGCATTGGCATTTCGCATGATCTTCAATCGCGCGAGCTGGCATCTGGGCTCCGATCTGCCTGCCAATCCGACCCGCTTCCTGGTCGGCACGGGTATCGGCCTGTTTTCCGGCCTGATGGGCGTCGGCGGCGGCGTGATGAACAACACCTTCATGACCCTTTACGGCCGCACCATCCATCAGGCGGTTGCCACCTCATCCGGTGTCGGCGTGCTGATCTCGTTGCCGGGGCTTGCAGGTTACATATGGGCGGGGTGGGGAGATGCCGGCCTGCCGCCATTCTCGACAGGCTTCATCAACTGGATTGCCGTCATCCTGCTGATCCCGATTACGCTGATCGTTGCGCCATACGGTGCCCGGCTGGCGCATGCGCTCAGCAAACAACAACTCGAACGTGCCTTCGGCCTGTTTCTGGTCTTTGTGTCCGCGCAGTTCTTTTACAGCGTTTACGGCTGATTTTCCGCGCTGACGGAATACAGTGTTTGGCGGTCGCGGGCTGGCGTTTGTGCGGGCAACAGCCTATATGGCGGGCATATCTCCTCGATTTCGCGGAAGTTTCGCTATGAATGCAATCGTTTCGATACGAAACCTCACCAAATCCTATGCAAACGGTTTCCAGGCGCTCAAGGGTGTCAGCCTCGATATCAAGGAGGGCGAAATCCTCGCGCTCCTCGGCCCCAATGGTGCCGGCAAGACGACACTGATCTCGATCGTCTGCGGTCTCGTCAATCCTGGCGAAGGCTCGGTCTTTGTCGGTGGCCATGATGTCGTGAAGGATTTCCGGCAGACGCGGGCGCTGATTGGCCTGGTGCCGCAGGAGCTGACCACTGACCAGTTCGAAACAGTCTGGAATACGGTCAGTTTCTCGCGCGGCCTGCACGGGCAGAAGAAGAATCCAGGGCTGATCGAGCGCATCCTGAAGTCGCTGTCGCTCTGGAGCAAGAAGGACAACATGCTGCGCGAACTTTCCGGCGGCATGAAGCGGCGCGTGCTGATCGCCAAGGCGCTGGCGCATGAGCCGAAGGTGCTGTTTCTCGATGAGCCGACCGCCGGCGTGGACGTGACCCTGCGCCGCGATATGTGGCAGGTGGTCGAGGATCTGCGCGCCAAGGGCGTGACGATCATTCTGACAACCCACTACATCGAAGAGGCGGAAGAAATTGCCGACCGTGTCGGCGTCATCAATGGTGGCGAACTGCTGCTGGTCGAAGAAAAAACGGCCCTGATGCAGAAGCTTGGCCGCAAACAGCTTTTCCTCGAGCTTTCGCAGCCGCTTGAGGCCGTGCCGGAAAAACTCTCCGCCTTTGCTCTGTCGCTTTCCGAAGATCACTGCACCATGACCTATGAAATCGACGGCAATGGCGAGCAGGGCCGTATTGCCGATCTCCTGAGTGCACTGTCTGCAGAAGGTATTCACTTTAAGGATATATCGACGCGGCAAAGCTCGCTCGAGGATATCTTCGTTTCGCTCGTTGGGGGCCAGAAATGAATTTCGAAGCAATCAAGTCGATCTATTTCTTCGAGATGGCGCGGACCCGACGCACGCTTTTGCAGAGCGTCGTGTCTCCAGTCATTTCCACATCGCTCTATTTTATTGTGTTCGGAACGGCGATTGGTTCGCGGATTCAGGAGGTTGGCGGCGTTTCCTACGGCTCGTTCATCACGCCAGGCCTGATCATGCTGACGCTGCTCACGCAGTGCATCAGCAATGGCTCCTTCGGCATCTACTTTCCGAAATTCACCGGTACAGTCTACGAAATCCTGTCTGCGCCCGTTGCCATGACGGAAATCGTTGCTGGTTATGTCGGTGCTGCGGCGACAAAGGGGTTGATGATCGGCACGATCATTCTGATAACCGCTTCCTTCTTTGTCGATATCACCATTCAGCATCCGCTGATGATGATCCTGTTCTTCGTGCTGACAGCTGTAAGCTTCAGTCTGTTCGGTTTCATAATCGGTATCTGGGCGACGAACTTCGAGCAATTGAACCTTATTCCAATGCTGGTCGTACCGCCTTTGACCTTCCTCGGCGGTAGCTTCTACTCCATCGACATGCTTCCGCCATTCTGGCAGACGGTCAGTCACTTCAATCCCGTGCTGTATCTCATCAGCGGTTTTCGCTGGAGTTTCTACGGTATTGCCGATGTCGATCCGGTTTTCAGTCTGCTGATGATTGCCGTATTCCTGGCGGCGTGCCTCGGTGTCGTCAGTTGGATGTTCAAGACCGGTTACCGTCTGCGCAACTGACAGATCACGTCAATGATCAGGTACGTGGGGATCAGGCATGCGGGGACCAGGCGATCGGTCCGGATGATTGCGCGCTGAAAATGCTTTCGAGCAAACGAATTTTGGCAAAATAAAAACTGGCGGCCTTCCGACCGCCAGTTTTGATAGGGTGCAGCAATCAGTTCCGATTGTTGTCGTCGCCACCGCGACCGCCACCATGGCCGCCACCGTGACCACCACCATGACCGCCGTCGTGATCACCGCGGCCTCCGCCGTGGCCATCGCGGTCGCCACCACGGCCTCCGCCATGGTCATCGTCGCCGTCATGGCCACCGCCGCCATGGCCTCCGCCACCGCCGTGACCGCCACCGCCGCCGTGACCACCGCCACCGCCGTCATGGCCTCCGCCGCCGCCGCCATGGCCTCCGCCACCGCCGTGACCACCGCCACCGCCGCCATGGCCTCCGCCACCACCGTCATGGCCTCCGCCGCCGCCGTGACCGCCACCGCCGCCATGGCCTCCGCCACCGCCGTGACCACCACCGCCGCCGTGGCCTCCGCCACCGCCGTGACCACCACCGCCGCCATGGCCGCCGCCGCCGCCGCCACCGCCGCCGCCGCCGCCACCGCCGCCGCCGCCGCCACCGCCGCCGCCGCCGCCGCCACCGCCGCCGCCACCGCCGCCGCCGCCACCGCCGCCGCCGCCGCCGCCGCCGCCGCCGCCGCCGCCGCCGTCACCGCCGCTGCTACCGCCGCCAGGGTCACTTGTTCCTCCGCCCGGGTTGCTTGTGCTGCCCGAACTGCTGGTTTGTATCCCGCCGTTGTTCCTATCGTTGTCGCCACCACGGCTTTCATCAAATCTGGGGATGGAGGCTGTAGGCCTGCAAAGGGCAGCCTCTAGTGTTCCGGGCCTCACGAATTCGCATCGCTGCAAACGCGTTTGCGCAGTTCCCAGTGTCGTGCTGGACAGCAAGATTGCAATACACGAGAACACAGTTGTTATCTTACTGCTCATGGGTTTCCTCCCTTATTGGCAGTGTTAACCGCATTCTCCAAGGTATATTAAGGGAATGTTATCCACAATATACTGCTATTCTGTGGTTATTCCGCTCATGTCTCTTGACTATAATCCTATTTAGTTATGTTTTTTGCTGTATTACTCGAAAGTATTATTCTGTTTTGAGGATATTTTTCTAATTTATTGCCTGTTTTTTAATCGTCGGCTGCGGGTTTGTCTGTCTTGGAATATTTGTTGCGCCCGGTGTTTTTCCCGATTTGGCGCATATCAGAACGGGCTAAATTAATTTTTTTTTGAAATTTTGGGCTAATCATGCCAATAGGTGAGCCTTAGGCGCGTTTCAGGGGTGTTTTTTAGTTCGAGTACGACGTGACGTCGGGTCACCTTCAGTCAATGCCTAATTTGTTCATGCGTGAGTCGGACGGCATCAGGCCAGTCCATGAATCACAAGGCTTTCTCGAAGGAACTGACATAATCATGAAGATTTCTGTTGTTGCATTCGCTCTTCTGGGCGCGATGACGTTTGGCGCAAACGTTTCTGCTGGCGAGCTTCCAGCCAGTCGCTCGATTACCGCACCGGAGGGCTTTTCCTCCGCCTGTCAGCGCTATGGCTGGCTGTGCTCGGCCAAAGCCGGTCAAAAGTTCACGGACGAGCAGGCGCTCGATCTGCTGAACAAGGTCAATCGCAAGGTCAACAGTGCCATCAAGCCGGTCGATGATGCGATCGTTTACGGTCGGAGCAACTACTGGTCGCTGCCGAAAGACGGGCGTGGCGATTGCGAAGACTATGCCATGGCTAAAACCAAGGCGTTGCTGGATGCAGGTTTCCCGTCCAACAAGATGTCGGTTTCCGTCGTGCTGGACCGGAGCGGCAACAACCATGCTGTGCTTCTGGTGCGCCTGTCGGACGGCGAGTACGTTCTCGATAATATGAGCGGCTCGATCAAACCCTGGAACCGTACCGGCTACACCTATCTGGCACGTCAGAAATACGGCAACAAGTCCGCTTGGGAAGTCGTTCTCGCCGGACCGCGCGCTGGCCAGTTCAGCGAAATCTGAGCCTTTTCCATTGAGGCGGCACCGGATCTGAAAACCGCTACGCGGTTTCGGTTGATCCGGTGCGGCAGTTTTGACCTCTCGTCCTGAGGGACAATGTCGAGGTCGTGCCGCGTCCCTTATCGGTCACGCAGTCTGAGTTCATCGGTTTGCATTTGAAGTGAACCGAGCGTGGACAGGAAGCTCATGCCGAGAAGGCTTTGCTCAAGCTGGCCTTGCTGGGCCACCAGAGCTGGAATGTTTCTCCGGGCGATGGGCCCGATGCTGATTTCCGACAGACTGACGGGTGCTGCAGATGTGCGGCCATTGGCCGTCATGACCGGCACGGAATAACGAAGGTTCTGCGTATCGATGCCGATGGCGGCGGCGTCCGCATTGGCGAGCACGATTGAACTTGCGCCGGTATCGACCAGCATGTGGATCGTCTTGCCGTCTATCGTGACATTGGCTTCGAAGTGGCCGCTCATGGATTTGTGCAGCACAATTTCCTCCGTGCCGTCAGCAGTCGTGATGACGACGGCGCGGCCCGGTATCAGTCCGCCAACCAGGCGATTGCCGAAAGCCTGGAGATCGTACCGGTAGAGATAGACGGAGACGAGACCGAGAATAATCACCAGCCAGATTGCCAGTTGCCGGATGACGGAGGCAAGGCTGCCACGGCGTCCGGCCAGAATGCCGGCGGAGAGAAGGGCGGCAATCGGCACCAGATAGACCATCTGGCCAAATTGTTCGTTGTTGATGCCGAAGGTTCTGCCGCTGTCGTGATTGATGAGAAGAAGCCCAAGGCCCACTGCCAGGACCAGAAGGATGAAGGTGAGCCTGTTCATGCGCTGCTTTTCTCCTCGGCGGCGGTTTCTTCAAGCAATGCCAGTCGCGCGGGCAGGGCGGTCATGATGGCGCTGCGTTCCTTGTCGCTATAGCTCGACCATCCGCCGATTTCCGACAGCGTTCGCCCGCAGCCGATGCAGAGGCGACCGGCGGTATCGAGTACACAGATATGACGGCAAGGCGTTTCCATAGGGATCTATATCAGGGGGTCAAATGGCGATGGCAAGGGCAACCAGAATCACGATCTCCGTGATCTGCTGGCAAGCGCCGATCGTGTCACCCGTATGCCCGCCGATTTTGCCGAGACACAGGCGGTTGAACAGGATCATGGCCCCGCACGCTGTTGCCAGCACGACAACCAGCGACAGCGCCGGCAGGGTGTGCAGCGTAAACATTGCCACCAGGAACAGGCCGGTTGCGAGGGCGATATTGCGCTCACTCTCTCCCGGTTGGCCGACGGAGGCTGCAACGCCTGTGGGACGTGCAGGCGCAAGTGTCTGCCAGTGCCACACCATGACGGCGCGGCTTGCGACGGCCGCTGCGATCAGGCAGGCGGCGGCGGTTTTGGCAGGCAGATAAGCGATCAGTGCGCCAAGTGCAGTGGCGCGAAGTGCAAAGGACAGGATCAGTGCGATGGCGCCATAGGTGCCGATGCGGCTGTCCTTCATGATCTCGAGGACTTTTTCAGGTGGTTTGCCGCTGCCGAAGCCATCCGCCATGTCGGCCAACCCGTCTTCGTGCAATGCGCCGGTCATCAGTGCCATCACGGCAATGGCGATCCAGCCCGTCATGTCGGCGTCGACATCAAATGATCCGAGCACTGCGATGACGGCTGCGGCGGGCAGGGCAATAAGCAGGCCGGCGGCGGGGAAGGCGCGCGCCGTGCGGCGCATCGAGCCGTCGTCATCTTCAAAGAAGCGGGATGAAACCGGGATGCGGCTGAGAAAGGCCACGGACCGCATCACATCTGTTATAAAATCCCCGGCCTTCATGCTCTCTCCACTGCTTCGCGCGCATTTCCGGTTGTTCCTCAACGCGTCCGCGATTATGAGAGGCGCAACAAAGACCGATTTGTCGGAAAACACAAGTTTCCGGATACACGAGAAAGACTGATACCATGAGCATGAGCGGAATGCCCTTCGATGATTTCCGCGCGCTGCTGCGCGAGCTTCCCGGACCTGAGACGCATGCGCTGGTCGCGGCCAAGGAGCGCAACGCGCAACTGACCAAACCGGCCGGCTCGCTCGGGCGTCTGGAAGAGATCGCCATGTGGCTAGCGGCATGGTCTGGTCGCGCACCGGCGGTCAATCGTCCGCTGGTGGCGATCTTCGCCGGTAATCACGGTGTCACGCGCCATGGCGTTTCTCCTTATCCGAATTCCGTCACGCAGCAGATGGTGGAGAATTTTGCCGCCGGTGGCGCTGCGATCAACCAGATCTGCGTCACCTTCGATCTTGGCCTGAAGATCTTCGATCTGGCGCTCGACTATCCGACCGGCGATATCACCTGCGAGGCTGCCCTTTCCGAGCGTGACTGCGCCGCGACCATGGCGTTTGGCATGGAAGCGATCGCAGGCGGTACGGATCTGTTGTGCGTGGGTGAAATGGGTATCGGCAACACCACGGTTGCGGCCGCCATCAACCTCGCCCTCTACGGCGGCACAGCGGAAGACTGGACTGGTCCGGGCACCGGTGCCGATGCAGAGACGCTGGCGCGCAAGGTGGCAGTGGTCAAGGCGGCTGTCGAATTCCACAGGGATCATCTGTTCGATCCGCTCGAAATCATGCGCCGTCTCGGCGGCCGCGAGATTGCGGCAATTGCCGGCGCGATCCTTGCAGCACGCGTGCAGCGTATTCCCGTTCTGATCGATGGTTATGTCGCAACCGCCGCTGCCGCGCTTCTGAAGGCTGCCAACCCTTCGGCACTCGACCATTGCCTGATTGGTCATGTCTCGGCAGAACCGGGCCATCTGGCGGCCATTGAAAAGCTTGGCAAGACGCCGCTTCTCGCACTCGGCATGCGACTTGGCGAAGGCACGGGTGCAGCCCTTGCCGCCAGCATCGTCAAAGCCGCTGCCGCCTGCCATTCCGGCATGGCAACCTTCGAGGCTGCGGGTGTCGATACCCGCATCAACCACTGAGGACGAGCATGGACGCGATGCCGCAACCGCCAGGACAAGAGCCGGTCTTCCGCAAGGAAAAGGGCCTGCGCCATCTTTTTGCCGCTGCGCGCTACTCTGCGCAGGGGCTGGGGCGTCTCTGGCAGGAAGCGGCGTTCCGGCACGAGGTTCTGGCGTTTGGCGTCGGCGTGGTGCTGCTTCTGCTTGTCGGCGCGCCATTTGTCCACTTCCTTGTCTTTGCCGTCCTGATGCTTCTGCTCTTCGCGGTCGAAGCCCTGAACACCGCCATCGAGGAAGTGATCGATCGCATCTCGCCTGAATTTTCGTCGGTGGGACGCCACGCGAAGGACCTTGGCTCCTTCTCCGTCTTTTGCCTTTTGACGGCAAACGGCCTTTTCATGCTCTATTCGCTGGTAACGTCGCTGTTCTTTTGACAGCGGTATTTTGGAGGAGGGGCGAAGGCCGACAACGCTTCGCCTCTAAGCTTCCGTTCAGGCGAACGAGCGTCGGCGCGGCTGGACCGCGTGGGTCTCTTCAACCGCAGGCAGGCTCTGCATCACGCGTTTTGCCGGCAGGATGGCAATGCCCTCCGTACCTTCGCGCAATTTCGATTTCAGAATGAACTGACCGTCGTGCTTGGCAAGAATGGCCTGCACGATCGGCAGACCAAGGCCCGTTCCCTGTTCGGCGCTTTTGATCGCGATCGATCCCTGACCGAATGCGGAAAGAACGACCGGGATTTCTTCTTCGGGAATGCCGGGTCCATTATCCTTGATCGACACATATTGTCCGCCGCCCGCCGTCCAGCCTGCCTTGACGAGGATTTCACCGCCCTGCGGCGTAAACTTCACGGCGTTGGACAAGAGGTTCAGCACCACCTGGCGTATCGACTTTTCGTCCGCCCAGACCTGCGGCAGGCTGTTTTCGAACTGCTGCGCGATCTTGATGTTCTTGGTGCGGGCACGCAACTGGATCATGCCGATGCAATCCTCGGCAATTTCAAGAAGCGAGATTGCCTCTTCATTGAGGTCGTAACGGCCTGCCTCGATACGGGAGAGATCGAGGATTTCGTTGATCAAGTTGAGAAGGTGCTGACCGGAACGATGAATGTCGCCCGAATATTCCTTGTAGAGAGGATTATTGAGCGGTCCCAAAACCTCCGACGCCATGACTTCCGAGAAGCCAAGGATGGCGTTCAGCGGCGTTCTGAGTTCGTGCGACATCGACGCGAGGAAGCGTGACTTTGCCAGATTGGCCTCTTCGGCGCGTCGGCGGGCCTCGTCGGACACGGATTTCGCGACCTCCAGTTCGGCAATCAGGTCGTCCTTCTCCGTCTGGTAGGAGAGCAGCTTGACGCTCGACTGGTAGAGCCTGCTGGTGATGCGGTGGCAAAACAGGATCGCCATGCCGAACATCAGGGCAAGGCCGACGTCGAACGGATCGCGGGATATGGACGCGGTGACCGACAGTGCCGCAAGCACCGGCAGGAAGGTCATGTAGGTGGCGCGCCGAAGCATGAAGCTGACCATCGCCGTCAGCGAAAGCGCGATCAACAGGGTCGAACCCTTGTAGAACAGCATCAGGCCTGGGTCGGTCGATGCCGGCTCGGCAAGCGAGAACATTGCCCAGACACATCCAATAACGATCTGCGTGCCGAGGAAAAGGCTGCGCCAGCGCGGCAGGTTTTCTGTCGTGATGTCCTGTTTGGACGCTCTCTTGACCAGGATCAGCGATACGGCGTGTGCGCTCAGCGCCAGCAATGACCAGATGATGAGTTCGACGTCACGGGTGATGTAGACGCCGATGATCGAAGCCAGCACAATGAACAGCGGCATGATCGTCGCCCCCTGAAGGGTCTCGGCGACGTGCATGGTCAGCATTTCACGCTCATAGGCGTCGCTCGACGCTCCGCCCTGTTGCAGGCGCTCGCGCGTTGCCTTTACGGTGTCGAAAACCGCCTTGTTGCGGTGTTTCCTTGACCGGTCGACGATGATCTTGTCGGTGGACGTGCTGACGCTTCTACTCATTGTGACTACGCAAATGACATGAACGCTTGCAGCCTAAGAGGAAAATCTTAAGAAGATGCTGCCGTTAAAGGATTTGTTTGCCATTTCTGACAAGGGTTTGTTGTTATATGAGACGGAATGGAGGCAGAGGCTTCTCCCCGCTTCGGGATGGTGTGCTTTTTCTGCTGATGATGGTGTTCGGAATTCTGATTGCCGCGCGGCTCGACCAGGTCAATAGCGAGACCTATGCGGGCCGGTTTTTCGCCATTGACGGCGATACACTTTCGCAAAACGGTGAGCGCTTCCGGCTGCTTGGTATCGATGCGCCGGAACTGCGGCAATCCTGCGAGAGGGACGGCACGGTCTGGCAATGCGGCGAGGAGGCGCGTCGTTTCATGCAAGGTCTCATCGAGGGCCGCAAGGTTGCATGCTCGGGTGGTTCGAGAGACCGCTACGACCGGTTGCTGGTCTATTGCAGCGCTGATGGCAGGGACATCTCGTCTGCCATGGTCGAGGCCGGTTTTGCCGTTGCGACCGGATATTTCCAGTTCTCGGACGAGCAACGTCAGGCGCGTCAGGAGAAATCGGGGATCTGGTCCGGCGATTTTCAGCGTCCGCAAGACTGGAGGCGGGAGCATCGCGCCGCTGAACTCGATACGCCTGCCGCTGGCGTGTTGACGATCATTCGTCATCTTCTCGGGTGGGGAAATGTCTGACATCTCGACCGATACGCCGGAGGCTTCAGATGGGCTCGATGCGTTGCGCCATAGGATCGCGGCCTGTCGGCTCTGTCGTGACACCCCGTTGAAAGGGGAGGCAGGCCGTCTGCCGCACGAACCAAGGCCAGTTGCTGTGATCTCGACGAAGGCGCGCATTCTGATTGCCGGGCAGGCGCCAGGACTGCGGGTTCATGAAACCGGCCTGCCGTTCAATGACGCATCAGGCGATCGTCTGCGCCAATGGCTGGATGTGGATCGCGAGCAGTTTTACGATCGTGACCGTTTTGTCATCGTGCCAATGGGCTTCTGTTTTCCCGGTTATGACGACAAGGGCAGCGATCTGCCGCCGCGGCGAGAATGTGCTCCGCAGTGGCGTAACGAGGTTGTTGCGGCAATGCCGCAGGTGGAGCTGGTCCTGACGATCGGTCAGTATGCGCAGGCCTGGCATCTCGGTTCGAGACGTCTGAAAACGGTGACCGAGACCGTTCGCAACTGGCGCAGTTATTTCCATACCAACACGGGCCAGCGTGTTCTGGCGCTGCCGCATCCCAGTTGGCGCAATAGTGGCTGGTTGAAAAACAACCCGTGGTTCGAGCTGGAATTGCTGCCGGTTCTACGCGAGAATGTAAAAAACCTGGCAAAGTGAAACAATTTTCTGTTTTTGTCTCTGAATTGGTGTATTGAAAGGAAATTAATTCAGGAGGATAGACGCATTGGATCGCCTTGACCGTAAGATTTTGCGCATTCTGCAAGAAGATTCTACGCTGGCCGTTGCCGATCTGGCAAAGAAGGTCGGCCTTTCGACGACGCCCTGTTGGCGGCGTATCCAGAAGATGGAAGAGGATGGGGTCATTCGTCGGCGCGTGGCCCTGCTCGATCCGGCCAAGGTCAACACCAAGGTTACGGTCTTTGTTTCCATCCGCACCGCATCCCACTCGATTGAATGGCTGAAGCGTTTTTCCGAGGTGGTCTCGGAGTTTCCGGAAGTCGTCGAATTCTACCGCATGAGCGGTGACGTCGATTATCTGCTTCGTGTTGTCGTGCCTGATATCGCCGCCTACGATGCGTTCTACAAGCGCATGATCGCCAAGATCGAAATTCGTGACGTATCCTCGGCCTTCGCCATGGAGCAGATCAAATATACGACGGAACTGCCGCTTGATTACATGATGCTGGACAATCCGAAGTCCGGCGAAGAGTAACCCGGTCGCCGTCACGTCTGACGTTTTGCAATGCCCTTTCCGATATGCGGGGAGGGCATTTTTCGTTGTTTGGTGGACAGTTCTAAGCGGCCTCGGTGCAAGATCAGGTCAGCGATGCTGCGACTGAGAAAAAACCGTATTCTTCTCACGTCGGCAAATGCGCACATTCAATTCCATTGGGGCGCGATCCGCGCAAAGCATTAATTTGATAAAATCTGTGGAATATCTACGCTTTTGAGGTGCGATGAACGCCAACAGCGAGGGATATCCAGCATGCTGACACGACGCGGAACATTGGGATTGATTGCAGGCGCAACAGGAGCGGTCTTCATGCCTCATGTCAGGCGGGCTGCGGCAGCGACGACGACGTTGCGCATTGGCTGGCAGAAGAACGGGGTGATCGCGCTCGCCAAAAGCCAGGGAGCACTTGAGGCGCTGTTGAAGGATCGTGGTATCGAGGTGAAGTGGTCCGAGTTTTCCTCAGGGCCGCCGCTTCTCGAAGCGCTCGGCGCCGGTGCTCTGGATATCGGCCCGACCGGCGATGTTCCACCGCTCTTTGCACAGGCGGCCGGTGGCAATTTGCGTTACGTCGGCACCTATAAGGGGGCGGCCGGTGGTTCGGCTCTCCTCGTCCAGAAAGATTCTCCCATCAGGACGCTGGAAGACCTCAAGGGCAAGAAGGTGGCCTTCAAGCGCGGTTCCAGTGCTCATAACGTTACGGTCAAGGCGCTGAGGAAAGCGGGCCTGACACTTGCCGATGTCACCCCCGTTGATCTTGCGCCGCCGGATGCGGCGGCGGCTTTCCGCTCCGGCAGCATCGACGCGTGGTCGATCTGGGACCCGTATTTTGCCGTCGCTGAAAAGGAGCCGACAACGCGTGTGCTGGCAACGGCGGAAGGCATTGTCGATCCGTGGAGCTACTTCCTTGCCAATGGCGATTTCGTCAACGAAAATCCCGACCTGATCCCGGTGATCCTGAAAGAGCTGGCAAATGTCGGCGCCAAGGCGCAGGCAAACATCGATGCCACGGCGAAATCGCTCTCTGTCATCACGGGCGTTCCGGAGGATGTGACGAAGGTTTCGTTGACGCGTCCCGGTGCCGATCTCGGTCGGGTGTCGACTGTGCCGGATGAGGCGATAGCTTACCAGCAGGCACTCGCAGACGAGTTCTATGATCTGAAGATCGTGCCGAAGAAACTGAATGTCGCCGATATCATCTGGCGTCCGAAAGCAAGCTGACACATCCGCGTTCGGAAAAGAGAGTCAATTCAGTGGGCTGGGGTGTTCTGCTGAAAGTTTGAATCAGGGGAGGCGCTCCCGTTTTCGGGAGCGCCTTGACCGTCAGCCCTTGAGCTTTGCGATGACCAGGTGGCCAGGGGTAGGGTTGCCATCCTGCATACGGACGTTGATGTCGGTGACTTCGATGATTTCGAAACCGGTGGCGGCAAGGCGATCGCGCACATAGCTTTCGGCATGGGCAAAGCGCTGGTGCGGACCGACGATATAGGGTCGGCCAGCCATGACGTCTTCTGGAAGCGTTTCTGAGGAGAACACCAGAATGCCGCCGGGCGTCATGTTTTCCGCAGCTCCGAAGAACAGCGGCTCCAACGCGCCGAGATAGGGCAGAACGTCGGTTGCAGCCACGAGATCGAAGGACTCGTCATCATTGTCTTCGAGGAAATCTTCCGCTTCCGCCACGTAGAGCGTTTCGTAGATGTCCTTTTCGTGGGCGATCTCGACCATGTTTTCGGAAATGTCGATGCCGGTGATGTCATCGACCATGTCGCGCAGGGCTTCGCCGGTGAGGCCGGTGCCGCAGCCCAGGTCGAGGAGACGCTTGAAGGGACCGAGTTCGAGTGTCTGGAAGCGCTGGCGCACCATCATCGGCACGGCATAGCCAAGCTGCTCGACGAGAATGTCCTCGAATGCTTCGGCGTGCTGGTCGAACAACGTTTCGACATAGGCGTCAGGTGCTTTTGGTGGCACTTCGCCACGCCCCATGGCCGCGATACGGACCGCTGCGCCACCGTGATCTTCCGGATCGATGGCGAGAACCTCTTCGTAAGCCTTGACGGCAGCGTCCACGTCGCCCGCCTTTTCCAGCGCGAGTGCACGATTGTAGGCTTCGGCGAGTGCCTCTTCGTCAATTTTCTGGTTTTTCGTCATCGTGCGGGTCCATCAGCGTCTTGGCACATCGTCTCGGAAATCAACGTCGATTTGCAAGATAAAGGATGCGCGGATTTTAAGGTTCAGAGCATCTCATGCCGTCGTCTTTCAAACGGACGGCGCTCTGGCTGACGTCTGCTGTAAGCCGCAACAGTAACGGGCGCAATATCTATATGCTGTTCACGCTCAGTGGATGATGAACTCTCCTTTCAGGGCACGCCATTCCTGCGCGGATATTACCTGCCGGTGGACATAGCGAACCGAGTGCAGCGGCCCGTCGAGCTTTTCCTGCCAGAACTTGAGGAAACCACGCATTTCAGGGAAATCCGGTGCAACATCATAGTTCTGCCAGACATAGCTCTGCAGAACCAACGGGTGATCGGGCATGCGATAGAAGATCTGGGCGGTTGTCAGGCCGTAGCCCTTCAGCATCATTTCCATGTCTTTGTTCATGAAGGCTGTTCCCATTCTTGTTGTTGCCGATTTCAGCATTTGCGCTGTATCGGATATGGGAGCATGACATGGTTAATTCACCCTTGCCAATGGCTTGGGTTGTCACAAAATATTTATATTTTTCATAATGTTAGCAGCGTTTGTTGGTGAGTGCTGCCAACGTTTGCTCTATCGCTTCAGATGGCGCGTAAGACGCGCTTCGAGCCATGCCCAGACGTGCCGCAGGGTTTCCACGATCGCCAGGTAGAAGATCGCTGCCCACAGATAGGTCTGATAGTCGAAGGTGCGGGAGAAGGCGTAACGCGTTTGTCCCATCAGGTCGAACACCGTGACGATGGAAACCACGGCCGACCCCTTGATCATCAGAATGATCTCATTGCCGTAAGGGCGAAGGGCCACGATCAGTGCCTGCGGCAGAATGACCTTGCGGAAGGTCACGAGTTTCGACAGGCCGAGAGAGGCTGCACCTTCGTGCTGGCCGCGCGGAACGCTCTGGATTGCGCCACGCAGGATCTCCGCCTGATAGGCGGCGGTATTGAGCGTCAGCGAGAGGAGGCCGCAATACCATGCTTCGCGGAAGAACCACCAGAGGCCGACGCTCTCCAGCCCGTGACGGAAGCTGCCGAGGCCGTAGTAGATCAGGAAGAGCTGCGCCAGCAGCGGCGTGCTGCGGAACACATAAACATAGGCATAAGCGAGCGAGCCTATGAACCGGTTTTCGGACATGCGACCAAAGGCAATCGGCACGGAGACGATTGCGCCGAGAATGATCGACATGCCAACCAGGGTAATGGTGGTGATGAGGCCATCGATGTAGCGTGGCCCGTATCGCTCGAACTTGTCCCAGTCCCAGCCTTCGATCATGGCAAAGATCAGCCCGGCGGCAAGGATCAGCCAGAGCGCGATGACGGCTATGCCGACGACGCGCGACAGATTGAAGGGTTTGTCGACGACAGGCGGAGCCGGACGCGGCGGAATGAGTTCCTGGATATGGCTCATCGGCGGACCTCCGACTTTTTCGACCAGCGATCGATGAAACCGATGCCGAAGGACGAGATCAGCGCCAGTGTCAGGTAAAGCAGGCAGGCAATGCCGTAGAAGAAGAAGGCTTCCTTGCTGACGCGGGCGGCAATGCCGGTCTGGCGAACGATATCGGCAAGACCGATGATCGAGACGTAGGACGTATCCTTGAGCAGAATGACCCAGAGGTTCGTCATGCCGGGCAGGGCGATCCGGACCAGTTGTGGAATGATGACGAGGGTCATGGTGCGGGCACGGGAAAGACCCAGCGCATCGCCAGCCTCATACTGACCTTTCGGAATGGCCTTGAAGGCCGAAAGCAGAACTTCCGAGGCATAGGATGAAAAGACCACGGAAAGCGCGATCATGCCTGCGAGGAAGGCGTTGATTTCAACGGGACCGGTGATGCCGACATATCCGGCGACAGATTGCAGAAGCATCTGGATGCCGTAATAGACAATGAAGAGCGTCAGCAGTTCCGGCAGTCCGCGGAAAATCGTGGTGTAGATACCAGCGGCGAGACGCAGCGATTTTTCTTCAGATTGTGCGGCAAGCGCGATCAGAAAGCCGATGATCAATCCGACAGGCAGTGTCGCAAGCGCCAGCGAGATCGTGACTTTCACGCCAAAGGCAATTTCATCGCCCCATCCGGTATCGCCGCATGCAACGAGTGTGCCGTTTCCAAAAACCGAGAAAATGCCGACCGGTCCGCAGAATGGGTCGAGAAGTGTCGAGACATAGGTCCAGAACGCACCTATGGCGGAAAATGCTCCGCTCATGCCAATTTTCCCCTGCGGTCTTAAGCCGCCGTGATTGTTATCGTCACGTTTTCAAACAAAAATGGCGGAAGGGCAAGCCTTCCGCCATCAGATTTCAACAGATCGCGTAAGGCTTATTCGCCGTAAACGTCGAAATCGAAGTATTTCTTGTTGATTTCCTGGTATTTGCCGTTGGCGCGGATCGCGGCAATAGCAGCCGTGAACTTGTCGGCAAGAGCGGTTTCACCCTTGCGGACAGCAATGCCGGCACCGTTGCCGTTGATTTCAGGGTCAACCTTCAGCGGCGTCATGATCTTGCAGCATGCACCGGCATCCGACTTCAGCCACTCGGACAGAACGACGATATCGTCGATGACGGCATCGATACGGCCGTTCGAGATGTCGAGCTTATACTCGTCGGCGGTCGGGTACATTTTCAGGTCGGAATCCGGAAAATGCTTTTCGGCATAGTTCGAGTGGGTGGTGGAGCCCTGCGCGCCGAGCGACTTGCCCTTCAGGTCTTCGACAGACTTGATCGGCGAATCCTTCGGGACGGCGATTGCCGGTGGGGTGTTGTAATATTTCTTCGAGAAGTCGACCTTCTGGAGACGCTCAGGCGTGATCGACATGGACGCGATGATGGCGTCGAACTTCTTGGCCTGCAAGGCGGGAATGATACCGTCCCAGTCGTTGGTCACGAAGGTGCATTCGGTCTTCATTTCTTCGCACAGCGCCTTGGCGATGTCGATGTCGAAGCCGGTCAGGGTGCCGTCGGCTTCAAGATTGTTGAAGGGCGGGTATGCACCTTCGGTGCCGATGACGAGCTTGTCCTGCGCCATGGCAGCGCCGGAAAACAGCGAAATGGCGGCGATCGATACGGCTGCGAGCAGACGGGTGGAAATAGGCATTTAGATCCTCTCTTTTGGTCGTTCATCTGCGGGCTGTTTTTTATCTTCAGTTGCAGACGCCTTGTGCGCGTGAGGTCGGCGGAACGGAATATCGCGTCTTCGACCTCAAATGCGCCGGCAATTATTCTTCCTGTTGGTCAAAAAATGCAACCGCAATAATTCTGCCTCCATTTCTGCCGCAGTGCTTCCACGAAAAGGCCTTGTTCTGTTCATTTCCAGTACAGAAGGCTTTGCTCATCATGGGAACCGAAGTGCGTGCATGGCGTTGTCCAGCGCCTGCACGGCAAAGAAATACAAAGCGTCTCGGTAGCGTTGACGCTGAAAAATGAAGGCAGATGAGGAAGCACCGATGCTGAACAAGAACAAACTGCTGACAGGGGTGGTCTTTCCCCTGATGTCGCTGGTGGTCGCTGTGGAACCGGCATTGGCCGGTTTTTCCGGGTCTCCGGCAGGCATCCGTTCAACCGTAGCGGCGGATACCCGCCCATTGATCCTGGCGCAGGCTGAGGCACAGGCGCCTGCCGAGGAACCCAATCCCGAAGAAATTCCGCGCAAGAAGCGCCAGCAGGCCGAAGAAGCTCAGCCGCAGGAGCAGCAGCAACGCCAGGCGGAACCCGCGCCCGAGCCGCAGCGCCAGCCGGAACCGCAGGCAGAGCAGCGTCCAAGACAGCGTGAGGCGCAGCCGGAAGCACCAGCCCCAGAGCAGCAGGCGGCCCCGGAGCAGCAGGAACGTCCGCGTCGTCCCGAGCGCGCGCAGCAGCCGGAAGGTGAGGGCGAGCAGCGCCCGGACCGCCCGCGCCGTGAACCGGCGCAGGAGGCAGCCCCTGCCGAGCAGCAACAGGAGCGCCCACGCCGTCCTGAACGTGCCCAGCAGCCGGAAGGCGAGGGTGAGCAGCAGCGGCCGCGCAGACAGGAGCGCGCGCAGGAACCCCAGGCCGAACAGCCGGCTGCACAGGCGCCCGAAAACGCTGAGCCACGACAGAAGCCGGATCGCCGCAAGCAGCCGGTAGAGGAACAGGCGCCTGAGCAGAAGGCGCAGCCAGCCGAAAAGCCGGCCGCTCCAGAACCCGCCGCCAAGGATGCACCGGTTCCGACCGAGGCTCCGACGCCGGCACGTCCGCGTCCGCCAGAAGCACAGCCAAACCCTGCACCTGGCCAGCAGCCGTCAGAGCAGCAGCCAACGGAAGGTCAGGGCAATGCTCGCCCGGCCCCTCTGCCGGATGCACCGAACCCGCCGCCGCAGGATGGTTCAACCACAGGACAGGCCCCGGCTGGTGAAGCCGTTCCCGATCAGGTCGCGACCCCTCAGACCGAGGCGCCGCCGATGAGCAAGGAACAGCTCGACAAGGCCAAGGCGATTGCTCAGGACCCATCCAAGACTGCGGATACGGTTATTCTGCCAGTTGACAAGGGTGCTGCCGTTCTCGACAGCGACAAGGAGGTCGAGCGCTCCGGCAACCGTCAGGCCCGCGAAGAGCGTCGCCGCGAACGCGAGCAGGGCGGGGATTACAAGGTTCCGACATCGGATGCCGAAGCCCAGCGCGCCGCAAGACCGGATGGCAACCCGCCGCCACCGCCTGTGAAGATGGAAGCGATCACCTCGCAGCAGGGCGAGCGCATCGATCAGCGCCCGCAATATGAGCGGCCGGATGGCGTGCGCGAATGGCAGCCACGCGAAGGCGGTCGTCGCGACAGAGATCGCGATGCGCCGATCATCCTGCAATTCGGTGATCGCGTCGTGGTTCGTGGTGACGATAACCAGCGCTTCATCCGCGATGGTGGTGAACCCTACTACGAGCGCCTGCCTGCGGGCCGTGTCCGCGAAACCGTCGAACGCCGGGATGGCACGCAGGTCGTGACGATCCGCAACCGTTATGGCGATGTCATCCAGCGTTCGCGCATCGATGATCGCGGCCGGGAATATGTGCTGTTCTATGCGCCTGAGCTGATGGATGATCCGGATCAGGATTACGTCTATCGCGATCCGGGCCTTGACCTGCCGCCGATGCGTCTGCGCATTCCTGTTCGCGATTACATCATCGATACCTCCAGCGATCCGGATCGCGATTACTACCGCTTCCTGGAGCAGCCGCCGGTCGAGCCGGTCGAACGCGTCTATTCGCTCGACGAGGTGCGATATTCGGCCCGTATTCGTGACAAGGTGCGTCGTATCGACCTCGATACCATCACCTTTGCCACGGGCAGTGCGGAAATTCCGATGGCGCAGGCGCGCTCGCTGCGCAAGGTGGCCGATGCGATCAACAAGGCACTGGACAAGAACCCGGCGGAAACCTTCCTGATCGAAGGACATACGGATGCGGTTGGTTCGGATGAAAGCAACCTCGTGCTTTCTGATGAACGTGCGGCCTCCGTCGCCAATGTCCTGACGGATGTCTACGGCATTCCGCCGGAAAACCTCGCGACCCAGGGTTACGGCGAGCGTTACCTGAAGGTCCAGACATTGACTGCGGAACAGCAGAACCGTCGTGTCACCATCCGTCGCGTTACGCCGCTTGTGCGCCCGGTTGCGCAGAACTAAGCGGTCGCCAACAACGAAAAAGGCCCGGAACCACAAGGTTCCGGGCCTTTTGCTTGAATACGCCTTATCGCCTCAGTCGAGCGCGACAGCGATCTCTGCTGCGAGGCGAGCATTGTTCTTCACAAGCGCAATGTTGGTCACCAGGCTGCGGCCTTCCGTGATCTTGAAGATATCGCCCAGCAGGAATGGCGTGACCTCCTTGCCGGTGATTTCTTCGCGCTCGGCGTTGGAAATGGCGCGGTTGATGTAGATGGCCATCTCTTCGCTGGGGATTTCGTCCTCTTCCGGAACAGGGTTTGCGACCAGCATGCCACCGTCGATGCCGAGCTGTTCGCGGGTTGCTTGGAAATTGGCAATTGCAGCCGGGCTATTGAGCGACAACGGGCTTTTGAGACCGGAGGAGCGCGACCAGAATGCCGGGAACTCTTCCGAGCCGAAGGTCACGACCGGAACGCCCTGCGTTTCCAGAACTTCGAGGGTCTTGGGAACATCGAGGATAGCCTTGGCGCCGGCGCAGACAACGATCACGCCGGTCTTGGCAAGTTCGGTCAGGTCGGCGGATACGTCGAAGCTTTCTTCCGCACCCTTGTGTACGCCGCCGATGCCACCGGTTGCGAAGACCTTGATGCCGGCGCGTGCGGCTGCAATCATGGTTGCCGCCACGGTGGTGGCGCCGGTGCGGCGCTCGGCAATCGCGAAGGCGATATCGGCGCGCGAAACCTTCATCGCATCGGTGGTCTTGGCGAGCGCTTCGAGCTGATCCTTCTCAAGGCCGATATGCAGTACGCCATGAATGACGGCGATGGTTGCTGGCACAGCACCCTGGTCACGGATGATCTGTTCGACGCTTTCGGCCATCTCGATATTGCCCGGATAGGGCATGCCGTGGGTGATGATGGTGGATTCGAGAGCCACGATCGGCGCACCGCGCTGCTTGGCGGCCGCGACTTCCTGTGAATAGACGATGGGGAGGCGTGGGGAAATTGGACGGGTCATCTTATCTGTTCCAGATTTTTTAAAAGCGGGTTCATGCCAGTGTTTCGGCCTCGGGCACAAGTCCCGACATGAGCTCGACACCGTTTTTCGATAGATCGGGGGAAGTTGCGAAGGGCGACTGGACGGTGAGGGCTGCTGCCGCCGCACCCAGTCGCAGCGCCTGCGTGATGGTTGCGCCCTCGGCAATGGCGGAAAGATAACCGGAGGCCATGGCATCGCCAGCACCGGTCACATCCTTCACATCGTCGATGCGGGGCGGAACGAGTGTCGCTGCCTGGTTTCGGTCAAAAGCGATCGCCTGTTTGGAGCCAGACGTGACCACGCCACCGCGCAGGCCGGTTTTTCTGAAGATATCGGGCCACTGCCGGATATCGTCGGGGTTCTCTCCGGTCAGCGCACGCGCCTCGGCTTCATTCATGAAAAGAATGTCGATGTCAGCAAAGGCCGGTTTGAGTTTGACCGCCTTGGCGGGCGAGATCGCGATCGCCGCAAGCATCTTGCCGCAGACGCGGGCTGCCAGGCCGATTGCCGTCAGCGTGTCTTCCGGCAGGTTGGCGTCGCATAGGATAATGTCGGTCGAGCGGATCGCTTCGCGCACAGACCGTACGCGCAGGCGTCGCGGCGTGAAAAGCTTGTAGAGGTCCATGTCTGCGAGCGCGATGACCAGATTGCCGTCGCGTTCCAGAATGGCCGTATAACTCGGTGTGCGGCGATCGAGGAAAACGAAAGGGGTGTCTTCGACACCGGCCTGTCGCGCCGCTGCCGCAACGGCCTCGCCAGTGACGTCTCCACCGCGCGGGCTGATGATGCGAACCTCAAAGCCGAGACGGGACAGGTTGCGGGCCGCATTGAAGCCGCCGCCGCCTGCTTCTTCCATCCAGTGTCCTGGATTGCTGGCACCGGGCGTGGTTTCCGCCTCGATCATGCCGCGCCTGTCGATATGCGCTCCTCCCAGAACGAGTATCTTTTTCAACGCTTCTTCCCTTCTCTGGAGACCCGAAATCTTTCTCCGATTCGGCTGAAAAAATCGGTTCCCGGACTGTTTTTCCTGAAAGGCGACCCGAGCGGCGCCTGGAAAAACAAAAATAGAACAAATGACTTATCGCTATTTGTTTTCAATGTTCTGGCGTCGCCTTGCGGAATGAGAACAAATAGAGTACATACCGTTTCCATACTGCTTCATTGCCTGCGTGGCTTCAATAACCTAAAGGTGTTTCAGATGGCACAAAATTCTTTGCGTCTCGTAGAGGATAAATCGGTGGATAAAAGCAAGGCACTGGAAGCGGCGCTCTCCCAGATCGAACGTTCGTTCGGCAAGGGATCGATCATGAAGCTCGGTTCCAATGAAAACGTAGTCGAAGTCGAAACCGTATCGACGGGTTCGCTCAGTCTGGATATCGCGCTCGGAATCGGCGGTTTGCCGAAGGGGCGTATCATTGAAATTTACGGACCGGAAAGCTCGGGTAAAACGACGCTGGCGCTGCAGACCATTGCAGAAGCCCAGAAGAAGGGCGGCATCTGCGCCTTCGTGGACGCCGAGCATGCGCTCGATCCGGTCTATGCCCGCAAGCTTGGCGTTGATCTGCAGAACCTGCTGATCTCGCAGCCGGACACGGGTGAACAGGCGCTCGAAATCACCGACACGCTGGTTCGTTCCGGCGCCGTTGACGTTCTCGTCGTCGACTCCGTTGCGGCACTAACGCCACGTGCGGAAATCGAAGGTGAGATGGGCGACAGCCTTCCAGGTCTTCAGGCACGTTTGATGAGCCAGGCGCTGCGCAAGCTGACGGCGTCGATCTCTCGTTCGAAGTGCATGGTGATCTTCATCAACCAGATCCGTATGAAGATTGGTGTGATGTTCGGTTCGCCTGAAACCACGACGGGCGGTAACGCGCTGAAGTTCTACGCCTCGGTGCGCCTCGATATTCGCCGTATCGGTGCCGTCAAGGAACGCGAAGAGGTTGTCGGCAACCAGACCCGCGTCAAGGTCGTCAAGAACAAGATGGCTCCGCCCTTCAAGCAGGTCGAATTCGACATCATGTATGGCGAAGGTGTTTCCAAGACCGGTGAGCTTGTCGATCTCGGCGTGAAGGCCGGCATCGTCGAGAAGTCCGGTGCGTGGTTCTCCTACAACAGTCAGCGTCTCGGGCAGGGTCGTGAAAACGCCAAGACCTTCCTGCGCGATAATCCGGCGGTTGCCAATGAGATCGAGCTGGCGCTGCGCCAGAACGCTGGCCTGATCGCCGATCGCTTCCTGCAGAACGGTGGACCTGATGCAGGTGAAGGTGACGATGGTGACGGTGAAGGCTGATCTGCTTCGAGATTGGCCTGAATTGTAGTCTCTCTACTTCCGTTTCTGAGATTTGGACCGCGCGAACTTGTTTCGCGCGGTCGTTTTTGTTTTGCCAGGGCCTCATGCTACGCTCAACGGCTGGACAGGGCGGAAAGCGGGCGATAAAAGCCAGTGATTTTATAATATGGCCGTCCCCATGGGATGGCGATGATGGACTCCAGCTATAGCGGTGTGTGGGCATGAGCGGTGTGAATGAAATTCGGTCGACGTTTCTCGACTACTTCAAGAAGAACGGGCACGAAATCGTGTCTTCCAGTCCGCTGGTTCCGCGTAACGACCCGACGCTGATGTTCACCAATGCGGGCATGGTGCAGTTCAAGAACGTTTTCACCGGTCTTGAGAGCCGCCCTTATTCCACGGCAGCGTCGGCGCAGAAGTGCGTTCGCGCCGGTGGCAAGCACAACGATCTCGACAATGTCGGTTACACGGCACGTCACCACACTTTCTTTGAAATGCTCGGCAACTTCTCCTTCGGCGATTATTTCAAGGAAGAAGCAATCAGCCACGCCTGGAACCTCATCACCGGCGAATTCGGCATCGACAAGAACCGCCTTCTCGTGACGGTCTATCACACCGACGACGAGGCTTTTAATCTCTGGAAGAAGATCGCCGGTTTCTCCGACGACCGTATCATTCGTATTCCGACCAGCGATAACTTCTGGGCGATGGGCGATACCGGTCCTTGCGGTCCCTGTTCTGAAATCTTCTATGACCACGGTGATCACATCTGGGGTGGCCCTCCCGGTTCGCCGGATGAAGATGGCGATCGTTTCATCGAGATCTGGAACCTCGTCTTCATGCAGTACGAGCAGATTACGAAGGAAGAGCGCATCGATCTGCCGCGTCCGTCGATCGACACCGGCATGGGTCTGGAACGTATTTCCGCGCTGCTTCAGGGTAAGCACGACAACTACGACACCGACCTGTTCCGCGCTCTGATCTCGGCGTCGGTCGAGGCAACCGGTGTTCCGGCGGAAGGCGAAAAGCGCGCCAGCCACCGTGTTATCGCCGACCACCTGCGTTCGTCCGCCTTCCTGATTGCCGATGGCGTTCTGCCGTCGAATGAAGGTCGTGGTTATGTTCTGCGCCGTATCATGCGCCGCGCCATGCGCCACGCCGAACTCCTCGGCGCGAAGGAGCCGCTGATCTGGAGGCTCCTGCCGGCACTCGTTCAGCAGATGGGCCGCGCCTATCCGGAACTCGTGCGTGCAGAAGCGCTGATCTCCGAAACCCTGAAACTCGAAGAAACCCGTTTCCGCAAGACGCTGGAGCGTGGTCTGTCGCTGTTGTCTGACGCAACTGTGGATCTGTCCAAGGGCGGCATGCTCGATGGCGAAACCGCCTTCAAGCTTTACGACACCTACGGCTTCCCGCTCGATCTGACGCAGGATGCTTTGCGCGCTCGCGGTATTGGCGTCGACATTTCGGGCTTTACTGACGCGATGGAACGCCAGAAGGCGGAAGCCCGTTCGCATTGGGCCGGCTCCGGCGACAAGGCGACCGAAACCGTCTGGTTCGAGCTCAAGGAAAAGCTGGGCGCCACCGAATTCCTCGGCTACGACACGGAAACGGCTGAAGGCGTCGTGCAGGCAATCGTCAAGGACGGCAAGTCGGTTGACGCCGCCGCTGATGGCGAAGCCGTGCAGGTCGTTGTCAGCCAGACGCCGTTCTACGGTGAATCCGGTGGCCAGATGGGCGATACCGGTGTCATCACCGGCGAAAACGGTGCCTTCACCGTATCCGACACGCAGAAGAAGGGCGAAGGCCTGTTCGTGCACGTCGGTACCGTTTCGAAGGGCGGTCTGAAGGTCGGTGAAGCGGTTCAGTTGACGGTCGATCACGACCGTCGTTCGCGCCTGCGTGCCAACCACTCGGCAACCCACCTTCTGCATGAGGCACTGCGCGAGGTTCTCGGTACCCACGTTGCCCAGAAGGGCTCTCTGGTTGCGCCCGAGCGCCTGCGTTTTGACGTCTCGCATCCGAAGCCGATGTCGGCTGAAGAGCTGAAGATCGTCGAGGAAATGGCAAACGAGATCATCCTGCAGAACTCGCCTGTCGTGACCCGCCTGATGAGCGTCGACGATGCGATTGCCGAGGGCGCCATGGCGCTGTTCGGCGAAAAGTATGGCGATGAAGTTCGTGTCGTTTCCATGGGAACGGGCATTCATGGCGCCAAGGCCAACCGTCCATACTCGGTCGAGCTTTGCGGCGGTACGCATGTTTCGGCGACCGGCCAGATCGGTCTGGTCCGCGTTCTCGGTGAAAGCGCGGTTGGTGCCGGCGTTCGCCGTATCGAAGCAGTGACAGGGCAGGGCGCACTTGCCTACCTCGCGGAACAGGATGAGCGCGTGAAGGCGCTGGCATCCTCACTCAAGGTTCAGCCTGCCGATGTTCTTTCGCGTGTCGAAGGTCTTCTGGACGAGCGCAAGAAGCTTGAGCGCGAATTGGCGGAAGCACGCCGCAAACTTGCGATGGGTGGCGGTTCCGCAGAAGGTTCGGCCGGCGACGTCAAGGAAATCGGCGGAGTGAAGTTCCTCGCCAAGTCGCTTTCCGGCATCGACGCCAAGGATCTCAAGGGCCTCGCCGACGAAGCCAAGGGCGGTCTTGGTTCTGGCGTCGTTCTCCTGATTGCAGTCTCTGACGATGGCAAGGCGAGCGCCGTTGCCGCTGTTACTGAAGACCTGACGTCGCGCTTCAGCGCCGTTGATCTGGTGCGGACTGCTTCCGCAGCGCTCGGTGGCAAGGGTGGCGGCGGCCGCGCTGACATGGCGCAGGCTGGCGGCCCTGACGGTGCGAAAGCCAGTGAGGCAATCGACGCTGTTGCAGCTGCTCTGGCTGCCTGATAACGGCATTTCATATCAATGAAAAAGGCGGGCATTGCCCGCCTTTTTTGTTTTTCAACCTGCTGCCTGCATTTCCTTGGCAGCTTCGTCGTCCAGCTGATGGGCGCGCTTGTAGGCCGCGCGTTCGCCGAGGTGGCTGACATACTCGACAAAGTGCGGACGTTTTTCGATGGAGCCGAACTGCATGCCCCAGGCAATGTGGGAGCCGACATAGACGTCTGCAGCGGAAAAATGATCGCCCGCCACATAACGGTTTTCGCTGACGGCGCGTTCGAGCGTGTTCATCACGTCATCATAGCTGCCACAGCCCACCATCCGCACTTTTTCTTTCGGCACCTCGTAACCCAGTGCCTTCATGCTGACAGCCATTTCGAGCGGACCGGCTGCGAAGAACATCCAGCGATAATAGAGGCCACGTGACTTTGGCGTGGGTGCGAGATTGGCGCCGGGGAACGCGTCTGCCAGATAGGCACAGATCGCGGCGGCTTCAGTAACGATCGTGTCGCCGTGTTTGATCGCCGGAACCTTGGTCATCGGATTGATCAAACGATAGGCGGGCGACTTCATCGATGTTTCGAAGCCCAGAACTTCCGTCTTGTAAGGGACCCCCACTTCTTCCAGCATCCAGCGGGCGATGCGGCCGCGCGACATGGGGTTCGTATAAAATATCAGTTCGCTCATGGCTCCTCCTCCTGAAGCGCACTTCAGAGCGCCATTGGCCCGGATGGAGGCATGGACGCTCCAACTCGTTCAGCCACGCAGCATACATGTCGGCAACCGGGATATATCTCCGGGGTCCGATAGAGGTGTGT
Source organism: Agrobacterium sp. NPDC090273 (assembly GCF_044772305.1). Classification (NCBI taxonomy): domain Bacteria; kingdom Pseudomonadati; phylum Pseudomonadota; class Alphaproteobacteria; order Hyphomicrobiales; family Rhizobiaceae; genus Agrobacterium; species Agrobacterium sp. NPDC090273. The sequence goes on from NZ_JBIVYN010000001.1 coordinate 56,044, forward strand.
GGCATTGTTGACCGGGCCAGTCGGGTGAAGTTCGAAATTCAGGTGGTTATTGTTGTTGTCGTGTTCAGCTTCGCATACGGCCGCAGTCGGTTGCGGAGTGTGCGCCTAGTGTCACGTCTAATCAAGATATGGTGATTCAAAAAGAAACCCGACGTTGTAACAAGCGCCTGGTCGTGAATTATTGAAGCCGCAGCCCAGACCGAAAGCATAAAAAAACCCGACCATATGGCCGGGTTTTCTGTGTCATGATCGGGAAAATCAGGCAGCCATGGCCTTCTGAAGGTTTTCGTCGATCTTGTCGAGGAATGCGGTTGTGGAAAGCCAAGGCTGATCCGGACCGATAAGGAGCGCGAGGTCCTTGGTCATGAAGCCGCTTTCAACGGTTGCAACGCAGACTTCTTCCAGCGTGCTTGCGAACTTCGCCAGGTCGGCGTTGTCGTCCAGCTTGGCGCGGTGAGCGAGGCCACGTGTCCATGCGAAGATCGAAGCGATCGAGTTCGTGGAGGTTTCCTGACCCTTCTGGTGCTGGCGGTAGTGGCGCGTAACCGTACCGTGAGCAGCTTCGGCTTCAACCGTGCGGCCATCGGGCGACAGAAGAACGGAGGTCATCAGGCCGAGCGAACCGAAGCCCTGCGCAACCGTGTCGGACTGCACGTCGCCGTCGTAGTTCTTGCAGGCCCAGATGTAGCCGCCGGACCACTTCAGAGCGGAAGCAACCATGTCGTCGATCAGGCGGTGTTCGTAGGTGATGCCGACTTCGTCGAACTTCGCCTTGAACTCTGTCTGGTAGACTTCTTCGAAGATATCCTTGAAGCGGCCGTCGTAAGCCTTGAGGATGGTGTTCTTCGTGGAAAGGTATACCGGCCACTTGCGCATCAGGCCGTAATTCATGGATGCGCGTGCGAATTCGCGGATGGATTCGTCGAGGTTGTACATTGCCAGTGCAACGCCAGCGCTCGGAGCGTCGAAGACGTCCTTTTCGATAACCTGACCATCTTCACCGACAAACTTGATCGTCAGCTTGCCCTTGCCGGGGAACTTGAAATCGGTTGCCTTGTACTGGTCGCCGAAAGCGTGACGGCCAACAACGATCGGCTTCGTCCAGCCCGGAACCAGGCGCGGAACGTTCTTGCAGATGATCGGCTCGCGGAAGATGACGCCGCCGAGAATGTTGCGGATTGTGCCGTTCGGGCTCTTCCACATCTGCTTCAGGCCGAATTCTTCAACGCGGGCTTCATCCGGCGTGATTGTTGCGCACTTGATGCCTACGCCGTGCTTCTTGATGGCGTTGGCAGCATCGACGGTAACCTGGTCGTTGGTGGCATCGCGGTTTTCGACCGACAGGTCGTAGTATTCGATATCGAGATCGAGGTACGGCAGGATCAGCTTGTCCTTGATGAGCTGCCAGATGATACGGGTCATTTCGTCGCCGTCGAGATCGACGACCGGATTGGCTACCTTGATCTTTGCCATGAATTCCTCACCTTCGAAGCTGCGGCGCAAAAACGCCGTTATGTGGAAAAAATATCCGGTGCGGCTATAGCATCGCATGCGCGTGAGGCAAAGCCATGAGTGGCGCTTTTTTGGCTGGGCGCCATTGCTGCTTTGAACATTGCCAAACCATATTGCCGCAATACAGTCAGGCGAATCGCTTCGCCCGTCTAAGGGTCAATTCCAGGATTACATCATGCGGACCATTCTGCTCGCCACCGCCGCCATCCTCTTCTCCACCAGCGCTTTTGCTGCCGGTCCCACCGATCCGGTCCAGAAGATCATGGACATCACCGTCAAGAACTGGTCCGGCGAAGCCGAGGACTGGAAATACATCTTCGACGAGGACATGCTGACCGGACTGTTCAGCAAGGAATTCGTCGCACAATATCGCGAGGCCGCGAAAAAGCCGGCCTATGAGGCTGAAAGCGGCACGACGGGCGACCCCTTCGGTTACGATGTCGTCACCAACTCGCAGGACGGTTGCCCGTTGCAGGATGTCATCGTGGATGCTGCGCCTGCGAAGGATGGCGTCACGAACGTCACCGCAAAGTTCAAGCTGTGGGCATGCATGGACGAGGCCGAGATGAAGGCGACAGTCGATGAAGTGAATTTCGACGTCATCGAAGAGGATGGTCGTCCGGTGATCAACGACATTCATCGTGTTGGCGATGAGGGCACGGACTCGCTGCGCGAAGAGATGGCAACCATTATCAAGGGCGAATAACGAGGGCTCGTAGCCTTCCTGCTTTGATTTCCGCGCCGATCTGTGCGAGTGAGACGCGCTTTAGAGTATCGATTTTCGATACGGCGGTCTGGAAACTGGAAAACGAACTATGGCAGGTACGAACAGCGAGCTTGAACTTGTGGCGGAAGGCCCGGCGATCATTCTGGTCGAACCGCAGCTCGGAGAAAATATCGGCATGGTAGCGCGGGCGATGGCCAATTTCGGCCTCGCCGAATTACGCCTCGTCAATCCACGCGATGGTTGGCCAAGCGAAAAGGCCCGTGCGGCCGCGTCCAAGGCCGACCATGTCATCGATGGCACCAAGGTTTTCGATACGCTGGAAGAAGCGATCAAGGATCTCAATTTCGTCTATGCCACCACGGCTCGCGAACGCTACGGCTTCAAGCCGGTGCGCGCGCCGGTCACGGCCTGCGACACGCTGCGGACCAAATTCAAGGCAGGCGAAAAGACCGGCATCCTCTTCGGGCGCGAGCGCTGGGGTCTGACCAACGAGGAAGTGGCTCTCGCCGACGAGATCGTGACGTTTCCGGTCAACCCGGCCTTTGCCTCGCTCAACATCGCGCAGGCTGTGCTGTTGATGTCGTATGAGTGGATGAAATCGGGCATGGAAGATCTGGAAGATACGGTCTTCCAGTCCGTCGAACAGCGCCCGTCCACCAAGGAACAGGTTTTTGGCCTTTTCGAGCACATCGAAGAAGCGCTCGAGGCACGTGGATATTTCCACCCGGCTGAAAAAAAGCCCAAAATGGTCGACAACCTGCGTGCCGTGCTTTCCCGGCGGGGATTTTCGGAACAGGAAATCAGCGTGTTTCGCGGCGTAATCAATTCGCTCGACCGTTTCCCGCGTCGCTGGCCCAAGCAGGCCGGAAAGACGGAAACGACAGGGGAGACGACGGAGAATGGCTCTAGCGACTGAGATGGATGCAGCAGAACTGAAGCCGGTGCTGGTGTTCGATTCCGGCATTGGCGGTCTGACGGTCCTGCGCGAAGCGCGCGTGCTGATGCCCGAGCGCGGTTTCATCTATGTCGCTGACGATGCAGGGTTTCCCTATGGCGGCTGGGAAGAGGCCGCACTGAAGGTCCGCATTCTCTCGCTGTTCGAAGAGCTCTTGCGAGACTACGATCCTGAAGTCTGCATCATTGCCTGCAATACGGCATTCACTCTTGCGGGTGCCGATCTGCGTGCGAAATTTCCGGATATGACCTTCGTTGGTACGGTGCCGGCGATCAAGCCGGCTGCCGAGCGCACCCGTTCGGGGCTGGTTTCCGTTCTGGCAACGCCGGGCACCGTCAAGCGTGCCTATACGCGTGATCTCATCCAGTCCTTTGCCTCGCAATGTCATGTCCGCCTTGTCGGTTCGGAGAACCTTGCGCGGATGGCGGAAAGCTGGATCAGGGGCGAGCCGATTTCCGACGAGGCGGTGCTGGCCGAGATCGAACCGTGCTTTATCGATAACGACGGCAAACGCACCGACATCGTCGTCCTTGCCTGCACCCACTATCCCTTCATGGCGAATGTGTTTCGCAAGCTGGCACCCTGGCCGGTTGACTGGCTGGACCCTGCGGAGGCGATTGCGCGCCGTGCCCGCCATCTGGTGCCACTCGTCCAGGGGGCGGAGCATCCTGACGGATTTGACTTTGCGCGGTTTACGTCCGGCAAGCCGGATTTCGCGACACGGCGACTGATGCAGGGTTTCGGCCTCAGCGTCTAGGTCCAGACGGTCTGTTGCTTTTTTGCATCTGTTTTTCGCTGATTATGCAATTCGAGATTGCGGCGCTTGCGCATGCGGGCATCTCGTGTATCGTGGCAATCGTCTATAACCGCTAACTATGGAGGCGTGGAATGTCTGCAAATATCAATGTACGCCTTTTGGGCGTGTCCGCTATTTCGGGCAATGTTTCCGGTGGTTATATGACCCGAGGTTCTTGCCTCCGACAAGGCTGATACGCCTGTTTTCCTTGCCATCTGGCATTTTCACATCATCTGGCAATTGAGTTGCGCGTTCGCGCGGTGCTGAGCCGCGTCCGCTCGCCTCGCATGCCGTTTTTCATCACCAGAGGACCTGGCTGCCCGTGCGGCGCCGGGATGGATTTCCTATGCATAAAAATCAACCATTGGTAGCATTCAGTCTTCCTGATGCGGTCGACCGTCTGTTCGTCGTATTCGGTGTCTGGAAAACCGTAAAAACCGTTCTGCTTGCGGCGATTGTGCCGCGTGCGCCGCCCGACAGCGTTGACGATTTGCCGGAGTGGCTGCTTGACGATATCGGCGTCGAACCTTCCGCAAGGAAGAAGCGGCGCGATTGGTCGGCTCCTTATTGGGCGCCACGGTTCTGACAGCGCGTCATTCAACGGCCTGCACCATACCTGAGAGGGTCGGTGCAGGCCGGATTGTCACCGCATTTTTTCCGCCTGCCGTCACGCAGGCGACCACTTGCCAGCGTGGCGTTTCCATGGCTTGCTCGCTCCGATCAACAAGGGGAGTTTCCTCATGCCTCTCGAAAACTGGCTGGCCTTCGTGGCCGCATCCGCCATCATGCTCGCCATTCCGGGGCCAACGATCCTGTTGGTGATTTCTTATGCTTTGGGCCATGGTCGCAAGGCGAGCACGGCGACGGTTACCGGCGTGGCGCTCGGCGACTTCACGGCGATGACAGCTTCGATGCTCGGGCTTGGTGCGCTGCTTGCAACGTCGGCCGCACTTTTTACCGGGTTGAAGTGGGTCGGAGCGGCCTATCTCATCTATCTCGGAATCAAGCTTTGGCGTGCGCCCGTCAGCGGTGAAATGGCCGCAGGCGAGGGGGCAACGGGTCGGGAACGGCCGCTGAAGATCTTCCTGCATGCCTATGTCGTCACGGCGCTGAACCCGAAAAGCATTGTGTTTTTTGTCGCCTTCCTGCCGCAGTTCCTGGTGCCGACTTCGCCCTTCCTGCCGCAGGTGATTATCTTTGAAGTGACGTTTCTCGTGCTTGCCACCTGCAATGCGGCTCTTTATGGATTGCTGGCAAGTGCAGCCCGCAACACCATTCGCAAACCCAACGTTCAGCGCATCGCCAATCGTACCGGCGGCAGTCTGCTGATCGGCGCTGGTTTGTTGGCAATTGGCTGGAAGAGGGCTGCTTCCTGAAATGCCGCCGGCGGCGGTTTGAAATTCGGACATCCCAATGGCAGTGCCGCACATTCTTCTCGCCCTCGTTACCGTGTTTCTCTGGGGCTTCAATTTCGTTGTCATCAAGGTTGGCGTCATGGGCATGCCGCCGCTTTTGCTGACAGCCTTGCGCTATCTGTTTGCAGCCGTGCCGCTGGTGTTTTTCCTGCCGCGCCCGAAAGTGCCGTGGGGCCATATGATCGTCTACGGCATGGTCATGGGCTGTTTGCAGTTCGGGCTGCTCTACACGGCCATTAAATGGGGGCTTCCGGCCGGGCTGTCGTCGCTGGTCATGCAGTCTCAGGCGTTTTTTACCATGGCGCTGGCGGTAACCATGCTGGGTGAGATTCCGTTGAAGTCCCACATTGCAGGTGCCGGCGTTGCATTTGCGGGTCTTGCCGTCATTGGCCTGGAGCGGATGACGGCTGCCGCAATGATTCCGCTTCTAATGTGCGTTGGCGCTGCGTTCAGCTGGGCGATTGGCAATATCGTCAACCGCAAGGTCGGATCGGTCAATGCGATCTCCTTTGTCGCCTGGACAAGCCTGGTGCCGGTGTTGCCGCTCGTTATCCTCTCGCTGCTGCTCGAAGGCCCGCAGGCCATCGCCGATGGCATGGCGAGTGCCAACCTGATGACGGGCTTGGTGGTGATCTACATGGCTTACGGCGCGACGATCGTGGGAGCGGGCATCTGGAGTTTCCTGCTGCTGCGGTATCCTGCCGGAACGGTTGCGCCATTTTCGCTCCTGGTGCCGATTGTCGGTTTCCTCGGCGCCTATTTTGCTTTTGACGAGCACATTACGCGTCTTGAAATCATCGGCAGCACGCTGGTTGTCGGTGGCCTGGCGCTCAATGTCTTCGGCCGTCGCCTGTCCTTTGGCCGACGCCCGAAGGCGGTGTGACGCACCAGCAATTCCCTGTGCATTGTTGCGATGGGCAGGGTTATTCGTTTAATTTTTTGTTAAAGAGGGTGTTCGGTCGGCCTCCATGAGAGTCGGCGTTTCATCCATTCGCAATGCAGGGAAGTGTAAAGTGCAGGTCGGCATCGACATGGGAACGCTTTCGGGCGGGCAGGCTGCCAAGCTCGATATCGAGGAATTGCTGGCCACGCGTCTGTTGGTGCAGGGCAATTCCGGTTCCGGAAAGTCGCATCTTCTGCGTCGTCTGCTGGAACAGTCCGCGCCGTGGGTGCAGCAGGTCATCATTGACCCGGAAGGTGACTTCGTCACGCTGGCCGACAAGTTCGGGCATATTGTCGTGGATGGCGAGCGCACCGAAGCAGAGCTTGCCGGTATCGCCAATCGTATCCGCCAGCACCGCGTTTCCTGCGTTCTGACGCTGGAAGGTCTTGATATCGAGCAGCAGATGCGCGCCGCCGCTGCCTTCCTCAACGGCATGTTCGATGCCGATCGCGAATACTGGTATCCGGTTCTCGTTGTGGTGGATGAGGCGCAGATGTTTGCCCCATCCGTCGGCGGCGAGGTCACGGAAGATGCGCGCAAGGCGTCGCTTGGCGCCATGACCAATCTGATGTGCCGAGGCCGTAAACGCGGACTTGCCGGTGTGATCGCCACACAGCGCCTCGCCAAGCTTGCCAAGAACGTCGCGGCTGAAGCCTCGAACTTCCTGATGGGCCGAACCTTCCTCGATATCGACATGGCGCGTGCGGCCGATCTTCTCGGCATGGATCGCCGTCAGGCGGAAATGTTCCGCGATCTGCAGCGTGGTAACTTCGTTGCTCTTGGTCCGGCTTTGTCGCGCCGGCCGCTGCCGATCGTCATTGGTGCGGTTGAAACCTCGGCGCGTTCCTCCTCACCGAAGCTGATGCCGCTGCCGGATGCACCGCAAGATGTGGAAGACCTGATCTTCACGCCCGATCCGGAGGAATTCAACCGGCCGGTCGTTCGTCGTACGCCGCCTGCGCCGCGCCCGACAACGGATATCCTGGCGGAGCTTTCGCGATCGACACCGGCAGCCGTCACGTCGCCGTCCGAGCAGACACGGTCGAGCCAGCCCGAAATGTCCCCCGAAGAGCGGGAAGAGAAGATCGCCGGCGTGCTGATGGAAATTCTCGATGATCCGCAATCGGCCTATCGTACCGATGCTGTGCTCTATCAGGATTTTCTGGTGCGCGCCCGTATGCGGCGTATTGCCGGCACCCCCATGGCGCTGTCCGAATTCCGTCGTCAGGTGGCCATTACCCGGTCCGGCGTTGATGTGGAGATGGCGGCGAGCGAGCACTGGCAGACAGCGCTCAAGCTTTCAAAAAGCGTTTCCGACGACCTGCAGGGCGTCTTCCTGCTCTTGGTGAAGGCCGCGCTCGGCGAAGAGCCATGTCCCTCTGACGCCCGTATTGCCCGCGCTTACGGCACCCATTCGGCTCGCCGGGCCCGGCGCCTTCTCGGTTATTTCGAGGAAAAGGAACTGGTGGTCGTTCACGCCGATTTTTCCGGCAAGCGGATCGTGGCTTTCCCTGACCTCGACGCAAAAACCGCACCCGGCGATGCGGATGCGGCGGATGGAGACGTCAGTCTCGCTGCAGAATAATGAGAAAAGGCGGCTTTCGCCGCCTTTTGCATTTATGCCTTGTCGATGGCCTTGTCTTCGTTGCGCGTGGCGATCAGCGAGCCGATGATGCCGGTTGCCAGAATGGCGACGGTCACGCCGAGTGAAAGAGCCGGCGGGATCTTGGCGATACCCAGCATGTCGGCGACAAAGATTTTCGAGCCAACGAACACCAGAACCGCAGCCAGCGCGTATTTCAGATAAGCGAAGCGGTGCATCAGGGCTGCAAGCGCGAAGTAGAGCGCACGCAGGCCAAGGATTGCGAAGATGTTCGACGTGTAGACGATAAACGGATCGGTGGTGATCGCGAAAATCGCCGGGATCGAATCGACTGCGAAGATCAGGTCGGCAATTTCGACCATGATAAGCGCCAGGAACAGCGGCGTAACAAAAGTCTTCAGCTTGCCGGTCTTCGAATCGGTTTCCTTGACGAAGAACTTTTCGCCATGCAGGGCATTGGTGACCGGGAGGTGGCTGCGCAGGAATTTCAGGATCTTGTTGTTGCCAATGTCATTTTCATCGTGGTCGGACGAAAACAGCATTTTCAGGCCGGTGAAGACCAGGAAAGCCGCGAAGAAATACAGAACCCAGTGGAAGTTTTCGACGATGGCCGCACCAGCCGCGATCATGATGCCGCGCAGTACGATAACGCCGAGGATGCCCCACAGCAGGACGCGGTGCTGGTATTGGCGCGGAATGGCGAAATAGGAGAAGATCATGGCGATGATGAAGATGTTGTCCATCGCCAGGCTTTTTTCGACAACAAAGCCCGTGACGTATTCCATCGCCGACTGTTGACCGGATTGGTACCAGATCCAGCCGCCGAAGGCCAAGCCGATGGCGATGTAGAAACTGGACATCAGCATGCTTTCGCGAATGCCGATTTCCTTGGAATTCTTATGCAGAACACCAAGGTCCAGGGCCAGAAGGCCGAGAACGAGAGAAATGAAAACCGCCCACATCCATGTGGGGGTGCCGAGAAAATCCAGAAAGAGGAAGTCCATCAGTCAACCTTTAGCCGGACGAGGTTGGCTTTTCGGATGGGGAACGCATATCAGAACTTAACGTGGCCCCATCCTATAGAAACTCGACATCACGTGTTGTCCGGTAACACGCCAGAGGGGCCCGAGTTCTGATCACGACGGGGAGATAGGATGCCTTTCCGGCTTTTCAAGAGCGGAGCTGTAAAAAAACGAAAATGGCGTGTTTGACAAATTTGTAAAACAGCTATAGAAGCCGCCCCAACGCCGGGCAGTGATGTCCGGTGTGTTTCGTTGACTGCCTTGCAGTTTATAAGCTGACGTTCGGCGGTCAACATCACCGACATGTCCCGTGGCTTCTCCACAAGCGTGTGTGAGAATCCTGTCAGAGGTTCTGAAACGGATCTCAGAGGAGGGCGTGTTTCCTTAATCCGGTTTGGCAACAGACCGGCATAACCTGTTTCGAAGGAAATACGATGAGCAAGCGCGAATCGGCTAAGTACAAAATTGACCGCCGTATGGGCGAAAACATCTGGGGCCGTCCGAAGTCCCCGGTTAACCGCCGCGAATACGGCCCGGGCCAGCACGGCCAGCGCCGCAAGGGCAAGATGAGCGACTTCGGCACGCAGCTGCGCGCCAAGCAGAAGCTCAAGGGCTACTACGGCGAACTGCGTGAAAAGCAGTTCCGCGCAACCTACGACGAAGCAAACCGTCGCAAGGGCGATACCTCTGAAAACCTGATCGGCCTGCTCGAGTCGCGTCTGGACGCCATCGTCTACCGCGCAAAGTTCGTTCCGACCGTTTTCGCATCGCGCCAGTTCATCAACCATGGCCACGTCACGGTTAACGGCGTTCGCGTTAACATCGGTTCTTACCGTTGCAAGCCGGGCGACGTTATCGAAGTTCGTCAGAAGTCCAAGCAGCTCGCAATCGTTCTCGAAGCTGTTGCTCTCGCTGAGCGCGACGTTCCTGACTACATCGAAGTTGACCACAACAAGATGGTTGCGACCTACGCTCGCGTTCCTTCGCTGTCCGACGTTCCGTACCCGGTCATCATGGAACCGCATCTGGTCGTCGAATTCTACTCGCGTTAATCGTCGGGTTTTATTATTCAAGAAGCCGCCCCTTGTGGGCGGCTTTTTTGTTTGTTGCGGAAGGCTGGGTATGCAGGACATTCAGGCGATCGTCGATTCGATCTATGGCAGCATGGTGCCGCGGCTGGGCGAGGGGAAAGTCGCTGACTATATTCCCGAACTGGCCAAGATCGACCCGAAGCAGTTTGGTATTGCCGTAACCACTGTGGATGGCACGACCTATACGGCGGGCGACGCTTTGGCGCCGTTTTCGATCCAGAGTATTTCCAAGGTCTTCATGCTGACGCTGGCGCTCGGCAAGGCGGGGGAGACGGTCTGGAACCGTGTTGGCCGCGAACCGTCCGGCTCGTCCTTCAATTCCATTGTCCAGCTCGAACATGAGCATGGCATTCCGCGCAACCCCTTCGTCAATGCGGGTGCGATCGTCGTCAGCGATATCGTGCTTGCCGGACATCAGCCGCGCGAAGCAATCGGTGAACTCCTGCGTTTCGTGCGTTATCTTGCCGATGACGATACGATCAGCATTGATGACACGGTGGCGAAGTCGGAACAGGCGACCGGTTTCCGCAACATGGCGCTTGCCAATTTCATGCGTTCGTTTGGCAATATCCATCATCCGGTGGACTATACGCTGGGTGTCTATTTCCATCAGTGCGCGCTGGCCATGAGCTGCTCGCAGCTTTCCCGTGCCGGGCTGTTTCTGGCAAACCACGGGCGCAACCCGTTGACCGGGCACACTGTCGTTTCCGATCGTCGGGCCCGACGGATCAATGCGCTGATGCTGACCTGCGGCCATTATGACGGTTCGGGCGATTTCGCCTATCATGTCGGCCTGCCGGGCAAGAGCGGTGTTGGCGGCGGTATTCTCGCGGTGGCGCCGGGCAAGGCGTCGATTGCTGTCTGGTCGCCGGGTCTCAACAAGGTCGGCAATTCGGCGCTAGGTTCGGTTGCGCTGGAAATGCTGGCGACAAAAACCGGCTGGTCCGTGTTCGGGGCTTGATCTTCCCGGCATATACAGGCATTTCGAGCATCAAAGGTGGCGGACAAGCCAAGCGAGCTAATCATGAACATTATCACGAGCATCGATGATATGCCGGATCAGGATCTGACCGGAGAGCAAAACGGCTCGCACCCGCTGTTTGCCAACGCGCCGAGTTCCGTCTCGTTCAACAAGCTGCGCAAGCGCTTGCTCCGGAACGTGCGACAGGCCTTCGAAGACTTCGACATGCTGAAGGGCCAGAAACGCTGGCTCGTCGGGCTATCCGGTGGCAAGGACAGCTATGGCCTGCTGGCGCTGCTGCTGGATCTGAAATGGCGCGGTCTTCTGCCGGTCGAGTTGATCGCCTGCAACCTGGATCAGGGGCAACCGAATTTCCCCAAGCATGTTCTGCCCGAGTACCTCACCGGGATCGGCGTGCCGCACCGCATCGAATATCGCGACACCTATTCCGTCGTGAAGGAAAAGGTTCCGCAGGGCGGAACCTACTGTTCGCTCTGTTCGCGGTTGCGGCGTGGCAATCTCTACCGCATTGCCCGCGAGGAGGGCTGTGACGCGTTGCTGCTCGGCCATCACCGCGAAGACATTCTCGAAACCTTCTTCATGAATTTCTTCCATGGCGGCCGGCTTGCGGGCATGCCCGCCAAGCTGATGAATGACGAAGGCGACCTGATGGTGCTGCGGCCGCTTGCCTATTGCGCCGAGGACGACATGGCGAAGTTTGCCGCTGCCATGGAATTCCCGATCATTCCCTGCGACCTTTGCGGTTCGCAGGACGGGTTGCAGCGCAATGCCATGAAGGACATGCTGGCGGATATCGAGCGGCGTATGCCGGGCCGCAAGGATGTCATGTTGCGGGCGCTTGCGCATGTGAACCCGTCACATCTGCTCGATCCGAAGCTTTTCGACTTTTCGGCGCTCGCTGTCACCGAGCCGTCACATCAGGAGCGTAGGGAGGCCCACCCTCCCTTATGAAAAAGATCCTCCATGCCACTTTCTGATTCCGACCTGGACTTTCTCGTTTCCACTGTTGCCGCTGTCGGCGCGGAAGAAATTCTTCCCCGTTTCCGAAACCTGAGCGCCGGAGCGATCTCGGAAAAGTCGTCGGCTGTGGATCTTGTGACGGAGGCCGATCTTCTCGCTGAAAAACGGATTACGGCGGCACTGCTGGCGCGCTTCCCGAAGGCGCATATCGTGGGTGAAGAAGCCTATGATGCGGACAAGTCCGCTGTTCCGGCGCTTGCCGATGCGCCACTTGCCTTCGTCATCGATCCCATAGACGGCACGTTCAATTACGCGTCCGGCTTTCCTGCCTTTGGAACCTTGCTGGCAGTGACCGTCAAGGGTGAAACCGTTGCCGGCATCATCCACGATCCCGTCATGGCCGACACCATCATCGCTGTCAAAGGCGAGGGGGCTTACCTCACGCGGAAAAACGGTACGCGGGCAAAACTCAAGGTCGCCGATCCGGTGCCGCTTTCGGATATGGTCGGTATCTTCTCCTGGGGGCACAGCCACATCGATCGGCGTCCGGTGATCGCGGCCAATATGGCGAAGACCAAGATGGCGCTCTCGCTGAACTGCTCGGCGCATGAATATTGGCTGGTTTCCACCGGCAAGCTGCACTTCATAGGTCACGAGAAGCTGATGCCCTGGGATCATCTGGCCGGCGTGCTCGTTCACCAGGAAGCGGGTGGGTACACGGCCCGTTTCGACAATACCCCATATCGTCCCGGAGACATCACCGGTGGCATTCTGTCCGCGCCTGACAAGGAGAGCTGGAGAATGCTGCGCCGGGAAATTGCTGCCTTATAAATTCAAGACCACAGGAAGGATGACGCCCATGAGTATCGAACTCGACATTGCAGCACTAGCCACCACGCTTCAGGAAGCGGCAGCGGTGGAAATTCTGCCGCGGTTCCGTAATCTGGGCGATGGCGACGTGCGTATCAAAACCGAGGCGATCGACCTCGTGACCGAAGCCGATGAGGCCGCTGAACGCCTGATCCGCGCCCGTGTCGAAGAGATCATGCCGCAGGCGGTCTTTATCGGTGAGGAAGCGGTTGCGGCGGACGCGTCGCTGCTTGGCAAAATCGCCGATGCCGATCTTGCCGTTGTGGTCGATCCGATCGACGGCACCTACAATTTCGCATCCGGTCTGCCGCTCTTCGGCGTGATGATGAGCGTCGTTTCCAAGGGCGAGACCATTGCCGGCCTTATCTTCGATCCGATGGGCAATGACTGGGTGATTGCCGAGAAGGGCTCCGGCGCGTGGCTCTGCAGCGCAGACGGTGCACAGACGCAGATGTCGGTCGTCCCGGCGCCTGAGCTGTCGCAGATGATCGGCATTGCCAACACCGGCTATTTCGATATCGAAACTCGTCGCAAGGTGCTGTTGAACCTTGCCGATGTGCGCCTGTTCACCAGCTATCGTTGCGCGGCACATGAATATCGCCTGTTCTGCGGCGGTCACATGCACTTCCTGATGTACAACAAGCTAATGCCCTGGGATCACCTGGCGGGTACGCTGATTTCGCAGGAAGCCGGCGCCTATGCGGCACGTCTGGACGGTTCGGCTTATCTGCCGAGCCATGTCGACGGCGGGCTGCTGCTTGCTCCCGATCAGGCAACCTGGGAGTTGCTGCGTGAGAAGATCTTCACCGTCTGAAGACGGTATCTTCCAAAAGAAAAGGGCGCGGGAAGACATTCCCGCGCCCTTCGTTTTTTGATGAAATGCGTTCTTATCGCGTCGGCTTGTTGTGGGCCTGGAATAACACGCCCTTTTCACCGATCAGCACGAAGATCAGGCCGATGATCGAGACGACAAAGAAGCCGGCGACCATTGGCAGCGCCGTGCCGTCGAAAGCCTGTCCGATAACGGCACCGATCAGCGAACCGCCGACTGTGCCCATGAAGCCGATGACCGACGAGGCTGTTCCAGCGACGTGACCCAGCGGTTCCATCGCCAGAGAGTTGAAGTTCGAGCCGATCCAGCCGAACTGGAACATGGCGAGCGCGAAGAACACGATGAAGATCGCGAACGGCATCGGTTCCGGCCCCAGAACCTGCACCAGCAGCCACAGGAAGGTGATGGCGATGAAGCCAAGCAACGACCCGTGCGAGAGCTTGCGCATGCCGAACTTGCCGACCAGCCGGGCATTGATGAAGGACGAGAACGCCATGAACAATGCGACGCCGGCGAAGGCGGCCGCAAACCATGCACCGAGCCCGTAAATGCCCTTGTAGACCTGCTCTGCGGAGTTGATGAAGCCGAACAGGGCGCCGAAGATGAAGGTGCTGGACAGTGTGTAACAGAGCGCAATGCGGTTGGTGAGGACGATCTTGAAGCCGCCGATAACCGAGCGAACCGTCAGGGGGCGTACATCATCCGGGTGCAGTGTCTCGGGAAGACGGTAATACATCCACGCGGTCACCACGGCTGCGATGACGGCCATGAAGGCGAAGATCAGGTGCCAGTCACCAAAGAACAGCACGATCTGGCCGGTGCCCGGCGCGATGACAGGCACAACCATGAAGACCATCATGATCAGCGACATCACTTCGGCCATCTGGCGGCCGCCATAGATGTCACGGACGATCGACACTGTGATGACGCGGGTTGCCGCCGAGCCGATGCCCTGGATGAAGCGCAGCATGAGCAGGCCGGAGAAGGACGGTACAAAAACAACGGCGATGGCTGAAACGATGTAGATAGCCAGACCGAAAAACATCGGCTTGCGGCGCCCGAAACGGTCCGAAATGGGGCCGTAGAAAAGCTGGGCGATACCAAAACCGAGAAGATAGGCGGAAATGACATACTGGCGATGGTTTTCGTTCTCGACGCCAAGCGACGCGCCGATTTCCTGAAGGCCGGGCAGCATGATGTCGATGGCCAGTGCATTGAGCGCCATCAGCATTGCGGCCAGGCCAATAAATTCCGTGCGCCCCATCGAGCCTGCGCGCGAAGCGGTGGATTGTGAAAGATTTGTCACAGAGTTTGCCCCAAAATAACGGCAAAGGCGTTGCATGACGCAACGCCTGGCATAGTTTTCTGACAATCAGAGTGGGCCGGTTTCCCGGCCGAAATCAGGCCGCGCCGCGGACGCTGATACCCTGTTCTTGGAAATGGTTTTGAAGTTCACCGGACTGGAACATCTCTCTTACGATGTCACAGCCACCGACGAACTCACCCTTGATGTAGAGTTGCGGAATGGTCGGCCAGTTGGAGTAGTCCTTGATGCCCTGGCGGATATCGGCATCGGCAAGCACGTTGATGCCCTTGTAGTCGACGCCGAGATAATCGAGAATCTGAACGACCTGGCCGGAGAAACCACACTGCGGGAACTGCGGGGTGCCCTTCATGAACAGCACCACATCGTTGCTCTTCACTTCGTTGTCGATCATGTCGTTGATGCCGCTCATGGGCCAAATCCTTTCAACATGCGGGTCAAGGCCGCTGCTTTGTCTTTGTTCTTAAATAACATGTCGCGACGCGATTTCCACCCACCGCGGCTAAAAAACTGCGGCAGTTGCAAACCCGTCGGGTCAGATTTTCGAACTCGTACCTTAGCGGCTTCTCTGCTTGCTGCGCGAGGAGGCGGTTCGGCGTTTGCTGACCTGCTTTCTGGCAGGTTTACGCTTGGCAGTGGAGGATGAGCTGCCGCCGAGCGCCGCCTCGATGATCGAGCCGACAATACCGCCCGCTAGCGAGGTGGTGCTCTTGGTCCTGCGCTTTGTGCGGCGGGTTTTCTTGACGCCCGTCTTTTTCAGAATCTCAGCCATGGCGCCCTTCATGACGCCGCCAACGAGCTCATCTACGATCTTGGACAAATTTTCACCGCCTGCAAAATCTACCATATTTCGGTCGTGATTTTTACTATACGTGCGTCACCCACTGTATCAAGCGATCCTTTTGGGTATTTCAAACCCAAAGGTTCTTTGTTTATGGCGACTGTGCAGTCACGGCTGGTATTTTATTTTCCCGGTTTCGATCCTCTCGATGCGGCTGCCCACCATCTGCGGTATCAACGTGCCGCTGCCCTTGCCGGCAAGACCTGGGACGTGGCCTATGAGGTGGGCAAGCTGGAGAGCACACCGGCCGGCGACCATTTCACGGTTGATGCCCGCATAGGCGAGAAAAACACGCGTTCCTCCATTTTCGTCTACGATCACAACGACATCATTTCGCATCTGCGCAGCACGTCTGTCGCGCAGCAGGTCGCCTCTGGCTTCAAGGCCGGAGCAGGGATCATCGCCGAAGGCGCTGCCGTTCGTTACTTCCGCTATGCCTGGCGGTTTGGACTGTTTTTCATTTTCCCGTTTCTCCTGATGCTGGCAGGTGGTGCCGCGACTGTGGCAATCACCTTTCTGCCTTGGCTGTTCGGCCTTTCCGCCTGGCTCTGTCTGCTGAGCGTGCCGGTTGCGGCGCTGTTCTTCGTAAAAGCATTCCTGCCGTTTGCGGAGCGTTTCCATACCCTGCATCTTTACGCCGACTGGCGGTTTGCGCTTGCCGTGGGCAGGGACGACCCATTGGCGCGTGAATGGATCGAGGACAAAGCGCAGGCGGTGCTTCTCGCCCTTGAACAGCCGTCCGAAGAAATTCTCGTCGTGTCTCACAGCATGGGTGCAAGTCTCGCACTGGCCGTGATCGGACGGGTGCTGGAATTGCAGCCGGATGCCCTCAAGGGCCGCAAGCTGTCTTTCTCGACCCTTGGCGGGGCTGCGTTGCAATGCGCCTTCCTGTCGAGTGCAACGCGGCTGCGGCAGAGCATCGGAAAGGTTGCGCATCACCCGGAGGTGACATGGTTCGACATTCAGTGCCTGACCGACCCCATTCATCTTTATCGCTGCAATACGGCCCATCTAGCGGGCCATGAGGATGCGCAGCAGCCCACCATCGTGCCGATCCGCTTCAAGCATTCGCTCTCGACGGAGCGCTACAAGAAGAACAAGCGCAACTTCCTGCGCATGCACAGGCAATATGTGCTCGGTCCGGATCGCAAGTCGGGATTCGATTTTACTTTGATGACCGCCGGGCCTTTGCCGGTGGCGTCATTTGCCGGGCTGGAGTCGCAGCAGCCCCCCGTCCTCTAAGCGGCAACGCCATTTCAGCTCTGAAAACAAGAAGGCCCGCGTGAGATGTCACGCGGGCCTTTGAGTTTCATCTTGCGGGCAGATCACTCAGGCGCAGATGTCTGAAGGGCGAGGGCATGCAGAACGCCGCCCATGTTGCCCTTCAATGCGTCGTAGACCATCTGGTGCTGTTGCACGCGGGTCTTGCCCTTGAATGCGTCAGCGACGACTTCCGCCGCGTAATGATCGCCATCACCGGCCAGATCGCGGATCGTGACCTTTGCCCCGGGGATTCCCGCCTTAATCATGTCTTCAATGTCGCCGGGTTTCATGGGCATGGTGTTTCTCCTTGATTATTCTGCAGCGACGAGAGTTTCGCCGTCCATGAATTCAGGGAACCACGATTCATAGGCCGAGTGCAATTCTTTAATCTCGACAGCACGCGCCGTGCCCAGCTTTACGCTGGAGCCGCCTGTAACGCCGATTTTCTGGCAGGAAACGCCCGATGTCTTGGCAGCCGCCTCGACCTTTTCGAGGTCTGATGTCTTGACCGTCAGAACATAGCGACCCTGGTCCTCGCCGTAGAAGGTGAGGATCGGATTATGGCCTTCAACCGCATCGACAGTTGCACCGATACCGGACGAAATTGCCATTTCGGCAACGGCGAGCGCCAGACCACCGGACGAGCAGTCGTGAACGGCAGTCGTCAGTCCGTCGACAATCAGCGAACGAACGAAATCGCCGTTCTGCTTTTCGGCAGCGAGATCGACATGCGGGGCAGGGCCATCGATACGGCCGTGAATGTCACGCATGTAGACAGACTGGGCAATATGGCTGCCGAGGCCGACAGGTGCGCCAATCAGAAGAATGACTTCATCAGCCGCAGCAAAACGAATGCGAGCCATCTTGCCCCAGTCCTTCAGCAGGCCGACGCCGCCAATGGTCGGAGTTGGCAGGATCGCCTGACCGTTGGTCTCGTTATAGAGCGAGACGTTGCCCGAAACGATCGGGAATTCCAGCACGCTGCAGGCTTCGCCGATGCCCTTGATGGCATGAACGAGCTGGCTCATGATCTCGGGCTTTTCCGGGTTGCCGAAGTTCAGATTGTCGGTGGCAGCCAGCGGCAGAGCGCCGGTTGCCGTGATGTTGCGCCAGCACTCCGCAACGGCCTGCTTGCCGCCTTCGAATGGGTCGGCCTCAACGTAACGCGGCGTTACGTCGGAGGAGAAGGCAAGTGCCTTCTTGTCATGACCTTCAACGCGCACCACACCGGCGTCACCGCCTGGAAGCTGCAGGGAGTTGCCCTGGATCAGCGTGTCGTACTGTTCGTAGACCCAACGGCGCGACGAGTTGTTGGCAGAACCGATCAGCGAAACGAGCGCATCGGCAACATCGGCCGCAGGCACGTCGTTTTCCGCAAGCGGTGCGGCAACCTTGGCCGGTGTCCACGGACGGTCGTATTCCGGAGCCTGATCGCCGAGATCCTTGATCGGCAGGTTGGCAACTTCTTCGCCGTTATGCAGAACGCGGAAACGCAGATCGTCGGTGGTCTTGCCGACGATAGCGAAGTCCAGACCCCACTTGACGAAGATCGCCTTGGCAACGTCTTCCTTGGAGGGCTCGAGCACCATGAGCATGCGCTCCTGGCTTTCGGACAGCATCATTTCGTAAGCCGTCATGCGCTCTTCGCGCACCGGCACGGTATTCAGGTCAAGCTCGATGCCGAGGTCGCCCTTGGCGCCCATTTCAACAGCCGAGCAGGTCAGGCCAGCCGCTCCCATGTCCTGAATTGCGATGACCGCGCCGGTCTTCATCAGTTCAAGGCAGGCTTCCAGCAGGCACTTTTCGGTGAAGGGGTCGCCGACCTGAACCGTCGGGCGCTTTTCCTCGATGGACTCGTCGAACTCGGCAGACGCCATCGTTGCACCACCCACGCCGTCACGGCCGGTTTTCGCACCAAGGTAAACGACTGGAAGGCCAACGCCCTTGGCTTCGGAAAGGAAGATGGCGTCGGACTTGGCAAGGCCGGCAGCGAATGCGTTGACCAGAATGTTGCCGTTATAGCGCGGATCGAATTCCACTTCGCCACCAACGGTCGGAACGCCGAAGGAGTTGCCGTAGCCGCCAACGCCTGCAACGACGCCTGCGACAAGGTGACGGGTCTTCGGGTGATCCGGAGCGCCGAAGCGCAGCGCGTTCATGGCTGCGATCGGACGCGCGCCCATGGTGAACACGTCGCGCAGAATGCCGCCGACGCCGGTTGCCGCGCCCTGGTAAGGTTCGATGTAGGACGGGTGGTTGTGGCTTTCCATCTTGAAGACGACGCAGTCGCCGTCATCGATATCCACGACACCGGCGTTTTCGCCCGGTCCCTGAATGACGCGCGGCCCCTTGGTCGGCAGCGTCTTCAGCCACTTCTTCGACGATTTGTAGGAGCAGTGCTCATTCCACATGGCGGAAAAGATGCCGAGCTCGGTGAAAGTGGGCTCTCGTCCGATCAGGTCGAGGATACGCTGGTATTCGTCGGGCTTCAGCCCGTGGGATGCAACGAGTTCCGGGGTGATCTTGATGGAGTTTGGAATCGACATAGGTCTCACGCGGTTCGAGCCGAGGGAAGTTTCCGGTTCTTTAGCGCAAGAGGCTGATTGGCGCGACAGGAAAATGCGCGATAAACCCAGCAAATCGCCGCTTTATGCCCTTATTCAGAACTTGTAACCGACCATCAGGCCCACTCGCGTCAGTCCGTCGTTGGGGCCGTCGCAAAGATTGGCGTGTGATGCGTGCTCGATCTGGGCCGAAATGTTCCAGTTGTTGTCAAAGCGATAGCCGATCGCGGCGTATTCGTGAAAAAGCGCCCGACAGCCGAACTCAGGTCCCGTTTCGCCGGGGCCGTTTTTCAGCTTGCCGTCATGCCACAGCCCGCCAAAACCAAGATCGATGAAGATTTTCGGATTGAGATCGAAGGTCCAGTTCACCCCGCCGAAAATGGTGTTGGCAGCGCCATCGGTGCCAATTTCAGTGCCGATGTGGAGGCGGGGGCGGGCAAGCTTTTGACCAAGCGTGACGGCCGAAGCGTTGGCGAAGGGGTCGAAATATGCGGTAAAGGCGGGGAATACGCCATCTTCGCCGCCATTGTCCGGATTGGAGACGGAAGCCGTTGCGCCAAACCGCAACTCGTCGAACACGGTTCCTTCGGCAGCCTGCGCCCCCGTCACTGCAGCAATGGGCAAAAGGGCAGACATCATAGCCATAGCGATCGCGCGCCTGGCGGAAAAGGAACCGAATGCAACCATCGAATCAACCCCCGCTCTGATCAGGCGGAGGATGCCAGATTCGCGGGGTTAGGAAATGATCCGGTTTTCGAATTCCGCCTGCTGTTGCGCGAAAGACTCTGTTGCCATCAGATCGGCTCAGGCAACGCTTTCATATCCGGCCGAACCATTGTCGAGCAGGCGACGCAGAATGCCGAAGGCTTCGGTCATTTCCTGCTGCGTCGAGGGGCCGGAGAAGCTGATACGGACGCGGTGATAGACCTTCTCGGCTCTGCCGGCCTTGAACTCGTCCTCATCATCGATCAGCACGCCTTCTCGCGCGGCAGCGCTGCGGAATGTCCCGGAAAGCCAGGGTTCAGGCAGCTTCAGCCAGAGGAAGGCAATATCCGGCAGGGAATTGAACTCCATGCCGGCAAGAACCTTTCTGGCGATCGCTTCGCGCTGATTGATCTCGGCAAGACAGTCCCTGCGGATATCGTGCGCGTCACCGCTGTTGACGAGGCGGGCATTCAATTCCGCCAGCATGAACGGCAATCCGCCAGTCATCATCGAATGCGAGATGCGGATTCGCGATGAAAATTGCGCGGGGCAGGCCACCCATCCACCGCGAACACCGGCTGCAACAGATTTGGAAAGGCCTCCCACAACGAAGGTCATATCCGGCGCGAACTCAGCGATAAGCGGAATTTCTTCGCGGGTCATAGCGCCGTACAAATTGTCTTCGATGATCCAGACGCCGTATTTGCGGGCGATGTCGGCAATCATCCGCCGCCGCTCTTCCGGCAAGGTGGCGCAAGTGGGGTTCTGTCCGGCCGACATCAGAAAGATCATCTTCGGGTGCTGCTGGGCGCAGACCCGCTCGAAATCTTCGGGAACGATGCCCTTGTCATCCGCTTCGACCAGCGTCACCCGCCGTCCGGCAAGGGCCGCGCTGCGGCTGATGTGCGAATAGGTGAGGGGCTCGAAAACAATCCGGTCGCCGGGCGCAGTCATGGCGGTAATGACGCTCATCACGCCCGCATGCGCACCGAGCGTCGAGACGATGTTTTCCGGCTTGGGGGACCAGCCATTCTGCGACAGCCAGCGCGCGCCGGCGATGCACCAGCTATCCGGCAATGCCCTGATGTAATTGGTGATCTCGGAAGGGCAGTCTCGGGCAATCTCACCGATATGCGCGCCGATCAATGCGCTTTGGCCGATATCGGGGGCGGCCGTCGTGTTCATGCGGAATTCGCCCTTAACGTCGAGCCCGTGGCGTGTTCCACCGAAGGCTGCCGTTGTCGGCGTGGCCTGGGTCTGCGGTGTGGGAGATTTTCGTTCGTTGACATAGGTGCCGCGGCCAACCTCGCCACTGACCAACCCGCGCTCGTGTATCAGCGCATAGGCCCGGCTGATTGTACCGATTGTCACGCCCAGGTCGTAAGCGAGGTTGCGTTGTGGCGGCAATTTTGTGCCGGCGCCAAGCGTGCCATCCGAAATCGCGCCTTCAATGCTGTCTGCAAGGCGGAGATAAATCGGGCCATCGCCCTTGGTGATGTCTGGAAGCCAATTTGTCATGGTGACAATTTATGCATTGTATCTGTCTATGAGTCAATTGTATTTATTGTTTGCGTTCAATGTGAACATAAATGGAGACAATAGGTGCAATATGCGCAAGATGGATCAATACCTTTCGACAATGGATACAATTTATCCTGACGGTTACGAACGGGAACGCGTGTTCCGCGATGCCGGTGACATGGTTGCACCGGCGCCGTTTCCGGCCAGGATCGCCCGCACGTTTATTGGTCGCGTCATTGTGCGCACATCTCAGTGGTTCATGAAGCGGTCGGGCCGTCTTGCCCTGCGCGAATTGTCCGATGAGCAATTGCTTGATATCGGTCTGACGCGTGAGGAGGCCCAGAGGGAGGCAAGCAAGGCCGATCTTCTCAACTGGCCTTCGCGATCCCTTTAGTTTTCTGTCAGCGGATCACCAACAGACCATATCAGGTTCTGCTGCCCGGTGCCTGCTGATTTTCTGCCGGAGAGCGGCGCCTTCTTTCCCCGGCGCCTTAATGCCATCGGCAGGCCCGCCATGCCAATCCCAACCGGCCTGGCGGGTCTTTTTATGTGCGGAAGGCTGTTAGATCAGCAACCCTTGCCGCCATTTGCCCAACGCTTGACGTCGGCGGCAATGCGAGACGACATACCCTCATTCATCACAGGACCGAAAGCATCGAGCTTTGCCGGATTGCCTTCCGCCTGAACGACGAGCATCGGTCTGGATTCCGGGCTGTTGCGCGGCACGAGAAGAATGCGCGGGCGGCCGGAGAAGGAATTCAGTTCGGGTGCAAGGCGGTAGGACTTGAATGCCGGGTCACCGGATTTGAACCAGCAGGCATTGGCGCCGAGCGCGATGCGCTCCATGGTCGGCAATGCTGCGTGGGAAACGGAACTGACCGGCTGCGGCTTGGGTTGGCAAGCGGCGAGGGCAAGGGCGGCAAGCGTCAGACCTGCGGCACGGCTGAAAGTAAAGCGAAGCAGGCGGCTCATCACGTTTATCCGAAAAATGAGAACAGGCGGGAGCGGCGGATAGCGGAACCGGTCCCGCCACTCTGTATCTTGTCGGCCCTTTGGGCTTTGTGCCGGATCAGGCCGCGATGACGCCGAGCGCCGATGCGAACAGGCCGCGTCCGTCGTTGCCGCCATGGGCAGCTTCGATCAGGTTTTCCGGATGCGGCATCATGCCGAGAACATTGCCCTTGGCGTTGATCACGCCGGCAATGTCGTTCAGCGAGCCGTTCGGGTTGGTGCCTTCGGCATAACGGAAAACGACCTGGCCGTTGTTTTCCAGGGCCTTCAGTTCGTCGGCTTCGACAAAGTAGTTGCCGTCATGGTGAGCAACCGGGCAACGCAGGATCTGGCCCTTGTCGTAAGCGCGGGTAAATTCGGTGTCGTTGTTGGCGACTTCGAGCTTCACTTCGCGGCAGACGAACTTCAACGATGCGTTGCGCATCAATGCACCCGGCAACATGCCGGCTTCGACGAGGATCTGGAAGCCGTTGCAGACACCAAGAACCTTGACGCCCTTTTCAGCCTTTTCACGAATGGCCTGCATGACCGGCATACGTGCAGCGATTGCGCCACAACGCAGATAGTCACCGTAGGAAAAGCCACCGGGAATGACGATCAGGTCGACATCGGGAATTTCCGTTTCCGTCTGCCAGATGGTCACGGGCGCCTTGCCGGAAATCTTGGTCAGGGCGGCGATCATGTCGCGGTCGCGGTTAAGGCCGGGAAGTTGAACGACGGCGGATTTCATGGACGGCGGCTCCTCAGCTTAGAGAATAGCGATGGCGTAGTTTTCGATAACCGTGTTGGCCAACAGTTTTTCGCACATTGCCTTCAGGTCGGCTTCGGCCTTGGCCTTGTCTGTACCGCCGACTTCGAGGTCGAACACCTTGCCCTGACGGACCTGGCCCACACCTTCGAAACCGAGGCTGCCGAGCGCGCCTTCGATTGCCTTGCCCTGCGGATCGAGAACGCCATTCTTCAGCGTAACAGTCACCCGTGCCTTGATCACCTGATCTTCTCCTGATTTCACTTAAAACGGCAGTTACTTCACCAGAACCGGGCCAGTGCCGCGGATCGGTTCGTTTTCATTGATGATGCCAAGCCGGCGCGCGACCTCGGAATAGGCTTCCAGCAGTCCGCCCATGTCACGGCGGAAACGGTCCTTGTCCATTTTTTCCTGGGTCTCGATATCCCACAGACGGCAGCTATCGGGAGAAATCTCGTCAGCGAGAATGATGCGCATCATGTCGCCTTCGAACAGGCGGCCGCATTCGATCTTGAAGTCGACGAGCTGGATGCCGACGCCAAGGAACAGGCCGGACAGGAAGTCGTTGACGCGGATCGCCAGTGCCATGATGTCATCAAGCTCGGCAGGATTTGCCCAGCCGAAAGCCGTGATGTGCTCTTCGGAGACCATCGGGTCTTCAAGTGCATCGGACTTGTAATAGAATTCGATGATCGAGCGCGGAAGAACAACGCCTTCGTCAATGCCAAGACGCTTAGATAGCGAGCCGGCGGCGACATTGCGCACGACGACCTCAAGCGGGATCATCTCGACTTCCCGGATCAATTGCTCGCGCATGTTGAGGCGGCGAATGAAGTGCGTCGGAATGCCGATCTTGTTCAGATGGGTAAAGACATATTCAGAGATGCGGTTGTTCAACACACCCTTGCCGTCGATGACTTCGTGCTTCTTCTTGTTGAAGGCGGTCGCATCGTCCTTGAAGAACTGGATGAGCGTTCCCGGCTCCGGACCTTCGTAAAGGATCTTGGCCTTGCCTTCGTAGATACGGCGGCGACGATTCATATTAGCAGGTCTCTTGGTTGACGCCGATTCTGTCGGCGTTGCGTTTCTGTCTTTGAAGCGGTCCCATAACGGAAAAGAGAGAATTCTACAATGCGGGCGGCATATCTTCCCTTCGATTCTTATGGTCTGCTGCAGGTTACGCCTGAATGATACCGTCGGTCACGATTTTTCAGCAGCGGTGCTTCATGAATATCTCATTCGTCGTGAAGACGAATGCCACGAACGCGACATCCATCAGCGAAGAAAAATTATGTTTTCACGATGGCAAAGGGGAAAGCGCCTCAAAAAGCGCGCTTGCGCGTTGGTCCCGGGCTTTCCAGGTTCAGTTGCCGCCAGGGCTGCGACTGGACGAACGGGATGATTGCCTGCTGCGGTAATGGCCGGCACAGCGCATAGCCCTGCAGGTAGTCGCAGCCAAGCTTCTGCAGCACCCTGACATGGGCTGCCGTTTCCACACCTTCGGCAACAACCTTGATGCCCAGCGAGCGGCCGATGTCGATGATCGATGTCAGCAACTTGCGCTGTTCGGACGATTGCGGTGCTGTGCGCACCAGTTGCCGGTCGACTTTCAGTACGCTCGGACTGACTTTCAGAAGGCTGACGATGGAGGCGTGGCCGGTGCCGAAATCGTCGATCTCGATATCAATGCCCATGTCTCGCAACTGGCGCAGGTTCGAAATCGCCACTTCGTCGCTATCGTCGAGGAATATCGATTCCAGCAGTTCGAAAGATACCGAGCCGGGCGGGATATCGACATTGGACAGCGACTTCATCAGTCCGGGGTCATGCAGGCGTCGCGACGAGACGTTGACGGAAATATTCGGAACATCGAGACCGGCCATATCCCAGGCTTTGAAATCCTTGATCGCCTTGTCGAGCATCATCGCATCGATTGACGAGACGACATCGAGGTCCTCGGCGATCGCGAGAAAACGATCAGGTGTCAGGATGCCTTTTTCCGGGTGCTGCCAGCGTGCCAGTGTTTCCACGCCGGCAATGTCCAGTGTCTGGGCGTCGAAACGGAACTGGTAAAAGGGGATGAATTCATCTCGTTCGAGCGCCAGCAGGATGTCATCGGACATGCGTTTGGTGTTGATGAGAATGTCCTGCGTATCGGCGGAAAAGAATTCGTAGCGGTTCCGGCCACGCTTCTTGGCGTTGTAGAGGGCAATATCGGCATTGAGCAGTATCTGCTTGGCGTCCGACGTCAGACCATAGCTGCTGGCAATGCCGATGCTGGCGCCGAGGCGACAGACATGCCCCTCAAAGTGCACGGGCTTTCGAATTTCCTTGATCAACCGGTCGGCCATCAATGCGAGCTTGCGCTGATTGCCTGAGAACCGGGAGATGACAACGAATTCGTCGCCACCGACATGGGCGACAAAATCGGCATTGCGCGCGTTCTTTTTCAAAAGCGCGGCGATGTGCTTCAGCATCATGTCACCGGTCTTGCGACCGAGTGTGTCGTTGATCTGCTTGAAGCGGTCGAGGTCGACGTGGAGAACCCCGACACCCTTGCCGTCGGCGAAACTTTCCCTGGCAAAACCGTCGAACATGGCATCGAGATAACGGCGGTTCGGCAGGTCTGTCAGATCGTCGTGGGTGGCGTTGTACTCGATCCTGGTCTTGGCCGTTTCGAGTTCGCGGTTGCGCGCCTCGGCAAGCGTCTTGGCCCGTTCCAGTTCATTGCGGAGCGCCACGTCGGCGGTGACGTCCCAGTTCACCCCGATCATCTTCTTCTGACCATCGGAATCGATGAACGGCAGAGAGCGTGCGCGAATATAACGGTACGAACCATCCGGCATGATGGCACGATACTCTTCCGAAAACGGGATCATCCGCGCGACATGGTATTCGACGTTCTTTTCGACGCGCTCGATATCGTCGGGATGAACGCGGGTTTCCCAGAGCCCGCCGACCGCTATGGTTTCCGATCGTTCGATCTGCATGATCTCGTACATGCGGTCATCCCATACGGTGATGCCGGTATCGAAATTCGCCACGAACACGCCGACCTGAGAGGCTTCGAGTGCAAGTTTCAGGGACCGCGAAATGCGCTCGACCTGATGTTCGGTTTCTTTTCTCTGTGAAATATCCGCATCCGTGCCGACAATACGCACAGGCTTGCCGTTTTCATCACGTTCGACACAGGCGCCCCGGCACTCGATCCAGACCCAGCGGCCGTCCTCGTGGCGCTCGCGATATTCGAACACAGCATAGGCTGGGTCACCGGCGTTCTGGCGTTCGATGCAATGCAGGGTATGTTCCCTGTCGTCGGGGTGTATTTTTTGCGCCCAGCGCTCAAAATCAGTTTCCAGCTCGCTGTCGTTTCTGATGCCGCGGATCTGGCGCCAGATGTCGGAGCCGTACATTTCACCGGTCGCGAAATTCTGGTCCCAGACACCGAGACCGGCGCTGACAAGCGCGCTATCCCAGCGTTTTTCGCGGAATGCGATGGCGTTTTCACGTCGTCTCTGACTGGTGACATCGGTCAGCTGAGCAAAAAGCCGCTGTTCTCCATCCACTTCCATCCTGCCGATGGACAATACGACGAAAACGTCCTGTGCGCCGTCTACAGTGGCAAGTCGGACATCGGCGGAAAAGGGCAATTGCTGCTCTGGATTGGCGAGTGCGGCCTTGATTGCTGGATGGTGATCCTTGTGGACGAGACCGAATATGCTGGTCTTGTCTGGCAGTGCGGTGAAAAGAGGAGCGTGTTCAGGTATCTGCAATACCTGGCCATCCTTGCCCAGTTCCAGCGTCGGAACCGGTAGGCTTTCGAATATGGCACTGAGAACACGATTTACGCTCAATCGATCCGGCCCATTTTGAGATGTCTTTGATATTAAATAATTTTCTTCACGCGCCTTCTACGAAGGTTAACTGTAACGTTGCCGGTTTAATCTATCGTTAAATTCACGACGGCGTTACCGAAAGTTGCGAAATGTCAATCTACAGGAAATCCGGTGTTTGCAACATGTCTAATATAAATAAGGGTCGGTTGTGAACAGTTGCATAGTCTTACGACCAATGGATAGGGCCGCTTCGGGCGCGGCGCAAGTCGAATTCTGATACAGAAGAGAAAAGGGCAGCAACGCGCGTCAGCGAATATTCGCGCGTTGATTGCTCTCGTTACAGGCGCCGGAAGAAGCCTGCGATCAGGTTTCGGTAGGCTTCAGCTTGCTCAGGAACTGCGCAAAGACCATGCCACCTTCCGGCCAGGGGCCATGGCCGGACTCGGCGTTGATATGTCCGGACATTCCGGCATCGATCAGCAGCGAACCCCAGGCCGCAGCAATTTCGTAGGCATGTTCGTAAGAGCCGAACGGATCGTTCCTGCTGGCGATGGTGATGGTCGGGAACGGCAGTGGATCGCGCGGGTAGGGGCCAAACGTCATCAGGTGTTTCGGCCTGATCGCATCGTTGGCGACGTCAGGCGGGGCAACCAGAAGTGCGCCCGTTACCTTCTTGCCAATCTCGGGCAGGGCATGGATCACGGTTGGAACGCCGAGCGAATGGGCAACGATGACAACCGGTCTGGTTGAGGCGTTGACCTCTTCGACCAGCCTTGCCACCCAGTCTTCCTTTACCGGTTTTGACCATTCCGCCTGCTCAACCCGGCGCGCTGTGGAAAGCTTGCGCTCCCAACGGCTCTGCCAGTGGTCGGGGCCGGAATTGGTGTAACCGGGTACAATAAGAATATCTGCTTCTGAAACCTTCATGGGCCCATATCTGTGTTGCAATAACGGCGCGATCAAGATCGCGCCGTTACTATCTTTTCTGATTTTGTTCTTAAGCGTTGCCGAAGACGCGCTTGAAGATCGTGTCGACGTGCTTGGTGTGGTAGCCGAGGTCGAACTTCTCGCGGATAACCTCTTCGGAAAGAGCTTCGCGGACTTCGTCGTCGCCCAGAAGCTCTTCAAGGAAGTCTGCGCCGTGTTCCCAGACCTTCATGGCGTTGCGCTGGACAAGGCGATATGCGTCTTCACGAGACACGCCTGCCTGCGTGAGCGCCAGGAGAACGCGCTGCGAATGTACCAGACCGCGGAACTTGTTCATGTTCTTCAGCATGTTGTCCGGGTAGATCACCAGCTTCTCGATAACGCCGGCCAGACGGTTCAGCGCGAAGTCGAGGGTGATGGTGGTGTCGGGACCGATGCCGCGCTCCACGGAGGAGTGGCTGATGTCACGCTCGTGCCAGAGGGCAACGTTTTCCAGCGCCGGAACAACCGACATGCGTACCAGGCGGGCAAGACCCGTCAGGTTCTCGGTCAGCACGGGGTTGCGCTTGTGCGGCATGGCCGAAGAACCCTTCTGGCCCGGAGAGAAGAACTCTTCGGCTTCCAGCACTTCGGTGCGCTGCATGTGGCGGATTTCGATCGCGACGTTTTCGATCGACGAGGCGATGACGCCAAGGATCGCGAAGAACATGGCGTGGCGGTCGCGCGGAATGACCTGGGTCGAAACCGGCTCCGGCGCAAGACCGAGCGCTTTGCAGACATGTTCTTCCACGGAAGGATCGATGTTGGCGAATGTTCCGACGGCGCCGGAGATGGCGCCAGTGGCAATTTCAGCGCGGGCGTTGACGAGGCGGGCGCGGTTGCGATCCATCTCCGCGTAGAAGCGGGCAAATGTCAGGCCCATCGTGGTCGGCTCGGCATGAATGCCGTGGCTGCGGCCGATGCGCACCGTGTTCTTGTGTTCGAAAGCGCGTGTCTTCAACGCGGCCAGCAGCCGGTCCATGTCGGCCAGAAGCAGGTCAGCGGCGCGAACGAGCTGAATGTTCAGCGTCGTGTCGAGAACGTCGGAGGAGGTCATGCCCTGGTGCACGAAACGGCTGTCGGGGCCGACGAATTCGGCAAGGTGCGTCAGGAAGGCAATGACGTCGTGCTTGGTTACAGCTTCGATTTCATCGATGCGCGCCACATCGAAGTTGGCGCTGCCGCCCTTTTCCCAGATCGTCTTAGCTGCGGACTTCGGAATGACGCCGATTTCGGCCAGCGCGTCGCAGGCATGGGCCTCAATCTCGAACCAGATGCGGAATTTTGTTTCCGGCGACCAGATAGCGACCATTTCCGGCCGGGAGTAACGAGGGATCATGGCAAGGGCTTTCTTTGTGGAGGAAATTTGCTGCCCGTTTAGCAAAGTGTTCCGGCAATCTCAATGCGTGCGGCGGCAAAGTATGGCGCTGGCCAGAAGGATCGGCAAAAGCGCATAAGGAAAATACAGGCGAAGACCGATGACCGAGAACTGGTAGATGGCGCCAAGCGACGTGAAGAGCTGCTGAAAGAACCAGATGCGCGAGAAGACGGGTGCGTGCCACTGCGCATAAAAGACGCGGTATTGCAGAGCGAAGATGAGGGCGGTGACAAGAAATGTGGAGATGGCCACCAGGATGAAGGCCGTGCCGAAGCGGATGGCATTCGGGCTTGCTGGTGGCACGACACAGAATGCGGCGGCGGCGACCAACCAGCCGAGCACTCCGCCGACGAAGAACAGCACTGCGATGGTAAGGAAATTGTCGGTTTCGAGCCTGTTCTGCAGATAGAGGCCGACCGATGCCGTTGCCGACGAACAGATGCCCCATGCCACCGCGCCAAACGACAGGGCGAGCACTCCGGGAAACCTGTCGTAAAAATGCTGACCGTCGTTACGCATCAAAGCACTCTAGAAGCACTTGCAGGGTTGCTGTCGGCATGGTCGCATGTCGCCCCGAGCGGTCAGGGCGACATATGGGGTTCAGCGACGTCCCGTTTCGGCGGCAGCGCGCAATGCGGCAACCGTCTTGCGGTAGTCGTCGACGCCATCTCCCTTGAACACGGCCGAGCCCGCCACGAGGGCGTTGGCGCCAGCGGCGATGATAGCAGGTGCGGTCTCAACCGTCACGCCGCCGTCAACTTCGAGTTCGATCGGACGTTCACCGATCATCGTTTTGGTTGCTCGGATCTTGTCGAGCATGGCGGGAATGAATTTCTGACCGCCAAAGCCCGGATTGACGCTCATGATGAGGATCAGATCGACATCATCAAGAACGTTTTCGATGACCGAAAGCGGTGTGGCGGGATTGAGTGTCACACCAACCTTCTTGCCGAGCGAGCGGATGGTCTGCAACGAACGGTGCAGATGCGGTCCGGCTTCGGCATGTACGGTGATGCTGTCACAGCCTGCCTTGGCGAAGGCTTCCAGATAGGGGTCTACGGGCGCAATCATCAGGTGGCAGTCGAAGAATGCCTTGCTGTGCGGGCGCAGTGCCTTGATGACGTCGGGGCCGAAGGAGATGTTGGGAACGAAATGGCCGTCCATGACATCGAGGTGAATCCAGTCCGCGCCGGCCTCCGTAACGTCCGCGACCTCCTGTCCCAGCTTGGCAAAATTGGATGCCAGAATGGATGGGGCGATCCGGATGGGCAGGGACATGGGCATACTCCTCTCAGCGCGTTTGCTGCGGTGCCTTTAACATCAAGCGATGCCCTTTGAAACGGCTTTACAGCCGGTTCGGACGGGTTTTTTAGGTGGCGTGGCCAACTATTGCTTTTCCGCCCTCTCGGTCGGCTCAAAGCGTTGGCCGTTCCAACGTTGCAGGCCGTATGGGTTCGCCGCAAACTCGTGCGAAGGGTTGAAAGCGATGTCGCCAATGACGGTTTTGAATGCGGTGCCGCTTGCCAGAAGTTCGGACGCCGGCTTGTTTTGCGCCTGCACCATTTCAACAAGCGCTGCCGTCAGCTCTGTCGCTGCGTAAGACGGCAGGACATAACCCTCGGGTTCGATGTTTGCCGCCCGCAATTCACCCGTCACTGCCTGGGCAGAAGGCAGGGTGTCGTAGGCTGGGCGCGTTACGGCCAGAACATTGGGGGGGAGGGCGACGGGGTTGTTGGCTGCGGCCATCGCATCGCCACCCATGATCGTCAGGGCAATGTTCTCCGTGCCGGCATCTCTTGCAATGATGGCGACATCGTTGCGCTCTGCGCCAACGAATACATGTGTCACCCCGGTTCGTGCCAGCCTGCGCACCAGTGCGACCTGCTGTTCCTGGGTGGGGCGCATGGTGTCGGCCAGCGTCGGCTTCAGGCCGTTTTCCTCGAGGGCGGAGCGAACCCGGTCAACAAGTTCGCGGCTGTATATCGTGCCGTCATCGACCAGGCCGATGGGGTGACCCTTCCAGTCGCGCAGGATGATTTCAGCCACCTTATCGGATTCCGCCTTGTCGGACGGGGCGAAACGAAACAGTGGCCAGCCATATTTCAGGGCGTCTTCCATCAGGATGGGCGCACGGCTGGAGAGTGTGATGGCCGGTATGGCGGCAGACTTGAGCGGTGGCAGGACGCCCTGCAGCGTTTCGGTGCACAGGAAACCGATTGCCGCGCTGACCTTGGCGGCAACGAGCCCATCAGCAATGGCGCCGCCGCTGCCGTCTTCGCAGCTTTCATGAATTTCGATCACATCGAGACCCAGCTTGGCCGCTGCCGCCTTTGCGCCCTGCCGGATCTGCTGTCCCAAAAGTTCGAACGGACCATTCTGGGGAGCGACAATGCCAATTGTTGCCGCGCTTGCTGCGCCCGCGAAGGCAAGACTGGCGATAAAGGGCAGCAGGCAAAGAGAACGCATCACGTGATCGAAATCCTATTTTCACGGTCTGATTGTTTATCGGCAGGATCGCGTTTTCAAAAGGAAAAATAACGTCAAAGCGACCATAAGCTGATACCGGCTACCGAAATGTTTTCCCGGGTCAATGTTTCGGGCACAAAGATTCGGGTTCGGACGCGCCAGGGTTGTTGAAATTCACCAGGTAGAGGAAAAGCTGATCTTCAGTCCTGTTCGCATCGCCTCTTTGCAAGTGAAAATCAGGATACATGAATATTTAAGTATACTTGAATGTGCGATGGTCGTTTTTTAGTTTATAAAACTGTAACGCGAGGGCGATATAACCTGAAGATTGTATCTGGCAAGATTACATTTCTGCTTTCTACAGTGCAGCCGAAAAAAATGCCCATTTTGTTTTCACTTGGTTAATCTATTGATTTATTTTTGTAATGGCTCATTTTTTCTTTCGCAGTCGCGTAGTTTTCTCTGGTTTTTTCGCATTTGCGAGAAGATGTGCTTGACGAAAAGTAAATGTTTCGCTTAGATATAGGTGTTTCAGGGGACGACTGAAATTGGCTCTTTTGAGCCTCGGAAGTGTTCCGAATATAAGCACTGCCAGACTATATTGGACTCGATATTCTATCCTTTTTTATTACGTACCAACCGCTTCGGGCAACTGAAGCGGTTTTTTACGCGGGATAATATGAGGCAACTCTGGGTTGTGTTGTTCCAGCCCTGCAAAAGCTGAAGCTTCCGACATGTTTTTCGTCAAAAGAGCTCCCTGCGCAATCTCGGTACGCATTTCCGGTGTCTGATCGTCTGTCGTGAGGCCTGCTGCAATCCGGGCGCGAATCGTCACTCGCCGAGGCCATGACGCAAATGGTTGCCGGTTGCTTTCTACATGAATTTTCAAGCGCGCACTTCTATGACGTGCTGCGCCGTACCCTAACTCTGATGGACCGGGTGGTGCTTGAGCGCCGTCAATGCGTCTTTTGCGAAGGCGGAGAGGGGTTCCGGAAGCTGATCCAGTGCGAACCAGCCGATCTCGGACAGTTTGTCCGGTTCCGTCAATGTGGGCTCGCCCTGGAAATCGCGAGCTAGATATATCAGGGAAACCCAGTGCTGGTTATCGGAGGCCAGCGCCAGTTCGCTGTGGCAGAGGAAATCCACCTGGCCGATCGCCAGCCCCGTTTCCTCTTCGGCCTCGCGTTTTGCCGCGATATGAGCCGGCTCCATATGGTCGACTTTTCCGCCTGGAATGCTCCAGTGTTCCGCTTCCGGCGCCTTTACGCGCCGGCAAAGCAGCAGTTTTTCATCGCGCAGAATAACGAGACCCGCGCCGACGCCAGGAAAATCGAGGCCCGGTTTGCCTGGAGAGGTCATCGTTTGCCCTTCCGGCAGATCAGCTCTTGGCGTTTGCCACGATCAGCATGAATGCCGGAATGTCGTCGCCGAAGCCAACCGGTGTCGGGCCATCGTCGTGGTCACGGTAATGACGGCGACGGTCGCGGTTGTCGTCGTTGGCGTGGCCAGGGCTGCGGCGATCGGAATGACGGGGCGCTTTTTCCGCTTTGCGTTCTGCCTTCACTTTGTCTTCTCCGTGAACCGCGACATCCGCTTCCGTTGCGGATTGTGCGCCCTTGTTGATTGTTTCGTTCTGCTGCGTGTTGTCACGACGGTTTTTGTCGCGACCCTTGCCGCCACGTTCCTTGTTGCCGCGACGTCCACCGTTGTCATGGCTTTCCATGGGAGCGGGCAGGGCGGAAAGGTCGCCGTTCAGCCACTCGATGTTTTCGCCGATCAGTTTTTCGATGGCGTCGAGATATTTCGTGTCGCTTTTGGTGACGATGGTGAAGGCCTTACCCGACCGTCCAGCGCGGCCGGTACGGCCGATGCGGTGAACGTAGTCTTCCGAATGGATCGGAATGTCGAAGTTGAAGACGTGGCTGACGTCAGGAATATCCAGACCGCGTGCCGCGACATCGGACGCGACGAGCAGTTTCAGGTTTCCGTCCTTGAAGTTCTGCAGCATGGTCATGCGCGTACGCTGATCCATGTCGCCATGCAGCGCGCCGACCGAGAAGCCGTGCCGGTCGAGTGAGCGGAACAGCTCGGAGACATCCTTCTTGCGGTTGCAGAAGATAATGGCGTTCTTCAGTTCCTGCTCTTCGGCGCGGATCAGGTCGCGCAGCATGGCGCGCTTCTCATAATCCTTGTTGTGCGCAGCAACGATGCGCTGGGCGACCGTTTTTGCCGTGGAAGAAGGCTTGGCAACTTCAACACGGGCCGGGTTCTGCAGGAAGCGGTCCGCAAGCTTCTGGATCTCCGTCGGCATGGTTGCCGAGAAGAACAGCGTCTGGCGGGTAAATGGAATCATCTTCGCAATGCGCTCGATGTCCGGAATGAAGCCCATGTCCAGCATGCGGTCGGCTTCATCGATGACGAGAATTTCGACACCGGTCATCAGAAGCTTGCCGCGCTCGCAATGGTCGAGAAGGCGGCCGGGGGTGCAGATCAACACGTCTGCGCCACGCTCAAGCTTGCGGTCCTGCTCTTCGAAGGAGACGCCGCCGATCAGCAGCGCGACGTTCAGCTTGTGATTCTTGCCGTATTTTTCGAAGTTTTCGGCAACCTGCGCTGCGAGTTCGCGCGTCGGCTCGAGAATCAGCGTACGCGGCATTCTGGCGCGTGCGCGGCCCTTCTCCAGAAGGGTGAGCATCGGCAGAACGAAGGAAGCCGTTTTCCCCGTTCCGGTCTGTGCGATGCCACAGATATCGCGTCTTTCCAGCGCAGGCGGAATAGCGCCCGCCTGAATGGGCGTCGGCGTTGTGTAGCCGGCATCTGCAATAGCGGAAAGAACTTTTTGGCTCAGGCCAAGATCAGAGA
The DNA here is from genome assembly GCF_044772305.1 of Agrobacterium sp. NPDC090273. Taxonomy (NCBI): domain Bacteria; kingdom Pseudomonadati; phylum Pseudomonadota; class Alphaproteobacteria; order Hyphomicrobiales; family Rhizobiaceae; genus Agrobacterium; species Agrobacterium sp. NPDC090273. Next base: position 91,237 of record NZ_JBIVYN010000001.1, read on the forward strand.
ATGTTGTCAAAGGAAGAACTTTTTCCGTTCTGGTTCAATAAGAACGCCCGCATGCGGCGAAAGCGCCTGCAAGACTGTGGCGCGGGGATATGCCTAAAACGCCTGAAAGTCAAGGAAACAACGGGTGATTGTGCTTTAAAGACGTCATGCAGGCCAAGCTACATGCGCTTTCAAGCAATTTTCCGGAGATTGTCTAAAACAAGAGAAAAATCCGCGATAAAATCGCTACTCTTATTTGAGATATGTTTTCAGCTCCGATCCGGCAACAAGAAAGCGCATCGGATCGACTGGCGCGTCATTGCGGCGAACTTCGTAGTGGATGTGCGGGCCGGTGGAACGGCCTGTGCTGCCGGCGCGGCCGATCACGTCGCCGGTGTCGATCTTGTCGCCGGGCTTGACCAGAATGGCGGACAGGTGACCGAAGCGGGTGGATACGCCCTGACCGTGATCGATCTCGACCATATTGCCATAACCGCCCGAGTTTTCAGCGATTGTGACGGTACCCGCGCCGGTTGCCTTGACGTTGGCGCCGGTCTCGGCACGAAAGTCGATGCCCGTATGCAAGGCTGGCCGACCGAGAAAGGGATCGAGACGGTTGCCGAAGCGGCTGGTGATGGTGCGGCCGGGAGCGGGGTTGCCAAACGGCATGCCGGTTGCGGTTTCCTTGACGAGATCGAGCCGGTTGAGGGCGTTGTCCAGGCTGGCAAGCGAGACATTGAACGGGTCGTTTTCAGCCGGTTGCGGGGCGGCATAGGGACCACCAACATCCTGGTTTCCGGCTTCGTCAATTTTCAGGCCTGCCTGGCGAATGATGTCCTGCATCGCTGTCGCCTTGTTTTCGGCGTCGGCGGTGAGTTCAGCGATTCGCGATATCTGCTGGCGTTCGATGTCTTTCAAAGACAGCGTGACTTTGGAGAAAATCCGGTCGGCGCGGTCGGAAGGTGTCTCGCCGCTACCCGGCGCGTAAAACACCTGCTTTTCGGATTTGGGTGCCTTGTCGGGCTGCATCAGCTTTTCGATGGCGGAAACGCCGCGTCCCTTGTCGGCGCTTTTCTCCGGAAGAAGTGCGTTCGAGAAGGCCGAGGGAGTTGCAGCAGGCGTGATGCCGGCATTTTCGGCACGCTCCATCAACTCGCTCATGCGCCCATGTCGGGAGGTGAGGGCGGTCTGCTGATCAAGAAGTTTTTCGACTTTTCTTTCAACAACTTGCTGATCGAGCAATTGGCGTGATGTGACGCGGTCCACCTGCGCGCGCAAGGCCGCAATCCGGTCTTCATAATCGTGCTGCATGCGTGTCTGTCGCGCCATTGTCGCGCCGATCAGATCGTCTCTGAGAATAAGGTAGGACGTTGCGCCGAGATAGGCGAGCGACAAAGCGCCAGCCACGGAAACGGCGAGGGCAGTCATCCAGGGGCGTATCGTCAGATGCCTTACCCTGTCGCCGCTTGCCAGAATCAGGACGTGCTGCTTACGCTTCTTTCCGAACCCCGGTTGTTCTGCCGTCTGAGCCAAAATCTCTCTCCAGCCTGTCCGTGTGCCAGAGAAAATCATATTTCGTTAAGGTTAACGAAGTTTTGCCATGGAGCCGGGAATGCTTGCCAGATCAGCGTTTCAGCTGTGGCGGATGGCTGTCAGGGATCGGTGGGAGGAGGGCGTGAGGTCGGCTTCCGCAAAGGCGAGATTACATGTGGCTGCCTTCTGGTGCGTGCTGAAACCGTCAATGGCCAGATGTCGGAGACTGCCTGCCGGACCGTTCCGGTAGGAATAGTATTAGGGGTAAGTGGCGGCGCGCACGTCGCCCGTCGTGTCAGGCACACCGACAGCGATGTCAGAGCTTTTTGGCAGCGTCCAGAACAGCCTCGGCGTGTCCGGCAACCTTCACCTTGTTCCAGATTTCGGCAATGGTGCCGTCGGGTGCGACGAGAAAGGTCGTGCGCTCGACGCCCATGTATTTCTTGCCGTACATGCTTTTTTCCTTCCAGACGCCGTAGGCTTCGGCGACGGTCTTTTCTTCGTCTGCCGCCAGCATCACGGTCAGCGAGTGTTTTGCCGCGAATTTGTCGTGGCTTTTGACAGAATCGGGCGAGATGCCAATCACAACCGTATTGGCTGCCTCGAACTGTGCGCCGAGCGCGCTGAAATCGATGGCTTCAGCCGTGCAGCCGGACGTATCGTCCTTCGGGTAGAAGTAAAGTACGACTGCCTTGCCCTTGAGGTCGGTCAGTGTCACCGTTCCGCCGCCATTGCGCGGTAGAGTGAAGTCAGGAGCTGGGCTGCCGATCGTCGTATCTGTCATAATCCACCTTTCTTTCACCGGGATGTTGAGTGAAACTCACCAGATTCGGTATATAGCGAAACGAAGCGTCGTCCAGTATTGCGGCGAAACAAAAGCTTTCCGGGAGCAGACACGGGCGTATGGCGGAAATACGGGGTGAAAGGGTCACGTTCGGCAAGCGCGATATCGTTCGGCTGCACGATCTTCCTTCGGCAAAGGCCGAAGATCCGATCATCGTGCATTGCCCGGCGCCGCGCTCGATGCTGCGCACCTTTACGAAGATATTTACGGCCCTTTTCGTTCTCGCTTTCCTGTCGATTGGCGGCATCATCCTGTCGGTAGAGACCGGCTCTATCGACAAAACCCTGTCGGCACAGGCGCAGCAGGCGCTGGAAAAGGCGCTTGGTCCCCATTACAGCGCCCGCATCGGCTCTTCGGCCATTCGCTTTTCAACCGGATTGCGGCTGGCGCTTGTGGCGCGTGACGTCGATATCATCGATCAGGCCTCCGGCCAGCACATGAGCCGGGCGCGTGCCATTGGTATGGCGCTCGACCCGCTGGCGCTTCTTGCCGGCCGCGTTTCCGTGCAGAGCCTTGAAGCTGACGGGATGGAACTCGATACAGCGCTTCTGCCCAAGGGCAATGGCTTTGATCCCACCAAGATCAAGATCGACGCGATCCCGGATGCCTTGCAATCGGCATTCCTGCAGCTCGATAATTTTGCACAGGCATTCCGGGTCAGCGGCACGGAGCAGATCACCATTTCGGATGTCTCTGTGCATTTGCCCCCCAGCAATGAGGGCAAGTTACGGACGATCCAGTTGCAGGAGTTGTCCCTCTCGCCGGATGCGGAGGGTGGTTACACCATCGATGGCGAAGCGATCTTCAACAACGAGGTTGCCAGCCTGTCGCTCAAGACATCGGGGACCGGTGGGGTTATCGAAGGTTTTCAGGCCCGTCTCGATGGTTTCGATGTCGGGCCGCTGCTTGAGAAATACGATCCGCAAGGCAGCCTGCACGAAGGCCTGAACGTCAAGGCGGGTGTGAATATCGCCGCCCATCGCGGCGGAGAGGGGCGTGAGCCGCAGCTTTCGGTTTCTCTGGGCGTGGGCAACGGTACGCTGCTGATCGCAGGGGAAGCCCAGCCGGTCTCCGGCGGCACGATCAATGCGCGGTACGACTTTGCCAACACGTCGCTGGCGATCGACAATTCGCGGCTCGAGTTCGGTCGAACGATCCTTCCGATTGCCGGAGAGATCAAGGACACGGACGAGGGTTTCGGTCTTGCCTTGAGGATCGACAACGCCGTGGCGTCGGCAGAGGCTTCCGGCGAGCCGCCGGTTCCTTTCAATCTGAAAGCTGACGGGCAGTTCACGGCTGCGGCAAGGCAACTGGATATCTCCTCGCTCTATGTCAGCTCTCCGCTCGGTGACATGGCGGGGTCGCTCAAGATCCGTTTTGGTGAACAGGGTTCACCTGAAATCAGCTTCGGCGGTCAGATCCCGAAAATGGAGGCAACGGCGGTCAAGCAGCTCTGGCCGTTCTGGATGGCGCATAAGCCGCGCGACTGGGTGGTGTCGAACCTGTTCGGCGGGACCGTCACCAATGGTTCGATCGCGGTGTTCATTCCGCAGGGACGCATGTGCGGTCCCGGTTGCCCGCTGATTCTCGGCAAAAGCGAGATGCAGATCCGCTTCGATATTGCCGATACGCGGTTGAACACCACAGGCAACATTCCGCCGTTGCGGGATGCCAGTGCCCATTTCCAGCTTTCCGGCGAAGAGATCGATGTCGATATTTCGCGGGCGACATCCTACTTCCCTTCCAACCGTTCCCTGACACTGGAAAACAGCCGTTTTTCGATCGATTCGGTCTATGAGAAGCCGCTGCTTGCCAATCTCGACCTGAACATTGCCGGGGCTGCGGATGCGGTGGCGGAGCTTGCCACCTTCCACCCGATCAATGCGCTCAAGGATACCGAGTTCAAACCGGAAGATTTTACCGGCGACGTCAAAGCCCAAGCAAAGCTCGTGGTCGGGTTGCTGAGCAGTCAGGCTCCGCCACCGCCGGTCTGGTCGGCGGAGCTGAACCTCAAGGGGCTGGCACTGGCGCGGCCTTTTGCCGGTCGCAGCGTGACGGCCGTTGACGGCACGATGACGCTGAACGACCAGCAGCTCGTGCTGCAGGGCAAAGGCCGGATCGATGACGTGCCGATGGACATCGCGCTGACGGAACCCGTGCGCAAGAACGGCAACGTTCCCCGCCAGCTTGCCCTCAAGGCGTCTCTGAACGAAAATCAGGTGGCGAAACTTGCGCCGGAGCTGACGACGGTTCTCGGCGGCACCACGACGCTGGAGGTCAGCGGGGCCGATCCCAAGCATCAGGAGGTCAAGCTCGATCTCACCCGAGCATCGATCATCCTGCCGGGCATCGGCTGGAGCAAGGGGATCGGTATCCCCGCCAGCGCAGAGTTTTCGATGGAGACGGTCGATGGCCGTACGAACATCAATGACTTTTCGCTCGACGGTGACGGCTTTGGCGCGGCCGGCAATATTGCCTTCAACAAGAACGGTCTGATTTCCGCAGATCTGGACAGGCTGAAACTATCGTCTTCCGACGATTATGCTGTTTCTGTCGTTGCATCCAAGAACAGTTACATCATCACCGCCAACGGAAAATCGATCGACCTTCGGCCCCTGATTTCCAAATTGCGCAATCCCGCAGGCACCGGGGATGGCACGCCACGTTCGCAACCCTCACTCGCCATCAAGGCGCAGATCGACAAGGTCTACGGTTTCAACAACGAGGTTCTCTCCAACGTCAATGCGGACGTCAATCTGCGCGAAGGCCAGATACGTTCGGTCGATTTTCGCGGTGTAACGGGCAATGGCCAGGCCGTCGTGGCGCAGACCACCAACAAGGCGTCATCCGGCACCATCACTCTGACAAGCAGCGATGCCGGTTCGCTTGCCCGCTTTGCCGATCTTTATACGCGTCTGCGTGGCGGCCTCGTCAATCTGGCGCTGACGACCAGCAACGGCACGTCCTGGAGCGGTTCGCTCGACCTGCGCAACTTCTCCGTCGTCAACGAGGCCAAGCTGCAGGATATCGTTGCGACGCCGACAGGTGAGGATGGGCGCAGCCTCAACACGGCTGTTCGCCGCAACATCGATGTGAGCTCGGAAAAGTTTCAGCGCGGTTTTGCGCGGATTGTCTACGTCAATGGCTCGATTGCTGTCGAAAACGGTGTGGTGCGAGGCGAACAGATCGGCGCGACCTTCCAGGGCCTGTTGAAAGACCAGAGCGGCAGGATGGAAATGACTGGCACCTTCATGCCGGCTTATGGCCTGAACCGTCTGTTCGGCGAGTTGCCGTTCATCGGCATCTTCCTCGGAAATGGTCGTGACCGTGGTCTGCTCGGCATCACCTTCAAGCTTTCAGGGCAGGCGAACCAGCCAACGCTGACGATCAATCCTCTGTCGCTGATCGCGCCGGGCGTCTTCCGGCAGATCTTCGAGTTCCAATAAAAAGGGCCGCTTTCGCGGCCCTCATTTTTTGATGTCGTTTTGCGCGGCTTATGCCGGGCGAACGAGAACGTGCTTTTTCTTGCCGACCGAAAGCTTGATGACGCCATCGGCGGTGATCTCGCCGGAACCGATCGTCTGGCGCTCATCGGCCATAGCCTTGTCGTTGATTCTGACGGCACCGCCCTGAACATGGCGGCGAGCTTCGCCGTTCGATCCGGCCAGGCCAGCGCGAACGATCAGCGACAGCAGACCAACGCCGGATTCGAGTTCGGCTGCCGGAACGTCGATGGACGGCAGGTTTTCCGCAAGTGCACCTTCTTCGAAGGTCTTGCGTGCGGTCTCCGCAGCTTCTTCGGCGGCAGCGCGGCCATGCAGGATCGCTGTGACTTCCGTTGCGAGGATCTTCTTTGCTTCGTTGATTTCCGAACCACCAAGTGCTGCAAGGCGGGCGATCTCGTCCATCGGCAGCGTGGTGAAGAGTTTTGCGAAACGCACGACGTCGGCGTCTTCGGTGTTACGCCAGTACTGCCAGAAGTCGTAGACCGGCAACAGGTCCTTGTTGAGCCAGACCGCACCGGAGGCCGACTTGCCCATCTTCGCCCCGGAAGACGTGGTCAGCAGAGGCGAGGTCAGCGCGTAAAGCTGCGGCGTACCCATGCGGTGACCAAGGTCGATACCGTTGATGATATTGCCCCACTGGTCGGAACCACCCATCTGCAGGCGGCAACCGACGCGCTGGTTCAGCTCGACGAAGTCGTAGGCCTGCAGGATCATGTAGTTGAACTCGAGGAAGGACAGCGACTGTTCGCGGTCAAGGCGCGTCTTGACGCTGTCGAAGGACAGCATGCGGTTGACCGAGAAATGGCGGCCGACGTCGCGCAGGAATTCGAGGTAGTTCAGACCACGCAGCCAGTCGGCGTTGTTGATCATCAGTGCCGGGTTCGGCTTGCGATCGTAATCGAGGTAGTTGGCGAAGACGTGCTTGAGCGAGGTAATGTTGTCCTCGATCATGTCGATCGTCATCAGCTTGCGAGCTTCTTCCTTGAAGGAGGGATCGCCGACCATGCCGGTGCCGCCGCCCATCAGGGAGATCGGCTGGTGGCCGGTCTGCTGCAGCCAGTGCAGCATCATGATCTGGGTCAGGTGGCCGACGTGCAAACTGGATGCCGTCGGATCATAGCCAATATAGGCAGTCACAGTTTCCTTGGCGAACAGTTCGTCGAGACCTGCCTCATCGGAGATCTGGTGAATGAAGCCGCGCTCGTCGAGCGTGCGGAGGAAATCGGACTTGAACCTGGACATGACCTTTTTCTTTCTGATTGGATATTTGTCGTCATTGGGAGCCAATGAACGCGGCGGATTTATCATTGTTTTTTGAAAAGTGCACCCGTTTCGGCCATGAATATTGGCGAATCGTACAATGATGATTCCTTCGGACGGGAGAATGACGCGTGGGTGACGTAAAAACGGCGATCGGCCTTATGAGCGGAACATCGATGGACGGCATCGATATTGCGCTTTTGCACACGGATGGCGAAAGCATCGTGCGGCATGGACCGAGTGGCTATTTTCCCTATGATCCGCATTTGCGCGCCATCTGGCAAAAAGCGCTGACGACCGCCAAGTCGATCTGCGAACGTCGTGAACGCCCCGAGGATCTCGGCGATGCCGAACGCAAGCTGACGCTTGCGCATGCGGCGGCTGTCAAATCCTTCCTGCACCGCCACAAGCTTCAGGCAGACCAGATCGATGTGATCGGTTTTCACGGGCAGACCGTGCTGCATAGGCCGGATGAGGCGCTGACGGTGCAGATCGGTGACGGTCCGCTGTTGGCCGAAGAAACCGGGATCGACGTCGTCTATGACATGCGCGCCAACGACATGGTGCATGGCGGGCAGGGCGCGCCACTCATTCCAGCCTATCACGCCGCACTTGCTGCCAATCTGCCCAAGGGTTTTGCAACGCCTGCCGTCTTCGTCAACATCGGCGGCATTTCCAATCTCACTTTCATTGGCGACGAGGGGCGACTTGCGGCCTTCGACAGCGGACCGGGCAACATGTTGATCGACCAGTGGATCGAGGCGCATACCGGAAAGACTTTCGACAAGGGTGGCAAGGTTGCCGCGAGCGGAAAGGTCGTGCTTCCGCTTGTGACCCGCTACATGGAAAGCCCGTTCTTTTCGGCCAATATTCGCCGCTCGCTCGACCGCAGCGATTTCCTGCCGCCGCAGAAGGGCGAGGTTTCGCTGGGTGATGGCGCGCGCACGCTGGCGCACCTGACCGGTACGGCTATTCTCAAGTCCGCCAGCTATCTTCCGGAAGCGGCCAAAACCTATGTGGTCTGTGGTGGTGGCCGTCTCAATCCTGTTATCATGGCAGAGTTTGCCGCACAGGCCGCCGAAAAGGATGCCAAGGTCATCGCGGCGGAGGATGCCGGTTTCGATGGTGGGGCGATGGAGGCGGAAGCCTGGGCCTATCTCGCGGTTCGGTCTCTAAAGGGATTGCCGCTAACCTATCCCGGCACGACGGGCGTGGCAGAGCCGGTCACCGGCGGTGTTCTCGCGACGGCGTGAGCCTGCGTGCAAACATGCCGTGACGGGCGGCGGCCCGGCCAGATACGCCCAAACAAAAAACCGCCGGGATGACCGGCGGTTCTGAGTTTCATTGGTTCATTATCAGCGGATGCGCTTGGCAGCCGGTTCCGGCACCAGTTCGCCGTTCAGGCGACGGTCGAGGTAATCCTCGCACTCGCCCATCAGCTCATCCACCTTGCCATTGAAGAAGTGGTTGGCGCCGGGAACGGTCCGGTGCGTGATCAGAATACCCTTCTGGGTCTTCAGCTTTTCAACCAGACCATTGACGTCCTTCTCCGGTGCGACCTTGTCGGAATCACCGTTGATGATGAGGCCGGACGACGGGCAGGGGGCGAGGAACGAGAAGTCGTAGGTGTTCGGCTGCGGTGCAATCGACATGAAACCTTCGATTTCCGGGCGGCGCATCAGAAGCTGCATGCCGATCCATGCGCCGAAGGAGTAACCGGCGACCCAACAGCTCTTGCTGTCCGGATGCAGGCTCTGCACCCAGTCGAGCGCGGAAGCCGCGTCGGACAGTTCACCGGCACCATGGTCGAACTCGCCCTGGCTGCGGCCGATGGAGCGGAAGTTGAAACGGAGCGTCGTGAAGCCGCGCTTCTGGAAAAGATAGAAGAGCTGGTAGACGATCTGGTTGTTCATCGTGCCGCCGAACTGTGGGTGCGGGTGCAGAATGATCGCGATCGGTGCGCTCTTTTCCTTGGAGGGCTGATAACGGCCTTCGAGGCGACCCGCCGGGCCGTTAAAGATGACTTCGGGCATTGGTACTCCGGTCGTGTTTTTTTGTTCCTGGCGGCGATCTTCTGGCGATAAGACTTGACGAAGTCTGTCAGCTTTTCTAGAACGCAGTTTAGAACAATTCGAAACTTTGTGTGTGCTAAAGCACTCGGCTCGTGTCATAAGGCAAGCACAACTGAAATTTCAAGGAAAATGCGTTTCGGCGCATGGAAGATTAGCGGAAGCTGTTCCGTCATGACGGTTTTGACTCGCACATATATGGACTGGAACGCCACGGCGCCGTTGCGGCCTGCCGTGCGGGACGTGCTTGTCGAAGCTCTTGATATGTCTGGTAATCCTTCGTCTGTTCACAGGGAAGGGCGCGCTGCACGCGCGGCCGTTGAGGCGGCTCGCCGCGAGGTTGCTGCCCTTGCTGGCGCGCAAGCGCCGAATGTGACGTTTACCAGCGGTGCGACCGAAGCGGCCAATCTGGTTTTGACACCGGATTTCAAGATGGGCCGCGCTCCATTGCGGATGGGCCACCTCTATGTTTCCGCCATCGAACACCCTGCAGTTCGTGAAGGCGGCCGGTTCAGCAAGGATAACGTTACGGAAGTTCCTGTTACGGCATCCGGTGTTCTCGACCTTGCCGCGCTTGAGACCCTGTTGGCCGGACATGATGCGTCGTCCGGCCTGCCGATGGTTGCCTGCATGCTTGTGAACAACGAGACCGGCATCGTTCAGCCCGTTATCGAGGCCGCAAGGCTTGTGCATGCCGCGGGCGGGTTGATGGTTGTCGATGCGGTTCAGGCCGCAGGGCGCATGCCGCTTGATATTGCAGCACTGGATGCGGACTTCCTTATTCTCTCGTCCCACAAGCTTGGTGGGCCGAAGGGGGCAGGTGCCCTGGTGTCGCGCGGTGAAGTGATGATGCCTCGGCCGCTGATCCATGGCGGCGGGCAGGAAAAGGGTCATCGTTCCGGCACTGAAAATACGCTGTCGATTCTTGGGTTCGGTGCGGCTGCTGCCGATGCGGTCAAAAATCTGGAAGCGGAAACGCTGCGTCTATCCGATCTGCGGACGGCGCTTGAGGCCGGTATGCGCGTTGCCGCCGCCGACGTGGTGATCCACGGCGAGAGTGGGGCGCGGGTATGCAACACCACCTTCTTCACGCTTCCGGGACTGAAGGCGGAAACGGGGCAGATCGCCTTCGACATTGAAGGTATCGCCCTTTCGGCCGGATCGGCCTGCTCGTCCGGAAAAGTTGGCGAAAGCCATGTCCTGACGGCGATGGGGCATGACCCCAAGCTCGGCGCGCTGAGAATTTCGCTCGGCCATGCGACGACGCAAAACGATATCGAGCGCACGCTTGCGGCGTTCGGAAAAATAGCCGGGCGGCGCAAGCCGGCCGGACAGGCGGCGTGAAAGCGCGGTAAAGAATTGCGGAATATCAAATTTCCGCTTGCTGGGATGTGTGAAAAACGCCATTCCGCACCTACATGGGTGAAGAGTTCCGTCCGCCTGCATGGCCCGGAATAATTTGCCCGAAGATGGATGAAGGCGGCTTTCCGCCTTGATACGTTGACAAGCCACCGGACCTTTGCTCCGGCGAGATTGGAGAACGACATGGCTGCGGTTCAGGAAACGATCGATCAGGTCCGCCAGATCGATGTGGACCAGTATAAATACGGCTTCGAAACTCAGATCGAAGTCGACAAGGCCCCGAAAGGCCTTTCCGAAGAGGTAATCCGGTTCATTTCTGCAAAAAAGCAGGAGCCGGAATGGATGCTGGAATGGCGCCTTGAGGCGTACAAGCGCTGGCTGACAATGGAAGAGCCGACATGGGCTCGCGTCAGCTATCCGAAGATCGATTTCAACGATCTCTATTATTATGCCGCACCGAAGTCCGCTCCCGGCCCGAAGTCGCTGGATGAAGTCGACCCGGAGCTGCTGAAGGTCTACGAAAAGCTCGGCATTCCGCTGAAGGAACAGGAAATCCTCGCCGGCGTTGAAAAGCGCCCGGTCGCGGTTGATGCCGTGTTCGACAGCGTGTCGGTTGTCACCACCTTCAAGGCGGAACTGGCGAAGGCTGGCGTGATCTTCATGTCGATCTCCGAAGCGATCCGCGAGTATCCGGAGCTGGTGAAGAAATATCTCGGCTCGGTCGTTCCGACGACGGACAACTTCTATGCGACGCTGAACTCGGCGGTCTTCACCGACGGTTCTTTCGTGTTCGTGCCGAAGGGCGTTCGCTGCCCGATGGAGCTTTCCACGTACTTCCGTATCAACGAGAAGAACACCGGTCAGTTCGAGCGCACGCTCATCATCTGTGAAGAAGGCGCCTACGTTTCCTATCTGGAAGGTTGCACCGCACCGCAGCGCGACGAGAACCAGCTTCACGCCGCCGTGGTCGAACTCGTGGCGCTCGATGATGCCGAAATCAAGTATTCCACCGTCCAGAACTGGTATCCGGGCGACAAGGAGGGCAAGGGCGGCATCTACAACTTCGTGACCAAGCGTGGCGATTGCCGCGGCAACCGTTCGAAGATTTCCTGGACACAGGTTGAAACCGGTTCTGCCATCACCTGGAAGTACCCGTCCTGCATCCTGCGCGGCGACGACAGCCGTGGCGAGTTCTACTCGATTGCCGTTTCCAACGGTCATCAGCAGATCGACAGCGGCACCAAGATGATCCACCTCGGCAAGAACACGTCGAGCCGCATCATCGCCAAGGGTATTGCTGCCGGTTTCTCGGAAAACGTCTATCGCGGTCAGGTTTCGGCACATCGCAAGGCGACCAACACGCGTAACTTCACGCAGTGCGACAGCTTGCTGATCGGCGACAAGTGTGGCGCTCACACCGTGCCCTACATCGAGGCGAAGAACTCTTCGGCGCATTTCGAGCACGAAGCGACCACCTCGAAGATTTCCGAAGACCAGCTCTTCTACTGCCTGCAGCGCGGTATTCCCGAGGAAGCAGCGATCGCCCTGATCGTCAACGGCTTCGTCAAGGAAGTCATTCAGGAGCTGCCGATGGAATTTGCCGTTGAAGCGCAGAAGCTGATCGGCATCTCTCTCGAAGGCTCGGTGGGCTGATCTTCAGACGGACACGACCCTGAGTGCGCGGTTTTCGCGCACCAATCGATCACACTATTCTAGGAAAAAACCATGCTTGAAATCATCGACCTGCACGCAAAGATCGCCGACACCGAAACCGAGATCATCAAGGGTCTGAACCTGAAGGTTGCCGCTGGCGAAGTTGCCGCCATCATGGGCCCGAACGGTTCGGGCAAGTCGACGCTCTCCTACATCCTGTCGGGCCGCGAAGACTATGAAGTCACGTCCGGTGACATCCTGTATAACGGCGAAAGCATTCTCGAACTGGACGCTGCAGAGCGCGCTGCCAAGGGTATCTTCCTGGCCTTCCAGTACCCGGTCGAAATCCCCGGCGTTGCCACCATGCAGTTCCTCAAGGTTGCCATGAACGAGCAGCGCAAGGCACGCGGCGAAGCCGAACTGACGACGCCTGACTTCATCAAGAAGGTGAAGGAAGCTGCCGGCGATCTGAAGATCGACATGGACATGCTGAAGCGTCCGCTCAACGTCGGCTTCTCCGGCGGTGAAAAGAAGCGTGCCGAAATCCTGCAGATGGCGCTTCTGGAGCCGAAGCTTTGCGTTCTCGACGAAACCGATAGCGGTCTCGACATCGACGCGCTGAAGATCGTTGCCGATGGCGTTAACGCGCTGAAGTCTCCGGACCGCGCAACCATCGTCATCACCCACTACCAGCGCCTGCTCGACTACATCGTTCCGGACAGCGTTCATGTTCTCTACAAGGGCAAGATCATCCGTTCTGGCGACAAGGAACTGGCGCTTGAGCTGGAAAACAACGGTTACGCCGACATCATCGGTGAAGCGGCCTAATCAAGAGGCCAGGAGGTGATGTCCATGAACATTCAAGCTACCAACCGGCTGACACCCGCTGAAAGCGCGCTGGTCGATGCCTATACCGCCAAGTTCAGCGAATTGCCGGGCGATGGTGCGGTGGTTGCCGCCCGTGACGTGCTGTTTGACGATCTGAAGACCGGTGGTCTTCCGACCCGTCGTATCGAGGCATGGCACTATACCGATCTGAAAAGCCTGCTGCGCGCTATCCCCGAGGATGCGCCTGCACCCGTGATCGAAAAGCAGTCTCCTGCCGTTGCCGGGTCTTCCGTTGCCTATGTGCTGCATGGCGCATCGGCGCTCGGCAAGATCGAGGGCGTGACGGTTTCGAGCTTTGCCAACAACCTGCTGGACGGTTCGGCTGCGGCCGGTCTTGCCGAAGCCAGCAAGGATGACGCAATCGGCCGTATCAACGGCAGCTTCGTCCGCGACGGTCTGACGCTCGATATTCCGGCGGAAGCCGACATCGAAAAGCCGATCGAATTGCAGGCCGTTCACGGCGCTGGCCAGGTGCACAGCCGTTTCCCGGTCCGTTTCGGCAAGGGTTCCAAGGCAACGATCATCGAACGTCACCTGTCGGTGACTGATGGTGCGGCTTTCGTTTCGTCCGTCAGCGACATCGTTGTCGACGATGGTGCGGAAGCAACCTGGATCATTCTGCAGCAGCAGGGTGCAGCCGATATCCATCTTGGCCAGCTCCGCATCAAGCTGGGTGCCGAAGCCAAGCTTCGCCTGTTCATCATCAATGCCGGCGGCAAACTGGTACGCCAGGAGCTGCGCATCGACGTTGAAGGCGAGGGCACGGATCTCACCGTTCGGGGTGTCAACCTGCTGGGCGGTGAAACGCACACCGATGTGACCATGGTTCTCGGCCACAATGTGCCGAACACGACCTCGACGGAAATCTTCCGCAACGTCGTTTTCGACCGTGCGAAGGGCATCTTCCAGGGCATGATCCGGGTTGCGCCCGATGCCCAGAAGACCGATGCCAAGATGTCGTGCAACACGCTGCTGATGTCTGACGATGGCGAGTTCTCGGCCAAGCCGGAACTCGAAATCTTCGCGGACGACGTTCAGTGCGGCCACGGTGCGACGGTTGCCGATATCAGCGACAACCACCTCTATTACCTGATGGCGCGTGGCGTGCCGAAGGCGAAGGCACGGGCAATGCTCGTCAACGCTTTCGTGGCCGAGATCGTCGAGGAACTGGAAGAAGAAAATCTGGTAGAGGCGCTGGAAGAGATCATTTCCGGCTGGCTGGAAAATCATGCCTGATAGCGAACGCGCCGTCGTAGCGGCCCCTTATGACGTTGAAGCCGTGCGGAAGGATTTTCCGATCCTTTCGCGCGAGGTCTATGGCAAGCCGCTGGTCTATCTGGACAACGGCGCGTCCGCACAAAAGCCGCAGGTGGTCATCGATGCCGTTTCGCATGCCTATGCAAACGAGTACGCGAACGTCCACCGCGGCCTGCATTTTCTTTCCAATGCGGCAACCGATGCTTATGAGGCGTCGCGCGAAAAGGTGCGACGTTTCCTGAATGCCGGTTCGGTGGACGAGATCGTGTTCACCAAATCCTCGACCGAGGCGATCAATACGGTTGCCTACGGTTACGGCATGCCGAAGATCGGCGAGGGCGACGAGATCGTCATCTCGATCATGGAGCATCACTCCAACATCGTGCCGTGGCATTTCATTCGCGAACGGCAGGGCGCCAAGCTGGTCTGGGTACCGGTGGACGACGATGGTGCATTTCATATCGAGGCTTTTGAAAAGAGCCTGACTGAGCGCACCAAGCTTGTTGCCATCACCCACATGTCGAATGCGCTCGGCACGGTCGTTCCGGTGAAGGAAATCTGCCGCATTGCGCATGAGCGTGGCATTCCGGTTCTGGTTGATGGCAGCCAGGGCGCGGTGCATATGCCTGTCGATGTGCGCGATATCGATTGCGACTGGTATGTGATGACCGGCCACAAGCTTTACGGCCCATCGGGCATCGGCGTGCTTTACGGCAAGGCCGACCGCCTGAAGGAGATGCGGCCGTTCCAGGGTGGTGGGGAAATGATCCTCGACGTGTCCGAGGACACGATCACTTATAACGATCCGCCGCACCGTTTCGAAGCGGGTACGCCACCGATCGTCCAGGCGATCGGCCTTGGTTACGCGCTGGATTACATGGATGGTATCGGTCGCGCTGCGATTGCCGCGCATGAGGCCGATCTGGCCGCTTATGCCACTGAACGGCTGCAGTCGATCAATTCGCTGCGGATCATCGGCAATGCGCCGGGCAAGGGCGGTATCTTCTCCTTCGAACTCGAAGGAATCCACGCCCATGACGTGTCGATGGTGATCGACCGTCGTGGTGTTGCGGTACGTGCTGGCACACATTGCGCCATGCCGCTCTTGAAACGCTTCGGTGTGACCTCCACATGCCGGGCGTCGTTCGGACTTTACAACACGCGCGCAGAGGTGGACGCTTTGGCGGATGCTCTCGAATATGCTCGCAAATTTTTTGCCTGAGATCAGGATCGAGGATCAGGATCATGACTGCCGAAGCCACTGAAAAAAAACTGGATGCGCCCGAAGTTGCGGAAAAGGTCTCGACCATTCCGCCAGACGAGTTGGCGCGCCTCAGCGACGACGTGATTGCGGCGCTCAAAACCGTGTACGATCCGGAAATTCCGGCTGATATCTTCGAACTCGGCCTTGTTTACAAGATCGACATTGAAGACGACCGGATGGTGAAGATCGTTATGACGCTGACGGCGCCCGGTTGCCCGGTCGCTGGCGAAATGCCCGGCTGGGTGGAAAATGCGGTCGGCGCCGTTGAAGGCGTGTCGGGCGTTTCGGTTGAAATGACCTTTGATCCGCCGTGGACGCCCGACCGCATGTCGGAAGAAGCGCAGGTCGCTGTCGGCTGGTATTGAGCCGCTTGCCAATTTTGACAGGCATCGTCCCTTGATGATGCCTTCAGCTACGATTAAATTCGAATCCATCGAGCATCGAGCCTTGAACTCGATTGTTGAAGGAGAATGAGCCCATGGGCTTTGCAGTTATGACCATGACGCAGGCTGCCGCCTCGCGTGTCAAAGCAATCACCGAAAATTCCGGTCCAGACGCCAAAGGCGTGCGCGTCGGCATCAAAAAGGGCGGTTGCGCCGGTATGGAATATACCATCGACCTCGTGACCGAGCCGGATGCGAAGGACGATCTGATCGAATTCGATGGTGCCAGAGTCTGGATACAGCCGTCAGCCGTGCTTTATCTGTTGGGAACGCAGATGGATTTCGAAATCACGAAAATGCGCTCCGGCTTCACCTTCAACAACCCCAATCAGACCTCGGCCTGCGGCTGCGGTGAATCGGTCGAATTGAAGCCTGCCGATCTGGCAGCTCTGGCAAAACAGCGCGAGGCTGCTGCAAGCATCTGATCGTTTCAGCCATTGTGTTTAAAAAAAGCGCCGCTCTGACGGCGCATTTTGATTCAGGCTGCAGTGCTGCTTAAACCGCACATTGTCGTTCGTGGCCTGATCGGAGTTCTATCAAGTCCTCGATCGCGAGAGGCTATGGCAAGGTCGGGATGCGGAAATACGCGTCCCTCTCCAAAACAGACACCGCATCAAATGCCAGGTTCATTCGTGCCGCAAGGCTTCGATCGGGCTCAGGCTTGCGGCGCGTCGTGCCGGGAAATAGCCGAAAATCACGCCGATCGCCGCCGAAAAGGCGAAAGCCAGGACAATGATCGACGGGCTGGTGACGAAGGGGACGTTGAGGAAGGTGACGACGGCATAAGCAAGGCCAAGGCCGGTCAAGATGCCGACAATGCCACCGAAGGCCGACAGCATCACGGCTTCCACCAGAAACTGCGTGAGGACCTGCTTTTCCAGTGCACCAATCGCCAGCCGGATGCCGATTTCGCGGGTTCTTTCCGTGACCGACACCAGCATGATGTTCATGATGCCGATGCCACCGACCAGAAGACTGACGGCAGCGACGGCGCCGAGAAGACCTGTCAGCAGCGTTGTCGTTCCGGTCATGGCAGAGGCGATCTGCGTCATGTCGTTGACGGCGAAGTCGTCTTCGCGGCCAATGCCGATGCGGCGGCGTTCGCGCAGCAGGCGCTCCAGGTCCGCCTGGACCTTGGATGTCGAAACGCCGTCCTGCGCCGAGACCATGATCGAGGAAATGGTTGTCGTGCCGCCGATGCGCCGCTGATGGATCTTGAGCGGCATGATGATTGTGTCATCCTGATCGTCGCCCAGGCCGGATTGGCCTTTTCGCGCCAGAAGGCCTATGACCGGGCAGGAAATGTTGCTGACCCGGATGGTCTGGCCAACGGGATTTTCCGCACCGAACAATTCCTGTCGCACGGTTTCGCCGATGATGCAGCCGATCTGGCCGCCACGATCTTCCGCCGGCTGGAAATCACGCCCGCGTGCAATCGTCCAGTCCTGAGCAATCAGGTAATCGTTGGTCGTGCCGATCACGCTTGTCTGATGGTTCTTGCCGCCGAAAATGACCGTTGCCGCAGAGCTGCGGTTTTGCGGCGCGACGGCGCGCACGCCACTGATCTGGTTTCTGATGGCCTCCACATCGCGATCATCGAAGCGCTTGGCTTCGGTGCTGGCGCGGCCGGGGCCGAACTGACCGGGGCGCACGAACAGCATGTTGGTGCCGAGGCGCGACAGTTCGGATTTTACCTGTGCCGTCGTGCCATTGCCGATCGTCACCATGGCGATAACGGCGGCAACGCCAATGACGACGCCAAGAACGGTCAGGAAAGAGCGCAGCAGGTTGCGGTTGATGGCGCGCAACGCAAGTCTGGACGTTTCAAGAAACATCTGTAGTCTCCTTTTCCGTCACGGCGCTGTCGGAGGCAAGATGGCCATCAACGAAGCGCAATAGCCGCTTGGCGTGGGCAGCAATGTCTTCTTCATGCGTCACCATCACCACCGTGATACCCTTGTCGCGGTTGAGCGAGGTGATCAGTTCCATGATCTCATTGCTGGTCTTGGTGTCGAGATTGCCGGTCGGCTCGTCGGCCAGAAGAAGAGCAGGGCGGGTAACGATGGCGCGGGCAATTGCCACGCGCTGCTGCTGGCCACCGGAAAGCTCCTGAGTGGTGTGATCCTCACGGCCTTTCAGCCCGACCTGTGCCAGCGCTTCCATGGCGCGTTCCCGCCGTTCGGCTGCCTTCATGCCGCGATAGACGAGGGGCAGTTCGACATTTTCCACCGCCGAAGTGCGGGCCAGAAGGTTGAAACCCTGAAAGACGAAACCAAGCATATGGCGGCGCAGCAGTGTCAGATGTTCGTTGTCAAAGCCGCTGGTTGGCACACCCTGAAACAGATATTCACCCGCCGTCGGTGTATCGAGACAGCCGATGATGTTCATGGATGTCGATTTACCTGAACCGGACGGCCCCATGATCGCGACGAATTCATGCTGGTGGATCGACAGGCTTACGCCATCCAGTGCACGGATCGTCGCTTCGCCACGGCCGTATTGCTTGACGACATCACGGAATTCGATGAGCGGCGGTTGTTGCATGACGTTTTCCTCTGTCAGCCGCTGTTGCGTGCAGATGCGTCCGTAATCACCAGGTCATCGGCTTTGAGTTCGCCGGATTTTACCACAGTGTGCTGGCCATCGGTCGAGCCGGTTTCAATCGATACTGATTCCGGGTTGTTGTTGCGCAGCACCCAGACCGTACGTTTTCCAGCCGCGGCCTCGCTGGCGCCGCGGTTTTGCGGACGGCCCATGCGGGGCGGGCGGAAAAGGCTCATCAGGCCGCCGCCACGGGAGGCGGATTCGCGCGGCGGGGTATAGCGAAGCGCAGAGTTCGGCACCAGCAACACATCCTTCACGTCCTCAACGACGATGTTTGCGGTCGCCGTCATACCCGGGCGAAGCAGAAGTTCCTCATTGTCGACCGTCAGAATGCCCTTGTAGGTCACGACATTGGAGACCGTTTCCGAGGCAAACCGCACGGTTTCGATTTCTGCCGGGAAGCTGCGGTCGGGATAGGCATCCACATTGAATGTGGCCTTCTGTCTTGCCTCGACCTTGCCGACATCAGCCTCATCGACGGATACCTGCAATTCCATGTGCCGCAGATCGCCGGCAATGGTGAACAGAACGGGCGCGTTGAGTGAGGAGGCGACGGTAGCACCCGGATCGACATCACGGGTCAGGATCACGCCATCGATCGGCGAAACGATCTTGGCCTTGCCGAGATTGACTTCAGCCAGTCTCAGATCCGCCTCGGCGGAAAGCACGGTCGCTTCGTTGACCTCAAGCGTGGCGGCTGCTGCATCGTGGCTGAACTGGGCTGCATCGAGATCCTGCTGGCTGGACACCCGGTTCTGCACCAGAGATTTCAACCGTTCGAGCGATGTCTTGGCGGAGCCGAGATCGGCGCGCGCCTTCAGCACATTTGCCTTGGCGGAGGCAAGCTTGGCACGGGCGCTCTGCACGTCGGCTTCAAGTTTGTTCGTATCGAGTTCGGCCAGGATGTCGCCGGCCTTGACCGGCGAGTTATAGGTCACATTGACCTTGCGCACGGTGCCGGACAGTTCGCTCGATATATCCACTTGATCCGTCGGCTGAACGGAGCCGGTGGAGGTGACGATTACCGCAAGATCACCGCGTCTGGCAGCCTCTGTCGTGTAGCTATAGGCAACTCCAGCGGTCGCGGAACGATAATAATAGGCGCCTGCGGCACCCACCAGCAAAAGACCGGCGACGATGTAGATCGAGCGGCGCGATTTTTTCTTGCCCGACCGTGCAGAGCCGAGAATTTCTCGCAAATCGGGCTGGTTGTTGTTCGGGTTCGAGCCGTTACCGTCTGCTTCGCTCATTTTCATCACCTGAAAAACCCGAAATACCACGGTGGATTGTTTCCAGCCGTCTTTCTGTCTCGGATATTGCTGTTTCTATTCCTCTGATTGTGGGGAGTGGCACAGCTTGACGAAAGGGGGAAGTGAAAACTTGGTAATATTTCTTACAGTCGTCGATGCTTATAGATAAAATGAAACATGCCAGACATACGAGCTTACTTCCTTAGCCGGTTTGACTGGTGACCTCTGAAAAATGATACGCAGGACATGAAACAATGAACGACAACGTGGTGCAGTTCCGCAAGCCGAAGCCACCGAAACAGCCGCGCAAGCCGCTTGGGCCGAATGCCAAAAAGGCGCTGACGATTGCTGCTATCGTTCTCTTCTTCGCCGCGACTTACGGCTACTTTACATTTGTCGGGCAGTGAACCTGCCCGAAACACATTGCCTGTCAGCATTGTTCGAATTGCCGTGGCGCATGACGTTACGGCAATTCAGGGGGAGATTTTGCTCTGCGTCGATCCTGCTGATCGCGGAAGGGTAGGTGACGATACCGGCCTTGCTGCCGACTGCTGCAGTCGTGAAAACGGCGCGCGCATTTCCCGCATCTCTCTTGTCGAGAGCCATCAAGCCTAACTTTTGATTTTTTGGGAAAAGCCAATCACATCAACAAGATGTTGATGGTCGGAGTGGAGAGATTCGAACTCCCGACCCTCTGGTCCCAAACCAGATGCGCTACCAGACTGCGCTACACTCCGCCGAAGCGATGGGTGGGGAGATACACGGTTCATCTCGATACCGCAACAACAAAAATCGACTTTTTCCACATTGTTTCATTGTCAGCAGAAACCATCGTGCAAATGCGGGCCATTCAACAGAATCGAATGGCCGCTGGCGGCTTGACTCTCACATGGAGTCGGTCCATTCCAGATTTATCGTACATGACACGATTTGGTTACGTCGTTCCTGTACGCCAATAGTCGTTCAAGGGTAAAAGCCCGTCGTCTCACCGGAGTCGTTTCGAAATGTCTGCGAAGATCTATCGCCCTGCAAAAACAGCCATGCAGTCCGGCAAGGCGAAGACAAATATCTGGGTTCTGGAATTCGACGCCGAGGTTCCGCGTAAGATCGATCCGATCATGGGTTACACCTCCACGTCCGACATGAACCAGCAGGTCAAGCTGACGTTCGAAACGCAGGAGCAGGCGGAAGCTTACGCTCAGCGTAAAGGTATTGAATATCGCGTTATCCAGCCGAAGGAAGCGACGCGTAAGGTCGTGTCCTACACGGACAATTTCCGCTTCACTCGCACGCAGCCCTGGACGCACTAAAGATTATTTGACGCCGAACTCAATCGGCGTTTCGGCCCCTTAGCTCAACTGGATAGAGCAACTGCCTTCTAAGCAGTAGGTCGCAGGTTCGAGTCCTGCAGGGGTCGCCACTTTCCAAGCGTATCCTGCCCCGGTTTCTCCGTTTGGGCAACAAAATGGGCAACACTTTGCAGTGTTGCCCTGTAACTAGGCTCAGTATATTGTAAAAAAAAGCGGGCGAGGCGCCCGCTTTTCATTTTTGTGATTTCAAGGCCGCGTTGCAATCCAATTATCTATTTCAGTTACTAGGAAGCCAATTCGACGTGGCCCTAATTTTCTTGCTCTTGGAAAATTCTCATCCAAGCGGCGCAATCGGCTGATTGTAGGACGAGACAGACTGGTTTTTTGCATCAGTTGTCTCACTGTCAAAAATACTTGGTCCTCAATTTTTCGCATCGTGTACTCCATACAATCACGCAATGGTGGTGGACTTCAGATACTGCAAGGCAGGCTTGGAGGTTCTGCCTCGCCCGTTTCTTACACCAATCTGCATAAAAAAGCAAATTTTCGCGACTATGAAACTGTAATTGTTGACATCAAATCAGATAGTTAGGTTTTTTCTACGAAAAATGTGGGTGTATCGAATCTTTGGGTGAATGTAATTTTTTGTAAGAATATCGATTGACATTCTATTTGTTTATGATCATTTTGATCACTGCATGATCTTTTTGCTCTAATTGGGTGGTGGCATTAAATGTCTACTCGGTAAACATGGTCAATCCCATCTGCACTCTTTCGAAGGCCAGCGAGTCTTTAGAAGTCTCACTACGTAAGCCAAGCATTCGGGCTGAGGTTGACGAATCCAATAAGTCCTTGGTTTCACAGATATTTGTGGAGGTCACTATTCGACCTGTAGATGGCGTTACGTGACTAATGGAATAAAAAAGAGGGCTCGCACATCATTCTGAGCGAGTTCTCGATGTCAGTTCAGTCATGTTGAACATGCATTTGCCTAGGAGGTAGAAATGAAACTTCAATATGCTCCGGCCGATACCATTTCTCGCTTGGCTGAGGACCTCCGGTTTGTAGAGGCAGGCGTTTTGCTACCATTTGACCTATCTGAAGCTCCAATCATCTACAATCATAGGATTCAAAGACTTCCAGTGGGATCCCTTGAGGGGGTCGTAGAAGGTCATCCGAGGCTTGGCTCAGGAAAAAATATTACGACGAGCCAAGTGTTTTTCATCGATACCGAATGGGGAGTCGCAAGAACGCTAAGCCGTTGGTATCGCCTGGATCCTTCCCCACAAGGGAAGGGCCGCTGACATGGGCTGCCTGCTTCACTAGCGATGGTAAACCGATCGTATCAACCGTAAATGCCCCTTGTATCCGAAAGGAACTAAGATGCGTCGGAATGGTCCCAGTCAGCGTCTCGATAAGCTCCGACAAGCCCCGTCGGTTTTTCTCGCATATTCTGGTCTGCGCCGTGCACTCAGGAAAGCGAACGCGTTTGGGCTCATCGGTCAAGGTCTCGTAATTTTCATAACGCCGGCAGGCTATAGGCAGAACGAGTATTGCACCGCAGCGAGATACCTTCTTGAGGGCGTTCCAGAGTTCGATTGGGTCGAGGGCAATTCCAAGATTAGGACTGCGATCCCTAAGCATTCGAACGGAAGGTTGGAGAAAAGTGTTTCCGCCTTCGACCTCGAAGGACTCGCGATTTTGGTGGCTATGAACATTGAGGAAGTTCCGCTGGAGGTGCGCTTCGCTGCGGCCGCAATCTTGGCAATAGAACTTCCTACTCCATCTGAAATCCAGGCAATTCGACGACTTACCGGTAGAAGTCCCTTGCCTGATCGTGTTACTGCTTTGTTGACAACCAGCACGCAGAGCATCCTTCTTGCGGCGATCGGGCGTCAGACTATCGACGAAGAGCACATCTCTATGCTCAGCGATATACAAAGCTCTTCTTTTCACGCGCCGAGCCTTTTTGAGCTTCCCGGTTATGAGGCACTGAAGGATTGGGCAAGGCAGCTCGCCAAGGATGTCAATCTTTGCCGGGAAGGCAAACTGTCGTGGAAAAAAATACGCACAGGCGTTCTGATCCACGGTCCGACAGGTGTGGGAAAGACCTTTGCCGCAAAAGCGCTAGCAGAGTCTCTTGGGATGAAATTCGTCGAATCATCCGTTGGCGCCTGGCAGTCGAAAGGTCATCTCGGAGACATGCTAGCGGCGATGAGGGGGTGCTTCCAGGCAGCGCAGGACAGTCGCGGAGCTGTACTCTTCATCGACGAACTGGACAGTATTGGTAGCCGGGGCAATTTCACCGATGATGCCCACGGCCAGTACTGGCAGTTGGTTGTGAATGAATTTCTAATCCGCCTCGACAAGTTGCAAGATAATGTATTGTTGATTGGAGCGACTAATTTCCCGCTGCTAATTGACCCTGCAGTTTTGCGAAGCGGACGCATAGAGAACAAGTTCGCGATCTCGTTGCCAGACAGTGAGACTCGCGCCGCGATACTGAAATGGCATACTTCCGGTAAGATCGAATTTGAATCCTTGCTAGAAATAGCAGAGCACCTAGAAGGTTGGTCTGGCTCCGATCTGGAAAGGCTCGTTCGAGATGCCAGCGCAATATCCCGTAACCAAGACCGCGACCTCGAGATAGGCGATCTACTTGCCAAAATTCCGGAGCGAGGATCGTTTTCACCAAATGATATGTTTCGCTTGTCCGTTCATGAGGCAGGCCACGCGCTCGTTGCCCTATCTCTGGGTTACGCTACGAGCGCAGTGATTACAATCAAGCCGACCTTTGATCCTGCCTCACCCGGTCGATTGGGGGGCGTTACTGAATACGAGTATGAAGAAAAGCATATTCCAACCGATGCCACTCTCTGCAACGGCATTGCCGTATCCTACGCGGGCATGGGGGCCGAATTCGTAGTGTTTGGAGACCGCTCGACTGGGTCAGGGAGTGATGTCGAGCGAGCAACGACGATTGCTCGGAGACTGGTCTATTCATACGGTCTGGGAAATACGCCGATTTTTGCAGAAATGAATCCCAGAGTGAAAGACAGCGCTATTAACTGGCGTTTGGAGGACAACGTTTTCGAAATCCTTGATGCCCAATATGAGAGAGTTCTAGCCATGCTTGAGCCACAGCGAGATAGGATTATTGCTCTCGCGAAAGAAGTGATGTTGAGCCTACATATCAAAATCGAGTGCGCGGAATAATTGTTGCAGCGTAGGGACGATATCGGTCTCCAGCGAATGTGGTCTCGTCGGAACAAAAACGTTATCAACGCGGAACAGAAACATTCTGTACCTGGAAACGTCGTGTGGAGTGAACCTTTCGGGCTGGACCTCGGGAGTTTATGAGCCTCCTCCGATTGAGGCCCATAGAGCGTATCAGTTTTTTCGTGTCCGTGGTCCAGCCCCAAGGGGTTCACTCCAACGCCGGTCAATTCTCAGTGGCAAGGCCACACTCGAATGGATTCGTTCAAATGTGATCCACGAATGATTTCACGTGGCAGGGTACGTCATTAGCCGGAACAAACAAGGTGCCCTGCGACCGGAGTTTGCTGACAAGCAGCGAGTATCCCGAGGACTGGGTGCTGCGCCTATTTGTTGCTAATGATGGTTGCGATAATAACGACGGTTGGCTGTTTGTCGCTACGAAGATCACCGAAGAGCTCTTCCAAGGTGATTCATGGGTCGCTGAATTCAGGAAGATACTTCTTATTGCCTCGTCATCGACAAGCTGATGGCGCATACGGCTCATTTCTCGTCCCGTTGAAACTCGCTAGAGCCCATCGCCGTCCATCGCTAGTGAGGGTCATAGTTGCCAAAGGGGCCGCCGATATTTTCCAGAGGGAACTTAGCGGAGCATCGACAACGTCGAGGAAAATCAGTCGGAAGATCATACTGTGTGTAACGGCGAGTGTGTGTCCGCCGTTAGCAAGTTCTCCCGATACCCACTCTCTCGCACGCTTCTGTCCAACTGAGAGAGTTTCGCCTCCGTGAGGAGCAGACTCTGGATCTTCAATCCATCGTTGAAGTGCCTCCGGCCATCGCGTAGCGACATCGCTGAGATTTAGTTCATTCCAACAACCGTAATCGACATCTCGTAGGGCAGGGCAAGATCGAGCATTTTCTGAAAATGCTGTCGCGGTCTCTTCTGCTGCAACGTCCGGTGCGTGCCAGACGGTGTTGAAACGAGGCGAACGTGCGGCAATAGCTTCCAATGCGGCGCGCTCTCTCGAAAGCAGCCGGCCTTGAGAAGAGAAGACCACATCGTGGTTGGCTTGTGTCGCACCGCGGCACAGGATCGTAAGGCGAGTGGCTCTCGTACTCATCGTGTGTTGCTCCGGGGAAGACCACTGTTTCGGGAAGGTTTAAGCGCTCGGGCATATGGCGCGAGACCAAAACGTCGATTGTGTTGTGCGTTTAATGCACGATGGATGGACGTTGTTGAACGTTTATTCGATAGCGAGGTCACAGTATTACAGAGGTGTCGATGCTGAGCCGATACAAGCCAATCGACCGTTCGTGGCAGGTGATACGCACAATCTGGACCATGCGCGCGCAAACAATCATTTAGAAGCCAAGACAATGCAAACAATAATTGAAGCTGTGCTCCAGGCGGGACGCAGCGCGGTCGATATCGCTCTATACACGCTCCTTCCCATCATGTTGGTTATGATGGTTCTTATGCGTTTCCTGCATGGAGCGGGTGTCATCGACCGAGCGGTGAGGATAATGGAACCAGCGTTGTCACCGTTCGGGCTCAACGGGCTTTCGGTGCTGGTCATGATCCAGATCAGTCTTGTGAGTTTTGCAGCGCCTCTACCGACGTTGACCCTCATGGAAGATCGGGGAACATCAAACCGGAGGCTGGCTGCTGCGCTTGCTGCTGTACTCGCAATGGCTCCAGCGAACGCAACATTTCCGATGGCGGCAATTGGAGTTAACGCGGGCTTGACAGTTCTACTCTCCGTAATCGGAGGGCTCGTCGCATCATCCTGCTGTTTTTACGTCTTCGGAAGAAAACTTTCGGCTGACCCGCTGGAGCCGAACGCGATCGAGAAACGCGCCACTACAAAGCCTTCGATCTTGAAAACCATTGAGATAGGAGGCTCTGAGGCAATGCTTGTAGTGCTACGGGTGATACCAATGCTGCTTCTCTCGCTTTTCGTAGTCTATTCTGCGCAATCGGCTGGTGTAATAAATATCCTGAAGACGGTTCTTGCACCATTGTTCTCGTTCCTGGGCCTGTCGACCGATCTCATTCTGCCAATAATCACGAAATATTTGGCTGGTAGCACCGCTCTGGTCGGGCTTTACACCGACCTCGACCGTAGTGGCACGGTTTCATCGATCCTCACGAGTGACTCGACTATCGGCTTCCTTCTGCATCCATTCGATCTACCCGGAATAGCAATTCTACTTTCCGCTGGCCCGCGGATCGCACGGTGTGCCCTGCCAGCGTTGGTTTCGGCCCTGGTGGGAATAGGTATTCGCTCCGCGCTTGGTTTCGTAGTCGCCTGAAGTTATTTCAGTTCAGAAAAGGGAAGGGCGATCGGTCGCCCTTCAAACCAAACGACAGTCAAGAGCGATACAGTCTACTGATGTACGAGAAATCTCTTAACGCTGAGCCAGACTCCAGGTTGGAGCACATCGAGTACAGGCTCCTCGCGAGTGCACCCATCGGCGTGGTGTAGCGCGATGACTGAGCACAATCCAGGGCGAGATCCAAATCCTTGAGCATCAGACCCAATTGGAAGCCGCTCTTGTAGTCATTGCTTGCAGGTGCGTCCGGATCAACACCCGGCCAAGGATTCCATCGAGTTAGTAGGTTGCTCCCCCCAGTACTGCTTTGCATGACTTTGGTAAGGGCGCTGGGGTCGAGGCCATTGCGAACACCCATGCCAATCGCCTCGGCGGTCCCGGTCATAATGATGGCCGCCAGCATGTTGTTGCATTGTTTCGCTACCTGACCAGCACCGTGGTCCCCCATGTGCACTATGGAAGTGCCCATCGCCTCAAGCAAAGGGGTGACACGCTCGAGTTGGCTAACGTCACCGCCCACCATAAAAGTAAGCGTGCCGTTGCGAGCGCCGATCGGTCCACCAGAGACTGGCGCGTCTAGCGTGGCCGCGCCGAATTGCTCAACGGATAACGCCAGCTTTTTTGTCACATCGACTGAGACACTGGAGCAGTCGACAAATAGGGTGCCGGCAGCGACACCTTCCAGAAAGCTTGGATCAGCAAGAAACAGGCTCTCTAGCACAAGGTCGTTTGGCAGCATCGTGAAGACCACTTCAGCCTTCGAAATGGCTGTGCGGGGATCGGCGGCAGTGCGTCCACCATCCGCTTCAAAACCAGCAACGGCATCAGCGCTCAAATCGAAACCAACGACATCGAAGCCTTTTCTAAGAAGATTACGGGCCATGTGTCCGCCCATCGTGCCTAAACCAATAAATGCGATCTGCATCGTTTTCACTTGCCTCCTCCAGGTTTTCACTCAGGCAACGACGCTATCACCCGAGATCAACTTGTTCCTCGATCTAATTCGTGTATCGCTTGTGCGTAGATGCACAGCCTGATCGCTAAGGGAGGGTGATTGATGGAATGGGACGATCTTCGGTACCTTCTCGCGCTTGCTCGAGCCAAAACACTTGCTGGCGCGGCAAGGAAGCTTGGTGTCCGTCATACGACCGTGGCACGGCGCATTAAAGGACTGGAAGCGTCTCTGAATTGCCATCTCTTCGACCATTCTTTCGAAGGCTACATCCTGACGGAGAAAGCAAGGCAGCTAGTTGCTGCGGCAGAGGTCATGGAGCGCGAATTCGTGGCGGCCTCCCGTGCTGCGGACGCTGTGACTGATGACACAGTTGGAACTGTACGGATCGGATGTGCTGAGGGATACGGCACTATGGTGTTGCCTCGTCACCTTGCTCAGTTCCAAGCAAAGAACCCAAACACTCTGGTTGATCTGCTCACGGTACCTAGGCCAATCCACATACCGAAAAATGAGGCCGACATCGTTATCACGATCGATCGGCCCAAGCCGGGACCATATGTAATAACGAAACTCGCCGACTATAGTTTGAGGCTCTACGGTTCATTGGGCTATCTAGAGGCATCGTCTCCGCTAAAGAACTTGGAGAGTTTGAGAGAGCACCGATTTGTCTCCTACATAGACGAGATCGCAGTAGCAAAATCATTGCCTAATCTCATTGGAACACTCGACAAGCGCCCGGCGATTAGAAGCACAAGCTTGATCTCCCAAGTTGAAGCTGTGCGTTCCGGTGCCGGCCTAGCGATCCTTCCGTGCTATGTTGGGAACAGGCATAACGATCTAACGTCTGTACTTGAACGCGAGATGAGCTTCATTCGCACTTACTGGATGATCATGCCGATGGAGTTGAAGGGTGACAGGCGGGTCCGCGCAGTCTGGGACTATCTGCGCGATGCTGCTCGATCCGAAAAACTTACAGATGATCGTCGGTGAAGAGGTGCCTGTCCGCTAGGCCGCACGAAACGCTTTCCAATATTTGAGTGTGAATAGTTGACTACCATCATTGTCAGTAGTGGGCGTTCTAGCGCCCTCATAGTGTAGCTTCCCTTTGTTTGCACTGTCTGTTCTGCGTTTCGTATTTGAGCTGTGGCAAATGTCAGATTTGAAATCATTCCATTGACAGCCTGCGCCAGTCGTGATGCTAAATTGCAAATCGAATTCAGCGAAAGTGCGAAAATGGCGCCTGCCAAATTGTACATTGGACGCAAGGTCCGACAGATTCGCGAGCAGAACAACGCGACGCAGGCGTTCTTTGCTGAGCGGCTCGGAATTTCGACGAGCTACCTCAATCAGATCGAGAACAACCAGCGACCTGTCTCTGCGAGTGTGCTCATTGCTTTGGCCGATCGTTTCCGGATCGACATTGCGGAAATTTCTGCGGGAGAGAATGAGCGACTGCTTTCCGCGCTGTCAGAAGCATTCACGGATCCGCTCTTCGATGCCTATTCCCCGACTGTTCAGGAATTGAAACTGATCACGCAGAACGCACCAACCTTTGCTCATGCTTTGATCACCAGTCATCAAGCTTACAGACGGAAAAGTGAGCAACTGGCTAGTTTCGATGACAGACTGGAGCGTCCCGGTGCGTACCCGGAAACGACACCGTATGAGGAAGTCCGTGACTTCTTTCACTTCGTGGACAACTACATCCATGATCTTGATCTAATCGCTGAAGCCCTGGCCGAGAGGCTGTCTGTCGGTAACCGTGACTCGTATCTCGCGCTTACGACATTTCTCGAGAGCGAATTCGACGTTCGAACGATCGTTGGTGAACGAGGTGAAGATTTCATTCGACGTTTTGATGCTCAGGCACGAACGCTCACACTAAATCCATATCTGCCCATCGCGACAAAAGCTTTTCAGGTCGCTTTCCAGATCGCGAACCTTCATGCGGGTGCCAAGATCGAGGAGATCGCCTTCGCTGCGAGTTTTCGAAGCGAGGAGGCTCAGGAAATCTGTCGGGTGGGCTTGCAGAACTATTTTGCGGGTGCGCTAGTGTTGCCATACCGGAAGTTCCTACTCGCTGCACGCGAACTCCGTCACGATATAGAACTCTTGGCAGTCCGGTTCGGGACTTCTCTGGAGCAGGTTTGTCATCGTCTCTCAACGCTGCAGCGTCCCGGTGAAAAGGGCGTGCCTCTTTTCTTCGCTAGGATCGACCGTGCCGGCAACATAACAAAAAGGCATAGTTCCGCAAAACTGCAATTCGCAAGATTCGGAGCAGCCTGTCCGCTTTGGAACGCCCATCAGGCATTCGAAGCGCCGGGCAAGATCATCAGGCAGTTGGCAGAAACCCCGGATGGAGTTCGGTATCTCTGTCTTGCCGTTCAGGTGAACAAGGGGCTCGCTGGTTTCAAGGCGACACAGACACCTTATGCACTCGCGCTGGGGTGCGAGATCTCCTACTCCGACGAATTCGTATATGCAGATGACATCTATGTGGGGAGCGGTACGGGGTTCGACCCCATCGGGATTTCTTGTCGCATCTGTGAGCGAGTAGCTTGTCCCAGTCGGGCGATCCCACCCGTTAAAAGGAAGCTCTCGGTTGACCACAGTGAGCGGGGAATTCTTCCCTACAACTTGCCGTAAAGGCCTCACTATCCGTGGCAGCGGATTACAGGACACCGGACATGACAGGCACACCAATGGATTGGAATGATCTAAAGTACTTCCTTGCGGTCGCGAGGGCGAAAAGCCTAACTGGGGCTGCTACTAGGCTGAAAGTCAGTCAGGCCACTGTTTCTCGGAGAATCACTGCGTTGGAAAGCTCTTTGAAAACGAGCCTATTCGCGCGCGGAATTGGCGGTTTTCTCCTCACTGAAACCGGGCAAGCCCTTGTGGCTCACGCCGAAGAGGCTGAGGCGCATATGCTATGGATAGAGCGGGGTGCGACATCTCCTGCGGATTCTCTATCAGGAACCATTCGCCTGGAAGTGCCGGAGCTGTTGGGGCAGTATTTCATCATTCCCGAGCTAGCAGAGTTCGCTCTTCGCCATCCTGATATTCAACTCGAAATTATCGCAGATGTTCGTTCAGCTCGACTCTCAAAAGGCGAGGGGGACGTACTCATACGGCTTTCCCGTCCGGACCATGGCGACTACACCATCCGAAAAATCGGCCGACTGACGTTGGGTCTTTATTGCGCTCAACAATATATTGATCGGTACCCAGATTGGGATCGCGCGTCACTCACCGGTGACCATAGGCTGATTGGGTGGGAGGCATCCCTTGGCTACCTACCGATGGCACGATGGCTTGAGGAACAGGGCGGCGGCTCCGGCCTCAATTATTCGGTACGGTCACATACAATGGGCAGTCAGCTAGCTGCTGCACAGGCTGGCATCGGGATGGCTGTGTTGCCAAGCTTTCTTGCCAAGCGAGCCGGATTGGAGCGCGTCCTGCGAGGTGCGCAGCCGTTTGAAACCGATATCTGGCTATTGCAGCAAAGCGATTCTCACAAGCTGACCCGCGTCCGCGCATTGTCTGATTACCTAAGTGAAGCGTTCGCCAAGGCATCGAATGAACTGATTGAGTCCTGACGAGACTTGGTGGGATTGAGAGAATGTACTTAAATAAATATTCAGCTTCGGGTAGCAATTGCATTAGTCAATCTTCCTGCGACTTGAACATGCGGTGTCATGATCCGAATTGATCGCTCCGTTTATCCAGACGCTCATGGAAAGCGGCATAACGAGTCCAGCAGCAATCGGTTGCTTCGAAGGTTAGGGCAAGATTGAAGCATATCCTCCCTTTGAGGAGAATAATCTTTATAACTGCGTTTCAACTCTCTGATCGGATTTCTCAAGAAAGTTTCAGATGAGAATGGAGTCTTGTTTGTGACTTACAGTCCGGCATTCGCGGTATAGGAGTGGTTTATCTCGGATTTTGCCACTACTGGTACTGTAAGGTATTCAGTTCCATCATTCCGCAACTCGCGTTTGACCCGTCTGCACTGTTCTTTTCTCGAGGAAAAAATGCATATTGACACGCTTACTTTTAATGCAGGTTCGACAGAAGGAGAACCTGCACTCCGTATTTCTCCTAAGCGCGTTACAGTTTTCGTCGGCCCAAATAATGGGGGGAAAAGTGCTTCGTTGAGAGAGATCCACCACAGCATCACGACGGGGCGGGACGCGGGGGTTATCTTTTCAAGAATTGATCATTCAATACCAGAATTAGAGGATCTCGGCGCCTTACTTGATCGGTTCACTTTTCGAGACATACCTGCTTCGAATCCTGGACATGTCCAATTTGGGTATCGCGGCAATCGTCAAGAAGTGAACCTTCAGTTCCTTCGCGAAAGGTTCTCCATGATTAATGGCCGACCTTCCGATTATGCCTACGCCATGGTGCTACAACACCTAGTACTGAGCCTCGGCGGTGAAAACCGATTGGGAATGGTCAATGGTGGCGGAGCGCAGCCGCTAACACAAAAGCCGCAATCCACAATCGCCGCGATATTCTTGGAGGACGAATTACGGAAAAAAGTTTCCGACATCGTTTTTGAGGCATTCAATCAGCATTTGGTTGTAGACCCCACAAACATGGGTTTTTTGTCATATGTATTCTCGGACGACTACCCCTCAAGTGAGATTAGTCAATCGTTCGGGCGAGCCTCGATCGAATTCTTCTCCAAGTGTTCACCCGTAGTCGCGACCTCAGATGGTACTAAGGCCTTCGTCGGCATAATGACAGAAGTGATCGCCGGATCGCATGATATTTTGACTATTGATGAACCTGAAGCATTTTTGCATCCAGCACTCGCGTACCTGCTGGGGCGCGAAATAACGCGCAATCTGGCCGACAAGAAACAAATGTTTGTTTCCACCCATAGTCCTCACTTTCTCATGGGCTGCATTTCAGCAGGATTGCCTGTCGATATAGTCAGGCTGACATATAAGGCGAAAAAAGCGACAGCAAGACTACTGCCATCAGATCAAGTAAAGAGGATGATGTACGACCCGCTTCTCAAGTCGATTGGGGTTATGGGCGCACTTTTTTTCGAGAGCGCGGTGGTCGTAGAAGCGGATAGCGACCGTGCGTTCTACGAAGAAATCAACAGCCGCTTGAACTTATTCGGTGACGAGGGGGTCCG
The DNA here is from genome assembly GCF_044772305.1 of Agrobacterium sp. NPDC090273. Taxonomy (NCBI): domain Bacteria; kingdom Pseudomonadati; phylum Pseudomonadota; class Alphaproteobacteria; order Hyphomicrobiales; family Rhizobiaceae; genus Agrobacterium; species Agrobacterium sp. NPDC090273. The sequence continues at coordinate 124,116 of NZ_JBIVYN010000001.1, forward strand.
GCACGCTTCTTTTCTAAATGCTCATAACAAGCAAGAGGCTGTCCATATTGCCAGAGTATTGCGCAACATCGGGATTCCCGCTGCAATAATACTCGATCTCGATTGGATTAAGGAAGATGGAAAGGTTGCTCAACGTTATTTCGCCGCGGCGGGCGTGCCAGTAGGCTTGCGGCCCGGTTTGCTTGATACACGCCGCCGAGTGAGAGCGTCGCTTGACGCGGCAAATGAGCAATACAAGACTAAAGGCGGGATCGGTCTCCTTAAGGGAGAAGAACTTGAGACCGCAAAGTCTTTCTTCGACCAAATGGCGGCCTATGGATTATTCACCGTGCGAAACGGAGAACTCGAGAACTGGCTTCCTCACCTTGGTATAGATGTCCGCAAAGATTTATGGTTGAGCGCGATGTTCGAACGCCTTGGCTCCAATCCCGCTAATGAGGGTTTTGTTAAGCCCGCCGAGGGCGACGTATGGCAAGAAATTCGAGCGTTGAAAAACTGGATCCAGAAAACTGACAGGCAGGGAATGACCTACGTTGATCCCGCAGAATTGTGAAAAGTCGCGCCTTCTCAGACCTTTCCATGGGATACGATTTTCGTGTAGCGTTTGATTGAACTCCGAGCACCGTTGAACTTGCGCGAGGCATCGGTACGCGTGCAATAGATTTCGTTTCTATACCGATTTCCGAAGACGCCGTCGTACTCGTATGATCCCTGAACGATCATAGTTTGTCCTTGTCCGTTGACTGATAACGGAAAGCGTGCTCGCCAATCTGTTGAACCGAGTTGGCCTCGTATCATTCGAGTGGATGCCTGATATTTTCCGCGTCGATCTTCGGTAATCGAAGAAATGCGGTAATTTCGTTGTCGTCTACGGCATCGAGTGCATTCGGCACCCAGCGTGGGTGGCGATCCTTATCAATGACGGCTGCGCGAACACCCTCATAAAAATCTGGCGTTTCGAGAATCTGGAGACAGGCTCCGAGCTCTCGGTCAAGGCACGTGGCAAGACTCGAACTCGTACGGCCGAGCCGGAGAAGGCGAAGGGTCAATTTCAAGCTCGTAGGCGAACGGCTATCGAGGGTTTGCATAGTAGAGGCCGCGAACGCTTCATCTTCTGTGCGTAGTGCGGCTCGTATGGCCTCAATCTTGTCGAAGGCGAATGTCCGATTGATCAAATCTACGTACGGCTCGAGTCGAGCCTGCGGAGGGCTGATGGCGAACTCTATCACTTCTTCGCGGATTTTCTCCGCACTTATCCACGATGGCATGCGCGATATTGCGTCAATTAGTCCCGGGAGGTCTGAAGAGTGAACATAGTAATCCGCAAGCCCGGCCAGAATTGCGTCAGCGGCTCCAACGGTAACTCCCGTTAGGCCGAGATACGTACCAATCTCGGAGTCGCCGCGTGATAGTAGCCAGGTGGCACCTACGTCTGGAAAGTAGCCGATCCCGGTCTCTGGCATTGCCAGCCGGGTTCGTTCCGTAACGATCCTAATGTTGCCGTGTGCCGAGAGACCGACTCCGCCTCCCATCGTGATACCGTCCATTATCGCAAGGTAAGGCTTTGGATAGTTCGCAATAACCTGGTTCACGAGAAACTCGGTCTGCCAGAACTCCTGCGCGTAACTTGTTCGGTTGCTCCCACTGTTATGGAGCGCACGGATATCTCCTCCTGCGCAAAATCCTCGTTCCCCGTTGCCCAAGATCACAACGCTCGCGATCTCGGGATCCGCCGCACAATTATCTAGCGCGGCCGCAATGGCCTGAACCATAGGCAGCGTAAGACTGTTGAGAGCATTTGGTCGGTTAAGGCGAATGTGACCTGATGATCCCTGTTTCTCGAATATTACCTGCTCGTTCAGCGGGTGATGCAAACCGATCTGCGACATTTTTACCTCCCAGTGCGGTCGAAACTCTCCTCCAGCTCGACTGCATGTCACCGATGAGGATTTGCATTCGCTGCGACTAAGCAATCCTCAAAAATGAAAAATGATATTTCATTATTGGTGATTGTCGATCTTTAGCTCCTGAGCGCGATGTTTGCAGATTTGCAAATAGCAAAACATGCCTTTGCAAATCTACGCAATGTCACATCATCTGATCTTTTCAGGTCGCTATGAACAGGTACCTTCCTCGTCATTTACTTGATGGAGGCCCTCGAATGCTGCACCTCAATACGGACTGGCGAATTGTCAGTTCAGACCGCAAAACTACGATCCACTTAACCGACGAAACCTTCCCAGCATATTCGGAAGGGGCGGTCTGATGCGCGACATTCTGGAACAACTTGAGGACCGTCGCTCGAAAGCAAGGCTAGGTGGGGGGCAGGCCCGCATCGACGCTCAGCATTCGAAAGGAAAGCTTACCGCGCGTGAACGTATCGAGGTTCTCCTCGATGAGGGATCATTTGAAGAATACGACATGTACGTAACCCACCGGGCCACAGAGTTCGGTATGGCCGCGCAGCATTATCCAGGTGATGGCGTTGTGACTGGATGGGGAACGATCAATGGCCGACAGCTTTATGTTTTCAGTCAAGATTTTACCGTACTCGGCGGATCTCTCTCTGAAACCCACGCGCAGAAAATCTGCAAGATCATGGACATGGCCGTCAAGAACGGCGCGCCCGTCATAGGACTCAACGATTCTGGTGGTGCCCGAATACAAGAAGGGGTCGCATCGCTCGCCGGCTATGCCGACGTATTCAAGCGAAACGTGGAGGCATCGGGGGTCGTGCCCCAGATTTCCGTCATCATGGGGCCATGCGCAGGCGGTGCAGTGTACTCCCCTGCGATGACAGATTTCATCTTCATGGTTCGTGACACGTCATACATGTTTGTAACTGGCCCTGATGTCGTCAAAACCGTGACAAACGAGATCGTCACTGCTGAGGAACTGGGGGGCGCACGGACACACACGCAGAAATCATCCGTCGCAGACGGGGCCTATGAAAATGACGTTGAGACGCTCGAGGCTGTGCGCGCACTCTTTGACTTTTTGCCATTGAACAACAGGGTCAAGCCACCCGTGCGGCCTTTCCACGATGATCCGGGCAGGTTGGAAGCTAGGCTCGATACCCTGATCCCTGATAGTTCCAACAAGCCATACGACATGAAGGAGCTTATCCTTGCCTTGGCTGACGAGGGCGACTTCTTTGAAATACAAGAAGCTTTCGCTCGCAACATAATAACTGGCTTTCTCCGTCTTGAGGGCCAGACTGTCGGTGTGGTGGCGAACCAACCAATGGTCCTTGCGGGTTGCCTTGATATCGACTCTTCGCGCAAAGCCGCGAAGTTCGTGCGGTTCTGCGATGCTTTCAACATCCCTATTCTTACGCTCGTAGACGTGCCGGGCTTCTTGCCTGGAACCAGTCAGGAGTACGGGGGAGTAATTAAGCACGGAGCAAAGCTTCTGTTTGCGTACTCCGAGGCGACGGTTCCAATGGTGACGCTGATTACCAGAAAAGCGTACGGCGGCGCTTACGATGTGATGGCATCGAAGCACATAGGTGCCGACATCAACTACGCTTGGCCTACAGCCGAGATCGCGGTCATGGGTGCGAAGGGTGCCGCGGAGATTCTATACCGATCGGAGCTCTCTGACCCTGACAAGATCGCTGCCCGCACGAAGGAATATGAACAGCGCTTCGCCAACCCGTTTGTGGCTGCGGAGCGTGGATTCATTGATGAAGTGATCATGCCGCATTCCTCGCGAAAGCGGATAAGTCGGGCTTTTGCTGCCCTCCGGACAAAACACATAGAGGGGCCTTGGCGTAAGCATGACACGATCCCTCTCTGAACTCATCGCTGGCGACGTGGCCCCTGGATCATTGTCAATCCGCCCTGCAAGCCAGGGGGATGAGGCCTTCATCCTTTCCTTGGAGCGTTCTCACTCTAGCTCCTTCATATCCGACCGATGGGGGAGACCCGCGATCGAGCGTCCTGGGTTGGGAGACGCATTTCCGCACGCGTATTTCATTATTCAGAACGCGGGTCAGGACATCGGATGCATCGCGTTGTTTGAGGAACACGATGTTCTTCAGATCGAACAACTCTACGTAAAGGTCTCGGAGACAAAGGAACAAGTAGTCACCGAGGTTCTCAATCATCTGCTGCTGAAATCCGCCAATGCGTTCCAAAGGGTGTGTGTGATCGACGACAAGGATAGTCCGTCGCTCCGCGCATTCGAAAAGGCAGGATTTAAAGCAGTTTCCGCAGAGTCCCATAAGGCATTGCTCGAGCGGAAGATAACAATAGAGGATGGGGTCTCCCGCTATGTTTAAGAAGATTCTGATTGCAAACCGTGGCGAGATCGCTTGCCGAGTTATCAAGACTGCGAAGAAGATGGGGATCGCAACTGTAGCGGTGTACTCTGATGCGGATGCGGAAGCTCTTCACGTCAGAATGGCTGATGAAGCCGTGCACATCGGCGCGTCGCCGTCATCTCAATCGTATCTCGTTATCGACAAGATCATGGACGCTATCCGCACTACCGGCGCAGATGCTGTCCACCCGGGCTACGGGTTTCTTTCCGAGAACCCTATTTTCGCCGAGGCCTTGGCGAAGGAGGGGGTCGCGTTTATCGGCCCCCCGCCGACAGCTATTCATGCGATGGGTGACAAGATCACGTCCAAGAAAATCGCTGCCGAAGCTGGAGTGTCGACAGTTCCCGGTCACATGGGAATTATCGATACGGTCGATGATGCTGTGCAAATCGCCAGCTCAATTGGTTACCCTGTCATGATCAAGGCTTCGGCTGGCGGTGGTGGCAAGGGAATGCGAATTGCCTGGAGCGATGCCGAGGCGCGTGAAGGCTTCCAGTCATCCAAGAACGAGGCGAAGAGCTCGTTCGGCGACGATCGGATATTTATTGAGAAGTTCGTCACTGATCCCCGCCATATTGAGATTCAGGTGTTGGGCGACGCGCATGGCAATTGCCTGTATCTCGCGGAACGAGAATGCTCGATCCAAAGGCGAAATCAGAAGGTGATCGAGGAGGCTCCGTCACCCTTCCTTGATGAAGCGACTCGGAAAGCCATGGGCGAACAGGCTGTCGCTCTTGCCAAGGCTGTGGGATACACGTCAGCCGGGACCGTGGAATTCATTGTCGACGGAAATCGCAATTTCTATTTCCTTGAAATGAACACGAGACTCCAAGTCGAGCACCCGGTGACAGAACTCATTACGGGAATAGATCTCGTTGAGCAGATGATCCGCGTTGCGGCGGGTGAAAAACTGTCGCTCACGCAGAACGATGTCAAACTCACAGGCTGGGCAATCGAGAGCCGCCTTTACGCTGAGGATCCATACCGCAACTTCCTTCCCTCAATCGGGCGGCTTACACGATACCGGCCACCTGTCGAAGGTGAAAGGGATGACGGAACCATTGTTCGCAACGATACAGGGGTTTTCGAGGGTGGTGAAATCTCGATGTATTATGACCCCATGATTGCCAAACTCTGCACCTGGGCGAAAGATCGCTCAACTGCAATTGAGGCGATGGCCGACGCACTCGATAATTTCGAGGTAGAGGGAATTGGCAACAACCTTCCGTTCTTGTCTGCTGTCATGGGGCATGAGCGCTTTCAGGCAGGGCGACTGACAACAGGATTTATCGCCGAGGAATTCCCTTCCGGGTTCACGGGCATAGAGGCAAACGAGATCGTCTCGCGGCGTCTCGCGTCGATTGCGGCTTTTGTTCAGAACAGCCTTCAACAGCGTGCTGTTCAAATCTCCGGGACTATCGACAACCACCGCAGGGTCGTTCCAGGCCAATGGTCAGTTGAGCTTGGACAACGAAATGAAATTCTCACTGTACAACAGACCAACGCAGGATTGCTCGGAACATTCAATGATGGTGAACAGCAGACAGTTGCATCCGATTGGGTGCCGGGATGCAAACATGCCAGCTTCGTTGTCGCTGGGCAGGTGATGGGTGTAAAGGTCGATCTCGTCGGATCCAAGATCAGGCTGCGCTGGAGAGGCATCGACGTTTCAGCTCACGTCCGTAGTCGTCGTGTCGCCGACCTCGCGCGCCTTATGCCCCACAAGGAGCCCGCCGACACCTCAAAAATGTTGCTGTGCCCAATGCCCGGCGTACTTACATCGGTAGTCGCTGTTGAAGGCGACGTGGTTGAAGCGGGCCAGGCGCTTGCGACCGTAGAAGCGATGAAGATGGAAAACGTCCTGCGGGCGGAAAAGAAATCTGTCGTCAAGAAAATCGCTGCGTCCGTGGGGCAAAGCCTGTCGGTCGACGAACTGATCATGGAGTTCGAATGACAATGATGCGCGACAATACCAGCAACGGGAGTTCTTAAGCATGACTGCAAAGACCGTAGAGGACTGGTCGACGCTTGCCGAAAAAGAACTCAAGGCTCGTCCGGAAACAATAACCTGGCACACGCCAGAAGGGATTGAAGTCAAGCCTCTGTACACAGAGGCTGACATCGCCGATGCGCAGCATGTCGGATCACTCCCGGGCTTCGCGCCGTTTACGCGTGGTCCTCGTGCCACGATGTACGCGGGCCGCCCTTGGACGATTCGTCAGTACGCTGGCTTTTCGACTGCGGAAGCATCAAATGCTTTCTATCGTAAAGCGCTTGCTGCGGGACAGCAGGGTGTCTCTGTTGCATTCGACCTCGCCACTCATCGCGGCTACGACAGCGACCACCCGCGTGTCGAAGGCGACGTGGGAAAGGCGGGCGTGGCGATCGACAGCGTCGAGGACATGAAGATCCTTTTTGACGGCATTCCGCTCGAGAAAATCTCTGTCTCAATGACCATGAACGGCGCGGTTATTCCGATCCTCGCCAACTTCATTGTCGCTGGGGAGGAGCAGGGCGTATCGCGTGCTCTTCTCTCCGGAACCATTCAGAACGATATCCTCAAGGAATTCATGGTCCGCAACACCTACATCTACCCTCCCGAGCCCTCAATGCGCATCATTGCGGATATCATCGAGTATACTGCCAAGGAGATGCCCAAGTTCAATTCGATCTCCATCTCCGGCTACCACATGCAGGAAGCGGGCTCGACACTTGTGCAGGAACTGGCCTTCACGCTTGCTGATGGTAGAGAATACGTTCGGGCCGCAATCGCAAAAGGGCTGAATGTCGACGATTTCGCAGGCCGCCTTTCTTTCTTCTTCGCTATCGGAATGAACTTCTTCATGGAGGCCGCGAAGCTCCGCGCAGCACGTTTCCTCTGGACACGCATCATGGAAGAGTTCAATCCGAAGAAGGCATCGTCGCTGATGCTGCGAACCCATTGCCAGACTTCTGGAGTATCTCTCCAGGAACAGGATCCATATAACAACATCGTGCGGACAGCTTTCGAGGCGATGTCTGCAGCGCTCGGTGGCACGCAATCCCTACACACGAATTCGTTCGATGAAGCGATCGCTCTACCCACTGAGTTTTCGGCTCGCATCGCGCGCAACACGCAGCTTATTTTGCAGCATGAAACGGGTGTGACGAAAGTCGTCGATCCACTCGCGGGATCGTATTACGTCGAAAGCCTGACCAAGGAACTGGCAGACAAAGCTTGGGCGTTAATCGAAGAGGTTGAAACTCTGGGAGGGATGACGAAGGCCGTGAACGAAGGCCTTCCGAAGCGGTTGATTGAGGAGGCTGCAACTCGCCGCCAAGCCGCAGTCGACCGTGGCGAGGAGGTCATTGTCGGTGTCAATAAATACCGACTCGAGAACGAAGATGAAATCGAGATCCTTGCGATCGACAACGCAATTGTCCGGGCTGCTCAGGTCAAGCGGATCGCGGAGACGCGGCGGCGACGCGATCCACTAATGGCGCAGCAAACACTGGATGCTTTGGAGAGATGCGCTCGGACTGGTGTTGGCAATCTTCTTGCTGCCGCGGTTGAGGCTGCCCGTGCCCGTGCGACTGTAGGCGAGATTTCCGATGCGATGCGCAAGGCATTTGGGGATCACGCGGCAGTGCCCGAAGTGGTAAAGGATGTCTACGGACAGGCCTACGATGGTGATCCCGAAATGCAGATCCTCTCCGACCGCCTTCAGGAGTATAATAAGGCGAAGGGAGGTACACCGCGAATCCTTATTGCGAAGCTCGGTCAGGACGGGCATGACCGTGGAGCTAAGGTCATTGCATCAGGTTTCACCGATATAGGGTTTGATGTCACCATGGGCCCGCTGTTCCAGACACCAGACGAAGCAGCCGATCTCGCAATCGCAGAGAAAGTGAATGTCGTCGGCATTTCTTCCTTGGCTGCAGGCCACAAGACGCTTGCTCCCCAGCTTGTCGAGGCTCTGAAATCAAGAGGTGCGGGAGATGTTGTCGTTGTCGTAGGCGGGGTCATTCCTAGACAGGACTACGATTTCTTGTTGGAACGAGGCGTTTCAGCCGTCTTCGGCCCCGGAACGGTGGTCATAGACGCGGCGCGCTTCATCCTCGATCTGGTCGAGGGCCGGATGCGAAACTAAAGGTAGTGACCATGCTTGAACGACTGAACCATATTGCCATTGCAGTTCCTGATCTCGAGAGCGCCATAGCGTCATACAAGCGGCTGGGATGTACCGTCTCGAGCCCGCAGACTCTTCCAGAGCACGGAGTAACCGTGGTCTTCATCGAACTTGAAAACACAAAGATCGAACTGCTTCATCCTTTCGGTCCGTCATCACCGATCACGTCGTTTCTTGAGAAGAATCCGGCGGGTGGGATACATCATTTTTGCTTGGAGGTTTCGAACATCGAACAGGCAAGCGAAGCGACCCGAAACAGCGGTGTGCGTGTGCTGGGGGACGGTACGCCAAAGATTGGAGCACACGGCAACAGGGTAGTGTTCCTGCATCCCAAGGACATGAACGGAGCACTCGTCGAACTTGAAGAGACAGGACTTCACTAGATACTCAGGCTTGGTCGCAGCTCTGGAGGGACCACGTAATGCCACGTATTGCTGCTGGCGTACTCGACATAGCTTACAGTGACGTTGGTCCTGTCGACGGCCCCGTTGCCATACTGTTGCACGGCTTCCCTTACGATGTGCGGTCCTATGATCAGATCGCAACGCACTTGGCAAATTCTGGTATCCGATGCGTGATACCCGAACTTCGCGGCTATGGTGCTACGAATTTCCTTTCCCATGAAACGTTTCGTTCTGGGCAGCAGGGCGCACTCGCGTCAGACCTCATCGCTATGATGGACGCTTTGAAAATTTCAAAGGCGGTGCTTGCAGGATACGATTGGGGCGGGCGCGCAGCTTGTATTGTTGCGGCTCTCCGTCCGGAAAGAGTTTTGGGATTGGTAAGTTGCGGAACGGGATACAACATTCAGGATTTGCGTAATCCGGAGCGGCCTATAGCTCCGGATCAAGAGCACCGCTTCTGGTATCAGTACTACTTCCATTCCGAGCGCGGAAGAGCCGGACTTACGCGTAACCGGAGCGATCTCTGTCGACTTCTATGGAAGCTCTGGTCTCCGTCATGGGATTTCAATCAGACCACTTTCGACCAGACGGCAGTGTCCTTTACCAATCCTGATTTTGTCGATGTGGTGGTGCATTCCTACCGGCATCGCTTTGGTCTGGTCGCAGGCGATCCAAGATATCAAGACATTGAGCGTGAGTTACTTCGCCAGCCCACAATTTCGGTTCCAACGATCGTCCTCCAGGGACAGGACGATGGCGTTGATCCGCCGACACGAGCAGGCGAGTTGGGTGCCAAATTTACGGGTGAATACGAATACCGTTTGCTGCCCGGGGTGGGGCATAACGTTCCCCAGGAGGCTCCGTACGAGTTCAGCGCGAGCGTAGTGAACCTGCTGAAAATCTCCTGAGCTGTTGATTACGTGTCATGACGTGGCTTTGTAGTGGGAGTGAAAGCGCAGACTGTCAAAAGTTCTTCGAACATAGCGGAGACCCACATCTCTGAAAAATGAACCTGCACAAATATGCGTGGGAATGCGTAACCTTACGGGCCATTGTTAGGATCCCTAGTCAAATGAGGATCTCCGATGGCGACGACCGCGCAAAGCTTCAAATTTCAAAAAACGGGTTCGGCTGAAGTACTCGAATGGAGAGAGGAGCCGCTGAGTGCGCCGCCAGCAGGTCAGGTGCAGGTTCGCCACGAGGCGATTGGTGTTAATTACATTGATATCTATCATCGTAGTGGAACCTATCCACTGCAGCTACCAAGTGGCATTGGGGTTGAAGGCGCAGGAACGATCGAGGCTGTCGGGGAAGGTGTCGAAGGCTTCAAAGTTGGTGACCGTGTCGCCTACGTTGGCGGTGCGCCTGGTGCCTACTCAACTGTTCGCCACGTCGCAGCAGCTCGTGTAGTCAAGTTGCCCGACGCGATCAGCGCTAAAACCGCCGCAAGCCTAATTTTCAAGGGGCTGACCGCTGAGTATCTCATTCGGCGGTGCCACGAGGTAAAGGCTGGTGACACTGTGCTTTGGCATTCGGCCGCTGGTGGTGTGGGGAGTATCGCCTGCCAATGGCTTCGTCAGATTGGAGCCACCGTCATAGGGACGGTCGGATCAGAGGATAAGGTGGAAGCCGCGAAGGCTAACGGTTGCGCCCACGTCATCGTGTTGAAAGACGTGGATCTGGCTGCTCGGGTCAAAGAGATTACCAACGGCGAAGGCGTATCCGCCGCGTATGACGGCCTTGGTGGGGATGTCTTCTACAAGACACTCGATTGCGTGCGTCCTCGTGGCATCGTGGTGTCGTTCGGAACCGTGGCTGGCCCAGTCGCACCGCTTGATCTCGGTGCCCTCGGTTCTCGAGGCTCGCTATATGTGACGAGACCCTCAATTGCCCATTACACGGCGAAAAGAGAGGAACTTGAGGCCGGAGCAAAGGCTCTGTTCGATATGATCGACAATGGTCACGTCACTGCAGGGGAACCCGTAACATACACCCTTAGAAATGCTCAAAAGGCACATCGCGACCTCGAATCTGGGAAGACCAAGGGATCCGTTCTTCTAATTCCTTGAATTAGGGGCAGGACTAGAAAGGCGCGCCGAACGGGCGCGCCAGATGTCCCGTGCATAGGAGGATCGATGGGAAACAGGAAGAAGGACAACACCTGGGACGGATTTAGATACTTTCTGGCCGTAGCGCGAACGGGCACGCTCTCGGCTGCAGCGCAGCAGCTCGAAACAGAACACACCACGGTCGGTCGGCACATCAGGATGCTGGAAGAAAATCTGGGGTGCCAACTCTTTCATCGAAGCAATCACGGTTACGAGTTGACAGATCCCGGCGCAAAGCTTCTGAGCAAGGTCGAAGCTGTCGAAGGAGCTATCGTTGAAGCCCGAAGCGCGACAGCGGATGAAAAAGAGATATCCGGTATCGTAAGGATAGGGGCTCCCGATGGTTTCGGTACGGTGTTTCTCGCGCCAAAACTCGTTGAACTGCGCCGGAGGCATCCGGGCCTTCATGTCGAAATCTTCGCGACCCCACGCGTGTTCAGTCTCACGAAACGTGAGGCAGAGATAGCTGTGAGCCTTTCGGCACCCAGCCAGCTTCGCGTCGTCTCCCGGCGGCTCACCGACTACCGACTGTTCGTGTTCGCTTCGGAAGAATACCTTGCCTCAGCTTCGCCGATCACGTCAGTCCGAGACATGGAAAGACATGAGTTCGTCGGCTATTCGGAGGAGCTTATGTTTTCTCCTGAGGTAAGCTATCTGAAAAGCGTGGGGCCTGACGTTGACGCTGGAATACGAAGCGTGAGTTTAGTTGCGCAGGCATATGCTGCTCTCGCCGGAGGCGGCCTCTGTGTCCTTCCCGCCTTCTTCCACGATGCCTTTCCTCGGCTTATCCCGGTTTTGCCAACGGCGTTTTCGCTGCAACGACAATTTCACATGCATATCCACGAGGACCACAAGAAAGCGCCTCACGTAAGAGCTGTCGCGACCTTCATCGCCGAACAGGTTGCCCGCGCATCGACTCAGTTCGACGGTAGCCAAGTCCTCGAAGGCGCATAACCAGGGAAACCACGCTGGTCTTTTTTGCACAACGGGTGGGCGGCTATTCGACTTTATTGCTCGAAGTTACGACGTACTCTGCCCCACGGTGTCGGTCACATCTCGCCGACAGAGGATAACTAGGAGGAGTTAGACAATGACGAAAATTGCTTGGATCGGACTTGGCTTGATGGGTAAGCCGATGTCGAAACACATGCAGAACGCTGGATACGAGGTGGTCGGATTCGATATCGATGCGACTGCACGCGAGCAGTCCCGCGCCCTCGGCCTGCCAGTTTCCGACACTCTGATTGCAGCAGTCAAGGATGCAGATGTTGTGTTCACGATGGTGCCTACTGGGAGCGATGTGAAGGACGTTCTCCTTGGGCCGAACGGTGTATACGCAAATGCCCCGAAGGGCGTTCTTGCAATTGATTGCTCAACAATCGGTGTCGACAACGCTCACGAAATCCATGCGGCAGCCAGAAATGTTGGCTCGGAATTCATGGAGGCTCCGGTTTCCGGTGGCACCGAGGGTGCTCGTGACGGCAACCTGACCTTCATGATCGGTGGCGACAAGAAGAACGCGGATCGCGTGACAGAGCTCCTACAGCCAATTGGTGACTATATCGCCTACGTCGGTGGCGACGGAGCAGGTCAGGCAGCAAAAATCGTGAACAACCTCATCATGGGCGTTTGCGTGACCGTCAACTGCGAAGCGACCGATTTGGCTAACCGCCTGGGTCTCGATCTCAAGGCGCTTTACGAGATCGTTTTGCGTTCCTCAGGCAACAACTGGGCCTTCAAGCTCTGGAACCCAGGGGTCGGCGTTGTACCCGAATCTCCTGCATCGAACGGCTACAAAGCTGGTTTCAAAACTTGGCTGCTTGCAAAAGATCTTTCGCTGGCCTTGGAGGTCGCACGCAATGCCGGCTCGAATGTCGCAACGGCTGAGGCCGCGTACGAGTTGTTGAATGCGCATATCAAGGATGGTGGCAAGGATATGGATTGCACCTCGCTCGTGCTATCTCTTGCCAAGCAGGGTCACGAAGCGCAGCGCAAAGCATCGTAAGAGCTTGCGCTCACCAAGCCGAGATCCGGGCGGAAATCAGTTGCTCACTGCCCTAATATCTTCGGCTCGTTCGGGACTGCGTGCTGACCGCAGGCGGTCCCGAACAGCTTGACCCAGCAAAACGTCCTGCCGCAGCCGAAAGGCAAACATAGGACCTCCGAAAGGCGTAAAATGCACATCGCTATCTATTGCATAGATAATCCAGCTACACCGGGGCTCCGGCAGAAGCATTACGACGAACATCGCGCATATCTTCGTGATCAGAACACCGTGAAGATCCTGATCGCAGGCCCACTGCTTGCGGAGGGATCTGAGGAAAAAATTGGAAGCTTGCTTGTCGTTGAGGCCGACGACCTCGTAGCCGCACGAAAGTTCAGTGCGAATGACCCATTTGGAATTAATGGTGTCTGGCGTGATGTGAACATTCATCCCTACTTGAAATCGACAGACAACCGCTAGACCGTTAGTTCGGTAGGTTCCCGAAACCGTTATGTCGGCACACCAGCCTCCGGCGTGCCGATTTTTTTTGGCATTTATTCTGGGGTGCGGCTAAATCCGCTTGAGGAAGCGCAAGCTACCATCTCCATCAACATTGGGTGTTCACGCGTTTGGTCGGCGGGTACACGAGCAGTATGCCAAGTGCCGATCAGCAACAATTGGCAATGCTCAACTAATGTCGTTCAGATCTTCTCGTTATACTTGTGTTCTTTCTGAGACTCACGTCTTGTTCCGTGAGCTTGAAGGAAATTGAAATTGACGAACGTAATCAAGAAAGTTGCTATTCACGATCTCGAAGCTGCCGAACGGGGATTTGGGATCAAACTCGGTAAGAATGACCTTGCCGTAACGAACACGGCTCAACGTGTTATTGATCTACTATACAGTCTTTACCACCGCCGAGCATCGAAGTCGCATGGCAAGTTTGCTGATGACGAGACCAACTACCCGACACAGACGCATGTCCGGGAGTATGTTGATTCCAACTACGGTGATTTCAATGCATTAACTTCCGCCATGATGCTGACCCTTAAGAAGGAGGCCAGTCAAAAAAATGCGCGCGGCGGTCACGTTTTTTTTGCCCACTTTGAACGAGACGCGAAAGACTATCTGCTTGTCGCGATCATCAATGATACGCTCGGCGCAGCCCTCACTGAAGAGCTGGATGTCGAGGATGTGAAGCATCTGGACATGGAAGGCTTTCGTTTTGCTGGCCGCATAAACATGACAGGGTGGTTGGCTGGCGAAGACCGCTACATCAGCTTTCTCAAAGGCAAGGGCGATATCGCCGAGTACTTCAAGGAGTTCTTGGGTTGCGATACCTCCGTCGCGGAGCGATACGATACCCAGGCCTTGGTGAAGGCAATCGGTGACTATGCGGAAGCGAACGGATGGCGAGGCGAGGAAAAGCAGGCTTTCTTAAAGAAAGCGAAGGATATTTGCGAGAGACTGGCAAAGGGTCAGCAGGAGCTGTCGCTTTCGGCGTTCTCCAATGAAATGGAGCCGGAAAATCCGGATGCACTGCTTGAAACTCTGACAGATCCGGAGAGAAAGCTAAACGATCACTTTGTACCACATCGCGGTAGTCTGGCGCGCTTGGTGCGGTTTCAGGCGAAAACAAAACACTGGAGCCTAGAGTTTGATCGTGAGGCTTTGAATTCCGGTCCCATTTCTTTTGACAAGGAAAACAACGTTCTGATCCTTCGCGAATTACCGCTAGATTTGTTGAATGATCTGCGTTCAGATATTGATGATGGAAAATCTCTCGTTTGAGCATTTATTAGAAGTCTACAAGCGAATGGTCATCGAAGATGACCGTGAAGGGACTCTTACGCTCAACGACGACAACATCGTTTCCATCGTAAAACTCGTAACAAAAGAAGAAAACCACAGCGCGGCGCAGATTTCCTTACTGGAAGGCGAAGACAGCGACATTGTCCTCGGGCGCACGCTTCGCCTCCATCTAGCTGCGCCTAAAAAATCACTTGGATGGTTGGTCAATGATTTTGACGCGCTGCTAAAGGTTGACGGCGCGCTCCTTAGACAACCGGATAATTATTTTATCATCGGGCCGAAGATAAGCAGCAAGGACCATCCACCGCAGTCCCTTCAAATTCGATACCGACAAATGATTTCGGTGATGGAACTTGTTGCGGAGGCTGCTGCTTACGTCGATAAAACACGTCAAGAGATGGTGTTCGTAACCGATAGCAAGGTCGCTATTCCTCTCCGGCTTTCTGAACGGCAAATGCTCGATATCAACTTGTCCGATGTGGCAAAGCTTTGCGCGGTGTTCTCGGATTCAATGCATAAGGATCAGAAGCTTGCGATACTGTCTCAGGCGGTGGTCAAGCTTGTGGCGAGTCAAAAGCCGCAATCCAGGCTAGCGTATCTCTTGCGCAATCTTGATGCGATAGTTGAAGAGGTCGCGAACGGTTATCGGCTCTTTGCATCGAGTTTCTCTTACTCGAAGATCAAGGGTGAAATGGAAGCCGCCCGTGTCGATCTAATCGGGAAGATTCACAAGACGATCGTTGACATCCAAGGTCAGTTGCTGGGTATCCCGGTCGCAACCATTGTTGTCGCGACGCAACTGAAAGAGGCTCCCAATTGCGGCCTGCCGTTCTGGAGCAACACTGCAGTAATTTTCGGTGCCTGGGTGTTTATCGCACTGCTTACCGTCGCAATAATCAATCAGTATCTCACATTGACGGTAATTGAGCAGGATGTCTCACGACAGCAAACAAAGCTTCGTAACGAATTTGCTGCCTTAGGAGATTCCATCACAACCGCCTTTGATAATCTTCAGTGGCGGATTACCTATCACAAGATTGCGCTCGTCGTTATTGCCGTCGTGGCCATAGGGGCTGCCTGCATAGCGACCGCCTCATATTCTTACCTCAATGGCAAATCCGTTATTTCGTGCATCGCAGGCTAAGCCGACTCCTGCATAACGTGATCTTTGGCAGAAATGACCACCCAATGTTGGTCGAAGGTGTGGTAGCCCGGCAACCGCACAGTTCCCGGGCTCTGTGACACTTATCGCCGATACGCCCCTTCGCCCGTAGCTTCATACGCTGCTGCTGCCCTAAAGATGGTAGCCTCATCGAAATGTCTCCCGACAAGCATCATGCCGACGGGCATTCCGTTGATTCCGCCAGCCGGCAGGGTGAGAGCAGGGTGGTGGCTAATATCGAACGGCGCAGTATTGAACGCCATCGGATGGGATGTTTTGAGCTCGACTTCCAGCGAAGTATTCTCGTCAGGAAGCGGGAGAGCAGTCATTGGCGTAGCGGGCATCAGGAGGAGATCTACGTCCTCCAGAAGTTTGTCGTACTCCGCACGGAGCATGCGCGCCGCATTCCAGCCCTTCGCATAGCCCACATATCCAACATTCTTTTTCACGTGCTCTGCGATGAAAAAGAACAGCTTGATGCTCGCTGGAGCGTCCTTCACACCAGACACATTGTCACGAGCCCATTCCATGAGCGAGATCGGGTACTCGTCCGGGCGGAAGATAGAGATCCCATGGGTGTTCAGAGCGGTCTCGGACATTCCGATCCAGCCCAGCGTGATCCAGATATCGAGACCATGCTTATGCAGTGGCGCGGAGACATCGACCAATGTCGCACCGAGACTTTCGAGTGTTTTTGCCGCCTGACGAACTTTCTCAGTCACGAGGGGGTCGCTGCCCGGGACCTCGAAACCTTCCTTGAGAATGCCAATCCGCAGCCCTTTCACGCCTTGTGTGAGGGCTGCCATGTAATCACCTGGCAGATGGCCTTTCTGCCGTTCGTCCACACCGTCCGGCCCTGCTATTACGCTTAGCAGCAATGCGCAGTCTGCCACGTTTGCTGTCATGGGCCCAACGTGGTCGAACGATGCGTCGAGCTGAGCAATGCCAGTGTATGGAACGAGGCCGTAGGTTGGTTTGATGCCGACAATGCCGCTGAACGAGGAAGGCATGCGGATCGATCCTGCCTGATCAGCTCCAAGGGCCATGTCCGCTTCGCCTGTTGCAACAACTGAGGCCGAACCCGACGATGAGCCCCCCGCCGAAAGTCCTTTGCCCCAGGGGTTTTCGATGCGCCCCGCAGTGGAGGTGTGGCTGCTGCCCGAAAAGCACAGGTACTCGCAATGGGCCTTGCCCGCAATTGTACCGCCTGCTGCCAGGATGCGACGTACGACTTCGGCATCGAAATCTGGCACGTAGCCGTCGAAGATGTTTGATCCAGCCGTCATAGGAAGCCCTGCAACAGGGATACTATCCTTGATGGCAACAGTTCGTCCGGCAAGTGGTCCTGTCGCCGTTTCAGTGATGGATGCTTTGACGTACCAGGCGTTGTTTGGATTTTCTTCCTTGGTAGGTACGGTGTATTTGCGGCTTGAGTAGTCGGGCACTGGTCTCGACGCGACGATCTTGTCGACGATTTCGTAGTTCAACACGTTCGTGCCGACAACCTCGGCGAAGTATTTTGCGTCGTCCGCGCTTACGTTGAGTCCGAGCTTGTCGGAGATCGACAGGATTTCATCGATCGTTGGTGCAGGTATGGCCAAAGCTAACGCTCCCAGTTTAGTCCAGCGGGAATCCCCTGCGGCGACGTATGCCGAAATTTGGCTACGATCGCTCACGCTCCCGGAAGGATTTCAGTTTCGATTGAGTGCTCGACGACGCTGTCGAAACGAGGCCATTATGCTCGCGCAGTTGACGAGATCGACCTCGGTGTGCCGGACTATACAGCCGGACGGCGCGTGGCCTGTTGCTCAAGGGACGCGTTTACCGTGGGACGATATTAGCGACGATTTTGTGGTTTTGCCTAGTGGTCGAACATCGAAGTTTAAATTTTTTTTTGAGTGCGCTTTCCCCCGACCGTAGGTCGGCAGCAAAATGCGCCCTTCCGAGGTGCGTTGACATGTCGGCAAGCTCGTTGATAGTCGTGCATGTAGTAGGGGTGCTAACCTAGGCGCGAACTCTCGTCCGCCGAGCAACCATCCTCCAATCGAACAGGCTACGACATGACGCAGGAAATGTGGCGGATAGGAGTGATTCTTTCCGAAAGCGGTGTCACCAAGGACATGGAATTGCCGCAGCGAGCGGCAATTCAGCTTGCTGTCGACGAAATCAATGATCGCGGGGGCGTGCTCGGACGCAAATTTGAAGCAATCTTTCGCGATCCTGCATCAAAGCCTGCAAGGTACGGAGCCATAGCTCAGGAGCTTTGCAGAGACGAACGGGTCAACGTGATATTCGGCGCTCACATGTCGAGTTCGAGAAAAGCCATTGTGCCCGTTGTCGAGGCGAACAACGCATTGCTATTCTACCCCACGACTTACGAGGGTTTCGAATACTCCCGAAACTGCATCTATGCTGGGGCAGCTCCAAATCAAAACTCAGTCCCGCTTGTGGACTACCTGATGGAGCATTGCGGGAAACGGATTTTCCTTGTCGGTTCTGACTACGTCTATCCCTACGCCTCGAACCGGATCATCTCCGATCTCGTCAAAAACGAGGGAGGGCAGGTGGTGGACGAGCTTTACGTTCCATTGGAACTGGAGCAACGGCATATCGAACGGATTATCGCGAGAATTCGCGATGCTAAACCGGACGCTATCTACTCAACGATCGTAGGCGAGGGGATCCCGGAATTCTATTCGGCGTTCTACGCCGCAGGTTTCGATCCGAAGCAAACACCGATCGCGAGTCAGTCTACCAGCGAAGTAGACATCGCGCTGCTTCAACCCGGAGCGGCCGAGGGACATATCATCGCAGCGCCGTTTTTCGATAGCCTGCAAACACCGTCCGCGCAGGCTTTCGCATCGGCAATGCGATCACGAACGGGTGGCACCCTCCCAGCGACTGCCCCGGCAGAAGCAGCTTACTACTCGGTTCATCTCTTCGCGACGGCGTTGGCGATTGCGGGAGACGATAGCATCGATGCGCTCCTTCCGGCTCTTTACGAGGTCGAGTTTGATGCACCGCAGGGGCCAGTAAGAATAGATCGATCTACAAACCACGTCTTACTTTGGCCAAGAGTCGCTCGCGTAAAGGAAGGCGCACCTTACGAGATCGTAAGCGCTCCCGAAGAGCGTGTCATGCCGGATCCTTACCTTCTGGACTTCATCAAGCGATACGATGATCGACTTGACCAGGAGGAATCTGATCTCGCCATTTTGGGGTGACGAATATGTCTTACGCCATTCTGCGCGAATTGAGGGATCTACCCGTTGTCGTTGTACATCCATTGGACAACGAAGGTAAGGAACTTACGGAACACCTACGCCGTATCGGTTGCAAACCTCAGCTCGTCTGGCCAGTACCGCAGTCTCTTCCCAAAAAGATCGATATGTTGATCATCGCAATACGAGACGAGCAACGTGCGGAAACGAGGGCCTTTCTCAAACAAATTCCCAACCCGCGACCGCCTATTGTTGCTGTTGTCGGCTATGAGGATCCGTCGACACTGCAACTCGTACTGGAGTCCGGCGCACTCGCGGTTATCAGCTACCCGATCAAGCCGTTTGGTCTGCTGACAAACCTGGCTATTGCGCGAAATGTTTGGAACCAGGTCGACAGCAACGCCCGTGATGCCCGTCGCCTCAAGCGGAAAGTGCTGGGCGAGCAAGTGGTTGTCCGCGCCAAGACAATCCTGATGGCGACCAAAACCATCACTGAGGACGAAGCCCATCGCGAACTCCGCGAGCAAGCCATGGCAGCACGGTTGTCTATCGAGCAGTTTGCACAGCGGATTGTTTCAGAGGCATCACTGAGTTCAGACAAGGTTGCAACCCCTCCGGAAGCCGAAGGTTCCTGAACCCGGTTTCCCAGCGGATTCTATCTCATTTTAGAGGATTTCTTCTATCTTATTGTTTTTAAATGAAAATATTTTCTATGTGCATGCGACTTTCCATCTTGTGAAGTCGAAATTCATGGACTAACGTTTACTCATCGAAAGCGTCCCCTCCAGATTTGGTGGCCACGCTACGGTTCCTGATCCAGGAAAATATATGGCATCGTTGCCCGCTGCGTCCGTGAAAACCGGACCTGCGGGCTTTTTGCTTTTGCGACATCGGCGTCGCTGGGACCAGAAATTTACCATCACAAAGAATGGGGAACTCTATGGAAACGACGCGTCGCCGCTTTCTCGGCACCACTGGCATTGCTGCCACCGCACTCTTCGCTCCAGGCATTCTGCGCAACGCGCAAGCCGCCGATCCGATCCTTGTTGGATCGCTTCATGATCAATCTGGCCCACTGGCCGCGAACGGTATCCCGATGGTCGAAGCTCTCAAGCTTGGCATCGGCGAGATCAACGCCAAAGGTGGCCTTCTTGGTCGGGAACTTAAGCTGATCCACTACGACCCGCAATCCGACAACCAGATCTATACGCAGTACGCCCAGCAAATTGCGGTTCGTGACAAGGCGAACGTGGTATTTGGTGGCATCACGTCCTCTTCGCGCGAAGCGATCCGACCGGTGTTTTCGCGTTTCAAGACGCTCTATTTCTACGGCTCGCTGTATGAGGGCGGGGTTTGCGACCGCAACACCTTCTGCACTGGGACAACACCAGCTCAAACGGTGCAGAAGCTGGTGCCGTTCGCGATGGAGAACAGCGGCAAGAAAGTCTACATCGTGGGTGCCGATTACAACTTCGGCCAAATCTCGGCGAAGTGGATGCAGAAGTTCGTTCGAGACAACGGTGGCGAGACGCTTGCCGTTGAATTCTTCCCGCTCGACGTGAACAACTTCGGCGCTACCATCTCGAAAATTCAGGCGGCCAAACCCGATCTCGTTCTTTCGGTTCTTGTCGGTGGCAACCACATTTCGTTCTACCGTCAATGGACCGCCGCTGGGATGAAAGGGCAGATCCCGATCGCCTCGTCGTCCTTCGGGCTCTACAATGAGCCGCAGGTCCTCGATCAAGCCGAGACAGAGGGCGTTTATGGAACGTTCGGTTATTTTGAAGAGCTTGAGACGGATGCAAACAAGCAATTCGTATCCAAGCTCAAAGCCCAAATGCCAGCTATCCCGTATTTGAGTGAGACGGCCGCGACATCTTACGAAGGTCTTTACCTGTGGGCAAAAGCCGTAGAGAAGGCCGGAACAGTCGACCGCGTTCCTGTCATTGAGGCGCTCGAATCGGGCATCTCATTCGATGGACCAAGCGGCAAGGTCACCATCGATCATCAGACACACCACACGATCCGAAACACGTTCCTTGCGCAGGTCAAGGATCGGAAATGGAACGTTATCAAGAGCTATCCTGACGCGAAGCCGGAAGACACCGCAAGCGTCTGCAATCTCATCGAAAATCCAAACGAGAACAAGCAGTTCGAAATCTCGTTGTGATGGCCCGCGCCATCACTGTTCCTGGAATTAATCGAATGAAAGTGCGATGGATCTATATCTCATTATCCTGCTGGATGTCCTGAATAGGGCATCCGGTTTATTCATCCTATGTCTTGGGCTCGCAATCCTGTTTGGCATGATGCGTGTCATCAACCTTGCACATGGCGAATTCGTAATGATCGGCGCTTACGCGACGGTCATCTCCGCCAACGCTGGCGTAAACATTTGGATTTCAATCCTGGTGGTCGCTCCCCTTGTTACGGGTGCGGTTGGGATCGTGGTCGAACGGGTGCTTATCCGTCATCTTTACGGCCGTCTTGTGGATTCAATGCTCGCCACCTGGGGGCTCAGCCTGCTGCTCATAGGCTTGGTAACGACGTTTTTCGGTAACACGATGCAGGGTGTGCCGACACCGCTCGGCAGCTTCCGAATTGGGCTCTATTCAGCAAGCTGGTACACGATCTTCACTATTGGCGTTGCGCTGGCTCTCCTAGCCGCGACATATGGTGTGTTACGGTTCACGCGAGCAGGTATGGTCGCGCGCGCCGTGATGCAAAATCCAGCAATGGCCCAGACCCTCGGTGTGAATCCTAGTACTGTTTACATGACAACCTTTGCCGTCGGTGCGGCCGTCAGCGGACTCGCCGGAGGGATAATTGCTCCTGTGTCCGGTATCACTCCCGTTATGGGCATGGCTTTCATCGCCAAATCATTCATCACGGTGGTCAGCGGTGGCTCTGCCATTCTGGTTGGTACTGCGACAGCGTCGGGCATTTTCGGCACGATCAACCAGCTTGCAACGTTTTTCACAACGCCCGTCTACGGCGAGGTAATTCTCTTCGTCTGTGCGATCATCCTGATTAGGTTGCTGCCACAAGGCATTACTGGCCGCTTCTTCAAGGGGAGGCTGTAATGGCGCTCATTACTAAAGCAACCAAAATTGCTGCACTTATCGCTGTATGTGTAATCACCGCGTTGATGCCGTATCTGGTCGATCTGTTCACGCTGATGCAATTCACGCTCTATGCGTCAATGTCGGTCCTTGCCTTGGCTCTGGCGTTCATATGGGGCTTTGGTGGCATCCTTTCCTTTGGTCAGACCGCGTTCTTCGGGCTTGGTGCGTACGCTTACGCCATAGGAGTAATCAACTTTGGTGACTCCACACTGGCTATTCCTGTCGCCATTTTACTCCCTTCGATCTTTGCTGCACTCCTAGGGTACTTCATGTTCTACGGACGGGTAAGCGACGTTTATCTTGGCGTGATAACGCTGACAGTAAGCCTCATCCTCTTCAACGTTGTTAACTCAACGTCGGGTGACGAATACAAGATCGGAACAGCCCGTATCGGCGGCTTCAACGGTATTCCGTCTGTTCCAACGTTCAACGCAATCGGTGATCCGTCTTACGTTTTGTCTCCTGAGCAATCGTGGTGGTTCACGGGCGGTTGTGTGATTGCCATTTATCTCGTCCTCAAGCTGATCCTTGCAAGCACATTCGGCCGTATTGCCGTAGGTGTCCGCGAAAATGAAACGCGCGCCGCACTCCTAGGCTACGATCCTCGGCTGATCAAACTGGGCATGTTTGTACTCGGTGGTGCCATATCTGGCTTCGCAGGTTGCTTGTTTGTGAACTGGGGTGCGTTCGTTAGCCCTGCAGTCTTTGCGCTATCGCTGTCTGCGCAGACAATCATCTGGGTAGTCGTGGGTGGTCTCGGAACTCTCGTTGGTCCTGTCATTGGCTGTATCTTCATACAGCAGTTGGTCGCATGGGTTGGTACGCAGCAGACGCTGAACTCTTACCTGGCTTTGGGTATCGTTCTCGTAGGCTTCGTGCGGCTGCTCCCCCAGGGTATCGCTCCCACGATCGAGCGCCTCCTTGCGAGAATATTTCGTCTCAAAAAAGCGAAACCTACCGAGACCGTTGTCACCAATGGGAGGCACGCATGAGCGCGACAGCTATTCTTACTGCCTCAAACCTTACGATGCGTTTCGGAGGTGTCGTAGCTAACGACAACGTAGATTTTGTCCTAGGCGACAGGGAGCTGCGTTGCATCATCGGGCCGAATGGTGCTGGCAAAAGCACTTTCTTCAAGATGCTCACTGGTCAACTCACTCCAACGCAAGGCTCAATTGAACTCAAGGGGCGGTCGGTCGCGGGTCACAGTTCCCACGAGATCGCCCGCCTTGGAGTTGGGATTAAAAATCAGGTGCCTTCTGTATTCGAAGGTCTCACGGTCAGGGAAAACGTCTGGCTTGCTGCTCGCCGTCGCTTCTCGGGACGACAGTTGCAGGAGAAGGTAGAAGAGCAGCTCGAGCTCATCAGGCTCGGTGCTTATTCATCACGCGTCGTCGGGACATTGTCACATGGCCAGCGTCAATGGGTGGAGATCGGGACGGTCTTAGCGACGAACCCTGATCTCGTTCTCCTTGATGAACCCGCTGCCGGTATGACCGATGAAGAAACAATCCGTACGGCTGAGATCATTCTCGACATGAATCGAACGCGCGCTGTTGTCGTGGTTGAGCACGACATGCAGTTCATCAAGATGATCGCAAAGAAGGTGACCGTGTTTCACCAGGGGAAGGTGTTGGTGGAGGACGAGTTCGCAAAAGTCGTCGCAGATCAGCGTGTCCGTGACGTTTACCTTGGGAGGACAGTCGTATGAGCAGCGTCCTCGATGTTCGCGACCTTCGTGCCGGCTATGGTCGAGTCCCCATTCTCGATGGCATTAGTTTCTCGATGGGAGAGTCCGAATTCCTCGGAATTCTTGGTCACAACGGAATGGGAAAGACCACGTTGATGAAGGCGTTGATGGGCCGGATTCCATCAACGAGCGGCAGCGTCAAATTTCTCGGTGCTGAGGTAACGCATAAAAAAACGCATGACCGTTCGCGCGCTGGAATGGGCCTCGTTCCACAGGGACGAGAAATATTTCCAGCCCTCACGGTTCTCGAAAATCTCCGGATGGGAACTGCAGCGCTTCCGAAGGAAGACCACGGCATCATCGACAAAGCTTTGAGCGACTTCCCAAGGCTGAAGCGTCTACTCGACCGTCCCGGCGGAGCGCTCTCTGGCGGAGAACAACAGCTTCTCGCCTTGGCGAGATGCCTGTGTACGCAGCCGAAGTTGGTGCTTCTGGACGAGCCCACTGAGGGTATCCAACCGTCGATCATCGATGAGATCATCGATACGCTCTTGGCGAAAAAAGCTGCTGGCGAGCTGTCTATCGTGATCGTCGAGCAGAATCTCGAGTTTTTGACATCTCTGTCAGACCGCATTCTCAGAATTCAAAAAGGAAGGATCGTCGGTGTCGTCGACCCCCATGACCTTGATCAGCACGAATTGCTGGGGGCGTAGAAGCCGACAACATCAGGAATGAGAAAAAGCAAGAGGAAGAAAGGGAACAATAATGATTGGGATTCATGACTGCGGCGGGTTTCACAACCTCGGCCCAATTAACCCCGTCGATGACGAGGTATTTCACGAGCGTTGGGAGGGCATGGTTTTCAGTATGCTCTTCGTGGCGGCTATCCAGGGAACCTGGGCCCTCGATGAGTTTCGACACGAAATCGAACTTATGCCAGCCGACCGCTATCTGAACACGATGTACTACGTTCACTGGCTCGAATCTATGGAAGAGCTCGTTATCCGGGACGGTCACGTCACGCGTGCTGAACTGGAAGAGCGTCAGAAAATGGTGCTGGCAGGGACTTTACCCGAGCCGCCGACAGCGGTGGATCCGGAGGTCCTCGAGAAACTGCGGCAAGGTGCAAAGGGTATCGCCTACGTCGGGCTGCAAGCCCGTCGCCCGGATGGCATCCAGAACTACAAGGTCGGCGACAAGGTGACGGCCCGTTTGAAGGCGGTCCCGGGCCACACACGCCTGCCACGGTTTGTTTGGGGCAAGACAGGCACGATCGTCTCTTATGCCGGTACCTACCCGATGCCCGACACAATCGCACATCGGAAGGGTGAAAACCCAGAGCCTTCCTACACTGTCGTGTTCGACGGCAAGGAACTCTGGGGTGAGCAGGCCGAGCCGAATTCTTCTGTCGTTCTCGATCTTTTCGAGAGCTACATGGACCCTGCTACCGATCTCAAAACTGCTGCTTGAAAAGGATTAGACTATGAACGTTCACTCTCACGATCATGGTGATGGTCATCACACGCACGATCTCTCGGAAGGTGAGGTCCGCGCTCGCGCGTTGGAATCCCTTCTCCGGGAAAAAGGAGTCCTGCAGGGGCCGATCATCGATGAAATCATCGATATGTACACCAACGACATCGGTCCGATGAACGGTGCTAAAGCTGTCGCGAAGGCATGGGTAGACCCGGAATACAAGCAGCGTCTTCTCGCCAACGCTACCGAAGCGGTTCGCGAACTGGGTTTCAGCGGTATGGAAGGTGAAAACCTCCGCGCAGTGGAAAACACCGACAAGCAGCACCACGTCATCGTATGCACTCTTTGCTCTTGTTATCCATGGCCAGTCCTGGGGCTTCCGCCGCGCTGGTACAAGGATACGCCGTATCGTTCGCGTGTCGTGCGTGAGCCCCGAAAGGTTCTGGCAGAGTTTGGCACGACCATCGGTGACGAAGTCGATGTCAAGGTTCTCGATAGCAACGTGGAAGTGCGGTATTTCGTCCTTCCGAAGCGTCCTGCAGGCAGTGAAGGCCTGTCGGAGGATGAACTGGCGAAGCTCGTCACACGCGATTCCATGGTTGGCGTGACGGTCCTCGCGCCGGTTTCCAAGGCTGCGGCGTGATGAGCGCGGCGGCGGTGGAATGCGCGACCGATACAGCCGGGGCGCGCGTCGACAAAAACATCAGCTCGATGACAGGCGAGATCGCAGTGCCGCGTAGCAACGGCGAACTCGTGTTTGATGCGCCATGGCAAAGCCGTGCCTTTGGTATGGCAGTCAGCATGTGCCAGGCGGGTTATTTCCCTTGGGACAAGTTCCGTGCGGAACTTGCAAAGGCGATCAAGGAGCAGGGGCAGAACGGGGTAGATGAATACTACCACCGCTGGCTTGATGCACTCGAAGCATGCCTGGAGCCTGCGAAGCTCTTCGAGCACGATGCGCTGCATGAACGCGAACACGAGTACCGCGATCACGTTCGTGATGAGGTGTTTTAAATCGCCAACCTCGAAGAAAGCGGCGACCAATAGGTCGCCGCACCACGAATAATAATCGAATAAACCCTTCAATGAGGAGAACAACATGCCTGCCTATCCATTCAATTTTCCGACCACTGAAACCGTCTATGAGCCGATCCCGGTCGCAAAAGTTGCGCCGTGGGCGATTTTTGGCGGTCTGATGCTCTTGCTCGCCATCTACTTCGTCGGCGCAGAGGAGGGCGTTGCCTCGATGCTGAACCTAAATCAGGTTCATGAGTTCGTGCACGATGGGCGGCACCTGCTCGCCTTCCCCTGCCACTGAGGGTCTCGATCATGGCCGGACAACTCCTTCTCAGAGGTATGATCGTTGGCCTGATCGCTGGCATTCTTGCCTTCGGGTTCGCTAGGTATTTCGGCGAGCCTTTGGTCGATCAGGCAATTGCTTTTGAAGAACAACAAAGCGAGGCGGCCGGCTTGGTTGCCGAACCCGAAGTTATCAGCCGGGCCACACAAGCCGGGCTCGGTCTCTTCACCGGGATTGTCGCGTTCAGCACGGCAGTTGGTGGGATTTTCGCACTCGCTTTCGCATTCGCTCACGGGCGGCTGGGGTCTTTGGGTCCAAGGGCAACGTCCGGGGTGCTCGCGCTGGCTGCATTCATCTCGCTGGTCACCGTTCCAATGCTGAAGTATCCAGCAAATCCGCCTGCTGTCGGGAGCGCGGAGACTATCGGCGCTCGAACGGAATTGTTCTTTGTGATGATTGTGGCATCAGTCTTTGGCATGGTCCTGGCTATCCTGGCGGCGCGGAGCCTTTATGCGAGGTTCGGCGGATTTAGAGCCATTGTCGTTTCGGGGCTCTTTTATGCTGCCTTCGTTACGATCGCGCTTTCACTGCTGCCTTCAGTGAACGAGGTGCCGGAGAACTTCTCCACATCCTTGCTCTGGGGCTTCCGTGCCGTGTCGCTCGCGATCCATTTTATCGTATGGCTGACGATTGGTGGTTTGTTCGGGTGGCTCGCAGAGAGAATCTTGGTCCAACAAAGCGTCCCCGCATCCGTCTACAATCGGTGATGTGCGCGCAAAAGGTTCGAGGGAGACTGCACTATGCATCTGTACCGGATCCTGATCCTCTTGCTGACATTGAATGTGTCAGCAGGGGTGGGGTGGGCTCACGGCAGCTATAAGCCTGGAAATACATCGGGCGTGGAGATCGGAAGTCTATCGCACGGTGAGATGGGCGTTGTGGCAGAGTTTCGAACTTCCATTCTCGCCGTCGCGAGAACAGTGGAGAAGACAGACTCGAAGTTTAGGTCACTTTTGAATTTCGAGGGCATTCAAAGAACGTACTGTATGTGGGGGATCATGCCTGGATCCAACACGGACGAGGGGAGCCCTTTCAATGAATGCTCCCACGCATACCTATCGGCTGCCAAAGAACTGCTCATGCATATGCGCACGATGCCAGATGTATCAAACCAAGCTGGCGATTTGATATCAAGGATTGATAGGGAAGCCACACTTCGTGGTGTCGCGTTCATAGGCTGCGAATACTCGGGCGAGGTATTCAATAGTGCCGAGGTGGTGACACCGCACTGGGAGAACGTTGCGGCTCATATGCCAACAATGCTCGCGTTTTCCGGGTTGACTGCTTTTCTCGCAGTCACGGCAGGTGCGGGATTTGTACGATTAAAGGCCTCTCCAAAGTCGGAGATTTAGCCGAAGCCAATAAGGCTCGGGCTGGGCATTTGGAGTGATTTTGATGATGGAGGACCTCTCCATCGTTCCTGAAAAATTGATGTAGTCGATACGGGAGGGCATCGCTTGGTCTCACGGTAGAGGATCCGTGTCTAACAAACTGCAGAACCAAACCTGCGAAGTGGCAGTCGTTGTTGCTCCGCATGGCTTTTGGATTGGGAGAACTAACTGGCCGCCAGGCGGTTCAGCTATAAACAAAGGGGAAATCGTATGAACATACGCTTCGGAATCAACGTCGGTCTATGGATCGGTGCGACGACTGGACTTTACTCTTTTCTCTACGCAATGACACCTTTAGGCGCGGCGGGGCTGCTACCCGTCACTTTCATTGCGCTTCCGATTTTTTTGAATGGTGGTGCCAAGAAGGAGGAATTCTTCAATTACTGCAGCAGTGCCATCATCGGAGTCGTGTGGGCAGCAATATTCATCTATGGGATTGGCTATGTTTCATCTCATGGAGTGCCGTCCGCAGCAACGACCGGAATCGTAATTTTCGTCGTCACGTCTGTTCTATGCGCGTTCCACTTGATTGTTACTCCGAAGGGACTTTGCAGCAGTATTCCGATGATGTTCGGAGCGATCGCGAGCACCTTTTTGATCGGTCTGGACAAATGGTACTTTATCGTCCCGACGCTCCTTCTTGGCATTACGCTCGGCTACATTAACAGCCTCGGCTTCAAGCTGGTTGACGCAGAAGGACGCTGGGTTTTCTTGGGTCGATCCAAGGCTGCTTGAAATGAAGGGGCGCTTTCGAGCGCCCCAAACGCAGTTTCAAATACTGGATCGTTGTTGTTCCAGTATTTGCGCGATGCGAAGACCAGCTTCTACAATTTCGTCGCGCGGGTCAGCGAAGCCACCGTCCATCCAGTCCACGCCAAGACCTAATAGCGCCCTAACAATGCCGCTCCGAAGGATTGGTGACGTATCAGACAGACTTCCACCCGTGGCTCGAACCAGGATCTGCCCAAACGATGTTCTCCATGAGGCACAGACTTCACTTGCAGATCGGCTGATGAAACCAGCGTCCACGGCGAACAGCTTTGCCGAGACAGGATCATTCATGATGTCTTGGAAATAAGCTTCTATGACAGCTCGTAGCGGGTTCCTTGATCCGTCCAGCGCCTCGGACAGCGTCGAAATGATCCTGTCACTCGTCCGCTTGTGCATGGCTATGAAGAGAGCCTCGTTTCCTGGAAAGCTCTCGTAAAAATACCTTTCAGTTAGTCCTGCTTCCTCACAGATGGCTTTGACGGTGGTCGAGTGAAATCCGCGCTGACCAAACAGCCGTTTTGCTGCGTCGAGAAGCTTCGTCCTTCTCTCGAGCCGTCGCGCTTCAGCGCTATCTCCTCGATATTGTCGTTTCACCTTGGTGACAGTCATCGAACAACCTTCTCGTTCCACGGCATCCCTACCACATCGAATACGCGTGCAAAAGGATGGTCTGACAGGCACGCATATAGGTTGGGCAAGCCTGAAATGCAATATTTGACAATATCTGTTGTCAGATGTATTTCCTCGATTAAGTTAAGGATAGCCCGCCATTGGAAGGCGGTTCCGTACCAAAGAACGAGGTAACGTACTGTGTCCGTGTCTGATTTGTTTGAGCCTGTGCCACTGCTGCACGGCGCGCCGATGAAAAATCGATTCATGTTGGGACCCCTTACAAATAGGCAAAGCGAACCCGACGGATTGGCGACCGATTATGATGTCGACTGGGTTACACGTGCTGCGCGCGGTGGTTACGCACTGACGCAGACTTGCGCCACTACTGTGGAAGCCGGGGGCAAAACCTTTCTCGGACAACTGGGAATTCACGACGATCGCCATCTGGCTGGTTTGAAGCGAATGGCTGAGGGGATCAGGCGCGGTGGCTCATTGTCAGCAGTCCAGATCCACCACGGAGGACATCGGGTCGACCCAGCGCTGGGTGGCATACCTGCGGCGGCCTCCGATGATCCCGTATCTGGCGCGCGGGCGATGTCAATCGAGCGCGTCGAAGAGCTTCGAGATAGCTACATCATGGCTGCCGTTCGTGCCGAACAGGCTGGTTTCGACGGAGTTGTTCTCCATGGAGCGTTCGGATTTGCCCTATCACAATTCCTGTCTCCCGCTCTGAACAGAAGGAGCGACCGCTACGGCGGATCTTTGGAAAATCGCTCGAGGATCATCTTTGAGATTATTGACGGCATCCGGAAGTTAACTGGTCCGAGTTTTCAGGTCGGTTTACGGCTGTCTGTTGAGCGTTTCGGTCTTGATCCGGAGGAGCTTCGAGACGTGGCCGCAGAAACGTTCCGGAGGCAGGCGATTGACTATCTCGACTTGGCTCTTTGGGATTCGAAGCAGCGGATGACCGATTTGACAGGAAGAGACAGGACGACTCTGAGCCTCTTCACGGAACTTTCTCGAAACGGGGTGAAAGTTGGTTCAGCCGGAAAGATCATGAGTGCAAAGCGGGCTGGAGAACTTGTCGACGAAGGTTGCGACTTCGTCGTGATTGGACGAGCGGCGATCCTCCATGCCGACTTCCCGCATCGAGTGCGAGACAATCCTGAATACGTTTCACCAACGCTTCCGGTTACGAAGCAATTTCTCGAAGGCGAAGGTCTTAGCCCACCGTTCATCGAGTACATGCGCTCTACGTGGCCGAACTTCGTTGATGTCGACGCAGCCTGAAAATCGATCGACCGCAGCAACCTCAAAGACAGGAAGAAGCATATGCTGAGTTATGTCATGGTGGGCTCTAACGATATTCCGAGAGCCGAAATCTTCTATTCTTCGTTTCTTCCCCAACTGGGATACGAACTAGAGATATGGAAGGGCAGGCTAATCTATTCACTCCCAGATGTGCCCGACCAACACAATGGCCCCGGTGCGTTCTATGTGATGCCCCCATTCGATGGAAAGCCTGCAACGGTTGGAAACGGCTCAATGACCGCGTTCAGAGCTCAAACACATCGTGAAGTAAACACGCTTCACGCTGAGGGCATTGCTGGTGGAGGTAGGGATGAGGGGGCTCCAGGGTTTCGGGAGGAATACGGCAATCACTTCTATGTCGGCTACCTCCGTGATCCCGATGGGAACAAGCTGGCGATTTTCTGCACTAACAAGAATGAGCCATCGCGCGATGACAGCCCGCTCCTAGGGAAACGCCATACCTAAAGTGAAGCCGCACAATGAAGATTGTGCGGCTTTCCTCGTTTTAATATTCACGTGCAAGTTTCCGCGCCCATTTTGTCCCGCTCACGCGAAGCGTGCAGATGCCTCATGGACGGCTTGCGAGATGAAGTCTGCCACGACGCGCACCCGGCTCAGACTACGGACGGATTCGTGATAGGACAGCCAGTACGACCGCGTTACCCGGACTGAAGGGAGGACTGGTATCAAGTCATCCCATTCCCGTGCGATGAAGCTGTGAAGAATGCCAATGCCTCCGCCAGCTCGAACGGCCTCGACCTGACCCAATGCGCTCGAAATCTCAAAGCCAGCATTCCAATCACGCGATACTTCCGGCGCATAGTGGAGTGACGGAGTGACGACGAGGTCCTCGACGTACCCTATTAGTCTATGGCCAGACAACTCGGACACATCGCCTGGGGCAGGGTTGCCATTCAAGTATGATTCACTTGCAAAAAGTGAGAGGCTGTAGTCGACCAATTTTTTGGCCACGAGTCTTCCCTGACTTGGTGGCTCCACGGTGATCGCAATATCAGCGTCACGCCTGGACAATGAAAAATAGCGCGGAACCGGAACGAGTTGAACTCTGAGGTCAGGGTGCCGGAGCACAAGTCGAGAGAGCGCGGGAGCCAGGAAGCTCACTCCGAAACCATCTGGCGCTCCGACCCTAACAGTTCCGGCGACTGTTACATCTTCGCCGCCCAGAGCGGATCGCGCAGAGTTCATCTCCGTCTCGATCCGTTCCGCAGAGAGAAGGAACTCTTCTCCCGCTGGAGTTAACTCACAACCATTCGTGCGTCTGAAAAAGAGCCTAGTCTTCAATGCGTCCTCGAGCGAGGTCACGCGTCGACTAACAGTCGCATGGTTTAACCCCAAGCGCTTTGCTGCCGCAAGGATTTGCCCGGCTCGCGCGACGGCAATGAAAACACGCACATCATCCCAGTCCATTTTCCACCTACTTCAATTTTTGCACAACGGATACGCATTTGCTGAGCTTGCATCAAGTTTTTTGAGAAGTCATTATCCCGGCCATCGCACGAACAGGAGGATCCAAATGCGTGAAGTCGGACATTTTATCGGCGGAAAGAACGTCGCCGGAACCAGTGGGCGGACAGCCGAGATTTTTCAGCCAATGGACGGCACTGTCCAGGGCACAGTGGCGTTAGCAACCCCTGTTGAGGTTCGTGCCGCTATTGAAAACGCAAAGGCTGCGCAACCCGCTTGGGCTGCGGTCAATCCACAGCGCCGCGTTCGCATTCTGCGTAAGTTCCTCGAACTCGTTGAAGCTGAGATGGATTCCCTGGCCGAATTGCTCGCTCGCGAACACGGCAAGACTATTCCTGACGCAAAGGGCGACATTCAGCGCGGCCTCGAAGTTGTCGAAGTCTGCCTGGGCGCAGCTCACATGCTCAAGGGTGAATTCACCGACAACGCTGGTACTGGAATCGATGTTTACTCCATGCGCCAGCCGCTGGGCGTTGTTGCTGGCATCACACCGTTCAACTTCCCTGCCATGATCCCACTCTGGAAGGCAGGCCCGGCGATTGTTTGCGGCAACGCATTCGTGTTGAAGCCTTCCGAGCGTGACCCGGGCGTTCCGATGCGTCTCGCCGAACTGTTCATCGAGGCGGGTTTGCCTGCGGGCATCTTCAACGTTGTCAACGGCGACAAGGAAGCCGTAGATTCGATCCTCGACGATCCGGATATCAAGGCGGTAGGTTTCGTGGGCTCTACGCCGATCGCTCAGTATATCTATAGCCGTGCATCGGCCAATGGAAAGCGTGCGCAGTGCTTCGGTGGTGCGAAGAACCACATGATCATCATGCCAGACGCTGACATGGACCAGACGGTCGACGCACTGATCGGTGCTGGATACGGTTCTGCCGGCGAACGCTGCATGGCCATTTCGGTCGCTGTACCAGTTGGTCAGGAGACTGCGGACCGACTGCTTGAGAAGCTTATTCCGCGTGTCGAGAGTCTTAAGGTCGGCCCGTCTACGGACCTCAAGGCCGATTACGGTCCAGTCGTTACGAAGCAGGCTCTCGAGCGTATCAAAAGCTATGTCGACCTGGGCATCAACGAAGGCGCAAAGCTGGTTGTCGACGGCCGCGGCTTCAAGATGCAGGGCTACGAAGAGGGCTACTACATGGGTGGGTGCCTGTTCGATAACGTCACGCCTGACATGCGCATCTACAAGGAGGAAATCTTTGGCCCGGTGCTGAGCGTAGTTCGCACAAACAACTACGACGAAGCGCTTCGCCTGCCCAATGAACACGAATACGGCAACGGTGTCGCGATCTTCACCCGCGACGGCGATGCTGCACGCGATTTCGCATCGCGGGTTCAGGTCGGCATGGTCGGTGTCAACGTTCCGATCCCTGTTCCGATCGCTTACTACACCTTCGGCGGCTGGAAGGCCTCCGGCTTCGGCGATCTCAACCAGCACGGACCAGATGCGTTCCGCTTTTACACAAAGACTAAAACCGTAACTTCTCGCTGGCCGTCTGGCGTGAAGGACGGAGCGGAGTTTGTAATCCCGACAATGCGATAATCCCTCCCAAGAGGCTGTCCGAACCGCCGCGTAGATCGTACGCGGCGGTTTTTTTATCTCGAGATCTAGGTGACGCGCGTCTGGTGCACACAGAGTTTGCAAACAATCTATCACTCGCCGCAACGGGGTTCGTTCAGGATTGACGGGAGCACAGGAGGCGGGAAGCGTCTTGATCGGGCGGTTTGAAATGGACGTGTGGTAGTGTCTCAACAAGTTGGCGGCCCGCGTGCGACAGTGCATCACGGGCCGCCAAGTCTGGCTAGATCAACCTCTCTTGTCTTAGGTCGGTAACGCTGTCGCCTGCCAAGTCAGCATTTTAGGCCCGGAAGCGGTCTTCACCCAGTTGCAGCAATAACGGATGTGCAGATCCGCCTGAACACCCGCACGCAATACAATCATGTCCAAGACACCTGCAATGGCGACCGCGTCACCGCACGTAGCAACACTTTCGACTGCGTTCCGAATATCCAGATAGCGCAAGCGCCCATCCTTAACTTTCGCAATGAAGTCGGTCTTGGTGTCGATGTTTCCTGCGGTATGGATGTAAAGGCAGCCGTCGGCCATCATTACGTCAAGCATGTCAACATCCGCATTCAAACAAGCTTGAATGCGCTTCTGATCGGCCTCAAGCGCTTCATTCTTTGTCACGTCCATTCCTCCTAAGAGCGGGTCAATCTGGTTCATTTTGGAAAGCTTGTGCCAATGTCAGAAGCTTATGCTCCTCAAACTTCTTGCTCACGAGCATCATGCCAACGGGCAGATCGCCGATGGTGCCGCAAGGTATCGAAAGGGCAGGGTGTCCGGTTACATCGAAGACCGCGGTGTTGTGCATCATGGTCAGTGCGTTATCCAGCACGAAGGATTCATCAGCATCAAAGTCATGGGGGTAAGCGGTCCTGGTAATCGTGGGCATGACCAGGATATCCACGTCTTTGAAAACATCGTCATATGCTCTGAGCAATTTGAATCGGAGATTCTGTGCGAAAGCGTATAGTGATGTGTTGTGGCGCTCGCTAAGATACTTTCCCAACAAAGCGACCGACTTCACGGTCGGGGACATCTCGTCTGCGTTTTCTTGTTTGGCTCGCGCGTAAGTATTGACGAGATCGATGTCATGGGTCCCATTGGTACCCAAAGCCACCGTATTTTGTTCCAGCATGACTCCCCATGCACCTTCCGTGGCAATCATTCCCCAAACGTCAATACCGTCCATGTGCATCGGGATTGAAACATGATGTGCCGAGCACCCTAAGCTTTTGATTTTCTCGATTGCCCGATTGACTAATTGGTAGACCGCTGGATCCCCTGAGGAATCTCGAAAACCCTCTTCAAGTACGCCAACCTTCAGCCCTGCTGCTGATGTGGTAATGGCGGCCATGTAATCTGGAAGAGCGGCTCCAAGAGAGTGTTGTCTTGCATCTATCCCATCAGGACCCGCCATGACGGTGAGCAATCGCGCGATCTCCTCGACGGTATTTGCCATTGGGCCAAGATGATCGAGCGTTGGTTCGATAGGAAACGCACCAGTATAGGGAACCAGGCCCCAGGTTGGCTTTAAGCCTATCACACCGCACCAAGCACTTGGTATCCGAATAGAGCCTCCTTGGTCTCCTCCCACCGCCATATCGCATTCTCCGGCGGCGAGTAGTGCTCCGCATCCGCTAGATGAGCCTCCCGACATGTGTCTAGGATTGCGCGGGTTGAGGACTGGAGAAGGCTTTGACGTATGAGACCCGCCCGAGAAGCAGAGGTCTTCATTGACAGCTTTACCGACGATCTCGCCGCCTGCTGCCAAAATGCGATCGATCACCGTGGCGTTGGCGCTAGGGCAGTAGCCTTTCAGCAGATTGCTACCATTCTCCATTGGCATGCCGGCAACTGCGACGTTGTCTTTGACAACAATGCGCTTGCCAGAAAGCAGTCCCTCATTTGCCGACTTGATCGAACCTTTCCAGGCCCATGCTCCAAAGCTGTTCTCTTTTCCACTGGGGCGGTACCCCAGCGTTTTGCTGGTAGTGGTTGCACGGAGCGGAGCGTACTTTTGCAAAATGCGGTTGTAGCTCTGGACACTCTTCGCGGCTGACGCGAGATAGGTATCCTTCTCTCGCTCGCTCAGGTTTAGACCGTATAACGATGCTATTCGCTCAAAATCGGCTTTTGTAGGGTTTTCAATCACATGCTTCTCCCAGTTCTTTTGTAGTTGGGCCATGCCAACCTCTGCTTTATGCCTCCTCCAAATAAACTGCTCGAAACGAGTGGGCTGATAAGTATATTCATAGGAAGCCATCGTCCGGTTCTACCAGCTCAAGCAATTCTCATTGGTTATGCAAATCTGTGTACTGCCTGTGCACGCATGCACAGGCAGTAGTCTGCGAACATAGCAAAACCGCCCCAAGTGGGGCGGTATCGAAGTATGATAGAATGATGGGTTAAAGCGCTGCCGCCCCATGGGCTGGGTCACGGCTCGTAAACTGTCTCTACAGTCCAATCATCTACTGATTGAGCGTGCAGCTTCCAGAAGTGTTCTGCAATGTCCGAAGTTTGGCTCGTTCCTGGTGAAACAAAGCCTGCCACCGTTACGGTTGCGACGTGTACGCCGTGCGCCTTGTAATCTTCGAACAGACCCTGAGCGAGTGCCCGAATGCCTGCCTTGCCGATGCTGATCGACAAATATTCTGGATGCGGGAACAAGGCGAAGCCACCGCCTGTCAGCAGGATCGTTCCCTCCTTCTTTTCGCGCATTGCGGGACCGGCAGTCTGGATCGCCGCCAGTGCACCACCGATGTTGACGGCGAGGTCATCGACGAATGTGCCGAGTGGCTGGTCAGCAATTGTCGCGTGCCGAAGGGTTGCAGCGTTATAGTGAAGTACGTCGATCTGGCCGAAGTTTTTTTGAACATTTTTGACCAGCGTCGCCACTGCGCTTGGCTTTGAGGCATCGACATGTTTGACGACTACTTCGCCACCCTTTGCTCTGATTGCCTTAGCGATTTCATCCGTTTTGCCTGTGTCGCGGGAAGCCAAAACTACGCGGAAGCCCTCAGATGCGAAACGGGCAGCCGTTTCGATACCAATGCCAGGGCCAGTGCCGATGCTCAGGAAAGTTTTCATAGTGTGCTCCTTGTGAAACGATGAATGGAGCATACACTGGCTTCGAGGTCGCATAATCTGGGTTGAAGGCAGTAGACAGATGCAAAATTTGCAGCAATTTGATATCGAGGGTTTTCAGATTGAGGAGTTGCAAGCCTTCGTCGCGGTGGTGCAAACCATGAGCTTTGCGGCGGCTGCAAAGGCTTTGCAAAAAGACGCGTCGGTAATCTCGAAACGTATCAAGAGCCTTGAGCAAAGACTGCAAACGCCGCTTTTTGTACGCACGACGAGGCGGGTGGGGGTAACCGAGGCTGGAGAGCTCTACTATCACCGCATAGAGACAATCCTAGGAGAACTGCTGAGTGCAGGGAGGGAAATCACCGATCTTGCCGCGCGCCCACAGGGCCTCCTACGCATTTCTTTGCCGAATACATTCGGCCGTCGGCGCATTTCTACGCTCTTACCGCAATTCATGAAAATGTACCCTGATCTGCGAATAGACGCACGCTTCACGGATCGTTTCGTCGACGTTGTGGCGGAGGGCTATGATGTTACCATTAGGTTGGGCAAGATGAGCGATAGTTCGCTAACGGCGCGGAAAGTCGCAAGCTACCGCAATGTTCTCGCAGCTTCTCCAAATTATCTTAACGAGAGGGGGCGACCACAGCATCCGGACGATCTGAAAGCCCATGCTTGTCTAGGCTTTGTCAGTCATGCATCCTGGCCAGACTGGCCACTCAGGAAAGGTGGTCTGTCTGAGACCGTCCGCCCCACAGGACCTCTTGTTACGGATAATTCGGAACTGGTCCTCGAAGCCGCACTACAAGATGCTGGCATCATCCTCGCACCAGACTGGCTTATCGGGATGCACTTGGACTCTGGAACCCTTGAAGAGATCTTGCCTGGCTGGGCGGGGCCGTCGGATTTCGGAGTCTACATCGTTTTGCCCCCTGGAAGGATGATTCCAGCCAAAACGAGGGCGTTTATTGACTACGTCTCAGATGCATTTGCATCCTATCGAAAACTCGATGGCGGGGTTGAAAGGTGATATCCCCCGTCGACCCAGAATGAGGGGGAAGGCGCTTCAGAAAACAGCGCTGCAACATTGACGGTATCAAAGCGCCACCAGCCGTCGCGCATGAGGTTTATTCGTCTTCTCCAGCCAAATTGAAACGGAACGGCCCAGCAGACACTGATTTTCTAATGTAGAATGGCAATTGTTTCCCCCAACGCTCCCAAATGCTGGAATCCCTGCCGCCCCAAGCTCTCGCGTTTATGTTTAAGCATATTGAGAATAAACGGTGAAGTTGCTTTCCCGAGTCTGGACCGCAACGCTTGTTTGTGCATCATTCGCATCAAAGGGAATGGGGTAGTGCATGTCTGATAGTATTGTCGACGAGAACGTTGTTGAGCAGTCTGTGTTCAACAGCAGCTTATCTGTAGAAGCCAAAATTGAACGGGCAAGGACAGAACTGCTTGATCTGTCAGCAAGGAACAGGCTCTTGAACGTTCCGCGCTTTTCCAAAAGCGCCAAGACTGTCGACATCGTAGATGAGCACTCATCAGAGATATTCAAGATACTTGTAGTAGATGGAAAGGCCATGACGTTCCTTGCGGGCGCAAAGGGGCGTGAACAAAAGGATGGCGAGCCGAGCGAGGAGCTGATTGAGCTCGCGCTCCCTGACGACGATGATCGGGATGAGAGTGGCAAGCTGGTCCGTCACAGTGACACCAAGCTACAAACCCGGATGACCCCCAATGCACTACAGAAGCGTTTGCTCGACCTCTACTTTGACGCTCGGACTCTCGAGGAAGAACAAGGTGTCAATATTCTGTACCTTGGCCTCGGAACGTTGAAATGGATCGATCCTAACAACGCCGAAAACATTCGATATGCGCCCCTAATCCTCGTTCCGGTGTTCTTGGAGCGGGCAAGCGCAGCAGAACGTTTCAAACTGCGAGCCCGATCGGAAGATTTTGCATCGAACCTTTCGCTGGAGGCTTTTCTCGATCGCGTACACAAGATCCGCATGCCGGAGTTCGAAGCAACTGATGACTTCTCCTTGGATGAGTATGTCAAGCAGGTTGCTGCAGCGATTACGGTTAAGCCTGGCTGGTCCGTGCAGCAGGACGACATCGTTCTCGGATTTTTTTCCTTCGCAAAATTCCTCATGTATCGCGACCTTGATCCTACACTTTGGCCCGCGGATGGAAAATTCACTGATCGCCCTCTTATCACGTCCCTTGTCTCGGACGGGTTCTCTCGGCACGAGGATCTACTTTCAGAAGATGATAAGATCGATGCCCATATCCAGCCGTCGGAAATGACGCATATCGTCGATGCCGACAGCTCGCAGACCATTGCGATTCACGAGGCTAGACGTGGGCGCGACATTGTTATCCAAGGGCCGCCCGGCACAGGCAAGTCGCAGACTATCGCCAATATCATTGCTTCAGCGGTAGCAGATGGCAAAACCGTCCTTTTCGTAGCCGAAAAGATGGCAGCACTCGAAGTCGTGAAACGCCGCCTGGATCAAGCAGGTGTGGGCGATGCTTGCCTTGAACTCCACTCCAGTAAGGCAAATAAGCGTGCAGTACTTGGAGAACTTCAACAGGTCTGGGAACTGGGTGCTCCCAAGGGAGAAACCGCGGATGCGGTGAACAGACGACTTCTTGAAGCTCGCGACGACCTTAACGCCCATCCTGAGCGGATGCACCGCGTATATCTGCCTTATGCGCTCACGCCGTACCAAGTCATAGGACATCTGTCTCGCCTTCGGCAAATGGGGATACCTCCATCGGAGATCGAACTGCCGGAGTCTGCGAGTTGGTCGCCTGAGGTTCAGGGCAGAATTGTCTCAGTGCTCACTGAACTGGCGCAGCGCATTGATGATATCGGGCTCCCCGCGCAGCATGCCTGGTACGGCACTGGGCTTGAGGCAATCACGCCTCTCGACCTAGAGCGTCTCATCAAACGTTTGCGCGAAGCAGTAAACGATGTCGGCTTGCTCCGCGAAGCAATGAACGCTGTGACAGAAGCTCTCCATCTCGAGCCCGTTGCGTCTATTGCTGAATTTTCTGGTGTTTATGAACTTTCCCGCCGTGTTGCGACCGCGCCGGATGAAATTTCATCTGAGGCACTCGCTTCACCTGTTTGGGAAACGTCCGCAAGTGAGATCACTGGGATCGTCCAAGAGGGTTCAAAGTTCTACACGTTGTCGAACGAGATCCGTGCAAATCTGACTGACGACGCTTGGAGCGTAGATCCGCAATCCATGCTGCGACAGTTCAAGCAGCTTCCTGTCGAATTTCCTCACAGCGGCTTCAAGGTGATTCAGCAGATCGACACGTTGTTACCCCGTTTCCTTCAGGCGGTTGTCTCTTTGAAGCAGATGCTGGGGGTTGATGCGTCTTCAACGATAGGATCGATAGGGCGGCTTGTCGCCATCGGCGAGCGCGTTGCAGAGGCACCTGACGCAAGTCCGGATGCATTCGTTGCCGCGATCTGGGAACGTGGATTGGAGCAGGCAAGTGACCTTGCCGAGTCTGTAACTGTTTACAGGCGGATCAAATCTGAATTGGATGGTAAACTGGCTGACCAGGCCTGGGACATTGACCTCACGCAGGCCCGGACAGCCGTCGCCGTCCATGGCCAGAAGATGTTCAAATTCTTGAGTGGCGATTGGAGAAAGTCGAAAGCCATCCTTCGCACAGTCATGCCCGAGTCTACGCCAGAAGAAACGGTTCGTTTGCTCGACCTCCTGCAAAAAGGAAAACAGGCTCGTCTCGCAATAAAGGATGGAGATGGCCTTGGGAGGGGGGCATTCGGGGCGGATTGGAGAGGTGAACGAACTGACCCGCAACCGTTGGAAAACCTCGTCCTATGGATGAGAAGCTTGCGCGGACTTGGGCCAGAGGCTCGTACCATTGCAAGCAGATTGACCGACAAGGGGGCGCTGAAGGCGCGATGCGAGCAGGTTAGAGGGTTGCTGGAGGAAATGCGCCGTCTCCTCCTGTCTCTCTGGGCTGATATGGGAGATCAAGCCGGACCGCTTCTGCGCGACGCGGCAGGTCCAGAAGACGTTATGCTTGCCCAGGTCGCTGCCGTCCTGAAGGAAGTAGCCGCTGCCGATGATGCTTTTGTCCCACTGGCTCGCAGTCTGCCAGAATGTAACGGTGACCGAGTTGAATGGCTGGAACGTCTTTCAGATGCGCAGGCGCGTAAGAAGTATCTCGACGGTGCAGGCGAAACCGCAGCCGCGGCGTTCGGCACTCTCTGGAATGCTGATAAATCTAAATGGGAAAGCCTCTCTGCCATAACCGAGTGGGTAGCAAGCAATCGCGATATCCGCGTTCTCGCAGCCCGTGTGCTAGACCGGATTGATGTCGCTGCCAGGGCGAAGAAATCCTCGGACGAGGCGACCGCATTTGGGGTGCAGATCTCGGAAATTCTGTCATTTCTTCAAGCAGACAGCCAGTTTCTTTTCAATGCCGATGAAATTGCCTCAGTGTCTCTCGCTTCACTGAGTGATCGTATGAATTGCTGGATTGAAAACGAAGAGCAGCTATCAAAGTTTGCCGCCTATAACGGTCGTGCACACGACGCTACGCGTCTTGGAGTCGGATTGGTCGTTGAACGCCTTCAAGATGGGCGCATTCTGACTTCCGAGGTAATCCCACATTTCGAGATGGCTTTCTATGAAGCCATCCTTCGGCATCAGCACTCTCGGGATCCCGAGCTGGCAAGATTCGACGGCGAAGTTCATG
This sequence comes from Agrobacterium sp. NPDC090273, assembly GCF_044772305.1. Taxonomy (NCBI): domain Bacteria; kingdom Pseudomonadati; phylum Pseudomonadota; class Alphaproteobacteria; order Hyphomicrobiales; family Rhizobiaceae; genus Agrobacterium; species Agrobacterium sp. NPDC090273. The sequence goes on from NZ_JBIVYN010000001.1 coordinate 165,924, forward strand.
GTCGCTTGGTCAGCGAGTTCGCAGATCTCGACCGGAGTCGAATGCGGCTTTCGAGACTGGAAGTCGTTAGGGCGCATCATCGAAAAATCCCGCAGGTTAGTGGTATTGGACCAGTGGGCATTTTGCGTGGAGAAATGGCGCGCCGACGCAACCACATGCCAATTCGCCAACTCATGCAGCGGGCATCACCGGCGATACAGGCACTGAAGCCTGTGTTCATGATGAGCCCACTTTCGATCGCACAGTTTTTGCCGCCAGGCGTTCTCGAATTCGATATGCTGGTCATGGATGAGGCTAGTCAGATTCAGCCTGTCGACGCTCTAGGTGCAGTCGCACGCGCCAAACAGGTCGTAGTCGTCGGCGATGAACGCCAGCTACCGCCGACGAAGTTCTTTTCGAAGATGACTTCGAGTGGCTCAGACGATGACGACGAGCAGGAAGGCGCGAACGTTTCGGACATCGAAAGTATCCTCGGGCTCTTTTCTGCACGAGGACTGCCGGAAAAAATGCTCAGGTGGCATTATCGTAGTCGGCACCAGTCGCTCATTGCTGTTTCGAATTCGCAATTCTACGACAGTAAGTTGTTCATCGTACCCAGCCCGTACACCCAGGAAGCTGGCATGGGTCTGAAGTTCCACCCGGTAACAGGCGGAGTGTTTGAAGATGGAGCGAACAAGGTCGAGGCGAAGGCGGTGGCTGAAGCTGTTATCCGCCATGCGCTGCATTCACCACAGCTTTCGCTAGGTGTGGCGGCGTTTTCCATCAAACAGCGGCGCGAAATTCAGGATCAGGTGGAATTGCTCCGCCGCCTGAATCCTCAGACAGAAGAGTTCTTCCACGCACATCCTCACGAGCCTTTCTTCATTAAGAACCTTGAAAATGTTCAGGGTGATGAACGTGATGTCATTATCATTTCCGTCGCTTATGCAAAAAATGCGCAAGGCTATATGGGGATGCGATTTGGTCCGCTGGGTGCGGACGGCGGCGAGCGTCGGCTGAATGTCTTGATCAGCCGAGCCAAGCGCAGATGTGAAGTGTATTCTTCGATCACGGATGAAGACATCGATCTTGATCGTGCTAGAGGGAAGGGTGTTTTCGCCTTCAAGCTTTTTCTGCACTACGCGCGCACAGGTCGTCTCGCTATGAGTCAGCGCACTGACCGGGAGATGGACAGCGTATTTGAAGAGCAGGTCATGACCGCCCTACAAAACCGCGGTTACCAAGTTCATCCGCAAGTCGGTATCGCAGGGTTTTTCATCGATCTTGCTGTCGCTGACGAAGCCGTGCCTGGACGCTATTTGCTTGGAATTGAATGTGATGGTGCAGCTTACCACGATTCAAGATCCGCGCGAGATCGGGATCGTTTGAGACAGGCCGTTTTGGAGGATCACGGCTGGACGATCCATCGCATCTGGAGCGCTGACTGGTTCCAACGCCCGAAAGCCGAACTCGAGCGGCTTGTCGAAGCTATCGAAAAAGCAAAAGCCGATGTCCTTGCGCACGGCAGCGAGGGCCACGCTAACGCCCGGGCGGTTCCGGTTGAGGTAGTTACCATTGAGCGTTCGACAGTCACGGAAATCGGACTTCAGCCTGTCTCTTTCGAGAGTTCCACACCTGTGTACGAAGAAGCTTCGCTGAAGGCGAACTTCAAATACGAGCTTCACGAAGCGCCGATGGGCATCCTCGTAAGTCTCGTCAATAACATGGTTGAACTTGAGGGGCCCGTTCATCGCGATGAAGTCATCACGAGAATTCGTTCAGCGTGGAACCTTCAGCAAGCAGGAAGTCGGATCCGATCACATGTTGGTCGCGCTATCGATATGGCGGTGAAAAGTGGGCAAGTTTATCTCTCCGGTGATTTCCTCACCTGGCCGGGAGTAGACGTGAAGCTGCGCGACCGCAGTTCGGTGACTTCACCAAGCCTGCGCAGGATCGATATGATACCGCCCATGGAAATTGATGAGGGGCTTCTCGCGGTTCTTGAAACGAGCTTTGGCGCGACTGAGGATGAGGCGGTGAATGCAATAGCGCGCGGACTTGGATTCAAATCAACGAGCAGCCAACTGAGAGATGTGATCAGCAAGCGCATCCATCTGTTGAAGTCTGAAGGCAGGATTCAAACGAAAGACGGTATGCTGACCACAGTTCAATGAGCGCCGTGATGCATAATGTCCGTAGATACCTCACTCAGCCCAGATCGAGCTTGAGAAATTTCGTCATTCTTACTCTGTTGTCGCTTGCAGGTTTTTCTACAACAGCTCTTGCCGCTAATACTCCTTGTAGCGGCGGCAAGGGCGGCATTGCGAGGTGTCAGGGCGAAACCTTCATATGCAACGACGGCTCGGTCAGTGGCAGCAAAAGATCGTGCACGGCTTACATGGGTGGAGCAGTAGGGCTGATGGGCAACGGAAGCCAATCCAATATGTCGCCGGCAGCGGGCGGTGAGTGTAGTTGCAGATCTGGCGCGTACTGCACGGGTCCGCGCGGGGGGCGTTATTGCATTTCTGATGACGGATCAAAAAGCTATCTACGAAAATGAACTGCAGAGACAAATGAGCAATTCTTGGAACGCGAGCCTTTTTGGGCCGCCGGAGGGCTCCTATGGACGAAGTTCGTTTTTCATCCCGGATGTTCTGATGAGCAGATACTAGGCGGGCTTGCGAAGAGGACGGAGCGTTCAAGGAGTTCATCTATTTTCATTCGCTCGGGATTATGGAGAGGTGTGAAGCCTGCTCCGAACCACGAGCCTTCCGCGATTTCAACGCTAGTTCGTCGACAGCGGATCCTTGGGGTTGCGAGTCCTTCTTGAGGACGGCTTCACCGCTGTTGGAGCCTGGACTGACTCCTTCGAAAGGTTGAGGATGTTTTCCACGACAAGCGATATCGCCGGCTCTTCGTTGGCGATATAGGAAGGACTTCTATCTTCGATTCTGGGGACCGGTTTCTTCTCGGCCCATGGAATTGCCTTACCGTCGGAACCCTTACGCTTCCTCTTCTCAAAGATGTCGCGGTAGCGGCGAGGGGAGATGCCAATGAACGGCTCGAAGAGAACCTTCGTATATTGTTCGGATGGTGAGAAGGTTATCGAATCCTCGTGGAGGTCTTTCGCGTGGCTCTTGGGATAGGGCTCTAGGAAGACGACTCGCCGTACACCGGAGGACACGATGTGCTTCGCGCACATGTGACAGGGGAAGGTAGTCGTGAACATGATCGAGTCCGCCAAAGCCTTTCCCTTGCGGGCGGCGTCCGTGATCGCAGACATCTCAGCATGGATAATGCGGCCGAACTCAATAATATCCATGATCCTCGAATCCGAGATGAGCCGCTCGGTCATCATCTTTTTGACCTGGTTCGCGGTGGCTCCCTCTTTCTCGAGTTTGTCGGAGAGATATTCGAGCTGGCCCATGCGGTCGACTAGGTCATGAAGCAACCGGAGCTTTCGGCTATGATTGCCATCCTCTCCTTCCTCGAAATCTCGGTGGGGCGAGCCAACATCGTCGCACCAGTAGGTTCCGCCAAATGCTTTCGGCACTTCGTTGCAACCCAGCGTGATGACCTCTCCCCGTTCCGAGAAGATCGCCGCTCCGATCTGCCGTGATAGGTCAAGCGACCGTAGGGACGCGCCTGCGGCAGCATACATTCCGTACTCGGCCTTTGTTGGTGACAGGCCATTATGGCCGAAGAACGCGTTCACGAATCTTTCTACCACTTCCTTCGCCTCCCGTCCTCCCCGGCCAGGAACGAAAACGTCCCCGAGAGGGAAGACATCGGATACGCGTTGACCGAAGACCTCATCGACCTCATTGTGATCTCGGGCGATAAGGCCGATGGCTTCCTTCTCCGCCTCCTCGTCTTCGATGATGGCGGTACCAAATCCCTTTATCTTCCTCATGAGTTCGCGGCGACGTTCGTCGGGATCGGAATAAATCGAGACCTGGACGAACTTCCGACCATAGACTGCGCGGAGAAGGGTGATCTCCTCCTCTCGTTTGAGCTGCCGAATGATATAAGCTGTACCTAAAGCCGGCTGGTCGGGTTGGTGCTTACCGTTGCGGCGGGTTCTCACGCGTCGAATGTCGCTAATTGCTAGACAGGCGAGTGCGGCGTTATTGTTTACGCTGCGTCGAACCGTGTCCGCTTGACTGATGAGCGACGCATATCTGTTCACGTAGCTGGATTCATCAATCACAATCTGCGGCAATACGTCTCGCATTACCTGTGTGATGTGGATGACCTCGCTGGCGTACTGGACTTTCGCCAGTGCTTCCGTCAGAAACGCCATGACCGCGTCGAGGTCGACACCGATCGGGCCGACGAGTCCTATGACTATTTCCGGATTGTCGACTGTCGCTGTAGTTGTCACTCTAGCTCCTAGGGAACATTTAAGACTCTGGTGCGATTATCCATATCGCTAGTTCGTTAATATCGGTATTATCGAGTCGGATCACTTGGAGGGTGTAGTGATGAAATTAAACCTTGCCGTGCAAGATAAATCCTCAAGCCAGCAGCGTGGCGACGAACTGCGCGCGATTATGAGAGACGCTGTCAAAAACGTGCTCGAGCGCCCAGAGACCCTCCGCGGTCCTTACGTTATCCGCGACGCAGATCTGAAGGCTAGTAGCGGTCGCTGAACAGCTACTGAGCGCCTTTGGGGGCGAGGACAGGCGCTCGCAGGGCTTCCATGTGTCTTCGTGCTCCCACTGTCGCTTTGGCTAAACCGCCTAATTTTCACGAAGAAGTTCACTGATATCGAGCATTGTCGACTGTGGGGAGATCCGCAAAGAAGGGTTCTGTGCTTTCGCGACCGTAACTGTAGAAAATCAGTCGCGAGCAATCCGGTACCAACGACGACTCCGTGTTCGCTTCGTCGTGATACGAAGCTGACTCTGTGGGTATGTTTGCTGAAGGGTTTGTCCGCCTCAACTCAATGAAGTAGCGCGTTGTACCCGACGTGCGTTTCATCTGTAACAAAAGACATTTTTCGCCTGACCGTGTGAATCCTTAATTGTTGACAACAGGATACGATGTCGGCTGGGATGCGAACATGGATTCGATTTCTGAAATTACGCGCACGATGCGTGCCGCTCGAGCTCTTCTTGGAATTAGTCAAGAGGAGCTAGCTGCGTGTTCCGGGGTGAGCAGGCAGATAGTTGCGCGCATGGAGCGAGGCGAAGAGAATATCACCGCAGATAGCATAATGATTGTTCGCAGAGCCCTCGAGGCGAATGGGATCGTGTTCCTTCCGTCGAACAAAGAGAGAGGTCCTGCCGTTGCAGAAAGGAGATCAGTGCAATCTGCAGCAGTATTGCCTACGGTGAGTTCGGAATAGGGTCTGCTGCAGCGAATGTTTCTAGTTGGTTGACTATCGTGTCCAATTTTCTGAAACAGTTTCTGTCTTCAATCTCAGTCCAAGTAAATTCGCGATCGATGCCTCCAATTCGAGCGCAGGCAATTAGTTGCAGCGACTGCGACGGTATCCACGACTGCTGCGTCCAAGAATGGCCGACGATATGCCGGTCTAAGCCAGGTTGTTGGGGCTCAAACTTACCGTATCCCACGTATCTCATATTTTGCATTACGCAGTTCTCGACCAAGGCCAGCCCGACCGGGATGCCACCGATGTCGCAAACAGTCGGTGATAAGGTCCTCCAAAGGGGAGCAGACAGTGGTTGTTTCTCACTCTTCGGATATCTGGGATCGACGAGGTTTCTCAACGTCGTGCCACGTGCTGAGGCAATGAGAGTTGCATATCCTCTTTTATCGAGGGTGGAGATTAACTCCGCAAACAAACTCAAGGAGCGCTCGAGCGTACGCACGGAGACTATCAGGTCCAGCGTATTCCTCCGCCTAGGCTTCAGATATCCGTTAGCATCAGATGTAGCGTCTGTGAGAGCTTCCCGCGTATGGCGAATTGCCACACCTGATGGAATGTCGTCTAATTTCGGCGCGAGACGATACAGTGGCGAGAGATTCTCGCTGCGCCCCCGGGCCGGTCCCCCCCAGTTGTTGGGCCTTAGCGGAGAGGCAGGTGGTAGCGCCGGCTTTTCTCCGTGTATACCGGCTCGAACCTTCGCCCAATACCCTCGAGGTGGTCTGGGAACATTCAGTGCAATGCAAATTTTGGCAAGGTATACATCAGACACGCATACTTGCTCTGCAGCTTGTGTCCCAGGCATGGACCAAACCAGGTCATATAGCTCCTCTCGCGTCATCGCGCACCTCTCTTAAGGTCGATAAGTAAGGCGGGTTTCGGTTTTGGTGGAATTTTCTTAGGATTTTTTCGGCTTAGGGAGTAGTTGTCACCGATCTCCGGGCTTTGTCCGGATGCCTTCAGGTGCTCTACATAATCCGCCCATTTTTGTAGCGCGTCATCCATTTCCCCTAGATACAGATACTGATCATAGACTTTCTGGATGCCGATCTTTCCATGGCCGAGAACAGCCTCAGAAACATGAGGCGCTATCTGTAAGAAGGCTAATTTCGTTCTTACTGTTCGACGAAAGTCGTGAAGTGTCCAGTGAGGTATACGTAAGCCCGGGTTCTCGGTCGAGAATTCGATTTGTCCAAGCTCACGAAGCCTGTTCACTGCACGTGAAAAGCAGTTGATTTTGGTGGTTCCGTTGGTGAAGGAAAATACGAATGGCCCGTATTGCCCAGGAAGACCTTGTCGTATGTCAACTAATAGATCTCGTACTTGCCTCGAGAGAGGTACGAACTGATCGACCCCAGTTTTGTACCGCGCTGATGGGATCGTCCACAAATTCTCATGGAAATTGATCTCTGCCCACGTCAGTCCAGCGACATCGTCCTTTCGTTGTCCTGTTAGCAACAACATGTAGCAATAGCTCCCGAACGGATACCCCATCTTATCGATTGCTTTAAGTAGGGCGCGGATCTCTCGTGGATCGAGATGACGGCTTCGGGACCTTATGAAAAGACTGAGTTCTTGAACGGTGAGTTCCGCTGTCGGATTGACGTTGATTCCGTAGTGTTCTCTTCGTTTTGGAGATCGAGCCCAACGGAAGCACATCCTCAAATGCTTCAAGCACTGAATTGCCTCGACACGTGCTGGTCTATCTCGGATTTCTTCTATGAGGGCTGTGATGTGAAGGTCTGTTACATCCGCCGCTGGTGTTTCGAGGAACTTGTTATGTTTCGGATTTAAGAGGCTCCGTTTGAATAGTCCAATGTCCCTGTTCGCATGCCTGTTCCGCTCCCTCCGCGGTAGCGTGCTCATGTAGTCAACGAGTAGCGAATGAAACGTTTGGCGTCGCTTTGTCTCTTCTTGGTCGGCTATTTGTTTAAGTGCCACCCGGGGATCGAGTCCGTTTCGGATATATACGTTCCACTCTCTTGCGGTGGTTCGGGCTTCATCCACTGACATTTTGGGGTAAGTGCCGATTGTAAGTCTTGATGGATTATCTTTATTCGGGAGGCGACAGACGAGGATAAATGTCTTCTCTTTTCCGACCCGGATCGCTAGTCCCGGGACATCCTTATCCATAAGGTCGTACCTGCGGCCGTTGCGTCTTCTCTCCAGCCTCTCGATTACAGCTTCGGTAAAAACTTTTCGAACCATCTTGACCTCCTGTGAGTGTGTCGGTGCTGGGCAACTCCCTGGGCAACGTCAGGCGAAAACCACTACCCCTGCTTCCATGGAGATTTCAGCAAGGAAATGGATATAGGTCAATAGTTTCAATGTGTTAGATGCGTTATGGTGTCAAAAGACACCTCTCGATACAATGCGATCTAACGCCTTCTAAGCAGTAGGTCGCAGGTTCGAGTCCTGCAGGGGTCGCCACTATTCTCCGAAGTTTCTGATTGTATGGCCTTTTTCCATGCGTCCCTGAAATGGCGTGAGGAAAGGGCCGTTTGCATTTGGCGCGGCTTCTGCGGAGCCTGAGCTTTTTGGTCGGCGCTTCTGGAGAGATTGGTCTCAACGCTCGCTTGACGGGCCTGCCAGTGTGCTCTCCGCTGTGCCGATCGTCATGACGTTACCGCGCCAGGCGACTGGTGCACCGATCCAGCTTCGCGCCCAGATCAGCGGCATGGTGAGATCGCGGACGATCATGGCGGGCAGGGTGTGGAAAGACACTGGCCAGCCCTTCAGCAGCGCAAGCGTCAGTTCCGGCCCATACATGATGGCGATCACCGCAAGCGTCGTTGCAACAAGGTCAATATCGGCAAGGCTTGCGGCGATCAGTGAAAGGACCAGCGGAGGAAGTGCGCCGGTCAGGATCTCAGGGGCGAAATATTGCGGGAAGGTCACGCGGCGCAATCTTGCCCATCGTGTCTGCCGAGACCAGATTTCGGCGCCACGGCGTTCTCCAAGTGGTTGTTCGAAGGGGGAGGAGACCAGACGGACCTTGAGGCCAGCCTGTCTCACGAGCTTGGTCGAGGCGGCGTCTTCGGCGATTTCTGCCGCCAGAGCACGAATGCCGCCGCGTGATTCCAGCATCGGCTTGTTCCACAACATCGACTTGCCCTGGGCAAAACCCATGCCGATGGCTTCCGCCGCATATTGCCAGCGGGCCTGTGAGCCATTCAGGAAGGCGCACTCCACATGTGCCCAGAAGCCTTCCGGGCGGGAGCCGAGGGGTGGCGAGCAGACAAGGCCCGTATCATTCTGCCAGGCCGACAACAGCCGCTCGATGTAATTCTCAGGCATCAAAACGTTGGAGTCGGCGAGAATGACCCAGTCATGGTGCGCTTCGCGCCAGCCCTTGACGCAATTGTTCAGCTTCGGATTGGCGCTGATCCGGTCATCGCCAACAAGCAATTGCGCCGGAACCATGGGAAACGCGGCTTGCGCCTTGCGGACTTCCTGGATGACGGGATCGAACTCGTCAGCCACACAAAACAGCAGTTCATAATTCGGCCAGTCGAGCTGGAAGGCGCGGGCGAGGGTGAGCGGCGTGAAGTTTTCGATACCGCGCAGGGGAATCACGACGGAGACCGCCGGTTTTTGGCGGGTGAGTTCGTTTCCGCCGCCTGGTCGAGAAAGACGCCAGCCTGCCAAACCCATGCCGAGGAGATTGAAAGCCAGAAGCAGAGCTGCGCAAAAGCCAAAGACTGTTTCCATGCCGTACAGTTCCACTCCCGAGATTTTCACGGCGCATTGGCCGGGCGATTCCATGGAATTCGTCTCTGCCGATTATAACGTTTGCGTGACAGCCACATGTCACACGGCATGCGCATCGCGCCCGTGAGCGGGTTTCTCACAAGCCGTGTCTTCATGAAGATGTGAAAAGAGAAAAGAGCCCTTCATGACAGAAGGGCTATAGGCATGTCAGTGGACGTTCAGAATGTGGGCGTGACTGCTGGCAATCAGGAACGATTCCCGTGCCAATTCAATGTCACATCTTCCCGAAACTGCTGCCAGGCAGTTCTTCCGTGCCTGCGCATATTCCGGCCCGTGATCTTCCGGCCACCGGTACATCAGCATGTCTAGCGCCACCAAGGGGCTGTAGATTTCTACCGCTGCGGACAGCGGCAGGTGGATGGCCACCGGTTTCATCCACAGCGCATGGTGACACGGTTGCGTCTTGTCAATGAGCATAACCTCCTCCTTTCCTGCTACAGCCGCGAAATGCCGGCCTCACGAAATGGTTCCAGACCTTCGAAAATGTGATCGAAAAGGGGGTTCCAATTTTCCAAGATGAATGGAAGATGAACGAATTGATGAACCGGAGATGAACAAATCGGTTTTTGAGACGTTACTGTCCCTAGAGAAGGAGAACGCATCATGTTCAATCTGTCTGGTATACAGGAAAGCTTTTTCGGCGATCGCATGGCTGGCGTTTGCCAGGCGATCACATCCGCACTGGCATTTGAGTCCGGACTCGAAAAGTCGCAGATTTCGGCAATCGCCGAAAATGATGTGATCTATCTTGAAGGAACGGCTGATTCCGTTGAAGCGATCGATATCGCCATCAGCCTGGCTTCGTCCATGTCGACGTGCCGTATTCTGAGCCACGTCGAGCCAGTTTACTGAAACCCTCTTGCCGGGTGAAGATGCACCCGGCAGCCCATATCGGTTTAATTGCCGATCTGGCGGCTTCGAACGACATCGCCGGTCTTGATGCCGTAGCGTTTTGCACTGCCGCCATTCAGTTCAAGAACATATTTCACGGCGCCGCGGGAGCTGATGATGGCTTCCGAATGCGGAACTGCATTTTCGTGAATGTGGCTGATCTTGCCGTCGCGGCCGATGAACAGCATGTCGAGCGCGAGAAGGGTGTTCTTCATCCACATCGTCACATTGCGCTCTTCACCGAAGTCGAACAGCATGCCCTTGTCCGGAGACATCGTCTTGCGGAACATCAGCCCTTGCTGGCGCTGGGCATCGTCCAGGGCCAGTTCGACAGTAAATTCATGTTTCTCACCCGAAGCGGATTCGATTGTCAGCGTTTCGGTCGAGAATTTTTGCTGGGCGACGGCATTGTTGGCCGCAACAACAAAAAGAAGCGCCACAAAGGCGCTTCCCAACATGCGACGTGTCGCGATCATCAGTGCGCCATCCCGATTGGCGCCGGATTGTCCGGATGGATTTCCGCCGCCATCAGGCCTTTGTCACCATCACCGTAACGAACCAGAACGACCTGGCCGGGACGAAGCTCCGTGAGGCCAAAGCGGCGCAGCGTTTCCATGTGAACGAAAATGTCTTCCGTTCCTTCGCCGCGCGTCAGGAAGCCGAAGCCCTTCGTGCGGTTGAACCATTTGACGATAGCGCGTTCAAGCCCGCTCGACGGCGTGACCTGAACGTGAGTGCGCACCGGCGGAAGCTGCGAAGGGTGAACGGCTGTCGATTGATCCATCGACAGGATGCGGAATGCCTGAAAACCGCGGTCACGCCGCTGAATCAGGGCAACGATGCGCGTACCCTCGAGAATTGTCTGGTACCCGTCGCGTCGCAGGCATGACACGTGCAAAAGCACGTCCTGTATGCCGCTATCGGGAACAATAAAGCCGAAGCCCTTGGCGACATCGAACCACTTCACCACGCCGGTGATTTCGGTCAGATCGACGGCATCGCCCGAAAGGTCCTCGACATCGACTATCGTTTTCGATGACATCCTATCAGCCATATCCTGCCAACCCCTCGATTACGCGCCACACTATCGGTCAACTGATTCCTGTGCCGCAGATTAACATCTTGGTAACGGTTTTGCGCAAGCCCTAGTTTTTGATTTGCCCAAGTGCTTTTATGTTGCCGTCCTTGTCCGGGGCTTGCTTCCTGGCTGCAAAAGCGGGCCGGAATATCCCGGAATGCATATTGGAAGGGAATAAAATGCGGTATCTGCACACCATGGTTCGCGTCAAAGACCTTGGCGAATCACTGAAATTCTACGGTGATCTGTTCGGCCTTCAGGAAGTCCGCCGGATTGAAAACGAAAAAGGCCGCTTCACGCTGGTTTTTCTCGCGGCCCCCGATGATGTTGCTGCGGCAAAGGAAAACAAGGCGCCCTGCCTTGAGCTGACCTACAACTGGGATACCGAAGACTACAAGGGTGGTCGCAACTTCGGGCACCTGGCCTATGAGGTCGACAATATCTACGAAACCTGTGCGCACCTTCAGGCCAATGGCGTAACGATCAACCGTCCACCGCGTGATGGTCACATGGCTTTCGTTCGCTCTCCGGACGGCATCTCCATCGAAATTCTGCAAAAAGGCGAAAGCCTCGCACCAGCCGAACCGTGGATATCTATGGAAAACACCGGCTCCTGGTGACGTAAGTTCCCGCCGGTCAGTGCGGTTTCTGCTGCTATTGCCTTGTCCCGACAGGATGAGGCATAGTCCGCGAATCGAAACGACATGTTCCGTTTTGGGACGACGCAGGCGATTCCGTTCCCGTGCTGCGGCTGGAAATACAAGATACGGAGGCCATTCATGAAGACTGTCGACGGCAAGAGAAGGCGCGCTTCCTGTCACCGCCTCGTCGTCGCGGTTTCGCTGCTCGGTCTGTCAGGCTGCGTTTCAGCCGTGACGGATGATGAGATGGCGGCCGACGTCAAAAAGCCGGAAGTTGTTGCAGAACAAAAGGTTGCGGCTGCCAATGGCAGCCCTGCCTCAAAGCAGCAGGGACATTATGTCGACCCGGCAATGGTCTCGGCAGCAGGTGCTGGCGCTGCGGCCGCAAATGCTCAACTCGCTCAACAACCGCAAGGTGCCCAGGGGCAGGTCTATGGCGCGCCGGCCGATATCGGCGGTCTTGTGACGCAACCCACGGGTATTTCGGCAGGGACGACGAGCATTTATTCCACGGGATCAGCCGCGACGGCTGCTGTCGCAGTTCCCGCAGGCACCGGCACCCAGCCGAGCGCCGTTCCGGGGCAGAGAATCGTCCCTGCTGTCAGCAGCGTTTATTCCGCACCTCAGCAGGTTCAACAGCAGCAAGTGCCGGTGACGGCAGAGCAGCATTCGCAGAACAGCCAGCCGGTGCCTGTGCCTCAGGCTGCACCGGAAGTGGCCGCGGCTGTACCGGTTCCCGCTTCGACGGGCACGCCTAAGCCCGAAGGCTCGACCGACAGCGTGACGATGGCGGCATTTTTTGCTGGCGCCGCCAAAAAACGGCTGCCGAAAGCGCTGGAGAGCGGCCCTGCGGAAAGCAAGGAAGTGGCTGCACTCCCAAATGGTGATGTCGATACCATGGGCATTGCGCTTTCCGGTCGCTCGATGATGTCGGATGAGTTCGACGATGCGCATCTTGATGAAGAAGACGACCAGCCTACAGGCCTGATGAAGCTTGCGTCTCTTTCCGGCCTGACGCGCATTGCACCAAACGGGCTGTTTCTCCAGACGGATCGCGTCGAGGTCGGATGCTTCAAGCCCGAACTCGTAAAGATGATCAAGGACGTCGAGGGTCATTATAACAGCCCGGCGATCATCACCTCCGGTTACCGGCCGCCAAAGGGCGTTCGGCGCGGTTCCAAGCATTATACCTGCGACGCGGCCGATATTCAGATCAAGGGTGTTTCCAAGTGGGAGCTTGCGACCTATCTGCGCTCGCTTCCCAATCGCGGTGGCGTTGGCACCTATTGCCATACGGAATCGGTGCATCTCGACACGGGTGAGCCACGCGACTGGAACTGGCGCTGCCGCCGCACAGCTTCGCGAAAGTAATTTTCCGTCTGATTCTCAAAGTCATTCCTGGCTGGTATTCCTTCCCGACATTCCTGCGGGGAGGGACTGTTTTGTCGTGTCCGGTGGTGTTAGGGAGACTGTCTTGATATCTGGTACCCCCCACATGACGACATATCAGTTCCCGATCTACATCATCTCCATTGAACGAGCGCGTGCACGTCTTGAAAAGATGCTGGATGGCGCGTCCGGTCTGGGCTTGAATCTAAGGCCGATCGAAGGAGTTGACGGCAAGGCGATCCCCGCCGATCAGTGGACTGGTTTTGACAGGCCCGGTTTTGAATTGCGCAACGGCCGCCATGCCTTGCCCGGCGAATATGGCTGTTATGCCAGCCATCTGAAGGCAATACGGATCTTTCTCGAGAGCGATGCGCCTTACGCCGTCATTGTCGAGGACGACGTTTCGTTCTCAGCAGACTTCGGCGCCAGGGTCGAAGCCATTGTCGCCGTTACGCCTGAAAATTCGATAGTGAAGCTCACCAATCATCGCCGCGGCGGTTTCCGGGGCAGGGTGACGAGTTCGCTCGGCGATACGGTGGGACGCTGCATCTACGGCCCGCAAGGTTCGGCTGCATGTTATCTCGTTTCTCGCAGTGCAGCAGAGCATTTGCTGAAAAAGGCCGAATTGATGACGTTGCCGTTTGATCGGGTTCTGGAAAATGGATGGAGTTATGGAACGCGGGTATTTGTTACAGACAAAGACCTTCTTCCTTTTGGCAACCCTGATTCATTGATTGCCTCCAGAATCGACTATCGCGGCAGCAAGTTTACCCGCCTCAGGCGTATCCCTGCTTATCTGTCGAGCATGTACGACAACATTGCCAGGTATGTGTACGCGTTTCTATGAGGATGACCGATGCGGGGCGCCTTGAAGGCCTGTTGAAACAGCTTTTTTCAGAAGCTCATTTCCTGCGCTCGCCTGATGGCAGGCGGGCCGCATTTTTTGAAATTTGAAAAGCATGACCTAACGTTAAGCGAACGTTCGTGCCGTCTTCTATCTCACTGAAACTTCTTTGGAAAAGTGGTGAGAGCGCAGGGATTCGAACCCTGGACCTACTGATTAAAAGTCAGTTGCTCTACCGGCTGAGCTACGCTCTCCCGTGTGTCGGGCGAAGCGCCCTGCGGAAGTGGGCGGAACATAGGTAGAGCGACCTCTCCGGTCAACCCATAAAAAGCGCTTTTCACAATCATTCCGGTTTTTTTTGTCGCACCCGCAAAAAGGTGATTGGTGACAAGGCTTTGCTAGGGCTAAAAGCGGGCAGACGAAAGAGGAGCTTTTCCTTGTCCATTGCCGATATTTCCCTGTTCAGCGCCTTGCTGGCTGGTGCCTTGTCCTTTCTTTCCCCGTGCGTATTGCCGCTGGTGCCGCCTTATCTCTGTTATATGGCCGGTGTGTCCGTCGAGCAGTTCAAAACCCAGGACAGCGCGCCGCAGCCAGAGATTCGCAAGGCGGTGCTGTTATCCGCCTTCTTCTTTACGCTGGGATTCGCTACGGTGTTCGTGGCGCTCGGGGCAGGCGCGTCAACCATCGGCACCTTGCTGCGTCAGAATCTTGATATTCTGGCAAAGGTCGGCGGCGCCATCATCATTCTGATGGGACTGAATTTTCTGGGTGTCTTCAGGATAGGGCTGTTTTCGCGCGAAGCGCGCTTTCAGGGCAGTGGCAAGCCGGCCACGCTTTCCGGCGCCTACATCATGGGACTTGCCTTCGCGTTTGGCTGGACCCCCTGCATCGGTCCCGTCCTCGGTGCCATTCTCGGCGTGGCGGCGTCGCGCGAGACTGTGGGAGACGGTGCGACGCTGCTTGCCGTCTATTCGCTCGGCCTTGCCGTGCCGTTCTGGATCGCGGCCGGATTTTCCGGCTCCTTCATGCGATTCCTCGTGCGGTTCCGCCGTCATCTCGGTCTCGTGGAAAAGATCATGGGAACGCTTCTGGTCCTGACTGGCCTTGCGTTCATGTCGGGTTTCATCACCAATATGGCGATCTGGTTTCAGGAGACTTTCCCGATTCTGATGCAAATCGGCTAATCGGAATCTGCTCTGAATGATGTGAAGGGAGCAGGCCGTGGCCGCCATCGTGGGATTGTTGCTGCCGTTTTTCGGCCTGATCTTCATTGGTTATGTCGCGGCGCGCATCAGCAAACAGCCCATCGAAGCGATGGGCTGGCTCAATATCTTCATTATCTATGCCGCGCTACCGGCGCTGTTTTTCAAGCTCGTATCGAAAACCCCTGTCGAACAACTGGCGCGCATGGATTTTGTCGCTGCCAGTCTCGTCTGCACCTATGGCATATTCGTGTTGGTTTTCCTCATCGGCCGGTTCTTGCGGGGCAACAGTCTTGCTGAGACAACGATTCAGAGTTTTGCCGCAAGTTACGGAAATATCGGCT
This sequence comes from Agrobacterium sp. NPDC090273, assembly GCF_044772305.1. NCBI lineage: Bacteria > Pseudomonadati > Pseudomonadota > Alphaproteobacteria > Hyphomicrobiales > Rhizobiaceae > Agrobacterium > Agrobacterium sp. NPDC090273. The sequence continues at coordinate 181,455 of NZ_JBIVYN010000001.1, forward strand.
ATATGGGGCCGGGCCTTGCCCTTCTTGCCATTGGCGAAAAGGCGGCTGTCCCTGTTGCGCTAATCGTCTGCCTGGAGAATGCGATGCACTTCATCGTGGCGCCGGCGATGATGGCTTTTTCCGGCGGCGACAAGCGCTCTCCGGCCAGACTCGCACTGGATGTAACGCGAAAGGTCTTGACCCATCCGTTCATCGTTTCGGTCATTGCCGGCTTTGCTGCTGCAGCCTTTTCGTGGCAGCCGCCGGAGCCTCTGCAGCGTCTCGTTGATTATCTGGCACAGTCGGCAGCACCCTGTGCGTTGTTCGCCATGGGCGTGACGCTGGCGCTCAGGCCGATGAAGCGTGTACCCGTTGAAATCAGCTATATCGTGCCGGCAAAGCTGATCCTGCATCCTGTTCTGGTTTACGTCTTCCTTACCGCGCTTGGGCGGTTCGAGCCTGTCTGGATTTACTCCGCCGTTCTCCTTGCGGGATTGCCGACCGCGACGAATGTGTTCGTCATCGGCCAGCAATATCATGTCTGGCAGGAGAGGGCGTCAGCCACCATCCTGATCTCGACCATTCTGTCGGTCTTTACGCTGACGGCCGTGCTTTATTTCATACAGCCCTTTTAAGGCCGCTCCATAACAGGGAGGGCAGTGCCTTCAGGCCGCGTCCGGGCTCGATGCCCTCGCGCATGACAAGGCTGCGCAGAGGTCCGATGCCGGACAGTACATGCAATCCCGCAGCGCGCGCCACCTGCATGGGCAGCATATCCGAAAGCAGCGAGCGGTTCAGAAGATCGACGCTGAGGGTGCGGCTGTAGACATCGGCGCGCCGTTTGCGGTCGAACCGGCTTCCGGCATCCGCAGCGATCGGCTTGTCAGAGGTCGAGCCCAGCAGGTCCGTCAGGGCAATGATATCGCGCAGGCTGAGGTTGAGGCCCTGCGCACCGATTGGCGGGAAGCCATGGCCAGCCTCGCCGACAAGCGCGACGCGCCCCTTGCCGAAATGATGCGCCGTCATCGATGAAAGCGGCCAGGCCTGAACGCTGTCTTCAACCGTGACGGTTCCGAGCATGGATTGCATGCGCTCTTCAATCCGCAGCCCAAGATCGGCCAGGGACAGAGACGTCAGCTCTTCAGCCTCGGCGGGTTTGACCACCCAGACAAGGCTGGAGCGGTCTCCGGGGAGGGGTACCTGGGTGAAAGGGCCGGTCGGTGTGTGAAATTCCGTCGAAATCTGCTCATGCGGGCGCGTGTGGGTGAAATTCAGTACGATTGCGGTTTGCGGATAGGACCAGGTTTTTACCCCGATGTCTGCAGTTTCACGAACCTTCGAATTTCTGCCATCGGCGCCAATCAGGAATGCTGCGCAGACCGTTTCGCCGCTTTCCAGCGTCACCGAAACCCGGTCATTGCCGATATCGATCATTGCGGCCGTGCCATCGAAGCGGCTGATATTGTGCTCCTGCGCGACGGCGTCGTGCAGAACCGACAGCAGTGCTTCATTGGGAATGTTCCAGCCGAAGGCATCCAGGCCGATTTCGGAAGAGCGGAACTGAACGGTCGGTGCACGCAGCAGGCGATCCGTCCCGTCGATGATCTGCATGGTCGAAAGACGTGCGGCGGAGGGGACGATGCGCGACCAGAGGCCAAGGCGATCCATGAAGCGGATCGACTGATCCATCAATGCCGTCGTGCGCCGATCCTTCCTTGCCGCCGCCGGCGCGACAAGCGCGACATGCCGTCCTGCGCGTGCCAGTGCGATCGCGGCGATCTGGCCGGCAAGTCCTGCACCGATGATGGCGATATCGAAGTCTCTCATGGTCGTGTGTCCATTCCTGTTACGCTGTCCAGCATAAAGGCTTTGTGGTCGCAAATCCACTTGCCGGATGATGCATTTGACGCCCTGGATATGCCGATACGCCAGCAATCCCCTTAGGATAAGGGGTATCAGGTGGTTGCAAAGCGTGGTGAATGGCCGCATACCGGAAGAATATCGAGGCGGATGAAAACGGGGCGCTGACGCTGACCATGAAACTTTTCAAGTACAAGCGTGTTCCGTACGCAGAAATCCGCGCCTTTTCCGTTCACATTCTGACGGCTTCCGGCTCCTTCCTGGCATTCCTGGGTGTTGTGGCGGCCGCCGAGCATCGTTTCGTGGACATGTTCTGGTGGCTCGGTCTGGCGCTGCTGGTCGATGGTATCGATGGTCCCATTGCCCGCAAGGTTCGCGTCAAGGAAGTGTTGCCGAACTGGTCGGGCGACACGCTCGACAACATTATCGACTATGTGACCTATGTTCTCCTGCCCGCTTTCGCGCTCTATCAGAAGGGCATGATCGGCGAGCCATGGTCCTTCGTCGCGGCCGGCATGATCGTCGTTTCCAGCGCCATCTATTATGCCGATATGGGCATGAAGACGGATGAATATTTCTTCTCCGGTTTTCCGGTGGTGTGGAACATGGTGGTGTTCACGCTGTTCGTCATCGATGCCAGCGCCACAACGGCAATGGCGGTGGTCACGGTATCGGTCGTGTTGACATTCCTGCCGATCAATTTCCTGCATCCAGTCCGTGTGGCGCGGTTGCGGCCACTCAACATGGCGATTTTCCTGCTCTGGTGCGCGCTTGGCGGTTATTCCTTGCTGATGCATTTCCAGACGCCGTCCTGGGCGGTGATCGGCGTTGTTGTCACCGGAATCTATCTTTACGTCATCGGCGGCGTATTGCAGTTTTTCCCATCGCTCGGCGCCAAGTAAAAAACCGCTAAGACTGTCTTTCAGTTGTGTAAATCCGGCTTCGTACCTTTGTTTTTCAGTTGTGCGCAGCAGCAAAACAGTTATCAATACCGGTTGATCGCATCAGCATTGAATACGAATGCACACCGCGATTGGGAACAAGAACGCAGCCGTTTGGGAATGCTTCGCAGAAAGCAGCACGGCCGGTCAGAGAGGGATCAGTGACTGGAACTTTGGCGCCCGAGGCCGTGCCTCTCCTTTCCGTGCGCAAACTGACCAAGCTTTTTGGCACCTTCGCGGCCTGCAACGGGATCGATCTGGATATTGCGCCCGGCGAAATCCACGCGCTTCTGGGTGAAAACGGTGCGGGAAAGTCCACGCTCGTCAAGATGCTGTTCGGTGTGCTTGCACCAACCAGCGGTGACATTCTCTGGCAGGGAAGCCCGGTTTCTATCGGTTCTCCGAGTGAGGCGCGCAAGCTTGGCGTCGGCATGGTGTTTCAGCATTTTTCGTTGTTCGAAGCGCTGACGGTGGCCGAAAACATTGCCCTTTCGCTCGATCCGAAGGTGTCGCTCAAGGAGATTGCCAAGGAGGCGGAAGCGCTCTCCAAGGCCTACGGCTTGCCGCTTGACCCGAATGCGCATGTGGCCGATCTCTCGGTTGGAGAGCGCCAGCGCATCGAGATCGTACGCGCACTCTTGCAGAACCCCAAACTCATCATTCTGGACGAACCGACCTCGGTTCTGACCCCGCAGGAAGCCGACAAGCTGTTCGAGACGCTTGCCAAGCTCAAGGCCGAGGGTCGTTCGGTCCTTTATATCAGCCACCGTCTCGAAGAGGTTCAGCGCATCTGCGACCGCGCCACGGTGCTGCGCCATGGCAAGGTGACGGGCGCTTGCGATCCGCGCAAGGAAACGCCTGCATCGCTGGCGCGCATGATGGTCGGTTCCGATGTGGCAGGCGTTTCCCGCGAGGCGGGTGCCCCGCTGGGTGAACCGCAGCTCGAAGTGATGGGACTGTCGGTTGCGCCGCGCACGCCGTTTTCGGTCGCTTTGCGATCGATCTCCATGAGCGTTCGCGCCGGTGAGGTTCTGGCGATTGCCGGCGTTGCCGGAAACGGTCAGGGCGAACTTTTCGATGCGCTGTCCGGCGAATATCCGGTTGCCAATGACGAGGCGATCTACATTCGCGGCAAGGCGGTGGGGCGCACGGGGATCAATGGCCGCCGGCTTCTGGGTGCGGGTTTCGTGCCGGAAGAACGGCATGGCCATGCTGCGGTTCCCGGCATGAGCCTTTCGGACAATCTGTTGCTGGCGCGTTCGCGCTCCGACCGCAAGGCGTTTTTGTCAGGTGGTATTTTGCGGGTCATTCGCGGTTCGACCATCAAGACTGCCGCACGGCGTATTTCCGAGACCATGGATGTGCGCAAGAGCGGAGCCGATCCACTGGCCGGATCTCTCTCCGGCGGCAATCTGCAGAAATTCATTGTCGGGCGTGAGCTCGATCGCCAGCCCACGGTCCTTGTCGTCAATCAGCCGACCTGGGGTGTCGATGCGGGTGCCGCCAGCCGCATCCGCCAGGCTCTTGTCGATCTTGCCAAGGCCGGTTCTGCCGTCATCGTCATCAGCCAGGATCTCGATGAAATCTTCGAGGTCGCCACCAATATCGCGGTCATTTCCGATGGGCACCTTTCTGCGGCCCATCCGGTTGAAGACATGACACTGGAAAAGATCGGGCTGCTCATGGGCGGTATTCACACAGCACATTCGGGAGCCACCGAACATGCGCATTGAGCTTGAAAAACGGGCGGGTGTCTCGAAGCTTTTCGCTTTTGTCTCGCCACTTCTGGCGCTGGCGCTGACGCTGGTTTTCGGGGCGATCATGTTCGCCTTGCTCGGAAAAAGCCCCCTGAACGCGCTTTATGCCTTTTTTGTCGAGCCGCTGCTGGAGGTCTGGTCGCTGCATGAGCTGGCCATCAAGGCAGCGCCGCTGATCCTGATCGCGGTCGGTCTATCGATCTGTTATCGCTCGAATAACTGGAATATCGGCGCCGAAGGCCAATTCACCATCGGCGCCATTACCGGCTCGATCCTGCCGGTCCTTTATCCCGACTGGCAGTCGCCTATGCTGCTGCCGCTGATGCTGGTGATGGGGGCTCTGGGCGGCGCGCTTTATGCTGGTATTCCGGCATTGCTGAAGACCAGGTTCAACACCAATGAAATCCTGGTCAGCCTGATGCTGGTTTACGTTGCGCAGCTTTTTCTCGACTGGCTGACGCGTGGCATCTGGCGCGATCCGGGCGGTTACAACTTTCCGCAGACCAAGCCCTTTAATGAAAGCGCCGTTCTGCCGGAAATGCTGGCATCCGGCCGCGCCCACTGGGGTTTCGTCTTCGCCATGGTGGCGGCCATCGCCCTTTGGTTCATGATGCGCTACATGCTCAAGGGCTTTGAAGTAACCGTTCTTGGTCAATCGGCCAGGGCAGGGCGGTTCGCCGGATTTTCATCGTCGCGCATGGTGTGGTTCGCGTTCCTGCTGTCCGGTGCACTGGCGGGCCTTGCCGGTATCTCCGAAGCATCCGGCTCGATCGGCCATCTCCAGCCCAGCATTTCGCCGGGATACGGTTTTACGGCCATTATCGTCGCCTTCCTGGGACGTCTCAATCCGCTCGGCATAATTGCTTCCGGCCTCGTTCTCGCCTTGACCTATCTCGGCGGGGAGGCGGCGCAGCTTTCCATCGGCGTGTCGGATAAGGTTACGCGTGTCTTCCAGGGGTTGATGCTGTTCTTTGTATTGTCCTGCGATACGCTGATCTTCTACCGCATCCGGTTCATTTTCAGCGGCAAGGCCGGCACACAGAACACCAATCAGCAAGGAGCGGCATGATGGATATGCTTCAGGCCATTCTCCTTACCGTTATCACCGCCGCCACGCCGCTGGTGATTGCCGCATCGGGCGAACTGGTGACGGAACGTGCTGGCGTTCTCAATCTTGGCGTCGAGGGCATGATGATTATTGGTGCGGTCTGCGCTTTCGCTGCCGCCCATCTGACCGGCTCGCCCTATCTCGGCATTCTGGCGGGTATCGCAAGCGGTGCGGTCTTTTCGTTGCTGTTCGGTTTCCTGACGTTGACGCTGGTGACCAATCAGGTTGCGACCGGTCTTGCGCTGACCATTCTGGGGCTTGGCGTTTCCGGCATGCTGGGGGAGAGCTTCGTTGGTCTTCCCGGCGTCAAGCTTGCGCCGATCGTTTTTCCTGTATTGTCGGATATTCCCTTTATCGGACCGCTGCTGTTCCGGCAGGATCTGATTTTCTACATGTCGATCGCGCTGGTTGCCGGTATTGGCTGGTTCCTGTTCAAGAGCCGCACAGGTCTCAAGATCCGCGCCATCGGAGACAATCACGGCTCTGCCCATGCGCTTGGCATCAATGTCATCCGTACCCGTTATCTCGCGGTGATGTTCGGTGGTGCCTGTGCCGGGCTTGCCGGCGCGCAGCTTTCTCTCGTTTACACACCGCAATGGGTGGAAAACATGTCGGCTGGCCGCGGCTGGATTGCGCTTGCGCTTGTTGTTTTCGCCTCCTGGCGTCCATGGCGGGTGCTGGCAGGCGGTTATCTCTTCGGCGCCGTCACCATCGGCCAGTTGCACGCGCAGGCCTTCGGCATCGGCGTTCCCTCGCAGCTGCTTTCGGCGCTGCCCTATCTTGCCACTATTGTCGTGCTGGTCATCATCTCGCATAATCGCCGCACGACGCTCATCAATACGCCGGCTTCGCTGGGAAAATCCTTCGTGCCGGATCGCTAAGGCATCGGACCGGAAAGTGTCATGCAGTTTCCGGAAAATTCGATGCGAACTCATCATTTCAAGGCTTCAAACCAGACAGGGGTAAAAATGAAAAAACTGATCATCGCACTCGCTGCTTCCGCAGCGGCACTCGGCAGCATGGTTCCTGCTGCGCAGGCCGCCGACGCGAAGAAGATCTGCTTCATCTACGTCGGTTCCAAGACCGATGGCGGCTGGACGCAGGCGCACGATATCGGCCGTCAGGAACTCCAGGCACATTTCGGTGACAAGATCGAAACGCCGTTCCTGGAAAGCGTTCCGGAAGGCCCGGATGCCGAACGCGCTATCGAACGCATGGCCCGTTCCGGCTGCGAACTGGTCTTCACCACCTCGTTCGGTTTCATGGACGCGACGGTCAAGGTTGCGCAGAAGTTCCCGAAGGTGAAGTTCGAGCATGCAACCGGCTTCAAGGCTGCTGAAAACGTTGCGACCTACAACTCGCGTTTCTATGAAGGCCGTTACATTCAGGGCCAGATCGCCGCGAAGATGTCGCAGAAGGGTCTTGCAGGTTACATCGCCTCCTTCCCGATCCCGGAAGTGGTGATGGGCATCGACGCGTTCCTGCTCGGCGCTCGTTCGGTCAATCCTGACTTCAAGGTCAAGGTTGTCTGGGCAAACACCTGGTTCGACCCCGGCAAGGAAGCCGATGCTGCCAAGGCGCTGATCGACCAGGGCGTCGACATTCTGACGCAGCACACGGACACGACTGCACCGATGCAGGTTGCAGCAGAGCGTGGCATCAAGGCGTTCGGTCAGGCATCCGACATGATCAAGGCTGGTCCGAACACGCAGTTGACGGCGATCGTCGACACCTGGGGCGCTTATTACATCAAGCGTACGCAGGCGCTTCTCGACGGCAACTGGAAGTCCGAACAGGTCTGGGATGGCCTCAAGGATGGCATCCTGACCATGGCGCCTTACACTAACATGCCTGATGACGTGAAGAAAATGGCCGAGGAAACCGAAGCCAAGATCAAGTCGGGCGAACTTCACCCATTCACCGGTCCTGTGAAGAAGCAGGATGGTTCCGAGTGGCTGAAGGCTGGCGAAAAGGCTGAGGACGGCGTTCTGCTCGGCCTCAACTTCTACGTCGAAGGCGTCGACGACAAGCTGCCGCAGTAATTCGGCCCAGCAATCTGCAGCCGAAGCCGCGCGTGGAATGCATGCGCGGCTTTGTCATTTTGACATATGTCTACGAATAAACGTATTTGAGCGCTGCCTTCATCCCGGCGGTTTGTTTCTGACGATCCATCCGCCTTTGCAGCGCCCTGGTTTTTCATCCCAGGGTTTTACGATATAAAGCGGCCACACGCCGTTTCTTTGAAAGGACATCACTCTTGCAGCGTGGAATGCTTGATGCGGCGATCGGTCTTCGCAAATTGCGCACCAATCATGCAAAGGTCGTGCACAAGCTCGGTCTCGATATCGTGTCCGGCGCGTTCAAGATCGGCGAAATCCTGCCCGGTGATGCCGAGCTCATGGAGCGGCTCAAGGTCTCGAGAACCGTCCTGCGCGAAGCGATGAAGACGCTGACGGCAAAAGGCATGATCTCGCCGAAGGCGCGTATCGGTACCCGCGTTACCGAACGCGAGAGCTGGAACATGTTCGACAGCGACGTTTTGCTCTGGCATTTCGAATCGGGCGTCAGCGAGGATTTTCTCCTCCATCTTTACGACATCCGGCTGGCTTTCGAGCCCTATGGTGCGGGACTTGCCGCTCAGCGTGCCACGGATGCCGACATCGCGCGGCTGATCGGCCTTGCCAACGAAATGGGCAACACCGCCTATTCCAAGGAAAAGCGGGCCCTTGCCGATATGAATTTTCACGTGCTCATCACCGAAATGTCGGGCAACCCGTTCATGCGAACAGTCGGCACACTGATCAAGGCGGCATTGGCGGGCATTTTCCGGATGAGCAACCCGGATACGGACCCACATGAAATTTCCGATGTTTCCGCCTCTCACCTGAGGCTGGTTGAGGCATTTCGAATGCGTGATGCGGCCGCAGCGCGCAAGGAAATGGAAAGGCTCATTGAAAACGGGCGTCGCCAGATTCTGGAGTTTACCGCCGGCAAGGTTCGTCGCTAGGGCATTTTCCGCCCGTAGCGAACACCGTTTCGATCACGTTTCATGAAAACAAGCCGGGAAAATTGGTCCGGATTTGCATGGTTTCTTAAGTACGGCGTCGTTATAGCAATGCTGCAATGAAATCACGTCCCGCCTTGTCCGATCTGCGGAAGGTGCGGGCGAAATCGAATGTTATGCCGATGTGCCGGTCAGATCAGGCCGGGATGCGGCGCACTGGAGGTCTTATGGAGCGCAGCTCTCTTGCCGTTATTCTTGCCGCTGGCGAAAGCACGCGCATGAAATCATCGATGTCCAAGGTGCTTCATCCTGTTGCCGGACGGTCGATGATCGCGCATGTGGTTGAAGCGGTTGCGGGTGCCGGTGTCGGAACGGTGGCGCTTGTTGTCGGCCGGGATGCGGAGAATGTTACCAAGGCGGCCAGCCTGCCTGGCGTCTCGGTGGAAGGCTTTCTCCAGAAAGAGCGCAAGGGAACGGGCAATGCGGTTCTCGCGGCGCGCGACGCGATCGCGCGCGGGTTCGACGATGTCATCGTCGCTTATGGCGATGTGCCGCTGATTACCTCTGCGACGCTGAACAGGGCGCGCGAGGCATTGAACACAGGCGTCGATGTCGTCGTCATCGGTTTTCATACGGATCGCCCGACGGGTTACGGCCGCCTGCTGGTGGAGAACGGCGAACTCGTTGCCATTCGCGAGGAAAAGGACGCCACCGAGGAAGAGCGCAAGGTTACCTGGTGCAACAGCGGTTTGATGGCAATCAACGGCCGCAATGCGCTGGACCTTCTGGAGCGGATTGGCAACAACAACGTCAAGGGCGAGTATTATCTGACGGATCTGGTGGAAATCGCCCGCTCGCTCGGTCGCCGTACCGTGGCGATCGATGCGCCGGAAAGCGAGTTGACCGGCTGCAACAACCGCGCCGAACTCGCGGCCATCGAAAAGCTCTGGCAGGAACGCCGACGCTACGAATTGATGGTTGATGGCGTTTCGATGGTTGCGCCGGAAACGGTCTTCCTGTCCTGGGACACAAAGATCGGCCAGGACGTGTTGATCGAGCCGAATGTTGTGATCGGTACAGGCGTCACAATCGAACCCGGTGCCGTCATTCATGCGTTTTCGCATCTCGAAGGTGCCTATGTCAGCGCGGGTGCCGCCGTCGGCCCCTATGCCCGCCTGCGGCCTGGCGCCAACCTGCATGCCAATTCGAAGGTCGGCAATTTCTGTGAAGTGAAGAAGGCCGAGATCGGCGAGGGCGCCAAGGTCAATCACCTGACCTATATCGGCGACGCGTTCGTTGGTGCAGGCAGCAATATCGGTGCGGGCACCATCACCTGCAATTACGATGGTTACAACAAGTTTGAAACGCGGATCGGTGCCAACAGCTTTGTCGGCTCGAATTCGTCACTGGTTGCACCCGTCACCATCGGTGACGGTGCCTATATCGCATCTGGCAGCGTCATCACCGATGATGTGCCCTCCGATGCCCTGGCATTTGGCCGGGCGCGGCAGGAGGTCAAGTCGGGCAGGGCAGTCGTGGTCCGTGAACGGGCAAAGGCGCTCAAGGAAGCAAACAAGAAGGCCAAGTGACCTTCGTTACGTTACGTCACCCAAAGTGACCGGCGGAAGAATTGCCGATTTCTAAGAAACGGTTAGTAGTTTCGGCGAAAGTGATCGTCGTCTGGAGAAATATATGTGCGGAATTGTCGGAATTGTCGGAACCCAGCCTGTTGCTGAACGGCTTGTCGATGCGCTGAAGCGCCTTGAATATCGCGGTTACGATTCGGCAGGCGTCGCCACCATCGAAAACGGTGCGATGGATCGCCGCCGTGCGGAAGGCAAGCTGTTCAACCTCGAGAAGAAGCTCTCCGAAGAGCCGCTTCCCGGTCTTGTTGGCATTGCCCATACGCGTTGGGCAACCCACGGCGTGCCAAACGAAACCAATGCCCATCCGCATTTTGTGGATGGCGTTGCCGTCGTTCACAACGGCATCATCGAGAATTTCGCGGAATTGCGCGAGGAGCTGACGGCGGAAGGTGCGACCTTTACCACCCAGACCGACACGGAAGTGGTGGCACAACTTCTGGCCAAATATACTCGCGAGGGCATTGGCCATCGCGAGGCGATGCTGAAGATGCTGAACCGCGTCACCGGTGCTTATGCGCTGGTGGTGATGTTCCAGGACGATCCCGGTACGCTGCTCTCGGCGCGCTCCGGTCCGCCACTTGCCGTTGGTTACGGTCGTGGTGAAATGTTCCTGGGCTCGGACGCCATCGCGCTGTCGCCCTTCACCAACGAGATCACCTACCTGGTGGATGGCGATTGCGCCATCATTACCCGTCAGGGCGCCGAAATCATCGATTTCTCCGGCAATCCTGTGAAGCGTGAGCGGCAGATTTCGCAGGCCACCGCATTCGTGGTCGACAAGGGCAACCACCGCCACTTCATGGAAAAGGAAATCTACGAGCAGCCGGAAGTCATTTCGCATGCGCTCTCCCACTACGTGGATTTCGCCTCCAGAAAGGTGAAGGACGCCGACAAGGCAATCGATTTCTCCAAGCTGTCGGGCCTTGCCATCTCCGCCTGCGGAACGGCCTATCTCTCCGGCCTCATTGGTAAATACTGGTTCGAGCGTTATGCTCGCCTGCCGGTCGAAATCGATGTCGCGTCGGAGTTTCGTTATCGCGAAATGCCGCTGTCGCCATCACAGGCCGCTCTCTTCATCTCGCAGTCCGGTGAAACGGCCGATACACTCGCGTCGCTGCGTTACTGCAAGGATGAGGGCCTCAAGATCGGCGCGGTCGTCAACGTGCGTGAATCGACCATTGCACGCGAGTCGGATGCGGTGTTCCCGATTCTGGCCGGGCCTGAAATCGGGGTGGCCTCCACCAAGGCGTTCACCTGCCAGCTCGCGGTTCTTGCGTCGCTGGCGATTGCTGCCGGCAAGGCACGCGGAACGCTGACGGCTGAGCAGGAAAGCGAACTGGTGCGCCATCTCATCGAGATGCCGCGCATCATGAGCCAGGTGCTCAACATCATCCAGCCGCAGATCGAGGGCCTGTCGCGCGACCTGTCGCGCTTCAAGGACGTGCTCTATCTTGGCCGTGGCACCAGCTTCCCGCTGGCGCTGGAAGGTGCATTGAAGCTCAAGGAAATCTCCTACATCCACGCCGAAGGTTATGCCGCGGGTGAGTTGAAGCATGGTCCGATCGCACTGATCGACGAGAACATGCCGGTGATCGTGATTGCACCGCATGACCGGTTCTTCGAAAAGACCGTTTCGAACATGCAGGAGGTTGCCGCACGCGGCGGCCGCATCATCTTCATTACGGACGAGAAGGGCGCTGCCGCCTCCAAGCTGCCGACGATGGCGACGATCACGCTGCCGACCGTCGACGAGCTGATCGCGCCAATGGTGTTCTCGCTGCCGATCCAGCTTCTCGCCTATCACACCGCTGTCTTCATGGGCACGGATGTTGACCAGCCGCGTAACCTCGCAAAGTCGGTCACCGTGGAATGATCGTTCGCCCGGAACGCTCTGGAGACGAAGCTGATATTTCTCGCGTTACGGAAGCTGCTTTCCGTAACATGGCCTTTAGCGATCAGACGGAACATCTGATCGTTGGGCGGTTAAGGCAGGCGGGAGCGCTGGCGGTTTCACTGGTGGCTGAACATGGCGACGAGATTATCGGCCATGTCGGATTTTCGCCGGTCACCCTGTCGAGCGGTGAGGCGGGCTGGTTTGCTCTCGGCCCACTGTCCGTCCTCCCCGAAAATCAGGGGCAGGGCGTCGGTGCGGCGCTTGTTCGTGCTGGCCTGTCGGCGTTGGATGGGATGGGGGCTTCGGGCTGTGTACTCGCTGGAAATCCGGCCTATTACGGACGCTTCGGTTTCGCCAATGTGGCCGGTCTCACAAGTGACGGTATTCCCGACGAATATTTGATGGCGCTGACCTTGCACGGTGGAACTCCATCCGGCATTGTCGGTTTTCACCAGGGCTTCTACGGCGATGCCGTATAATTACCGATTGGTACATGACCGAAAATCCACTTAAAGTTTCCTTTGCGGCCCGCCTGCGCAACAGCTTCCTCACGGGTGTGCTGATCCTCGCGCCTGTCACATTGACCATGTGGCTGGTGTGGAGTTTCCTGCAATGGGCCGATAGCTGGGTCAAACCCTATATTCCGGCGCGTTATGATCCGGAGCAGTATTTCGATGTTGCGATCCCCGGTTTCGGGCTGCTGATCGCGGTGATTGCCATCACAATGATCGGCTTTCTGGGCAACAACCTGATCGGCAAGTGGATTGTCGGTCTCGGTGAGTCCGTTCTCAACCGCATGCCGCTGGTGCGGCCGATCTACAAGAGCATCAAGCAGATCTTCGAATCGGTGCTGCGCGAGCACTCGAATTCCTTCAAGAAAGTCGGTCTGATCGAGTTTCCGTCATCCGGGACATGGGCGCTGGTGTTCGTGGCGTCCGAGGCCAAGGGAGAGCTGGCTCACCGTTTCAACGAACTCGGTGAAGAAATGGTCGCGGTCTTCCTGCCGCCGACCCCGGTTCCGACGGCGGGCTTTCTGCTGTTCGTACCGAAAAAGAAGATCGTCATGCTCGACATGACGCCGGAAGACGCGGCAAAGCTGTTGATCTCCGGCGGTCTCGTCGCCCCCGATTTCACCCCGCCCAAGACTATCGCGCCGGTGTGAGGTGTGTCTCATACGACTGGCGTGGCTTTTCGCGCCGATCAATTAATCAATCGTCGTCGTCATCCAGGTCGTCCAGATCCGTGGTCACGGTGGTCGAATGAAATACCGGGACGAAAAGGCGCATGTAAACGAGCTTGACGCTCCAGCCTTCTTCCAGCGCTTTCATCCATGCTTTCTTGCGACCGGGTTTCTTGAAAACCTTGCCGATTGCTTTCTTTTCGGATTTCGCAAATGTGTCCGGCTGGAGAAGATTGTCCGGGGAGCATAGCGCATAGCCCTTCTGGAAAGCGGGCGGCGGGCGTGAGACGTCGTGCATGTTCATATCGTGTGTTCTCTTTATCCGGCGTGCAGGAAGCGGATCGCTTCATCGCGACGGTGCAGGTAGAGCAGGGTACGCAGGCTTTCGCCGCGTTTGCCGGTCAATTCGGGGTCGCGCTCTATCACATAGGCGGCGTCCTTGCGGGCGATTTCCAGGAGATCGGCATGCGCCTCGAGGCTGGCAATGCGGAAGCCGGGCGTGCCGGATTGTCGGGTGCCGAGAAGCTCCCCTTCGCCGCGCAGCTTCAGATCCTCTTCGGCGATCAGGAAGCCGTCCTCGCTATCGCGCAGGATCGACAGACGCGCCCGACCGTTTTCGCTGAGGGGTCCCTTGTAGAGCAGAATACAGGTTGATGCCTCGTCGCCACGCCCGACACGGCCGCGCAACTGGTGAAGCTGGGCAAGGCCGAAACGCTCGGCATGTTCGATGACCATGATTGTTGCATCGGGCACATCGACGCCGACTTCCACCACGGTGGTTGCCACCAGCAGACGCGTCTCGCCGTTCTTGAAGGCCAGCATGGCGGCATCCTTGTCCGGACCGCTCATGCGCCCATGGATGAGGCCGATATCAGCTCCCAGTGCCTTGCTCAGAACCGCGTGACGCTCTTCCGCCGACATCAGGTCGGATTCCTCGGATTCTTCCACCAGTGGGCAAATCCAGTAGGCCTTCTTGCCGTCGGAAAGTGCCTTTCTCAGACGATCAACGATATCGCCGATGCGTTCGGTTGGAATGGTCACGGTCTGGATCGGTTTGCGACCGGCCGGTTTTTCGGTGAGCTTGGAAACATCCATGTCGCCGAAGGCGGCCAGAACCAGCGTTCGCGGAATGGGGGTCGCGGTCATCACCAGCATATGCGGGGTAATGCCTTTGGCGGTGAGACGCAGGCGCTGGTGCACACCGAAGCGATGCTGTTCGTCCACCACTGCCAGAACCAGATTTTTATAGGCGACGCTATCCTGGAACAGCGCGTGCGTACCGATGATGATCTGTGATTCACCGGAGGCAACGCGCTCCTCGATTTCGCGGCGCTCCTTGCCTTTGGTGCGCCCCGTCAGAACCTCGCAAGTGAGGCCGGCTGCGGCCGCATATTTTGAGATTGTTGCAAAATGCTGGCGTGCCAGGATTTCGGTCGGGGCCATCAACACGGCCTGTCCACCGGCCTCGACCGCCGTTGCCATGGCCATCAGGGCAACAAGGGTCTTACCCGCGCCGACATCACCCTGCAGCAGCCGTAGCATGCGGTCTTCACCTGCCATGTCGGTCAGGATTTCCTTGACGGCGACATTCTGGCTCGGTGTCAGCGAGAAAGGAAGTTGCGAGAGAATTTTTGCGGCAACATCGCCCTTGGCGCGGATCGGTTGCCCTGCCACCTTGCGCAACCGTTGTCTTACCAGCGCCAGTGAAAGCTGTCCGGCCAGAAACTCGTCATAGGCCAGCCGTCGTCTGGCGGGCGCACGCGGATCGATATCGGTGCCGTCGCGTGGATCGTGCAGTTCGCGGAAGCTTTCCGCAACACCGGCAAAACCCTGTTTGGCGATCAGCGTCTCGTCGATCCATTCGGGGAAGGCGGGCAGTTTGGAGAGGCCACCATCGACAGCGCGTTTCAGAACCTTTGATGAGAGCCCTGCGGTCATCGGATAGACGGCTTCCACCAGTGGCAGATTTTCCGCCTCGGACAGTTTCACCATGAAATCGGGGTGCACCATCGAGGCGCGGCCGTTGAACCAGTCGACCTTGCCGCTGACGAGCACCTCTTCATCGACAGGCAGGGCTTTCGACAGCCAGTCGCCCTTGGCACGGAAAAAGGTCAGCGCCAGCTCGCCGGTGTCGTCATGCAGGAATACGCGGTAGGGAGCCGATCGGTTGCCGGGCGGTGCCGGCTGGTGGCGATCAACGCGTCCCTGGATGGTGACAATGGCGCCCGGCTGTGCCAGCGCAATGCCCGGACGGTTGCGCCGGTCGATGACGTTTGACGGAGCGTGAAACAACAGGTCGATGACGCGTGTGTCTTCCGCGTTCTCGCGGCCAAGAAGTTTGGCCAGAAGATCGGCAAGCTTCGGCCCCACACCGGCAAGGGTGGAGACGCTGGCGAAAAGGGGATCGAGTATGGCCGGACGCATGGCCTGCAAAATCGGGGAAGGGCGCGCGCATTGCAAGACCGTAGCGGCGACAAAGGCCGTTTATCACCCGCAGTTTTTGTACGCGGCGACGTAATTTCAGTAAAAACCGGTTCCCAACCGTTCCCGACATGTTCTATAGGAGGTCGCAATCAACATCTTGTTGAATAGCCAACCGAAAGGTGAATGCGATGACTGGACTGGTGCGGACGAGTGCGGACCTCGAACCGAGGCGCAGGCGGATACTTTATCGCTGTTGGCACCGGGGCATTCGCGAGATGGATCTGGTGCTTGGCCAGTTCGCGGAAGACCACATTGCCGATCTGTCTGAAGAGCAGCTCGATGAGCTGGAAATCATCATGGCGGAAGAGGATAACGACCTGGTCAAGATGGTGACGGGCGCTCTGCCGGTGCCGGAGAAATTCCAGACGCCGCTGTTCGAGAAGATTGCGTCCTACCGTCCGGACTTCGACATCGTCACAGCCGAAAAAGCGAAAGCCTGAAACATGATTGCCGGATTCGATGTCAAGCTGGTCGCGTCGGCCGATACGCCGCTGACCATCGGAAACGTGCCTTCGGGTATGGAAGCGCTGCTGCTTGCAGACATGGCGCGGGCGGGAAGCTCCGTTGCCTACGTCATGTCGGACGGGCAACGTGTGGCCGATCTGGAGCAGATCCTCGGTTTTGTCGCGCCCGATATTCCGGTCCTGACGCTGCCGGCATGGGACTGCTTGCCCTATGACCGCGTGTCGCCCAGCGCCGATACCTCGGCGCGGCGGCTGGCAGCGTTGTCCGGTCTCATCAGCCACGCGAAAAAGCCGCATCCGGCGATCGTGCTCGTCACCGTCAATGCCATGCTGCAGAAGATGGCGCCCCGCGACATCATCGAAAGCCTCGGCTTCTCGGCAAAACCCGGCAATCAGATACGTATGGAAGAGATTGCCGCGCGGCTTGAGCGCAACGGTTTCGACCGGGTGGCGACGGTGCGCGAGGTCGGCGAATTTGCCGTACGCGGCGGTATTCTCGATGTGTTCGTGCCGGGTACGGAAGAACCCGTGCGCCTCGATTTCTTCGGCGATACGCTGGAAAGCATCCGTACCTTCGATCCCGCCAGCCAGCGCACCATCGGTCAGGCCCGTTCTCTCGATCTCAATCCGATGAGCGAGGTAACGCTGACGCCGGATACGATCAGCCGCTTCCGCAAGAATTATCTGTCGCTGTTTGGTGCGGCGACCCGCGACGACGCGCTCTATCAGGCTGTGTCCGAAGGCCGCCGTTATGCCGGCATGGAACATTGGCTGCCGCTGTTTTATGAAACGCTGGAAACCGCCTTCGATTATCTCAAGGGTTTCCGCATCGTCACCGATCATACGGCGCGCGAAGCGGCCAAGGAACGCTCCAAGCTCGTTCTCGATTACTACGAAGCGCGCCGCAATTCCGGTGAAACGAAGGGTGCGACGCAGGGCGCACCTTACAAGCCCGTTTCGCCCGGTCAGCTTTATCTCGATGGCAAGAACTTCGATGCGGCTCTCGCCGAGGTCAATGCCGTTCGCCTGACGCCGTTCAACGAACACGACACGCAGGGCCGGCCGGTCGCCACGCTCGATGCGCATGTCGGGCCGCGTTGGGCACGTCCGCCGACCGAGGCAGGCGATGAAGAGCGGATCAATGTCTTCGATCTCGCCGTCAAGCACATTGCCGAACGGCGAGCCAAAGGCTGGAAAGTCCTGATTACCGGCTGGTCGGAAGGTTCGCTCGACCGTCTGCTTCAGGTACTGAACGAACACGGGCTTGAGAAGATCAAGCCGGTGGCATCGCTGAAAGAGATCGAAAAGCTCGGCAAGGGGGAGGCGGGGTCCGCCGTACTCAGCCTTGAAGCCGGTTTCGAAACAGGCACTCTCGCCGTCATCGGTGAGCAGGATATTCTTGGCGACCGCATGGTGCGCCGGTCCAAGCGCCGCAAGCGCGGTGCCGACTTCATCTCCGAAGTCGCGGGTCTCGATGAGGGATCGCTCGTCGTCCATGCCGAGCACGGTATCGGCCGCTTTGTCGGCCTGCGCACCATCGAAGCGGCGGGTGCACCACGCGCCTGCCTGGAACTGCATTATGCCGATGAGGCCAAGCTGTTCCTGCCGGTCGAAAACATCGATCTTCTGTCGCGTTATGGTTCGGATGCAGCCGAAGCGCAGCTCGACAAGCTCGGCGGTGGCGCATGGCAGATGCGCAAGGCCAAGCTCAAGAAGAAGCTTCTGGACATGGCGGGCGATCTTATTCGCATCGCTGCCGCGCGCATGGTGCGTCATGCACCGGCGCTGACGGCGCCGGACGGCCTCTATGATGAGTTCGCGGCCCGGTTCCCCTATGACGAGACGGAAGACCAGCTCAACGCCATCGACGCCATTCGCGAAGATCTGGGTGCCGGGCGTCCGATGGACCGCCTGATTTGCGGCGACGTCGGTTTCGGCAAGACGGAAGTGGCGCTGCGCGCTGCCTTCCTCGCCGCCATGAACGGCGTGCAGGTGGCTGTGGTCGTGCCTACCACGCTTCTGGCGCGCCAGCACTTCCGCACCTTCTCGGAACGTTTCCGTGGTTTGCCGATCCGTGTGCAGCAGGCATCGCGGCTTGTCGGCTCCAAGGAACTGACGCTGACCAAAAAGGAAGTGGCAGAGGGCAAGACCGATATCGTCGTCGGTACGCATGCGCTTCTCGGCGCGGGCATCAGCTTCGCCAATCTCGGCCTGCTCATCATCGATGAGGAGCAGCATTTCGGCGTGAAGCACAAGGAACGGCTGAAGGAACTGAAAAGCGACGTGCATGTGCTGACGCTTTCGGCCACGCCCATTCCGCGTACTTTGCAGCTTGCCATGACTGGCGTGCGCGAACTCTCGCTCATCACCACGCCGCCGGTCGACCGTATGGCGGTGCGTACCTTCATTTCACCGTTCGATCCGCTGGTGATCCGCGAAACCCTGATGCGCGAGCATTATCGTGGTGGCCAGAGCTTCTACGTCTGCCCGCGTCTTGCCGATCTCGCCGATATCCACGCGTTCCTGCAATCGGATGTGCCGGAGCTGAAGGTGGCCGTGGCGCATGGCCAGATGGCAGCTGGTGAACTCGAAGATATCATGAATGCCTTTTATGACGGCAAATATGACGTGCTTCTGTCGACCACCATCGTCGAATCCGGTCTCGATGTGCCGACCGCAAACACGCTGATCGTGCACCGTGCCGACATGTTTGGCCTCGCGCAGCTTTACCAGCTTCGCGGTCGCGTCGGTCGTTCGAAGGTGCGCGCTTTCGCGCTGTTCACGTTGCCTGTCAACAAGGTTCTGACCACGATGGCGGAACGCCGCCTGAAGGTTCTGCAATCGCTCGATACGCTGGGCGCCGGTTTCCAGCTTGCCAGCCACGACCTCGATATTCGCGGTGCGGGCAACCTGCTTGGCGAGGAGCAGTCCGGCCACATCAAGGAAGTCGGTTTCGAGCTTTACCAGCAGATGCTGGAAGAAGCTGTTGCGGAAGTGAAGGGCGATGAAGAGGTGCAGGACACCGGCTGGTCGCCGCAGATCTCCGTCGGCACCTCGGTGATGATCCCGGAAGATTACGTACCGGATCTGCATCTGCGTATGGGTCTCTATCGCCGCCTCGGCGAACTGGCCGATATTTCGGAGATCGATGGTTTCGGCGCGGAAATGATCGACCGCTTCGGCCCGTTGCCGAAGGAAGTCCAGCATCTTCTGAAGATCGTCTACATCAAGTCGCTGTGCCGCATCGCCAATGTCGAGAAGCTGGATGCCGGCCCGAAGGGCGTTGTCGTGCAGTTCCGCAACAAGGAATTCCCGAACCCGGCGGCTCTGGTCGGTTATATCGGCAAGCAGGGTTCCATGGCGAAGATCCGGCCGGACCACAGCCTGTTCCTGACCCGCGATCTGCCGACGCCGGAAAAACGTCTTACGGGTGCGGCCATGGTCATGACCCAGCTTGCGGAATTGGCAAAGAGCTGAGGTTTCTCAGCTCGCCTTGCTGTCGTCGCCGTCTTGCGGTGTCATTGCCACCGCGACGTTCTGGTCGGTGGCGGCAATGGATGTGGGCAGGGGAACTTTGCGCTGCTTTTCGCGAACCAGCGTCAGGAGACCTGAGCCGACGATGAGAACGATGCCCACCAGCATCCAGCCATCGACGTGGTCTCCGAAAATCAGGTAACCGAAAAAGATCGCCCAGAGCATCTGGCTATATTGCGTCGGTCCAATCATCGCGGCCGGCGCGTATTGTGCTGCATACATGATCAGCACGTTGGCGAGCGCGCCAAGCAGGCCGTACCCGGCGAGAAGCAGCCATTGATGACCGGTTGGCGGGGCGAATGTCGGCACCATGGCGATGCCGCAGATGACGAGACAGCCCAGAACGCCTGCGCCATAAAGCGAGATATTCTTTTCCGACGGTCCCATCGCACGGAAAATCACGATGGTCAGCGCGCCGCCGAAACCGCCGAGAATGGCGCCGAGATGGCCGATCGACAGCTCACGGAAACCGGGACGCAGGATGATCAGAACACCGGCAAAACCGATGAGGACCGCAGACCAGCGCTTGATGCCGACCTGCTCCTTCAGAAACACCACCGACATGATGGTAACGAAGGAGGGAAGCAGGAAGATCAAAGCGAAGGCTTCGGCCATCGACAGATGGGTAAAGGCGGTGACGCTGCCGACCGCGCCGATACCCGAGGCGAAAAAGCGGATCAGCCAGAGCGGACGATTGGTCGTCCTGACGATGTCAATCCAGCGGTCGTTGCGTTTGCGAATGAAGGGCAGGGCAAACAGACCGAAAAAGGCGCCAAAAAACGCTGATTGAATCGGCGAAAGCTGCCCTTCGATGAGTTTTACGCTGGCATCACTCCAGGCGTATGCGGCGAAAGCAGCAAAGGCGAGCAGGATGCCCTTCAGGGACTGGTCTGACATGGGAAAACACCAACAGCATATCGTTCAGGATAGAACTGCCGGCGTTTGCCGTCAGTTCATCGCTCTATGCTCTTCAGCCTTCATTTTTGCAATATCCCGCAGTGCAGCAATCAGGACATCGGGCGTTTGCGCGCCGCTTATCGCGTATTTCTGATCGAGAATGAAAAACGGCACGCCGGAAACGCCCATCTGCTGTGCGGCATCGATTTCTGCCAGTACGGTGTCCTTGTCGGCATCCGATGCCAGCAGTCGCGAAACGACGGCACGGTCCATGCCGGCCTTTTCAGCAACGTCGGTCAAAACCGCATGGTCGCCGATATTGCGGCCTTCTTCGAAATTCGCCTTGAACAGGCCGTTGACGACCTTCTCCTGGACGTCGCGACCTTCGGCGTGCGCCCAGAGTGAAAGGCGGTGCGCATCGAGCGTGTTCGGGCCGATCTTGATGGCATCGAAATCGTAATGAATGCCGACTTCCTTGCCGAGCTGCGTCAGCGTGGTGTGCGCCTGCTCCAGACGCTCCTTGCCGAGTTTCTCCTCGAGAGCGGCTTTCTGGTCGACGCCTTCCGGCGGATAATCCGGGTTGAGGCGGTAGGGACGCCAGTTCACGTCCACACTGACCTCATCCTGCACTTCGGCGATGGCAAGATCGAGTCGTGCCTTGCCGAGGTAACACCAGGGGCAGACCATATCCGATACGACGTCGATAACGATGCGTTCCATGGTTTTTCTCCGAATTTCCGACCGGCGGCGCGGCTATTGTGCGCGCGCATCCCACCAGGTCTGTTTCTGATTGCCGAACACCGGTGTCATGTCCGGTCGTTCGATATACTTCCAGCGTGCCACCCACTGCGCTCCGATGTAATAGAGCGGGATGACGAAGTGTTCGGCGACGAGCAGGCGGTCATAAGCGCGAACAGCCGCCTGAAAATCTTCTGTCGAGCGGGCCTGTAACAGGGCATCGATCATCCGGTCTATATCGGGATCAGCCGCACCCGCATAATTGAAGCTGCCCTGGGCGTCTCTCGATAGAGAACTCCAGCGGTTCAACTGCTCCGCACCCGGTGACAGGGACGAGGGGTAGGAACGGATAATCATGTCGTAGTCGAAACTGTTCGACCGCGCCTGATATTGGCCATCGTCAACAGAGCGGATCGCCATGTCGACCCCGATCAGCTTCAGTGATCGCTGATAGGCAAGTGCGATGCGCTCCTGTGCCGGATTCTGGGTCATCACCTCGAACGTCAGCGGGCGTCCGTCCGCATTGCTCATCCGGCCGTTCTTGATGGTGTAGCCCGCTTCTTTCAGCGTATCCACGGCCATCTTGAGAACCTTGCGGTCGACGCCGGAACCATCGGTTTCCGGCAATGCGTAGGTGCCGGCCAGCAACTCTGGCGACAGTCGTTTTGCTGCGTCGCCAAGCAGGGTGAGTTCCCGCTCATCGGCCGCATTACCGTAAGCGCCAAGCGGCGAATTCTGCCAGTAGCTCTGGGTGCGCTTGAAGGCACCGCCCAGAATGTTCCTGTTCAGCCATTCGAAATCGAGCGCATAGGACAGACCTTCGCGCACCTTTTCATCGGCGAAGACGGAGCGGCGCGTGTTGAAGATGAAACCGAACATGCCTGATGGCAATTTCGGCTGGAAGACGTCCTTGGCGATGTCACCACGATGCACGGCGGGGAAGTTATAGGCCTGACCCCAGTGCGAGGTGTCGGAGGTGCCGTTGATTGCATCGCCTTCCGGGTAGATGTCGATGTCGCCCTTCTTGAAGGCTTCGAACATTGTCGGCACCTGCAGGAAATACATCACGCTGATTTCATCATAATTGTCGAAGCCGACCTTGGCCGGAATGTCCTTGCCCCAGTAATCCGGGTTCCGCTCCCAGACGATTCGTTCGCCTGGTCGCAATGTCTTGATTCGATAAGGGCCGGAGCCGATGACCGGACCAAGGCCTGCCTGTTCGAATTTTTCCGGATCGATCGCGTGTTTGGGCAGGATCGGGGTGGAGGAGGCAAGAATCAGCGGCGTTTCGCGGTTCGCCTTGTCGTTGAAGGTGAAACGAACGCTGTGATCGCCGACCTTTTCCATTTTCTCGACGCCATTCAGGCGGCTGTCGAAGGGTGGGCGGCCTTTTTCCTTCAGAAGATTGAAGGTGAAGATCACGTCGTCAGGCGTTACCGGCTGGCCGTCAGACCACTTCGCCTTGGGATTGAGGTTGAACTGGATGAAGGTGCGCTCCTCATCCCATTCGGCGGTTTCCGCCAGCAGGCCATAGAGCGAGAACGGCTCGTCATTCGAACGCTGCATCAGGGGTTCGTAAAGCAGATTGCCGAATTCAGGGTCCCATACGCCGCGTGCGGTCGTGCGCATTCCTTTGAGGACAAAGGGATTGAGCGCGTCGAAGGTGCCGACGACGCCATAGGAGACGCGTCCACCCTTCTTCACGTCCGGGTTGACGTAGGAGAAGTGTTTATAGTCCGGCGAAAGGGCGGGAGTACCGTGCATGGAAATCCCGTGAAGCGGCTGCGCAAAGGCGACGCTCGAAAAAAACAATGCGGGAATAAGGGCCGCAAGGTTACGCATTTCACTATCCTGTCTCAACTGCCGGTCTGATTCTGGCCGGACTGTAACACAAGCCCGCCGGGAACGCAGGCAAGGGCCCGAAATCTTGCCTCCGCTCAAGAAAAAGTTAAAGAAACGCTGGATATCGCGCCGAACGGCATGTAACAGGGTGGCCGGAAGAGACGGGTCACGCATTTGCCTCATTTAAACGACAGTTGAACGGGCAGAAGGATACCGCCATCGACAAGCAGGACCTTGCGTTCTGTTCCGGCAGACATTCAGGAGACGGAACTCTTATGATGCAAAAGGCAAACATTTTCACCCGGACGGCTCTGTCCGCTCTCGTTCTTTCTCTGGGCGCGGTTGCTGCTCCGGCTGTTTCGCAGGCGCAGGAAGCTGCCGCACCGGCTGGCGCTCCGCCGCTCGGCTGGTTCAAGACCTGCTCCAAGCAGGAAGACAACGACGTCTGCGTCGTGCAGAACGTTGTTCTTGCCCAGAACGGTCAGATGATCACCGCTGTCGGCCTCATCACTGTCGAAGGCAAGGTCAACCGCAAGCTGCTTCAGGTTTCCGTACCGACCGCGCGTCTCATTCCTCCGGGCGTGCAGATGCAGATCGATGGCGGCAAGGGCCAGAAGCTTGACTACGCTGTCTGCCTTCCGGACAAGTGCACCGCCGAAATCCCGCTCACAGATGCAATGATCGCTTCGCTGAAGAAGGGTAGCGAGGTTGTCTTCACCTCGATCAACTTCCGCCGTGCGCCGAACCCGATCAAGATTGCCCTCACTGGCTTCACCGGTGCCTATGACGGCGCGCCGATCACCCAGTCGCAGCTCGCTGAAAGCCAGCGTACCCTGCAGGAAGGCATGCAGAAGAAGGCTGAAGAGGCTCGCAAGAAGCTCGAAGCTGCTCAGGACGCTGCCAAGGCTGCTCCGAAGCCCTGATTTCTCGCTTATGGCGAAAGAAAAAACCGGTCTGGAAACAGACCGGTTTTTTTATGCCCTGGTGTGCGATGACCGCTTGTCGTCAGGCGCTTAGTGCGCAGTCGACATCTTCGGTCGCCATTCACCGTTTGGCGCCTTGTCGAAGAGGCGTCCGATGTTCGGGTTTCTCAACGGTGTCTCGTTGTCATCATGAACAAGGTTCTGTTCAGAGACATAGGCGACATATTCCGTTTCCTCGTTCTCAGCCAGAAGATGATAAAACGGCTGGTCGCGATCCGGTCTTATTTCCGCAGGGATGGCATTCCACCATTCCTCGGTGTTGGCGTATTCCGGGTCGACATCGACAATCACACCTCGGAACGGAAACACCTTATGGCGAACGATCTCACCAAGCGTGAATTTTGCGTCTCGTTGTTTCATGGCATGACCTTCCTTTCCCTACATGATGTGGGGGCGCGCAAGGAAATATCAAGTCCTTGAGGTGTCGGGCCGGCGGATCGCGGCCTATCGGCGCCCGATTGGCGCCGTGGAAAGGACGACACCGCCAGTGACCAGCACGATGCCGATGGCATGGTAGGTTTCAAAGGTTTCGCCGAGGAACATGGTTGCCATGACGATCGAGATCGGCGGCATCATGTAGAGCGTGATGCCTGCCGTCGCAGGGCCGAAAACCCGCACCGTATGGGTGAAACAATAAAACGCCAGCAGCGACGCGAAGAGGATGATGCCGCCGATCTTGGCCCAGGCGGTGAGGGTGGTTGGCAGCATGCCGCCGTGCGCGACCTCGATTGCTGCAGGCGGCAAGAGAACCAGCGCGCCGGAAAAGGCGATCAGGCCAAAAAGGCTGAGGGAAGCCATGCTGCGGGCTGCGGGCTCACGCAACAGCATGGAATAGATCGCAAACGAAATCGCCCCGGTCAGGATGGCGAAATCGCCGATGTTGAAATTCAGATGCCACAGCGCATTGATGTCGCCTTTGAGAACGATCACACCGACGCCGACAAAGGCGATCATCATGCCGATCATTTCCAGTGGCTTGATCTTCCGTCCCTGAAAGATCCGCTGGAAGAGGATGATGAACAACGACGAAGTCGTGTAGATCAGCGTGCCGTTTGAGGCGGTCGTCTCCGTCAGCCCCCAATAGACCACAC
The DNA here is from genome assembly GCF_044772305.1 of Agrobacterium sp. NPDC090273. Classification (NCBI taxonomy): domain Bacteria; kingdom Pseudomonadati; phylum Pseudomonadota; class Alphaproteobacteria; order Hyphomicrobiales; family Rhizobiaceae; genus Agrobacterium; species Agrobacterium sp. NPDC090273. The sequence goes on from NZ_JBIVYN010000001.1 coordinate 206,857, forward strand.
CGCCGCAGATACCCATGCCGAGAATGCCGAGGCAGAGCCACAGCACGGTCTTCTTCGTGATGAACTGAACGCAGTTGCGCCAGTCGGCAATCATGAAGGGTGCAATGATCAGGCTGGAGCCGATCCAGCGAATGAAAGCCGTCGTAAACGGCGACACTTCACCAATGACGCCGCGCCCGAAAATGACGTTGCTGGAAAAGAAGATCGGAACGGCCAGAAAGATCAGCCAGTCGGTCGTGCGGGCAGCGGGCTGGGAGGCGGGGGATGTGGACATGGTTTTTATCAGCAGGCTTTGTTTCAAATGAAAACGGCGGCTTTCCTGGGAAAGCCGCCGAAACCGGTCCGGGCGCCTTGATACGGCGTCCGAAGGGTAATCAGGCCGAGTAGTACATGTCGAATTCGACAGGATGCGGCGTCATTTCGAAGCGCATGACTTCCTGCATCTTCAGCTCGATGAAGCTGTCGATCTGGTCGTCATCGAACACGCCGCCGGCGGTCAGGAACTTGCGATCCTTGTCCAGGCTTTCAAGTGCTTCGCGCAGCGAACCGCAGACGGTCGGGATCTTCTTCAGTTCCTTGGCCGGCAGGTCGTAGAGATCCTTGTCCATCGGCTTGCCGGGGTGGATCTTGTTCTTGATGCCGTCGAGGCCAGCCATGAGCATCGCCGCAAAACCGAGGTAAGGGTTCTGGGTCGGGTCAGGGAAGCGAACTTCGACGCGCTTTGCCTTCGGGTTGGAGCCGAACGGAATACGGCACGATGCGGAACGGTTGCGCGCGGAGTAGGCGAGCAGAACCGGCGCTTCGTAACCCGGCACCAGACGCTTGTAGGAGTTGGTGGTCGGGTTGGTGAAGGCGTTGATTGCCTTGGCATGCTTGATGATGCCGCCGATGTAGTAGAGGCAATTTTCCGACAGGCCAGCATATTCGTCGCCTGCGAAGGTCGGCTTGCCACCCTTCCAGATCGACTGGTGAACGTGCATGCCCGAGCCGTTGTCGCCGAAGATCGGCTTCGGCATGAAGGTTGCCGTCTTGCCGTAGGCGTTGGCGACCTGGTGCACAACGTACTTGTAGATCTGCATCTTGTCGGCGCTGGAAACCAGCGTGTCGAACTTCACACCCAGTTCGTGCTGGGCGGATGCCACTTCGTGGTGATGCTTTTCAACAACGACGCCCATTTCGGCCAGAACCGTCAGCATTTCAGAACGCATGTCCTGGAGGCTGTCGACCGGCGGTACGGGGAAGTAGCCGCCCTTGACGCGCGGACGGTGGCCGAGGTTGCCTGTCTCGTAGTCGGTGTCGTCGTTGGACGGCAGCTCGGAAGAATCGAGCTTGAAGCCGGTGTTGTAAGGGTCAGCCTTGTACTTCACGTCGTCGAAGACGAAGAATTCAGGCTCAGGGCCGACATAGACGGTATCGCCGATACCGGAAGCCTTGAGGTAGGCTTCTGCCTTCTTGGCGGTGCCGCGCGGGTCGCGATTATAGGCTTCGCCGGAGATCGGGTCGAGGATATCGCAAAGGATAACGAGGGTGGACTGCGCGAAGAACGGGTCGATGTGGACAGTTGCCGGATCGGGCATCAGCACCATGTCGGACTCGTTGATGGCCTTCCAGCCTGCGATCGAGGAGCCGTCGAACATGACGCCGTCAGCGAACATGTCTTCGTCGACGCACGAAATATCCATGGTGACGTGCTGCAGCTTGCCCTTGGGATCGGTAAAGCGCAGGTCTACGAACTTGATATCGTTGTCCTTGATCTGCTTCAGGATATCGTTTGCGGTCGTCATATAGGATTTCCTTGAGTGTGATGATGACGAGGTGAAAAACCTGAGCCTCCCCGGCTCAGGATTTGGTTTTGATTATATGGCGTCCACGCCTGTTTCACCGGTTCGAATTCTGATGACTTCTTCCACATTGGAAACGAAAATCTTTCCGTCGCCGATGCGCCCGGTCTGAGCCGCGTTGCGGATTGCCTCGATAACGGCTTCCGCATTTTCATCCGCCAATACAACTTCGACTTTCACTTTCGGCAAAAAGTCCACAACGTACTCTGCACCGCGGTAGAGTTCAGTGTGGCCCTTCTGACGACCAAAGCCTTTTGCTTCCGTGACCGTGATTCCCTGCAGTCCGACTTCCTGAAGGGCTTCCTTCACTTCATCGAGCTTGAAAGGCTTAATGATCGCTTCGATCTTTTTCATGAGAAAATATCTCTCCGCTTCTCCCGTTAAAGCAGGTTATTCCCGCTCTGCGACAAGAATGCACGTATTGTGCCAGATCGGAAGCGGGCGTGAAGAAAAAAGTTCGTTTCAGGGACAGTTGCAGGCAAAATGCATGCGCTTCCGGGTGGTTTTGAGAGATTTTCTCGCAAAAATCGGAAAAAACCGAGTTAAATGTGACGTATTTTCTGTATTTTAGAGCTGTGCCATATTCGCGTTGAAGTGCGGTTTGGAAATCATGTTGTGGTTATATTTTGTGCATTTGCATTAATTTATATCTTTCTGTTTTGCCCATTTTTGTGTCGATTGCCTTTCGGTGTGTTTTGAGGTGAATATTCGGGCATGATCTTCCAATCCTCTCTCTGCCTCATCGATCCTGAAGCCATGTCCCGCGTTGATGCGGCGGCGGGACAGTCCGGAATTGCCCTGTTTGGCCTGATGGAACAGGCCGGGCAGGCTGTGGCCGCGACAGCGCTCAGGCATTATCCCGACGCTCACCGTTTCGTGGTTCTGTGCGGGGGCGGCAACAATGGTGGCGACGGTTACGTGGCTACGCGCGCGCTAGCGGCCGCCGGCGCCGATGTCGCTGTCTATCAGCTGGGAGACGCTTCAAATCTCAAGGGCGACGCCCGTCTTGCCTATGAGCGGAGCGGAACGAGGCCTATGCCGCTTGCGAGTTACGAACCGCGTGTCGGTGATGTGGTGGTGGATGCCATCTTCGGGGCCGGGCTTTCCCGTGATGTACCTTTGGAGGTGAAGCGGCTGATCGAGGCTGTTGCGGCGGCGAAGCTTCCGGTCATTGCAGTGGATTTGCCTTCAGGGCTTTGCGGTAGACGGGGTGTTGCGCTCGGGGCGGCGTTCGCTGCTGCGCGAACCGTGACGTTCATGATGCGCAAACCCGGTCATGTCCTGTTGCCGGGGCGGGAATTGTGCGGCGTGCTTGAGGTGTTCGACATCGGCATCCCCCAACGTATTCTTGCCGCGCAGGCCGGAAAGGTGGCAGAAAATCATCCGCAGTTGTGGCAACACGCCTTGCCGCGACCTGACGCGGAAACCCACAAGTTCAAACGGGGTCATCTAACTGTCTTTTCCGGGCCGCCGCACGCCACGGGTGCGGCGCGCATGACGTCGCTTGCCGCATTGAAGGCTGGAGCCGGCATCGTCACGGTGGCTGCCCCGCAAACCGCACTGGATATCCTGTCTATTACGCTGACTGCGGTGATGACCTCACCACTCGACACCGTCGAGGAACTTGGTCTTTGGCTGCGGGATAAACGACACGCCACCTTTGTTCTCGGTCCCGGCTTTGGCGATCTTGAGAAGGCGCGTGCTTTCGTGTCTCTTCTCGGTGACGCTTCACTTGTTCTCGATGCGGATGGCATAACGGCGTTCAAGGAAAAGCCGGAAAGCCTGTTTGCGCTGATGGCGTCAGGCAAGGGGCACTTCGTCATGACGCCGCATGAGGGCGAATTTGCGCGGCTTTTTCCTGACATTGCGGGCGATGCCACACTTGGCAAGGTCGAAAGGGCGCAGGCAGCTTCGGCGCGCAGCGGGGCTGTCGTCGTCTACAAGGGAGCGGATACCGTCATCGCCGCGCCGGATGGCAGAGCGCTCGTCAATACGAATGCGCCGCCGTCTCTGGCAACGGCCGGATCTGGCGACGTGCTGGCCGGGATCATTGGCGCCTTGCTTGCGCAGGGCGTACCCGTTTTCGAGTCTGCTGCAGCCGGTGTCTGGCTGCATGGCGAGGCGGGGCAAAGGGCGGGGCTTGGTCTCACGGCTGAGGATCTGGTCCATGCCGTCAGGCCGTTCTCATGAATGTGGGGCGGTCCTGAACCTTGTCACCCGGATATGATCCGGCGGTAGCGCGATCATTGAAACCGATTGGCAGGAGGCAATGCTGAAGCCGCACTTTCAGTGCGCGGCTTTACCCTGGCTTGCTGCGGCCATGCGGGATGCGCTGAGCACCAGCTTGCGTTCGGCCCGTTCCTGCTGTGGGGTGCGGTTGTAGATTTCCCGGTAGCATTTGGAAAAATGCGAGGCGGAGACGAAACCACAGGCAACCGCGACCTCGACCACGGGCATGGCCGACTGAACGAGAAGGTGGCGGGCCCGGTCAAGGCGGATTTCGAGATAATAACGGGCAGGGGAGCGACCCATTTCCTGACGGAACAGGCGTTCGACCTGGCGGCGTGAAAGATCGGCGCCATCGGCGATGTCGAGCAGCGACAGCGGTTCGGCAAGATTGCTCTCCATCAGCTCGATGATCGACAGGACCTTGTTGTTCTGCACGCCGAGGCGCGCGCGCAACGGCAGACGCTGGCGGTCGTGCGGGTTGCGGACACGGTCGGTCAATTGCTGTTCGCAGACACGATTGACGAGGTTGTCGCCGAAATCCTGTCTGAGAAGGTTCAGCATCATGTCCAGCGACGCGGTGCCGCCGGCACAGGTGTAGATGTTGGAATCGACTTCGTAGAGATCGGCGTAGACTTCCACCTGCGGGAAGGCTTCGGAAAAGCCGGGCAGGTTTTCCCAGTGGATCGCACATCTCTTGCCGTTCAACAGGCCCGCCTGAGCAAGGATATGGGCGCCCGTACAGAGGCTTCCGATCGAAATGCCGCGGTTGTAGGCTTCGCGAAGCCAGGCGTTGACGGATTTGTTGTGGTATTGGTCGACATCGATGCCGGAACAGATGATCGCCATTTCAGGCCGGTTTTCACCGCTGACATAGCGCCGCTCGTCGGCAAGACAGGTGTCGGCCTCAAGACAGATGCCGCTCGATGACATGACCTTCTGACCATCGGCAGACGCAAGGCGCCATTCATAGGCCTTATAGCCCAGCATACGATTGGCGATGCGTAACGTTTCGACGGCGGCCGTGAACGGCAGCAGGGTAAATTGCGGAACAAGAAAAAAGACGATCGAGCGTTTCTTTTGGGACGATTTGCTCATTTGCCCGGCTCCTTTGCGAATACGCAATTCCTTGCTTGGAATTGGTGTTCTGGATATCCTGTATGCGACATATTAGACGCAAAATACGTCGCGGATATGGGGCTGTCAAAAAAGCGCTTTTGAAATATGCAAATTTTGCTGATCGCTTTGAAAAGAGGCGTCAGGCCGCTTTTAAAATAGGCATCGCCCGGTGCTGGAAGGGCTTCTTTCCGAAAATAAAAATGCGGCTCGCAATCATTTTTCGATTGCGAGCCGTCATTGTTCTATTTGCGCACGATACGGGCGCTGTTGTTGTCCGTCGTTGGCCATCCAATATCCTTCAATGTCTCAGGGGGTAGTGCTTCCAGTGCGCGCATCATTCTGGCGCGGCGCCGTGCGGCAGCAAACTCCGAAACATAGCCGGCCAGACGGTGCAGCCAGACAGTTGATGTTAGCCGTGCACTTGAACGGCTTGCGGTTGGATGCGTGTGTACCATGGTCATGTCTTGATCCTTTCCGTAACCACGATCTCGATTACCATTCCGGTATGCGCCTGGATTTTTCATCAATCAAACGAATGAATTTTATATCATTCATCAATGTTATGCATCGTTCTTGAGAACGTCTGTGCTGCAAGACAGGCTTGCTTTTCCGCGCACCAGGGGAAGCGGAGAACTTGGCGAGGTGGACGCCATGAATGTCGTGCATTCTTTGCTGGCGCCTCCTTGTTGACTGGGATCGTGCAGGATTGTTGACATTCAATCAAACGAAATGATATCCATCTATAAATCAAAATATTTGAAGGTGAGCGCTATGACCGTTACGTTCCGCCAACCCCTGCCGTTGTTGGACAACGACATTTTGAGAACCTTCGTGGCGATTGCCGAAACCGGAAACTTTTCCACGGCCGCCGAAGTGGTGTTCAGAACGCCATCCGCCGTTTCCATGCAGATCAAGAAACTCGAGGAACAGTTGAAGACGACGCTGTTCCTGCGCGATGCCCGCTCCGTGACGCTGACGGCGCATGGCGAGACGCTTTTGACCTATGCGCGACGCATGATTGCCTTGTCGAACGAGGCCGTGTCACGCTTCGTCATGCCGGAGCTTTCTGGCGTCGTGCGCCTCGGTGCGCCTGAAGACATTGGTGAGCGCGGGCTTCTGCCCGGCATTCTCAAGCGTTTTGCCGAAGCGTTTCCGGGCATCATGATCGATGTCACGATCGATTCCAGTTCCAATCTCTATAAGCGCATGGATGAGCAGCGTCTCGATCTGGCGCTTGTGAACTGTGCCTCCCATCCGCTGCGCGATACCGGCGAGGTGCTGATGCGCGAACGTCTTGTCTGGACGGGGGCAAAATGCGGAACGGCCCATCTTCGCGATCCGCTGCCGATTTCCATATGGGAAGAGGGTTGCATCTGGCGTTCCGAGGCAATCAACTCGCTTGAAAAGCGCGGGCGCAATTTCCGCGTCGCCTATCTCAGCGGTCACACCATGGCGCAGCGTGCGGCGATCATCGCCGATCTTGCCATCGCGCCGTTGCCGCGATCCTATGTGCAGAACGACATGGTCATTCTCGGGGACAAGGAAGGGCTTCCCGAACTCGGCTGTTTCGATATCCGCCTGATCGTCGGTGAAAAGCCGTCACGCCCCATCCAGGCCGTTGCCGAGAGCATTCGCAACGCGTTTCTGGATGCTGCCAAAGCCGCCTGATGGTGCGAAGGACCCTTACCCGGCGAGAGAGCCGGGTAGGTCATCGCGATCTTCGGCGTTCGATTGCCAGCTTCCGCGCTCCCTCAGCCATTCTGCCGATTTTTGCAGCCCGCCGAATGGGAAGACATGAATCTGGCGGATGGGGCCTGCCGGGTTTTCCTGCCAGTGTCTCTCGATCGGGCCGACAACACCTTCCGGCGAGTGGCCCTTGGCCAGCGCTGTCAGGGAGAGCGCGTTCTTCTTGAGATAGGCGATCGAGTTGCCGACCCCGCATAATGCTGCGTATTTCACCAGAGTGGTGATCTTGGCCGGGCCGGAAACGCCGATGTGCACAGGCAGATCGATGCCGGAGGCGGCAAGGCCTTCCGCCCAGCCTATGAAACGGGCAGCGTCAAAGCCGAACTGTGTGACGATATGCATCGAGGCGTCGCTGCGTTCGGCAAAATCCTGCTTGAACTTCAGGGCTGCGAGTGCGGTCTCCTCACTGAAATCGGGGCTGCCCTCCGGGTGACCGGCAACGCCGATACGCCTGATGCCGAGACTGTCGAAGATTCCCGTTTCCAGAAGCTCCATGCTCGACGAGAAGGGGCCTGCGGCCTTGTCCACGCCGCCGCCAATGACAAGCACATCTGTCAGCACCGCTTCGTCGGCGAGACGTTTGACCAGCGTCTCGAACCTGTCACGCGATGGCAGCCTGCGGGCGGCAAAATGCGGAACCGGGTTGTAACCCAGATCGCGCAGATGCTTCGCAGCCTCGACAAGCCTGTCCTGTGACGTCGGTCCGAGGTCAGTCAGGTAGACGGCGGTCGCGGGCGGAAAGAGGTTTGCGAGGCTCTCGGAGCCCAGCACCTGCGCCGGTGAGGCTTCTATGGAGGCTGAAATTCTGGACAATTTGTGCATGTTCCTTTTGATTATCATGCACGTTTTTTGCGGTTGCGTCTTTACCCGTTGCGGCAAGACAGCCTTGCATCTGCGACGCGGCTTGGGCGCTTTGCCCGGTGACGGATCACCAGATGCGCCGCGTCACGCCGTTCCACAGCCAGGTCCACAGCGGCGGCGGATATCGCAGTACGGATTTTCCCGGCAAAGGCGGCTGCGGCGACAGGCTTCCTGACAGTGCATCCTCGATGGCGCTGACGGCGATATCGATCGATCCGGCTGTGAGGAGCAGGGGGTAGGTGGAAATCGTGTCGTTGCGTGCCGGTTTCATGCGCATTTCATAAAGCGTTGCGCCTGTGTCTACGCCCTTGTCGACGAGATGCACGGTCGCACCGAAATTGCCTTTGTCATTTTCCACCAGTGCCCAGTAACCACCCATCTGGCCACGATAGGCCGGGTTTATACCGGCATGAAAGTTGATGACGGGGCATTCAAAACTTGCCAGTGTCCTGGGCTTCAAGATCCGGCACGAGATGGTGAAGATCACGGCAGGCTGCAGTTTTTCGGCTGCCCTGTGGCAGTCTTCATCGTTCAGGGAGGAAAAGCGCGCCACCGGGATCGCGCTGCCGATTTCTGCGTTGAGGCCGTGTTCGGCAATGATCTCAGCCGTTCGTCGGGCGGTGAAACGTTTGCCGAGCCTCGAGGCAACCATCGTGCCCATCTGGCCTGCAGTAGTCAGCCAGCCGAGGCGGCGTGCACGACGCTTGAAAATCTCGCCTTTGCCTTCAGGGTTTTCCAGAAAAACATGGATATCCGGAAAATGCGTTGCGAGAGCGTTGATCATCACGTTCGGGTTGGCACCACCCGCCGTCATCACCAGCAATCGCTTGTTCGGTTCGCTCATTTCGTTCACGCGCTTTTTCCAGTTTGAAAGACCATGCCTGCAGAGCTTCAAAACCCGGTTAATTTCGCGGTTGTATTTTTTGAATTGCCGATGGAACCGTTTTTTACGGCTCACGTTATTGTGAGGCTTATCACATTGGTGCTTGCCCTGGAGCGGCAAGCCTTAGGGGAGTTATTCACATGATCACACGCATCGTTTCTGTTTTTGCCGTCGCCATCGTAACAGTCGTGACACTAAGCTCTTGCGGCAACACCATCCGCGGCGTGGGCCGGGATACGGCAAATGCTGTTGATGCGACGCAGGATGCCGGCCGAAGCGTAGATCGCGCCGCCCGTCGCTAAGAATATCTTCCCTTTTCCGGATAGGGCGTCACCCTGCATACAGGGCGGCGCCTTTTCTTTGCCCGCATTCTGCCCGCAAAGTCCGCGCTGAAAGAATCGCGCCGTTGCTTTGGCGCGAAGGCGTGAACGGACGATTGATGAAAAGACTGATGACGTGGCTCGTGCCGTTGCTGTTGCCGTTTTCGGCTGATGCTGGCGCGCAGCCGGATTTTTGCAAGGCCATTGACCACGCCGGCGGCCGCTATCTTGTCTGCAGTTTCGATCCGACCCAAAACGATATCCGGATCTATGATCGCGATCATGTCTCCGGCGAGGGATATGGCTCTTTTGCCAGTCTCTCGTCCGGCCTGTGGCGACAACACATGTTCAGCGTCTTTGCCATGAATGGCGGCATGTACCATCAAGACTATTCGCCGGTTGGGCTCTTCATCGAAAACGGTGTCGAGCGCTCACCGATTGTCACCAATGATGGTTGGGGCAATTTCCATCTGCTGCCGAACGGGGTGTTTTATCTCAACGGGCAAACGGCCGGCGTGTTGGCGACAGAAGCCTATGTTGCGGCGGGAATGAAGCCGGATTTCGCGACGCAGTCCGGGCCGATGCTGGTGATCGACGACCAGCTTCACCCACGTTTCCTGCCGGATAGCGACAGTTTCAAGCGTCGCAACGGTGTTGGCGTTTCGCGCGACGGCGTCGTGCATTTCGTGATCTCGGAAAGCACGGTTCGCTTCTACGATTTCGCCACCCTGTTTCGCGATGTGCTCGATTCCCCTAACGCGCTTTATCTCGACGGCACGATTTCGAGCGTCGACATACCGGCGATGAAGCGCCGGGATTCGCTGTTTCAGATGGGACCGATCATCGCCGTGGTCGAGAAGGTGCCGGATTGAAACCCGGTACCCCGACCCCTTAGATCGGCGCCTTGGGGTAGGCTTTCTCAAGACCGGCCGATTTTGTCAGGCCTTTGCGGAATGCCAGATAGGCCGGATGCTGGCCGGCTTTTGCTATCTCTGCCAGCCTGATCTGCAGGCGGGCAGGCGCGTTGGCGCCGATCCACTCACCGCAGGCTTCCAGTTTCAGGCTGTTCAGGAAAGGAGCTCCCGCCTGCTGGTCGAGATAAAGATGGACGCCTTCCAGCAGGTTTTCGTCCTGCACGGCATTTTCCATCAACAGTGCGAGCCAGGATTTGTCCTCTGGAGACAAGGACGCCAGTTTCGACGCTACGGTTTCGCGATCGGGAAAAGATGACGCTGTTTGCATCGACTGTGTTGCCTCGTTTCCAGTTCAATTTTTCGACGAGATAAAGCAGCGGGACGGGGCTTTCAAGTCCTTGGCAGCCGTCGCTGAACAGAGGTTATCAACAGCCCGTTTTGCGCTGCATTCATCGAACAGTTACACTTTGGTCTAAATTGCGGCGGTCAGAAAATCGGACGGGAAAAATGCCCGCTGCTAAGGCCTTGTTTTTTCATGTAGCTATGCGCCTCGCGAATGGCAGCTTATCGCAAATGCCTCCATTTCGCCGTTTTTTGCATTTGCGTTCGCCGCGAGATTTTAATAAATGCTTCACCAACGGGCTGAGCTGAAGGCCGCCCGGAGAGTGAACAGCTGGAGTAATCATGGAAGAAACCGCTCAGAAATCTTGCTGGGGCGTTACACTACGCGCACTTGCAGGCTTTGCCGCATTTCTCGCATTGACGTACATTTTTGGCAGCCCATAAGCATTCTCCTGAATGACAGATTTTGAAACGGCACGGTTCTCCTCTGGAGACCGTGCTGTTTTCGTTTTGGCTTCGAATATGTCGCAGCCGTTTCAGCCCATGACGCTCTTCGTTCTTGCCGACACGTCGGATTTTTCCGAAAATTGCGTTCTGCCTTTCGGGCCAATGCACCGGTGGCGATCCGTCAGGGCATTGGATATGATGGCCATGTGAATCTATTCTTCAGGGCAATGTCATGTTTCTTTCGGTCTTCGACGTCTTCAAGATCGGTATCGGTCCTTCGAGCTCCCATACGATGGGGCCAATGACCGCAGCGAACCGTTTTCTCGATCTCATCCTTAGCGATGAATGGCCACGCCCTGCCGGCGCCACCGTTGCCCGTTTCCGCGTCACGCTGCATGGATCGCTAGCCTTTACCGGTATCGGGCATGGAACCGGCCGCGCGGTGATCCTGGGACTGACCGGTCAGCGTCCCGATCTCGTCGATCCGGATGCGATGGACGGCATCATTGCCGAGGTCGAGAAAAGCGGTATTGTCTCGCCACCCGGCCATCCGTCCTACACCTTCCGTCCGGCGGAAGATCTTGTCTATGACAAGAAGAATCCTTTGCCCGGCCATGCAAACGGCATGACCTTCTCGGCGTACGACAATCAGGACCGGCTGCTTGTGAAGCGTATCTATTATTCGGTCGGCGGCGGCTTCGTCGTCACCGATACGGAACTGGACGCCATTCGTCAGCGCGGCAAGACCATCGATAATGGTCCGCGCGTGCCGTATCCGTTTGCCACAGCACGCGAAATGCTCGACATGGCGCAGCGCTCCGGCCGCACCATTGCGCAGATGAAGCGCGCAAACGAAGAAACCGTCGTGTCCCGTGACGAGTTGAATGCTCGCCTCGACCAGATCTGGGAGGCGATGAACGGCTGTATCGAGCGGGGGCTGAAGGTCGAAGGCATCATGCCCGGCGGTTTGAAGGTTCGGCGCCGCGCCCATTCCATCTATGAAAAGCTCAATGCCGAATGGCGCAGCAACCGGCTCAATCCGGTCATGGCGAATGACTGGCTGAGCGTTTATGCGATGGCGGTGAATGAGGAGAACGCTGCGGGTGGGCGTGTCGTTACCGCCCCGACCAACGGTGCAGCCGGCGTTGTGCCGGCAACGGTACGCTATTTCCGCCATTTCCACGAAGATGCAACGGTCGACGATGTCAGGGACTTTCTGCTGACGGCTGCGGCCATCGGCGGCATCATCAAGCACAATGCCTCGATTTCCGGCGCGGAAGTCGGCTGTCAGGGCGAAGTGGGCTCTGCTGCCGCCATGGCTGCGGCGGGACTTGCCGCCGTCATGGGCGGTTCGCCAGAGCAGATCGAAAATGCTGCTGAAATTGCTCTCGAGCATCATCTCGGCATGACCTGCGATCCGATTGCCGGTCTGGTGCAGGTGCCCTGCATTGAACGCAATGCACTCGGCGCCGTCAAGGCGGTTACGGCGGCATCTCTGGCGCTCAAGGGCGATGGCCAGCATTTCGTGCCGCTCGACGCCTGCATCGAGACGATGCGGCAGACGGGCAACGACATGAGCGAGAAGTACAAGGAAACTTCGACCGGCGGTCTGGCCGTCAACGTCGTCGAATGTTGAACGGCGGGACTTCAGGTCCCGCCCACATTCCCATGCTTGACGCCCAGGCCAAAAAGGCATTGATAGAGCCATGCCTCTCCATCTCATAAAACTCTGCGTCGGCGCGGATTCGATCGAGGACCTTCGGGACTGGGTATCGCAGCGCTCGCTTATCAATATCGCGGCAGGCCTTGAGCCGCACAGCGTCCATACGACCCGGATGATTCCCAAGCGCGTCGAAGAGCTGCTCGATGGCGGCTCGCTCTACTGGGTCATCAAAGGGCAGGTGCAGGCGCGCCAGAAGCTTCTCGATATTCGCTCCTTCAAGGGCGAAGACGGTATTTCCCGCTGCGATCTGGTGCTCGGCCCTGAGGTGATCGAGACGTCACCCGCGCCAAAACGCCCGTTTCAGGGCTGGCGTTACCTGAACGATCCCGAAGCGCCACGCGATCTCGGCGGAACGAGTAGCGGCGGCGAAGATATGCCGCTGGAGCTGAGACGGGAACTGGCTGAACTCGGCCTTCTCTGAGCCGTCTTTAAAGTCTTGCTGAATCAGAAAAGCCGGTCCCGCTGGGGGCCGGCTTTTCTTTTACAGGGAGTTCTTGTCCGCCGACGTTTCAAAGCCGGCGATGGTCTTTTCAGGTCAGTTGATGCCGCCGACCGCCGTGGTGGCGCGGCCGTCCTGAATCTTCACCCAGCGGCCCGGATTGGCGCTGTCCTGACGCTTCAGGTAGGTATACTCCGTCTCAGACCAGTTCATGACCTTGTTGCGCATGTTATCGAGAATGAAGTCGCCGCGGTCGGTACGAACCGTCAGAACGGCATGGCCCTGGCCATTTGGCTGAAGAACGACGGTGATGAGCAGGTTGGAAGGGGAGATTCCCTTGTTCATCAGCATCTTGCGCTTCAGCAAAACAAAGTCTTCGCAATCGCCAGCCGTGGTCGGGTAAGCCCAGCGCTCTTCAACGCCGTAGATCTCCATGTCGGTCATCGGCGTGATCGTGGTGTTCACGGTGTAGTTGACGTCAAGAATGGTCTTCCAGCTATCTTCCGTCAGCTTCATCGGGCCGTTGTCGAGCGAGGTCGGACGGCATTCGCTCTGATAGGTCTGGCAGAACTCATAATGGCCGATCGGCGGGTTGGCTTTGCCGATGACGCGCATGACGGCTGCCGGTGACGCGAAAGCCTGCTGTGCGAAGGCGCTGGCGATGAATGCAATCAGAAAGAAACCGAAACGCTTGTTCTTGTTCATTGCTTGTCTCCCTGTGTTGGGGAGACATTCGCAGGTATATTTTGACCGTGCGGAAATATAGGCGGGTCAATTTGAGCTTCGTTTTAAGCAAATTTGCCGTTGTTTTGAGATGTATTTTCGATTGTTTTGAGGTTTATTTGAATCGAATTTTATTACAATTTTATCGATCACGCCGTTAGCCTTCTGGTAGGTATCTATCTCTCTGTATAAAATGATTTTTTTGGGTCCCGTCAGAGGTGCGAGCCTTAGGGACTGCATGAGAAAAGCTGTGGTTTTTGAGGATGCTTCCCATTTTGGGATGACCGTTTCAGCTTGGTACAGCCAGAAAAGGCATCGAAAAAAATCTTCGAAAAAATGATTTTTTTCGGGAAAAATACTTGGAGCCGGTTTCTGGTCCTGGGCTAAGCGTGGAATCCGGCCAGAAATGGTACAGGCCGATGGCGCATTTGCGGTTCTGTTCAGGAACGTGCTCGAAACGTTGTGGCAGTTCTCGTGCCGTCTCTGGCTCTGCCCTTGACGTGCGGATCTGGCGTTCACGTGCCGCAAACGAAAAAGCCTGCCGCGGGGAACGGCAGGCTTTTATAATCTGATGCTGAACGCGGTCGCGACGGTTTGCAGTTCAGAGAAACTCGATCAGTGCGTCGGCCGACTGAACCCGGTCGAACTCGATGGCGACGCCCTCCATGAAGTGTCGGACGATCTTGCCGGTCATGTGCTTGCCAAGCTGGACCCTGCTGCCGAGATCAGGACGGTCGTCTATCTCGACGGCTGCACCCGATAGCGACAAGTCGATAAGACGGCATGGCACGAGCGCGCCGTCTTCCAGCATCAACTGAGCCTTGGCGTTGCGTGGCGTCAGACGGTCGTGGCGACGGTCTTCCGGCAGGCCAAGCATCTGGCGCTTGGCGATCCAGGCGAGCTGGGCTGCGAGCTTTTCCCGTTTGCGCTCGGGCGCATTGATGGCGATGATAAATCCTGCCGTCGTTACGGTGACGATTGTACCTTCAATTCTGCCGATGTGCTGCAGATAGGCAATCACTCGATCACCGTTGCGCGCCATGGCCGAGCAGGTGAACTGCGCTTTTTCAGCGGTCATTTCCGTTGCGGTGCAATCATATTCCTGATGATCGGGCAGCATCAGCCGACCCGAGAAACCGATGCGAACGGCATTCTCGATACCGGTCTCCTCGACCGGGCGGACGACAGGGGCTGTATTGATCGAACGGGATGAGAACATTGGCCGCAATATAACGATAAAAGACGATGATTGATTGTCTTTACCGCATCCGAGTTAACAGACCATGTTTGTTAAAGCATAGAATTCTCACCAGTTTTGCGGGTCTTGTCTCTTTTGGTGACACATGGGCCACCAGCCCGCTTCAGGGGTGGCGATAACGATCCAGCGGCTCGCTGCCGAAGGTTTCGATGCGCAGGAGATTGCTGCTGATCAACGCCATGCTGTCGATCGGCGACGCAAATTCAGGGCGGGGCTTTTCTGGGAGGAGGGCTCCCAGAAGCCTTGGCGCTTCGCTGTGATCCGATCGCAGCGGCAGCAGCAGCATTTCGAAATTCAGCGGCGATGGCGCATACTCATCCTCGGCCTCGGCGGTGAACAGCACGGGCAACGTGTGTTGCATGACCCCCTGGGCGATCCGGCAGGCAAAGGCGGCGTTTTCCGCAAGCCAGAGATCCGAGAAACTGCTGTCGCGAAGTTCGCGGCCGAACAGGGCGCAGACACGGGTTCCCGCCAGGCGGAAGCGTGGACACGCCTGTCCGGCGTCCGAGAGGATGAAGAGATCCCCCAGATGGTGTTTCAGCTTTACCGGATCGATATCTTCACGCTTTGGGGCGGATCGTCCGCCGCGCAATTCGTTCCAGTAGGCGTATATGTCCAGGCCAGCCGTGTGCTTCATCGCATTCGTCCTTGTTCTCTTTTGGGACATTCATGTCCCTCAGGATGCCTCCTGAAGAGAGTGATGCGATTTTCATGCCAGCGCATTTTGTTAGGGTTGACAAATGGTTGACGTTGCCTTGCCGGCGTTTGCGTGGCAACCACAGGCCTGATGACGGGATAGCACTCTCCATCAGCACAATTGATGAATGACCGTCCCTGAAGGATGTGTCCGCAGCCGTTCCGCCTCGGGGGAACGGCTTTTTTTTCGCTGTTGCTTCCTATATTGGTCGGAGAGCAGAAACTTACCCAACGCCAAGGATGGGATCATGTCTTATGAGGACGGCGAGGTGCCGCCGGAGTCCGTATCGCCAAGGCCGAAAGACGATGATCGCAATCCTCCTGTCTTCAATCTTCCGCCCTTGCTGGTGGGGATTCTGGCGGTGCTGCTGGTCGCCTACGTCGTGCCGGCCTATCTGCTGTCTGAAGATGGGTACGGCTGGTTCATCTTCACCTTCGGTTTCATTCCCCTGCGTTACGCCGTGCCGTTTTCGCAGCAGGCACTGGAATGGCTCTGGACGCCGGTGACCTATTCATTCCTGCATGGCAGCGTGGAGCATATTCTGTTCAACGGATTGTGGCTGATGGCGTTTGGTGCGCCTGTGCTGCGCCGCATCGGCACATGGCGTTTCATTTTGCTCTGGGCCGTTTCGGCGGCTGTGGCGGCCTTCGGTCATGCCTTCTTGCATTGGGGCGATGTCACGGTACTGATCGGTGCGTCCGGTGTGGTTTCGGCTTTGATGGGGGCGGCTTGCCGCTTTGCGTTCCCGCCGCGTGGCGGTTACAGCGCCTCTTTCGGTCACCTGATGCCACGGCAGACCATCTTCGGCGCATTGACGAACAAGACTGTGCTGATCTTCACCCTGATGTGGTTGCTCGGCAATATTCTCATTGCCGTGGGCGTGCCGCTGTTCGGTGACATGGCGGGTGAAGTTGCCTGGGATGCCCACATTTTCGGTTTTGTCCTCGGTTTTGTGTTTTTTGCGCTTTTCGATCGGCAACCGGTGCGGCTCTAGGCCTTTTCCCGCGCCTTTTGGGGAATATCGGCGCGCTTTTTCATCGGGATATTGCTTTCGTCGGTGCCTCAGCGCACCATGTTCGCATGATCGGATAACGCTCGTGGAGGATACGGAGCGTTGCCGGTCACAGGCGAAAGGAGGAAGGCATGCCAACATTCGTGAAGGATCTTCTCGACCGTAAAGGGCGGGATGTCGTAACCGTGGGACCGGACGTGACGATCGGCGAAGCGGCGGGAACGCTGCATTCAAACCGTATCGGCGCTGTCGTCGTCACGGACGCCGAAGGTGTCGTTCTGGGTATTTTCACGGAACGCGATCTGGTGAAGGCTGTGGCAGGACGGGGCGCAACGTCCCTTCAACAATCCGTATCGCTGGCGATGACGCGCAACGTCATTCGCTGTCGTCACACGTCCACAACGGACGAGCTGATGGAAATCATGACCGGCGGACGGTTCCGCCATATCCCGGTTGAAGAAAATGGACGTCTTGCCGGGATCATTTCGATCGGTGACGTGGTGAAGGCCAGAATCGGCGAAATCGAAGCCGAGGCCGAACAGATCAAGGCCTATATCGCCGGCTAGTCCGCTGGCGTGGAGGAGGCGCTTGTAACAGCGCCTCTCAATACTGTCTGATCGTTAGCGCTTGAGCGCCTGTTGCATGCGCTCAAGCTCTGGAATGCGTGATCGTGTTTCTTCATAACCGCGATCGATCGCTTCACTGGCGCGATGGAATTCCGAAAGACCAATTTCGTTGATACGTGGGTGAAGCATCAGGTCGGGCGGATCGCCTGCCAGGCGCGAGCGCGAAATCCTGTCCTGAATGATGTTGAACGCCTGCACCATGACGCCCGGCAGGCCAAGCCGCGATTGTCCCGAGGTTGAAGGCGGCGACCCCGGCAGCCCGGCTGTATGCTTGACGACGGCGGAACGGCCGAAAAGGTCGTAATTGAGGTTCACGGCCACCACGAGCGCCTGTTCGTAGGCACGGCACACAGACACCGGAACGGGATTGACCAGCGCGCCATCGATCAGCGTGCGTCCATTGCACTGGACGGGCTCGAAAATGCCGGGCAGGGCGTAGGATGCGCGCAAGGCGGTGATGAGATCGCCCTGGTGAATCCAGACTTCATGACCAGTGCGAAGCTCCGTTGCCACGGCAATGAAGGGGTGGTCGAGGCTTTCGATGCTATGGCCTTCCAGATGCTCCTGCATACGCTTGGTCAATCGCATGCCGCCAAACAGGCCGCCGCCACCAATCGTCAGGTCGAGCAGTCCGGCAATGCGGCGCATCGTCAGAGAGCGGGCGAATTCTTCCAGTTCATCAAGTTTTCCGGCCAGATAACAACCGCCGACGAGGGCGCCTATGGAGGTGCCGGCAATCATGCCGATCTTGACGCCCGCTTCATCAAGGGCGCGCAGCACGCCGATATGAGCCCAGCCGCGTGCGGCGCCGCCACCGAGCGCCAGTGCAATGCGTCGCGTGTCCACGTTCTCGTTGACGATGGATGTCTCACCGGTGATGTCTTCGGAAGGCAAGACAGGATTGTTGCGATTGTTTCCCCATCCCAGCATAACCGCACTCCCTGTCAGTTTACGGGGCGCACGCACTGCCTGCTTCAAGCGGGTAAGAAAACGCGCACCACTGCTTCAATCGACGCGCTACGTCCAAAGCTGTTGGGCTGTCAAACGCGACGCCGGGAAACCGATATCCTCCCGGTCTCCCAGTTTATTGGTAGCAAATTGGTGCGGCGTGGGGAAGGTCGCGTCTTTACGCCTTCGAATAGGTTTCCGCCGGATCGAAGTGACGGGTGTCGTCGGTGATCTTCGTGACGGCCTGGCCGTTTTCGATTTCGACGATGCGGTAGAAACAGGAGCGTCTGCCGGTGTGACATGTTGCGTCATGGCCGGCGACGGACACTTTCAGCCACACTGCGTCCTGGTCGCAATCGGTGCGGAATTCCTTCACGGTCTGAAGATTGCCGGAGGTCTCACCCTTCTTCCAGATCTTGTCGCGCGAGCGGCTGTAATAATGCGCAATGCCTGTTTCGAGCGTCAGTGCCAGGGCCTCGGCATTCATATGCGCGACCATCAGCAATTCGCCGTCGCGTGAGTCTGTCACCACTGCGGTGACAAGGCCGTTGGCGTCGAATTTTGGCGAGAAGGCGCCGGAATTTTCAAGGACTTCCTTGTCCGCGGATGCGGAGGCAAAGGTCAAGGACATGCTGATGAACCCCAGGGGAAGGGGCGGGAAGTCGCGTTCAGCGGTTCCGCGCCATGGTCATGAAACGTACCTGTTCTGCAGGGTCGGTCTTGAAAGCGCCGGTAAAGCTCGTCGTCAGGGTCGAAGAACCCTGCTTCTGCACACCGCGCATCGACATGCACATATGCTCCGCGTCGATCATAACCGCAACACCGCGTGGCTTCAGCGTGTCTTCCAGCGCATTGGCGATCTGTGCGGTCATGTTCTCCTGCGTCTGCAGGCGACGACCGAAAATCTCGACCAGACGGGCTATCTTGGAAAGACCGAGCACGCGGCCGGACGGCAGATAGGCGACATGCGCCTTGCCGACGATCGGTACGACATGGTGTTCACAGTGCGAGTAGAAAGGGATGTCGCGGACGAGAACGATGTCGTCATAACCGCCGACTTCCTCGAAGGTCGTGCCGAGTACGTCTTCGACGCTCTGTTCATATCCCGAAAACAGCTCTTTATAAGCCTTGGCAACACGCTTCGGCGTGTCCAGCAGTCCCTCACGCTCCGGGTTGTCACCGGCCCAGCGAAGGAGCACGCGTACGGCTTCTTCCGCTTCCGCCTGGGTTGGGCGTGCACCGGCCGCGTCAAGTTTTGCGCCAGCGGCTGGGAAGTTCTTCACGATCGCATCCATTCCGTATCTCCCGATGCGGGTAAAGGCCGCACCTGAAATTAAATCTCTCGGCGGAGCACGTCTTGCCCGCCTTCGTTGCTATCTGGTTGTTTTCCGGCATTTTGGCAAGACCGGCAGCGTTTTTTCGGCTCTGCTGCGGCGAAATTACGCCAACTTGATATCCAGATCAGTGGTTAGCATATAATGATATGCGTGGGCAGAAAAGCTTCACCGCTGTAGACGCAGTGTTTGAAAAAATCGACCTGTCTTACCTTGAGTGCACCGGATGGCTGACGATGGACGACATATATAATAACCGCATTCTCGAATTCGCCGGAAACATTCCGCTGATCGGCGTTCTCGACGATGCGGATGCCAGTGCCGAAAAACACTCCAAGCTCTGCGGATCGAAGCTCAAGGTCTATATCAAGGTCGACAACGACATCGTCACCGGCTTTTCGCATGAGGTGCGTGCCTGTGCACTCGGTCAGGCATCGGCATCCATCATGGCCCATCACGTCATCGGTGCGACCAGCGCCGAGATACGGCAGGCGCGCGAGGATATGCTTGCCATGCTGAAGCAGGGCGGTGAGGGGCCGACAGGTCGTTTCGCGGATATGCGGGTGCTTTCGCCTGTCAGGGACTTCAAGGCGCGCCACGCATCGACGATGCTGACATTCGAGGCCGTGGTCGATGCACTCGATCAGATCGAGGCCCGCGCAGCTGCCGCTCCGGCCATGAACGTCGCGGGCTGACAATGTGCGGTGAACCGGGTTGTCGCCACGATATCCCCAAAGGGAGACATCGGCAATCGCGCAACTGGCAGGGGTCGTTTGCCAAGACGCCCGGACGGCTTTTCGGCATGGGTTTCATCCGGTTTTACCAGCTCACGTTTTCCGGTTTCATCGGCAACTCGTGCCGCCATATCCCGACCTGTTCAGAATTCGGCTACGAGGCCATTGCCCGCCACGGGCTCTGGGCTGGTGGCTGGATGACGCTGTTTCGGGTCGGGCGTTGTGGTCCGGGCGGTACCAGCGGTCTTGATCCGGTGCCGGAGCAACTGTCGTCTCGCCACCATTGGGCTATGCCGTGGCGCTATTGGAGCCGTCACCGATGAGCGATTGCACTTATGTCGCTCTGCTGCACAGCGTCGTGCTGGGTGCTGGCAAGCGGCTCATAATGGCTGATCTGCGGGCGATGGCTGAGGCGCTGGGATTTGCCGAATGCAGAACGCTGGTCGCAACCGGCAATCTGGTGTTCCGCGCGCCTGAAGCTACTGTTCGCAATATCGAGGATATGCTTGAGCAGGCCTTCGAAACGCGGTTCGGAAAACATGTCGATATTCTGGTGCGTTCTGCCCACGACTGGCTGAGGCTTGTGGCGGACAATCCGTTTCCGTATGGCAACCCGCCGGATGTCTCCGTGCGGGTGATGCGGGAACCGCTGGGCAACGATGTTCTCGGATTGCTGGAAAAATATCGCGGGCGGGCAAAGCTCACTGTCGTTGGTGGCGACCTGTGGATCGATTTCTGCGGCAAGGCAAACGAGAGCAGACTTCTGTCGGTCTTGACCACGAAAAAGCTCGGGATCGGAACGACTCGTAATGCCAATACGGTCAATGGAATTTCCGCCATGCTCCGTGGCAGAACCTGTTGAATCGCCCTTCGCCTTTGACTGGAATGGCAAAAGCCTTTATCAGCCAGCGTGCCTGCGTCACGCAGGGCGATTATCATTCCAACACCACCCGCATTCGTTGGCGGGACTGGACAGGAGAAGTCTACAATGTCTGAATCCGTTTCCCTTACATTTCCCGATGGTTCCGTGCGCAGCTACCCAGCTGGCGCGACCGGCCGTGATGTGGCCGAATCCATTTCCAAGTCGCTTGCAAAGAAGGCCGTCGCCATTGCGCTGGACGGCACCGTGCACGACCTTTCCGACACCGTAACGGATGGCAAGATCGAGATCGTCACACGTGAAGACGGCCGTGCGCTCGAACTCATCCGTCACGATGCCGCTCACGTCATGGCCGAGGCCGTGCAGGAACTGTGGCCCGGCACGCAGGTGACGATTGGCCCGGTGATCGAAAACGGCTTCTATTACGACTTCGCCAAGAACGAACCCTTCACGCCCGACGATCTGCCGAAGATCGAAAAGCGGATGAAGGAGATCATTCAGCGCAACAAGCCGTTTACCCGCGAGATCTGGTCGCGTGACAAGGCCAAGGAAGTTTTTGCCGCCAAGGGCGAAAACTACAAGGTCGAACTCGTCGATGCGATCCCGGAAGGGCAGGACCTGAAGATCTATTATCAGGGCGACTGGTTCGATCTTTGCCGCGGTCCACATATGGCCTCGACTGGCCAGATCGGCACGGCGTTCAAGCTGATGAAGGTTGCAGGCGCTTACTGGCGTGGCGACAGCAACAACCCGATGCTGACGCGCATCTACGGTACTGCCTGGGCAACACAGGAAGAACTCGACAACTACCTGCACATTCTTGCCGAGGCCGAAAAGCGCGACCACCGTCGCCTCGGCCGCGAAATGGACCTGTTCCATTTCCAGGAAGAAGGTCCGGGCGTGGTGTTCTGGCACGGCAAGGGCTGGCGCATGTTCCAGACCCTGACGGCCTACATGCGTCGTCGTCTGGCCAACACCTATCAGGAAGTCAACGCGCCGCAGGTGCTCGACAAGTCGCTGTGGGAAACCTCCGGTCACTGGGGCTGGTATCAGGAAAACATGTTCGCGGTAAAATCCGCCCATGCCTTTACCCATCCCGATGACGAGGAAGCCGATCAGCGCGTCTTCGCCCTGAAGCCCATGAACTGCCCTGGCCACGTGCAGATCTTCAAGCACGGCTTGAAATCCTATCGTGAAATGCCGGTCCGTCTGGCGGAGTTTGGCAATGTGCATCGTTACGAAGCATCGGGCGCTCTGCACGGTCTGATGCGCGTGCGTGGCTTCACGCAGGACGACGCGCACGTCTTCTGCACGGAAGAGCAGATGGCGGCTGAATGCCTGCGCATCAACGACCTGATCCTGTCGGTCTACGAGGACTTCGGCTTCAGCGAGGTTGTCGTGAAGCTCTCTACGCGTCCTGAAAAGCGCGTCGGCTCCGATGACCTGTGGGATCGTGCCGAAAGCGTGATGACGGATGTGCTCAAGACCATCGAGGAGCAGTCTGAAGGCCGCATCAAGACCGGCATCCTGCCGGGCGAGGGCGCTTTCTACGGTCCGAAGTTCGAATACACCCTGAAGGATGCCATCGGCCGTGAATGGCAGTGCGGCACGACGCAAGTTGACTTCAACCTGCCGGAACGTTTCGGCGCCTTCTATATCGACCATAACTCCGAAAAGACGCAGCCGGTGATGATCCACCGCGCCATCTGCGGCTCGATGGAGCGTTTCCTCGGCATCCTGATCGAGAATTTCGCCGGCCACATGCCGCTGTGGTTCGCGCCGCTTCAGGTCGTCGTCGCAACGATCACCTCGGATGCGGACGATTACGGTCGTGAAGTCGCCGAAGCTCTGCGTGAGGCAGGCATGGCGGTCGAAACCGACTTCCGCAATGAGAAGATCAACTACAAGATCCGCGAACACTCCGTCACGAAGGTTCCCGTCATCATCGTATGCGGTCGCAAGGAAGCGGAAGAGCGTACGGTCAACATCCGTCGTCTCGGTTCGCAGAACCAGACTTCGATGACGCTGGACGAAGCGATCTCGAGCCTGGTCGAAGAGGCGACACCGCCGGATGTAAAGCGCAAGCGCGCTGCCAGGAAACAGGTAGCCTAATCAGGAACGGCCCCTTCGGGGGCCGTTTTCTTTTGTATTTCGTCTCGAGACAATGCGCTTCCCAAAAGCAGTCACGCTCAGGTTCAAAGCCGAACTGATGGAAATATGAGGGTTTATTCGAAGTCGCCGCTGACGTCTTCCGGCGCCTGGTCCTTCATCAGAACCTCGACATCAACATCGCGGCCAGAGGTGACCTTGAAGTTGCGCTGGTAGACCTTGTCCTTGTTGCGGGCAATGGCGGTATATTCGCCTTCGGCCAGAACCATGGTGGAGAAGGCGCTGACGCTTTCGTTGACGACGTCGCCGCCGCCGCTCAGAACCGACCATGCCGTATCGGCAATGGCTTCGCCGCCTTCTTCAGAGACCAGTTTGAGCGTGATCTGGGCGGCGTGGTGCTGCAAGGTTGCTTCGGTCAGTTTTCCAGCGTCAACCTGGATGTCGGCGCGGACGACGGCGTTGACATTGCCGTATTCGGAAACGACATGGTAGGTGCCGGCGTTGAGACGAACGATCGTGTTCGGCTTGATATCGGACATCACGAGGCCGCGTTCACCATCCGGTTTGACCTCGGAAGAATAGACCGCGAATTTGAGCTGTGTACCGGTGATCTGCTTGTCGGTACCGGCAACGGCGTTCAGCAGAAATCCGCCGGCGTCGAGAATCAGCACCTGTTTGTCGACATTGCCGGAATTCGGCACCTGCAGTTTCTTGGTCACGCCGGCACGTCCGAATGACACGTTGACGAAATATTCGCCGGGCACCAGATGGAAGGCAGCCGAACCGCCTTCGGAGCTCGCCAGCATCGGCAGCTTTCCGTCAGCACCGGGAATAGGGCTGAAAACGCGCCAGGACAGGCCTTCCTTGACCGTGTCGCCATCGTTGGTCAGCTTGGCTTCCATGACGATATCGCGCGTGGTGTTTTCAGGTGCGGCAATGACGGAGGGGGCGGAAAACGCATTGAGCTTCGGCATTTTCGGGGTGCCGCCAAGCTGCTTGAACTCCTTGAATGCGTCTTGCGAGAAGGCGGCTTCAGTGTGAATACCAAACGCGACCAACGCGATTGTGAAGCAGGTCGCGAACTTGATTGCCGTCATTTCTCGTTCCGATTGGCACTTGGCCGATTGACTTCCTGAGTTTCCGGGACCACTTCAAAACCAATGCCGTGGCTATTTCAAGGCCCATCTTTTCCCACGGCCCTAGAATGGAAGATTTTTGACTATGACGACTGACATCAAGCTTCTCGACTACCTCAAGGTCCGCCGCTCTACACCCGCTCTGCAACTGTCGGAGCCCGGCCCCGAAAAGGCCGAGATCGAAGATATTCTGCGACTTGCCGTGCGCGTGCCCGATCATGGCAAACTGGCCCCCTGGCGCTTTATCGTCTATCGCGGCGCCGAGCGCGAGCGTCTCGGTGAAGCGGCGCTGAGGATTGCGCTTGAAAAGAACCCCGAGCTTGGCGAAGAGCAGCAGAATGTGGAGCGCAGCCGCTTTTTGCGTGCGCCCGTCGTGATTGCCATCGTCAGCACGGCGCAGCCACATTTCAAGATTCCGGAATGGGAACAGGTCATGTCCGCCGGTGCCGTGTGCCTTAACCTTCTCATGTCCGCCAACGCGCATGGTTATGCCGCGAACTGGTTGACGGAATGGCTGGCGTTCGACGAAGCGCTTTGGCCGGAACTCGGCATCAAGAGTGGCGAGAAGGTCGCCGGCTTCATGTATATCGGCTCCACGACATTCCCGCCGGTCGAACGTCCCCGCCCGGAACTTGCCGATGTCGTTACCTGGGTTGGTGGTCCTGAAGACGGGAACGCGTGATGTTCTATACCACCGATACCAATAAGCATGGCCTGCCACACGATCCGTTCAAGGCGATTGTGGCGCCACGGCCGATTGGCTGGATAGGTTCGAAAGGCCGTGACGGCCATCTCAACCTTTCGCCTTACTCCTTCTTCAATGCCATATCCGACCGGCCAAAGCTGGTGATGTTTTCCTCAAGCGGCCGCAAGGACAGCTTGCGGAACGTCGAGGAAACGGGCGTTTTCACCGCCAATCTCGTCAGCCGCCACCTGGTCGACAAGATGAACGCGTCGTCCGCGCCCGTTGCCTACGAGGTGGACGAGTTTCAGCTTGCGGGCCTGACGGCCGTGGACGGCCGCGTGGTGGATGCGCCCTATGTCGGGGAGGCCTTTGCCGTGCTCGAGTGCCGGGTGACGGAGATCATGCAGCTCAAGGATGTGGAGGGCGAGCCTTCCGATTCGTGGATGGTGATCGGTCAGGTCATGGCGATCCACATCGATGAGGCTATCATTCGCGATGGCCGGATCGACATGGGTCTGGCGCGGCCTGTCGCCCGCATGGGATACATGGATTATTCCGACGGCGGCAGCGACGTTTTCCAGTTGGAGCGTCCCAAGGCTAAGGCCTGAGATATCAATCATGACCGATGCGTGTGTTATCGGTCATGGTTAAATTTTATGGTGAACCAAACGTAAACCTTTTCTGCCTAGAGTTTATCGACAGGGGCGGCGTTTGTGCTGCCCATTATGGTGGCGCACAGTTACGTCGAGGCTCGGGTGATCGTACAGGCATTTCTTCGCTGGTCTGAAAAAGCCGGTTCGAGCGAGCGGGCGAAAGCTGCCAAGATGCTTGGCCGGGCTTATCTGCAGTCGGAGATGGCACGCGAACAGCGCGACGCCGCCTATATGGCGATGACCTATCTACTTGATGATCCGTCGCCGCGCGTCAGGCTGGCACTGGCTGAAGCTTTGGCCGATGATGCCGATGCGCCGCGCGCCATTCTCGTTTCGCTGGCAGAAGATCAGCCGGAAATTGCCTGCACGGTCATTGCTCGCTCTCCGGTTCTGGGAGACGGCGATCTGGTGGATCTCGCCGGGCGAGGCGACAGCGTGACGCGCTCGTTCATCGCGGCGCGCCCGGAACTGTCGCGCGGTGTCTGTGCGGCTCTTGCCGAAATCGGCGATCTGCCTGAGACGATCATCCTTCTGGAAAATGCCGCGTCGCCCATCACGCCTTTTTCACTGCGCCGCATCGCCGAGCGCCATGGCGATAACGCCGACATACGCGACCTGCTGCTGCAACGGGACAATCTGTCTGCTGATGCCCGTCACCTGTTGATGGAGCGCGTCAGCGAGGCTCTGGCGGGCTCTGCGCTGGTCCACAACTTCATTCCTCGCAGCCGCGTGGAAAACATTCTCCGCGAAGCGGCAGATTCCGGCACGATCCTCATTGCGGCCGCCGTTTCGCCACGCGAATTGCCCGATCTGGTCGAACATCTGCGTTTGAAAGAAGAGCTGACGCCGGCGCTGCTTGTGCACGCGATCTCCTCCGGCAAGCTTGAATTCTTTACCGCGGCCATGGTCAATCTCTCGGGGCTCGATGAGCGCAAGGTCCGCTCGATGCTGGCAACGGCGCGTCCCCATGCGCTGAAGGCACTGTTCCAGTCGGTCGGTCTGTTCGGCGATGTCGCCGCCGTCTTCATCAAGGCGACACTGTTGTGGCGCAGTGCCGCGCAGTCGCATCTGCCCGATGCCGTGATCTCCGTGTCCGGGGAGTTGCTGGCGCATTTCTGTGACGCCGACGGGTCCGAGACGTTCCTTGATCTGCTGCACGCCATTCGCAGGCTGGCCGTTGCCGAGCAGCGCCAGAAGGCCAGACACTACGCGCGCACCGTGACCGTGGAAGCAGCCTGAGATTTATTTCTCGAAGCGCTTGGCGATCCAGGAATAGCTGTTTTCGACCATGCGCACCGGCGTTCCCAGAATATGTTTGACGCCTTCCGTCGAGGGAAGGATCTTGCTGACGCGGGTGATGGCCTTGCGTGTCAGGCTTTCTTCCTGCTGCTGTTCGCTAACTTTGGCGGCCGGTGGAGGGGCCTGGCTCGCATCCGGCTGCGCCGGTGCCGGGTTGCCAGCAGTCTGCGGAGCGGTTTCATCCGGTGTCTGGCACACGGCGACCACCACCGGGTAGGGGGCGTTGGCGTAGCTTTCCAGTTCCTTTTCAGAAACGGCATCGCACAATTCGATACTGGTCCAGCGCTGCTGCGACGTGGCGATGTAATTGCACTGCGTCGCGCTGTCGTCGCAGCCGAGAATGGTCATGAGAACGAGGGCTGTTTTCATGGTCTATCCGATGTCTCACCGATGATTCCGTTGTCAGACTCATCCATGCTGATTGTAGTGAGATTACGGCCTGAATGAAAACGAACGTAAACAGACGTTGCAATGCCGCTCGAAAAGCGGCGGCGGACGCTGTTTTCGCATCCGCCGGTCGTCGATTGTCAGGATGCGGCCTTTCGCAGCGGCGAGGATTCCTTTTCTGTCGCGGCGGGGCGTGTGTCGTCTTCCGTTTCGACCGGGACGGAAAGGGCATCACCTGCCGGGGCTGCGGAGAGTTCGACTTCACGCACCCATTCGCGCCAGATGGCGACAAGGAGGGCCATCAGCACCGGGCCGATGAACAGGCCGAGGAAACCCATGGTCTTCACGCCGCCGACGAGGCCGAAGAAGGTCGGCAGGAAAGGCAGCTTGATTGGACCGCCGACGAGTTTCGGGCGGATCGTCTTGTCGACGATGAAGAGTTCGACCGAACCCCAGACGAACAGGGCAAGACCGTGAGCGGGCGAGCCGCTGGCGACGAGATAGATCGAAACGAGCGTGAAGGAGAGCGGTGCGCCGCCCGGAATGAGCGCCATGACGCCAGTGAGAACACCGAGTGTCACCGGCGAAGGCACGCCAGCAATCCAGTAGGCGATACCGAGAATGATGCCTTCACCGATGGCGATCAGCGTCATGCCCGTGACGGTTGAGCTGATGGTGGCAGGCACGACGCGGGAAATGCGCTCCCAGCGCGTTGGCAGGATGCGCTCGCCGACGAGATCGACCTGGCGGGAAAAGCCCGCGCCGTTGCGGTAGACGAAAAACAGCGCAATCAGCATGAACAGCAGGGTCAGCATCAGATGGAATGCGCCGTTGCCGGCCGCGAGAATGGCGCGATAGATGTTGCCGATATTGGCGCCGCTGACGAGCTGAATGACTTCACCGATGGCACCAGGCGTGCCGACATATCTGACCCATTGTTCGCCGAACCAGGGGCCGACGGCGGGCAGGGCGGCAATCCAGTCCGGAACCGGTGCGCCTGTCTTGTTGACCTCGACGGCCCAGCCGAACCATTCGCGGATTTCACTTGCCGTATAGGAGGCGGCGATAAAAATCGGAACGACGAGGAAGGCGATGATGAGAACGATGGCGACGGTGGCGCCAAGAGTGGTGTTGCCCCCCACATGCCTCAGAAGCCGTGTGTAGACCGGCCAGCTCGCGAAGCCGATGACGAGGGCGGCTAAAACCGGAACGAGAAAACCGTGAAAGAAATAGATCCCGGCCAGAACGATCAGGACAAGCAGCCAGCGTGCCGCCGAAATCGGCGGTATCATCGCGATCCGCGTTGGGCTGGCGGGGCCAAGCCATCTTGGTTCGCCACTCGGCTTACGACTTTCAATGTTACTCACGGCAGGCTTCTTTCTCGCATTCTCCCCCACCAGGCTCCCGTGGGGCGCGTTCACTCTGTCACACGGATACATATAAGTGCAATATGACCCGTTCACATTACCGTTGTGTGTTTATCGCCTAGTCTATTGAACGATTTTGGTAAAAATAGAACATCGGCCTTGGCGGGCGCGCAGAAATATGACAATTGAACTCCGTTTTTATCGCGGTTCGCCTGCCGCCATGTATCCCCAGGTTGTCCCATGCTACGCCGTTTCTTTGCTTATTATCGCCCTTACAGGGGTCTGTTCATCCTCGATTTCTCGTGCGCGGTTCTGTCCGGCGTGCTCGAACTCGGTTTTCCGATGGCCGTGAAAGCGTTCGTCGACGTGCTTTTGCCGGGCGGCGAATGGGGGATCATTATTGCAGCATCGATCGGCCTGCTGATGATCTACGTGCTGAACACCGGCCTGATGGCGACGGTCACCTACTGGGGACACATGCTCGGCATCAATATCGAAACCGATATGCGCCGGCTTGCCTTCGACCATCTGCAAAAACTGTCCTTCCGTTACTTCGATAACCAGAAGACCGGCCATCTCGTCGGGCGCCTGACGAAAGATCTGGAAGAAATCGGCGAGGTGGCGCATCACGGTCCGGAAGACCTGTTCATTGCCATCATGACCTTCATCGGCGCGTTCCTGCTGATGCTGTCGGTCAATGTGCCGCTGGCGCTGATCACGGCTGCCGTGGTGCCTGTAACGGCCTGGGTGACCAGCCGTTACGGTGGTCGCATGACCAACAACTTCCGCCAGCTTTACGGCCGGATCGGTGCCTTCAACGCCCGTATCGAGGAAAATGTCGGCGGCATGCGTGTGGTTCAGGCCTTTGCCAACGAAGATCACGAGCGCGCGCTGTTCGAGAAGGACAACCAGAAATACCGCCAGACGAAGCTCAATGCTTACAAGATCATGGCGGCCAGCACCTCGCTCAGCTACATGAGCATGCGTCTGACGCAGATGATCGTGATGATCTGCGGCGCCTATTTCGTGCTGAACGGCAGCCTGACGGAAGGCGGTTTTGTCGGCTTCCTGCTTCTGGTCGGCGTGTTCTTCCGCCCGGTCGAAAAGATCAACTCGGTCATTGAAACCTATCCCAAGGGCATTGCCGGTTTCCGCCGTTTTACCGAGCTGATGGATACGGCCCCCGATATCGTCGATGCGCCCGGTGCGGTCGAAGCTCCGGCATTCCGCGGCGCGATCGAATATCGCGGCGTCGATTTCGCCTATGCGGAAGGCAAGCAGGTTCTGCGCAATATCGACCTGAAAATCAGGGCCGGCGAGACGGTTGCCTTTGTCGGTCCGTCCGGCGCCGGCAAGACCACGCTCTGCTCGCTGCTGCCACGCTTTTACGATGTTACCGGTGGCGCGATCACCATCGATGGCATCGACATTCGCGAGATGAAGCTTGCTTCGCTGCGCGCCCAGATCGGTATCGTGCAGCAGGATGTTTTCCTGTTTGGTGGCTCTATCCGCGAGAACATCGAATATGGCCGCCTCGGTGCGTCTGATGCTGATATCATGGATGCGGCGCGTCGTGCGCGGCTTGATGGTGTGATCGAGGCGATGCCGAACGGTCTCGACACCATCATTGGCGAACGTGGCGTCAAGCTGTCAGGTGGTCAGAAGCAGCGTCTTGCCATTGCCCGCATGTTCCTGAAAAATCCGCCGATCCTCATCCTCGATGAGGCGACCTCGGCGCTTGATACCGAAACGGAACGGGCAATCCAGCAATCGCTGACGGAACTGGCCAAGGGCCGCACGACGCTCGTCATCGCCCACCGTCTGGCAACGATCCGCGATGCCTCGCGCATTGTGGTGGTGGATCAGACCGGCATTGCCGAGACCGGCGACCACGCCGAACTCCTGGCCGCGAAAGGCCATTACAGCCGTCTGCACGACGCCCAGTTCGGCGCACATCTTCCGGCCTGACAAGACTTCGGCGTTTTTCGCCGAGGTCATCGGATCTGAATTACAAAAGGACGTCGGAAATCTTGACCAGATGAGCGACCGACGTTGCCTTCATCTTCCGCATCATGTGGCCCCTGTGAAGCTTTACCGTCGGCTCTGCAAGCTGTAGCTCTGCCGCAATCTGCTTGTTCAGTTTACCCGCGATAACCAGTTTCATGATCTGTCGTTCACGGTCGGTCAGGGTGAGGTATCTCGCTTGACTGCTGGCTCTCGCGGTTCTTTCCTCTCGGCGAGCGGCGTCACTGGCGATCGCACGGTTGACGGCTTCCAGCAGATCCTGCTCACGGACCGGCTTGCTGAGAACATCGATCGCCCCCGCCTTCATTGCCCGAACCGCCATGGGCACATCGACGTGGGCGCTAATCAATACGACGGAACGAGGAAAATCGCTTTTCGCCAACTCCTCCTGAAACTCCAGTCCGCCTTGGCCGGGAAGGCGGATGTCGAGGACGATACATCCGGCCTTTTCGGGATCGTCTGCAGCAAGGAACTCCTTGACGGAACCGTGGGTCTCGGCGCTAAGCCCAACGGACTCAAACAGTCCCTTTAGTGCTTCACGGACACCATGATCGTCGTCGATGACGACGACGGTGGGCTGCCTGTTCTTCCTTTCATCGATCAACGGCTATTTCCTTAAAGCTAGAGAGCGTGAAGGTGAATGAGCTTCCACCAGCATCACTCGTCGCCCAAATGCGCCCTCCATGAGCTTCGACAATGGAGCGGCAGATGGGCAGGCCCATCCCTATCCCGTCAGACTTCGTGGTATAGAAGGGCTCAAATACCTGGTCGAGCTGATCGGATGGTATTCCTCGTCCCGAATCCGAAACGCTGACCTCGACTTTGCCCTCTGGATACTCGGTGCATCTGATCGTCATCACTGCTTCATGGTCACGAGGCGTCGCTTCAGCGCTGTTCATTATCAGATTGAGCAGGACCTGCTGAAGCTGTGTACGGTCGCCGAGAACTTCGACGGGCTCAGGGGGCAACTCTGCGATGACCTCCAGACCGCGCGAGCGTAGTTCTCCGTGAAGCAGATCCAGAACATCTTTAAGCGAATGACTGAAATCCGTCCGCTGCATGCGAGCAGGCGTTTTCTGCGCCATGGAGCGAATGCTCGTCACGATTTCGCCGGCGCGATGGCCATCATGAACGATCCGCCCGGCGGCCAAACGCGCCTGCTCGACGTCCGTATGTCCCTCCTGCAACCACCGCAGACAGGTCCCAGCATTGGTCACGATCGCCATAAGGGGTTGATTGATCTCATGGGCAATGGAGACTGCAAGTTCGCCGATCGTCGTCATTCGGGTGACTTGGGCGAGTTGGGCCTGGCTTTGGCGCAGTGATTCTTCGGCGCGCTTGCGGTCTTCGATATCGACCACAATTCCGTACCACCGCACGACATTTCCGTCCGGGTCGAGGAGTGGGCTCTGCTGAAGATTGAACCACCTGTATTCGCCATCGAACCGTCTGATCCGTGCATCGACCGGATTTGGCTGTTTGGTCGCAACGATTTCCTCCCAACTCTCACGCATCCGTTCAACGTCCTCGGGATGGAACATGCGGTAGAAGCCGAATCCGACAATCTCTTCGATCGGGAGCCCTACATAATTGGTGAGATGCTGGTTCCAGTAT
Organism: Agrobacterium sp. NPDC090273; assembly: GCF_044772305.1. Taxonomy (NCBI): domain Bacteria; kingdom Pseudomonadati; phylum Pseudomonadota; class Alphaproteobacteria; order Hyphomicrobiales; family Rhizobiaceae; genus Agrobacterium; species Agrobacterium sp. NPDC090273. The sequence goes on from NZ_JBIVYN010000001.1 coordinate 239,205, forward strand.
TCGAGCTGCCCGTCGGGCGTGCATGACCAGGCCATGGCAGGGATCGTGTTGATGATGAGTTTCAGCTTGTGTTCGCTCTCCCTCAGCGCCGCTTCACTCTCTCTGAGGGCGAACTCGGCTCTCTGGAGGTTTTCGATGTCGATATTGACGCCAAACCAGCGTACGACGCCATTGGCATCCGTGAGCTTCCGCCCGGAAAAATAGAACCAGCGATACTGCCCATCCGCACCACGAATGCGGCCTCTCAATTGAGTGTAATCTGAATTCTCGAGGTCTCTCTTCCATATCTCGACCATTTCAGGGATATCGTCCGGATGGTAGAGGTCGAGAAAGCCCCATTCGAGAATCTGGTCGGCCGGCAATCCGGCGTAATCGAGCCAGCTCTGGTTCACGAAATCGGCGCTTCCATCCGGGCGTGCTGACCATACCAGCACAGGGAGCGAATTGATGATGAGCCTGAGGTTCTCTTCACTTGCCGCAAGTGCTGATTTTGCCTCTTTGAGCGCGTCTTCGGCGCTTTTGCGATCTTCGATATCAAGAACAACGCCGTACCATTTGACGACATTGCCGTCAGGATCGAGCCGGGGCTTTTGCCGAAGGCTGCACCAGCGATAAACGCCATCGGCGCGCCGAATTCGGCCTTCGACTTCTCGTCCCGCCTTGGAGGCCATGATGCTTCGCCATTCCGATCCTAAATGATCGACGTCATCTGGATGAAAAATCCGGTAGAAATTTTCGCCTGCAATTTCGGCAAGTGGCATGCCGATGTATTCCAGAAAATGCTGATTGGCGAAGTCGAGCATTCCATCGGACGTTGTCGCCCATGCCATTGCCGGAATGAAGTCAATGATCGCGTCGAAGTCCTGATTCTCCAAGTCTATTCCCTTCAGCGCATGGCGTCCCAGCATGGAACTCAAATCTACGCCCTTTCGCGCCTCCGCGTTAGGCATGATTCATAGACGATGGTCTATTTTCGCAGTGCCTTCGTCTAGTTGCATGCGACCTAGATCGCAATTGTGAGGCGACCTGAACCGACCTACACATTGACCCGAAATAACGTCTGAGCGTCAGCGCATGAATATGCGCGAGGACGCCGCCTTCGGCACTGATCAAGCAATTTTTCGAAATGACGAGCCCTTTTGACACAACCGGGTAGGTTAAGCTTATGACCCTTCAGGCACATACTGTTGGAGATACCAGCGACAAATCCATCACAGTCGTTCTCGTGCACGGAGCATTTGTTGATGCGTCCGGATGGCGTCAGGTTTTTGAGATCCTTTCGCGTGAGGGCTACGAAGTTCTTGTCGTTCAGAATTCTTCCGTCAGTTTGAGCGCTGATGTCGAGCGTACGCGGCAGGTGATCGCTGATGCGTCCAATCCGGTTGTTCTCGTCGGTCATTCCTATAGTGGAGCCGTGATCACTGAAGCCGGAACCGATGAAAAGGTACTGTGCCTGGTTTATCTGGCCGCCTTCGTGCCGGAGATCGGGGAGTCGGTATTCGATCTGGCCTCGCAGGCGGCTAATGGGGCGGAGAAAGCTCCCCTCTTGCCGCCGGCTGATGGATTTATCCGGGTGGATAGCGCGAAGTTTCCTGCCGCCTTTGCCGCGGATGTTGAACCCGCTCTGACGCATTTTATGGCCGTCGCCCAGCGACCTTGGGGGCTGGAGGCGGTGCAGGGAAAAATCAGTGCAACGGCTTGGAAAAACAAGCCTTCCTATTACCTGCTCGCCACCGACGATCGAATGATCCCCCCTGAAGCGCAGGAGAAGATGGCCGTGCGGGCAGGTGCGAAAATAGTGGAAGTGCGCAGCAGTCATGCGGTGATGCTGTCGCAGCCTGAAAAGGTCGCAGCCCTAATAACAACCGCGGCTGAAAACCAAGCAACTTAGAACATCATCGTCTGAAACGGAGCAAGACGCCATGCCTCAACTTTCACGCCGTGCCTTCGCCAGCGCTCTTCCTCTTGGCCTTCTTGGCGGAGGGCTGATCGGCAGCGCATTGCCAGGCCTCGTTGCAGCGCAGGAACCCGCCAGGGCACTGGCCAGCGTCACGCCGCTGGCGCAGATCCGCATCGGTCGCTTTACGGTGACAGCACTGACCGACGGTTATGCCGACATGCCCTACAACTTCTTTCCCGGCCGCAGCCCGGCCGATGTGGAGCACGCAGCCGTCGCCCAGTCTACCGCCCGGCCAAGCGGCGTGCGGTTCCTGTTCAACCAGTATCTGATCGATGATGGCCAACGCCGCATCCTGATCGATGCCGGGGCGGCAGGCTCTATCGGTGAGACCGGCAAGTTGCCGCAGGCACTTGCCACACTCGGCCTGAAGCTCGACCAGATCGACGCCGTGATCGTCACGCATATGCACCAGGACCACATGGGCGGTCTGATTGCCGGCGGCAGGAACAACTATCCGAAGGCCGAGCTTTATATCGATCGCCGCGACGTCAAGCACTGGACCGACCCGGCCAAGCGCGCCGGTGCACCGGATTACCTGCAGACCAGCTTCCAGATGGCGGATGAGGTGGTGCGCCTTTACCCCAGGCTGCAGGCGATTGACGGCGAACGTGAAATCGTCCCCGGCGTGTCGATCGTCGACCTGACAGGTCATACGCCCGGCCATATCGGCGTGCGGGTGGAAGACGGCGGCAAGAGCATGATCATGGTGTCGGACATGATTTTCCCGGTGGTGCATCCCGCTGCCACGGACGTATTCTTCCTGTTCGAGCAGGATCGTGACGCCGCCAAGGCGATGCGCGACCGGTTTTTCCCGCGTGCTGCCGCCGAAGGCGCGCTGATTGCCGCCACGCACATGCCTTTCCCGGGCCTCGGTCGCATCGTTTCCGACCGTGGGCAGACCCGCTGGGAAGTGGCAGACTGGGCCTTGCAGGATTAAGGTAAGCGCGCGGTTTGCGGGGTGAAATTTGTCGGCAACTGGTTTCGGCAGATAGAGGCAGGCCCGGGCTTGCGACGTCAGACGACAATACAGGCTCGACCGAGCAGGGAGATCAGATATGCCATATCATTTCCTTGAGGTTGCCGTGACGCCAAGCGTCAGAGCGGCTCAGGCGGACATGGGCGTGGACCAGATCTGGCTGGGCACCCACAACCGCCCGTCGGACGCCTTCACAGACGACGAGATCGCCTTCATTGCCTCACTTGACAGCTTTTACATGGCGTCGGTCTCCGAAACGGGTTGGCCATATGTTCAGCATCGTGGAGGAAAAATCGGCTTCCTCAAGGTGATCGACCGGCAGACAATGGCCTTCGCTGACTATCGGGGTAATCGTCAATACATCAGTGCCGGCAACCTTGCCGCCAACGATCGTGCCTGCCTGTTCCTGATGGATTATGTGCGGCGAGCCCGGCTCAAAATCTATGTGCATGTAGAGCGGCTGGCGCTTGATGCCGATCCGGAACTCACGGAATTGGTGTCCGACCAAACCTACAAGGGGAGGCCGGAACGGGTATTCAAGCTGCGGCTCGAGGCTTTTGACTGGAATTGCCCGCAGCATATAACGCCGCGCTACACGGAACAGCAGGTTGAGCAGGCAGTCGCTCCACTTCGTGAGCGGCTGCAGCGATTGGAAATCGAGAACGCGAACTTACGTGCACGGTTGGAGACCCCAGAGAGATGATCGACGCTGAACGACCGCCTTTTCCCCCTTTCACGTTTGAAAGCGCAGTTGAAAAGGTCAGGCTGGCTGAGGATGGCTGGAACAGTCGCGATCCTGCGAGGGTTGCCTTGGCTTACACCAGGGACAGCCAGTGGCGGAACCGTGCCGAGTTTGTCACGGGGAGGGACGCAATCGTCGCATTTCTTTCAGAAAAATGGCGACGTGAGCTCGATTACCGGTTGATCAAGGAACTCTGGGCGTTTGGCGGCAACCGAATAGCTGTCAGATTTGCTTACGAATGGCATGACGACAGTGGGAACTGGTTCCGGTCGTTCGGAAACGAGAACTGGGAATTCGACGATAGTGGCCTGATGCGAAAGCGGCATGCCTGCATCAACGACCTGCCCATCAAGGCAGAAGACCGGCGTTTCCAGTGGCCGCTCGGCCGCAGGCCGGATGACCATCCCGGTCTCAGCGAATTCGGTTTTTAGTCGACAATCGTCCACCTTTCTTCATTAGGGTTTCAAGGGGGCGGTGGCTCAGGAGCCAATCTTGAATCCTCAGTTTTCAGAACGCTCATTCCCAACGAAAGAAGACGCCATTGAGGCTGAGGCTTTCCTCAGTCTGCACAGGATCTCGGCTAGGGATCTGCGGCCCGAAGAGCATTTCGACTGCATTGCCATCAGCGGAGGGTGCGCGATCTCCCTGCCACGCGCGCCGGCGATCGGCCTAAATCGGGTGCTGTGACTAGGCGCTGTCGAGGATCTCGATCAAGTATATGGCTGGATGCGACGAAGGGCAGGCAACCGGTTCCTCCAACTGAATATGGATACTGCCTCGGATAAGGTGAAAAACTGGATTCAGGGCAGGGATCTGCATGAACACGGTCCCGGCTGGGCAAAGCTTACCTTCACCGCTGCCCAGCGCTTTCGCGCACCAAGTCCTGTCCGTACCCGAAGGGTGCACGTTCACGAGGCGTCGCAGTTCGGATCGATGATGTGTAGTGGCTTCAATTTCCCGCCATCCTTGATCCCTCTTTGGTCAGCCATTGTCGGCAAAGAGGGGTGGGGGTGTTTTTTTGCTCTCGATGGCGAAACGCCAATCGGCACCGGCGCCATTTTCACGTTTGGGAACTATGCGTGGTTGGGTGGCGGTACCACACATCCGGAGTTCCGGAACCGCGGCGTTCAAAAGGCGCTTATCCAGGCTCGCACTGATTACGGCATAGCAGAAGGCATTTCGACATTTGTCGTCGAAACAGAAGTGCCCACAGCTGGCAAACCCAATATTTCCTACGAGAACCTCAGGAAAATGGGGTTTGAGCACGCGTACGACCGTAAAAACTTCAAGTTCCAGCAATGATGTTATGGCGGGCCGTTTGTGGAGTTCGCCTATGAAATCTACAGCATTCTTGGCGATGGACGGTCCGCTTCCATGACAGCGCAACTGGGCCCCAAGAGGCAAGTCTTTTGACTGCGCTCAGAATTGCCATGGCAATAGAATGCCTAATGATTCCAAACTGCTATTAAGTGAGGTGCGTCTTTGCGACGTCAATTTGGCTTCGCCTCAAGTCACTGCTTTCATAACTCAGTAGCATACGTTATCCACGATAACTCATAGCTGCCATCGGCCGTGATACCCGCTAGAAAGTCTGTTCTAAGAAATTGTGAGTTCCTTACGTTTGGTTAGCCTCGGACGACCTGGGTAAGCGATTACGAAACTTCCAGTGTTTACAGTTACCTATAGGCGCATCCTCTGGATCATCAGTTATTGTGATCAAGCTGGCCATGAGCTTGCAAACCATGTCGTCATGCCATCTTGGCATTACGGAGCGAAAATGATGGACTATCGATGAGCCTCTGGCATCAACTCCTTCCGAATCTCGCTGTCGTCGCAATCACCACGTCAATCTGGACACTTGGCCATCGGCACGTCGAACAGCTCAGATGGGCAGCACGGACCACCATCTTCAGCGTCGTGATGGCGGGTGGCGTTCTTGCTACCATGGCACTCCCTTTTGAATGGCTGCCTGGGGTGTTGCTCGATGCGCGGTACACTCTGTTGGCGATATCCGCGTATTTCGGGGGTCCCTTTGCAGCCGTGTTGCCATTCGCAACGGCGGTTATCCGGCGACTGTCGATAGGTGGCACAGGCGTTTACACCGCTATTCCGCAGATCGTCGCTGCCTCCGCAGGTGGTGTCGTCCTGCATTACATGTTCAGAAATCACCTTGCGTCCACGCGCGCGACAGCCATCCTTGCTGTTTGGGCCGGTATAAGTGCGACGGCGGGTTTTTACGTTGTCTACCCGGTCGCCAACTGGCCTTCGCTTACACTCGACGCAACCGGGCCGCTGGCGATCATCGTCGCAGGCGCGACCCTTCTGTCGGGGCTCGCCATTGTGCAGGAACATCGCAGGCACGCGGCCACGGTCGAAAACCGTCGCTATCGGCAAGTGATCGAGGCGCTTCCGGATTGCTTGAACGCAAAGGATGAACACGGGCAGTTCCTTCTGGCAAACCCCGCAACGGCGAAGATGATGGGGACCGGGGTCAATGAACTGATCGGCAAAACCGATGCCGACTACTATCCATCCGAAACTGCGAATATGTTTCGCGAACCGGAAGAACTTGTGCTCAGGTCCGGTCGTCCGGTCACCGTGGAACAACAGTTCATAGGGCTGAACGGGTCGGAGACGTGGCTTTCGACACTCAAGGCGCCACTTCTCGACGTGAGCGGCAATATCATTGGCATCGTTACGCACAATCGTGAGATCACGGATCGGAAACGGCTCGAACAGAGGCTCGCACGCACGCAAACGACCCTAATCGACGCTATTGAAAGCATGGCAGACGGTTTGGCGATGTTTGACGGGAGCGGAATTCTTGTCCTCCACAATCGTCGATATCACGAGCTTTTTCCTTTGACTGCGGATGTTCGGGTGCCTGGCAAGTGTCTCAGGGAAATCATTCGGGCATCACTTGAGCGCGGCGAAGAGCCTGAGGCTGTCGGAAACATTTCTGATCTTGTCGAACGTACTGCCGACGTACTGATGCGCAATGGCGACCGCATCGTGAAACTCGCTGACGGTCGATGGATAGAGGCGAATTCACGCACTACCGAGGGCGGTGGCGTGATGATCGTGTATTCGGACGTTACGGTAAACCGCGACCGTGAGAACCGCCTGAGGGATCTGAATGAAAGACTGACCGCACTGGCGAGCACCGACAGTTTGACAGGGCTGGTCAACCGCCGCGCCTTCGATGACGCCATGCGCTCGGCAGTGTCGCACGCGGTGGCCAAGGTTGTGCCTCTTTCCGTGCTGATGATCGACGTTGATCATTTCAAAGCTTACAACGATGGCTACGGACACGTTGCCGGTGATGAGTGCCTCCAACAAGTCGCTGCGGCGTTGTCCCGTGTTTTCTTGCCGTTCGAAGGTGCGGTGACTGCCAGATACGGCGGTGAGGAGTTTGCCGTTATATTGCCACGTGCTCTCCCGCAGGAAGCGATAGCGATGGGCGCAATGGCCGTGGCCGCCGTTCGGGCTCAGGCAATCGAACACCATTTCAGTGAGAAGGGCGTCGTTACCATCAGCATCGGCATTGCGACGGATCGCGGTTCATCGGAAAAACCAGCCGAACTGCTAAAGTGCGCCGACGCAGCACTTTATGCCGCCAAGGCCGCCGGCAGGGACTGTGCGAGGACTGAAGAAAAGCTATCTCCCATTCTCATAGCCAATGGCGCTATCTGACGATGCTGCGAAAAGCTTTCTGATGGGACATGTTGTGGCGGTCGAAGGGCGTGCCTTGCCTAGCTTCCCTGCTCGATGCGCTGCTCTTCGGCAATACCGGGGTTCGGTTCCGCCTTGCCGGGGTGGCGGGTCACGAGATAGCCCATCGCAATGGCTGTCGAGAGCACGAACAGCAGAACAAGACCGCTGATCGTCAGCAGCCACTCGCGCGGTTTTCGCTCATTCACCGAAAACGGCGGCCATCGCCCCGGCTCCTGCATCAGCTTCAGTCTATCAAACGGCAACATCATCTACCCCAGACCTTGGTCGGTTATCGTCAAGGTCAACGCAGCGATGCGCGGGGATGTTCCTTTGATGACAAAGGCTTGATAAGCGCTCTAGCAGCCATTCTCCGCGCGAATTGACTGAATGAAATCTCTTCCGTCACGTTTCACTGTGGTGATCGCTGCGGAGCCGTCGCATGGCCGCTTTCCACTTGTGAAACGATAGCGAACGGAGAAGTGGGTCTCGTCGAGCCTGTTGATATCGATCAACGAGATTGGCTCGGACAACGATCCGTAGAAGCTGGACAGAGCCTGCGGGCTGAAGGCGCCTTTCCTTGTTTTCTCTGGCACCACGAATGTTGATGCAAGTTTGCCGTCGCCGGAATGCAGAGCCGCATAGAAAGCCTCGATCGTGGTTGCTGCCGTCCCGTAACTTTCGGTGATGTCGCGGGCAGGGGCGATTGCCTTTACCCAGGCGACAAGAGGCCGATGATGGTGTCCCGTCATTGCCGGCATTGGCTTGATGACGTCAACGAAGACATCAGTATCTCTCAGCCGTGCCATGTCCTTCCCGGTCGTTTCGTCGGGAACGAGTTGGACCTCATCAAATGTGCTCTCCGGATCGGCAAAGTCGTCGCCGGTAAGGCAGATCGGCTCATCAAGCTTCAGGACATAGCCGGGTTCCGGCGAGTCACCTTTCTGAACATCCTCGAAATTTGGCGGACCCGCGAAGATACGATGGGTAAGATGGCCGCTCAACGCAGAAGGCTCATTCTTTGAGACGTCGAAGCAGGCTGCCTGCGCAAAGGGTGCCCAGAACAATGAAGCCCCGACTACGCAAATTGAAATATATGGAGTCATCGTCTTAAATGTCGCCATAAACATGACAGGCTCAAGCTGCACCTTTTCTTAGCGCTGCGGCCGTTCCTTCTGGATCGACAGCAATAACTCTAAGATAAGCTCTGGTCGGCTGATCCGGTTCGCTACGGCCCTGTTCCCAGTCGCGAAGCGTTCCAAGCGGAATATGGTATCGGGCCGAAAACTCTTCTTGTGTCAGTTTCAATGCGCGTCGAATGATTTTTATGCGAGGCATTCTTTTTGCAGCGGCAAACTGTTCTGCGGAGAGAGGACGATTGTCGGGGTCGGCCAGAGCATTAATTTCCGCTTCTTCATCGGTCATCGCGTGAAGACGAGCCCAGTCGGTTTGATCTGTTTTACCACCCATCGTATTCATACTCCCTACGCTCTGCCCGCGTTGACTTTCGTGCTGAGATGATGCGGACTTTTTCACTGCGCTCCGTGTAAATGACGGTCAGCAGCAATCCATTGCCAAGTCCCAGGATACGCCTTCTGATTTCGTGGTACTCCTTGAACGTTCTTCAATATCGACTGCAAACGGATCGTTGAAGACATGCGACGCAGTTTCAAAGCTGACGCCATGCTTGGCAAGATTGGCGACTGCCTTCTGTTCATCCCACTCGAAATATAACATGCCGAACTACGGGTTTCCAGTAGATTTGAAATGGTGTGTCCGTCGCCGCTGTCCTGCCGACAATGGTGCGTTTCACGCAGCATTTTTGAGTAACCACGAGGACGCAGGCAGTCCATAGCGATCACCTACGAAAAATCCCCGCAGCGAGGCAAATCGCTGCGGGGATATGTTCAAGTCAACGTAAGTTTGTCGCGTCCAACGAAATGCGAGCCCCAGGCAACCTTTGTTCATTGATTTTTCAATGGGAATTTGAACGAATCCATCTTATTTGAGCGGCGTCCAAATAGGGTGATCGTGGATCTCCTTACCCCTCAGATGAGGCGGATATCATGCACCCTTTAGATGCTTCCGCGTTGACTTATCATGGAACTACTGATTGTGATCGGTGGGTCAGCGGAGGGGCCCATGGACGCGCTTTACTATCCTCGATTGTCATTGCCTTCGCCCTCCTGGACCAATCCCAATCTCCTGTTCTTCGATCGGATCCATGTGATTGCTCCTTCCGGGGGGCATAGGCAGTTGTTCGATCGGCGAACGCGAGCACTAATGGATCAAGACGTGGTTCGACCTATTAATCCGTCAGAGTTCGCGAGAGACGATGCGGCTGATGAGATTGTGTTGGGTTACCTAATCGGTCGAAGCCAGGGCATGCGGCGACGAGCGGAATTGGCGCGCATTCATTTTGGGAAGATCGCGTTCTCAAGGCTCGCGGTGGAGCTCGAGCGCGCTGGTCTTTTGCGGCGACTCCCGCGCGACCAGATCCCTAGACCAGGGGGAGATGGAAGCTGGATGGAGGGGCCAGCCTGGGTCATCGAGTATCTGATGAGCATGCTCGCAACCAGGATCGTCACCCAGATCGATGACCTTCCACTTATCACTGACGAGGAGAACGCGCGTGTTGCCGTGACAGGCGTGCGCAGTGCCGCTCGCAGCAACAACGCGCGCCGTTTGAAGGCCGTGACGACGCTGTTGCCTGCGGGACCGGACATTAGTCTGGACGATATTCTTCGCTTCCGAGAAGAACATCCTGAGGAACTCGCGAATTTCCGGCGGTTTGTCACCGAGCTCACTACCAGGAACTCGGCCGATGAGGATTTCGAGTATAGATTGAGAGCCGCCGAGGAAGTACGAAACCGCTTGGTGGCAAGGCTTGAGCAGGTTCCTTCAAGACTACCAGCAGCGGAGATTGTCCTAAGCGCGTCGGCCTTGGCGGCGCCTCTTGTCGAGAACAGCTACTATTCGGCAGCCGCCGCTGCACTGAGCCTCGGTCACCTCCTTCTACGGACGGCCGAACAAGCTCGGCAAAGTCGTCAGGTGAGACGGGCCGTCATGCAGGACAAACTTGTATTTGCGGCTTTGGCAGCGAAGCGGTTTGCGCCCGGATGGGGCGATGAAGTTTTAAGGTAATGCTGCAGACAATCCGCAATCTGGGGACCGGAACACAATCACGTTGCCAACAAGGGCTTTGAGCTAGTCGCGTCCGTCGCTCAGGCCTTCGCTCTACGCGAAGGCAAAGGAAATGTTCAGTGCCGCGAATTTAAATGCAGCGGCCCGGATGTCCGCCCATCGGTAGAAAGTCGCAGCGACCACCTCTTTCGTCAGCGCAGGGGCGACACCACCTGCCTCCAGGTTCTTTTTCGCCTCCTTGAAATGGATTCCCAGGCGTTTCGCGTAGTTGAATAGCGAAACGTATTCGGACTCGAACCTGTCAATCTCTCGAGGTCGGACGATCCGCTGGGGGCATCGGTTCACTGGATTGATAGCGACTTCTGCGGCGATGTATCCGCGATCGATCAGTTTCTCCAAGACCAGCGACTGCATGCCCATCGATTTGCCGGCGTCCACCAAGCTCAAGCCACCGTGATCCTCCAGCTTGGTCTTCTCCCTTACCTCCGCCAGGTCGACAACAATCGCTTCCAAGCCCGCCTTTTCCGAGTACGCCGAAGCATTCTCGAGTTTTCCGTCCAAAAGAAGCTCGATGATCTCGCCATACCGACAATTTGCCTTCTTGGCAGCGTCGAGGATGGATACCCATCCCGACGCTTCTGCATGGTCTGCCTTTGCTCCAGCACGAAGGCGCTCGAGAAAGTGGTCCAGGTCGGCTCTATGATAAAAAGGAGAGATGCCTTCGCTCCCTTCTGCCGATGAGATCGCGGGGGGGATGAAGCCTTCGTGACTCAAGGTGTTCCAGGCCGCCCGGCTGGCATTCATGTAGGTTCGTGCCTCGCTCCATCCGATGGCATCACGCGTGCTTTCGACGAATGCCTCCAGGTCACTTGCGTCGAAGAGGATCCGTTCCGCGGTAAGGTTCGCCATGTCGGCCGTGATCCAACCCGCACCTTGCAGAAGTTTTCGGAGCGTCTTCGGGTGGACTGACATTTCCTTTGAGACGGATTGGATCGAATGCAGCTTCCGGGTCGTCACTGGTCCGAACATCTCGTCACCGGGACCCATGGGAAGGTGTGCGATCGCGGTCTCGGTCATGATCATCCGGATTTCATCGAAGCCCGCGTCATCGGTTTCGTGCGCTAGCCGCTCGTAGAGCCGGCCGTAGAGCACCCTTCCTCCCACGTGGCTGCGTTTTTCCCAGAAGGTGTCGTGGAGTGATTTCAGGAAATCCACGAAGGAACTACGCCCTTTGCTCACGACGTCGAAGCCCGTCTGTGCCGCCTCCGACCACTGTGCGGGGCTTAGATCCTTGGCAATGAAGCGCTTGCCGAACATGATCGTGGCTCCGACCCACTCGCAAAGCCGTCCGGCAACGTACAGCGGAAGTCCGTCGATCCATGTCCTATCTGCGTTTCGCCGGCCCCAAAGCCGATCCGTGACATAGCGCTCGAACTGGGTGTGCCTTCCTTTGATCGAAGGATTGCGGTACCGGGGTTGGGCTTGCTCCGCCTCGATAAGCTTCGCATAGTCATGATAGATGCCGTCCCCACTGACGCCTTCCTGGAGCATGATGCCGTGCACTGGACAGGAGCGGACGAAGGAAAGAAGCCACTGCATCCGAACGTAGGGGCGTGCTTCTCGACGCTCCTGGCCCAGCCTGATGTCGTCCTCGAGGCAGCAGGGGCAATATCGCAGCCGGGACCGGACAAGGCTTGCCCTGTTCAATGTCTCGCCGTTGATCGTATGGAGCAGACGATCCGTGCTCACCACTCGATCCGCGGCGAGGTCAGGATCAATCCCGGCCATTGTCAGAAGGTGCGCCACCTCAGACCGGTCCCCGGCAACGATCTTCTGAAAGTCCATGCCGAGGAGACTGCAAAACTCGCGAGCGCTGAAGCTGAAGTTGGACATCGACAGGCGGCTTAGAAAGCTGGTCAGAACTTCGTCCGGATGAAATGGAACTCTGTTTCCGATGCCGCTCATCTTGGGCGCTCCCCTGGCTTTACCTTGTTTGCCGGAATTGCGGGCGGCTTGCCGGACTCTTCCTTCCCGATCTTCGCCTTCCCGCCTTCGAGTTCTGTCCAGTTCGCTACCTCAAAAAGGTTTGCCTCAGGTGTACAAGCGGTCCTGTGATGATAGGCCCTGGCAAAATCGGATGCTCTGATCGCCTGGCGGCCATCCAGGATCGCGAAGGTGGCGGCGGAGCGAACCATTAGGATGATTGATCCAACGTTCCCTTCACACGACCTGATGAGGCGTTCAGCATATTCGTGCGTAGGGAGGTCGCCCAGACCTAGCCCCGCGTGCTGAACTACAATCTCCTTCAGCCATTCCTCTACCCGGCCAGCAAGCTCTTCGGGCACAGGTTCGAAGCGCATGATCCGGGACCGGTTGCGCATCTGATTGTCCCTTTTTCTGAGCTGCTCGAGGTCTGGCACGCCGGTGAGGATCATGCGCATGGGCCAATCCTCCATCTCCACAAGGGTAATCAGGGTGTCCGAGACCTTCTGGATCTCGTAGTCGTTGTCGCTCTTCATTGTGCGCTGCGCTTCGTCGAGGACGAGAAAAAGCACGCGGCGTTGCTTGAGTTGCTCTCTCAGGATCGGCCACACGCGGCTCTCCGTGATGTCACCTCTCACCGGAAAGCCTAGATTTCGAAGACATTCCACAGCGATATTCCTGAGGGTGCAGGGCGTCGGCATCTTGAACCAGAGAAGCGGACGCGCCTCCCCGAATTCGTCGGAGTAGGGAGCCAGTCGGGACCTGGAGAGAACGTGCCCGAGGCACTCGGACTTTCCGCTGTCGGATTCACCCACGATGAAGAGAATCCGTCGCTCCTTGTCATTGTCGGAGGTCGCGGAGATCAGACTGCGCTTCATGTCGGCAATATGCTTCGCCAACTGATCGTCGCGCGCCATCACACAGTGTTGCGCCTGCATATGCGCAATGCGGTCAGCGACACCAAGCTCGTCCTCCGACATCGTTGCCCGGAGCCGGGCGATGGAGTCAAGACGTGCGCGGGAAGGATGATTGTCAGTCATGAATTGCTCTCCTGAAGTTAGAACTGGTCATAGAAATCGTCGGGCGCGGGGCGCTGCCCGTCGTCCTTGTCGCCAGTCGGGGAAGGTCCCGCCGGCTTTTTCCTTCGGGTTTTGCGCGCCAGTTCCTCGGCTTGCGCCTTCGCGATCTCGCTTGCGGGCACGTCGAGGTCGTCGGGCTCTGGCTCATCGCTCAGCCCCCAGGCTTCGGCGAGGAAGCTGGAACGGCTGAAGTCCTGGTTCCGAGCAGCGAGGACGTACTCGGTCTCCTCGACGACTTCGAGCGAACGCGTGATCTGCCTGTTGACGGAGTCGAAGTGCTTCGCTGTGGGAATGGGCGACCCCAGGTTCGTTTCCATGCGCGTGGCGTCTCCGGCCGAATCGACCCAGAGCCGTGCCTCGTCCACCTGTTCCTGCGTGCGTTTGGTGTTGGTCGCGTCGACGATTTCGAGGGTCACGGCCATCATCGTCCATGTCCAGTAGTCGCAGTTCTTCAGCCCGCCGATCCTCGCGCCCACGGTGTATGCGTATGGCCCATCGAAGACGGTGATCTCACTCAGGTCATAGAGATTGATGCGGATGCTGACTTCCCGGTCGACGTCGTTGCGACGCATGGCCTGGATCTCTAGGGACTGGTATCTGATTCCAAAGAGCCGGATGCCTTCACGCTGGATGACGCGGATGTAGTTGACACCGAAGACATGTCGCAGCAGTCCGCCGGAGAGCGGCGCGGGGATCTGTCGCTGGAGGCTGAACTGGTTCCATGCCTGCCGCGGCGTCATCCCCCCGAGCTTCCCGTTGTTGCGGGTCTCATGGTAGATGTCCACAAAGACGCGTACGAAGACCTGTGCCAGAAGGTCGATGTCTACCGCTGCTTCCTTGCGGGGATCGCGGTCGCCACGGACTACGACGTTGCTGAACGTTCGCCCGCTGAAGTTCTGCAGCGACAGCGACGAGATCGTGGCAAACATCCTTTCCACGGTCCCTCGCAATGGCGGGTTCGCGGCGGGTGGGTACGCGATCTGTGCTCCGGCATCGTTGATGGTCGCGCCGAAACCATCCGAGGTGTACCACACTGCCGAATCGACCCGGACTTCATTCAATCCGCCGTACTGATCCCAAGGTCGCCTGCACCCGGCCGCAATTGCGAACTTCGTCTTGTCCATGTTGGTCTGAATGAAGGCCGCAAGGGCGGTCTCGACCGAAGGCGCTCGCTCATGAAGCCGGAACCCGATGATGCAGGTGGTGGCGACGTCGGCCACGAGTGAGATCCATACGCGCTTCGATGCCTTGCGGTAGGCTTCCTGCTCCACCGGGTCGAGATCCTCCCAGATCTTGGCCAACTTCAGCAGGACGACCAGGTCGACCTTCCATTCGTCGGCTTCGACCAACTGCATCGGAAAGCCACGCTCCCGCCCGGTCACGATATAGAACCGCATCCGTGCCTGCTTGGCCCCCTCGCGGGCAATGTATTTCTGATCGTCGGGGAGGTTGTTGATGCGGATGTAGAAGGTGCTGCGCTCGCACACCTTGATGAGGTCGGTCCGACCGACAGCCCGGCGTTGGCGGTTGATCCGGCGCTCCATCGCCTTCATGATGCGGAACAGGTAGGCGGCGTTCGGCTTCGTGAAACTCAGGTATCGCTGGACCATGCGGCTCTCCAGCTCGAGGGACTCGTCCGAGAACATGCTCTTCTTCTCGCCCGATCCCCGGCCATCGATCAGCACGCGCCAGTCGTCGCCCGAGCGAGTGTACTCCCGGTGCCATGTTCTAAGGGTGCTCATGCCGATGTTTCGGAGACGGAATTCACCGTCCTCGTAGGTGTAGGCGGCCTTCCTGTTGGAGTTCTGACGGGCGACGGTCAGATCTCGTTCGAACTCATCTCGGATTTCGCGCATGATCGCCATCATCCGATCTTCGGGAATATTCCCCTCGCGGCCGCCCTTCGCACGGAAGCGCATGATCCATTCGAGCTTGAAACGGACCCCTGTCTGTGTCTTCTCGGACAGATCTCGGAGAAAGGGGAAGCGTTCGGTCAGCCGCAGCTTCTTCGGGTTGTACCGGTCCTTATGGATCTCAAGGGATCCATGATGGAGCATCGAAACGATGACCTCGTTGGAATAGAAGTCCGGACGCCCGGATTTATCCAGCGGCTCGAAAACCTTTCCATTCACACCGTCCTCAAGGAGGAGCATCTCCTTGTTGTCGATTGTGATGCGCGCGAAGGGCGGGATCGGGAAGGAAGGGGCGTTGTTAGCCATCGCCGCCCTCCGATCTACGCGCGTCTGCCATCAATCCGTGAAGGACATCGAGATTCTGCACGGCCGCGCCCCTAGTTCTGCCAATGGGCGCTGACGACCGAAGCATCCGTCAGCCTGTTTCCGGGCCGGTGGAGTCGCACGCTGCCGTCATAGATCAGGCACCGGGCGGCATCCATGACAGTCCAGGATCTGGGCATCGAGGCAATGAGCTCCCACAGCGCAACCCCCCGCCGCAGGCCTCGGATTGCATCCAGGAGGTCGTTGCAGTCCTGCTGGTTGCGCGTCTTGCGCGACGCATTGATCTCGACCGCATTCATTCCCTTTGCTCGGGTGATGTTGAGTTCGCTCAGAACGATGATGTTGTCGGCGGCCTTGGGAACGTTCTGCTTCGCGATCGCCATGGCCTTCGCCAGCGTCTGATCGGGACCGAGTTGAGAGGCGGGTTTGACGATGTACCCCTCGCGCCAGCCGTTCCGACTGGTTGCCCGGTAGTCGAGCGTGTGCTCGTGCCACTCACCTTCGAACCTGTAGGGAAGCGGGGATGGCTGGTCTTCCACAAGGGCGATGTCCGGGTTGGCGACCAGCATGTGTGCGAGGAACGCCTCGAGCACGCTTTCGAAGACCAGCACCTGGTTGCGGTTGATGTCGATCATGCTCCCGCGCACCGATCGCATGGACTTCTTGGCGGGCGTCCGGCTGGCCGTGGAACGACGAGGGGCCTCCCAGACAACGTCGGTTCGACCCCAGGCCTCTGCTTCGGTCAGCCCGGGATCATTGGCGGGCGTTACTCCGGGGATGATGAAGCGACCGGAAACAGGTCTGTCGCTCCAGCCGATCATCGGACGTTCGGGCACGGGCAGAGGCGCCAAGCCCCGCTCGCGCCGGATAAGTTGTTCAAGAATTCTTGCATCGCGCATGTCTGGATACCTTGCTGCAGCCCGTGGCTCACCAGTCGAAGTGACTGGACGTGGAGCGGTCGATTTCTCGGACGAAGTGGGAAAGATCGGATCCGCCGAAGCTGCGGGAACGCAGCGCTTTCGGGCCGGAGCGGACCTCAAGGAAATCTCCCGCCACCAGGATGTGCCGCTCGAAGCGGAGAACGCGTACAAGGCGCTGGAAGTCCCTGAGCGTAGGGGCGGGGATTTCCAACTCTGCGCAGTTCGTCTTCATCGCAGTGTAGTGCTGCCAGATCCCCTCGAGGTTTTCCTTCAAGCATTTCACTGCGAAATGCTCAGCTACGCTTTCGGTGGACGAGCCGACGTCGGTGTGATGTGGCTTGTACGTGGCAGTTGAGGGCATGTACGGTCTCCGTTCTTGCTGACTTTCGGACGTGCGCCGTCGCTCCTCGGACGCGGCCGAGGTGGAGGCAGAGCTTCACTGTGAGGATGCCGAGGCTTCGGCGGGGAGCCGGCTACGGCGGCGCTCGGGCTGCCTGGAGCACGATCTTCAAAAGTTGTTCAGGATTGAGTTGGGTCATGACGTATCCGGGAGCAGGGCACGAGTCGGCCTGTCCCCGGCGCACGTCCGTGGTGACAGATCTCGAATTTTGGGAGGAACTACGGGAGGGGGATCAAGCTATCGGCGATGCGGGTGCATGCCGACGCACCACGTCGCTGCCCAGCGGATACCCGCGCGAGCTCGCATTTGCGAATTGGTTGAATTCAGCCATCTGAGCAACTCCATCACCACAGTGGCAACCCATTTAGACCATCTCGAAGGATGATTCAGGTCCCTGTCTGAAAATTTCTGAAGATTCTTTTCCTGACTATCCGGCAGGGGGCGACGACATGGTCGTCAGGCCACGTGAGAGCTCTCTCGACCGCGTCGGTACACGGCTCTCGGGAGATCCTCAGGCCTCGATGGCCAAGGTGCATATGCTCTGGTGACACATCATCTTCGGTGTTCCCCGTGATGTAGGGCACTATGCACGAAGACCGCCGGGCGTCCACAGAAATTTTGTTAAGGCGCTTTCTGATGTAACCGGCGCAAACTTCTGAATCCTGTCGATAATTATGGAGGACCGAATCCTCAATCCTGCTTGCCCTATTCGCTGCTCTCCTCGCTGGATGGATTGAATCCTTCACCAATTGTGGCTTGCACGGCCGCACTCGATCCTTGGGCAATCTGGAGAGGTGACCATGGGCTACTATCGAAGCATTCTCATCGACATCAATAAAAAGCTCGGACCGGTGTTCAAGAAGCAGGGACTCGTCATGAGGGGAGAAGAGCGGCAGGGAGAGCTCCACGTGATCTTTCTCTCGACGGCCGACGAAACCTGGAGATCGCCTATCACCCTCGACATTAGCGGCAGCGGTGGCGAGGAGGCTTCCTGGCGTGACGTGACGATGGACGCTCAGCAATGGCACAAGTGCTCTGTTGGCAGCAGCGGATGGACGGCCTATGTGGACGACCACTACTTCCAGGAGCGCCATACAGGCGACGACGCCGCCTTCATAAAGACGATCAGGTCGTATTTCAGAGACATGGAGCCCGCTCCCTGGGATGAGGTAGAGCGACCCAACATTCTGTCCGGAAGAGCCTCGGATGTTTACGCGGCCATAGTGAACGCGACAGTTGACGAGCGGTACACCGACCAGGAAGTAGAGATAGATTTCTCTCGTGATGCGAGGGGCGAGACCCTGTCCTTCATCGACGGACGCGACAAGGTCCTGTCCTTCCTGGTGAAGCCCGACAGGGACACCATTCTTCATGTCAACGGCACGCCCGTGGAGACATTCCGCGGCGACGAGCGTGATTTCATCGCTGACAGACTGCGCTGCCACTACGCACCGATCGAGCGCAGCCGACGCTATTCGAGGTAGGGATGCCAATCGCCGGGGCTGAACGCACCCGGCTCGTCCGCCCACGTGTGCCTGTTCAAGTTCACCCGGCGGGGGCGTGGCCTGCCAATTAGGTCGTCGCTGATTACCGGCGTCTTCAGGCGTTCGACGACATCTCGCCTCTTTCCATCCAAGACGGTCATGATGCTCAGCCCCATCGCCATAGCCACTTGGGGAGGAAATGCATTCCCTATCTGCTCGAAGATGCTCCTCGGGTTGTCTCCGTGGAAATGCCACGCTTGAGGAAAACCCTGCAATTGACGCGCAACTTCGATCGTAAGGTGGGGCAGAACGTCGGGATCCGATATCTCCTCGGGCGTCAGCGCGGGCTTCATGAGCTTGGCTACGTCGATCTCGAATCCCTTTTCTCTCCAGTCATCTACGATTTTCGGCTGGGCGTCGGGAAGTTTCGCCAGGATGGTGTTCGATGGACGGTTCCCGAACTTCTCGAGCCAAGCCCTTGCCCATCTGTCATATGTTTCGTGACCCTTGTTCAGATGGGGGAAGAGCAAATCCCTCAGGTAGGCGACCCCTGGCTTTTCGGCAGGCAGGCCGATCGGGAGCTGGAAGGCGTTGGGCATGTCATTGCGCACGCCGACAATGACGATCCTCTTTCTCGTCTGTGCGAGTCCGAAATCGTTGGCGTTCAACCCGTGGATTTCGACGCGGTACCCGCTGCGCTGAAGCCGCCTGATGATCTCCGACCTGTACTCTATGAACTTGTTGTGCGTGAAGCCTTCGACGTTCTCGAAGAAAAACGTCTTCGGCTTGACTGCGCGCACGATGCGCACTGCCTCCTCGAACAGGTTCCTGTCATCGGCGGGGCCGCGCTGCCTGCCCACGCGTGAGTACGCCTTGCATTCGATGCCGCCGGCTAGGAGATCAATCCCACGATAGCGCCGAAGTTCTGCGTCCGTGACGTCCTGAAGCTTCTTCTCCCGGACATTCCACCATAGGTTCTTCTTCAGCGTGGCAGCCGCGACTGGAGCGGAGTCGTAGAGAGCAACCACGTCGAAGCCGGCACCAAGCAATCCTATCGCCTGCCCACCGGCCCCCGCGCATAGCTCCATTGCCTTCGGCTGTTGCCGCCGAGGCTCGTCGGTCGCCGGCTGCGGCAGTCCTTCGAAAGCTGGGAGCAGGAACTCGAGGGCGTCCTGAAGCTCGGTCTTCCACAAGTAGCCGGTTTCGAAGCCGAAGCCTCCGTCATAGGCGAAACTGCCTGCGGCGAACCTCTTCAAGGACTCATGCGCCAGCGCAAGCCTGTTTCGAGCGTCAGGGCTGCGCCGTGAACCGGAATCCTGTTTCGCCCCGAACACGTTCTCGAATTTCCTAAGGACATCCCTCGCGATATCCTGGATGCGCGCCTTCTCCGCGAGAAAGGTCTCGCTCAGATTCGGTTCCATGTCGGCCGGATTTCCGGTGGGTTCGTGAAAATACTGCCATGTGAACTCGTCGACGACAGCCAACAGGTCGGCGGCACGATCGGCCAACGCGTCCACGCCCGCACGCGCTCTCGATGACGCCAATGAATTGAGTGCGCGGCAGCGACGACGGTCGTCGAACGCAATGTCGCCCATGGATTCGCGCACGCGCCTGCGGGTCAGCAGCGCGATATCCGGCGTGTCCACGTTATGTCCGGCGGCGATCCGCAGGAGGGCCGCGGTTCTTGTCTCCTTCGAGGTTCTTGTCAGTGTCTTGATGACCGAGAAGGGAATCGCCTTGTCACGTAGAAGTGCCCCGTATTCGCCGAGTGACTCGTGGAAGTCGAGCATCGCCGCGACATCCTGTCTGGCAAGTCCGCATTCGACTGTCAGCAATGCGCGAAGGCTTTCGCGATCCATGCGGGGCTGCAGCTCACCCACAAGGCTGATGAGGTCGAGCTGCGCCTCGGCCACGCGCGACTTTACGGAGAGGATGCGGTCTTTCAGGTAGCCGGCATCATATGCTCCGCTGTACTTTTTTCTGACTTCCTGCATCGCGCTTCCCTCTCGATGCAACCGGTAACAGGCAAGTCCTGATGTCCCGGAAAGGGATTCGCTAAGATTCGAACTACTTCGTTCTGGGTGGGAATTGGTTTTCGGGATTGGGGCGCGTCCCGGACACAGCGGGGCGCAGGAGCCGGGTTGGCAGAAGTTAAGATGCTGAATGGTTTACTAAGGGGAGAGTACCTGATCGGGCTGAGGCGTAGCGCCATCTCCGCGAGGTTCGTGGTCAGCAGGCTCGATCTTCGGCAGCATCGTGTCTGAAGGATCAGGCAGTTCCGGGTCGAATGGTGGGAGAGGAACATCGAATGGCGGCTCGACATGCCAGCGTGCCTCCAAGGGATGATACAGTCCCGGCAGAGGGCAATATTCGTGGATCCTAAGATAGTCCGGGATGTTCGCTGTCAGAATTGGGAGCTGGTAGGTGATGGCAAGAGCAGCGATCATGACATCGTGGCCAAGCCGATTGCTCTTCTGTCGCTTCTGGATAGTCCATAGATGCTTGAGCGCTGGGATCGACGTCATCCGGGCATAGGTCGTGGCAGACGCATGGGACATTTCCGGCATCGGAAAGTTGGTAGCCAGGATGCGGTCGACCCATAGCGAAATTCTTGCAGCTCTTTCCGGATTGTGGCGCTCCTGCAGATGGGCGCCGCGCATAAGTTCTGCTACAACAGGATAGCTGAGACCCAGTCTGTTGATACCTACCCGGACAAGCCAAGGGCGCAAACCGGGAGGAGGCTTTTTCCGGCCCATGTAGCTGACGATGTCAGTATCCATAAGAAGCAGAATATCAGACACCGCGACTATCCTGTGAGTTCAGAAGCGTCTATCTCGTTTTCCAGTTCGCAATCCCAATGAGACCGCTATGTTATCGTTGGCCGTGATGCCGCCCTACAGAGGTTGCAAATGACTTATCAATGGCAGAGACACGACGCGGAAGTCCGCATCCGCGAACTGCTGGATGCGGCCAAGACCCGTGGCCCTCAGACCGTCCAGGACAAGGACGGAACTTTCAATATTGTCTACACGCCGAACAAGATGGGCTTAGAGCAACTGTTCTCGCAGCCGGGACCTTTGCGGGACGACGATCTCGATTTTTGAAATTGTATTCCGCCTAGCAGAAACGGACCGTAGCCGGTGATCGCGAGCGCAACAAGATAGTGCGGTAGAGAATCTCCAGGTGCTCTAGCTATCGATTTGAAGCTGCTTGCACAAAGTTGCACGCGGACCCGCGATCGACTGTTGCTTGTGGGCCTGCAGCATGTCGCACACACAGCTCCGATGCCTGCAGTGTCATCCGGGCCGACGTTGTGCCAAGCGATTGCTCAATCGCTCTTGAGCAGGATCCGGAATCATCGAAAGTGCTTGACGCCCGAAAGAGTGTTCTCTAATTGTTCCGGCATGAGCAACTCCAGAGCCCTCACTTTCCGAATAGGTTGACCGACTCCCGGGACGGATCCCGGAGCCGCCACTTTGCCTATTCTTTGGAGGGAAGGTCATGATGACCTTTACTGCTCTTGCCGCAGGCGATGAAGCTTGCGATCCCCCACGTCCCTATAAATCCCGCTTTCCCAGCGCCACGACGAAGTGCATCGGGCGCGCGGTGTACCGGTCGAAGGAAGCCGGCGACTACGCCTGCATTCTCGAGCTGGATCCCGAAGTGCTTTGCTGGCGCTGCGTGACGCAACCACTCGTCAATGACTCGGCGGCAAGGAAACCACGCCATCGCCACGTCGACTTCGCGGTTCAGACCGCCGACGAAAGCCTCCTCGTGGATGTCTGGCGAGGGGCTCCAGAAGTCATCGCCTGGATGCCGAGCGTGGCCGAACGGCTCGGCTACCGATATCAGGCGATCTCGATCTCCGAGGTGAACCCTATCCGTCTTCAGAACGCTCGGGATCTAGTGAGGTACGCGGGAAGGGATGCTGCGCTGGGCGATCGCATCCGCATCCTGGCAGGTCTCGATGAGATGGGTTCGCTGTCCCTGGCCGAGTGCCTGGGCGTCGTGCGGGAGGACGCTCCGATGAGAACGGTCGCCAGCATGATCCTGAAGGGCCATATCGAAGTCGATCTCGACGAGGCTCTGCTTGCTCCGGACACGGTCGTCCGGCGCGCGAAGTCGTAGGAGGCTCGCCATGGGATCTGCTTCTATCGACGAGCGCAGGAATGTGCTCGAGGTGGCGATGTATGCCAACTCCATGCGCGTTGCGCTGCGACGATCTGGAATTTTCCGAAAAGCTACGACCGACAGGGCCGTAGGTCTCATTCTTCCTCGCGATGCAGACTTCGAGGTGTACCGCGCCGCGGTAGTCATGGTCCTCAGGGATTCGGGGATTCTGCGCTACTCGGTGTCCAGTGTCCACGCCAACCCGAAAGGCGCGGCCGACTACAGCGACGCCCTTAAGACCTTGTCCCAGAATTCGTCCGTCGTCGTCCTGATTGAGCGTGATGCCGGGGTTCCAGATGAACTGAGGGTCTCCCTCGATCATCTGGTCGAGGTGGGCGGCGTCAAGCCGTATCATCTAGTGCTTGCCGCAAAGACCGTCCTCGGCATGATGATCACCCAAGAGGAGGTCGCAAAGCTCTTCCAGCATCCGTTGCCAATCATCCTTGCTGCCTTCAGGGCGAAGCGGCCGCTTGAAGTTACGATGCAGAAGCTAACCGAGGTTTCGCGTCAGACGAAGGGGGTCAAATGGGAGCCTCGGATCGAAAACCTTGCCGGCTATGGCAGAGCGGCAGACTGGGCGCAGGAACTGATTGAGGATATCACTGCGTGGAGACAAGGCTCGATCGATTGGAGTGACGTCGATTCCGGCCTGCTGCTAAGCGGGCCTCCGGGGTGTGGCAAGACGCTCTTCGCGAGCGCCGTCGCCCGATCCTGCGGTGCGGCATTCTTTGCCGCCTCGAGTGGCCAATGGCAGGCGGAGGGACACCTCGGCGATATGCTGCGCGCGATGAGAAAGAGCTTCCGCGACGCCATCGCAAACGCGCCTTCGATCCTATTCATCGACGAGTTCGATTCATTCGGATCGAGGACGAGCCTCCGCGGTGACAACGCCGCCTACGGATTGCAGGTCATCAATGCCTTGCTGGAGCTTTTGGATGGCGCAGTCGGACGCGAGGGCGTCGTGGTGATTGCGGCGACCAACCGTCCGGGCGACATCGACGAGGCCCTGCTGCGCCCCGGCCGTCTCGACAGGCACATTCAAATCCCACTACCGGATCTGGCTGCGCGGGCGCAGATCCTCCTGGCGCACTCGAGGTCTGACTTGCCCCAGGACGAGCTTCAGACTATCGCCTCCGCCACCAGCGGATACTCCGGCGCGGCGCTACGTCAGCTTGCCAGGGATGCCCGCCGCATTGCCCGGACGGAGAGGAGGGAGCTCCGCTGTTCGGATTTCATGACGATCGTGCCGCCCATCGCCTCGCTTACGCGCCGCGAGCGCTGGATTGCGAGCATCCACGAAGCCGGTCACGCAGTCGTCGGGCTTGAACTCGGCGTTGGGGAAATCGAGGCGCTCGTCGTAGCGCGGCAAGCCGCGCATCGGGATGACAGCTTCGCGCACGTGGAGTGGAGGCGTCCCCGCATGCGCAACCGGACCCTTCAGTCGTACCGCGACGAAATCGCGATGCTGCTGGGTGGGGTGGCCGCTGAGAGCGTAGTCCTAGGGGACATCCATGACGGCTGGTGTGGCGTCGAAGGATCCGACCTCCACCGTGCGACGGACATCGCGACCATTCTGGTTGCCAGCCACGGAGCAGGGGAACTCTGCTACTACAATGTCACCGGTCTGCGTAACCTGGAGGGGCTCAGGCGCAGCGACTCTTCGGTGCGGGAGCACGTGGCCGGAATGCTACTGGAAGAGCTGAACCGCTCAAAGGATATCGCACGTGCTAGGAGAAATGACTTGCTACTCCTAGCAAAGGCCGTCTTGCGCCGGGAGGTGCTGGATGGGGAGGAGATTGCCAGGCTTCTTCCCGGGCGAGCAAGTTCGTCCCGCTCACGGAAAGGACGCGCGGTCGGTTCGGAATAAATTCTGCGAAGCACCATCGTCGTTGGAGGCGGGTATGTCACGCAACAAAAAGGGAAATGCGGGGGACGCCACCGGATCTGGCTCGAACAGCGAAAGAGGAAGCAAGGCGGAGACGTTTGGCGAAGCTATGGGAAAGGTTGGATTCGAGCCGTCGAAGACGGGGCGAAAGCTCTTGGGGCAGGGAAAGTCCAGGGAAACGCTTAAGAAGTGGTCTCTCAAGGCTCCGGACAAATAGGCCGCCCGCGGGTCAACTGCTTGCGCCGGCAACTGATGCGCGCCACGCTTTACTGGATCGGGAGGCGCAGATGGAAGGGAAACATTCGGAACTCGTGGAAGCAAGCATCGAAAGAATGCTCCTGGCGCGAGATGCAGGCGATGCGAAGGCGTTCGAGGCGTGGATGCGGAAGACATCGTCATACGCGCAGAGTCGGGCTTCACCGAAGCAACTCGATGAGGTGAGGGCGCTCCAGCATCAGCTTGATGAAATTCGAGCGTTCGAGTCACGTCACGGGCCAGGGAGTGCACTCAACGTCTCGCATCCATCGGTGAAACGACTGATCAAGCGAGGCCACTACAGTGAGAGCGAAGTTCGCAATGCTCAGGCAGTCAGATCCTTGAAGTGTCCTCTGCAGGGAAACGCCTGAGCAGGAAATCCGAGGCATATTCGAAGGCGTCGACACCTAGCCTGTCATAGTCTGGGCCTTCGCAGAGCATCAGCCCAGCCTTTCCAGAATTGGCAAGGAACACGGCTTCTCCTCCATCCGCGTTCAATCGGAAGATGGCATCAGCCAATTTTTTGAGGAGTTCGCGGTCCATGATGACCCTCAATCCGGCGAGAGCTTTGTCAAGGGCGTCACGGCCGGTCCCATTGCCGATACACATGCCGCCAAGGTAAACCTCGAACTCGATGTCGGGGTTCTCGTTCTCGACATCGATCAAGATCCCGTCGAAGTTGATTGTAACAAACCTGTCGTCCCGGTCCGCGCGTATCACTACCGTCATCTCACTGCCTTTTCGGTTTTTTCGGGGATGTGAGAACTGCAGGCCTCAAGTCGCCGCAGATACAAAAGACTTAGCCGTGACTTCTTCGAACTCCAGCGGTGGCGCCGTCACACGCACTCGACGGCTTCTCTCGGGCCAAAGCATAGCCTCCCAGTCCCATGCCACATCCTTCATGGCGGCGAAGAGTGCTAGTCCGACGGATTGCGCCAGCCTCGGCGGAACAGCGTTGCCAATCTGATCGGCAACTGCCTGCTTACCCCCTGTGAACTGCCAGTCGTCGTCGAAGTCCTGAAGGCGAGCACGCATGCGCGCGGTCAGTGCGGGCATGAACCCCGGTTTCGAAGCCTGTTCCTGCGTCGGCGCCGAGTCGGGCAGGCCGGCGATGTCGACGCATTTCGCGCCCCAGCGAGCAGCTTCCTTCTCCCTTGGCAGGCCACGTCTCGTGACGATCGTGGAGGCGAGCGCGCCGTGAGCAACCACGTTGCCTTCGCGGTCCAGAATACGTTGTTCGCGTCGTGCTCGAGCCCACTCGTGGGCTCCCGTCCATCCGTTTGCAGCCATCAGATCAACGAGCGCGGTGCCTATGTCGAGGCGGCGCCCGGGGAAAGTTGGCGGCATCCTGAAGGCCCCTTCGAGATCGTTCCGCACGCCAATGATCAGCACGCGGCTGCGCTCCTGGGCGATGCCATAGTCTTCGGCTTTCATCCTGTGGATCTCCACGTGATAGCCGGCCTTTCTGAAGCCTCGCAGGAAGTTTGCGACATGATCGGCATGTCGCGCGTGCAGCAATCCATCCACGTTCTCGAACAGAAATGCGCGAGGCGAGACCTCGGATACGATCCTGACTGCGTCGGGAAGCAAATCCCGGGGATCATCCCTGCCCAGGCCGTATCCGTCGGAGGAGTAGGGCTGGCAGGGGACCCCTCCGGCCAGCAGATCAATGTCCATGTGCCGATAGGGTTTGAAGTCGACCTCGCGGATGTCAGCCTTGACCACGTTCCAGTCCGGCCTGTTCAACCTGAGTGTCGCGGCAGCGTTTCTCTCATACTCGAACAGGGCAACATGATCGAAGCCGGCCCTGTCCAGCCCGATCGCCATACCTCCGGCCCCGGCACATATTTCAATGGCCTTCAGCCTATGATGTGCGGGCGGCGGCGTGCGAACATTACGCAGTTCCCACTTGTAGGCGCTGGGCGAGCGTCCCGTGAATGTTTGCAGGGCGAGGAGGCCGGGATGACGATGCGCCTTGTTTCTCGGGGCGGCCAGGGTCCCATTTTCGAGGCTCTTCAGCGTTTCGCGCGCCACGGCGAATTCTACTGCCAGATTGCCGGGCTTGCTCGGGGCGACCACATCGTCACGCACACCAAACAAGGATTCGAATGCTTTCCGTATCTGCGCTGCCCCTTGGCGGACATCATCCGATACCATCGCCTTAGGATCGTTCATGAGTCCTTCGGAGAAGGCGTAGAGAACTTCCTTGAAGTTGTCGACGGCCTCGGTGGTATTCTTGCGCGCCGCAGTCGCCAGTTTTCTTCCATTCCGCTCCGCCAAAAGCTGATGCGGCGTGAGGGCTGCCTCCCTGAGGCGCTTGCGGATGCGAGATATCTCGTTGGTGTCGATCCGGGCGCCGATCTCCATTCGCTCCAGAACTTCCTTGCGTGTATCGTCGTCGGCCGCGACCAGCGCCTTCACGACGGGAAATGACGCACGTGAGTTCTCGAGCAGTTGCTCTCTGCCCTTCAGCGTGGTCCGGAACCGCGCGTAGGTCGACAATTCGGCGGCAGGCATATTACAGGTGACGCGCAGGAACTCGCGGGCTTCGCGTTCGGTTGTTGCCATGGCGAGCTTCTCAACTTCCGCTGCCATGTCCAGGATTCGTGCCGTCATCTGCTTCTGCAGCGCGATGATCCGCTTCTTCGCCGCTGCCAGTGCTTCTGCCTTGAGATTCATGATGTCCCGCAACGCTCATACTACCTGCGGTGTCTCGTACCGGTACAGGTCTTAAGAGCCCGGGAAGGGATTCATTCAAATTCGCTCGAAATGCACTTTCGGCCGACTCAGCCCAAGCCGGGCGACATTGCCGCTAGGGAACCTCGGCACCAGGGGGACACGGCTACCCCGTTCCACCAGGGAATATCCTCAGGGATTCCACACCTTCAGATATTGGCTGCAGTATAGATCTCGAACGGCAGCGTGTGCTGCGAGACAATGGGCGTGCGGTGAGTGTCCAGCGCCTCGGCCATTGCCTTCACAAGGGTGTCTGCCAGCAAGCGGGCGGGGTGGGAGAGGACGACCTTGATGATCCCCTCTGCCAGCCCGGCTCGCGTCTCATTCGTAAGTTCATGGGCGACGACCACAAGCCGCTTCGCCGCAGGACCTCCATCCTCGCGCAGCGCCCGCATTACTCCCGTTATCCCGCCGCCAGCCACGTAGAGACCCACCCAGTTGTCTTCAGATTTGAGCAGCCCCCGCGTCAGCTCGTACGCGATGTCTGGTTCCTCCTGAGTGCCGAGCGTCTCCATCATAAGGAATTCCCGCTGACTCTCGCGAAAGTAGGAGCGGAACCCCATTTCCCCTAGCTCCTGAGAAAGATACCGATGGCTGCCGACGAAGACGGCCACCTTGCCGGGTGCGGGATTCATGTTGTCTACGAACCAGGCCGCAGTCCGGCCCTTCTTCACGCAGTCATTTCCGACATATCCGGCTCGGCCGCGGGCGGTCAGGTCGGAAATCATGGTGAAGACTGGGATGCCCTCGGCCTCCAATCCATCCACCGCGTGGTTGATCTGGGGGTGATCCGACGTGATGATCCCGATTGCATCCGCGTCACGGCTTATGGCCAGCAACGCGTCGGCGGTGTTCTCCGGAGCGAGCTCGTCGACGAATCTCACGATCGCCCTGCCGTGTGCGTCGGGATAGGCCTCGACAGCTTTCGTCAGCACCTCCGACCACATTTGATAGAGCTTCCGATGGGACTGCTTCAGCAGGAAGCCGAACTTGATGACCGGCTTGTCGCCCTCAAGTCGTCGCTTGATCGCGGTGACACCGTGAAATCCTATTCGCTCTGCCGCCTCCAGGACGCGCTCCGCCGTCTGCGCTCGCACGGGATCTCTGCCGTTCAAGACCCTGTCCACAGTGGAAATCCCGACATTTGCGGCCTTTGCGAGGTCTGCGATCGTAGGTCTGCTCATCGTGATAGGCTCCCAGAAAATGAGAGACATTGTGGGAGAATTTGAGAGAAACGTCCAGCGTTAAATTGACAGGAACGGTCGAGATGTGGTGATTTCCATGCCGCTGGAGGAAACAGCTACACACGACAATTCGTCGGAAGCGACGCACTTGGGAGGAGAGGCGAAATGCCTGCGGCCAACGATACGGCGCGCCTGTTGGAGCGCGACGACCCCATTCACAAAGAGGGTTCCGAGCTCGTCCTCGAGATGCGGAACATCACCAAGGCATTTCCCGGTGTCCTGGCTTTGGACGGCATGAACCTCAAGGTCCGTGCGGGATCCGTCCACGTCCTGGTTGGTGAAAACGGTGCGGGGAAGTCGACGCTCATGAAGATATTGAGCGGCACCTACTCGATCGATGGCGGTGAGATACTCTTCAAGGGAGAGGTCCTTGGGGGGCAGGATACGTCGGCGGCACTGGAACGCGGCATATCCATGATCCACCAGGAACTGAGCCCGGTCCTCGACATGACGATCGCCGAGAACATCTTCCTCGGCCGGGAGCCTGCTCTGTCGGAGACAGGCGTGATGTCGCGCTTCGTCGATTTCGGAAGAATGAACTCCGAAACACAGGCGCTGCTCGACAGGCTCGGCCTGAAATACGGCCCTGAAACCAAGATGAGGGACCTTTCAATCGCCGCGATGCAGCTCGTCGAGATCGTCAAGGCGATCTCGC
This sequence comes from Agrobacterium sp. NPDC090273, assembly GCF_044772305.1. Lineage (NCBI taxonomy): Bacteria > Pseudomonadati > Pseudomonadota > Alphaproteobacteria > Hyphomicrobiales > Rhizobiaceae > Agrobacterium > Agrobacterium sp. NPDC090273. Next base: position 268,786 of record NZ_JBIVYN010000001.1, read on the forward strand.
GCCAGGCGTCGCTGGTGATCATGGACGAGCCCACATCTGCGATCAGCGACACCGAGGTTGCGATGCTCTTCCGGCAGATCGCCGATCTCAAGGCCAATGGTGTGGCCATCATCTACATCACTCACAAGATGGACGAAATCTTTCAGATCGCCGATGACATCACCGTCATGCGCGACGGACAGTTTATCGCGGCAGCGCCTGCTAGTGAGTACGACGAGACGAAGCTCATCTCACAGATGGTCGGCCGGACGATCTCCAGCATCTTCCCAAAAGAGGATGTGCCGATCGGCGAGGTCGTGCTTTCGGTGGAGAATCTCACCCGCGAAGGTACCTTCGAAAACGTCAGCTTCAACGTGCGCGCCGGTGAAATCGTGGGACTCTCAGGTCTCATCGGGGCGGGCCGCACCGAGGTCGCGCGGGTGATCTTCGGCCTCGACGCCGCGACTGGCGGTCACGTCAGGCTGAACGGGCAGGTCCTCAGTCTAAGGTCGCCGAAGGATGCGATCTCCCATGGCATCGCGATGGTCTCCGAGGACCGGAAGGCGGAGGGCCTCGTGCTCTGCCGGTCCGTTGGCGAGAATATCTCGCTGGCCAACCTGAAGAAGTTCACTGCCGGGCTGTTTGTCAGCGAGCGGCAGGAAGAAACCGCCGCGCAGCGGATGATCAAGATGCTGCAGATCAAGACTCCGAACACCGCGATGATCGTCGAGAACCTCAGCGGCGGCAACCAGCAGAAGATCGTCATCGCCAAATGGCTGCTTGGGGATCTCAAGCTTCTCATCCTCGACGAGCCGACACGCGGCATCGACGTTGGATCAAAATCCGAAATCCATCGCCTGATGACCGACTTCGCCCGCCAGGGCCTGGCGATCATCATGATCTCGTCCGAGCTTCCGGAAATCCTCGGCATGAGCGACCGCGTGGTCGTGATGGCCGAGGGGCAAGTCGCGGGCGAACTGACAAGAAGCGAGGCCAATCAGGAAACCATCATGCGCCTTGCAACGGGAGGACACTAATGAACACCGAACCCCTGGCCGCGGGCGCTCCCGCCAAGGTAGCCTCGAAATCAGTTGGCGTGGACTTTGCTGCGATCTATCGCAAGTACGGAACCATCCTGATCTTCGTCGGAATCTGCATCCTGGCGTCGCTTCTGAGTCCGACCTTCCTGACTGAAGCCAACCTCACGAACGTCCTGCGCCAGGTCGTGGTCGTCAGCCTTCTTGCCTGTGGCGTGACTTTCATTATCATCCTCGGGCACATCGACGTGTCTCTGGGCTCCGTTCTGGCACTGTGCGGCGTCATCGCGGCGAGCGTGATGTCGATGACGGGCAGCATCACACTGGCGGTGGTTGCGGGTGTGGCGGTCGGGATCGCCACCGGGATCATCAACGGCTTCGTCATCACGTTCTTTCGTATTCCATCGTTCATCATGACGCTCGCGATGACGACTGTGGCGCGCGGCGCGGTGCTTCTCTACACGGGCGGCTCTCCGGTCACTGGCCTCGGCGACTTCAAGGTGATTGGCCAGGGCTCGCTCGGTCCGGTGCCGATTTCCGTCCTGATCCTTGCCGTCTTCGTCGTGATCTCCTGGATCCTGCTCAACAAGACGAAGTTCGGTCGCTACGTATATGCCGTCGGTGGCAACGAGCGTGCGGCACGCGCCTCGGGCATCAATCCGGACAGCATCATCGTCAAGGCGTTCATCTTCAACGGCATCCTCTGCGCGGTGGCTGGCATCGTCCTCATGTCGCGCATCAACTCCGGCCAGCCAGCGGGTGGCGTCGGCTATGAGTTCGACGCGATCACCGCGGTGGTCGTCGGTGGCACCAGCCTCATGGGCGGGACGGGGACGATCACCGGAACCATCATCGGGGCGATGATCATCGGCGTCATCAACAACATCCTCAACCTCATGAACGTCAGCTCGTACTGGCAGCAGATCATCAAGGGACTGATCATCGCGGTCGCCGTCATCCTTGATGTTTGGACGAAATCGGCCCGCAGCAAGAAGAAGGCCTGATCGAAACGTTCCCGCGCGATGCGAACGCGCTCGCGCGAAGGACCACCTGTGTGTCGACGCCTGTGCGTCGGATTGAAGACAACCTTGCATTTCCAACGGGAGGAGACCCCAATGAAACTTATCGCAAAGCTTGCACTCGCCTGCGCCGTATCCACCGCCGCACTTTCCGCCTCCGCCGCGTTCGCCGCTGACAAGTTCGTCGTAGGCTACGCAAACATGGCCGACACGGATGTCTTCGTGATGGCCCGAAAGAACGCCTTCATCGAGGCTGCGAAGTCCGATCCCGACGTCGAGATCAAGTTCACCGACGCCAACAACGACGCGAGCAAGCAGCTCGACCAGATCGACAACCTGATCGCCCAGAAGGTCAATGCGATCCTCGTTGTCCCGGTCGACTATGAAGGCATCGTGCCTGGCGTGGAGAAGGCGAACGAGGCAGGTATTCCGGTGATCGCGCTGGGCATCCAGTCGGCTGGCGGCAAATACACCTTCGTCGGCTCGAAGAACATCGATGCCGGCAAGATGCAGGCCGAGTACATGAAAGCCAATCTGCCGAAGGATGCGCAGATCCTCTACCTGCAGGGCACGCCCGGCCTTTACCACTCGCAGGAACGTCTCAAGGGCTTCGAAGAGAACCTCGGCCGTCCCGACGTAAAGATCATCGCGAACCTCTCCGGCAACTATGATCGCGCCGAAGGCATGAAGGTGACGGAGGACTGGATCCAGAGCTTCCCGAAGTTCGACGCCATCATTGCTGCCAATGACCAGATGGCCCTTGGTGCCCGTGAAGCCCTTCAGGGCGCCGATCGCCTGAAAGGCGTGATGATCTCCGGCGTCGATGGCGTTCCGGATGCGCTCAACGCGATCAAGGCGGGCGAGATGTCGCAGACCATCTTCCAGAATGCCGCCGGCCAGGCGAAGGCGGCCTTCGAGGTCGTCGAAGGCATCAAGAAGGGTGAGACGCCTCCGGCCGAGAAGCTTGTGCCGTTCGAGTCCATCACCAAGGACAATGTCGACCAGTACATGAAGAAGTAATTCCTCCCGAGATGCGTGTCGGGGCTGCGGTCCCGGCACGCGCACCCAATGCCACTGAATATCCTGGAGCTCATGAGATGATGCGCTTAAGTCTGGTAACCGACATCCTCGGATACCTTCCCTTTGAAGAGATGCTCGACACGGTGTCCAAGCTCGGTTTTGAATCCGTCGAGCTGGGCTGCGGAAACTGGTCGAAGGCTCCACACCTGCGTCTCGACGAGCTCCTCGGCAGCGCGCAAGCACGCACCGACTTCCTCGCCGCCCTTGAGCGCCGCGGCCTGACGATCTCGGCCCTCAATTGCTCCGGCAACCAGCTTCATCCGGGCGAGAGCGGCGCCGAGCATCGAGCCGTCGTCGAGAAGACCTTCCGGCTCGCAGAGAAGCTCGGCGTGAAAACTGTCGTCATGATGTCCGGCTGCCCCGGCGGAACGCCGAAGGACGAACTGCCAAACTGGATCACCCATGTCATCCTGCCGGAGCAGGTGGACGCGCTAGACTACCAGTGGAACGGTGTCCTCATTCCCTACTTCCAGAAGGCCGGGCAACACGCCAAGGATTGCGGCATCCGCGTCGCGATCGAGAACCTCGGCGCCACGATGATCCATAATCCAGCGAACATGCTGCGGCTGCGCGAGCATGTCGATCCCGTCATCGGGATGAACTTCGACCCCAGCCATCACATGTGGATGGGCGGCGATCCGATCGCGGCCGTGCGCCTGCTCGGCGACGCCATCCACTACATGCACGCCAAGGACGTCCGGCTGGAGCGCACGCTCGCGGATGCCAATGGTCTGATCGACACCTACTGGATCAACGACATCGCCAGGCGCTCGTGGAACTACGTGGCGCTCGGACATGGCCACGACGTCCAGTGGTGGAAGGAGTTCTTCGCGGTTGCCAGGATGGTTGGCTACGACGGCCCGGTCAGCCTCGAAATGGAAGATGCGGGGATGGATCCGCTTCTTGGCGTCAAGAAATCCCTCACAACCCTGAAGCTCGCTCTCCCACGCGACTTCGACTGACAAGCCCCATCAGGAACACGAAATATGACCCTCAAGATCGGTGTTATCGGAACTGGCGCGATTGGCCAGGAGCATATCCAACGCCTCCACAACAAGCTCGTCGGCTCGACCGTCGTCGCTGTCAACGATATCAATAAATCTCAGGCCGAGGAAGTCGCGCAACGTCTGACTCCTGCCGCGAAGGTGTTCGAGAACGGTCACGATCTCATCACCGACCCGAACGTGGACGCAATCGTTGTCACCTCGTGGGGACCGACCCATGAGGAGTTCGTTCTCTCGTCAATCGCCGCAGGCAAGCCGGTGTTCTGCGAGAAGCCGCTCGCGACCACCGCAGAGGCGTGCCTGAATATCGTCAATGCCGAAATCGCCAGCGGGCGCCAGCTCGTCCAGGTCGGCTTCATGCGCCGCTACGACAAGAGCTACCGTCTCCTCAAGGAGCAGATCACAAACGGCAATCTCGGCCAACCGATGATGGTTCACTGCGCCCACCGTAACCCGAGCGTTCCTGAGGTTTATGCGGGCGACATGGCGATCACGGATTCCTTCCCGCACGAGATCGACGTGCTGCGCTGGCTGCTCGATGACGACTACGTCTCCGCGCAGGTTATCATGCCAAGGAAGACGAAGCACACGCGCAAGGATCTCGACGACCCCCACATGATCCTTCTCGAGACGAAGAAGGGCATCCGGATCGACGTCGAGGTCTTCGTCAATTGCCCCTATGGCTACGACATCCAGTGCCAGGTCGTTGGCGAGGACGGGATCGGCTATCTGCCGGAGCCGATGAGCGTGCTGCTTCGCAAGGACGCCAAGCTCAGCCACGAGATCCTGCAGGATTGGAAGCTTCGCTTCATCGACAGCTACGATGTCGAACTCCAGGAGTGGATCGAGTCCGTCAAGGCTGGCGTCGTGCGCGGCCCGACAGCGTGGGACGGCTACTTTGCTTCCGTCACCGCAGACGCATGCGTCGAGGCGAAGCATTCCGGCAAGATCGTCCCGATCCAAATCGGGGAGCGGCCGTCGTTCTATGCGCCGACCGCGCTGAAGCCAGCCGCCTAACGGAAAATCGAGGAGGAGGAAGCCATGAAGATCGCTCTCGACCCGCATATGCATCGGCATCTGCCACTGAACGAGCTTTGCCGAAAGGCTGCCGAGCTCGGCTACGAACACATCGAGGTCTCGCCGCGCGACGACCTGCTTCCCTGGTGGGTTCGCCCGCGTGCCCACAAGGAACGCGTCGCGGAATTCAAGAAGGCGCTCAAGGACCACGGCGTCCAAGTGGCCTCCCTGCTGCCCATGTATCGCTGGGCAAGTCCGCATGAGGACGAGCGTAAAGCCGCGGTCGGCTATTGGAAGGAAGCCATCCAGCTCGCGGTCGACCTCGGCGTCGGCACGATGAACTCTGAATTCGGCCGCGGACCATCTCCCGACCGGGGTCATCGGTCGAACTGCTGCGGTGGCCATTTCACCCACGAGCACAGCGAAGCTGCATGGTGGCGTTCCATCGAGGAGTTGGTGCCCGTCTTCGAGAAGGAGGGTGTCACCCTCAACATGGAGCCGCATCCGGAAGACTGGTGCGAGACGTTGCATCCGGCGATCGACATGCTGAAGACGATCGGCTCCAAGAACGTCAAGTTCCTCTACTGCGCACCGCACACCTTCTACTTCGGTGACGACATGGCGAAGATGATCCGGGACGCAGGACCGCTGATCAACCATGTCCACGTTGCCGACACCTATAACCACAGGGCGTCGTCGGGTCTGCGCTACATCATCAACCCGCCCGGTGCGAAGGTGACGATCCACCAGCACATGGACATGGGGCAGGGCGAGATCAACTGGGATGTCTTCTTCTCCTCGCTCGCCGAGGTCGGCTTCGACGGCATCGTCACAGCCTGCGTCTTCGGCTGGGAGGATCGAGCCGATGCATCCGGACGCTTCATGCGGTCGGAGATCCAGAAGTATGTCGACAAGTACTGGAAGAAATAGGCGGTCGGGCTATGCGGTTGGGACTTGTTGGTTATGGCACCGGGGGCAGGCACTTTCACGCCCCTTATATCGCTGCCGCTAAAGGGATCGAGCTGGTCGGCGTCGTGGCACGGGCGCCGCAGACTGTCGCTCGTGTCCAGGAGGACATGCCGGGCATGCCTGTCTATGCAAGTCTGGCGGACTTGATCAAAGCAGGCGGCATCGATGCTGTGACGATCACGACGCCGCCGCAGACACGGCGCGAGCTCGTGCTCGAAGCTGTCGCGGCCGGACTGCACGTCGTAGCAGACAAGCCCTTTGCGCCGAGCGCGGCGGTCGCCCGAGAACTGGGTGAGGCCGCAAGGCGCGCAGGTGTCGTTCTTGCTGTCTATCACAACAGGCGTTTCGACGCCGATGTCCTCACCTTGAAGAAGGTCATCGACTCCGGAGAGCTCGGCAAGTTATGGCGTGTCCATTCCCGCATGGAGTTCGACGATCCGGCAACGCTCGAGGGCGGCGCCACCGGAGGCCTGCTTCGCGATCTTGGAAGCCATCTCGTCGATCAGATGCTTTGGCTGCTCGGCCCCATCAGGAGTGTAGCCGCCTACTGGGACATGGTCGAAACGTCCGATGGGAGGACTGATGCAGGCTTCGTCCTGAACTTGCAGCACGTCTCCGGCGTACATTCCCATCTCTCCGCTAGCAAGCTGAATAGGCTCACGGTCCGGGAATTCCGCGCCTACGGGGAGCACGGCAGCTATGTCTCGTCCGGCACCGATGTCCAGACGCAGGCGATCTTTGCGGGGATCCGCCCGGCCGACGACCTCCAGGGATGGGGATATGAGAAGCCGGACCTCTGGGGGACGCTCCGCACGCGGACGCGCGACGAGCGCATCCCCTCCGAGCAGGGACGCTATCATTCCTACTACGAGAGCTTCCTGCGCGCGGTGAATGGACAAGGCCCAGCTCCCGTGACTGCGGAAGAGGCCACGGCGACATTGGCCGTGTTGGATGCCGCAAGGATTTCGGCGCAGGAAGGACAGACGGTCGATGTGTGACCGGGTCGAGACGATGTCACCACACCAGTCGATCCGGGGAGCACTGAGCGCCGTGATCGGACGAGTGCCGGCATCTGGTGAGGTGCAACTCCTCCTCGCGTCAATCCTGGCGGGAAGCGGGTGGCTATTCTCCGTCAATGCTTTGAACGGCTTGCCACCGCTGTCGTTCATCGGCAGCCGTTTCATGCTTGCAGGGCTTATGATCTATCTGGTGATGGGGCTGCCCTCCCTGAGGGCGCTGCGGAGCGTATGGAAGAACCTTCTCCTTTCCTCCGTCGCGATGGCAGCCGCCATGACCCTCTGGATTGTCGGGTTGAAACACACCAGCCATATCGGCGTCGCTGCTTTCATAACGGCAACCGGCAATCTGATGGTGCCCCTCGCTGGTGTCGCCATGTTTCGCTGGCGGCTTGCCCGGCGTTCGCTGATCTCGCTCGCAGTGTCTGGATGCGGACTCGCGCTTCTTTTTCTCAACGCCGACGCCAGCTTCGCGGCTCCGGACGTCCTGTTCCTGATTTCGGCTGTCCTGTGGGCCGTTAGTCTGGTGCTTGTCAGAGAGAAAACCCGCGGCGTGAGTGCCGCCGCTACTTCCGCCGTGCAGCTCTTCTGCACAGGGGGCATCGTGTCGATCGGCGCTGCATTCCTTGAAGATCTGCCAACCGCGATCCCCACTGCCTCAACGCTTGGGTGGTTTCTAGCGAGCGTCGTTCTCTCCACCTGCCTTCGCTTCGTGCTGCAGTTCCAAGGCCAGAGCCGGACGGTGCCTGCCAAGGCGGGTATGATGATGATCTTCGAGCCTGTCTGGGCGATGGTGTTCGCATTCCTCTTCGTCGGGACGCCACTGTCCCCGGTTCAGGCCGTTGGATGCGCCATCATCTTCGCCGCTGTCGCACGCGAGGCGCTGGCGAAGAGCGCACCAGGCGGATGAAGCCATAGGGCCGGGCCGTGATTTGGGAGCGGATGGTCCACGTACAAACTGAATTTGGATGCTGATCCGTTCGCTGCGGCAACGGACGAGGGGCAAGCCGTGTCTCCATGATGGCGCGGCCCCCCATGGAAGGACAAAGGAATGAATAGGAAATTGGATGTCATCACCATCGGCCGCTCAAGCGTCGATCTGTACGGGGCGCAAATTGGCGGACGCCTGGAGGATATGGGATCGTTCCGGAAGTACGTCGGCGGCAGTCCCACGAACATCGCATGCGGCGCGGCGCGTCTCGGTCTGAAGAGCGCTGTGATCACTCGCGTCGGCGACGAGCACATGGGACGCTTCATCCGCGAGCAATTGGAACGGGAAGGGGTCGTGACCGATGGCGTCACGACGGATCCGGAGCGGCTGACCGCTCTGGTCATTCTCGGCATCCGGGACGAAGACCAATTTCCGCTGATTTTCTACCGGGAGAACTGCGCCGACATGGCACTCTCGGAAGCCGATATCGACGAATCCTTCATTCGTAGCGCGAAGGCCATAGTGGTCACGGGCACTCATCTATCGAACGCCCGCACCGAAGCTGCGGTCATGAAGGCCCTCAAGCTCGCCCGCGAGCACGATGTCAAAACCGCTCTGGATATCGACTACCGCCCGAACCTGTGGGGCGTCGCAGGCCACGGCGAAGGCGAGAGCAGGTTCGTGGAGAGTCGTGCCGTCACCGAGAAGCTCCAGTCGACGTTGAACCTGTTCGACCTGATCGTTGGTACGGAGGAGGAGTTCCATATCGCGGGCGGATCCACGAATACGATCGACGCATTGCGGGCCGTTCGCAACGCTTCGGACGCGGTCCTGGTTTGCAAGCGGGGCGCAGAAGGCGCCGTGGCGATCACCGACTGGGTTCCGAACAACCTGGATGCCGCAGAGAAGGGGCCGGGCTTCCCCATCGAGGTCTTCAACGTCCTCGGCGCCGGCGACGGATTCTTCGCTGGGCTGCTTAAGGGCTGGCTGGACGGCGAGCCGTGGCCCAAAGCACTCGAATACGCGAATGCCTGCGGTGCGTTTGCCGTGAGCCGTCACGGATGCACGCCCGCCTATCCGAGTCTCGAGGAACTGCAGTTCTTCCTGACGAGGGGAGTGAAGCGGCCAGATCTGCGAAACGACCAGGAACTGGAACAGATCCACTGGGCCACCAACCGCAGTGGCGACTGGTCGACCATGCGCGTCTTCGCGTTCGATCACCGCGTTCAACTCGAGCAGATGGAGGGGTTCACCCCCGGAAAGGGCGGTGCTTTCAAGGAGCTGTGCCTGAAGGCGGCGCTGCAGGTGCAGGACGGTCGGCCGGGCTACGGAATCCTTTGCGACAACCGCATCGGGCGTTCTGCTCTTCATGCGGCTTCGGGATCGGGGCTCTGGATCGGCCGGCCGTGCGAATGGCCGGCATCTCGTCCACTGACGCTGGAACCGGAACTCGGGCTGGACTGCGGCGGCTTGGAGGAATGGGCTCGTGAGAACGTCGTCAAGGTACTGTGCTTCTGCCATCCTTCCGATCCGCAGGACTTGCGTGCCAAGCAAGAGGAAACGGTGAAGCGCCTCTTCGAGGCTTCGCGCCGGAACGGGCTTGAGTTTCTGCTCGAAATCATTCCGTCCAAGGTAGGACCAGTCGATGACGATACGAACGCGATCCTGATCCGACAGTTTTACGAGATCGGCGTCTATCCTGACTGGTGGAAGCTGGAGCCGATGACCAACGCGTCGGCTTGGCAGATGGCCATCGCAGCGATCGAGGAAAACGATCCCAATACCAGAGGCATCGTCGTGCTCGGCCTCGACGCGCCAGAGGCAGAGCTCGCAGCGTCGTTCCGCGTCGCCGCAGCCTTCGATCTTGTGAGGGGTTTCGCAGTAGGCCGAACAATTTTTGGCGACGTCGCACGCAGATGGATGAAGGGAGAACTCGACGATGGTCGCGCGATCTCCGAAATGGCAGGCCGCTTCGAAAGCCTGTGCCGCATCTGGGACGAAGCGCGCCGGACGGCACAGGAGAAGTGAGATGTCTACAATTCGTTTGACCGCCGCCCAGGCGATGGTGCGCTGGCTGTCCGTGCAGATGACTGAAGAGGGCGAGAGATTCATCGAGGGGGTCTGGGCGATCTTCGGGCATGGCAACGTCGCGGGCCTCGGTGAGGCGCTTCATGGCATCGGTGAGGCGCTGCCTACGTGGCGAGGACAGAACGAGCAGAGTATGGCTCATACTGCCATTGCCTACGCCAAGGCCATGAAGAGGCGTCGTGTGCACGCGATCACCTCGTCGATTGGTCCCGGTGCCACGAACATGGTGACGGCCGCGGCGCTCGCCCATGTGAACCGCCTTCCAGTCCTTCTTATTCCTGGCGACGTGTTCGCGAACCGCCGCCCGGATCCGGTTCTGCAGCAGATCGAGGACTTTGAGGACGGAAGCATGTCGGTGAACGACTGCTTCCGCCCGGTCAGCAAGTATTTCGATCGCATAGTTCGGCCCGAGCAACTTCTCACCGCGCTGCCACGTGCCATGAGAACCCTGACCGACCCTGCATCCTGCGGACCTGTGACACTCGCGTTCTGCCAGGACGTGCAGGCCGAGGCATATGATTATCCTGAATCCTTCTTCGAGCCGACGACTTGGTACATCCGGCGTCCGGAGCCGGACCAGCGCGAAGTCGCCCGCGTCGTCGAGATGATCAGAAAGGCGCAGAACCCTGTGCTGATCTGCGGTGGTGGCGTGATCTATTCCGAGGCCGAGGAAGCGCTCGCGCAATTCGCGACAAAGCACGGAATTCCGGTCGTTGAGACGCAGGCCGGAAAGTCGGCTTTGCCCCAGGCGCACCCGATGAACTTTGGAGCGGCGGGCGTGGACGGATCCGCTGCCGCCAACCAGGTCTGCGAGGCCGCCGATCTGGTGCTGGGTGTAGGCACGAGATTTCAGGATTTCACGACGGGCTCATGGGCTTTGTTCCGCAATCCGTCGAGATCCCTCGTATCCATCAACATCCAATCCTACGACGCCCACAAGCATGGCGCGGCCAGCCTCGTCGGCGATGCCAAATCGTCTCTGGAGCGGATCTCCTCGGCGTTGGGCGAGTACCGGTCGGCATCATTCGATCCTAAATCACGCACCGAGTGGCTGGCGCGTGTGGACGCTCATTGTGCCGCTCCCGAAGTCGATGGCGGAAACGTGCTGCCAACCGACGCCCAGGTGATCGGCGCAGTACAGCGCGTCTCGACTGAGCGTACGATCGCGATGTGTGCAGCCGGAACGATGCCGGGCGCGCTGAAGCTGCTCTGGCAGCCCGCGCAGGGCGGATACCACATGGAATACGGATATTCCTGCATGGGCTACGAGCTGGCTGGCGCGATGGGGATCAAGCTCGCACTGCCCGATCGCGAGGTCGTGTGCTTCGTCGGCGACGGCAGCTACATGATGATGAATTCGGAACTGGCGACGGCGGCAATGAGGCGGATCCCTTTCACCGTCGTTCTGACCGACAACCGCGGCTACGGCTGCATCAACCGTCTGCAGATCGCCTGCGGGGGCGAAGAGTTCAACAACATGTACAAGGACTGCAACGTCGAGGAGCAGCCCGAGATCGACTTCGTCGCTCATGCGTCCGCGATGGGCGTCCACGCGGTTAAGGCGAAGGGCATATCCGATCTCGAAGCGCAGATCATCGCCGCCAGAGGCCGCGACCGACCGTCGGTCATCGTCATCGACACGGATGCCGTGCCGGGGCCGGGCGAAGGTGGCGGGGGCTTCTGGTGGGACGTTGCGGTTCCGGAGGTTGGGACCTCCGATAGGCTCAATGCCGCGAGGACGGAGTATGTCCGAAATCGCGATTTCCAGAAACTGGTGAACTGAGGATCTGAGATGTCACGTCTTCAAAGGAAGCCATTCGGAAGCCATGGGAAGGTGCATGAGATCACGCCACAGTCCGCTGGGTGGCGCTTTGTGGGATTCTCGCTCTACCGTATCCGCGAGGGCGAGCGGATATCGGAGGAGACCGGGGATCGCGAGGTCATCCTGGTCATGGTCGAAGGGAAGGCATCGTTCGTTGCTGCCGAGAAGAACTGGGGCGTGCTTGGCGAACGGATGAGCGTCTTCGAGAAGACACCGCCCCACTGCCTTTATGTTCCCAACGCCAGCTCGTGGGAGGCGGTCGCCGCGACCGACTGCGTCATTGCTGTCTGCTCGGCCCCGGGAAGGGGCGGGCATGCCGCCCGCCGCATCGGTCCGGACGGGATCTCGCTCGCAGAGCGGGGTAAGGGCACCAATACGCGATATGTGAACAACATCGCCATGGAGAACGAGGATTACTGCGACTCGCTGCTCGTAACCGAGGTGTTCACTCCTGCAGGCCATTGGTCGAGCTATCCATCGCACCGCCATGACGAGGATGACTTTCCACGGATTACCTATCTGGAGGAGACCTACTATCACCGGCTGAATCCTGCGGAAGGATTCGGGATTCAGCGCGTCTATACCGATGATGGTCAGCTCGACGAGACCATGGCCGTAGCCGACGGGGATGTAGTGCTCGTTCCTCGCGGACACCATCCCTGCGGAGCCCCTTATGGGTTCGAAATGTACTATCTCAACGTCATGGCGGGACCACTGAGAAAGTGGCGTTTCGTTCCAGCTCCCGAAGTGGAGTGCATTATGAAGCGGGACGCGTGACTGGACGACGGGAGAGACCATATGCCACTGATCAAAATCCATGTCCTCAAGGGACGAGAGAGCAACGAGATCGAAAAACTCCTCGGGGCGGTTCACGATGCGATGGTGCAGGCGTTCAATGTGCCGCAGAGGGATCTCTATCAGATCCTGACGGAACACGAACCGACGCACCTTCGCGCGCTGGATACTGGGCTCGATATTCCGAGAACGCGCGGGTTCGTGATGGTGGAAGTGGTCACACGCCCGCGATCGCGGGACGAAAAGACCGCGTTCTACAGCGGTCTGTGCCATATGCTTGCCGATCGATGCGGCATCCAGGCATCGGATGTCATGGTATCGATGACAGAGAATACGGACGATGACTGGTCGTTCGGTCTGGGTCGAGCGCAGTTTCTGACCGGGGAGCTCGCGTCGCATCGACCCGGCGGATAGCCGCGTGGCGAATGCAGGACCGCTTTGCTGAGGTCCCGTGATCGTCCGATGTGCGTCAGGCGCTGTCGTGAACGGCTTCGTTCAAGAGGACGGCCGGATCGACACTGATGACGGCGACGCCATCTCTTCGTCCGCACGGAGCCATTCCGAAACCTACACTCGTTCACTGCCCTGGATCTGCTCCAGGATCCATCGGCGAAACTGTAGTAGGCGGCCAGGAAGGGGGTCCCGATCATGATAGACAAGATAGAATGCGCCTTCAGCTTTCATGCTGAATTTGAGTGGTGTGGTGAGGCGGCCCGCCTCGATGTCTCGCTCGATGAAGCCCTTCCTGCCGAGTGCAACACCCAAGCCTTCGATCGCGGAATTGTACGCAACGTCCGCACTCGTGCACACGATGCGCCTCTTCAATTCCCTCGGCTGCGCGCCCGATGCCTGGTACCAAAGGCGCCAGTGATCCGAGCCCACGATGTTGTGCAGTAAGGCGTGATTGGCCAGATCTTCCGGTGCGTGAAGCGGGGCACTACGCGAGAGATATTCGGGGCTGCACACCGGGATGAGGTCGAGCCCGGTCAGATAGTGCGCGCGCATTCCGGGCCAGACACCGTTGCCGAAACGAAACCCCACATCGACCTCTGGCGGCATCGGTTCGCTCGACAACAACGAGGTGATCTCCACTTCCTGATCAGGATAGTCGGCATAGTAGAGCGACAGGCGTGGAATGAGCCAAAGTTGGATGAAGAATCGAGACCCCCAGATCCGCAGAGGCTGGGCGGCTGTCTGAACGATGATCTCCTGGGTGCTTGCTTCAAGGCGGGCGAGCGCTTCCTGCACGGAGAGCAGGTACAGTTGGCCGTGGCGGGTTATGCGGACATCCGACGGCGTGCGCACAAAGAGGCTGATTCCCAGGTGGTCTTCGAGCACCTTGATTTGCCGGCTGACGGCGCCAGGTGTCACGTTCAACTCTGCCGCTGCCTTGCTGAAGTTGCCATGCCGGCCGGCCGCCTCGAAGGTTCGGATCGCGTTGAGCGGCGGGAGACGGAGTCGGTTGGTCACTTTGAGTTTTTCTCAATACCTTTGGAACATTAGTCGTTTGCACGAAGGACGGCCGCTCCATAAATTGTCAGACATCGCAGGCAGACTTATGGAAATATCTCACAGATCTGAGGAGATTCAACGAGATATTTGCGCCGCGAATGGGAGCTGGCGAGTATTGGCGATCACCGCCACGAACCTCGCACATTGGGAGAGAACCACATGAAAAGACGTGATTTCGTCGTGCTGGCGAGCGCAGTTTCAATGCTCGCAGTAACAGGCGCGATTTCCTCCGCGGTTGCCGCAGACACCACTTATCCCGCTGATTATAAAAGCATTGTTGATGCTGCGAACGCGGAAGGCAGCGTTCTGATCTATCAGAACATGAACTCGGACGTGTGGGCGCAGGTCAAAGCTGGGTTTGAGGCAAAGTATCCCTCGGTCAAGGTTCAGACCCTAGATCTCGAAGCCAACGAAGTAATCGAGCGCTACCTCAGCGAAAAGGGTTCCGGCCGTCCGACGGGCGACCTGCTGGTAACGACCGGCCCCGATGTCTGGATCGGCCTCGAGAAGAAGGGCGAAGTCCTTCCCTATGAATCTCCGGAGGCCGTGGCCTACGAGAATTGGAGCAAGCCGTTCAAGGGCGTCTACACGATGACCGCGGATCCGATCATCTTCCTCTACAACAAGCTGCTGCTGAAGCCCGAACTCGTACCGACGAGCATGGCCGACCTCGTCGCCAAGGCACAGGCGAACCCCGACGTCTTCAAGGGCAAGCTGACGACCTACGCCGCGAACCTGAACACCTACGGCTACACCGTCCAGTATGCGATGGTGAAGGGGCAGGGCGACAAGATCTGGGATTGGTACAAGGCGCTTGCGCCGTTCACTCAGCCGGAGACGGGCGCTGGACCGATGACCGAAAAGGTCGCGTCTGGCCAGTATGTTCTCGCTTTCCTTACCGGTTCGGCCACGTCCTGGGTCGCGACGCGTGCACCCGGCGGCGACCAACTGCTCGGCTGGAGCTTCATCAATGATGGCACTCCGATGGTGCCGCGTTCGATGGCGGTCCCGAAGGGCGCTTCGCATCCCAATGCCGCGAAGCTCATGCTCGACTACATCCTGTCGCGTGAAGGCCAGCTCGCGTTTGCTGCGACCCACCGCACGATCATCCGTCCCGACATCACCCGCGAGGACGCGAAGGGCGAGTACACCTACGCCACCGTCGCCAAGGAAGTCGGCGCGGACAAGGTGCTCAACGTGCCGTACGATGACGATGTCATCAGCGGGTACGACGAGTTCGTGAAGAAGTGGAAGGCGACTTTCGGCGGCTGATCCTCCTAGCCACGCCTGAGGGATCCTCGCGCTACGGTGCGGGGATCCCGGCAAGAACTGAATTACCGAGGAAGAAATGTCAGACCTTTCAATCGTCAGCTATGCTGGCGCACCCGCGGCGCGAGGGACGCTGGGATCGCGGATCAACCGCTCCCTGCTTATCCAGATCGCAATCGCAGTCGTGACCATCGTCGTGGTGTTCGCTCCGATCATACCGTTGCTCTACCAGTCGTTCATCGACCGTCCACTGTACGAAAACGATGCGGTCCTCACCGGGAAGAACTACGTCAATCTCCTGTCGAGCCCGACGATTCTCGAAGTGTTCTGGAACACCACCCTCGTTGTTGTGCTGACAACCGTGATCGCGCAGGTGATCGGCACTGTTCTCGCCATCCTGATCGGCCGGACCGACCTGCCTGGCAGAAGCTTCCTGGGTGACCTTATCCTCCTGCCGATGTATCTGTCTTCGCTCGTGCTCGCATTCGGCTGGTTCATCGCCTATGGCCCCTCCGGCTACATTACGGCCTGGTTCGCGAGCAGCTTCGGCGGTGCTCCGTGGAACCTCTACTCCGTAGCCGGGATGGCATTGATCGGCGGCATCTCGCAGGCACCGCTTGCTTTCCTATACTGTCAGGCATCGACGGCGCTATCCGATCCGAGCCTCGAGCAGGCTGCCAGAAGCTGTGGTGCCGGACCGATGCGGACGCTGTGGAGCGTGACGATGCCGATGCTTCTTCCTGCGATCGTATCGAGCGGCATTCTCAATGCAACTTCGGCCCTGGAAGGTCTAGCGATCCCATTGATCTTCGGGCAGCCGGCAGGCATCACCGTCTTCACCACTTTCCTCTATGAGCAGGGCATCGTATCGCCTCGGCCGGACTACGGTCTTGTCGCAACGGCCGCGACGTTCATGCTTATCCTCGTCGTCGCGCTTGTGTTCCTGCAGAACCGCATCCTGCGTAATTCCTCCCGCTACATCAGCGTGACGGGAAAGGTGAACAAGCCGAAGATGTTCGAACTCGGGCCGTATCGCTGGCTGGTGTTCGCAGTCGTCGCAGGATATGCGCTGCTGTTCTGCGTGGCGCCGATGCTCTTCCTGGTCTTGCGTTCGCTGGTGCCCGTACTCTCGCCACTGATGCCAGTCTGGAAGTTTCTCACGCTGCAGTATCTCGTCGAGGTCTTCACCGTCGAGAACTACCAGCGCTCGATCGTCAACACGCTGCTCATCTCGTTCTTCGGCGGTGTTTTCGGCACGCTCTATGTTGCCCTGGTGGCACTGGTGAGCGAGCGCTCGGGCTTCCGCCTCGGCGGCCCCCTGAAGTACATCGCGCTGTTTCCGCGTGCTGTTCCAGGGCTGATCGCAGGCATGGGCTTCTTCTATGCTATGACGTTCCTGCCGGGCATGAGCCTCCTCCAGAATTCGATCTGGCTTTTGGCCATTGCCTATGTGATGCGCTACATCCCGACCGGGTACGGCTCGATCTCGCCCAGCCTCATGCAGATCGGTCCGGGCATCGATCGTGCCGCCAAGGTATCCGGTGCGGACTGGTGGACGACCACCCATGCCATACTGCTGCCGATTATGCGGCCAGCGCTGTTCGCATGCTTCTCACTGCTCTTCATCCAGTTCCTTAAGGAATACACCGTGGCGCTGTTCCTTTTCAGCCCGGATACCGAGGTGATGGGCGTCACTCTTCTACGCAGATGGGGGCAAGGCGAAGTCGCGCGTGTCGCTGCACTCTCGACCGTGCAGATGTTCATCACGATATCCGTCATCTACCTGATGCGCCGCATTTTTGGAGTTAAGTTCTATGGTTGATCTCGTTGTCGACAAGTTGATCCGGCGCTATGGCGCGCTCCAGGCGATCGACAATGTCAGCTTCACTGTCAAAAGCGGCGAGTTCCTCACGCTTCTCGGTCCGAGCGGCTGCGGCAAGTCGACCACGCTCGGCGCACTCGCGGGGCTCGACAAGCCAACCGAAGGGCTGATCAAGTTCGGCGACCGCACGATCTTCGACAGTGAGAAGAACATCTATGTCTCCGCGGAGGCGCGCAACTGCGGTCTCGTGTTCCAGAGCTACGCATTGTGGCCTCACATGACGATCGAGCAGAATCTGGCGTTCCCGCTGAAACTCCGCAAGGTCGGAAGTGCCGAGAGGGCGAGACGCATCCGGGAAGTCCTGACGCTCGTCGAGATGGAGGATTATGCCCAGCGCTACCCGAACCAGCTCAGTGGCGGCCAGCAGCAGCGCGTCGCGCTTGCCAGAACGCTGGTCTATCAGCCCTCAATCCTGCTGCTGGACGAGCCCTTGTCAAACCTCGACGCGAAGCTCCGTGACAAGGCCCGTATCTGGCTCAGCGAGCTGCAGGCCCAGGTTAAGCTGACCACGATCTATGTCACTCACGACCAGTCCGAGGCGCTCGCCCTCAGCGACCGGATTGCGGTCATGAACAAGGGCAAGATCGTCCAGCTCGGGACTCCACACGAGATCTACTCGCGTCCGGCCGATCCCTTCGTCGCTGACTTCATTGGCACCAGCACCTTCTTTCCGGGCCGCGTGCAGAACGCGTCGGGCGAATGCGCCACGATTTCTCTCACAAGCGGCAAGACCATCGCTGCCAAGAGCGTCAAGGCTCTGCGCGCCGGAGCAGACGTTGTCGTTGCCGTCCGTCCGGAAAACCTCAGGCTCTCGGCCGGGGAGGGTGCACGCACGGGCGATCGGGGAACGCTGCTCAACGGACGCATCGTGTCGCGCAGCTACCTCGGCGCAACCAACCAGTATCTGGTCAATATCGACGGTGTCGTAGCCAAGACCGAAACACCGGAAGATTTCTCTGTCGACACTGAGGTCAGTGTCTGGATCCCGGCGAGCGGCTCCGTCGTCTTCGCCAAGGACTGCTAAACGAAACATCCGCGCTCGGCGGTCAGTCCGCCGACACGACCGAACAAGAACGAACTGGGCGAGCCTACGTCCCCGGTAGCGGGATCGCTTTGCCTCCAATTACTTAGGAGCGAACACATGTCGACCAACGGTACTATCCCTGTCTCAGTGCTGCAGAAGCTTGGCACGGCGATCTTCGAGGCCAACGGCCTCCCGAAGGAAGATGCGGCCTACATCACGGAATGCCTGCTCTATGCGGATCTTCGAGGCGTTCAGTCACACGGGATCAACCGTGTCTCCAACTACACGCTGCGACTGAAGAAGAAGCTGATCAATCCTCATCCGTCGCTGGCCGTCGATGACGTGATGCCTGCGCTCGCACGCGTTGATGGCGACGACGGGATGGGTTTTCTGGTCGGCCGCAAAGCCATGCAGGAAGCCATCGACCGTGCTTCCAAGTTCGGCGTCGGCATGGCGCTCGCCTACAAGAGCAGTCACTTCGGCATGTCGGCGATCTATCTGCAGCAGGCAGTCGACGCGGGCATGGCCGCCATGGTGATGACGAATGCATCATCTGCGATGCCGATCTGGGGTGGCCGCTCGCCGTTCCTCGGAACCAGCCCGTTCGGTCTGGCGGCGCCCGGCGCCGACGTCCCGCTGATCCTCGACATGGCGACCTCCGTCGCGGCTCGCGGCAAGATCCGCCGTGCGTCGAAGCGCGGCGAGCAGATTCCGGAAGGCTGGGCGCTGGACGAGCAGGGCAAGCCGACAACGGATCCGGACGCAGCGCTGAAGGGTATCGTCCTGCCTCTCGGCGGACCGAAGGGCTCCGGTCTTTCGATGCTGATGGAAGCCATGGCGGGCGTTGCCTCGGGCGCGGCCTTCGGCGGCGAAGTCGGCAATCCTTACCTCGACCTCGATCGTCCGCAGTCGACGGGCCACCTTTTCATGGCCTTCAAACCAGACGCCTTCCTCGGCGCCGATGCCTATCGCGAGCGGATGAACGATCTCGTCGGGCGTGCCAAGTCCTCGGAACTGGCTGATGGGTTCAAGGAAATCCTGATGCCGGGCGAGATTGAGGCCCGCTTGGCGGCTGAGCGTGCCGTCGCTGGCTTGGTGGTTCCGCCCGAGGACGTCGCGATGTTGAATGCAGAAGCTGCCGCCGTCGGCCTCGAAGGACTGAAGGAGTTTGCCTGATGACCGTTACGATCCAACGTCAGAAATTTCGAGAATACCTGAAGGGTTCCCGCTGCTTCATCCCGGCGTCGGTCTATGATCCGATGTCGGCGCGTCTTGCGGAAAACCTTGGTTTCGAGGTCGGCATGTTCGCTGGCTCCGTCGCGTCGCTGGCCGTTCTCGGCGCACCCGACCTGATCGTGCTGACGCTGACCGAACTTGCGGAGCAGGCGCGACGTATCACCCGCGCGTCGAACCTTCCGATCCTTGTGGACGCTGACCACGGTTTCGGAAACGCTTTGAACGTGAAGCGAACTGTCGAGGAACTGGAAGCTGCCGGCGTCGCTGCCCTCACCATTGAGGACACGAACCTTCCGCAGCCGTTTGGCGATAACGGCAAGCAGAGCCTGATCAGCATCGAAGAGGGTGTCGGCAAAATGCGCGCTGCTCTCGCCGGGCGGTCTGATCCCTCGCTTGTGGTTATCGGTCGCACCAGCGCGGTGTCGATCTCCGACCTCGATGATGCGATTGCCCGGTGCAAGGCTTATGAGACAGCGGGCGTCGATGCCGTGTTCCTGACAGGTATCAAGACCCGTGCCGAGCTCGAAGCGGTCTGCAGTGCGGTGAGGATCCCGGTGATGCTTGGCCTTATCGGCAAGGAGATCAACGATCTCGAATACCTCGGCCGGACAGGCGTTCGCATCGGTCTGCAGGGACACCTGCCAATCATGGCGGCGATCCAGGCGACTCACGACACGTACGTCGCGCTTCGCAACGGCGCCGCCCCTGAAGCCGTTTCCGGCGTGAAGCCCGACGTTCTGAAGGTTGCGACGATCGAAGAAGCTTACAAGCTCTGGACCAAGGACTTCCTCGGTGGAGAGAAGTCATGATCGCCGCGAATGAAATCGCCCGTACCTTCGCATCGGCTCGCAAGTCTGGTCGATCGCTGCAGGACTTTCCGGTGACACAGCCGACTTCGCTCGCCGAAGCCTACGATGTGCAGGAGGCACAGATCCGGCTCTCTGGCGCTCCCGACGGCTGGAAGGTCGCCGCGATAAAGCCGGAACTGCGAGAACAGCTTGGGGCGGCGCGACTCGCAGGGCCGATCATGAAGCTCGTGGACGCGAGGACTGGCGTTAGCAGCGAGATCGATGTTGCGGTGGTGTCAGGTGGGTTCGCCGCAGTCGAAGCGGAGTTCGTGCTCAGAATTCGGAAGGATCTCCCGATCTCGAAGGAGTTCTATTCCGAGGCCGAACTGCTCCAGGCAATATCGTCAGTCCATATCGGATCGGAGATCGCCGGCAGCCCGCTGGCGTCGCTCAGTGATCGCGGTCCGACCGCTGTCATCTCCGACCACGGGAACAATGCGGCGGTAGTCGTGGGTCCGGAAGTCACTGACTGGCGCGACAGATCGCCTGAGAAGCTTTCGTCGAAGACAGTGATCAACGGCGACGTGGTCGGCGAAGGAGGGGCTTCCCGCCTGCCGACGGGCGGCATCCTGGGCTCGCTGGCATTTCTGGTCGAGAACCTCGCTCAGCGCGGCCGATTTCTGAAAGCCGGAGACTGGGTTGCGACAGGAGCAACGACGGGCGTCCACAAGGTAGAGCCCGGTGACAAAGCCCATCTAACGTTCGGCGCCGACGGCGAATTGGCGCTCAACATCATCGCACAGCAAATAATCGACTGAGGTTTCCCATGAACGCCGATCAACAAACGAAATCAGGTGCCGAGCACCTTGTGGACTGCCTGGTTGCACAGGGCGTGGACCGCGTGTTCTGCGTTCCGGGGGAGAGCTACCTTGCCGTTCTCGATGCGTTGTCGGACGTTCGTGAAAAGGTCGAGACGATAACGTGCCGCCACGAGGGCGGTGCCGCCATGATGGCCGAGGCCGACGGAAAACTGACCGGGCGGCCTGGCATCTGCATGGTGACCCGTGGCCCCGGCGCTACGAACGCCAGCGCTGGCGTCCATGTAGCCTTCCAGGATTCAACGCCGATGATCCTGTTCATCGGACAGGTCGGTCGCGATGCCATGGAGCGCGAGGCTTTCCAGGAGATCGACTACCGCCGTATGTTTGGCCAGATGGCGAAGTGGGTTGCCCAGATCGATGACCCGGCCCGGGTCCACGAGTTCGTCTCGAGAGCCTTTGCTGTCGCCACATCCGGGCGGCCGGGGCCTGTCGTCCTTGCACTTCCGGAAGACATGCTGGTCGAGAAAGCGTCCCTCGCAACTCCGAAGGTCGTGAAGCCGTTCGAGATATCTCCTTCGGACGCTCAAATGCAGGAGTTTGCGGCAATGTTGTCGGCCGCCGAACGGCCAGTGATTGTTGTCGGCGGTAGCCGATGGGACGAAGCCTCGAAGGCGGCAGTCGAGAAATTCGCTGCTGAGAACAGGCTACCTGTTATCGCCGCGTTTCGGCGGCAGGATAAGTTCGACAACGGTCATCCCGGCTATGTTGGTGAAATCGGCCTTGGGGTCAATCCAACACTCACCCGCCTGATGAAGGACGCCGATCTTGTTGTCCTCCTCGGCACGCGTCTCGGCGAGGTCGCGTCGAGCAGCTATCAGTTCCTCGCTGTTCCGGCGCCTTTGCAGAAGCTTGTCCATATCCACGCCGATGCTCAGGAACTCGGACGGGTCTATATCCCCGATCTTTCCATCAATGCCACACCACAGGGCTTTTCCTCGATGCTCCCGAACGTCTCCGTCGAGCGCAGCGAGACGTGGCAGGCGCGTACCGAGCAGGCGCGCGCGGACTATGAAGCCTGGCAGAAGCCGCGCCCGGTCCCCGGCGATGTGAACATGGGTGGCGTGATTGTCTGGCTCCGCGACAATCTCCCCGATGACGCGATCCTAACGAATGGGGCCGGGAACTTCTCTGCCTGGCTGCACCGGTTCTACCGTCATCGGAAGCTCAATACCCAGTTGGCCCCGACCAGTGGCTCTATGGGCTACGGCGTTCCGGCCGCTGTCGGTGCCAAGCTGCGCTTCCCGGAGCGCCCGGTTGTCTGCATCGCTGGCGATGGCGACTTCATGATGACCTGCCAAGAGATGGCGACCGCTGTCCAGTACGGTGCCTCGCCAATCTTCGTCGTCGTCGACAACGGCATGCTTGGCACGATCCGCATGCACCAGGAGACCCATTTCCCGGCTCGTCCCTTTGCGACGGAACTGGTCAACCCGGACTTTTGCGCGATGGCGGCGGCCTTTGGCGCGCATACCGAATTCGTCTCGAAGACCGAAGAGTTCGCGGCAGCCTTCGAAAGGGCATCCGGCTCGGGCAAGTTGGCGCTCATCCACGTGAAGGTCGATGCCGATGCGCTCACTGCAAACCGGTCCCTCACGCAGATCAGGGAGGCGGCGCTCGCGAAATGAACAATGACACCGTCAGCGGAGCAGAAGCGCTCGTCGAAATGCTTGCGGCGAATGGGGTCCGGCATGTCTTCGGTCTGTGCGGGGACACCAGCCTGCCGTTCTATGACGCGCTGCACAGGCTCGATCATGGCATGACGCACATTCTCGCCCGTGACGAGCGCAGTGCCGGCTACATGGCGGAGGCCTATGCGAAGGTCTCCGGCAAGGTTGGTGTTTGCGAAGGGCCGAGCGGAGGAGGGGCGACCTATTTGCTTCCCGCCGTCGTCGAGGCCAACGAGTCCTCGGTGCCCGTTCTCGGGATCACCTCCGACGTGCCCGTCACGTCGCGCGGCCGCTATCCGTTGACGGAACTCGATCAGCAACGCCTGTACGGTTCTCTGACCAAATGGAATGGAACCGCCGACCTGCCGAGCCAGGTCCCCGGCCTGGTCAGGGCGGCGTTCAGGGCGATGACCACGGGACGGGCAGGGGCGACCCATATCTGCATGCCCTATGACATCCAGAAGCAGAGGCTGGACGCTTCGGCACTCTGGGTTCAGCCCGGGCATGACAGCTATCCCGCATCCCGCTCGGTGCCTGCGCGCGCGGAAATCGTGGCGGCAGCGCAGATGCTTCGGAAAGCTGACAACCCGGTTCTGATCTGCGGTGGTGGCGTGATGCTATCCGGTGGCACGGCAGAGCTTGCGGCGCTTGCCGAGCTTCTCGACGCGCCCGTCTGTACGACGGTAACGGGCAAGGGCACGATCGCGGAGAGCCATCCGCTGGCTGGCGGTGTCGTTGGGGCGAACGGCGGTACTCCAGAAAGCCGCGCGATCGTCGAAGCAGCCGATCTCGTGATGTTCGTCGGTTGCCGTGCAGGCTCGACAACCACCGAGAACTGGCGCGTTCCCTCGAACAACATCCCGATCATTCACCTCGACATAGACGCTTCGGTGATCGGAGCGAACTACAAGGTGGCATCAATCCTCGTGGGCGACGCCAAGGCAAGTTTGAGCGAGCTGACCAATGCGCTCACGGATCACCGGAAACGGCACGGAAACACTGCCAAGGAGCGTGTGGCCGCTGCCCAGGCCGCAAAACGCAACCGTCTGGCCGCTCTGGCTGCAGACGAAACGAAACCGCTTGTACCAGAACGAATCCTTCAAGCGCTCAATCGGATTGCCACTCCGGAGACGATCGTCGTCGCTGATCCGGGAACGCCCTGTCCCTACGTTTCCTGCTACTTCGAGATACAGAAGGCAGGTCGCAGCTTTCTGACGAACCGTGCCCACGGAGCTCTTGGCTATTCGCTCTCCGCCGCCATCGGCGCATGGTATGCGAAGCCCGACAGCAAGGTCGTTGCTATCATGGGCGACGGCAGCTTCGGGTTCACGGTCGGCGAATTGGAAACGGTGGCTCGCCTCGGGATTCCGCTAGTGATCATCGTTGTCTCCAACGCGACGTTCGGATGGATCAAAGCGAGCCAGAAATCCGGATACGACGAACGGTACTTCTCTGTCGACTTCACCCTGACGGACCATGCCCGCATTGCGGCAGGCAACGGTATCGAGTCCTATACTGTCGCCGACCCCCTCGACCTGGAACCTCGGCTGCGAGAGGCGTTTGCGTCGGACCGTGCCGTCCTTATCGACATTTTAACTCAGCCGCTTCAGGACGCCGCGGCGCCTGTAAGCCAGTGGATGGGATGATCTCATGACCATATTCCAGAATTTGATCGCCGGAGAGTGGGTAGGTGCCCAGGCTTCCGAGAATATCAATCCGTCCGATACGAACGAAGTCGTCGGTCTCTACGCTCAGGCGAGCGCCGAGGATGCCAAGGCGGCAATTGCTGCTGCCAAGGCTGCGTTCCCGGCATGGTCGCTTTCCGGCATCTGGGAACGCCACGTCATCTTGAAGAAGGCCGGTGACGAGATCATGGCCCGAAAGGATGAGCTTGGCGCGCTTCTCGCTCGCGAGGAAGGCAAGACGCTTCCCGAAGCGATCGGCGAAACGATCCGCGCATCGCAGATCTTCGAATTCTTCGCTGGCGAAGCGCTGCGCCTTGCCGGCGAAGTGGTTCCCTCGGTGCGCCCGAACATTGGCGTCGAGATCACCCGCGAGCCGCTCGGTGTAATCGGCATCATCACGCCCTGGAACTTTCCGATCGCCATTCCGGCCTGGAAGATAGCGCCGGCGCTTTGTTACGGTAACACCGTCGTCTTCAAGCCGGCCGATCTCGTTCCCGGTTGTTCCTGGGCGATTGCCGATATCCTGCATCGTGCAGGCCTGCCGAAGGGCGTTCTGAACCTCGTCATGGGCAAGGGCTCGGTCGTGGGCCAGGCCATGCTCGACAGCCCCGACATCTCCGGCATCACCTTCACCGGCTCCACCGGCACGGGCAAGCGCGTCGCGACGTCCTCCATCGAGCATAACCGCAAGTTCCAGCTCGAAATGGGCGGCAAGAACCCGATGGTCGTTCTCGATGACGCGGATCTCACCGTTGCCGTCGAGGCTGCCGTCAATTCCGGCTTCTTCTCCACCGGCCAGCGCTGCACCGCCTCCTCGCGCCTGATCGTCACCGAAGGCATTCACGACAAATTCGTCGGCGCGCTCACCGAAAAGCTGAAGACCATCGTCGTCGACAATGCCATGAAGCCCGGCACCCATATCGGCCCGGTCGTCGATGCCCGCCAGCTCCAGACCGATACTGATTATATCAAGATCGGCAAGGAAGAGGGCGCCAAGCTTGCCTTCGGCGGCGAGCTCATCTCGCGCGACACGCCCGGCTTCTACCTGCAGCCGACGCTCTTTACCGAAGCGACGAACCAGATGCGCATCTCGCGCGAAGAGATCTTCGGGCCTGTCGTTTCCCTGATCCGCGTCAAGGATTACGAAGAGGCGCTGGCGACTGCCAACGACACGCCGTTCGGCCTGTCCTCCGGCATCGCCACCACCAGCCTGAAGCATGCGACGCATTTCAAGCGCAATGCCGAGGCCGGCATGGTGATGGTCAACCTGCCGACCGCAGGCGTCGACTTCCACGTTCCCTTCGGCGGCCGCAAGGGCTCGTCCTACGGCCCGCGCGAGCAGGGCAAGTACGCCGCCGAATTCTACACAACCGTCAAAACCGCCTATACGCTGGCTTGACGGAGCAGCGCTTCATCTACTGAATTGGAAGGTGACGGGGCATACGGTCGTCCGTCTCCTCTATCTTGAGCAAGAAAGACTTAAGACCGTTAGGCGGATTCCACTTGAAGGCCCTTCCGAGGCTCTTCATCGAACCTGATAGGTAGCCACATCCAGTTCCCTAGGCCTGGGGAGACGGGTAGCGGTGAGACACCGAGGTGTCGTTCATAGTGCTTCGTCATCGCCCTCAGTCGACGTTCGAAAGCATCCTTGTCGGGAGCTGCAGGATCATTGAACCTGTTCTCCCACTCAAGCGGGAAGGCCTTCAAGATCATCATTGCGGCGCGTCGATGGAACTCTCGCTGAATTGCTGATCTCATCGTCGGCCAGAAGCCGGGAATAGGCTTGAGGATAATGAGCCGATGGAAAACCACGATTGACCCGTAGTCGAGCGGGTGATCCCAGTCTTCGGACCAGCACTCGCCGACTACGGCAGCCATCTCGTAGTCTTCCTGGCTGTTGCTGTCCGCGGCGTCGAAGAAATCTGCGGCCTCCACGAAGCCGGGGCCGTCCCATTCGAAAAAGGATGCGTGCGCGGCAGGCGCTCCCTCACGGGAGAACTTGAGGGAAACATATCGCTTCTTGAACTCGGTCTCATCTATCCGGAAGGGTCGCCGCCGATCGCAGGATACGGTGACTCCATGCCCGAAGTCCTTGACCCATGCATATTGGGTCTCTCGTGCTTGAGAGTTTTCCGTCTTGCCGGGGAGCTGCGACCGCCGTTCTTCAAGCCACCTCCTGCGCCTTGTCCAAAGACTCCCTCCCGCTCACTCTCGAATGTCGTCGGTCAGACATGGAAACCTCGTTCCACATGTGTCGCCCTCGGTCCCAGCCCTGGCCTGGGTACCATCTATACTTTCCGAGCCGGAGGCAGGCGTCGCCCGCCCTGGTCGCGTTGGTGAGCATGCTCCGCTGTCGCTTGTAGGCTGCAGGACTCGAAACACTGAATCCTTTCGGGGGCGGGCCTGCGCCCTCGGCCTCAAGGTGAATCTCTCAGATCGCGGTCCGCGGCCAGACTTGCCCTGATTTTACACGAGCTTGGGACCAACGCGACGAAGTATGGGGCGCTCAGTGCGGATGTCGGCAGGGTGGACGTTACTTGCTCGATGGGCGTCGAAAACTTGATTATCGACTGGACGGAGAGGGGCGGCCCCATGGTGAACCCTACACCAGCCCGGAAAGGCTTCGGCACGCGCCTCCTGACCAGCTCACTCTCACGCGGGACGGGAACCGTCGAGGTTAACTTCGTGCCTTCCGGGCTGACGGCCCGCGTAACCCTCAATAGAAACCACCTCATCTGACTTCGAGTGATCTCCATCATCGACATCGGGAACCACCAGAATCCCTGCAAGTTTCTCCTGCGATATCCATTCAAGGGAGAAATACGATGGTAGAGAAGCAGACATCCCGAGGCCGTGCCCAAGACCGCGCCCGCGTCGCAGGCGGCCGGGATCACTAGGTCAAGTACGAAGCGACGAAGGAAGGCGTCTCGAAGGATACCGTTAAGAAGGCGGTCAAGAGCGCCGGGAACTCTCGCAAGAAGGTCGAGGCGGAAATCGGTCGTTACTGAATCCCTGTGCGCAATGGCCAAGGAAAACCACATTTTGTCTCGGGCGGTTGTTGCATGGTACCGGCATTACGGGGGCGAATGGGACGACTGCGCATCGTCGGTCCTATGCGAGGCCCATTGGTCGAAGCGAGTTGATTGATTCCGCAGTCATCTAGCTCGCCTTCGGCGATCTTGATTGACTGTTTACCTGTTCCCATTATGTTCGGAAATGCAACCGGAAGAAAATGATGGCGATCGCGATTCTATTCAAGACCTGCGAGCACTGCGGCTGCCCCCACGAGTGCGAGGGGGAAGATTTTTCGGCTGGCAGGTTCTGCAATACCTGTAGCGGCGACAGGAGAGCGATTGCCGCTGCGGTCCTGAAGACACGTCCGGTGACAAGGTTGGAAATCCTGGCTTCTGGGAGATATCTCAAGCGGTCGTCGCGCCGCGCCTAGCCGCCGAAATATTTTCGGAGCTGGCTGTCGGCCAGGCTCCTTGCCACGGGCCCGCCTGAACTTCCCAAAGTTTTCTTCGCCCCTTTGCCGAGCGGATGGCTCACTGCCGTCCAGCTCCAAAGCTTGCCGTGCCTAACAAGATCGACCTCAATCCTGCGGCGCTTGATCTCCCGGGTCCAGCGCACGCCGTCTTCATTGAGGGCGCAGTCCCATGTGGCTTCTCCTGCGATATCGGCGAGCGCATCGAGCGCTCGCCGACTTGTCGCCAAACGCGTTGCGGTATCGTCTGCAAGCATTGCTCGGATGAGGCGGCGCCATCTGCCGGAGATGTGGGGAAGCCACGTCAGCCTGTCGGCATAGCCGCCGTCCGCCACGCTGAAACGGGGAAGAGGACTCTGCCTGTACCAGTCGTCTCCGTGAAGAAGGCGGTACAGCGTCATCCCGAGAGCCCAGAAGTCGGACTTCTTGCTGGACAGCCCCGTTTCATGGGATTCCGGAGCAAGGTGGTCGGTGTAAGAGTAGCCGAGTTCGGCGTAACCCAGCACCATCTCGTCGGTCACGAGGCCGAAGTCGCCGAGCTTCACGGTGCCATCCTTGGTGACCAGGATGTTTCCAGGCTTAAGGTCGCGGTGGAGCATGTCCCGATCGTGCAGGGATCCGAGGCCATGGCAGATGTGCGTCGCTATACGGTGGACCTCGTTGGAGGGCATCGGACCGGCCTCGTACGGCTTCTGAAGCGAACCGCGCTCGCACAGTTCCATCGCGAGGTAGATCGCGTCCTCGGTCGTCGAGCGGTTCACGTAGTAGACCTGGACGATGTTGTCGTGGGTCGCTTTCTTGAGATTGGTGCCCTCCTTCACGAGGTTCTCTTTGCGCTCCTCCCACTTCTCGGGAGTATCGTCGTCCTTGGGGCGAATGACCTTGATGGCGAGCTGCTCGTGGATGTCGTCGCTTCCGAGGTGAACGTCGCCAAAATGACCATTGCCCAGCTTGAGCCCGATCTTAAGGTTGGAGGAGAACTCGTTCATGTCAGCGGGTCGCCAGTATCAGGAGGGCCGCCTCGCGGCTGCCGCTGCGCATGGCGACACCGTCGAGGTTTTCCTTCCAGAAGTCATTGTCCTTGAGATAGTCGTCGGCCTTGCGCTTGCCGAAACCCTTGCTGATGCGGGCCTTAGAGACCTGCTCGACCGAACAACCACAGGCGAGCGCGCAGATAGCCACGCCGCGTAGTTCCGCTGCCTGGAGATGCGCGAGGCCCATGCCGCGGGCGTTGGCAGCGCTCTCCTTGATCACGGCCTTCGCTATGCCCTTGTCGCGCACGTAGTCGGACAGGCGCTTGTAGATCGTCTGAAAGGCCTTGGGGCGATCACCCTTCTCGAGCTTCCAGGATTCGTCGGCAACGATGACTATAGGCCCGTCATCAGGAACCTCGGCATCGACTATGATCAGTCCGTCACCCGAGACATGCACACCGAGCCATCTGTCCGTCACTGCTTTCCGAGTCCTTCATCGCACCCGGATATCGAACGATGTCGGCAAACGCATGGGTGCTCTAGTTGATTGAAACTAGCGGAATAGTTGATGACGGGGATGATTCGGTCAAGGAGCGAGTAGCAAGGAACCGGCGAGGCGATAGGAACTACCGCGTAAGGCGACGATCGGCTTTGGCCGACATTTTCTCCATGACCAAATTCGGAATGTCATGCTCACCAGGAAGTGGGAGGTCGCGGGAGCTTCTCCTTGCCTCCGCAAACTTCGCACCTAGTGGATATCCGGCTCTTAAACCAAGCGGAATGCGGGGCCTATCCCAGCAAGTGATCGAGGACGATTGTTGCGTCTTCAAGCTTCGTTACACCGAGCCTCACAATCGCCTTGCTCGCAAACTGAGGATAGGCCGAGAGATTGCTATTGGCGCCGTCCCCCCTGTCATCAGTCCAGCCGCGCCCACGCGGCTCCTTGTCCGCTCGGCTGATTGTGTCCGGAAGAGAACGGGGCATTCCGAGAGTCGTCAGCCATAGATTCACTCGGTCCGCATGATCGAACTCAACGCCAATCGCGCGGCGGCCTCTCTTCGTTTCCCAGACCTCAAGGTGAGTCTTCAGGCTGCCCTCGCGTGCGGCTGGAACCGCCACGAAGTCTCGACGAAGTCGAACTCGGATCGCCCCTTTAAGATTTTCGATTTCCGACGAGGTCATGGCGTTGGCGTTCCTTTGCAAGTGATTGGCGATGGCGTTTTGCTCCTGCACGCCGCCCTTCGAATCGTCAACAGTGAGGCTTCCAAGAAGCTGCCGGAGCCGCCAGGCATCTTACTCGGTCTACCCGGTCGTGAATGGCCTTTATGTTCTGACGATCGACGGCACCGAAATGCCCGCGACGGGCATGCGCACGCCCCACGGAAACTTCTTCTCGCCGTTCGCCTCGTACTGATAGACGACGACACTGGGCAGATTGCGCTTGTCGTATCTCCGGCCCAGGGTGAATGCCACGCTGTTCTGGCATGCCAGAAGGAGATGGATGGTGCTGACGCCCCTTGCCTCAAGAAGCTTTGCAGTATCGAAAAGCTGCTGAGCCAGTGCGTTCTGCTTCACCTGCGACCAATGAGACGAGTTTAGGGCGGGCAGCGACATTCGGACTAGCGGGAGGTCAAACGTGGTACTGATATTCTCGTCCCTGACCTGATAGGACGCGGAAACAGCCAGCACGACGTCCTTCGAATCCTTCATCGTATCGAGGCCGTCGACGATAAAGCGTTCCCCGTCGTCATGACTGTCGAGGCTTCGCCAGACCTCGCGAGACCTGTCCCAGTCCATCACCACGATGCTTCCTTCGTCATCGAAGACGACGCCCGTCAGGAAGGTCATCGGAACCGACGTAAGGCCGCCATAGACCAGAGTGACGTCTTGCCGATCGTTTTGTTGCGCATACTGCTGAACAATGAGCCGTGTCGTCTCGACGTTTGGTAGGAGGCGATCCGGGTCTATGATCGCGCCATCCCTTTTTTGTCGGAGATCCAACGATACGCCGATCCTATGGCCGACGATCTCGGAAGGCACCGCCGCAGCGAGCGGAGAGCCGTCGTCGTCGCGAAGACCGCGGCCCTCGATCACGATCACCTTCTTCCTGTTGCGTAGCTCGTTCTCGCGGGTGAACCGCTTCCAGCCGATGACGAAGCATGAAACGAAGACCACGACGAAGATCGTCACCAAGGACCATTGAGCCGAGTCAGGAATGATATTGGTAGACCCGAATTCCACGGAGTAGTCGCCGTCGATGGTCGCCTTCACGAGCCAGTTCCCACCGAGTAGCGCTACGAGAACCGGGATGCACAAGGCCGCGACCTTGACCTCGAATCCCTTCGGCCTGAACAGGTATTTGATGAACTCGCGAAAGGCCCAATCGGCGGTATCTCGATACATTTCGGTCAAATCTCCGCTCTGATGTGGGCTGGCTCCGGGGGGGCTCCGCGTTGGTGGAAGGTGGATGTCGCAATAAACTCGGACGGCGTGTCGGAGCGAACGACGAGAAGGACAGCGAAAGGAATGTCGCGCTCTCCGTTGACGAGCTCTTCCATGGATTCGAGATCTGTGACGCTCGGAAGGATTGGGAGACGGGGGTGCGAGTGCCATTCGCCCACGTAGTTGAAATTCTCGTAGTCTCGTCCAGTCTTCTCGAAAAACGCATCGAGGAACTTGTTGTGGTAGACGTGATCGCGAACGAAATGAGCCCGCTCTCCAGAGATTTCATCTATCGAGAAATCCACGATCTCGAAGGTGCCGGCCACGATCTGCCGAGCCATCAAGACGCCCCCAATCTCCCGTTCGCCGGCTCGAGCGAGGACGCTCATCATCTTTTCGCGGACCTGTCGGGGCAGCACCAACTGAACCGTCACGAGGCGTTCTCGTCCGTAAGTTCGGCCATCAGATCAACGATCACGTCGCTGGACGCCGCTTCTGCCGAAGAATCCCAGGGCACCGAGGCGCGCAGCTCGATCGGCCAGGTATCGAAAGGTGCGTCGAAGATCCATGCCTTCTTCAGTCCGATCGCATAGGCGGAGAACGGGAAGGCCTGCCCGCCTTCAAGAATATCGATCGCAAAGCGCGTTGCATGGGCGGCGATGACAGTCACGTCGGCATCGTCGGCTACGAACGGCTCGCCCTCGTCAGGACCGGCCTCGTAGCGCCCTCGTGGCCTAGTCTCCCAAGGCTTCTCGTGGTCCTCGCACCAGGTCGTGATCTGGTTCCTGGATTCGAGGGGTGGCGGCTCGGCTTCGGGCCGGACCCTCGCCACGATTCCCCCGATGCCGCCGCCGAAGATTTCGGCCCAAACCATCGGTATTCGATTGCGCTTCGATACGCCGGCACAAAGATTGAACGACGTCGAATTCGCCGTCGCGTCAATGATGAGGTCGTATTCTCCCATCATCTCGAGAATGGAATCCATCGTCACCGCCGACGTCTGGCCGCCGAGCGCAACCTTCCGTGTGACGACGTCGGCGCTCCCAACGATCTGCGTGATCCTGTCGGAGAGTGCGTCGACCTTGTGCCAGCCGATGGCGCGCGCATCCAGATCGTTGCGAACGAGATTGCCTGTGAGGAAAACATCCTCGTCGATGAGGAGGAACTTCGAGACACCGGACCGTGCAAGTGACACCGCTATCTTGGAACCGATAGAGCCGCACCCGACGAGAGCCACACGCGCCTTCGACAGCGCATACCTGTTCGAGGCAGACCGTTTCGCCAGCTCGCCCTCCTCTACTATTCGATAGGGGATAAGAAGCGGAAGAACGTTCCTGCTCCACTGGACGTCGAAGGCGGTCCTACGTCCGCTCTTTTCCATGACGATAAGGAAGGGAAGCTCTTGCTTGCCAAGCAATGGTGCCAGTTCGGGAACCCGTTCCGCGATGTCCGGGAATTCTCCGCCGCGATGCTCAGCGAGCACGCTGAAGTCCTGCTGGGTTCGCAGGAGAAATCCAGTCCGCAACGCCGTTTTTGGAAAGGGCTGCGCCGACGTCCAAAGCTCGCTCCCATGCCCGCCGATCGCCGTTAGGTGCGCCACGCGATTGAGATTGCGCGCGGTCATCGCCAAAGATACCTCCACCACGATTTCCGGGAGGTGCCCGTCGAGCGAATCCCAAGCGCCTTCAGGAATCATGAGCCGCCACGTCTCGAACCGCAGCTCCGCAGCGAGCGACGTCAGATGGTCCGAGGGCACTGCGCCGGTCCTTCCGTCTGGCGGACGTTCGGTCGAGATGAGGCCGTAGGCACTCTCGACCATCATCGCACCCGTGACGGTGGTGTCCCAGTTGTCGGGCCGCCACTGAAGGCAAAGCTCTCCGCCTGCACCGTACTGGTGCTCCGAGAGCCGCCGCTCGCCATACGGCATGACGATCGGGGGAGTGTCCGGAAAGGTCGTGGGATAGATAACGGCAAGGGCGAATTTCTCGCCGCCGTGCATTACGTCGACATCTATGCATAGCTGGAGGTTGTCGAGGAACCGTATGCGCACGCTCGTCAGCCAATCGTGCTCCTCCTGGAGCGCGACGAGCGCCGACTTCTCGGCGCGCGCCCTTTCTTCGTCGGCCAGCCACCAGATCATGCGTAACCCTGTGGCTTGGTAGGCTGCCGCGCTGCGTTAGCGAAACTCGGCGCCGAAGCAGCACTCGCAGCGCCAGCCGAAGCCCCGCTTGCCGCGCGAAGAAGGCGGTTGCCACCCGTAAGGCGGTCTGCGGCCTTCGTGGCAAGCCTATAGCCCATCCTCGGAGTCAGGGCGTCCGCCATTTCCTGGACGGACACAGCCTGAGCAGCCGCTTGGAAATCGGCACGGGCGGTGCGAAGCCATCTGAAAAATGCATCGGCCTTCGCCGGTTCCGCCTGCCATTTGTCCGCAAAATTCTCGTAGGGGTCGGTTGGGTTCGCGATGACGTACTTCTGGCCGGCGTGCTGGATGAACTGATCCATCCGCTGCAGGATCGCGAACAGCGCGCCCGAAATGGTCTCCTGTCCCTCATAGGCGTGTGCAGCCAACGTGGTGATGATCACCGAGATCGGCCGAACGTCTGGCTCTCTCACGAACATGTTGTCTCGATGCCGCTTGAGGATCATGATCGCCGACTGCAGGGGCGTCTTCACCTTGAAATCGGGCATGTCCTCCACGCTTGCGCGGAAGCCTTGCCGATTGAGAGCTTCGACCTTCGCGCGCTTGCGGCGGACCAGGATTTCCGCCTGACGGGAGGCAAACCAGTGAGAATAGCCTTTCGGGTTCGAACGCGGCCAAAACGCCGTTCTCTCTCTATAGTTCGGCAGACGTCTGTCTGTGATTGCGATGGCCGTTTCTGACCAGCGGGCATCGTGCATGACCGCGGTGAGCAGACGCTTCTGCTCTGCCGCATTCGGTAGGGCAGGGACGATGTCCATGTGGAATTGGGCGCCGTCGGCATAGTCGAGAATCCAGCAACGGTTTCCTTCGCGCACCGGCTTCGTCATGTTCTGAGCGTCGTGGTACAGCTTGACCTCTGCGCCGAGCAGTTGCTTCAGATCGAACTGCGACAAGTGATCCTTGGTGAGTAGGCGGAGTTCGCACACCGAGTCAACGTCGTATTCTTCGTCTTCCGTGAGCGGCCGGATAGCGGTCCCAAGCCGGAAGGAACCCTGGCAGTAAACCTGCGGATCGAGGTGCCGAACCGAACTCTCTTCGCGATGGAGCCAGTCGCCGAACGACTTGAAGCTGCGATCTGCTTGCTCGTACCGATGCTCGGGGATTTCGAGTTCGGCGATCATCGCTTCCAGGAGTGCTTCGATCGTATTGACATGCACGTTCATGACTTCGACCTCGCTCGTACGCGGGAATTTCTAAGTGATTCCAACCCGCGCGCTTGTTTCGTGTTTTGTTCCTCTGACTACTTTCAGGCGGACTGGTCCGCCTGAAAGTAATCCTGTCCCAGTCTGAGAGGCGCTTTAGGTGGAGAACCCAGCCATACGCTTCCGGGAGACTGTTTCAATGGACGCGCTACTTGTTCCTTCCTGCACTTTCCGAGCACCTGTTGGTGCCGGGAAACGATCGCCGGGTCGACTGGCCCGAGAGGAGCCGCTCGACTATGATGGAAAATCCAGTCTAGTTGAGCGGTCGCTCACGTTTGGTTGGATGCGACAGACAAAGTGGCTTCACCACTTATCCCTGTATTTCTCAAGAGCAACCGCTCGTCGCGCCGCATGTGTCGCACTTCTCGCAGGTGCCGTTGCGCACCATGGTGAAGTTCTGGCACTCGGAGCACATGTTGCCCGTGTAGCCCTGTGCGATGGAGCGCATCCGGCGTTCGTTTTCGACCTTCTTGGCTTCCGTCTTGGCAGATGCGGCGTCGGCTGCTGCCTTGTCGGAGAAGAGGGCTGTTGCTGCCTGTTCGGTCTCGGTTGCCAAAGCTTCTTCGGCAATCTCTTCCGCCAGTTCCTTGGCGCGTTCCTCGTAGTCGCGCTTGAAGGCGACGATTTCGGAAGCCGAGGCTGCGATGACCGGTTCCAGCTTGCGGGCTGCATTGCCGGAAATCGAGGTTACGCTGGCCGAAGCGCGGGCAGGTGCTGCGGTTGCGGAACCTTTCGGCTCGGAAGACGAACGCTCGCTGCCGTTGCTGGAAACCAGCGTCGGCTTGTAACCACGGGTCCAGCCGGTGGAAACGAGGTTGGTCTTGCCTTCCTGGATGCCCTTGCCGAGTGCCGTGTTCGAGAAGTCCGACGTATCGACATGTGCGAGGTCGTGACGGCCGAGGTAGGAAACGGCGAGTTCACGGAACACGTAGTCGAGGATCGACGTGGCGTTCTTGATTGCGTCGTTGCCGATGACCATGCCAGCCGGTTCGAACTTGGTGAAGGTGAAGGCCTCCACATATTCTTCCAGCGGCACGCCGTATTGCAGGCCAAGCGAGATGGCGATGGCGAAGTTGTTCATCATCGCACGGAAAGCAGCGCCTTCCTTATGCATGTCGATGAAGATTTCGCCGAGACGGCCATCACCGAATTCACCGGTGCGCAGGTAGACCTTGTGTCCACCGACAGCAGCCTTCTGGGTGTAACCCTGGCGGCGGTTCGGCAGCTTTTCACGCTCACGGGTCACACGCTCGACAACACGCTCGATGATCTTTTCCGTGATGGTCACGGCCTGGGCTGCCTGTGGCTGAGCGATCAGCTCTTCCAGTGCATCCTCGTCCTCTTCATCTTCAACCAGCGAGGCATTGAGCGGCTGCGAGAGCTTGGAACCATCGCGGTAAAGGGCGTTGGCCTTCAGCGCCAGCTTCCAGGACAGCATGTAGGCTGCGCCGCAATCTTCAACGGTTGCGTCGTTCGGCATGTTGATCGTCTTGGAGATCGCACCCGAGATGAACGGCTGGGCAGCAGCCATCATGCGGATGTGGGATTCCACCGAGAGATAACGCTTGCCGATCTTGCCGCAGGGGTTGGCGCAATCGAAAACAGGCAGATGCTCGTTCTTCAGGAACGGTGCGCCTTCCAGCGTCATCGCGCCGCAAACGTGCACGTTGGCCGCTTCAATGTCCTTCTTGCCGAAACCGAGATGGTCCAGCAGGTTGAAGGTCATGTCGGACAGTTGCTCGTCGGAAACCTTCAGCGTGTCCTTGAGGAAGTCTGCGCCAAGCGTCCACTGGTTGAAGACGAACTTGATGTCGAAGGCGCTCTTGAGAGCAGCGTTGACAGCTTCGATCTTCTCGTCGGTGAAGCCCTTTGCCTTCAGCGTACCGGGGTTGACGCCCGGAGCCTGGTTCAGGTTACCGTGGCCAACTGCGTAAGCCTCGATCTCGGCGATCTGGCTTTCGGAGTAGCCAAGCGAACGCAGTGCATCGGGAACAGCGCGGTTGATGATCTTGAAGTAACCGCCACCGGCGAGCTTCTTGAACTTTACCAGCGCGAAATCAGGCTCGATGCCGGTCGTGTCGCAATCCATGACGAGGCCGATCGTGCCGGTCGGCGCGATAACGGTGGTCTGGGCGTTGCGGTAGCCGTGCTGTTCGCCAAGCTCGAGGGCGTTGTCCCAGGCAGCGGTTGCATGGGTGATGAGGTCTTGGTCCGGGCAATCAGCGTGGATCAGCGCAACCGGGTTCACCGACAGGCCTTCATAACCGTAAGCCAGGCCCTGCGCTGCACGGCGGTGGTTACGGATGACGCGCAGCATGTTGTCGCGGTTCGGTGCAAAGCCCGGGAACGGACCAAGCTCACCCGCCATTTCAGCCGAGGTCGCATAGGAAACGCCGGTCATGATCGCGGTCAGAGCACCGGCAATCGCGCGGCCCTCGTTGCTGTCATAAGGAATGCCCGACGACATCAGCAGGCCGCCGATGTTGGCGTAGCCGAGGCCGAGTGTGCGGTATTCGTAGGAGAGTTCGGCAATCTGGCGGGACGGGAACTGCGCCATCATGACCGAAACTTCGAGAACGATCGTCCACAGACGAACCGCATGTTCGTAATCGGCAATGTTGATGTTCTTGGTCGCGGCATCCTTGAACTGAATGAGGTTCAGCGAAGCAAGGTTGCAGGCCGTATCGTCGAGGAACATGTATTCCGAGCACGGGTTGGATGCACGGATCGGGCCGGCAGCCGGGCTGGTGTGCCAGTCGTTCATGGTCGTGTTGAAATGCAGGCCGGGATCTGCCGATGCCCATGCGGCATGCGAAATCTTTTCCCACAGGTCGCGCGCCTTCAGGGTCTTCATGACCTTGCCGTCGCGGCGTGCCGTCAGGTTCCAGTCGCCGTCGTTTTCGACCGCGCGCAGGAAGTCATCCTTCAGTGACACGGAGTTGTTGGAGTTCTGGCCGGATACCGTGAGGTAGGCTTCGGAATCCCAGTCAGTGTCATAGGTCTTGAACTGGATGTCCTTGTAACCCTGTTCGGCGAACTGGATGACGCGCTTGATGTAGTTTTCCGGAACCTGGTCCTTCTTGGCGGCGCGGATTTCGCGCTTCAGGGC
Organism: Agrobacterium sp. NPDC090273; assembly: GCF_044772305.1. Classification (NCBI taxonomy): domain Bacteria; kingdom Pseudomonadati; phylum Pseudomonadota; class Alphaproteobacteria; order Hyphomicrobiales; family Rhizobiaceae; genus Agrobacterium; species Agrobacterium sp. NPDC090273. The sequence continues at coordinate 306,898 of NZ_JBIVYN010000001.1, forward strand.
AGGGTTCTTGGTCGGGTCAAAGCAATCGCCATTGTCGGCTTCGCAATTGACGCAGGCCTTCATGATCGCCTTCAGGTGACGGGCGACGATCTTGGAGCCGGTCACGAGAGCCGCAACCTTCTGCTCTTCGTTCACCTTCCAGTCGATGTAGGCTTCGATATCCGGGTGGTCGGCGTCGACAACAACCATCTTTGCGGCGCGGCGGGTCGTGCCGCCAGACTTGATGGCGCCAGCGGCGCGGTCGCCGATCTTGAGGAAGCTCATCAGGCCGGAGGACTTGCCGCCGCCCGAAAGCTTTTCGCCTTCGCCACGCAGGTAGGAGAAGTTGGAGCCGGTGCCGGAACCGTACTTGAACAGGCGCGCTTCACGCACCCACAGGTCCATGATGCCGCCTTCGTTGACCAGATCGTCCTCGACGGACTGGATGAAGCAGGCATGCGGCTGGGGATGTTCGTAAGCGGACTTGGACTTGGTCAGCTTGCCGGTGAAGGGGTCGACATAGAAATGGCCCTGGCCAGGACCGTCGATGCCATAGGCCCAGTGTAGGCCGGTGTTGAACCATTGCGGAGAGTTCGGCGCAACGCGCTGGGTGGCCAGCATGTAGGCAAGCTCATCACGGAAGGCGAGGGCATCTTCTTCGGACGAGAAATATTTGCCCTTCCAGCCCCAATAGGTCCAGGTGCCGGCAAGACGGTCAAAAACCTGACGAGCGTCGGTTTCAGAGCCGTAACGCTCACCTTCCGGAAGATCCTTCATGGCCTTTTCGTCGGCAACCGAACGCCACAGGAAGGATGGAACGTCGTTCTCTTCAACCTTTTTCAGGATCTTCGGAACGCCCGCCTTGCGGAAGTATTTCTGCGCGAGAACGTCGGTCGCAACCTGGCTGAACTGCGCGGGAACGTCGATATCCGCCAGACGGAACACGATGGAACCATCCGGGTTCTTGATTTCACTGACGGCCTTGCGGAAATCGATCTCCGCGTAAGGCGACTGGCCGGGCTTCGTGAAGCGACGTTCAATGCGCATTGGTTCCTGTCCTCGTCCATTGGGCGCCCGCAAAAGGGCGCAAAAGTTCGTTCCAGCGACGCGCAGTCTGCGTGCAGCCGGTTGTTGCCGATATGAATGGGATGTTCATCCGTAGATGTCATCCCTGTATCTCGTGGCGAATTTGGCTGCAAGCGAATTCAGCTACTAAATATAGTATCCACAGCTTGTCAGCGCCAGTCCCCGTATCATGTTTTTGGCGACAAAATCAGCGCGCGAAAACAGCTCGACGTTCCACCCCTCATGGCCGAAACGCAGGCAAACGCATCAACTGAAACTGGAAAGAACCGATGATCAGGACACCCGATTCCGTTGCCGCCGCAACATGACTGCCACTTTCCCCACACAGCACAGATTCGTCAAGCCATAGATTGAAAGGGTTTTTTAACCACAAGATATTGTGTGTAGGGCCTGTGGAAAACGGGGAAAGGAAAAGCTCTTAGAAAAATCAGTGACTTGGCGCATAAATTTGAAGCTTGCGCGAGGCTGGCTTTCCTAGCGGAATGCTGATTTTGCGGCTTTTGGGGTGCGACATATTCGTGACGCAATCATTTTTTCGGCCTTTTTTGCCGGATTGGAAAAGAACCTTTTCCCCAAAAAAAACCGCCCGTAACAGGCGGTTTTTGCTTGCGTGTGCTCAGCCGCGCGAACCCTTGGCGATCGGCTCCTGGTAGGTGAAGCCCATATCCCAGGGGAAGTAGATCCAGGTGTCCTGGCTCACTTCGGTCACGAAGGTGTCGATGGTCGGCACGCCCTTCGGCTTTGCGTAGACGCAGGCAAAGTGTGCCTTCGGCAGCATTTCGCGCACTTCAACGGCAGTTTTGCCGGTGTCCGTCAGGTCGTCCACAACCAGAACGCCTTCACCGCCATCGGCCGCAAGTTCCGGAGCAATGCCCTTCAGCAATACCGTCTCGCCCTGGTTCACATAATCGTGACGTGTGGCGATGCAGACGGTGTCGATCAGACGAATGTTCAGCTCGCGGGAAATGATGGCAGCCGGTACGAGGCCGCCGCGGGTAATACAGACAATGGCCTTGAACTCGCGGTCGAGGCCGGCAAGACGCCAGGCGAGTGCACGGGCGTCGCGGTGGAACTGATCCCAGGAAACGGGAAAGGCTTTATCGGGCAGGGACATCGTTTACCGTCCGGTCAAATTGGTGATGGGTTGGGCTAATAGCCGCAAGTCCAGCAAAAAGGCAAGCTTTGCGCTGCTGCGGCCACCATTTCACGGCAGTTCTGCAATGTTTGGGGCTGTGGACGATCCAAAACCGGAAAGAAAGGACGCCCCGGCTGAGAGTGACGGGGCGTCTGACTGTTGCCTGACGAGATGCGCGGCGACGATCAGCGCGACAGCAGCGTCATCGCCGTCATGGAATCGAGCAGCGTGCGCGTCACGCCGCCAAACAGCATTTCCCACCAGCGCGAGTGGCCGTAAGCGCCCATCACGAGCAGATCGATGCTGTTGTCGGACAGGCGGTTCTCGATTGCCGCCTGCGGCGAGATGCCGGCGATCTTTTCCTGCGAGGTGACGGTGACGTTGACACCATGGCGCGCAAGGGTCGCGGCAAGTTCCGCCCCGGCCATGGTGGAAGATTGCGTTTCGCTTTCAACCGGATCGACGGAGAAGATTTCGACACTTTCCGCTTCTTTCAGGAACGGCAGGGCGTCGAAGGTTGCGCGCGTTGCTTCGCGTGATCCGTTCCAGGCAATCAGCACTTTGCGGATCGGCTTCGGTTCGGTCAGGACATGCGGAACGAGAAGAACGGGGCGGCCGCTTTCATAAAGAAAACTGTCGATATCCGAGCGGCTGTCGGACAGTGCCGAGGTGCTGCTCTGGCGTGCAACGACCAGGTCGGCGCACCGCGCGCTGTCGATTGCTGCGGCGGAGGCGTAACCCACCGAGGTCACGAAGCTGCGCCACTCATGCGAAATGCCATTCGCCGAAAGCGTGCGTTCGAAAATCGAACCGATCTCCGTCGTTTCCTTGTGCGCCACATCCTGAATGGCCTGCACGGTTGCAGGATCTGGAATTTCCATTGGCGCCACGAGTGGAACCGCAGCAAGGGTTTCCATGTGCAAGCCGATCACATGGGCAGAAAACTGGTTGGCAAGGCTGACGACGAAATCGTCGAGCTTTTGCGTGTTCGCAACATTGTCGACAACGGCAAGTATTGTCTTGTAACCCATGCTATTCTCCTCGTTGGCCGACATGATATCGGCATTTTCGATGGTGAAGCGTGGTCCGGTTTTGCGGACATCACCTTGATATTGGTCAAACCGTTTTGCTGTTCAGGCGGTTGCATCGCCCTTGCTGGCAGCGAGCCTTTTCTCGCGACCGATGGCTTCGATCATTTCCGAAACGGCATCCGCCGCTGCCTTCAGAACCTGGGGGTCGCGGGCACGCACGACGATCTCCGTCGAGAAACGCTGGCCGTCATATTTCGGGTAGGAGCCGATGCTGGTTTCGGGGTGTGCTTTCTGGATCGCAGTCAGCGGCGTGCCGATATCGCCCTCGCCATAGGGGGAGCGCACCGCCTGCGACATGACCTTCGATCCCGTGCGCAATGTCGGCATCACGTTGTCGAGCATGGCCTGAAATACCTGCGGCACACCCGCCATCACATAGACGTTGCCGATGACGAAACCGGGCGCAACGGAGACCGGATTGGCGATATGGGCCGCACCTTTGGGCATGCGGGCCATGCGCTTGCGCGCCTCGGTAAATTCCATCTCGCGAACGCGGTACATGTCACCCAGGATGCGCAGCGCTTCCGCATCGTGTTCGCATGGCAGGCCAAAGGCTGCGGAGACGGCATCGGCAGTGATATCGTCATGGGTCGGCCCAATGCCACCCGAGGTAAAAACATAGTCGTAACGTGCGCGCAGCGCATTGAGCGCCTCGACGATCGAGGCTTCTTCATCGGCGACGATACGAACTTCCTTGAGGTCGATACCGGACATGGTCAGCACATCGGCGAGATGACCGATGTTCTTGTCCTTGGTGCGTCCCGAGAGAAGTTCGTCGCCGATTGCGAGCATGGCTGCGGTTACGACGGATTGGGTGGAGGAGGGGCTGGACATGGTTGTACTCGTCATCTGTTTCGCCCGACGTTAGCGCTCTGCCGTCGGAATGCAAAGCGCTTTTGGCTGAACTTATGGATAGGATTGATTGACGCTGGCGTTTCTCGTTCAATCATCGTGAACAGTGCGTTTGTCGAAGTCTGGCTGGTCGAGGGCCGGGCTCTTGGCTACCTTCCGTTCCATGCTTTCCAGGCAAGACGTGCAAAACTGTTGCACGGTTTTGCGATAACGGCAGGCGGCGAACAAGGATTGGAAGTGCCGTGCGCTCCCTTGAGAGATCGCAGCTTGCTTTCAGGGATATTCGCTTATGATTATCGAGTTTTTGAAACGGTTCCTGGCCGGCACGCCGGAAACCCTCACAGCAAAGGAAACAAAGAGAATGACCAAGGTTCTGGTGCTCTACTATTCGTCCTACGGCCATATCGAAAAAATGGCTTATGCCGTGGCGGAAGGCGTGAAATCGACCGGTGCGGAAGCCGTCGTCAAGCGGGTTCCGGAACTGGTTCCGGAAGACGTCGCCAAGTCTTCGCATTTCAAGCTGGACCAGGCTGCTCCTGTGGCGACCGTGGACGAACTGGCAGAATATGACGCAATCATCGTTGGCGCCGGCACGCGCTTTGGCACGGTCGCGTCGCAGATGCGCAATTTCTGGGATCAGACCGGTGGCCTGTGGTTCACCGGCAAGCTGGTCGGCAAGGTCGGCTCGGCTTTCACGTCGTCTGCCACCCAGCATGGCGGCCAGGAATCCACCATTCTCGGTTTCCTGCCTACCTTCCTGCATCATGGCATGGTCGTTGCCGGTCTTCCCTATGCATTTCAGGGACAGATGGGCGTTGACGAAATCAAGGGTGGTTCGCCTTATGGTGCGTCGACCATTACCGATGGTGACGGTTCGCGCCAGCCTTCCGAGATCGAACTGGAAGGCGCCCGTTTCCAGGGTGCACATGTGGCGAAAATCGCCGCCAAGGTTTCGGCCTGATCCTAGCCTCCTTCCAGAAAAGAAAATGCGGCCCGAAAGGCCGCATTTTTTCTACCGGGTTTACCGGTCCGAGACTGGGTAACGGATGAGGTGAGGAGCCGTCAGATCGGCAGGCTGACCATCATCAGGCAGCTCGCAATAACCACGCCAATCAATGAGATTTCCAGAACACCATTCAATCCGTCTCGCATGTCTCTTCCTCCTTGCATCGCGTGGAGAATGAACGAGAAATCCGTGTTGTGGTTCCGTTCGGGAATGCAAAATTTCCGTCAGGAACCGACAGCGTTATTCAGGTCGTCAACCGGAGATCACGAAAGCGACGACGAGGTGGCCGACGATACCGATGACGAGGCAGGAGAGAAGGGTAATGAACAGGGCTTTTTTCATGTGTCGGAAATCCTGTTTTCGCTGTGCAATAGAGCCGTAAAGTCGCTGCGCGTCACGCCTTGAAGTCCAGTCCAGCTTCGATCGCTGCGGCGACAAAGGCTTTTCTTGCATCTTCGGGTTTCTTTTTACCCGCATCGACGGCGGCGCAGACCAGCAGCGCTTTGTCCAGCGCATCGCCGTCTTCCACGGGCCAGTCCTCGATCAGCGCCCAGGAGGCTGCCTGTGTAGTGTCAATGGTCGTGTACTCGCCCGGCGTTTCAAACGCGATCAGGACGGGTTTTTGCCAGCGCGTGTTCATCGCTCATCCATGTCAAAATCTTGTGTCGGGCTCTAACCCAAGCGGCCGGGATGCGCAATCCCGTTCCGCGCCTCACGATGTCGCACGCAACCCTGCAGCCTTTAGTCGTCGCGTCCAAACATCGGCCAGTCGCGCACGATGCGGCGATTGATGAGTTGCAGCGAGCGATCCGGCGCGATGCGATAGGTCTCGATCGCCTTCGTGCTGCTGTCGATCCGGAACTCATGGCTGAACGTGCTGCCGATTGGCGACTTCGTCAACTTGGTGCGCGGTTGCCCATTATAGATGATGCTGCCGGGAATCGGTTCCACTTCATAGGCAGGCGCTGCGACGGTGCAGCCTGTCAGCCCAAGGCTCAGGACGATTGCTGCATAAGGCGCGATCTTGTTCATCATATCCTCCGAAGTGCGTCGTGGAAAACGCCGTGCGGGCAAACAGGTTCCCGATGCCCGGTGTCCAGCGCGAGCACTGGTTTGTCAACGAGGATAACGCCGCAGGACGGCTATTTCTTTTTTGGAGTCTGGATGTCCTTTGCGACCCAGCGGAAGAAGACATAGATGAACAGCGCGCAGATGAAGAGCGGAATGAGGTTCGCGAAACCGGACATGGAATTCTCGTTTTTTCTCCGGTCCGGATTTTTCAATCCGCGGGAGAAGGGGTGGTCAAGACGCGATCTGGCCGGTGCCGTTTACAGCGATACAAAACGCCGGTGTGACAGATGCGAGGCCCGAAAAAGGGCCGGTGGATTAAAAGAGACCCGGCGCACTGCCAGTGTTACCGGGTCTCTTCGCCTCCCGCCAGTTTCAGGGGACGGGCGACTTGATTTGAGTATGTACCATGCAGGCATCCCACATATAGGCCGAGAAATTACCTTGCAGAATCAGCATTGCCCCGCGGAACCTTTATCGCGCTCGACCATTTGAATCCGCAGGACAAATGCAACTCCAGGAGGGTCCAAATGCTCGGCACAATCCTCGTCATTCTTCTTATTCTTTTCCTCATCGGCGCTCTGCCGAGCTGGGGATACCACAATTACGGCTACGGCCCCTCGGGCGGCCTCGGTCTGGTTCTGGTGATCGTGCTGATACTCGTGCTCCTGGGCCGAGTTTAACCGATGGCACCACAGGCGTGTCTCTATGATGCAGCCTGTGGTGCCGTTTCGTTGCTTATCCAGAAATTGGGTCGTGGGCTTCCATCACAAAATGCAAAGAGTTCCGTGAATGACGTTGAGATGTTCACGGAAAAAATTGGCATTCTACTTTAACCCCCTTGCACCCAAAATGGATTCGTTCTAAATGCCCGCCATCGCTCGAAACGAAGAGCGTGTGAGGCCTCGTGGCGGAGTGGTGACGCAGAGGACTGCAAATCCTTGTACCCCGGTTCAATTCCGGGCGAGGCCTCCAAAAAAATTCAACCACACAGTGATGAATAGACAGCGCGCCTTTCAGTTGGTGCGGTCGTTTTCTGTTGTTCTCCCAAAATCCTCCTGCTCTTTTTCCTCGTTAGGCCTCATCGCGTGCTTGAAAGCACGGGCGCGGGCAATTATGAGATTATCGAAAGGCGAGGGGGAGCCCTGTGCCGCTTGAGAGCTTTGGAGCCGTGGCGTTTTTGCCCTGCATCCGTGAAATTGAGGCGATAACGATATGATGGATTTCGAAACCGCGCGCGCGAAGATGGTCGACAGCCAGTTGCGTACGACCGACGTGACGTCGCATTCCGTGCTTACGGCGTTTGCGAACGTTCCGCGCGAAGCTTTCGTGCCGGCTGGCGTCAAGCAGATTGCCTATGTGGACGAGGATCTGCAGGTCTGTCCCGCAAAGGACGGTCGTCCTGCGCGTTACGTCATGAAGGCCTCGCCGCTTGCAAAGCTTCTTCAGCTTGCTGCCGTGACGAAGGACGACGTGGTTCTGGAGATCGGCGGCGGTTCCGGTTATGCGGCTGCTATCCTGTCGCAGCTTGCAGGTTCGGTCGTTTCGCTGGAAAGCGACGAGCAGCTCGCTGCTGAAGCAACCGAAACTCTCGCTTCGCTTGGCTACGACAATGTTGCCGTTGTGACCGGGGACCTTGAAAAGGGTTATGCGGGCGAAGCTCCTTACGATCTGATCTTCATCAACGGCTCTGTCGAAGACGTGCCGGCTGGACTGCTCGGTCAGCTTCGCGACGGCGGACGACTGGTCGTCGTCGTCGGCTACGGCAATGCTGCCAAGGCAACCGTTTACCGCCGTGACGGCAACGGCACGTCCTCGGTCACGCTGTTCAACGCGTCGATCAAGCCGGTTCCGGGCTTTGCCAAGGCCAAGGATTTCGTTTTCTGACGAAAACCACATTTTTTTCATGAAAGCCGGGATGGTTCTTCCATTCCGGCTTTTTTGTTGGCGTAACAAAGCTGTGTACCGCTGCGAAAGTCGCTCAATCGGCGATTTAGTTCCTGAGTCGGCTGGCCTAAACTAGGGGTGATTCGGGGCGCGTGTGTATTTTGCCGCCCCGCATGGCCTTTAAGTGGAACTCGGGGATAGAAATGGCTCAGCCAAGCGTAGCGCGTGAACCGTCCATGGAAGAAATTCTGGCGTCGATCCGCCGGATCATCGAAAGTAACGAGCCTGGTCCTGCCGGCGCGTTTTCGGGGCAGTTGCCGCCGGTCTATGACGATGAAGACGAAATGGTTGCGGAAACATCCTTCGCGGCCGATACGTCCAGCCTTCCGACACGTGTTCCACCTGCGGCCAACCAGGCTTACGGCCAGCGCCCCGCACAGGATTTTGCCTCTATGTCCGAACAGCAGGAGAGTGCCGGCGAAAAGACCATGTCGCTTGCCGATGTGGCCGCACGCGTCAGAGCTGCTGCCGATCGCAATGCGGCCATGGGACCGCAGGCATTCGCCGCGCAGGCGCAGCAGCGCCGTGCAGAAGAACTGGCGCAGGCAGCAAGCCCGGTTGCACCCGCTCCGATCGAGCGTCCGGTCGCGCAGCGTCCGACCGACGTGCGTCCTTTGATGGTTGCCGCACAGCAGGAAAGCCGCGAGCAGCCGACCTTCGGTGCGGTCGAGGATCGCGCTGCCGCTGCCGCTATCGAAAACATTACAGTCGCCGAACCGCGTTTCGAAAATGTCGCCCTGCGTGGTGCTATCGAGACGCCTGTTGTCGAAGAACGTTTTGAGGCGCCGTCTCTGATTTTGCCGGAAATCGAGGAAGCACCGCAGTTTGAAGCTCAGATCGAGCCCATCCAGCAGCCGGAGGAGCCGCAGGCTGAGGGCATCTCCTCGCTCAACAGCCTGATTTCCGCTGCCGCTGGCGAGCAGATTGCCCGTTCCTTCGGTGAACTTGCCGAGGTTTTTGACGGCGTGGAGCGCCGTTCGCTTGAAGACATGGCGCAGGAAATGCTGCGGCCGATGCTGCAGGACTGGCTGGAAGACAATCTTCCGACGCTGGTGGAACGTCTCGTGCGCGAGGAAATCGAGCGCGTGGCGCGCGGTTCGCGCCGCTGATCAACGGATAAGGTTAGGTACAAAGGCCGCTCCGTTCCGGGGGCGGCTTTTTTGTTTGATAACCTTTGCCGTCGAAATGTCCGGTTTCTGTTGACTCTCAACCGGCCATCCTTATTTAAAAAATCAACATAGAACTCTAAAATTCAGGTCAGGAAATGCTCGAAAAGACCTACGATTCCGCATCCGTCGAACCGAAGATCGCCGCAGCCTGGGACGAGGCCAATGCCTTCCGTGCCGGCGCCAACGCCAAGCCGGGCGCGGAAACCTTCACCATCGTGATCCCGCCGCCGAACGTGACGGGCTCCCTGCACATGGGCCACGCGCTCAACAACACGCTGCAGGACATCATGATCCGTTTCGAGCGCATGCGCGGCAAGGACGTGTTGTGGCAGCCAGGCATGGACCATGCCGGTATTGCCACGCAGATGGTTGTCGAGCGCAAGCTGATGGAACAGCAGTTGCCGGGCCGTCGCGACATGGGCCGCGAGGCTTTCGTCGAAAAGGTCTGGGAATGGAAGGCCGAGTCCGGCGGGTTGATCTTCAACCAGTTGAAGCGCCTTGGCGCGTCCTGCGACTGGTCGCGTGAACGCTTCACCATGGACGAGGGGCTTTCCGAAGCCGTTCTCGAAGTTTTCGTATCGCTTTACAAGGATGGCCTGATCTACAAGGACAAGCGCCTTGTGAACTGGGACCCGAAGCTTCTGACCGCCATTTCCGACATGGAAGTGGAGCAGCTGGACGTGAAGGGGAACCTCTGGCATTTCCGCTACCCGCTGGAAAAGGGCGTTACCTACCAGTATCCGATTGCTTTCGACGAAGAGGGCAAGCCCACCGAGTTCGAAACGCGCGATTACATCGTTGTTGCGACGACGCGTCCTGAGACCATGCTCGGTGACACTGGTATTGCGGTCAACCCCGATGACGAGCGTTACAAGAGCATCGTCGGCAAGCACGTCATTCTGCCGATCGTCGGTCGCAAGATCCCGATCGTCGCGGACAGCTATGCCGATCCGGCTGCCGGAACCGGTGCCGTCAAGATCACGCCAGCGCATGATTTCAACGACTTCGAAGTCGGCAAGCGCGCCGGTCTGCGCGCCATCAATGTCATGAACATCGATGCGACGATCTCGATCAAGGACAATGAGGACTTCCTCGAAGGACTGAGCAACCCGGCCGCCCTGCATGGCGCGTGGGATCGTCTGGAAGGGCAGGACCGCTTCACAGCCCGCAAGATCATCGTTGAAATCTTCGAAGAAGCCGGTCTTCTCGACAAGATCGAGCCGCACAAGCACGTGGTTCCGCATGGCGACCGTGGTGGTGTGCCGATCGAGCCGCGTTTGACCGACCAGTGGTGGGTCGACAACAAGACGCTGGCCAAGCCGGCGATTGCTTCGGTTCGCGAAGGCCGCACCAATTTCGTTCCGAAGAACTGGGAAAACACCTACTTCCAGTGGATGGAAAACATTCAGCCCTGGTGCATTTCGCGTCAGCTCTGGTGGGGTCACCAGATTCCGGCCTGGTACGGCCCGGATGGTCAGGTCTTCGTTGAAAAGACCGAAGAAGAGGCTTTGGAAGCGGCTATCCAGCACTACATCGCCCACGAAGGTCCGTGGAAGGCATGGGTCGAGGAAAAGCTCGAGAACTTCAAGCCGGGCGAAATCCTGACACGTGACGAGGACGTTCTCGACACCTGGTTCTCGTCGGCACTCTGGCCGTTTTCGACGCTCGGCTGGCCGGAAAAGACGCCGGAACTGGCGCGCTATTATCCGACCAACGTGCTTGTGACCGGTTTCGATATCATTCCGTTCTGGGTCGTTCGCATGATGCAGATGGGTCTGCACTTCATGAAGGACGATGCCGGCAATCCGGTCGAGCCGTTCAGCACGGTCTACATTCACGCTCTGGTCCGCGACAAGAACGGCCAGAAGATGTCGAAGTCCAAGGGTAACGTCATCGATCCGCTCGACCTGATCGACGAGTACGGTGCGGATGCGTTGCGCTTCACGCTTGCCATCATGGCGGCGCAGGGACGCGACGTGAAGCTCGATCCGGCGCGTATCGCCGGTTATCGCAACTTCGGTACGAAGCTATGGAACGCGACCCGCTTTGCCGAAATGAACGGTGTGAAGCGCGATCCGCATTTCCTGCCGGAAACCGCTTCGCTGACGATCAACCGCTGGATTCTGACCGAGCTTGCCAACACCACGAGAGATCTGACCGGTGCGATCGAGAACTTCCGCTTCAACGATGCGGCAGGAACGATCTACCGCTTCGTCTGGAACCAGTTCTGCGACTGGTATCTGGAACTGCTGAAGCCGGTGTTCAGCGGCGAAGATGAAGCCGCAAAGAAGGAATCGCAGGCATGCGCTGCCTACGTTCTGGAAGAAATCTACAAGCTGCTGCATCCCTTCATGCCGTTCATGACGGAAGAGCTGTGGGCGCATACGGCAGGCGAGGGTGAAGAGCGCACCGATCTTCTTTGCCACACCGACTGGCCGACGCCGGAATTCCGCGACGATGCTGCGGCTGCAGAAATCAACTGGCTGATCGATCTCGTTTCCGGCATTCGTTCGGCTCGCGCTGAAATGAATGTGCCGCCGGGTGCGACGGCAGCGCTCGTCGTCGTCGGTGCCAACACGTCGACCGAAGCACGGCTTGATCGCCATGCGGCTGCGATCCGTCGTCTTGCGCGTGCGGACGAAATCCGCGGTGCGGATGTTGCGCCGAAGGGGTCCGCGCAGATCATCATCGGCGAAGCGACCATCTGCCTGCCGCTTGGCAACCTGATCGATCTCTCGGCTGAGGAGGCACGTCTTGAAAAGGCGATTGGCAAGGTCGAAGCCGAAATGGAACGTATCGACAAGAAGCTTGGCAACGAGAAGTTCGTTGCCAATGCCGATCCGGAAGTCGTGGCGGCAGACCGCGAGCGCAAGGCGGAGCTGGATGTTCAGCTTGTCAGCCTGAAGACCGCGTTGCAGCGGGTCAGCGAAGCCGGATAAACCGGCCTCCGACTACTGTGGCAATAAAAAAGCGCTCCTTGAAAAAGGGGCGCTTTTTTTGTGTTTTGCAAAGTTTCTTTTCCGGCCTTTGCTGCGCTGCAGCGACGAATCGTCCATGATCGCAAAGTGAAATGTTTCGTTGCCGTCGACACGGCGCGAAGGGGACGAAAACAGCGAAATATCCAATGAAAACGGCCTGATAACGGACTTTCTTTTGGAAAGTTTTCAGTGTTGTCATTCGGCGACATTTCCCATCCGGAGTGGGAATTTGTTTCGTTTTATGTCTGGTTTTTGCTGTGGGGTTAGAAAAATAGCCTAAAATGATTAGGCGAGAGGGCGAACATGAAAATCTTACGTAAAAAAATGGGACATTGTCGCAGAACTGCGCCAACTCGCGGCAGATTGTCATTTCCCGCGAACCACTTCAGTCTGTTGACGATCACATTGCCTTGATTGGGGAGAGAGATGGCAAAAACTGCAATTTTTCGCGGCGCGGTATGTTTTGCGGTCAGCATCGCAGCGGTAACGCCTTCGCTGGCTGGCGGCCTTGAGCGTGGCGGCTACAATATCGACCTGCTGTTCGATCCGTCCGACTATGTTCTGGATAGCTCTGCAACCTTCGTTGCGCCTCAGCGCGAAGTGAAGAACGCACGGGACAATCCGGTAAAGAGCGGTGGTCTATTGCCATCCTCCTGGTCCACAAGCGCGGACGATTCCGAAAATTACTGGTCGACCCGCGTTGGCGCCAAGGCAGCCATTGGCGATTTCGGCGACTGCATGTTCGACTATTCGGAGCCATGGGGTGCCCACCTCAAGCCAGGCATCTGGCAGGGCTCGAGCTACAACATCGAAACCAAGGTCAAGTCGCATAACTATGCCACGACCTGCCGCGTGAAGTTCGATCTCGGCAAGGGTGACTTCTCGATCATCGGTGGCGGCTTCTATCAGGAGCTTAGCGGTTACAAATATCGTCAGGTTGTTTCTCCGACCGCACTTGGCCCGGCATACCCTTCGCTCTACTCGGGCATCGGAAAGCTGGAGATGGAAGGTGACGGCTGGGGCTGGCGTGCGGGTGTCGCATACGAAATTCCTGAAATCGCGTTCCGTACCAGCCTGGTTTACAACAGTGCAGTCGATCACGATCTGAGCGGTACTGTCAGCCTGACCAGCGTTCCACCTGTTCCTGGCACTCCCTTGGCCGTTTACGGTGGGAAGAATACGCCGGTTTACGGTTCGGTTTCCATGCCTGACAGCCTTGAGCTCAAGGTTCAGTCCGGTATCGCGCCCGACTGGCTTGCGTTCGGCTCTGTGAAGTGGACCGACTGGAGCCAGATCCAGGTTGTGCCTTTCTGCCCGGTTGGCGTGTCTCCCTGCGTTCCGGGTGCAAGCTCGCTCAACACGCTTGATCTGTTCTACCGCGATGGCTGGACGATTTCCGGCGGTGTCGGTCACAAGTTCAACAATCAGTGGAGCGGTGCTGTCAGCCTGACCTGGGATCGTGGCACCTCGACCGTTATCGGCACGCAGACCGACACCTGGATGCTCGGCACCCAGTTGATCTACTCGCCGAACAAGAACATCGAGTTCAAGATTGCTGGCGCTCTGGGTCTCCTGACCTCGGGTAGCTCTTCGATCGCTGGCGCACGCTGTGGCTCTGGCCCCGCAACTTGCGGCGACGAAGCTGGCTACGATTTCGGCAACGATCTCGTTGCTGCGATCTCGACCGGTGTGAAGGTCAAGTTCTGAGGCGATCTGCCTAGGGTGACGTTTGGAAAGGTCCGGTTTACCAACCGGGCCTTTTTTCTTTTGTGACTGTGATTCCTGACAGACAAAATTTTTGGGCCTGTCTGTTTTGTGACGATTTCGCAACACTTTTCTGCAAGCTTCTAGTCGCGTTGGAATGTGGGCAGATTTGTCCATTTCCCGCCACAAACAAGGTGCTTGGCTTTGTTTACGGACGCGGGAATGGAAGAATATGCAGGCGTTTTTTATGGTCCTGTGGAATTGCGGAAAGTGAAAACGGATTTGGATTCAGGGTTTAAGCAAGTAACGAGGGAATTGTGCTCCCCGCACTTGTTTGGACCTGGCAAAAGAGCGGTGGGGCGCCGCGATATTGCCGGAAATTATGTCTATATCTGTCTCACTGAAAAACTTGAGCAGTTACCGCAACAGACCATCGGTGGTGCGCTGGAAAGTGCTGCCGGAAAGACGCAGTGTATTCGAAAAATCGCGACCCGGCGGAGTTTGGCTTTGCAGTATTCCGCAAGTATTGGCTATACGCCGGGTAGAGTGAGAGAAGTTCGCTGAAATGCTGAAATGTGAAGCCAACGTTATAAAGCCGCTCTTCCTGGGCATGTTGCTTGCGTCGCTCGCAATGCCTGCTGCGGCTTTTGATATCAATGCAGGCGTGACAAAGGAATCCGGCCCCTTTGATCTGTTCAAGTTTGGCTTCAAGGCCTACAAGAACGGCAACAAGGATGAGGCTGTCGAGGCCTACCGTTACGCTGCAGAAAAAGGTCACACCGGTTCCCGTTGGGCGCTGGCCAACATGTATGCCTATGGCGATGGCGTCGCCCAGAACGACTTCGAAGCTTTCAAGATCTACAGCGAAATCGCCAACCAGGGTGTCGAACCTGGCTCGGAAGATACCGGTTTTTTCGTCAACGCTCTCCTGTCTCTCGCCAATTATTACCGCCACGGCATTCCCGGCAGTCCGGTGAAGATGGACATGTCGCAGGCGCGTCAACTCTATTTCCAGGTGGCCTCCACCTTTGGTGTTGCGGAAGCACAGTTCAAGCTGGCGGAGATGATCCTGGCCGGCGAGGGCGGCCGCGCTGATGTGCAACAGGCGAAGAAGTGGCTCAACCAGGCGCGTCGACACGGCCATGCGGGCGCGATGTCGATCTTCGGCAATCTCCTGTTCCAGGAAGGCCAGACGACGCGTGGACTGGCGTTCATGACGGCGGCACTGGACAAGTGCGCGGCAGCCGATTGCACCTGGATTCAGAACATTCAGGAGCAGGCTTTCTCGCTTGCCACCGAGAACGATCGCCGCGCCGCCATTTCGCTCGCACAGAGCATGCGTGGCGAGGATCTGGACTGATCCGTTCGGACTTCATGACATCCTGAACATACCGGTTCGTTGCACTCGAACATGTCTGTTCGAGCGCTTATGCGTCAGTTGACCGGCGAGAAATCGAAGTAACCGCAGACGGGCACGTGGTCTGAAGGTTTTTCCCAGGCGCGAACGTGTTTTTCGATCATGACCGATTGCAGCCGGTCGGACGCTTCCGCCGAAAGCATCAGATGATCGATGCGAATGCCGTTGTTCTTCGGCCAGGCGCCAGCCTGGTAGTCCCAGAAGGTATAAAGACCCGCTGCATCGGTGGTCGCGCGTGCTGCGTCGGTGAGGCCCAGATGCTCCAGCTTGCGGAACGCGGTGCGGGTCTGCGGCAGAAACAGTGCATCGCCTTCCCAAACGCGCGGGTCATGGCAGTCGAACGGTTCGGGGATGACGTTGTAGTCGCCGGCCAGAATGAGCGGCTCTTCCAGTGCAAGACGATCTTCGGCGAAACGACGAAGACGCTCCATCCATGCCAGCTTGTAGGGGTATTTGACCGGATCGTCCGGCGGGTTGCCGTTCGGCAGATAAAGCGAGCAGACACGGATCACGCCGCCTTCGACCGAGAATACACCCTCGATGAAGCGGGCCTGTTCGTCGGCGTCGTCTCCCGGCAGGCCGCGATTGACCTCGTCGGGTTTCACCTTGGAGAGCAGAGCGACGCCGTTGAAGCCTTTCTGGCCGTGGGTCTCGACATGATAACCCAGCGCCTCAATCTCAAGGCGCGGGAAACCCTCGTCGACCGATTTGATTTCCTGGAGGCAAACGATATCGGGCGCGGAATCCTTCAGCCACTGGCAAAGGTTTTCGATACGCGCCTTAACGCCATTGATGTTCCAGGTGGCAATCTTCATCGGTAATTCCTTTTTACAGGAATCCTTTTACCCGATGCGGCAGTGATTGCCACCGTTTTCCCCCGGCGAGGGCGTGGTAGCGGTGGAAAGAAGGGTCAGATCGAGAAGCTGGTGCCGCAGCCGCAGCTTGCGACGGCGTTCGGGTTCTTGATCTGGAACGACTGGCCAAGCAGATTGTCGACGAAGTCGATTTCCGAGCCCGCCATATAGACCACGGACATGCTGTCGATCAGCACCTTGGCGTCGCCGCGGGCGATGACGATATCGTCGTCGGTCGGTTCGCCGTCGAGGTCGAACTTGTAGGAAAAGCCGGAACAGCCGCCACCTTCGACAGAGACGCGAAGAGCCTGTTTTCCAGCCTCGGCAGAGACAATCTGGGCGATTCGTTTTGCGGCGGATTCCGATAGTGTGATGTCAGTCGTCATGTGTTTTCTCCAACCGGGGTCAAGAACCGGCGAGTAAAGTTCTGTGCAAGACCGATTATAAACCAGTCAAATTGGCCGTCTATAGCGTTACCACACAGCGAACGTGCTTTGCGGCAACCTTCGCGATAGGTATGAAGGGTAGATGAAAAGGTCAATGGCCATATGGCAGGACAAGGCATGATAATCGATCAGCGTGCACTGGGGTTTGGAAGCGGAGAGCGTGCGGTTTTCGCCGCCGATCCATGGACGACGCGTGGGCGTCTGTTCCCGGAACCATCCAGTCTGACGCGATCCGAATTCCAGCGCGACCGCGATCGTATCGTCCACACCACGGCGTTTCGCCGGCTCAAGCACAAGACGCAGGTGTTCATCAGCCCGGATGGAGACCACTACCGCACACGCCTGACCCACACCATCGAGGTGGCGCAGATTGCGCGTGCGCTGGCGCGTGCACTGAAACTGGATGAGGATCTGGCCGAGGGCGTCGCACTCGTCCACGATTTTGGCCACACGCCTTTCGGTCATACCGGCGAGGATGCTCTGGATGAAGTGCTGAAGCCCTATGGCGGGTTCGATCATAACGCCCAGTCGCTGCGCATCGTCACCAAGCTGGAGCGCCGCTACGCTGAATATGACGGGATCAATCTCACCTGGGAAACGCTGGAAGGGCTGGTCAAGCATAATGGACCGCTGCTCGACGCCAGGGGCGAGGGCACGCATGGGCCGGTGCCTCTGCCGATCCTCGAATATTGCCAGCTACAGGATCTCGAGATCGGCACCTATGCAAGCCTTGAAGCGCAGGTCGCGGCCATTGCCGATGACATCGCCTACAACACGCACGACATCGATGATGGTCTGCGGGCCGGTTATCTGACCTTCGAGATGCTGGAGGAGGTGCCTTTCCTCAGCGGCCTGATGGCCGAGGTTCGGGAGAAATACCCGAAGCTGGATGAGGACCGTTTTGCCCATGAAATCATGCGCCGGCAAATCACCCGCATGGTGGAAGATGTCATCGGCGTTGCGCAGCATAATCTTGCCAGGCTGAAGCCGAAGAGCGCGGCCGATATTCGCGCCGCCGATCTGACGGTCGCAACCTTCTCGCCGGCGATGGCCGAAACCGACAAGCAGATCAAGAAGCTGCTGTTCGGCCATATCTACCGGCATCCGGAAATCATGCGCATCCGCGCAGGCGCAACACAGATCGTCACCGATCTTTTCCACCGTTATATGGAAACACCTGCCGAAATGCAGAGCCACTACTGGGTGGACAGTATTTCCGGCATGAGTGTCGCGGCCAAGGCCCGCCACGTCGGCGACTATTTGGCTGGGATGACCGACAGTTATGCACTGCGCACCCACCAGCGGCTGTTTGACCATACACCGGATTTACGATAGGGCAGCGGGCGATCGCGAACCCCCGACCGGTGACATATTGCCGGATATCAGAACAGAAAACGCTTCGCGCAGGTTGGAACGATGAATATTTTTGCCGATTTCGATACCAGGATCAAAAACGCGCTCGAGACAGTCGATCTCGTGAAACAGAACCGCGAAAATATCGATTTTGGACGAGTCACCGTCGAAGCGCCGCGTGATGCGAGCCACGGTGATGTGGCGACCAACGCCGCCATGGTGCTGGCAAAGCCGCTTGGCACCAATCCGCGCGCACTGGCGGAACTGATCGTGCCTGCGCTGCAGCAGGACCCGGATGTCGACAGCGTCAATGTTGCCGGTCCCGGCTTCATCAACCTCAAGGTGTCCGTTGGCTACTGGCAGCGCCTGCTGTCGGGCATGATCTCCGAGGGCACCGATTTCGGTCGCTCGAAGGTTGGTGTCGGTCAGAAGATCAACGTTGAATATGTGTCGGCAAACCCGACGGGACCGATGCATGTCGGCCATTGCCGTGGCGCCGTTGTTGGCGACACGCTGGCGAACCTGCTGTCCTTCGCCGGTTATGACGTTACCAAGGAATATTACATCAACGACGCCGGCTCGCAGATCGATGTTCTGGCGCGTTCTGTGTTCCTGCGTTACCGCGAAGCGCTGGGTGAGGATGTCGGCGTCATTCCTCCCGGTCTTTATCCGGGCGACTATCTCGTTCCGGTCGGCCAGGCGCTGGCGGACGAGTACGGCATCAAGCTGCGCACCATGCCGGAAGAAAAGTGGATGCCGATCGTCAAGGACAAGGCGATCGATGCGATGATGGTGATGATCCGTGAGGATCTGGCGGCCCTCAACGTCAAGCATGACGTGTTCTTCTCGGAGCGCACGCTGCATGCGGGCAATGGCGGCCCCATTCTGTCGGCCATCAACGATCTTACTTTCAAGGGCCATGTCTACAAGGGCACGCTGCCGCCGCCGAAGGGAGAGTTGCCGGACGATTGGGAAGACCGCGAACAGACGCTGTTCCGTTCTACAGAGGTCGGCGACGACATGGACCGCGCGCTGATGAAGTCTGACGGCTCCTATACCTACTTCGCGGCTGACGTGGCCTACTTCAAGAACAAGTACGATCGTGGCTTCAACGAGATGATCTACGTGCTCGGCGCCGATCATGGCGGTTACGTCAAGCGTCTCGAGGCGGTGGCGAGAGCTGTCTCCGAAGGCAAGTCGAAACTGACCGTTCTGTTGTGCCAGCTCGTGAAGCTGTTCCGCGACGGTGAGCCGGTGAAGATGTCGAAGCGCTCCGGTGATTTCGTCACTTTGCGCGATGTTGTGGATGAAGTCGGTCGTGATCCGGTGCGATTCATGATGCTCTATCGGAAGAATTCCGAGCCGCTCGACTTCGATTTTGCGAAAGTAACGGAACAATCGAAGGATAATCCGGTCTTTTACGTGCAGTATGCGCATGCGCGTTGCATGTCCGTGTTCCGGCAGGCGAAAGAAGCGTTTCCGGGGCTTGCTCCGACGCAGGAAGAGCTGGCTGCCTCTGCATCATTGATTAGTGATATCAATGAGTTGCAGCTTGTTGCTAAGCTTGCGGAATATCCGCGCCTGATCGAGTCTGCAGCGCTGACGCATGAGCCTCATCGCCTCGCATTTTACCTTTATGACCTGGCAAGTTTCTTCCACGGACACTGGAATAAAGGTAAAGACCAGCCGGAATTACGTTTTGTTAACGATAAAAACCGAGAATTGAGCATTGCCAGACTCGGGCTGGTGAATGCTGTCGCGAATGTTTTGAAGTCCGGACTTGCTCTTTTGGGAGCGGACGCACCTGACGAAATGCGATAACATATCACCATTATTTGCTCACAATACGCTGGCAAGAGCTGCAATGCGTAGATGGTGGAACACGTAATGGTCGAAAAAAATGTCGCGTATAACCGGGGCAACCGGTCCGAGGAATTCGCTGACAATGATCCTTTGGCAGAGCTGGCGCGTATCGTCGGCTTCGAGGATCGTCCTTCGCATGTGACGTCCCAGGCTACGCAGTCCGCTGCGTCGCCCGATGTCCGGCGCGAACCCGAATTCAATCTTGAAGACGAACTTCTGCGCGAGTTCGAGGTCTATGACGCGCCAAGCGCCGATCCGGTCGTTCTCGATCCGGCCAACGACGTGCGCGGCGGCATTCATGCCGGCGATTTCATGCAGCGCGTCGAATCCGTTTTCGCACGTCGCGAGCCGGAATTTGCGCCGGTCGAAGAGCCGCAGGTCAGGGAAGAGCCGCTTCCCGGCGCGGAGTTCGCCTATGCGCAGCAGGATGAGGGCGCACACGCCTTCGATATCCGCAATGATTTCCGTGATGATGCAGGCGCTGTCGCCGAAGTGTTCGACGTACAGCCTCGCGAGCCACAGCCGGTAGCTTACGAAGAGCCGGTTTACGAACAGGCCGCATGGCAGCCGGAGCCATCCTTCGAGCCGCAGCAGGCCGAATGGCATGAAATGCCTGCGCTGCCTGCCGATATTTCCTCGAGCGCACAGCCCTATGCACATGCCGAGGTCGCACAGGTTCCGACGTTCGATCTCGCCGACGAGGTCGAGCAGGCGGTTGCTGCAGAAGCGCCGGTGACGCCAGCGCCCGTTCAGCCGCATGTCGCTCCTTCCGTCCGCGCCCCGTCGCAGGTTGGCCGTTCGTCGTTGGAGTTCTCCGGCCTTCGTCTGCCGCTTGCCAATTTCGGCGCCCGCCGGGATGTGCCGGCTGCCGAACCGCGCCGTGTCGAGGCCCGTGTCGAGCCGACACCGGTTACAGTTCAGGCACAGGATGCTGCAGCCACCTTCGCGCCTGTCGCCGAGGTTGCGGCCACGCCTTCCGCAGACCAGCTTTCGCCAATGGACGAGCTGATCTACGACGTTGCCAAATACTCCATTCCGACCCGCGCGCCGGAAGCTCCCGCCGCGCAGGAGCCTGTTGCTGCCGCTCCCGTTCGCAGGGAACCGGTTGTTGAAGCCGTTGCTCCGAAGCCCGTCGAAGCGCCTGTGATGGCCGATTTTGACGGTTTCAACGACGACGATTTCGAACTGGCTCTCGATGATCTCGATCTGGATCTCGACCTGTCGGAAATCGCTTCCATCGATGTTGTCTCCGAGCCGCAGCCTGTCGCAGCCGCACCGGCACCAGTCGTTGCTGCGCAGCCGAAGCCTGCGCCTGTCGCGCCGCCGATCCCTGTTCGGGTCGCCACGCCGCCGGCACAGCGTCCTGCGACTGTCACGGTTGCTGCCGCACCTGTTGTTGCTGCTGCAAGCCGCGTTTCTGCCCCGGCTCCTGTTGTTGCGGCGCCTGCGCCCGTTGCCGTAGTACCGGCTCCGCGTCCGGCAGCGCCTGTTGCCGCAGCGCCGGCACCGCAAGTGGCCGAGCCCGCCTCGCTTGAAAGCCTGCCGTTCGATCCTTCGCAGATCGGCGAAACCGAGGAGCATCCGGAAACCATCACCGAGATGGATGTTCCGGAACTGCCGGTTGCCGCTTTCGAACCGAAGCCTGTTCGCCGTCAGGAAGAAGACCTCGACATCGACACTGAACTCGCGGCCCTGTTTGCGCCCGCAGTGACGGGTGGTCTTGATCGCCATAAACATGCCGAAGCCCGCGGAAACGCCCAGCAGGCACGTCCTGCCGCGCCGGCGCCGCAGGATGTCGACGAGTTCGAGCGCGCACTGGAAGAGGACTTCCGTCGCTCCATGCAGGAAGCCTCGGTGTCTCGCGGCAACCAGATGCAGGACGATGGTTATGCCGACCATCAGGCAGCTTATCGTGGTGAAGAAGAACGTTCCGGTCGCCGCTGGCTGATGCCGGTTGCGGCAGCCGTTGGCCTAGTGCTGATCGGTGGTGGTGTCTACGCTCTGATGTTCGGCGGTTCGTCGAGCACGGGCTCCGGCGGCGCGCCGGTCATCATTTCCGCCGACAACGATCCGACCAAAGTCGTTCCGGAAAATCCGGGCGGTCGTGTTGTCCCGAACCAGGACAAGGCCGTTTATGATCGCGTTGCCGGTGGCAGCGCTGCAGATCCGAAGCAGCCGTCGCTGATTTCCAGCAGCGAAGAGCCTGTCGATGTGGTTCAGCGTACGCTGATCCCCGAGCAGCTTCCGCTGGAAGGTGAAAACGACGGTGAAATGGAAGCCGCAGGTACGCCTGTTGGTGAAACCGAAGATCCGCGCCTCCTGTCTCCGCAGGAAAAGGCCGCACAGACGGAAACGGCTGCGACCCCAGGCGTTTCGCCGCGCAAGGTCCGCACGATGATCGTCAAGCCCGACGGCACGCTCGTTGCGCAGGAAATCGATGCTCCGGCAGCACCACAGCCGGCGGCTGACAAGGTTGCCGAGCTGGCGGCGCCGCCGGTGAACAATGCGGGTGAGGGTGCTCCGGCCGTGATCGCCGCATCGCGTGTTGCCGTCACGCCTGAACCGGCGCAGCCACACACGCCTGCTGCAACGACGGCTCCGGCTGCCAACCAGAACGGCGCTCCTGTTCCGTCGGCTCGTCCGTCCGCTCAGCCTGCCAACGTGGTTGCGACCGTGACCAATCAGGGCAATGTTCGCCCGACGACGCCGGCAACGCCTGCGCAGCCGCAGGCCACGCAGCAGACGGCTGCGGCGGCCCCGGCTGTCACGAACACGGCGTCTTCCGGTGGTTATTACGTTCAGGTTGCCTCCTTGCCGAGCCAGGCTGAAGCGCAGAAGTCCTACCAGAGCCTGTCCGCCAAGTTCGGTTCCGTCATCGGCGGCCGCGGCGTGGACATCAAGGCAGCCGAAATTGCCGGCAAGGGCACGTTCTACCGCGTCCGCATCCCGGCCGGTGACAAGAACGAAGCTGTAGCGTTGTGCGAACGCTACCGCGCTGCCGGCGGAAGCTGCCTCGTCGCACGCTGATACCAGACCCTTTCAAGACAAAAGCCGGGACCGACCACGCTCCCGGCTTTTTTGTGGCCTTCCTTCCCTTTCTGTTTCTTTTGCGGGCATGACATCATGACAGTTTCCAAAGCTATGATCCTTGGGTGCAGCGGTCTTGAACTGACGGCGGACGAAATCTCCCTTTATCGCGATGAGCGCCCCTGGGGCTTCATTTTGTTCGGTCGCAATATCGGCGAGCCGCAGCAGATTACCGATCTGGTCGCATCGATGCGTGACGCTATCGGCCGCCCGAATGCGCCGGTGCTGATCGATCAGGAAGGCGGACGTGTGCAGCGCATCAAGCCGCCGATCCTTCAGGCCTATCCGAACGCCCGCATTCTCGGCGAGATCTATGAGCGCGATCGCGAGGCGGGATTGCGTGCGGCCTGGCTGATGTCGCGCCTGCATGCCTTCGATCTGATGAGGTTCGGCATCAATGTCGATTGCCTGCCGGTGCTTGACGTGCCGGTGGAAGGCGCCAGCAACGTCATCGGCAACCGCGCCTATGGTTACGCGCCTGAGATGGTTGCGGAGATGGGGCAGGCGGCCGCCAATGGCCTGAAGGCTGGCGGCATGCTGCCGGTGATGAAGCATATGCCCGGCCATGGTCGCGGCATGGTGGATTCGCATCACGAGTTGCCTGTGGTCGATGTTCCTCTCGATGAACTGGATCGTCACGACTTCGTGCCGTTCCGCGCCCTCCGACACGAATTGATGGCGATGAGCGCGCATCTCGTTTTCAATGCCGTCGATCGCGAACGCCCGGCCACCACTTCTGCCAAGGTCATCGATGAGATCATCCGTGGCCGTATCGGCTTCGACGGTCTGCTGATGTCGGACGACAGCTCGATGAATGCGCTCAAGGGCACGCTTGGCGAGCGGGCGGCGAATATTGTTGAGGGCGGCTGTGATATAGTCTTGCATTGCAACGGCGTGATGGGTGAAATGCTTCAGGTCGTGAAGGAAGTTCCCGTCCTTTCCGGCCGCGCCCTGGAGCGCGCACGCGCCGTCGAGATCGGCTTTACGGTCGCGGATGCAGCCGATGAGGCGGAACTGAGAGCCGAATTCAACGCCATGTGGGCCGTTTCCTGAAAAACAGTCGGCGCCATCTGGGTAGGGACGACAGGCCGGAAACCCGGCGGATGGAGCAATGGCGGCAGACAAGTCTCGCAATTCGACACCGATGGAGAAGCTCTGGCAGGATGTGACGCCAGAGCGGCTGACCGGCGAAGCTGCGTTTGTCATCGACGTGGCCGGCTTCGAAGGTCCACTCGATCTGCTGTTGCATCTTGCCCGGACCCAGAAGGTCGATCTGTCCCGCATCTCGGTGCTGGCGCTGGCCGAACAATATCTGCAGTTTGTAGAAAGCGCGCGTCGGGTGCGCATCGAGCTTGCCGCCGACTATCTGGTGATGGCGGCGTGGCTTGCCTTCCTCAAATCCAAGCTTCTCATTCCCCAGCAGGCCAAGGACGACGGTCCCTCGGGTGAAGAAATGGCCGCGACGCTGGCTTTCCGGCTGAAACGTCTGGAGGCGATGCGCGATGCGGCGGAGAAGCTCGTCAATCGCGACCAGCTGGGCCGCGATGTGTTTGCCCGCGGCGCCCCCGAACATATCCCGCATGTCAGCCGCTCCTCTTATGATGCAAGTCTCTACGACCTGCTCAGTGCTTACGCCAATCTCCGGCAACGTCAGGCCATCACGCAGGTCACGATTGAAAAACGCCAGGTCTGGTCCCTTGTGGAGGCCCGTGAGCTTCTGACCAGCCTTCTGGGCGATGTTGGTGAATGGACGGCCCTCGATCATTATCTGCTGCGTTATGTGCCGGACCCGGCAATGCGCGTAACGGCGATTGCCAGCGCTTTTGCGGCCTCTCTGGAGCTGGTGCGTGAAGGTTCGCTGCAGATCCGGCAGGAGGGGGCGTTCCAGCCCATCTACGTGCGCAAGGGCGAGCGAGGCGGCGAGGCTGATGCAGCCGAAAGGACCAGGAATGACGTCTGAGCACAATACTGGCGATGAAGCCGTTTTGATGACGGACACGGTCGGCGACGACCCGGCGGTGTTTTCCGAGCGCCAGCTAAAAGAGGCCGAACGGATTGCCGAGGCGCTGGTGTTCGCCTCTGCCGAGCCGGTTTCGGAAGCCTTCATTGCCGAGCGCCTGCCGCGTGGCATGGACGTGGCGGCGCTGATGTGGAAGCTCAAGGTGTTCTACAATGGCCGTGGGGTCGGTCTCATTCAGGTGGGCGGCAACTGGGCGTTCCGCACGGCGGGCGATTTGTCCTTCGTGATCCGCACCGACGAGAAGGAACCGAAGAAGCTGTCGCGTGCAGCGCTGGAGGTTCTTGCCATCATCGCCTACCACCAGCCGGTGACCCGCGCCGAGATCGAAGAGATTCGCGGTGTGCAGACCTCACGCGGCACGCTCGACGTGTTGATGGAGGCGGGCTGGGTGCGGTTTCGCGGGCGCAGGCGCACCCCCGGCCGCCCGGTCACGATCGGAACGACGGTCGAATTTCTCGATCATTTCGGGCTTGAGGAGCTGCGCGATCTTCCAGGTCTCGAAGAGCTGAAGGGGGCAGGGCTGCTCTCCGGCCGCATCCCCTCCAATTTCGGCGTCCCGTTGCCGATGATGAGCGACGACCTGCGTGAAGACGAGGACCCGATCACCCAGCTCGATCTGGAAGAGCTCGGATTGCTGGCACCAAGCGGTGGCGACGGCGACGATTGATCGACTTGTGCTTCTGCACGGAAATTGTGCGGAAAAAGATTCTGCGCACTCATTGTTGAAGAGGCGATTTGCTGTTTGAAAAACCACGTCAAACATCTTACATCGTCTGAAAGCGAAATTCAGGAGTTTCAGTTATGGGTTCTTTTAGTGTGTGGCATTGGCTAATCGTGCTGGTGATCGTTCTCGTCCTCTTCGGACGTGGCAAGATCCCGGAACTGATGGGCGATGTTGCAAAGGGCATCAAGAGCTTCAAGAAGGGTATCGCTGACGAAGATCAGACGCCGCCGCAGTCTACCGATGCAAATTCGAAGACTGTCGAGCACAAGGCTGACGAGATCAAGTAAGCAGGGTTTTCCCTGTTTGCTTTGAGATTGCCGAACCGGTTTCGGGAGCGTTTTGATGTTAGATATCGGCTGGAGCGAGCTTCTGGTGATTGCGGTCGTGTTGATCGTGGTCGTCGGACCCAAAGACTTGCCGCCCATGATCCGCGCCTTCGGCAAGACGATGGCGGGTCTTCGAAAGATGGCGGGTGATTTCCGCACCCAGTTTGATGAGGCCTTGAAAGAGGCCGACATGGACGACGTGCGCCAGACCATATCCGACGTCCGCAATCTCAATCCGACAAACTCGTTGCGCGACGCGATGAACCCGCTGCGCCAGCTTGGCAACGACATCAAGTCGGACCTGCAGAAAGCGGCGACGCCTGCCGCAACCTCTGCACCCGCGACGAGCGAGCCTGTTGCACCGCTCGTCAGCGTGCCAGAACCGGACATGAAGCTGCCGGATACGCCTCCGGTCGAGGCTGTCGGCCCGGCCACGTCGGCTCCTGCCGTTGCAACGGCATCTGAAGCTGGCGAGACCAAGCCGAAGCGCAGCCGCGCCAAGAAGGTACTGGCTGCCGACACTGTCGCGACAGCAGATGTTCCGGCACCAGCGGCTCCGGTTGCTGCAAAGCCGAAGCGCGTTGCGGCAAAGAAAGTGCCGGCAAGTGCAGAGACCGTTGCGGCCGCACCGAAGAAGGCCGCAGTCAAGAAGCCGGCTGCGCCAAAGGACGGCGTCAAGGCGGCCGCGGCAAAGACGGCAAAACCAAAGGCTGCAAAGGCCAAGAAGGATGAAGCATGAGTGAGGAAATCGAGGATAAGCCCCAGCCGCTTATCGAACACCTCATGGAACTGCGCACGCGACTGATGTGGTCGCTCGGTGCGTTCTTCGTTGCCTTCATCGCCTGTTTTGCCGTTGCCAAGCATCTCTTCAACCTGCTTGTCATTCCCTATAAGTGGGCGGTTCTGTGGGCTGGCCTGGACGTGACGAAATCGTCGCTGATCTACACGGCGCCGCAGGAATTCTTCTTCACGCAGATCAAGGTCGCCATGTTCGGCGCCATGGTCATCGCGTTTCCGGTTATCGCCTCGCAGCTTTACAAGTTCGTGGCGCCCGGCCTTTACAAGAACGAGCGTGCAGCATTCCTGCCGTTTCTGGTCGCATCGCCGATCCTGTTCCTGATTGGTGCGGCGCTCGTCTACTTCTTCTTCACACCCATGGTGATGTGGTTCTTCCTGGCCATGCAGCAATTGCCTGAGGACGGTGAAGTCGCAATTTCGCTGATGCCGAAGGTTTCGGAATATCTCAGCCTCATCATGACGCTGGTGCTGTCTTTCGGTCTGGTTTTTCAGTTGCCTGTCGTAACGACCCTGCTTGCCCGTGTCGGCATTCTGACGAGCGACTGGCTGCGGGAAAAGCGCAAATTCGCCATCGTGCTGGCCTTCGTGGTTGCCGCGGTGCTGACGCCCCCCGATCCGATGTCCCAGATCGGTCTTGCGCTGCCTGCGATCATTCTCTACGAGATTTCCATCTACATGGCTCGACTCGTGGAGAAGAAGCGCGCTGCGGAATCCGCAACCACGGAGCTGGAAGAAACCTGACGTTCAAGGCTCTTTCCGCTTCAACGACTTCTACACGCCGGGTCTTCGCCCGGCGTTTTGCTGACATATTGCCGGCGACGCAAACAACGGTCTGGAACGACGATGCACGACATTAAATGGATACGTGAAAACCCTGAAGCTTTCGATGCGGGCCTTGCTCGCCGTGGCGCCGAGCCTGCAGCCGCAGGCCTGATCGCTCTCGATGAGAAACGCCGTTCCGTCATCCAGTCCCTGCAGGACATGCAGTCGCGCCGCAACGCGGCGTCGAAGGAAATCGGCGCTGCGATGGCGCAGAAGAATGCCGAACTGGCCGAGAAGCTGAAGGCGGAAGTTGCCGCCATCAAGGAAAACATGCCGCGCGCCGAGGAGGAGGACCGTCAGGTCACCGCCGAGCTCAACGATGCCCTGTCGCGCCTGCCGAACATTCCGCTTGAGGATGTTCCCGAAGGCAAGGATGAGCATGACAACGTCGTTGCCCGCGTTGTTGGCCAGAAGCCTGGCTGGAACCACGAAGCCAAGGAACACTTCGACATCGGCGAAGCGCTTGGTTACATGGATTTCGAGCGTGCCGCGAAGCTTTCGGGTTCGCGCTTTACCGTTCTGACCAGCCAGCTCGCCCGTCTGGAGCGTGCGCTCGGTCAGTTCATGATCGACCTGCACACCGGTGAGCACGGTTATACGGAGGTGTCGTCGCCGCTTCTGGTGCGTGACGAGGCGATGTTCGGTACCGGCCAGCTTCCGAAGTTCTCGGAAGACCTGTTCAGGACAACCGACGGTCGCTGGTTGATCCCGACGGCTGAGGTGACGCTGACCAACCTGGTTGCCGCCGAAATTCTCGACGGTGAAAAGCTGCCGCTGCGCTTTACCGCGCTGACGCCGTCCTTCCGTTCGGAAGCGGGCTCTGCAGGGCGCGATACGCGCGGCATGCTGCGCCAGCACCAGTTCTGGAAGTGTGAACTTGTTTCGATCACCGATGCGGAAAGCTCGATTGCCGAGCACGAGCGCATGACGGCCTGCGCCGAGGAAGTTCTGAAGCGTCTTGGCCTGCATTTCCGCACCATGACGCTGTGCACCGGCGACATGGGCTTCGGCGCCCGCAAGACCTATGACCTTGAGGTCTGGCTGCCGGGACAGAACACCTACCGCGAAATCTCGTCCTGCTCGGTCTGCGGTGATTTCCAGGGCCGTCGCATGAATGCGCGTTATCGCAGCAAGAACGACAAGGCCACGAAGTTCGTTCACACGCTGAACGGTTCGGGCACCGCTGTCGGCCGCTGCCTGATCGCCGTTCTCGAAAATTATCTGAACGAAGACGGTTCTGTCACAATTCCTGACGTGCTGCTCCCCTATATGGGCGGCCTAAAGCGGATCGAAAAAGCGGCCTGAGTTTCACGGTCAGTTTCCGATTTCGTCATTCCGGCGTCGAGCCGGACCTGTCAGCCCAGGAATTTGGGCTGACAAAGGGCATTCCCGCCGCGGTAAGGCTGGCGGAGAGGTTCGAAGCGCGAATGAAACGGGTTGCGGGGGATTGATATGCGGATTCTGTTGACGAATGACGATGGCATTCATGCCGAGGGTCTGGCGGTGCTGGAGCGGATCGCCCGCACGCTGTCCGACGATGTCTGGATCGTTGCGCCTGAAACCGATCAGAGCGGTCTGGCGCATTCGCTGACACTGTCCGAGCCGCTGCGGCTGCGCAAGGTTTCCGACAAGCATTATGCGCTACGCGGCACACCGACCGATTGCGTCATCATGGGCATTCGCGAAGTCCTGCCGGAAAAGCCTGACCTCGTTCTGTCCGGCGTCAATGCCGGTGCCAACATGGCCGATGACGTGACCTATTCAGGCACGATCGCCGGTGCCATCGAAGGCACGTTGCAGGGCGTTCGCTCCTTCGCGCTCAGCCAGGCGTTCAACCATGCTGAAGGCAGTGTCACGCCTTGGGAGGTCGCCGAGACCTATGCGCCGGATCTCATCCGCAAGCTGATGAATGTCGACCTGCCTGACGGGACATTCCTCAACCTCAATTTCCCGAATTGTGCACCGAAAGATGTGCAGGGCGTTTCCGTAACCGGGCAGGGTAAGCTCGATTTCGGTCTGACAGTGGAAGAGCGCAAGGACGGCCGTGGTTTTCCTTATTACTGGCTGCGCTTCGGCGAGCGTCTCGGCACGTTCCGCGAAGGCACGGATATCCACGCTTTGAAACACGGCAAGATTTCGGTCACACCGTTGAAGCTTGACCTGACGGACTACACGGTCAAGGATCGTGTTGCACAGGCACTGGGATTCGGAGTCGCCGATTGAAATCTGCAATGGTCGAAAAGGAAGGTTTTGCTGCTCTCGTGCTTCGGCTGAGGGGCGAGGGGATTTCCGACCTCGATCTCCTGACGGCTGTGGAACAGACCCCGCGTTCCAAATTCGTGCCGGCACAATTCGCCGCCGACGCCTATTCCACCCGCACGATCCCGCTTGACTGCGGTTCCTTCATGGAAGGGGCTGACATGGCAGTCAAGATTCTTGCCCGCCTGCAATTGAAGCCGGGACAGCGCGTTCTGGAAATCGGCACGGGCAGCGGCTTCATGACGGCGATCATGGCGCGGCGTGTCGAGCGGGTTTTCTCGCTCGAGCGTTTCAAGACGCTGGTTCAGGCGGCGCAGAACAATCTCGACGACCTCTCGATTCGCAATGTCGTCATCCGCCAGGCGGATGGCAGCAATGGGCTCGTGGGTGAGGGTACGTTCGATCGAATCGTTTCGACGGCGGCGTTCACCACCATGCCCCGGTTTTTCGCGGAACAGATCGTCTCCGGCGGCATGATGATTGCGCCCGTCATCACCGAAGACGAGCGCTGTGTCATGACGCGCTTTTCCAAGACCGGCAGCCGATTCGAGCGGGAAGAGCTGTTCGAGACGCCATATCTGCCTCTGGCAACCCACATTGCGCGTCATTTGTGACAAAATGAAATTTTCGAAGACGGTCCATGTCTGTCTTCGAATGTGCTGATTTACCGCAAGCTTCTGATTTTCAATCATATTGTTGTTTCTTCGTGGCACATGTCGTGTTCGACATGGTTATCGAAGTGTCAAAAAAGCGCCAAACGGCTTAACGTTTTAACGGCGTGGTAACACTAACGCGCTTTAATCATCTCCATAGACGCATGGCTTTCCTGTTCAGGAAAGATGCCTTGCAAAGAATGAAGTTGCGCCGGATCGATCGTGATGCGGCGGGTTGGCGTCAGTGTAGATCGAGTCATGCGTATGAGTAATTCGTCTCAAATCGGAAAATCAGTCGCAAAAATGTTCGCAGCGGCATTGCTGGCAAGCGTCGCAACGGGCTGTAGCTCGGATGCATCGCGGTTCAGCGGCCTCTTCTCCAGTGGACCGGACCAGATGACGACGGCATCTATCCCTAACCGACAAGGCGCAGGTGCGTACGGGCAGGTTCCCGTGCCGCAGGGCGACATGAATGGCGGTTATGCTTCGGCTCCGCAGGGTGGTTATGCCAACCAGAACATGGCCTCCAATTCGGGCATGGGTGGTCAGGCCTATCCGCAGTCCGGCGGTTATGGTGGTGGCGTTCAGCCGTCGATGGCCCGTTCGGCCTCCGCATCGCCGGTCCAGCGTTCGGAACTCTCCGCGCCTGGTGCTCCTGCGAGCCGCGAACCTTCAACCCGCAGCGAAGCGATGGCGCAGCCGTTCCCGTCGGCTGCTCCCAAGGCCGCCCAAACTCTGGCGCCGCCAACCCAGCAGGCTGCGGTACGTCCCGATAACATCACCACGTCCACCATCAAGGCGGACAATAACGGCTGGCACACGGATGGTGCATCGTCGGTGACCCTGCGTGCCGGTGAAAACATCAAGACGCTTTCCAACCGCTACGGCGTTCCGGAAAAGGAACTGCTGCGCGTCAACGGTCTGAAGAGCGCTTCGGCAGTACAGCCTGGTCAGTCGATCCTCATTCCGAAGTTCGGCCAGTCCCGCAATCCGGCCAAGGCCGCTGCTGACAACATCGCGCTGAACGGTAATGGCGATCAGCCGACGCCGCTTCGTACGCCGGATCAGAACGTTGCCGTTCTGCCGTCGCAGGGCGCCGCCCGTGACAAGGTTTCTGCTGAAAACGGCAAGCTGACACCTCCGGGTGGCAAGCCGCTGCCTCCAACTGGCGGCTACAAGGTTCAGCCGGGCGACAGCCTCGCCAAGATCGCCCGTGAAAACGGTGTTTCGGTTGCAGCGCTCAAGGCTGCTAACGGCATTTCGAATGAAAACATCCGCGTCGGACAGACCTTGACCATGCCGGGTGCCGCGACTGACTCGATCAAGACGGCATCGGTTCCTGCCAAGGAAGCCGCACCTGCCAAGCCGGTCGAAACCGCATCTGCCAAGCCTGAGCCCTACAAGGCACCGGCTGCTGCTGCCGCACCTTCGGCTCCGGCTGCTTCGGCAAGTGTCGCCGACATTGAGAAGAAAACCGACGTTGCCTCCATCGCTCCGGAATCCACCGGCATCGGCAAGTATCGCTGGCCCGTCCGTGGCGCCGTCATCAACAGCTTCGGCGACAACGTCGATGGCAGCCGCAACGATGGTATCAATATCTCGGTTCCCGAGGGTACGCCGATCAAGGCAGCCGAAAACGGTGTGGTTATCTACGCTGGGAACGGTCTGAAACAGCTCGGCAACACCGTTCTGGTTCGCCATGACGACGGTAAGGTCACCGTTTACGGCAATGCCGCCAATCTGGACGTTCAGCGCGGTCAGAAGGTCCAGCGTGGCCAGACAATCGCCACCTCCGGCATGACCGGCAGTGCAAAGCGTCCGCAGGTTCACTTCGAGGTTCGCAAGGATGCGACGCCTGTGAACCCATCAGGTTTCCTTGAATAGGTATTGCGTCTCAAGGAATGAAGAAGCCGGGTCAAAAGCCCGGCTTTTTCATTTTGTGGCATCTTGTTTTGTCGAATGGCGGGTGGCGGAAATCGTCCGAACCAAGTTCATGGCCTGACAAGGCCGACCGTCTTTTCGATGAAGTCGGCTATCGTGTTCGTGTCGTCGAGATCGAAGGCGGGAAGCGCGCTATCGGTGACCGGATGGTCGGCGGCAATGGCGATGATGTGCGGATCGGTCGGTGCCAAAGGCTCAGACTTGGCCGCTTCCAGACGCCGGGCCTCGATCTTGGGCACCGGCTCGTATTTGTATCCTTCGATCAACACCAGATCGCATGGCTCGATCCGTGCGAGTATGTCTTCGAAAGAGGGTTCTGGCCCACCGCGCAGCTCATGCATGATGGCGAAACGCGTGCCGGAGACGATGGTGACCTCATGCGCCCCGGCCTGCCGGTGTCGCCAGCTATCGGCACCGACCTTATCGATATCGAAATCATGATGGGCGTGCTTGATCGTCGAAACCTTGTAGCCTCGGGCGGTGAGTTCGCTGACAATGCGCACTGCAAGTCCGGTTTTTCCGGAGTTCTTCCAGCCGGCGATGCCGAAGACTTTTTGTCCGCTCACTGTTCCATGCTCTCGAGATAGGTCCGGGCGAGGGCAAGTTCATCCGGCGTGTTGATGTTGAAGAAGGGATCGATACTGCCATTCACCGTTTCAAGCGGTGGGAAGGATACGCCGATCGTCACATGGCGGGCAAGATAGGCGCGGATGCGCCGGTTCTTCTCATCCTGCAGCCATTCTTCCAGATCGTCTGCCAGCGCAACCGGCCAAAGGGCGAAGACCGGGTGAACCTGACCGCCGGAGGCGGCGATGACGATCTCGTTGTCGCTGGTAACATGTTCTGCGAGGCGGTTTGCCAGATCCTGCGGGAAGAACGGGCTGTCGGCGGGCGCGGTGAGAAAATGGCTCTTGCCGGTTGCAGCAGCCTTGAAATAGCGCATTCCGGCCAGAACACCCGCCAGTGGGCCGGCGTGGCCGGTGATCGTATCCGGGAGCACCGGCTTTCCGAACTGGTCTGCCCAACCATTTGCGGCGTTGACCGCGACGTCCGAGACCTGCGGTGTCATGCGTCGCAACACATGCGCCAGCAGCGGCTCGCTCCCAAGCATGACGGTCGCCTTGTTGGCGCCCATGCGTCTGGAAAGTCCGCCAGCGAGAACAAGACCGGGAAAACGTTCAGCTACGGACATTGTGTTTCTTTTCCCCAACGCGGATGAACCAGGTGGTTATGAATGCGATGATGCCGGTTACCAGCATCACCAGAAGCAGCGGCCATGTGCCGGCTTCCTCCGACAGGACTGCCGAGGCAAGGACCGAAAGTGCGGCTCCGCCGCCAATCGTCATGGCGCCGCCGAGGCCGGAGGCGGAACCGGCAAGATGCGGCTGGACGCTGACCATGCCGGCATTGGCGCTGGGTAATGTCACGCCATTTCCGACGCCGATCAGCGCCAGCGGTACGAAGAAAACATACGCGCTGTGAATGCCGATGCCGGTCAGTGCTATTGCGGCCAGAATGCCGGCGAGACCGATGACATTGCCCGACAGCATCATGATGGTGATGCCGATACGGCTGGCGTAGCGGCCGGAAATGAAGTTTCCGATCATATAGCCTGTTGCCATGAAGAAGAATTGCAGACCGAGCATGGCCGGTGAGAGGCCGTAAATCACGCTGCCAACGAAGGGGGCGCCGCCGAGAAAGGAAAAGAACATACCCGACGAGAAGGTCGATGTCAGTGCATAACCCCAGAAAAGCGGGGAGCGCAACAGCTCCGGCCAGGCATGGAACTGCTCGGAAAAACTGCTGGATTTGCTGTCGTTGGTCTCGCCAAGGTCGAACCAGGCCAGCGCTAGGATGACGACGCCGAGGATGGCGAGAAGCGCAAAACTGGCCTGCCAGCCGGAGACATCGTTGAGGATGCCGCCAATTGTCGGGCCGATCATCGGCACGACCGACATGCCCATGGTGATGTAGCCGATCATCGAGGCGGCCTGTTCCATCGGCACCATGTCCCTGACGATGGCGCGGGCCAGCACGAAAGCCGAGACGATGGCCGCCTGCGCAACACGACCGGCCATGAATACGCCTGTGGTGGTGGCAAACCCGCAGACCAGCGTGGCGAGGATCATGATGGCGATGCTGACGAGCATGACCGGGCGTCGGCCAAAACGGTCGGATAGGGGGCCTATAACGAGTTGCAGGCAGGCTGTGGCAGCGAGATAACCGGATACGGCAAACTGCATGACCGCGTAGTCGGTTTCAAAATAGACGGCCATGGCCGCAAGCGACGGCAGGAAGACGTTCATGCACAGCGCTGCGACGCCCGCGATGATGACCAGCGTGAGAATGTGGGGCGGTGTCGTCCTGTCCAGGAAACGGCCGGTATTCACGTCACTCTCCCGCTTCTTCCGCGCGCATGGATCTCGTTACGTGAGGTTCCGTAACGGAAGCCGGCCTGACGGTTGGCGGCTCGGTCGGTGTGACGGCCGAACGCTTGGCAAGTTGCGACCGGTTGCGCTTGCTTTCGCGGTAGAACGTATAAAGTCCTGAGCCGATGACGATGGCCGCTCCAACGATCGTCCAGGAGTCGATGCGTTCGTTGAAGAAGAAGATGCCGATCATGAAGCCCCAGAGGAGGCTGGTGTAACGGAATGGCGCCACGAAGGAGATTTCTCCGGTGCGCATGGCGACGATGATCGCCTGATAGCCGATCAGAACCAGCACCGCCGAACCGGCAAGGTGAGAAATTATCCAGCCATTCATCGGTTGCCAGCCGCCGAAAGGCTGAATGAGCAGGCCGCCCATCGCCATGTTTACGAATGCCGTGATAACAGTTACCGCAAGCGAGGGGACATCGGCATACATCTTGCGCGTCAGCAGATCGCGGGCGGCGGTGACGGCAAGCGATGCGACGACCAGCAATGCGCCGAAGGTGAAGCCATCCGGGCCGGGGCGCAGGATGACGAGGACGCCGAGAAAACCGACAATGATTGCCAGCCAGCGCCGCCAGCCAACCGGCTCGCGCAGGAACAGGGCCGCCCCAAGCGTCACCACCAGCGGCAGCGATTGCAGGATTGCCGAGGCATTGGAGAATTCGATGAGACCGAGTGCGGTCAGATAGAGGACGGCGGCTGTCACCTCGCAGAGACAGCGCAGGATGATGATTGGCCGCAACAGCGTCTTCAGCGGGCGCAAGGCGCCAAAATGACGTGCGGCAAAATAGACGAGGATCGCGGTCATGATGCCGCGAACGAACATGATCTGGCCGGTGTTGATGTAAGGGGTGACGGATTTCGTCAGCGCGTCGTTGGCTGTAAAGCTCGCCATCGCAACCGCCATAAGCAGGGCGCCGCGGGTGTTGTCCGTCAATGCCATTCCATCTTGTCCTAGACCATGCGCAGCCGTTCGTCGGTCTGGCTCAGCAGCGACATCTCACTGCAAAAAGGCCACGACTCCGCATTCCTCCACCGTTCAGACGTGACACGGTCCGGATGTCATTTCAACCGTTTATATCTGGGGGTCGCGAGAAAGAAGCGCCTGTTGGCGCCTAACCGCCGGTTACGCTCATGTGACGCGCAACAGCGGGGCGTTTATGGGTGCGATCGATGATGAAATCGTGCCCCTTGGGCTTGCGCAGGATGGCTTCATCAATCGCTCTGGAAAGATAGGCATCATCGTCGGAAGCCCGGAGTGCGGTGCGCAGGTCCGCGGCATCGTCCTGCCCGAGACACATATAGAGCGTGCCGGTGCAGGTCAGGCGAACGCGATTGCAGCTTTCGCAGAAATTATGCGTCATCGGCGTAATGAAACCGAGCCTGCCGCCGGTCTCGCTGACCGTGACGTAACGTGCCGGACCACCCGTCTGGTAATCGTTGTCGGTCAGGGTGAACAGTTGCTCGAGAGACGCCCTGAGTTCGGACAGCGGCAGATATCGGTCAGTGCGATCTTCCTCGATCTCGCCCATCGGCATGGTTTCGATCACAGTCAGGTCCATGCCGCGTGCATGCGCAAAGCGCATCAGTTCTGGAATTTCGGCCTCGTTGAAATCCTTCAACGCCACTGCGTTAAGCTTCACCTTGATGCCGGCGGAGAGCGCTGCGTCGAGCCCCTCCATGACACGACCGAGATCGCCCCAGCGGGTGATCTGGCGAAACTTGTCGGCGTCGAGCGTGTCGAGCGACACATTGATGCGCCTGACGCCGCAATCGGCGAGTTCGGCTGCGAATTTGGAAAGCTGCGAGCCGTTGGTGGTCAGCGTCAGTTCTTCAAGCGTGCCTGCATGGACGTGACGGCCGAGATTGCGCACCAGTTCCATGATGTTCTTGCGCACCAGCGGTTCGCCACCAGTGAGGCGCAGCTTTCGCACGCCGCGCGCCACGAAGACGGAACAGAGACGATCGAGCTCTTCCAGCGTCAGCAGATCCTTCTTGGGCAGGAAGGTCATGTGCTCTGCCATGCAATAGGTGCAGCGAAAGTCGCAACGGTCGGTTACGGAGACGCGCAGATAGGTGATCGCGCGCCCGAATGGGTCTACCATCGGTGCGGTTGTTTCCGTCAGGGACTGCGCTTTATCGAGCGATCCGAGGAAGCCGTTCACGTGTCCGTCTCCATTCGCCAAACGTGTTTAGAAAATCTCTTGGCGTTCATTAGGATGTAGTGCCTTGCCTATCGTTGGGCAAGCTCGTAATTCTCGCGCAAAAGCCACTGCTGCGGAAGTGAAAAATGAGTGATGTCTGGCCTATAGAACTGCGTGTGTCGAAAGACCGGAAGGAACTGACCGTCTCGTTCGATGACGGAACCGCCTTTCGGCTGAGCGCGGAAATGCTGCGCGTCCTTTCTCCGTCGGCGGAGGTGCAGGGACACGGGCCGGGGCAGAAGGTCACGGTTCCCGGCAAGCGCAACATCACCATTCGCGCCCTTTCGGCGACCGGAAACTACGCCGTCCGGATCGTTTTTGACGATGGCCACGACAGCGGCATCTTCACATGGAGATATCTGCGCGAACTCGGAGAGACGGGTGACGCACTGTTTCAGTCCTATGAACGGGAACTGGCGGAAAAAGGCTTGAGCCGGTAACGGCAATCCCGCTAGAACACATCAAGGGTGTTGAGAGAGGCATGCTTCGGGAAACCGGGGTCTTCGCCTCCTTTGCTCCGGACTTTCTTGAACTTTGACGGCAATTCGACGAGGGGCGACACCCTCGTCCTGCATTTGATACGGGGTGGCGCGTGGCGGTCGAAGCGAACGGAAATGATCTGGCTCAGGTGGTCGTGCTTTTGGCTGCCGGCGTTGTGGCCGCGCCGATTTTCAAGCGGATCGGACTTGGCTCGGTTCTCGGCTATCTTGCTGCCGGTCTTGTCGTGGGCCCCTATGGTCTCGGTTTCTTTTCCAATTCGCAGGCCATTCTCCACATCGCCGAACTTGGCGTGGTGATGTTCCTGTTCATCATCGGCCTTGAAATGCAGCCGTCACGGCTGTGGTCGATGCGCAAGGATATATTCGGGCTCGGCGCACTTCAGGTGCTCGTATGCATGGCCGGCCTGACGCTGATCGGCATCGCGCTTGGCTTTCCGATCATTCCATCCTTCGTTGCCGGAACGGGTTTCGTGCTGACGTCGACCGCGATCGTCATGCAGATGCTTCAGGAACGCAACAGCATGTCCAGTCTCAAGGGGCAGCGGATCATTGCGATCCTGCTGTTCGAGGATCTGGCCATCGTGCCGCTTCTGGCGCTGGTTGCCTTCCTTGGTTCAGGTGGGGAGGAGGTCACGGCCTCCGAGCGCTGGGTTTCGGTCGGTATTGCGCTTTCCGCCGTTGGAGCACTCATTCTGGCGGGCCGTTATCTTCTCAATCCGTTCTTCCGGCTTCTGGCTGCCTCCGGCGCGCGTGAGGTGATGACCGCGGCAGCGCTTCTGGTGGTGCTGGGATCGGCACTTCTGATGCAGGTCAGCGGCCTCTCCATGGCGATGGGTGCGTTTCTCGCCGGTGTTCTTCTTTCGGAATCCTCTTTCCGCCACCAGCTCGAGGCTGACATCGAGCCATTCCGCGGCATTCTGCTCGGGCTGTTTTTTCTCGGCGTCGGCATGGCGATCGATATCGGCGTGATCGGTGCGAACTGGCAGCTCGTTGTGGTCAGCGTTGCCGGTTACATGTTGCTGAAGGCGTTCCTGATTTACGGCGTTGCGCGTGCGCTTGGCACGACGCGCCGCGAAAGCCTGGAGCGGGCGGTACTGATGGCGCAGGGCGGCGAATTTGCATTCGTGCTCTATTCGGCGGCTGTCAACGCCGGCGTACTCGACCGCGAATCCAATGCCATCCTGACGGCAACGATCATCATCTCCATGGTGCTGACGCCGCTAATGGTCATCCTGCATGACCGTATCGTTCCCAAGGCTGCTCCCAATACCGACGACCTCGATATGCCGGAAAATGTCGAAGGCAGCATCCTGCTGATTGGCTTTGGCCGCTTCGGCCAGATTGTCAGCCAGCCGCTTCTGGCGCGCGGTTACACATTGTCGCTGATCGACAGGGACGCCGATTTCGTCCGTGATGCGGCGGAGTTCGGTTTCAAGGTCTATTATGGCGATGGTTCGCGGGCGGAAATTCTGCATGCTGCCGGCGCCGGAACGGCGCGTGCCGTGCTGATCTGTGTCGACGACAAGGAAGCGGCGATTCGTATCGCCGAAATCGTCAAGCACGAGTTCCCGCTAATTCCTGTTCTGGCCCGCGCCTTCGACCGTGGCCATGCCATCGATCTGCTGAAGGCCGGGGTGGACTACCAGATCCGCGAAACACTGGAATCGGCGCTGATTTTCAGCGGTGAGGTGTTGACTGCCATGGGCGAGGACCAGGAGGATGCGGTGCGTCTCGTCGAGGAGTTCCGCGACAGGGACGCGGAGCGCTTTGCGATGGAAATCGTTGGCGGTATCTATGCCGGGCGTTCGCTGATCCGTGGCAATGCCCAACCTGCCGATCTCGTTGCCGCCCGCACTGCGCGCGAGCGTGCCGAACGGGAAAAGGTGGAGCAGGACGAGGAGTAAGCGGGCTGTTGTTCTCCTGAAGGGGGCATGGTCTGATGTCGATGAGGGAAGAGGGCAGATGACGATTATTCGTAGCGTCGAGGAATTGAAGGCCATCTATGACGGCGTGACCGAAGCATCGGTTGCCAAGGTAACGAGCGCGCTGACCGCCGAATATCGGCAGATGATCGAGGCATCGCCCTTTGTGGCTTTGGCGACGGTTGGACCCGAAGGTATGGATTGTTCACCGCGCGGTGACAGGCCGCAGGCTGGCGACGGTGTCGTGCGCATCGGCGACGAAACGACACTGCTGCTTCCCGACTGGCGCGGCAACAACCGCGTCGACTCGCTGATGAACATCGTGCGTGATCCGCGTGTGGCGCTGATGTTCCTGATCCCCGGTTCCAATACGACGATGCGGGTCAATGGTACGGCTGTGGTTTCCGTCGATCCCGACCTGCTGCAGAGTTTCGAGATGGATGGCAAGCATCCACGCACCGTGATCGTCATCACCATTGGCGAGGTTTATTTCCAGTGTGCGCGTGCGCTCATGCGCTCCGAACTGTGGAACCCCGAACATTTTGTTGATCCGGCCTCGTTGCCAACGCCCGGCACCTTGCTGAAGGCCGCAAAGGCAAGCTTCGATCAGGAAACCTATGATCGGGAATGGCCGGTGCGCGCCGCAAAAACGATGTGGTGACATCGTGGAAGTGGTGACGCCAAAATAGAGAAAAGGCCGCTTTCGCGGCCTTTTTTAATCAGCTCTTTCGGTTTTTCAGCCTTTATTTCTTGTAGATCAGCCAGTTCTTGCCGACGTAGTTCTTCTGCATGCCCTCTTCAAAAAAGACGGTGCGATTACGGCCGGTTTCCTTGGCATGGTAGAGGGCCGTATCGGCATGGGCGTAGAGCTCGCCTGGATTGTCCGCCTGGGCAGCAGACGCGAAGCCGATCGAAATCGTCACCGGGCCGTAATCGATACCCGACTTGGAGTGACGGAATGGCGTGCTTTCCAGCGCAAGGCGGATGCGTTCGCAGGCCACCATGACTTCTTCAGGCGTATTGCCATCCAGAATGATGGCGAATTCCTCGCCGCCGCTTCTGGCAACAAAACCATCCTTGCGCACATTGGCGCGAATGACGGAAGCGACAGTTGCCAGGATCTTGTCACCAACCGGATGACCAAAGGTGTCGTTGATCTTCTTGAAGTGGTCGATATCCAGCAGGGCGAGCGT
Source organism: Agrobacterium sp. NPDC090273 (assembly GCF_044772305.1). Taxonomy (NCBI): domain Bacteria; kingdom Pseudomonadati; phylum Pseudomonadota; class Alphaproteobacteria; order Hyphomicrobiales; family Rhizobiaceae; genus Agrobacterium; species Agrobacterium sp. NPDC090273. The sequence goes on from NZ_JBIVYN010000001.1 coordinate 347,727, forward strand.
CGTGTAGTTCAGTCCGAGAGAGCTGTCATAGATGCTGGCAAGCCGGTCGTCGAAAGCACGACGGTTGGAAAGCCGTGTCAGGGAGTCGGTGTTGGCGATGCGCTTATATTCGTCCAGTTCCAGACGAACCTGATGCATTTCCTCCGCATGGCGGTTGACGTCGTTGACTGCCTTTTCGCCATCGACAAGCTTTGTTCCTGTGGCCTCTGCCAGAAGGGCAATGGCGTTTTTCAGGATGTTGGTGCTGGTCGCGTTCTTGTCATCGATGCGCTGGCGCGTCTCGCCGAGAATTCTGTTGTAGTTCTCGATCGAGGATTGTTCGCGACGCAGCGTGTTCAACAGGGCTTCCAGCTCCTGGCGCACGCGCTCCTGCACGTCGTCGATCAGTCTGACAGCGCTGGTGTCGAAGTAGTGCGCGCATAGATCGTCCAGCTCTTCCTGCGTTGCCCGGCTGCCGAGTGCCGTGAGATCTCTCGTCAAGGCCGGGTTGGAGCCGATATAGGCTTCGTAGAAAAGCTGGTAGTTACGCGGAATTGGCGAAACGCCCATGCTGCGCATCGCATAGGTGATCTGCGCGGCGATATCAGGCCCCGTCGCCTTCGGCGTGGATACCGTGTTCATCAAGGAACTCCAGTGAGTCTGCTTACTTTAGAGATTATTGTTAGGAAACTTGTTTTGAAAAGCCTAATTTACAGCGAAGTAATTTTTGTTCACTGAATTTATCTTTCGGAATTTGTACTTATTTGACAACGTATAGGTTTTCAAATTTCTTTTCGTTCTTTGGTCGTTTTTCTTGATCATGCCGTCCGGCAGGTCGTCCGGTTGCAATTGTTCAACAATGCAAGTCTTGCCGTGGACGAAGCTTTGCGGTGGGAGCGCCCACTTACACCGGAACGACCGCATACAACAGAGTGTTCTTTGCGCCGATGATATTTTAAACGATATTATTGGGAAATTTCACCGGCGTTACTGTCGCAGGCAGGTGACATCGTCGGAATGTTTCAGACGTTTTGGGCCCGGAAGCGAATGATCGGGCATTGCGAACCTGCCGCAAGCTCAGGCGCATTGGGTGGACGAACGATCAGGCAGTCGGAATGAGCGAGGGTCTTCATCATCGACGAATCCTGCTTGGTGTAGGCTTCGGCAACTGTTTCCTGTCCATCATCGACGATTAGCCGGGCGCGAACATAGTCCTGACGGTGATCGTTTGCCTTGAGTGCGGTTGCGGTCGTCGCGAGGCCCATTCGCGGCATGGGGGCAAGACGGGCGATCTTGCGGACCAGCGGCTCCAGGAACAGCAGGCTGCAGACAAGGCTTGCCACGGGATTTCCCGGCATGCCGAGAACCTGCATGTCGCCGATCGCCCCCACCATCAACGGCTTTCCGGGCCGCATGGCAATGCGCCAGAAATCGAGCTGCATGCCTTCGGCCTTCAAGGCGGCCTGCACAAGATCGTGGTCGCCGACGGATGCGCCGCCAAGTGTCACGAGAACATCCGCCCTGGCAGCGATTGCCTTGCTGATTGCCGCACGGATCAAGGTATCGTCATCAGGAATGATGCCGAGATCGAGAACGTCCGCGCCTGCATTTTTGGCGAGGGCCGAGACACCGAATGTGTTCGAGGCGATGATCTGGGCCGGGTTCGGGCTGCTTCCGGGCGGCAACAGCTCGTCGCCGGTGGCTAGGATGGCGATCAGCGGCTTGCGGTAGACGGCAAGTTTCGCGTGGTTCATTGCCGCCGCAACTGTCAGTGCGGTAAAATCGAGCTGACGCCCGGCTGCAAGAACGGTTTCACCTTCGGCAAAATCCTGCCCGCGCGGGCGAATATGTTGTCCGACCCTGACTTCGAACGTTGTTCGAATCCTGTTCTCGTCGAGACGGTCGGCGTCTTCCTGAATGAGAATGGCGTCTGCACCTTTCGGCACGGGCGCGCCGGTGAAGATGCGGACGGCTTCGCCATGGCCGAGCGTTCCCTCAAATGCATGTCCGGCGGCAGCCTGGCCAATGACGGTCAGAACGGAGCCGATGACCGGGGCATCAGCGGCGCTGAGCGCATAACCGTCCATGGCCGACGCATCGAAAGGTGGCTGGGTGAGAAGGGCAGGCAGATCGGCAGCCAGAACTCGACCGTCGCACGCCGACAGCGGCAGCAACTCGCTTTCCGTAACGGGAGCCGCCGCATCCAGAAGGCGGGCCTTGGCATCGTCAACGGGCAGCAGCGGTTTCATCAGGGTTCCTCGCGCCGGAAATCGCCGGATTTTCCGCCGCTTTTTTCAACGAGGCGAATGTTGATGATTTCCATCGCCTTGTCGGCGGCTTTCGCCATGTCATAGATCGTCAGGCAGGCGACGGAGACGGCAGTCAGCGCCTCCATCTCGACGCCGGTTTTTCCCGTCAGCTTTGCCATCGCCTCGACGCGCAGGCCGGGCAGGGCGCTGTCTTCGGTGATGTCTACCGCCACCTTGGTCAACATCAGCGGGTGGCACAACGGGATAAGACTGGCGGTCTGTTTGGCAGCCATGATGCCGGCCAGCCTTGCCGTACCAATGACATCACCTTTCTTGGCGTTGCCTTCGCGGATCAGGGCAAGCGTTTCCGGCTTCATTTTTACGAAACCTTCGGCGATGGCGACACGGACCGTATCGGCCTTGTCGCCAACGTCGATCATATGCGCCTCGCCGGACGCATCGATATGGGTCAGCTTGCCGTCGCCGCTCATTCTGCGGCCAGAACGCCGGTCTTGCCTGTCAGCAACGCCACGGTTGCCGCCGTCACGTCGTCCTTGCGCATCAGGCTCTCGCCAACCAGGAAAGTGCTGATGCCGCTCTTTTCGAGACGCTTGCAATCCTCGAAGGTAAAGATGCCGCTTTCACCCACCAAAAGCTTGTCGGCGGGCACGAGACCGGCCAGCTTCTCGCTGGTTTCGAGGCTGACCTCGAAGGTGCGCAGATTGCGGTTGTTGATGCCAAGCAGCGGCGAGGACAGCTTCAGTGCCCGTTCGGTTTCCTCGGCGTCGTGCACTTCCACCAGCACATCCATGCCGAGCGCGAGGGCTTCTTCTTCAAGGCGTTTCGCGTCATCGTCCGAAAGTGAGGCCATGATCAGCAGAATGCAGTCGGCGCCCCAGGCGCGTGCTTCATGCACCTGGTAGGTGTCGAACATGAAATCCTTGCGCAGTGCCGGCAACGCGCAGGCATTGCGTGCCGCGGTCAGGAATTCCGGTGCACCCTGAAAGCTTGGCGTATCGGTCAGGACCGAGAGACAGGCAGCACCACCAGCTTCATAGGCCGCGGCGAGCGCCGGCGGGTTGAAGTCTGGACGGATCAGGCCCTTGGACGGGCTTGCCTTCTTGATCTCGGCAATCAGCCCGAACTTGCCTTCCGCCTGCTTTGCCCACAACGCCTTGTAAAAACCGCGCGGTGCGGTCTGGTCTGCGGCCATCGCCTTCAGTTCCGCAAGCGGCACCTTTGCCTTGGCAGCGGCGATTTCTTCCAGCTTGTAAGCTTCGATCTTCTTCAGAATGTCGCTCATGGTGCGGCTCTCATTCCTCGTTGGAAACGGCGACCAGGCGGTCGAGTGCGGCGGCAGCCTTGCCGTCATCGAGTGCAGCGGATGCGATCTTCATGGCATCGCCAAGCGTTTCCGCCTTGCCGGCGATCACCAGCGATGCGGCAGCGTTGCAGAGCGAAACGTCGCGATAGGCGTTGCGCTTGCCGGAGAGAACTTCGCGCAGGGCAGCCGCGTTGGCAATGCCGTCGCCGCCCTTCAGGTCGTCCATTTTCGCTACGTCGACACCGAAATCCTTCGGCGTCAGATCAAAGGTGCGGATCTTGCCGTTCTCCAGTGCTGCAACATGGGTGACACCTGTGGTGGTCACTTCATCCATGCCATCGCCGTGGACAACCCAGATGCTTTCCGAACCGAGGTCACGCAGCACTTCGGCCAGCGGCACCAGCCAACGGGGCGAGAAGACGCCGAGCAGCTGGCGTTTTGCGCCTGCCGGGTTGGACAGCGGGCCGAGCAGGTTGAACACCGTGCGTGTGCCAAGCTCGACGCGGGTCGGACCGACATGGCGCATGGCCGAGTGGTGAAGCTGCGCAAACATGAAGCCGAGACCGGCTTCGGCAATGCAGCGTGCAATCATGTCAGGGCCGATATCGAGCTTCACGCCGAGCGCGGAAAGCGCATCGGCCGTACCGGATTTCGAGCTGAGCGCCCGGTTGCCGTGCTTTGCCACCGGTACGCCCGTGCCGGCAACAATGATCGAAGCCAGGGTCGAGATGTTGTAGGTGCCGATGCCGTCGCCGCCCGTGCCGACGATATCGATGGCGTCCGCAGGTGCCTTGACCGGCAACATGCGCGCCCGCATCGATGACACCGCGCCGACAATTTCGTCGACCGTTTCACCGCGAACGCGCAGCGCCATCAGAAATGCGCCGATCTGCGACGGGGTGGCCTCACCGGACATCAGGATGTCGAAAGCCGCTCGCGATTCTTCGCGGTTGAGGCTTTCCCCGTTGGCGACCTTGGCAATCAGCGGCTTCAGTTCGGCCATGTGTTCAAGCCTCCCGCTTAGAAGCCGACCATCGCCTGATCGGCGAGGGGCTGATTGATGGTGACACCATAATCGTTCTGCAGACGGTTGACCATCTGGTCGAGCATGTCGTCGCCGGCTGCCGAGGCAATGGCCGTCAACTGCTGGTCATCGTTGGTCAGCGCATCTGCTGGTGCATTGGCGTCGACGGACGTGACCTTGAAGAGAATGCGGCTGGAGCCATCGGCATCTGCGGCTGCGCCGACCATGCCGTCGCCACCGGAGAATACAGCGGCGATCGTCTGCTGACCGAAGATCGCGTCCTCGCCGTTGCGGCGCAGGCCCGACTTCTGCTCGACGGCAAGGCCGAGTTCGCCAGCAATGGTTTCCAGCGTTTCGCCCTTTTCAACGCGTGCCTTCAGCTCGTCCGCCTTGGCGGCAAGTGCCGTACGCTGCTGCTCTGCCGTCCAGTCGGCGACGACATCGTCACGGACTTCGGCCAGCGTGCGGTCGCGGGCTGCGATGATTTCATCGACGTCGAACCAGATGTAGCCTTCGCGACCAAGGTTGATCGGCAGCGCTTCCGTGCCGGGTTCGGTCTTGAACACGTCAGAAACGAGCTGTGGGGAGGGCAGACCCTGAATGGTGTCGCCCTTTTCGTCGAGACCGGAGGCATCGGCGGCAGCGATGGTGACTGGCTTGAGGTTCAGTTCCTTGGCTGCGTCAGCAAGCGAGGAGCCGCCTGCACGCAGGTCTTCGTAACGGTCATGAACGTTGGTGATTTCTTCAGCCGCAGCAGCGGTTGCGAGATCCTTGCGGATTTCCTCTTTCGATTCATCCAGCGTCTTGGTCGTTTCCGGCGTGATGCCGGTAACGCGCAGAACGACCGGACCAAATGCACCTTCGACGACCCGCGTTACGCCGCCATCCTTCTGAACGGCAAAGACCGCATCGGCCAGCGCCGGATCAGGAACGGTGTCGCGGGTGAATTCGCCGAGCATCACGTCAGACGCCGTTTTGCCCTGATCCTTGACGACCTGGTCATAGGTGGTGTTGCCAAGGCGGATCTGCTCTGCGGCAGCTTCGGCCATTTCCTTGTTCGGGAAGGTGAGCTGCTCGACGGTGCGGCGACCGGCGGTGCGGAAGCTGTCCTTGTGGCTGTCGTAATATTCGGTGATCTGGGCGTCGGTGATCGCGGTCGGATCGGCAATATCCGACGGCTCAAGCTTCACATAGGTGAACTTGCGGAATTCCGGAGCGCGATATTTCGACTTGTTGGTCTCGAACCACGGCGTCAGCACGTCGTCGCCCGGTGCCTTGACCGGAGGAATGACGGCGTTGGAGAGGATCACATAATCCACCGAACGCTGTTCGTGGCGATATTGCTTGAGCGCGTCGACCAGGACCTGTGGCGCCTTGAAGCCATCGGACACGGCTTCGACGATCTGGCTGCGAACGGCAACCTTGCTGCGCTCCTTGATGTAATCATCCTCGCGGAAACCGGAGTTGCGCAGACGCTCGCTGAACAGATTGCGGTCAAACTGGCCGTTGACCGACTTGAAGGCGGGGTCTTCGGCGATGAGGTTGGCAAGCCGGTCTTCGGAAAGGCCGAGATTCATCTTCGAGGCCAGTTCGTCCAGCGCCGCGCCTGCGGCCAGCTGGCTGAAGACCTGACGGTCAATGCCGAAGGCCTTGGCCTGTTCGGTCGTCAGGCGTGTGCCAAACTGGCGGCTCAGGTCGGAAATCTGCCGCTGGTAAGCGAGACGGAATTCCTCCGGGCCAACCGTCTGGTCGCCAACGGTCACCACCGCGTGGGAATTCGACGTGACAAGCGATGCGGAGACACCCCAGATGCCGAAAGAAACAACAAGCAGGAGAAGCAGCAGCTTTGCTGCCATGGTTCGAGAAGCATTTCTCAGGGAATCGAGCATCGTTATGCAAACCTCAAAAGAACATCGTTTGCCAATCAGGCGCCAAGCGTGCTGGTCAAAGCGACGCGAAAACACCGGGCATGGCCGCAGCGGCGTTCATAGCCGGCTGCACCGTATCGGGGTTCCTTAAAACAATCCAAACGGAAATTGAAGGGAATTTCCCTTGGAAAAACGGGGTTTGGCAAAAACGGTTCTGTGATCTCGCCCGGCAAGCGCTGTCGTTCTCTCGGCAAAAGGCGGCTGCCGGCGCAGCCGTCGCATCGTTTCTTGCTGCTTGTGAGCGCTTCCAGCGTCGTTATTTCGCTGTCGAATATAAACCCGAATTCACCAAGCCATTGGCATGAATGGGTTTTTCGGTATGCAGGTGCGCATCGATCGGTGGCTGAGACAAGGAGGCAGGGGCATTGTTCGCATTCGGAGGCAGGGTTGGCCGGCCGTGCTGCCGATGACAAAACAAAACCGCCCGGAAATCCGGACGGTCGAATAAGAATCACGTCGCTGTCGCGCTCAGGTTCTCGTCAGAAGACCCGGTTGCGCTTCATGGCTTCTTTCAAATCCTCGCCTTCACGCCGCATTTCTGCGACGGCAGAGACCATGGAAGCCACGAACATAAGGCTGATGAGGGCAAGAAGCGCTGTCAGTACTGTGGTCATGGCATGTCTCCGTTCTCTTAGACGGGGGATTGAGCCTCAATTATCAGTAGTAGTTCATGTACTGATAGCGGGCGGTGAGTTGCGGATATTCCGGGCCCTGATGTTCGGCCTTCTGTTCATAAAGGCTAAACGTTGTTGCCACCATCGCGATGACCAGCATTGTCCAGGCGGTGCTGATGACGCTGATTTTCGCCGAGGTAGACTGTTTTTCTTTTACAAACATCTGTCCATTCCTTGTTCATTTGATCCGAACGCGCCATGTCCATGCATGTTCCGCGTCAATCATAAAAATCGATTAGCATCGCGCCTCTGAAACTTCCTTGAATGGCTTGTTCATCTGGCGTTCAGAAAACCGGCTCCTTACGTCAATCGAGAAAAAGGTACTCGGCTGCGAATGACGTGACGATCGATAGAACGATCATGAAAGCCAGCATGTTTGTTTCTCCAGGTGCTCAACGAGCGAAAGTGCCTTTCGGTTTCCCGATGCTGCTGATTTAAATGAATGGCTCTGAAACGCTCCTGAACACGCCATTCATATGCCGTTCAGGGCGCTGATGGGGTGGTCGAAAACGGCAAATGTCTTGCGCCGCGCCGCTTGCCGTGACAAAAGGCGGCTCAACAATGCCGTGTATCGGCGCCAGTCCCGGCGAAGTATCGAGAGCGATATGACGATTGCCTTTTATCCCGGATCGTTCGATCCGATGACCAACGGACATCTGGATGTGTTGATCCAGGCGTTGAACGTTGCATCGAAGGTGATCGTTGCCGTCGGTGTTCACCCTGGCAAGGCGCCGATGTTCTCGTTCGACGAGCGTGCCGCATTGATCAAGCAGGCGCTTGCCGAAAGCCTTCCCAACGAGGCGGCCCGGATGGACGTCGTCTCCTTTGACAATCTTGTTGTCGATGCTGCCCGCCAGCATGGTGCGCGCCTTTTGCTGCGCGGCCTGCGCGATGGCACCGACCTCGATTACGAAATGCAGATGGCCGGCATGAACCGCCAGATGGCGCCGGACATTCAGACCGTATTCCTGCCTGCCGGTTCGTCGTCGCGACCCATTACGGCCACATTGGTCCGCCAGATCGCCGCGATGGGCGGCAATGTGGAAGCCTTCGTTCCGAAAGCCGTGCTCGAAGCCCTTAACAGCAAGCTGAAACGTTAGTTTCAGTGTCATATCTGGGAGCCAATTCAATGAAACTGCTGAAGTTTGCCTTTGCAGGCGCCATGTTTGTCGGCGCACTCACCGCCAGCACGCTCGCCTCCGCTGCCGAAACGCTGACCATTCAGCTCAAGGACGGCCCGGTTGTTATCGAGCTGATGCCCGATGTTGCGCCGAAGCATGTGGCGCAGATCGAGGCACTGGCAAAGAAGGGCGCTTACGACAACGTTGCCTTCCACCGCGTCATCGACGGTTTCATGGCGCAGACCGGCGACGTGCAGTTCGGCAATATGGAAAAGGGCTTCAGTGCCCAGCGCGCCGGCACCGGCGGCTCCGATCTGCCGGATATCAAGGCCGAGTTTTCCAAGGTTCCGTTTGAGCGCGGCACCGTCGGTATGGCCCGTTCGCAGGACCCGAATTCCGCCAATTCGCAATTCTTCATCATGTTTGCCGAAGGCGCTTTCCTCAACGGTCAGTACACCGTCGTCGGCAAGGTCGTATCCGGCATGGAAGCCGTCGATAAGATCAAGCGTGGTCAAGGCGGCAATGGCGAAGTTTCCAACCCCGACCGGATGATCAAAGTCACCGTCGGAAATAAGTAAGGAGAGATATCATGGCCGAGATCAAAGATCCGGAAAACACCCTCATCGTGGAAACGACGGCTGGCAAGGTCGTCATCCAGTTGCTTCCGGACGTTGCTCCGGGTCACGTTGCCCGCATCAAGGAACTGGTTTCCGAAGGTGCTTATGACGGCGTCGTGTTCCACCGCGTCATCGAAGACTTCATGGCCCAGACCGGCGACGTCAAGTTCGGCAAGAAGGGTTCCGAGAGCTTCAACCCGGCGCGTGCCGGAATGGGCGGCTCCGACAAGCCGGACCTGAAGGCTGAGTTCTCCGCAGTTCCGCACGTTCGCGGCACCTGCTCGATGGCCCGTTCGCAGAGCCCGAACTCTGCAAACTCGCAGTTCTTCATCTGCTTCACCGACGCACCATGGCTGAACAAGCAGTACACCGTCTGGGGCCAGGTCATTGAAGGCATGGAATCCATCGACAAGGTAAAGCGCGGCGAGCCGGTGAAAGATCCCGACTCCATCGTTTCCATCCGTCTTGCATCCGCAGCCTGAGCTCAGGATATAGACGTTTGACCGCTTAGAGCGCCGTGCATCCGCTGGGATGCACGGCGCTCTCACTTGTTAAATCCTGGCATCGCGCTTTCGGACAATCGCTTCCGATATTGGCGTAATGCATCGGCCGGCGTCCGCCGGACAGGTTTTTGAACTTCAAGAGCACCATCATGCGCGTAGACCTTTTCGATTTTGATCTTCCCGAGGAAAACATTGCCCTTCGCCCGGCCAATCCGCGCGACAGTGCGCGCCTGCTCGTGGTTGATCCGAATACGGACCGCATGACGGATCACAACGTGTTCGATCTTCCGTCATTTCTGAAGCCCGGCGATGCGCTGGTGTTCAATGACACGCGCGTCATTCCCGCTCAGCTTGAAGGTGTGCGGCTGCGCGAGGGCGCGCAGGAAACACCGGTTTCCGCAACGCTGCACATGCGTGCCGATGCCAGCCGCTGGAAGGCGTTTGCCCGTCCGGGAAAGCGCATCAAGCAGGGTGATCGCATCCGCTTCGGTTATGAGCGCGACAATGCCTGCGGTCTGGCCTTCCTTGAGGCGATTGTTGAGGAAAAGGGCGACGAGGGTGAAATCACACTGTTGTTCGATGTATCGGGCCCGGTACTGGATGAAGCGATTGCCTCCGTCGGCCATATTCCGCTCCCGCCTTACATCGCCGCCAAACGGCCCGAGGACGTGCAGGACCAGACCGATTACCAGACCATCTATGCCCGTGAAAAAGGCGCGGTTGCCGCGCCGACTGCCGGTCTTCATTTTACGCCTGCATTGTTCGAGGCGCTCGATAAGGCCGGTATCGAACGGCATTTCGTGACGCTGCACGTTGGTGCGGGCACGTTCCTGCCGGTCAAGGCTGACGACACCGACGATCACAAGATGCATCTGGAGATCGGTTACGTCTCGCAGGAGACGGCCGACAAGCTCAATGCCGTGAAGGCGAGGGGCGGGCGCATCATCTGTGTCGGCACGACCTCGCTTCGCCTGATCGAAAGTGCGGCGGCCGAAGACGGTCAGATCAAGCCGTGGTCTGCCGCAACCGGCATCTTCATCACGCCGGGTTATCGCTTCAGGGCTGTCGATATCCTGATGACGAATTTTCACCTGCCGAAATCCACGCTGTTCATGCTGGTTTCGGCCTTTAGCGGGTTGGAAACGATGCGGGCGGCCTATGCCCATGCCATCGAAACCGGCTACCGTTTCTATTCCTATGGCGATTCCAGCCTGCTGTTCCGGAAAAACTGATGCACGAGAACTTTACCTTCACCCTTAAAGCAACCAGTGGCGGCGCCCGCCTCGGCGAAGTCGCGATGCCGCGTGGCGTCATCCGCACGCCGGCCTTCATGCCGGTCGGTACTGTGGGTACCGTCAAGGCCATGTATCTGGATCAGGTGCGCGAGCTCGGCGCCGACATCATTCTCGGCAATACCTATCACCTGATGCTGCGTCCCGGCCCGGAGCGGGTGGCGCGGCTTGGCGGTCTGCATGAGCTGATCCACTGGCCGCATCCGATCCTGACCGATTCCGGCGGTTTCCAGGTCATGTCGCTGTCCGGTCTGCGCAAGCTCGACGAGAAGGGCGTGACGTTCAAGAGCCACGTCGATGGCTCGCTGCACCACATGTCACCGGAACGTTCCATTGAAATTCAGGGCCTGCTGGATTCCGATATCCAGATGCAGCTCGACGAATGCATTGCGCTGCCGGCCGAGCGCAAGGAAATCGAACGCGCCATGGAAATGTCGCTGCGCTGGGCCGAACGCTGCCGCGTTGCCTTCGGTGAGCAGCCGGGCAAGGCGATGTTCGGCATCGTGCAGGGAGGCGACCAGCCGGATCTGCGCATTCGCTCCGCTGAAGGTCTGAAGCAGCTTGACCTCAAGGGGTATGCCGTGGGCGGTCTCGCCGTTGGCGAGCCGCAGGATGTGATGCTTGGCATGCTCGACATCACGCTGCCGGTTCTGCCGACCGAAAAGCCGCGTTACCTGATGGGGGTCGGCACACCTGATGATATTCTGAAATCGGTGGCACGCGGCATCGACATGTTCGACTGCGTGATGCCGACCCGGTCGGGCCGTCACGGTCTGGCATTTACCCGTCGCGGCAGGGTCAACATCCGCAATGCCCGCCATGCCGAAGACATGCGCCCACTGGACGAGCAGTCCAATTGCCCGGCCTCGCGCGACTATTCCCGCGCTTACCTGCACCATCTGGTGCGCGCCAACGAAGCGCTGGGCGGCATGCTGCTCTCCTGGCACAATCTTGCCTATTATCAGGAGCTGATGCAGGGTATTCGCAAGTCGATCGAAGAAGGCCGCTTTGCCGATTTCTATGCGGAAACCATAGAAATGTGGGCGAGAGGCGACATCGAACCGGTCTGACCCTTCGCTCCCCATCGCTGCAGTTCGGACGCCCTGGCTTGGCAAACGCGCCTTATGTTCTTTTCCGGGATGATTCCACCGGTACGGTGACGGCGTTCACCGAACCGGAAGAGATCATTTTTGCGGACGAGCCAGAGGCGTTTTTTGCGGCGCTGAAGCGCATGGAAACCCTCAGAAAGAGCGGAAAATATATTGCCGGTTACATGTCTTATGAAGCCGGCTACCTATTTGAGCCCAAACTTGCGCCTTTTACCCAGACGGATCGCAAGGTGCCGCTTCTGCTGTTTGGGGTGTTTTCCGGGCCACACGAAAACGATAGCCGATTCGACCGTCCGGTGAACCTACCGGCGGCGGACGCGTTGCTTTCCGATCCACACCCGGCCTGGACGCTTTCCGAATATCGCGAGCGGTTCGACCGTCTGCACATGCATCTGCGGAAAGGCGATTGTTATCAGGGCAATCTGACAATGCCGGTACATGCGCGCTGGTCCGGCGATCCCCTGACCGCGTTCTGGTCGTTGATCGAGCGGCAACCGGTCAAATACGGTACCCTGGTCGATCTCGGCGGCCCCGTCATCCTGTCCCGTTCGCCTGAACTGTTCTTCTCGGTCGATGGAGAGGGATGGATCGAAACGCATCCGATGAAGGGCACGACCCCGCGCGGAGCATCAGAGGCGGAAGACAGGGCGATCATCGCGGCGATGCTTGAGGACGAAAAGACCCTGGCCGAAAACCGCATGATCGTCGATCTGCTGCGCAACGACATTTCCCGGATTACCGAAGTCGGCAGTCTGGATGTTCCAAAGCTGTTCGAAATCGAGACCTATCCCACCGTGCATCAGATGGTCAGCCATGTGCGGGCAAAACTCCTGCCAGACATCACGGTCGAAGATATTTTCTCGGCGCTGTTTCCCTGTGGTTCGGTTACCGGCGCTCCGAAAATGTGGGCCATGAAGATCCTGCATGATCTGGAGCAGACGCCCCGAGACGTCTATTGCGGCGCGATTGGCGTCATGTCTCCGAGTGGAGAGATGCGGTTCTCCGTGGCAATCCGCACCATGACGCTGTTTGAAGATGGCAACGCCACCTTCAATGTCGGCGGTGGCATTGTCTTCGATTCCGAGGCAGAGGCGGAGTATGCGGAATGCCTGCTGAAATCCCGTTTTGCCGTCGGGGACAGATTGTTGCAGGGGCGATAAGCGGAAGCTTTTTGTCTTCTCGCTTTTGGTCTGTGAATAAGCTCGGTATCTTTCCGTAGCCTATCTCTCTCTTCCCTCATTCCTAGCTTGTGTCGACTAACGCTCGATCACGTCAAACGCGCCATTGTCCACCAGAACTTCCGTCGCATGGGGATGACTGAGGAAGCCAGCGGGGCTTGCGCTGGCGCCATAGGCGCCGGATTGCAGGAAAGCGACGAGGTCGCCAGCCTTCAGTTTTGGCAGGGCGGCGTTGCGGGCAAGGGTGTCGAGCGGGGTGCAGAGCGGGCCGACGACGGTTGCGGTTTCATCGCATGTCTCGCGCATCCTGGCTGGAGCCACGATCGGATAATTGCGCTTGACGATCTGGCCGAGATTGCCCGATGCAGCCAGATGATGATGCATGCCACCATCGGTGACAAGGAATGTGGTACCGCGCGAGACTTTCACCGAATTGACTTCGCAGACATAAATGCCTGCCGGTCCAACCAGATAACGGCCGGGTTCGACAATCACCCGCGTCGCCGCAAGGTTCGGATCGCCCGCAAGCATGGCTTTGAGAGGGGCAATCGCAGACGCGACAACGCTGAGGTCAAGCGGCGTCTCACCGGTGAAATAGGGGATGCCCAATCCGCCGCCGAGATCGATTGTTTCAAGCGGTTTGCCGAGCATGGCCGCAACGCGGCCGCCGAGCGTGACAGCATGTCTCCACTGGGAGACAAGTGCGTCCGCATCGAGAATCTGCGTGCCGCCATAAACGTGGATGCCGACGAGATCGACATTCGGCGCTGTGTTGAAGAGCGGCAGAATGGTTTCGAGTTCTTCCTCATCGAAACCGAAAGCGGTCGCCTTGCCGCCCATACGCATGGCACCGGCCTGCGCATCCGGCACCGGGTTGATGCGGATCGAAACCTTGACCGGCTTGCCGATGGCCTTGAGGCGGGCGATTTCTTCAGCGCTCTCAACGTGTATCTCGCCGATACCGCCATCGATCACGGCGCGCAACTCGCTTTCGCGTTTGCCGGGACCGGCAAAGATGATGTGTTGAGGCGGGACGCCAGCCTTCAGTGCAGCGTGGTACTCGCCGATCGACGCGATCTCGGCACCAGCACCCTGACCATGAAATAGCGCGATGACGGCTGGCAGCGGGTTGGCTTTTACCGAATAATAGATGTCGGCAAACCCGTTCAGCGCCGCCTGCAGATCAGCATAGGTCCGGCGCATGACAGCGGCGTCGTAGATGAAGGCGGGTGTTCCGGTCCTGGCAACGATGTCGCCAATCGGCACGCCACCGGCAAAAAGATCGTTTCCCTTCACCTCGAACCATGCGGAAGCAAGGTCCGGGCCGTGGTTTGCAGTCTTGTCCGTGGGCGCCATCGTACCGTCTATTTGTCTGTCCGTTCGCGCACCAAGGCGCGATAATCGACCTTGCCGTTTGCTGTCACCGGAAGCTGATCGACCAGTTCAATGGCGCGCGGGATCATGAAGGGGGCGAGCATTTCCGCAGCTTTTCTGAGTGCCGCGGAAACATCGATGTTCTGGTTGGCTGCTGTTGCCACAGCATGCACCTTTTCCCCCGCGAAGGGGTCTGGCAGGCCAATCACCGCAACCTGATGAAAAAGACCTGTCGACATCAGGCTTTCTTCCACCTCGGTCGGGCTGATGCGATAACCCGATGATTTGATCATCGCGTCATTGCGGGCAACGAAACTGAAAAAGCCGTCTTCGTCTTCAATCGCCAGATCGCCGGAGTAACATACCGTTTCGCCGCCCTGTGTGGCGGGAATGAAGGGGTGAGGTCGCAGCACCTTCGCGGTGTCTTCCGGCCGGTTCCAGTACCCCATGGATACCGTCGGGCCGCGATGAACGAGAATTCCGGGTTCACCGGGTTTTGCGCGTTGTCCTTCTGCGGTGACAATGAAGATCTCGCATTCCGGAATGGCCTTGCCGATGGAGGTCGGGCGGAGGTCGATTTCTTCCGGTGGCAGGTAAGTGGACCGGAATGCTTCGGTCAGGCCGTACATCAGGAAGATTTTCGTGTCGGGCAGCTTGTCCCGCAGCGCCTTGACGGTTTCGGAGGGAACACGCCCGCCGGAATTGGTGAGGTAACGCAGATGCGGCAGCGGCGTTTTGGCAAGAAGCGGTGCGGCACGCGTCAGGATCGCCCACACGGTCGGCACGCCTGCAAGTGCAGTAATCTCGTTGTCACGCAGTGCCTTGACGATATCGTCGCCCAGTCTGAACGTCGAAATCACCGTGACTGCGCCCTGTTCCACAGCCGTGAGCAGCTGGTTCAGGCCATAGTCGAAGCTGAAAGGCAGGATCGAAAGGATACGATCTCTTTCGGTGATTTCCAGATAGGTGCGTACGATGCGCGCCCCAGCCAGAAGGTTCCGGTGCGAAAGCATGACGCCCTTTGGCGAACCGGTCGAGCCCGATGTATAGAGGATCGCGGCGAGGTCCTCGCCAATTGCGGCCGAGGGTTTTGTGCCGAGATCCTGACGGGCGTCAATCTCTTCAGCCAGAAGAACCGTGACATCCGAAAGCCCTGTCAGGGCGGCGTCCAGTTCCGCACGCATCTCGGTGCTACCGATAATGAGTTTCGCGCCGCAATCCTGCACGATATGGCGGATTTGCGGAGCCTTCAGCAACGCATTGACCGGGACGAAGGCGCCGGAGGCGGCGCTGACACCGAAGATCGACCAGCATTCCTCAAGGCCGCGTGGCAAGAAGACGACCACACGGTCGCCGCGTTGCAATCCTTTCTCCCGCAGCGCTGCCGCACAGCGCGCCGTTGCCAAGGCAAATTCGCGGTAGGTCAGCGATTTTCCATTGTGGGCAAGCGCCTGGCGGTCATTGTCCGCCTGCGCGTCCAGCAGATGATGCAGGAGGTAAGATGGTTTCATCTCTTTTCCCGCACGACAAAAGCGATGAGTTCTGCGGGCGTGCCGAGGTTGTCAGGGGTGAAGTGTTCATCCTCAAGCAGGATGCCAAACGTCTCGCCCAGAAACACCATGAGTTCCAGGAAACCGAGGGAATCGATCACGCCACCTTCGAGAAGCGGAGTATCGGCGCTGAAGGGCGCAGATGCGGGAAAACGTTGTGCGAGATAGTCGTAAATCGTGTCCGCAACATCGCGCTCGTTCAATTTCGCTGCAAGCATATCAAGTCTCCGATTTCCCGTCGTTACCTCATGTAAGTCGGGATTCACTCTTGTCTGCGCAACACCGGCAGGCGATTTAAATGGTCCATCTCAATTTCGAGACCTCAACGATCTTTGACTCTTATCGAGATAAAAGCCACGTCGCGACTACGTCCTAGAGTGGTAATAACACCAATTCTGAATATGTTTCGTTAACAAGGCGAGCATTCCACTCGCCTTTTACTTGTGTCGTCGCAGTCTTGTGCAAAGCAAAGCCGCCGCTGTTCTTGTCTTCTTGCGGGCATGGCATGGTCATGGCAAGCCGCCCATGTTTCAGAAGGAAACGGGCAATGGTGCCAAGGTTCTTCTGGGCCAGATGGCGGTCGTCGCAATAGATCAGTCGAGCGGAGGGCAATCGCTTGGTGGTTGTCTTCAAAAAGACCAGTGGGTGATAGCTGTTGTCAACACGAAGGGCAGCCAGAATACAGCCTAGGCGGCGGTGGTCTTCCAGCATCTGCGTTATATCTAGGGAAAAGGCATCCTGCGGCACCTTCTGCATTTCGACGACTGCCGCCTCTGATGGGCGAAGGGCCTTGAGGGGCAGCGGATAGAACAGCGTGACATCCGTGGCCGTTATAAACCCCAGCCTTTCATTGAGCGTGGCGGCCTCGGGCGAGGGTGTCAGATCGGTGTAGGTTTCATCCGGCGATGCGGATACCAGTTGCAGCATACGCGGCGCAAACCAGCGGCAGGATGGATCGAGATACCAGCTCGAGAGGTTGACAACCGGGCGCTCGCTGCCGGGCAGGCGGCTTTTGAGTGTCAGGAGAACGCCGACTGCCTCTTCCTTTCTCATCAGAAGCTGGCCGATACTGCCGAGATTGCGGCGCTCGTGATGGGCGCTGACGCGGGTCAGGCCTTCGCGCCAGAAGGAGGCCGTTTTTTCCGGAAAACCTTTGACCAGCAGCGCATGGGCTGCGTCGATGTTATCCTTGTCGATGGGAACGGTCTTCAGCGTCTGTTCTCCGGGGTTTCGTCTCGCCGGGCCGAAAGCAGTTTCAACCGTGCCGCGTATTCAACGCTTTATGACGATAATTTTACCGGGCCGTTAAGTGCCGAGGTTGAGCGGCGAGTTGTGCGATCACATTTTTATGATCGGTTGGACAGGAGGCGCGAAAGATGCGCCGCCTGCCAGTTCGGGTCGGATCGTGAGGATCAGTAGACGACGACGCCGCGGATCGATTCACCCTTGTGCATCAGTTCGAAGCCCTTGTTGATGTCTTCGAGCGGCATGGTGTGGGTAATCATCGGATCGATCTGGATCTTGCCTTCCATGTACCAGTCGACGATCTTCGGAACGTCGGTACGGCCACGCGCGCCACCGAAGGCCGTGCCCATCCAGTTACGGCCGGTCACAAGCTGGAACGGACGGGTGGAGATTTCCTGGCCAGCGCCTGCAACGCCGATGATGACAGACTTGCCCCAGCCACGGTGCGAGGCTTCCAGCGCCTGACGCATGACCTTGGTGTTACCCGTGCAATCGAAGGTGTAATCCGCGCCGCCGATCAGGTCGCCGTTACGCTTGGTCATGTTGACCAGGTAGGGCACGATGTCGTCGCCGACTTCCTTCGGGTTGACGAAGTGCGTCATGCCGAACTTTTCGCCCCAGGCCTTGCGCTCGGGGTTGATGTCGACGCCGATGATCATGTCGGCACCGGCAAGACGCAGGCCCTGCAGCACGTTGAGGCCAATGCCGCCAAGACCGAAGACGATGGCCGTCGAGCCGATTTCGACCTTTGCGGTGTTGATGACGGCGCCGATACCTGTGGTGACACCGCAGCCGATGTAGCAAACCTTGTCAAACGGAGCGTCGGGATTGATCTTGGCAAGGGCGATCTCCGGCAGAACCGTGAAGTTCGAGAAGGTCGAGCAGCCCATGTAGTGATGGATCTTGTCCTTGCCGATCGAGAAGCGGCTGGTGCCGTCAGGCATCACGCCCTGGCCCTGCGTCGAACGGATGGAGGTGCAGAGGTTGGTCTTGCGCGAGGTGCAGGAATAGCACTCGCGGCATTCCGGCGTGTAGAGCGGGATAACGTGGTCGCCCTTTTTGACCGAGGTGACGCCTGGGCCGACATCCACGACGATACCGGCACCCTCATGGCCGAGAATGGCCGGGAACAGGCCTTCCGGGTCAGCGCCCGACAGCGTAAAGTCGTCGGTGTGGCAGATGCCCGTGGCCTTGACTTCGATCAGCACTTCGCCCGCACGCGGTCCTTCGAGCTGAACGGTCATGACTTCCAGTGGTTTGCCTGCCTGAATGGCAACAGCGGCGCGAACATCCATCGGTGATCTCCTTGGGATTGCCTATGTGATTTGAAACGTTTTTTGCCTGAGCCTGCCGGGAGCGACAAGGGCCACAGGTGTAAAAATACGGTTTGTGGAATCAAAACGGGGTGCGTGGGAAACGCACCCCGCCTGTTTTTAAAAGATTGTGCCGTCGTGAAACTTACGAGGCTGCGACGTTTTCCTGTTCGTCGGCGGCAGTTTCAACACCCAGCCACCCGGCGCAATCCTTGAGGGCGCGTGCGGCAATAAGCTGGCGCTTCATGATGGTCTTGTCCTTGCCACGGAAGCGCTTGACGCCTTCCGGTTTGACGATGGAGCCCGGTGCGAGTTCCGGAAACAGGCCAAAATTGATGTTCATCGGCTGGAAGGAGCGCTTGCCCGGCTCATCGGTGGAGGAGAGGTGTCCGCCGGTGATGTGGTTGAGAAGCGCACCAAGCGCGCTGGTCGCGGGCGGCGGGCTCAGTTCCTCACCCTTTCGCTCGGCAGCGGCGAAGCGACCGGCCAGAAGGCCGACCGAGGCGCTTTCGACGTAACCCTCGCAACCGGTGATCTGGCCGGCAAAACGGATGTCCGGACGCGATTTCAGTCTGAGATACGGATCGAGCAAAATCGGGGAATCAATATAGGTGTTGCGGTGCAGGCCACCGAGACGCGCAAACTCCGCGTTTTCAAGGCCGGGGATCATGCGGAAAATATCCGCCTGCGCACCGTATTTCAGCTTCGTCTGGAAGCCGACCATATTGTAGAGCGTGCCGAGCGCATTGTCCTGACGAAGCTGTACGACAGCGTAAGCCTTGACGGTGGGGTTGTGGGAATTGGTCAGCCCCATCGGCTTCATCGGGCCGTGACGCAGGGTCTCGCGGCCGCGCTCGGCCATGATCTCGATTGGCAGGCAGCCATCGAAGTACGGTGTGCCTTCCCATTCCTTGAAGCCGACCGTATCGCCTTCGACCAGCGCGTCGATGAAGGCATTGTACTGCTCTTCATTCATCGGGCAGTTGATGTAGTCCTTGCCGGTGCCGCCCGGACCGACCTTGTCGTAGCGCGACTGGTACCAGCAGATATCCATGTTGATGCTGTCGCGGTGAACGATCGGCGCAATGGCATCGAAAAATGCAAGCGCATCTTCACCCGTTTGCGACTGAATGGCGGCGGCGAGATCGGGCGATGTCAGCGGGCCGGTCGCAATGATGGTGTTGCCCCATTCCTTCGGCGGCAGGCCGTTGACCTCTTCGCGCACGATTGTCACCAGAGGGTGACTTTCCAGCATGTCCGTCACGGCCTGCGAAAAACCGTCGCGATCGACGGCCAGCGCGCCACCGGCCGGAACCTGGTGTTTGTCGGCGCAGGCCATGATCAGCGAGCCGGCAAGGCGCATTTCGGCGTGAATGACGCCAACGGCATTTGCAGTCGCGTCGTCGGAGCGGAAAGAGTTCGAGCAGACGAGTTCAGCCAGCGTATCGCCCTTGTGTGCGTCCGTGCCGCGTACACCGCGCATCTCGTGCAGAATGACGGGGACGCCGCTCTGTGCGATCTGCCATGCGGCTTCCGAGCCGGCCAGTCCGCCACCAACGACGTGAATGGGGGAATAAGTCTTGTCTTGCATCGTCAACCCATATGCCGCCGGGAAGCATGAGCCTCCATGACGCGGCAGTTTTTTAAAGTGAGTGTTTCGCGCAATCCTCAGGGATGCGTCTTCGTGCCGATGCAGTAGCATGCAAGCGCGTTGCCGCCAAATGTTTTCGCGGCGCGCATTGGCTGGCGCTCATAGGAGGAGGCGGAAGAAAAAAGCGGTGAGGGTGCGCGTGACTCCATGTGCGATCTTCATTCGGGCATTGCGCCTGACACCGGTGCGATCAAGTCTTTGATTGCGGGATACGCCTCGGTGCCGAAGAAACGATATAACGGAAGAAATGACCCGGAACCGCGTTCTGTCCCCAGAATCAAAAACGGCGCCAGAGGCGCCGTTTCTTTTACCTGTCGCTCAGTCATCGCGCCCTGGAGGTCGGGCAGCGGGATGACCCTTGACGCTGATTAGCGGAACGAACGGGAAGCAACGTTACGGATGTCGTAACGGGTCAGGCCAATGTCGTTCAGAGCCTGGTTGGAGAGGCTGCCGAGCTCGTTCATCGTGCGGCGGTAGCTGATCCAGTTTTTTGCAATGCGAATCGGGTTCATCGTTCTTTTCCTCAATCTAAGTTGTGTTGGTGTGTTGTCTGAATTTCGCGGCCGGCTCAGAAGTTGTTCTGCGCTCTCGGCTGTTGAGGCTTATATAGAGGCAATCAGCCATGTTTTGGAGTGCAGATTTTAAGCGACTGCCATGCATTTGTGCAATGTGTCGGCTAATTTTGCGGCTGCAGGGGTCATATGCGCGTTTTTTGAGCGAAAATGCCCGCGTCATAGGCGGTCAGGCGCGGGGTAGGGTTCATGAACCCGCCTGTGCTGCGTTTCAGGGCGAAAAGCGACGGGAATCCCTGGTGCGGAGGCTGTCTGGCTGAAGGCTTGGGGCGGCTTTAGTTCTGCCGATTGCGCAAGGTTTGGGATGCCGTTTGCATCATGCGTGTGCAGTGTCATACGCCAAAAAACAGAAAAGGCCGGAGGCGGGAAGCCTCTGGCCTTTTTGGGAGGTCAATTCTGCGCGTCGCCAGTTATGGCGACACTTTATATTACATGCCGACTGCGGTGCGAGCGACGCGACGGATGTCCTGACGGCCAATGCCGAGGTCGTTCAGTTCGCGGTCGGTCATGCGGCCGAGTTCGGTTACGGTCTGACGGTACTTGCGCCAGTTGGTGAGCGAGCGTGCAATGTTCATGGTCATCTTCCTTTTCGTGGTGTCCAGTCCGCGGCCCGTCTTGGGAGGATGTGGCCTGCGCTGAACTTCGATCTCTTGTATGGCCGTAGATATAATCGTTTTAATCGAAACAAAAACAGACAAAGCAAGATGCCACCTATGCATCATTTGCAAGGCAGTGGGCGTATTCGGCCGTTTCAGGCATTTCCGTGCTCAATTTGTGACCAAAATTGAGGCTTTCACCCGATTGTGGTGGTTTGGACCGGCTGCCAGCCAATCACCTGATGGTCCCGTCGCGGGAGAGGGTTAAAAATCGGTATGTTTTTCGGAAGGGGGCGGGTCCGAGGTGACATGATTCCCGCGATGCCACTGACGTGTGGCGAGCGTCATGCACCATTTCCCTGGTTTCAGCGCGCTCCTTATATATAGTGCTGCGAAGTTCGCGTAGTGAGCCTTTCTGGCTGATAGCCATCATTTGCGGGCTTTTGAGCGTGAAGTCGGCTCGTCCGGGCTGGAAAATTCGTTGGAAACGGACGAGGCCGGAAACCCGCGCTTGACCCTTCCTGAACATTGTGACATACCGCCGCCCAACGTGCGGGTATGGCGGAATTGGTAGACGCATTGGTTTTAGGTACCAACGCTTCGGCGTGGGAGTTCGAGTCTCTCTACCCGCACCACAAGCAAAGCTTGGCGGTGCCACGCTTGCGCCAGAGTATGCCGGTATAGGCATGGGTCGGCGAGATGCAGGCTGGAACGGCGTGATGTCCTCAGGACATCCGGTTTCGGTCGAGCAGGGCGGGGCGTCAGGTCCGGTCCGGCGCATTTTGCTGCGCGGGAGGTCTGACGGTTCGCGAGATACCGCTCATTATTTCCCGAACCCAAGCACATATCAGGTGTCCGGCGCCGTTTGTGCAATGAGAATTGAAGTCACGGCCGGTATCCATGTTTCCGGCGCAGTGCTCGAAAGTAAACCAACGGCTGTCTGAGCACCGCCGCCATGATTGTGAAGGTTTGAGAAAATGCAGGTTATCGAAACGCTCTCTGAAGGGCTGAAGCGCGAACTCAAGGTCGTTATCCCGGCTGCCGACATGAAGGCTCGTCTGGATGAGCGCCTGGTTGACGCCAAGGACAAGGTTCGCATCAACGGTTTCCGTCCGGGCAAGGTACCGGTTGGCCACCTGAAGAAGATGTACGGCAAGTCGATCATGGTCGAGCTCGTCAACGAACTGGTTCGCGAGAAGCCGACTGAAATTCTCTCCAGCCGTGGTGAAAAGTCTGCAACGCAGCCGGCAATCGCCATGACCGAAGACGAAAAAGAAGCCGACAAGATCATTGCAGGCGAAGCCGATTTCGAATTCACGCTGGCTTACGAAATCATTCCTGCGATTGAACTGAAGGCCAACGACGGCATCAAGGTTACCCGCGAAGTTGTTGAAGTCTCCGAAGACGAAATCAACGAGCAGATCCTCAAGATCGCTGAAAGCGCACGCACCTACGAAACCAAGAAGGGCAAGGCCGCTGAAGGCGACCGCGTCACCATGAACTACCTCGGCAAGGTCGACGGCGTTGCTTTTGACGGTGGCGCTGCTGAAGACGCAGAACTGGTTCTCGGTTCGGGCCGTTTCATTCCTGGCTTCGAAGACCAGCTCGTTGGCGTCAAGGCTGGCGACGAAAAGACCATCACCGTAACGTTCCCGGCTGATTACCCGGCTGCAAACCTTGCTGGCAAGGAAGCTGCCTTCGACATCACCGTCAAGGAAGTTGCTGCTGCTGGCGCCGTTGAAATCAACGACGAACTTGCTTCCAAGCTTGGCCTCGAGTCTGCTGAAAAGCTCAAGGAAATCGTCAAGGGTCAGATTGAAAGCCAGTACGGCAACGTCACCCGCCAGAAGGTCAAGCGTCAGATCCTCGACCAGCTCGACGAGATGTACAAGTTCGACACGCCGGCTGGTCTCGTAGACGCCGAGTTCGACAACATCTGGCGCCAGATCAACACCGATCTCGCACAGTCCGGCAAGACTTTTGCTGACGAAGACACCACCGAAGAAGAAGCTCGCGAAGAATACCGCAAGCTGGCTGAACGCCGCGTTCGCCTCGGCCTCGTTCTCTCCGAAATCGGCGAAAAGGCCGGCGTCGAAGTGACCGAAGAAGAAATGCAGCGCGCCCTGTTCCAGCAGCTTCAGCAGTTCCCTGGCCAGCAGAAGGAAATCCTCGATTTCTTCCGCAACACGCCTGGCGCTTCCGCTTCGCTGCGCGCTCCGATCTTCGAAGAAAAGGTCATCGACAAGCTGCTCGGCGAAATCTCGGTAACGGACAAGACCGTTTCCAAGGAAGAGTTGCTGGCTGACGACGCTGAAGAAGCGACCGAAACCAAGAAGAAGGCTCCGGCCAAGAAAAAGGCTGCTGCCAAGGCTGACGACGCTGCTGAAGGCGAAGAAGCCGCTCCGAAGAAGAAGGCTCCGGCCAAGAAGAAGGCCGCTGAAGGCGACGCCGAATAATCTTCTTCAGCACACGCTGAACAAACGAAAGGCCGTGGCGAAAGCTGCGGCCTTTTTGTTTTGGAAGCGGGCCCTTCAAACCCTGGAACGGTCGCGTCATCTAAACGCTCACTGGTATGATTTCGCCCTACAAGCCCCACACCAGATCCTCTAAAGCCGTCCTGCGATTGTAATGAACGCAGCCACAAGCTGCGATGGTAGCGGGGAATCCCATGAGACACGATGAGGTAATCGGCAGGGGCAGTTTCACACTGCAGCGCCAGGATGTTTTGGCTGTGATGCAGGATATGCGTGGGGCGTCCGCACAGGTCGTCGATGACAAGACAAGGCTCTGGAGAAAGCTCAGGATGCTTTCGGTCGTCGTGCTTATTCCGACGATGATCGCTGGCATCTGGGTAAACAAAGCGCCGTGGATGCAGATCGGCGTGGTGGTTCTGATGGTGTTTGGTGTTCTCTTCAAGTTCAGTGACTGGCGCATCAAGCGCGGCATGAACCAGTTGGGCGCCACACGTAAAGTTTCGCGCAACGCTGTCGTCAAAGCCCTCGAAAAACGGATTTTCAAGGGGCGGGACAGTGTTCGGGGCGAGGCGCGCTTCGGTGAAGATCATTTCGAACTGGTGCAGGATAATGTGCAATTTTCGGCCAGCTATGATGATGCCGAAAAGATCGGCCTTATTTTTCAGCGAAACGGCATGCTGCAAATCACCCCTGGTGATGCCCGCAATCTACCGGACGTGATCTTTTTCATTCCACTCGCACAACTTTCCGGCGCGGAGAGTGTGATGGAGCGTGTTCAGCAGAGCCCGTCATTCGTTTTTACCTACGCCTAGGTTTTGCCGGTTTTTTTTGATCTTTTAGACCTGACTGCATAGCCAGGCACCGGACACGGGCGTGGCGATACAGTCACGATCCGCGCCTTTAATGCGGCGCATATAATTTTTGCTGCATGTGCGCTTGTTCATCTCCCGTTCATCTGGCAGAATGCCAAGCATGATTTCCTGGTTGCTTCGCGCTGCCATCAAGGGAAATGCAAGGCCATCCCAAGGGGGTGGCCCTCATCGCCGACAATCTCGTTGGACTCGACTTTTACCGTGCAAACCGGATCGCACCGGTGCGCCCTTAAATGGCCTGGGAACAAGATATGCCGTCACGGACGCCAATTTTCGTTTTTTGCCTGCCTTTCGTTGCAAGCCTTTTTGCCGCAAGCACAGTTTACGCTGACGATGCCGGCCTGATTTGGAAGCCGGTCAAGAATTCCAGCCGGTCTTATTCGGCGCGGCTTGGGGCAAAGCTGCCGACCGATACGCCCATTCGCGCCGGGCTCGAAATGGGTATGAATGCCTCGAGGAAAGGGCAGGTGACGGATACGCCTGTGCGGTTCTGGGGCAACATGTCGATTGCTTCGACAAACCTGCCGGGGGTTTCACTTGCCCGCGATGTGGCAGTCATGTTCAATGCCCTGACCGGCTCCAGTGCGCTGACGATGACATCGTCGCAAAAGCGTATCGTCACGCCAGAGCTGGATATCGAAGCCAATCGCAATTTCACCGTTCGCTATGATGGCTCCGCGCAGCAGTGGAGCGGTCTCGATGTCTCGCAATCCCTGCGCCTGACGCGCTCGCAGACCGGCACGGCCTTCGTTCTGACAGGTGCCAGCCGAAACAGTTTCGATGAGTTCTCGACCGGCGTTGCCGTCGAACAGAAGCTTGGCGATCATCTGACCGTCAGCGGCACGCTCAATCAGGGCTTCGAGGACAGTTTCCGTCCCGGCGTGAACGCTCGTTACAGCATCAAGTGGTGAGCGCTTATACGACTTGATGGGTCTGTCACCCCGGATCACGTCCGGGGTAACGGCTGCAAATAATGACTGGCGATAGCGCGGCCTATTCCTTCTTTTCACCCATGCGGTTCCAGGCATCCAGGCCGGCAATCTTGTAGGCTTCGGCAAGGGTTGGATAGTTGAAGGTGTTTTCGACGAAATATTCCACCGTGCCTTTGAGGTTCAGCACGGCCTGGCCGATATGCACCAGTTCGGTCGCGCCTTCGCCAACGATGTGGACGCCGAGCAGGCGGCGGGTCTTCAACGAAAAGATCATCTTCAGCAAGCCGCTGTCGAGACCCATAATGTGACCGCGTGACGTTTCGCGGAAATGCGCGATGCCGCATTCATAGGGAATGCCGCGCTCGAGAACTTCTTCTTCCGTCAGGCCGCAGGTGGAAATTTCCGGTACGGCGTAGATACCATAGGGGAAGAACTGCGGCGGTTCGCCAGCCGGCGCACCAACCGCGTGGCGGGCAGCGATACGGCCCTGTTCCATCGAGGTCGATGCGAGGCTTGGGAAGCCGATGATATCGCCGGCGGCATAGATGTTCGGGACGGAGGTCTGGAAGGTCACGGGATCGACCTTCAGACGGCCACGGCTATCGGCTTCCAGTCCGCAGGCGGCAAGGTTCAGCGTATCGGTCGCGCCGACGCGGCCAGCGGCAAACAGCACGGTCTCGGCTTTGAGAACGCGTCCATTGCCAAGCGATACCAGGCACTTGCCGCTCTCGTCTCGCTCGACCTTTTCAGCCTTCTGGCCGAAGATCAGCTTCATGTTGCGATCACGAAGCTGGTAGGTGAAGTCCTCGACGATTTCCTTGTCGATGAATTCCAGCATGGTTTCGCGCGGTTCGATCACCGTTACCTGGGTGTCGAGCGCGCTGAAGATGGTTGCATATTCGATGCCGATGACGCCTGCGCCAACCACGATCATCGAGCGCGGCAGTTCCTTGATTTCGAGAATTTCGTCGGAATCGATCACGGCCTCGCCATCGAAGGGAATGTGCGGCGGTCGGTAGGGTCGGGTACCGATCGTCAGCAGGATAGAGGTGCCGGTGACGCTCAGGATTTCGCCATCGTTCTTCACGACCTTCAGCGTGTTGGCGTCGATGAAGCTTGCCGTGCCGCGAATGTGCTGTACGCGGTTGCGGGCGAACTGGTGTTCGAGAACCTCGACTTCGTGGTCGAGTGTTATCAGCAGGCGGCGGCGCAGGTCTTCGGCATCGATTTCCTGTTTGACGCGGTAGGAGCGGCCGTAAAAGCCGCGCTCGCGCCAGCCCGTCAGGTTCAGCGCGGTTTCGCGCAGCGTCTTGGAGGGGATGGTGCCGGTGTGTACCGAGACACCGCCAACGCGGGTGCCTTTTTCCACGACCAGAACTCTTTTTTCCAGCTTGGCAGCCTGGATGGCGGCGCGTCTTCCCGCCGGACCGCTACCGACAACAATCAGATCGTACTGGTGCATGAAAAACCCCGGAACATTAATGCATTTGCGATGACCGGAACTGTTGTCCGGCCTGGCGTCGCTGCGAAACGGGCATGATGCCCTTTCGACGGAGGGAACTGATTCCCTTGCCTTGCCCGCAAGAGTGCAATGCAACAAACGCCTGCGTCAATCTGTAGCGGAAGATTCTGACGGATTCGTAACCGGAACAGCCAATCTCCGTTTTGCGACGTGGAAAATGAATGGCTGCTGTTATCGCCGGGCAGATTGCCGCCGGTTCAGAGCTTCCTGTCTGTTACCTTGCTATGAAGCTGCGCCAGTTCCTGCCGCAGCAGGGCGAGTTCGGCCAGAACCTTCACGTCGATCTTTTCGTGCAGGGACAGAACCTCAAGCTCGGCCTTGAGATTGACTTCATAGTCCTTGGCGGCCTCGAAGCGGTCACGCGCCGCCTGCCGGTTCTGCGACATCATGATGATCGGCGCCTGGATGGCTGCGAGCATGGAAAGCAGCAGGTTGAGGAAGATGAACGGGTAGGGGTCAAAGGCACCGGTGGTAAGGATGATGGTGTTGATCACCGCCCAGAAGATCAGGAAACAGCAGAAGCCGATGATGAAGCCCCAGGAGCCACCGACCCTGGCAATGCCATCGGCCAGTTTGTCACCAAGGCTGGCGCCGGCGGAAAACTCCGCATTCGTGTCCGTCGAGATCAGCTTCTTCTGGTGCGACAGTTCCAGAATGCGCCGCTCCACCTCGCCAATCTCGCGGGACGAGCGTTTGAAATGCGAAACGATATAGTCGGAGATATCTGACACGGCGGAACCCCGCTTGGCTTTTGTACGTGCTGAGACATAAGCCCGCATGGCGACGGAATTCAAATGATTTCCGTGCCATGCGGGCCGGCGTCCCTCGCCGATGGGGTCAGACTGACGGCTGCTGCTCCGTGTTCAGCCAGTTGAAGCCTGGGAAGAAGCGCTCGCGGCCGTATTGCTTGCCAAACATCATATCGAATTGCAGCATGCGATAATTGCTCACCGACTGGGGAACGTCCTTCGGTGAAATCGACCAGTCGGGCAGGGCGTCGCCCTCCTTCGTCACCAGCATGTGCCTGTCGATGACGGAGAACTTGTCCTGAAGTTCACCGAGTGTATCCGTATAGAACGGGTCGGAGAAGCCTGCCGTCTTGAGAATGTGGTAGGGCAACAGGGACGGGCTGATCGTACCGATGTTCTTCTGCACGCCCTTTTTCGACGACCAGACGACGAGTGGCGTTTCGTGTTCCTTTTTCATGACGTCGAGCGGCGCGCGGCGGCTTGCCACCATGCCCGGCATATAGCCGCTTTCCATGAAGGTACGGCCAAGCGGCGGCAGATGGTCGCCGAAAAGAACGATGATGGTTTCGCGGTCGCGCTTCTTGGCCCACTTCATCAGCTTGACGAGGGATTCATCGGCTTCGACCACGCCCTGCGTGTAGGTGGTGAGCGCCTGCGATGCCGGTGCGGAGAGATCGCCGCTGACGCCAATGGTATTGGCAGCGTAACGATCGGCCTCGTAAGGGCCATGTCCCTGCAGGGTGACGGCAAAGAGGAACAGCGGGTTCGCGGTCTGGTCCGCGGTCGTCATGATCTCTTCCATCAGCGCGTCGTCAGAGGCAAAGTTGCCGCGCTTTTCCATCGGAGGCAGGGTTTCTTCCGAGCGGAATTCCTCGAAACCGAAGTTCTTGTAGACTTCCTTGCGGTTCCAGAACCATTCCTGGAACGGGTGCATGGCAATGGCCGAATAACCTTCGCCACGGAAGAAGCTGGCGAGCGAGGGAACTGGGCGACGGATATATTGCTGATAGGGAATGCTGCCATAGGGCAGGAAGGCGTTGGAGAAGCCGGTCAGCGCCTCGAATTCCACATTGGCCGTCATGCCACCGAACTCCGGCGAAAACACGTTGCCGGATTGCTTGGCGCGGATTGCCGGCATCGGATCGGCTGAAAGCTCGACGTTTTTCAGTCGTGTCGGGTCCCACAGCGATTCACTCATCAGCATGATGACATCAGGGTAATCGCTCTTGTTGGCAGCAAAGGCGGAGGAATCAGGCATCAGTTCGGCGATGGTGTTTTCGCTGTAGCCGTCGGGTGCCGAGACATTGGCCATCGGAATGTTGAAGGCAAAGGCCATCAGGAAGCCGTTGTGACGGTAATTTTCCTTCTGGTCCCACATCATGGGGATGATGTTGAGGCGGTCACGCATCCAGGAGTAATGTGAATACTCCATCAGCGAACCGAGACCGGCCAGCAGGGGCAGGGCCAACGCAAGGCTCAGGACACGCTCGCGCCAGCGCAGCGATGGCGCATGTTTGCGAACGGAGATCCACGCAAAGACCAGCACTCCGACAACGGCGCAGAGGCCGAGGACGACAAGTGCCGCCACCAGCGGCTGGGCTTTCAGCATGGTCGGCAGGAGTTCAACGATCTGACGGCCGAACAGCAGGTCGGAGGGGTAGAGCGGATCGGAAAGATAGGTCTGTTTCTGTGCCGAAATCAGCGCCACCAGCAGCAGTGTCGGAGCAACGACGATCAGCGACAGATAACGGCGGCCGAAAACGGCATCGAGCGCGATAATCAGCAGCGCCAGCGAGGCAATGGTTGTCATGCCGGGGCGAACGGACGAGGTGAGAAACGGCCCAACATCTGTCAGCGTGCCGCGCACGATCCATTCCAGTGCAACAATCAGCAGAATGGAGATCACCACAAGATTGGCGGTCGTGTAGGCAATCGCCGCACCTTTGGAAAGGGCACGGTTGGAAAGGCCGCGAGCCAGGCCAAACGAAAAGACAGACTTCGCCTTTTCGGAAGCCGCTGTTTCAGGCGCCGAATTTCTCAAACTCTTAAACTCCGGTATGCAGTGCGACGTGACGAAGCGGGAGTGAATCGTATGTCGCGAAAGTGTCATGTAACTGTCACATAAGCGGGATGAATGCGACATGAACTTTGCGTTCACACACAGATGGCGCGATAACCTCTGCGTGAACGCAAGAGATGATGCGCGCACTGCATTTGCCGCGTTGCGGAGCGGGCGCGAGCGCGGTAATGAAGAGCCATGAGCGACAGACAGACCACTGCGAACCATCTCCGGATTGCCGTCGGGCAGTTCAATCCCACAGTCGGCGACGTGGCGGGCAATCTCGTCAAGGCGCGTGAGGCGAGAGCCGATGCGGCAACGCAAGGGGCCGATCTCCTGCTTCTGACGGAGCTGTTCATTTCCGGCTATCCGCCTGAAGATCTGGTTTTGAAGCCGGCTTTTCTGAAAGCTTGCCTCAAGGCCGTGGAAGAACTGGCAGCGGATACGGCCGATGGCGGGCCGGGCGTGATTATTGGGTTCCCGCGCCAAGGCGAGACCGGCCGGCACAATTCTGTGGCGCTTATCGACGGTGGCAAGATCATTGCGCTGCGCGACAAGATCGACCTGCCCAACTACGGCGAGTTCGACGAAAAACGCGTCTTTTCGGAAGGTTCGATTTCCGGCCCCTATAATTTCCGGGGCGTGCGGATCGGCATTCCGATCTGCGAGGAAATCTGGAACGACATGGGTGTCTGCGAGACGCTGGCGGAAAGCGGCGCCGAGCTACTGCTGGTGCCGAACGGTTCGCCCTATTATCGCGGCAAACTCGATGTTCGCCATCAGGTCGCGCTGAAACAGGTGATCGAAAGCGGCTTGCCGCTGATTTTCGCCAACCAGCTTGGTGGCCAGGACGAACTGGTGTTCGACGGCGCAAGCTTTGCCTTCAATGCCGACAAGACGCTGGCCTTCCAGATGAGCCAGTTCGAGGCGACGCTTGCCGTTACCGACTGGAAGCGCAACGGCGATGGCTGGCGCTGTGAAAACGGGCCGTTCTCGAAAATTCCTGAAGGCGAAGAGGCTGACTACCGGGCCTGCCTGCTTGGCTTCCGCGACTACGTCAACAAGAACGGCTTCAAGAGCGTGGTTCTCGGCCTTTCCGGCGGCATCGATTCGGCCATCTGCGCGGCAATCGCCGTGGATGCGCTGGGCGAGGAGCGGGTTCGCTGCATCATGCTGCCATACCGCTACACTTCCGAGGATTCGCTGAAGGATGCTGCGGACTGCGCCAGGGCACTTGGCTGCCGTTACGATATCGTGCCGATTGCCGAGCCGGTGGACGGTTTCATGTCGGCGCTGTCGGACCTGTTCGAAGGCACGGAAGAGGGCATTACCGAAGAAAACCTGCAGAGCCGTGCCCGTGGAACGATCCTGATGGCCGTTTCCAACAAGTTCGGCTCAATGGTGGTGACGACGGGTAACAAGTCGGAAATGTCGGTCGGCTATGCTACTCTTTATGGCGACATGAACGGTGGCTTCAACCCGATCAAGGATCTGTACAAGATGCAAGTCTACGCAATTTCGAAATGGCGTAATGACCATGTGCCGCCTGGCGCCCTCGGCCCTTCGGGCGAGGTCATTCCGCAGAACATCATCTCCAAGGCGCCATCCGCCGAGCTTCGCCCCAACCAGACGGACCAGGATTCGCTGCCGCCATATCCGGTCCTCGATGATATTCTGGAATGCCTGGTCGAGCAGGAAATGTCGGTTGAAGATATCGTGGCGCGTGGTCATGACGTTGCCACCGTGCACCGCATCGAGCATCTGCTCTATCTCGCCGAATACAAACGCCGCCAGTCGGCGCCGGGCGTTAAGATCACCAAAAAGAACTTCGGCCGCGACCGGCGTTACCCGATCACCAATCGCTTCCGTGACCGGTAGTTTTTTATGACGCGCAACTTTAGCTGCGCGTCATTTTCACCGCCGGCAAACGGCACGGAGTGAACCGCGCCGCCGGATCTGGCCTTTATATGGCTTGCCCGACATCGATGCGGTTGCCATCCGGGTCTTCGAAAACGAAGGCCCGCAAACCGTAGTCCTTGTCCTGCAGGCCCTTGATGATGCGCAGGCCGTTTGCCCTGCAAAGGGCGTGCAGCGCGTCGACATCGCTCACCATCATATGCGCCACGTTGAAGGGGGCTGCCTTGTGCGATGGCTGCAAGGTCAGGTGAAGTTCAGCATTGCCCTGCTTCAGGATCATGAAGCCAACGGGATTGCCGTTTTCGAAAGTTTTGGTGAAGCCCAGCACGCCCACATAGAAATCATGGGCCTTCTGGATATTCTTGACGGGAAGCATTGCGGCGACACGGCCGAACCGGATCGCTTGATCGGCATTGGTATTCATCGAGAAACCTCGAAGGAGAGAGGGCGACAGACGCGGACGGTGCCGGTTCGTTGCCATGCTCCAAATTTTCGTATGCAGGACGGTGCCTGCGACGTTGTGACCATAGAGACAGCTTCGGGGTATGCAAGCGCCAAATGTTTCGGCCATAGTGCGGGTCGATGACGAAGCGGGAGGCAGAATGCGCAGTTCGATCGAAATCTATAATATCCGCACACGCCAGGCGCGGGTGGTCTGGCAGACACCGGAACTGTTCGAGGCGCCGAACTGGTCGCCTGATGGCACGTATCTGCTCTTGAATTCCGAGGGATTTCTCTATCGCCTGCCGCTTTCCGGCGATCCTTCGCCTCAGAAGGTCGACACGGGGTTTGCGACGATCTGCAACAACGATCACGGCATTTCACCCGATGGGTCGATGTATGCGCTCTCGGACAAGGTGGAGTTCGGCAAGAGCACCATCTATCTTTTGCCATCCTCCGGTGGCGCGCTGAGGCTGATGACGAAAAACCTGCCGTCCTACTGGCATGGCTGGTCGCCGGATGGAAAGCAGTTCGCCTATTGTGGCATTCGCGATCAGGTATTCGACATCTATTCCATGGAGATCGAGACCGGTATCGAGACCCGCCTGACGCATGGCGAGGGGCGCAATGACGGCCCGGATTATTCTGCCGATGGGCAGTGGATCTATTTCAACTCCAGCCGCACCGGCCAGATGCAGATCTGGCGCGTGCGCACTGATGGTTCGGCGGTCGAGCGCGTGACAGACAGCGTTTATGGCGACTGGTTTCCGCACCCGTCACCGAAGGGAGACAAGGTGGTTTTCGTCTCCTATGATGGCGATGTCTTCGACCATCCACGCGACCTTCATGTGCGCGTGCGGCTGATGGACCCCGATGGCGGCAATGTCGAAACGCTGTTTGATCTCTTCGGCGGGCAGGGCACGATGAACTCCCCCAACTGGTCACCGGATGGGGATGAGTTTGCCTATGTCAGGTATTTCCCTGTCGGATAAGCCGGCACGCGTGTCTGTCTCCGTCACAGCGCACGCATGAAAGAGATATTTCCAGCCCAAGGATTTGGGCTGGCCGGATTTCGGCTCAAGGCCCAATAAGACGGGCAGGCTGGGTGTTTGCCACAGCCATGTCTCCGTTCGGCATTCATGATGCTTGCATTCCCGCGCCGCCGTGGCCATAACCTCAGGCATCAGGTGCCTGCCCACGGGGCGGGAGAATCGGGAATCCGGTGTGAGACCGGAACGTGCCCAGCGCTGTAAGGCGGACACCAGCTTTGATTGCCACTGAAGTCATTCGGGAAGGCGAAGCGGGTGGATGAAGCCAAGTCAGAAGACCGGCCTGATACGATAGACCAACCCGCGCGGACGGCGGAAGGTTGTTGATGGGTGAGGCGCTCTCGTGTCTTGCCCCGGCATTGTTGGGGATTAACGATGCAACCTGAAGACTTCCGCAAGGCCATGCGTCCGGCCAGTGAATTTTGCGAACAAGACAAGGCCGCGCTTTACCGCGCCATTGAAACGCGCCGTGATGTGCGCGACGAATTCCTGCCCGATCCGCTGCCGGATGATCTGGTGACACGTCTGCTGGCCGCCGCACATGCCGCGCCATCCGTCGGTTTTATGCAGCCGTGGAATTTCACTCTTGTCACCGATGGCGCCATCAAGCAGGCGGCCTGGGTGGCGTTTCGCCGCGCCAATGAAGAGGCGGCGGAGATGTTTTCCGGCGAGCGGCAGGCGCTTTACCGCAGTCTGAAGTTGGAGGGACTTCGCAAGGCGCCGCTCAGCATTTGTGTGACCTGCGACCCGACCCGTGGCGGCGATGTGGTGCTGGGACGCACCCACAATCTGCGCACGGACGTCTATTCCACCGTCTGTGCCGTCCAGAATCTCTGGCTTGCTGCGCGGGCTGAAGGGGTCGGCGTTGGCTGGCTCAGCATCTTTCATGACAGCGACATTCGCGTCATTCTCGATATTCCCGAGCATATCGAAATCGTCGCCTGGCTCTGCCTCGGCCGCGTCGACACGCTCTATAGCGAGCCGGAACTTGCCGTCAAAGGCTGGCGCCAGCGCCTGCCACTGGAAGAGCTGGTGTTCAGGAACGGCTGGGGCAACCGCTGAGCGTTGTTACTGTTGCGGCTGGATACCCTTGAGGGCAGGGTTCTTCAGATCGATGCGGCTTGTTTCGTCCGGCAGGAACTTTGGGCCGACGACGCGCACCTTGTTGTTGTGCGGATCGTACTCACGCTCCGGGACCTGCAGTTCCGGCGCCTTGGCAGCCTCGGGCTCGACAGGCTTCGCCACCTTGTCTCCCGGTGGTGACGTGATGTCGGTGATGCTGGAGTAGGGCTTTTCGGCCTCCGGCGTCGCAGCCGCTTCCTGCTTTTTCATCTCGTCCTGATAGGCCGCCATGTTGCAGCTGCAGCCCGGTGCGCGGGTGGACGCATTGCGATAGGCGAAAGCCGTCGGCAGTTCCTTGTAGGGTTTGCCGGTTTCGGCCGATACCATGTCGGATGTCTCCTGATCCGTCATGGAGTGGTAATAAAGTTCTGTTTCCGTGCCGGGGCACATGTTGCGGCACTGCTCCGCCTGTCCACGAAAATCAAGTGGCGAGGCGTTGGAAGCAATCGGAAAGAATGAACCGTCGCAGGTCTTCACGCAGAGGGTTCTGAGACCGGCCTCGCCGGATAGGCCGGGTTGCGTGGGGATTCCCGTCTGGTCGTACCGCGGGGCGTTCCCGTATACCGTAACGTTACGTTCCGTTACGGCAGGCCGTTCGGCCTCCACCGGGCTGCAGCCATTTGCGTCCAGAGCCGCCAGAATGCGCTGACGGCGAATGCCGGGATCATCACCGCGCTGGGTTGCCAGTGCCTGATCGCGATCATGGATGATGGCATCGCGCTCGTGTTCAGCGTCGAGAAGCGCATCGCCTATTTCCGCGCAGACACCGGCATTCGGACTGCCGTAGGTGATGATGCTGCCGGAAGAACAGCCGTAGCCACGCAGATCGTTCCTGATCCTGCGGATGGCGATGTTCTGGCGGGCAAGGGCGTTGGCGTAGAAGCGGACTTCCGCCGTGTTGCCGATGACGCGAGGTGGCTCACGCAACTGGGCATAGAGCGTGTCGCACACCTCGTTCGCAAATGCTGCAGCGGGTGCGGCAAGGAACATCGCAAAAAAGAAGCCGGTCATGCGGCTGCGGCAGGTCAATTTGTCCGTTCCGTCAGGTCTTGCGGGCAATGCTGTCAGCCGTGCTGTCGGCATTGCCAGTCCAAAGTGTCTTTTCGGACTTTAGCATATGCCGTTGCCGCAAGGCGGCAACAGCGCGTTCAAAATTGCGTTAATATCCCGTCAGGAGGCCATCACACCGAAGGGTGCGAGGCCTGAACGACAGCCAGAGCCGCCATGTTGACGACGCCGCGCGAGGTGACCGACGGCGACAGGATATGGGCCGGCAGAGCCGTGCCGAGCAGGATCGGGCCGACATGTAGACCTTCGGTCAGCGTGCGGGTCACACCGAGCGTGATGTTGGCGGCATCGAGGTTCGGGAAGACCAGAAGGTTGGCCTCGCCCGTCAGTGCGCTGTTCGGCATGGCGCGCTTGCGCAGTGCTTCCGAAAGCGCGGAACCACCCTGCATTTCGCCGTCCACTTCCAGTTCCGGTGCCACGTTCTGGATGATCTGCAGCGCACGGCGCATCTTGCGCGCGCTTTCTGAATCACGCGAACCGAAGTTCGAATGGCTGGCGAGCGCGATCTTCGGCGTAATGCCGAAACGACGGATTTCCTTGGCGGCAAGTACCGCCATTTCGGCCACTTCTTCCGAGGTCGGCTCGTAATTGACGAAGGTATCCGTCAGGAACAGCGCGCCCTGCTGGGTGATGAGCAGGCTGAGACCAGCGAAGGAGCGGACGCCTTCCTGCTTGCCGATGATCTGGTTGACGTCCCGCAGGTGGCGGTCGTAACGGCCTTCAAGGCCGCAGATCAGGGCGTCTGCTTCACCACGCTTTACCGAGAGCGCGCCGATGACCGTGCTGTTGGTACGAACGATGGTACGCGCCGCTTCCGGGTTGATGCCGACACGGCCAACGAGGGCAAAATAGTCGTCGACATATTCGCGGTAACGCGGATCGTCTTCCGGGTTCACGACGGCAAAGTCGGTGTGCGGACGGATACGCAGGCCAAAACGCTTCAGGCGCGTTTCGATGATCTGCGGACGGCCGATCAGGATCGGAACGCCGGTGCCTTCTTCGAGAAGAACCTGTGCGGCACGCAGGACGCGTTCGTCTTCGCCTTCCGCGAAGATGATGCGCTTCTTTTCCGCGACCTTGGCCGTGTTGAAGATCGGCTTCATGATGAAGCCAGAACGCCAGACGAAGCGGTTCAACTGGTCGAGATAGGCTTCGAAATCGGTGATCGGACGCGCGGCGACACCGCTTGCGGCCGCGGCACGGGCAACAGCGGGCGCGATGCGCAGGATCAGGCGCGGATCGAATGGCGACGGGATGAGGTAGTTCGGGCCAAAGACCGGCGTATCGCCGCTATAGGCCTTGGCGGCAACTTCGGAGACTTCTTCACGCGCCAGCGCTGCGATGGCCTCGACGGCGGCCATCTTCATCTCTTCGTTGATCGTCGTGGCGCCGCAATCCAGCGCGCCGCGGAAGATGTACGGGAAGCAGAGAACGTTGTTGACCTGGTTCGGGAAGTCCGAACGGCCAGTGCAGATCATCGCGTCCGGCCGGGCAGCGCGGGCAGCCTCGGGCATGATTTCCGGGTTCGGGTTGGCAAGCGCCAGGATCAGCGGGTTTTCCGCCATGCGCTCCAGCAGTTCCGGCTTCAGCACGCCTGCAGCCGAAAGGCCGAGGAACACGTCTGCGCCATCAATGGTTTCGGCAAGCACGCGCTTGTCGCTCTTCTGGGCGTAAACTTCCTTCCACTCGTCCATCAACGTGTTGCGGCCGTCATAGACGAGGCCTTCAATGTCGTGGACCCAGATGTTTTCCTTCTTTGCACCCATGGAAACGAGAAGGTTAAGGCAGGCGAGGGCGGCCGCACCGGCGCCGGAGGCGACGATCTTGACGCTCGACAGTGACTTTCCGGTCAGTTCCAGCGCGTTGGTGACGGCTGCCGCAACGATGATGGCCGTGCCGTGCTGGTCGTCGTGGAACACCGGGATGTTCATCTTTTCTCGAAGCTGACGCTCTACCTCGAAACATTCCGGCGCCTTGATGTCTTCAAGGTTGATGCCGCCGAAGGTCGGCTCCAGTGCTGAAATGGTCGAGACCATGTCGTTGATACCGGGCGCGTCGATTTCGATGTCGAACACGTCGATGCCGGCGAATTTCTTGAACAGAACGGCCTTGCCTTCCATGACCGGCTTCGACGCCAGCGGGCCGATGTTGCCGAGACCGAGAACGGCCGTGCCGTTCGAGATCACCGCAACCAGATTGGCGCGGGCCGTGTAATCGGCAGCGGTTTCCGGGTTTTCGTGAATGGCGAGGCAGGGTGCGGCAACGCCCGGCGAATAAGCGAGCGCGAGATCGCGCTGGTTGCCGAGCGGCTTGGTCGCCTGGATTTCCAGCTTGCCTGGACGCGGATAGCGGTGAAAAAAGAGCGCCTGTTCTTCAATGTCGGCCTTTGCCGTGGTGGCGGGCGTTTTGTTCTTATCTTGAGACGTCATGCTTTTCACCGTCGTATCTGTTTTGTCTTGGTAGGCACCTGCATACAACAAACAGCCTGTGCGTACAGCCGTTATTTGCCGCTCCGTCATGCAAATTCGGGGCACGGGTTATTCGCATTTTCGTGAGGTACGCGGCCGGAATTGTCACAAAAAAGCCTGTCTGTCATTTTGCTGAAACACGAGTCTGGTTCTGAGAGGCATGAAAGTCGCAGAAGACGCAGCCGAACAGGGGGATGAATTCCGTGGCCGGTCACAGTGAACCCAGACAGTTCAGAACGCTTTTCATTTCGGACGTCCATCTTGGCTCAAAAGCCGCCAAGACGGATTTCCTGCTCGACTTCCTGAAACATCACGAGGCCGAGACGCTGATACTCGTCGGTGACATCATCGACGGCTGGCGCTTGCGGCGCAGCTGGTACTGGCCGCAGGGCTGCAACGACGTCGTGCAGAAATTGTTGCGCAAGGCGCGCAAGGGTACGCGCATCGTTTACATCCCAGGCAACCATGACGAATTCCTGCGAGAGTTTCCCGGCACGCATTTCGGCGGCATCGAAGTGGCCGAGCGGATGATCCACGAAGCGGCGGATGGCAAGAAATACCTCGTTATCCACGGCGATGAATTCGATGTGGTGGTGCGCAATGCAAGGCTTCTCGCCTATCTCGGTGACTGGGCCTATGACGCGGCCATCGCGCTCAACATCGGCATTGCAGCCGTGCGTCGGCGTATCGGCCTGCCTTACTGGTCGTTCTCGGCTTGGGCAAAGCTGCAGGTCAAACACGCCGTCAACTTCATCGGCGAGTTTCAACGCGTTGTTGCCGACGAAGCGCGCCGTAACAATGTGGATGGCGTGATCTGTGGCCATATTCACCATGCGGTGATGGAAGACATGGATGGCATCCGCTACATCAACACCGGTGACTGGGTGGAAAGCTGCACGGCGATTGCCGAAAACATGGATGGCAGCTTCGAACTGATCACCTGGATGCAGGCAAGCGACGTTGCCTCCGAGGGCGCCTCCGACGAGATGGAGCCGGTCAACCTGCCGGGCCTGATCGGCAGACGGGCCGCCTGAGCTCACGGACTTCATATAAAAAGGGCGCGGTGTAAAATCCGCGCCCTTTTTTATGGTGTGAATGGTCAGCCCCACAGTTCCGGTTTGGGCGGGTAGACCAGCGATCCCTCGTAGATGAGGCCGGGTTGGCGATCCTCTGCAAGAAGCAGGGGGCCGTCGACATCGGCAAAGGCCGTGTCCTGTGCGGCGAAGATCGCAGGCGCCATGCCGAGCGAGGTGCCGAGCATGCAGCCAACCATGACGGTGTAGCCCAGCCGATCCGCCTCCGCCTTCATCGCCAACGCTTCCGTCAGTCCGCCCGTCTTGTCGAGTTTGATGTTGATTGCGTCGTAGCGATTGCGCAGACCTTCCAGATCCCTGGTGGAATGCACGCTTTCGTCGGCGCAGATCAGGACAGGGTGCTCGATGCGGGCGAGAATATCATCCTTGTCGGCGGGAAGCGGCTGTTCGATCAGCGAAATCTTCAACTCCGCGGCCAGCCGCAGGTAATATTCGATATTGCCGTCATTCCAGCCTTCATTGGCGTCGATGATGATGCGGGCGTCGGGGGCTGCGGCGCGTACGGCACGCAGGCGCGCTTCATCGCTCTCCGTGCCGGTCTTGATCTTCAACAACGGGCGGGCGGCATTTTCCGCCGCCTTGGCCGCCATCGTCTCAGGTTCGCCAAGGGAAATCGTGTAGGCGGTGACCAGCGGTTTTGCGGCGGCGCCAAGCACAAGATCGGCAACGCTTTTTCCGGATGTCTTGGCTTCGAGGTCCCACAAGGCACAATCCACCGCATTGCGGGCGGCGCCCGGCTTCATCGCCTTTTGCAGTTCGGCACGTGTCAGGCCATTGGAAACGGCGTCGGCCATTTCTTCGATATCGGCGATCACGCCTTCAATGCTCTCGCCGTAACGCGGGTAGGGAACACATTCGCCGCGACCGGTGACGGAACCGTCGCGGATCGTGCACGTTACGACGTCGGCGTGAGTCCGGCTGCCGCGCGAGATGGTGAAGCTTCCTGCAACGGGAAAGCGTTCGGTTGTGGCTTGGAGGTAACGGGGCATGATTTTTCACTTCCGAATAAGCGACAAGAAGGGGATGACGCCAAATTTATTACGAATTGTCAGCCGTCACTGTGGCCTGTCAAAGGTCAAAACGTTATGAAACCTTTAAGATTCTCATGAAGGCTGCATTCGCTCGGAGCATTATGCAAGAACAGGACAGACGGCAACAGGCGAACCCGGCCGCAATCTCCGAGGACAACAATGTCCACGGCGAGGGTGTTCGCTACGCGCTGACCGGCTCCTGGCGAAACAGCGATCTGGCGCATGTCTTCGAGGCTGTGGAGAAGATCGGCAAGAGTGCGCCGGGCGGTGCAATCGATATCGACCTCTCCGGCGTCGACGCCATCGATACGACGGGCGCCTGGATCATTCACCGCTTGCGGCAGGAGCTTGAGGCGCGCGGCGCCACCGTCAAGCTCGACGGCAACAGCCGTGTCGAAGACCTCATCGGCCAGTTGCCCGATCAGCCGCCGCAGCCAAGCGAACCGGTTGAAAAGCGCGGCTGGGCAGAACGCATCTTCGCACCCGTTGGCGAAGCGGTGATCCAGAGCGGTGCGGATTTTCTGGCCGGCATGTATATTCTCGGCTCCGCGGTGCGCGGTGCGCAGATGAAACTCGGGCGCGGACGCGGCGTATCGCCTGCGGCCATCGTCAACCAGATCGATCACATGGGCGTGCGCGCCGTGCCGATCATCGTGCTGATGTCGTTCCTGATCGGCGCGATCATCGCGCAGCAGGGCGCGTTCCAGCTTCGCTATTTTGGCGCGGAAGTCTTCGTTGTCGATCTCGTCGGCATTCTGCAATTGCGCGAAATCGGCGTTCTCCTGACCGCGATCATGATTGCCGGTCGTTCTGGCAGCGCCATTACCGCCGAAATCGGCTCCATGAAGATGCGCGAGGAAATCGACGCGTTGAAGGTCATCGGCCTCAACCCTGTCGGTGTTCTGGTGTTTCCGCGGCTTGTTGCGTTGACGATCGCGTTGCCGCTTCTGACCATTCTGGCCAACTTCGCCGCGCTTTTTGGCGCTGCCGTCGTGGCGCTGCTTTATTCCGGCATCACATTCGAGGTGTTCCTGTCGCGCCTGCATGGTGCGGTCGAGCAATCCACCATTGCCGCCGGCATGATCAAGGCGCCGTTCATGGCGCTCATCATCGGTATCGTTGCTGCGGTGGAAGGCATGAAGGTTGGCGGTTCGGCAGAATCGCTCGGCCAGCATGTGACGTCCTCCGTGGTGAAATCGATCTTCGTCGTCATTCTGGTCGATGGCCTGTTTGCCATCTTCTACGCAGCCATCGATTTTTGAGGAGGGCGCGTTGAACCAGCCGACCACACAGTTACAACCGGCCCAGACGCCCGAGAAAGACCGCGAAGTGGTGCTTTCCGTCGAAGGCGTGACGGTTGGTTTCAGCGGCAAGAACGTGCTGGAGAACCTCAATCTCGACGTTTATCGCGGCGAAATCCTCGGCTTTATCGGTCCGTCCGGTGCTGGCAAGTCGGTGCTGATGCGCGCGGTGCTGCGTCTTCTTCCCCGTCAGGCGGGCACGATCCGCATTCTCGGCACGGATTACGACAAGGCGACCGAAGACGAGCGGGTGAAGCTCGACACGCGGCTTGGCGTTCTTTTTCAGCAGGGTGCGCTGTTTTCCGGTCTGACGGTCAAGGAAAACATCCAGCTTCCGATGCGTGAATATCTCGACCTGCCGCAGAAGCTGATGGACGAACTGGCCTATCTCAAGATCGAGATGGTCGGTCTGAAGCCCGATGCGGGCGACAAGTATCCGTCGGAGCTTTCCGGTGGCATGATCAAACGTGCCGCACTTGCTCGCGCGCTGTCGCTCGATCCCGATCTGGTTTTCCTGGATGAACCGACTTCTGGCCTTGATCCCATCGGCGCCGCAGAATTTGATATGCTCATTGCGCGCTTGCGCGATTCGCTCGGTCTGACCGTGTATATGGTGACGCACGATCTCGACAGCCTGTTTTCCGTCTGCGACCGTATTGCGGTGCTGGGGCAGAAGAAGGTTCTTGTCGAGGGAACGCTGCAGGACATGTTTGCCTGCGACGACCCCTGGGTGCAGTCCTATTTTCGCGGCAAGCGGGCGCGTTCTGTCGTTCTTCCGGACGGCAAGCACGAAAATCCGGTGGAGTAACGAACAGTATGGAAACCAAGGCGAACTACACCATTGTCGGAATTTTCACCCTGATCGTGATCGCCGCTGCTTTCGGCTTTGTCTACTGGATGGCTGAGTTCGGCCGTGGTGGGCCGACAGCGCAGCTCACCGTGCGTATTCCCGGCTCGGCAAACGGCCTTTCGGTCGGTTCGCCGGTGCGCTTCAACGGTATTCCGGTTGGTACGGTGCGCGGGCTTGCCATCGACCGCGACGATCCGGCCTATTCCATTGCCTTCACCGAAGTGCAGGCCGATGCGCCGGTGTTTCCTTCGACCCGCGCCGTGCTTGAAATTCAGGGCCTGACCGGTGCCGCCTACATCGAGCTGTCCGGCGGCAACAAGGATGGCGAGCGCATTCTCCAGAAAGCCGTTGATACCGGTGTTCCTGCCGAACTGACAGCCGATCTTTCGAGCGTGACCAACCTGCTTGCCACTGCCGACAAGATTTTGAAGCGCGCCGATGGCGCCATCGGCGAGCTGCAGGGCTTCGTGCAGGATGCGCGTGGACCGTTGACGCAGACGGTGCGCAACGCCGAGAAGTTTTCGGATGCGCTGGCTGCCAACTCCGATGGCATCAAGACCTTCATCGCCAGCCTGAGCTCGCTCTCTACGACCGTGCAGTCCGTTTCGGTGCGTCTCGACAGCACGTTGACGGCCGTTGAGGATCTGGTGAAGGCAGTCGATGCCGGCAAGATCGATTCCATTCTGACCAATGTCGACAAGGTGACGAAGGATGTCGCCACCGCATCGAGCGATATTCAGGGCATCATGGAAACGGTGCAGAGCACTGCGCGCAACTTCGAGGCTGCCAGCACCGAGGTGCAGACTGTCGTCAAGCGCGCCGACGCGCTTCTGGCTTCCGTCGATCCGGCCAAGGTAGGCAATGTCGTGGACGATGTGTCCACCGCCACTGCCGACGCACGCGATGCGGTCGCCAACTTCAAGCAGATTGCCGATGATGTGGGCGCACGCCGCGCCGATATCGATCAGGCCGTGTCCGACTTCACCGAAATGGGACGCAAGCTGAACCTTGCATCCAGCCGTGTCGATGGCATTCTTGCCAAGATCGACACCATGCTTGGAACCGAGGATGCCAACTCGCTGTTTGCCAAGGCGCGCGAGACGCTGGTGTCCTTCAAGGCGGTGGCCGACAATCTCAATGCGCGCATCGGTCCGATTGCCGACAATCTGACCCGGTTCTCCGGCTCCGGTCTGAAGGACTTCCAGGCGCTGATCGGCAGCACGCGACAGACCGTCGACAATCTGAACAATGCGATCACCAATATCGACCGCGATCCGCAACGGTTGATTTTCGGGGGCGAAACCGTGAAACAATACGATGGCAGGACCAGGCGTTAAGAGGGGTTTTGGGGTGAAAAGACGACTGATCAGCGGCAATACACGCCGCACCCTTTTGCTGGTTCCGCTGGTATCCGCGCTGCTGGCCGGATGTGCCGGAAGCCCGAAGAACGACACGTTCGATCTGTCGGTTTCGTCGGCTGGCGAGACGCAGGGACCATCGCTGAAAAGCCGGCAGTTGCTGATTGCCGATCCCACCGCTCTGAAGGCGCTCGACAGCGAGAACATCGTTGTGCGGCTTTCGGGATCGGAAGTGCAGTATCTCGCCAATTCGCAGTGGAGCGATCGCCTGCCGCGCATGGTGCAGTCGAAGCTGGTTGAAGCGTTTGAAGATACCGGCAAACTGGGTGGTGTCGGACGGCCGGGGCAGGGCCTTGCCATCGACTATCAGGTCGTGACCGATATCCGCGCCTTCGAGATCGATACGGCGCGCAATGTCGCCAACATCGAAATCTCGGTGAAGCTGCTCAACGATCGCAACGGCACGGTCAAGGCGCAGGAAGTATTCCGCGCCGGTGCCCGCGTCAGCGGCTCGGGTAATGCCAATCTCGTCAAGGC
The DNA here is from genome assembly GCF_044772305.1 of Agrobacterium sp. NPDC090273. Lineage (NCBI taxonomy): Bacteria > Pseudomonadati > Pseudomonadota > Alphaproteobacteria > Hyphomicrobiales > Rhizobiaceae > Agrobacterium > Agrobacterium sp. NPDC090273. Next base: position 391,870 of record NZ_JBIVYN010000001.1, read on the forward strand.
ACTCGATCAGGCCTTCGCGTCCGCAACGCGCGATATCGTAAGCTGGACGCTGAAGTCGCTTTAACCGGCTGTCGTCATTCCTGACATGGAAACGCTGTGCGCGCGGTCGCGGCCGGTTTTGACCGGCCGCACCTGATGTTGTCGACATGCGAGGTCCTCATGCGAATTTCAACGCTGCTGTTGGTTGCTGCTCTTTCCATTGTTGCGCAGACCGGTGTCGCCTGGGCGGCGGGCCTGCGGCTGGTTGAAGTGCCTTCGTCTCAAGGCAAACCGTCGATAAGGGCGGCACTCTGGTCGCCCTGTGCGGCAGCGCCGGTTGACACCCGTATTGGACCTTTTGTGCTGCCCGCCGTGCGCGATTGCGACATCGCCGAGGGGAAATATCCGCTCGTGGTCATTTCGCATGGCTTTGAAGGCACCTATCTCAGCCACCGCGATACGGCTACGGCGCTGGCGGATGCCGGCTTTCTGGTGGTGGCGATCAATCATCCCGGCGACAGTGCTCTCGACATGACACGGGCCGGCGAGGTTTCGGCACTGACCGAGCGCCCGTCCGATGTGATCCGCCTGCTCGATCATCTGCTTGGCGACTGGACGGACAGTCGTTTCATCGATGCCGATAAGATTGGTGTCTTCGGCTTTTCGCGTGGCGGCTATACGGCGCTTCTGCTTGCCGGTGCTGTTGCCGATTGGAAGAATGCCACGCTGCCGTGTCCTGAGGGGCAGGCGACAGTCTGCGCCGGGATGAAGGAAGAAGGCGTGGGAATGCAGGATGCCTTTCGTGATGCCAGAGTGAAGGCCGTGTCCGTTGCCGATCCGCTGAATGCTTTTCCCGATGCCGACGATCTGCGAACGATTACGATCCCTGTCCAGCTCTGGCGGTCGGAGCGCGGTGGCGACGGTGTTACGCCGGAGGATTTTGCGGCACTGCGCGACAACCTGCCGGCAAAGCCCGAGTTTCATACGGTGGATGGGGCAGGGCATTTTTCATTTGTCGCCCCGTGTCCGGCCGAAATGGCAGAGATGGCGCCGCAGGTTTGCGGCGATGAAAAGGGGTTTGACCGGGTGGCGTTTCACCGCACGCTCAACGAAGGCGTGGTGGCCTTCTTCAAGGCGTCGTTGCGCTGAGATTGCGCTCAGAGGGGGTAGGGCGACCTATTCGGCCGCCGCTTCTGTCTGCCACTCAGGCAGCGGGAACAGCTTGTCGTAGGCCAGATTGAATATGAAGGCATAGACCACGTAGAACAGCGCGAACGAGATATCCATCACCAGCGCATGCATGAGGCTGATGCCGAGATACCAGGCGATGAATGGCATCAACGCGATCAGCAGGCCGATCTCGAACAGCACGGCATGGGCGACACGGATTGCTGGCGTCTTGAGGGTGGTACCCTTCAGGCGCTGCATGGCGTGATCGAAGATCAGGTTGTAGAGATAGTTCCAGGTGGTTGCCAGCGTGGCGCTGACCACACCGACGATACCGATGTCTTCCATCGGCATGCCGAAAACCAGCGCACCTAGCGGAACGACCAGCAAAAGACCGATGATTTCAAAGCTGAGCGCGTGGCGGATACGATCTGCAAGGGAACGCATGGTGTTCTCCGGTTGATGTCCGGGCCGTCCCGATGCGATTGCCATGATGGCCGAGGTCGTCCTCGCGAGAGCGATATAAGCCTTTGCAGCGCCGCTTTCAAGCATTTGCAGGGATAGCTGAGGGAACAAGACGGCATGTCTGTCGTTAACGCCTCGGAAGGAGGCGTGCCATGCAGCAGAATTCCACAGCTGGAAGAACGATTAAGGCCGCAAACACGGAAACGGTATCGACGTATCATCCGATCATCATTCCCCTCAAGGGAAGTTTCGCAGCGATGATATTCCGCCGTTCCCGGGGCCCAAAAACACATGATGTGCAAAAAGGGTAGCGGTGTTTGATCCGGTTTTTCTTGCCTCGTGCAAGAGAAGATTGGTGCGCAGACTGTATTGCCGTTTTTTAGTGCCCACTAAAGTGTGATTTTCAATCAGCAAGATCTCCACATAGACTGGAGATCGCCATAATAGCGAAGGGAGAATGACATGAAATCAGTTCTCATAATCGCCGCTGTACTTGGTTTTTCCGCCAGCGCAGCGTTTGCGGAATGCGCAGGTCATCAGCAGATCAACGCATCCGTTCCAGCCGTAGATCGCGAATTCAAGACCGCCAGCATCGTTCCGCCGTCTGATCCGGTGGAAAAACCGATCCTTGTTCTCAAGAAGACAGACCGCCTTCCATCATCGACGACGGTGGGAGAGCCGGAAGCTGCACTGCAACGCATGCAATAAGCCTGGCGACATCTTCATACGATCATCCCGCGTGGCATCTGGTTCGCGCGGGATTTTCATTTTTATAGCTGCAATCAGCTATCCAGCTTCAGAGAAAGCTGCCGCTCCACGGGGCGCTTTTTCAGAACATAGAGCGGGCGGGTGGTGATGACTTCGGTGCGCCGCTGCAACTCACGCCGTCTTTCCAGTGCGCGCTCCCGCATGCTCTGCGAGCGGGCAACAACGGACAGTGCATTTTCTATGGTGATGTCTGGCCTGTTCATGCTGACCTCCATAATGTTCACTTTATGTTCTCATTAATGGCGGTTGATGTCAACACTGTGGCAGCGTGGGCAAGTCCTGTCTGGAAATGGGGTAAGAAGGGAGGAGGGCGGCTCAGGAGCGGCTTCTCACTGTTCGGGATGAATGGCGGGCAGATACCCGCCTCCCGTCGTCTGGCGCGCTCTCAGCAGAGCGGGCGCTGTTCTGACAGAACAATCTCGGAGGTAAAGTCGCCGACATGTTCGCTTGCCAGTGCAATGATGGCCATGGCGGCCTGCTGGCGGTTCCATCCGGCATCGATTGCCTTCTCGAGCAACCCCTGGATCGATGGTTCAAGTGCGAACTGGCATTCCGATTGATAGTCGAGCGTGCCGATGGAAAGCGATGGTGGGTTAATGGCGGCCCGCATCGTTTAGTCTCCCTGTTTTCCCGCATGTCGCACGCCATACATAGTGGCGACATGTCTCTTCAGAGGCCCGTGATGCAGCAAGACCTGATATCTCGCACGCATCGCAGACAGCGATTCCCCACAGCAGCCGGACGTTAGCGGGAAGTCGCAACGACTGTCAACGAACGGTTGGTGGTGTTTGCAACCGAGACGTCGGGTTACGTGTCGTCAGCGTCGTGATCTCACAATTTTTCACTTCTAAATGGCTTTTTTCGCCAGATCAGCAGGGCCATGACATAAAGGGCGAACATGACGAACCAGGCGAGCGGGGCAACCATGAAGAGGGCAGCGTAACCGCAGCTTCCCTCGAAACAGGAGCCGAGAAGGCCATTTGCGGCAAGCGCCGACGACAATAAAAATGCAAGCGTTCCGCTTCCGACGATGCCGAGAACGAACAGCACTATATTGGTGATCAGTCTCATGGTCTTAATCATAAGTACGATTAAGACAGCTTTGGGGAAAAACGCGGTCGATCCGGAAATTTTAACGGGTGGGGCAAATCAAAGGCAAATTCCACCCTCGCGGCTTCGCTGAATCATCAGCGAAGCGTCTGTCGGGCGGGCCGTCTCGCCTTCACCTATTCGGTGATTGTGTATTCGCCGAGTTCACAGAGGTCCTGCGTGTCTTCGAGATCTTCCAGCTCGTCGCCCTGAAATTCGAAGCGCATGTCGTATTTGCATACGGTGCGGCCATCGGCGATGGTGATCTCGATCGCTTCTCCCGGACCGAGCGCCTGTTTGCCGAAAACGTCATTTTCCCAATCGTCGACGCCGACCGGTGAGGTGTAAAATGCGTTCAGGACGGAATTGGTGCCGTTCTTCAGCGTGAAGACGAGATCTTCCGCGTGGGAAGCACCGGCAACCGTCATTGCCGCGCTAAAGACCGCGACTGCGACCAAATTCAATTTCATTGTTCCCCTCCAATCCATGTTGTGTCGGGAGAGAAATACAGGGAAGAATAGCTGTTGCAATTTGTATCACTTGGCGTGGTTAAATTTCATGGTTTCAACGGGGTTCGGTGATTAACCGATGCAATCCCTGAATATAAAATCGCATGGTACTCGCGTTTTACATGAAATTTATTGCTCTGATGCCGTTTATGTGTGGTGAGGCCATTGCTGCGATGCGGCAATCGGCAGAGAGACGTCAATACGGGACGTCGCCGCCATCATTCCCTTGGTGCCGGGCAGAGACTTCAAAGTGTCGGAGAAGATTGACCACGTTCAGGCTGAAACCGCTACGCCAAGCGCCTCGAAAGCGCTTTAACGAAAATCAGCAACGTATTGTCTTTTTGAGAGAATTTGGTGGGTGATGTAGGGCTCGAACCTACGACCCGCTGATTAAGAGTCAGCTGCTCTACCAACTGAGCTAATCACCCGCCGCCCGCCGTCTGGCGGTGTGAGAGGCCGTATAAAGAGGATCATTCTGGTTGTCTAGCGTCGAAATGAATTTTCTTCGATTTTTATGACAGAAAAATTTCGGCAATCGCGAAAAGTGCCGGAAAACCGGGGTTTTCCGGCTTTTCTTTTTTTTCGCTATCCGCGTCTGAACATTCGCCCGATCGCGATCAAAATACATGCGCCGACGAATCCGGCGATGAGATAACCGAGCCAACCCGTCAAAACGATTCCGAAAACGGCAAGAATGGCGTTGGCGACGACCGCGCCGACGATTCCAAGTAGGATGTTCATGAAAACACCCATATTGCTTTTCATGAATTGTTCGGCGAGCCACCCGGCGATGCCACCGATGATGATGGCTGCAATCCAGCCAATGCCAGCAGATTCCATGATTTCCTCCCATGATTGCTGCAGTATCAAAGGTGGTGATTCTCGCGTTGGAAGGCAAGGCAATCCTTGGGGAAACACCCCTTTTGCGGGTAGTTTTCAAGGTGTCGGGCATTGACGGGCCGGGTGCGATGATCGAGACGACGGAAAGGAACGGAGTGCGGTTGATGTTTGACAAGCGGCATAAATTCATCGGGGCGATTGTGCTGGCCCTCATTGGCGGAATGTTCTTTTCCGCAATGCAGGCTTCCGCCCAGGAGGAAACGCCGCCAACCGCTGTCGGAATCCAGCAATCGGTTTCCGAGCAGGCCAAAACCGATCTCGAACGCTGGAAGGCCGATGTCGCCAGAGTGACCAGCCAGATAGAGGCGGGTGGCAACGACGATGCCAAACTGGTGGATATGAAGGGGCAGGTCGACCAGATCGCCGGTGACGCGGGTGCGACCAACAGCAAGCTGCGTGCGCGCCTCGACCAGATCAAGGCCCGGCTTGATGCGCTTGGCGAACCGCCAGCCGAAGGGCAGGCGCCCGAAGCCAGCGTCGTTACCGAAGAGCGCACCCGTCTGACGTCCGAACGGGCCGAAGTGAATGCCATTGCCGGCGAGGTGGACAGCATCGCTACCAATGCGGCGCAGATTTCCAACAACATCACGGCTGTCCGCCGTGCGCTGTTTGCCGCGACACTGTTCAAGCGGACGGACCTGTCCGCGGCCACATTTACAGAAGCCACGTCTGCCTTTGTCGACGAACTCTCCAATCTCAACAACGCCGTCAGCAGCTGGGTAACGTTCGTCTGGAACTACAAGCGCCTTCCGATGTTCGGCGCGGTGGCGCTTTCCGTGATGGCGGCGATGCTCTTCCTGGTCGGCGGCTATCGCTTTTTCGGCAGCCGCATGGACCGGCGGGCGTTTTCGGGTGAACCGTCTTATCTGCGACGCCTGTCGCTCGCCTTCTGGTCGACGATGGTTCAGTCGCTCTCGCTGTTCCTGTTCCTCATCACCTCGGCCTTCTTCCTCGACAATTTCAATGTCCTGCGGTCCGATATCGCGCCGATCCTGTTCGGCGCCATGGCGATCATCGGCTTCGTCTACTTCGTATCGCGGCTGAGCTACGCGATTTTTGCGCCAACGCAGCCGGAATGGCGTTTGCTGCAGGTCTCGAACAAGGGCGCGCATACGCTCTCGACAGCCGTCGTTCTGATGGCGCTGGTCAATGGACTCGACTATCTGTTCGGAACCATCAGCGAGACGCTCTATTCGCCTCTGATCGTCACTGTGGCCAAGAGCTTCATTGCGTCTGTGACCATCGGCGTCATTCTTCTCGCCGTGTCGTTCCTGCGACCGGTCATCGGCGAGGGGCAGGACCACGATACCGGCAACCAGCGCCTGCCGCGCTGGCTCGTCATTCTGCTGCGGGTTGGTGGCCTCATTCTCATCGGCGCGTGCCTCACCGGTTATGTCGGCCTTGCGCGCTTCCTGGCCACGCAGATCGTCGCGACCGGCGCGGTGCTGGCAACGATGTATATCGGCATCCTCTCGGGCAAGGCGATTTCCCGACAGGGCGCTTTTGCCGAATCCCTGGCCGGCCGCTTCCTGCAGCGGCGCTATAATCTCGGCCCGGTGCCGCTCGATCAGGCCGGTCTTGCCGCCGGTCTCGGCATCTATGTCGTCGCGTTGTTCTTCGGTGTGCCGCTCATCCTGTTCTCCTGGGGCTTCCAGCCGGGCGACATCGAAAGCTGGGCGTATCGTCTGCTGACAGGCATTACCGTCGGCAACGCCTCGATTTCGCTGCTTGGGCTGTTCGGTGGCGTTATGGTCTTCGCCATCGGCTACACCATCACCCGCTGGTTCCAGAAGTGGCTTGATAACAACGTCATGGCGCGCGGTCAGGTGGATGCCGGCGTGCGCAACTCCGTCAAGACGGGTATCGGTTATCTCGGTATTGCCGTTGCGGCGATCTTCGGCGTTTCGTCGGCGGGGCTTAATCTTTCCAGTCTGGCGCTGGTCGCCTCGGCACTGTCGGTCGGTATCGGTTTTGGCCTGCAAAACATCGTGTCGAACTTTGTGTCCGGCCTCATCCTGCTGGTCGAGCGCCCATTCAAGGTTGGTGACTGGGTGGTGACAGGCACGACCGAGGGCACCGTCAAGCGCCTGTCGGTGCGTGCGACCGAAATCGAAACCTTCCGTGGGCAGTCAATCATCGTGCCGAACTCGGAATTCATCAACGCCTCTGTCGGAAACTGGACCCACCGCAACCGCATCATGCGTGCGGAAATTCCCGTTTCGGTGTCCTACAATGCCGATCCGCAGCAGGTGATGGATATTCTCCTCGAGCTGGTACGGGCGCAGCCGCCGGTGCTGCGCAATCCGGAACCGCATGTGGAATTCATGCGGTTTGGTGATTTCGCCCTGGATTTCGAACTGCGTTTCCATCTCGCTGACCTCTCCAGCGGTCTGACCGTCAAGAACGCATTGCGCATCGCCATCCTCAAGCGCTTCCGCGAGGAAGGCATCGAAATTCCGTTCCCGCAGCGCAATCTGAACATCCACGTGGATGGTGAAAACAATCCGCAAATGCTGGCGGCAATCCTTGAAGAGGAAGGCGACAAGACGGTCGTGTCGCGTACCGCTGCCGCATCGGCGAAGGTCGCGCAGACGCCGAAGGAAGACAACAGGGATGACAAGGGCGCCGAACAGCCCAGCAAGTCCGTGTCCGAGGCGCGTCGGTAATATCTTCTGCGGTGGGGCGTTGTGTCTACGTCTGGAGACGGCGACCCACCGACAGACGGATGACGGCATTTTCAGCCCTGTCGCAGCACCCATTGGCCATGTCGCAATCAGGCGGCTGAACGCAAATCAGTCGCTTCATATTCTCCTCATCGATTTGTCGGCACACTTGCACGAGGCCGGCGCTCATGAGGGGTTCTGTAAATGAAGACACATGCACGGGCAGTGGTGATCGGCGGCGGCGTTGTTGGCGTGTCGACGCTCTATCATCTTGCCAGAAAGGGCTGGAGCGACAGCGTTCTGATCGAGCGCAAGGAACTGACATCCGGCTCGACATGGCATGCAGCGGGCCTCTTGCCGCTGTTCAACATGAGCTACTCGGTCGGCCAGATCCACAAATATTCGGTGAAGTTCTATGAGGAGCTTCAGGAAGAAACCGGCATGAATGTCGGTTTTGCGAAAGTCTCCAACATTCGTCTCGCCCGGACCAAAGATCGCTGGGACGAATATATGTATTATGCCGGCATTGCCGAAACCATCGGCATCAAGGTCAACATCCTCACCCCCGAACAGATCAAGGAAGTCTGGCCGCTCTGCGAGACGGAAGGGCTTCTCGGTGCCATCCAGCATCCCGACGACGGTTACATCCAGCCTGCCGATCTGACGCAGGCGCTGGCCAAGGGGGCGCGTGATCGCGGCGCCACCATTTACCGCAACACCTCCGTTACCGGCATCGAACAGCTTGAAGACGGTCACTGGAAGGTGACAACGGATAAGGGCGAGATCATCGCCGAGCATATCATTTCCTGTACCGGCTCCTTTGCCCGCAAGACAGGCGAGATGGTCGGCATCAATATCCCCGTCATTCCGGTGGAGCATCAGTATATCGTCACGGAACCGCATCCGGCCATTCTGGAACGTCGCAAGCAGGGCCTGCCAGAAATGGGCGTGCTGCGCGAATCCGATTCCGCCTGGTACATGCGCGAGGAGGCCGGTGGCCTGATCCTTGGCCCATACGAAGTTGGTGCACCGGTCTGTTATGTCGACGGTCCCTCCGACGACAGCGAATACGAACTGTTCCAGGAAGAACTCGACCGCCTGATGCCGCATATCGAGGCTGCGATGGTGCGCGTTCCAGCCTTTGGCGAGGTCGGCATCAAGAAGGTCTATAATGGCGCGATCGCCTATACGCCGGATGGCAACCCGATTGTCGGCCCGGCGCCGGGGCTCAAGAACTTCTGGCTGAACGAGGGCCACTCCTTCGGCATCACTGCTGCCGGTGGTGCCGGCTGGCAGCTTGCCGAATGGATTGTCGATGGCGAGCCGACGCTCGATCTGATGGGTGTCGATCCACGTCGCTTCGGACCTTACGCAACGGAAGGCTATCTCATTGCCAAAAATGAGGAGGCCTATGCCAACGTCTTCACCATGCACTACCCGGATGAGGAGCGTTCGGCAGCCCGCCCGCTGAAGACGACACCGGTTTACGACCGCCTGAAGAAGCTCGGCGGTGTGTTCGGTTCCGTCTATGGCTGGGAACGTGCCAACTGGTATGCGCCCGAAGGTTACGAGTTGCCGGAGAGCGAAAAGGGTGTTGGTGTCGATGTCATCACCAGCCACAACTACGCGCCACCGCTGGACGATGGCCGTTTCGTTGAAAAGTGGTCGTTCCGCCGCTCAAACTATTTCGAGCATGTCGGCAACGAGGTGAAGAACGTTCACCAGAATGCCGGCGTGCTCGACATGTCGGCTTTCGCCAAGATTGAAGTTTCGGGTCCGGGCGCTCGCGCCTGGCTGGACAGCATTCTCGCCAATACGGTGCCGAAGAAGCGCGGCCGTATCGCGCTGACGCATCTTCTGACGCCGAATGGTGGCGTGAAGGCAGAGTTCACCGTCTACGAATGGGCACCGGGTCGTTTCTACCTGGTTTCGGCGGGCGGTCTGGAGGCTCATGACCACGATACGCTGTTCCGGCTGCTGCCGGGTGACGGTTCGGTCGTGCTGCAGCCCATTACCCAGAAATACGGGGTGCTGGTGCTGGCAGGGCCGAAGTCGCGTGATCTTCTGAAGAAGCTGACCCGTACCAGTCTTGAAAACAAGGATTTCCCGTGGCTGACGGCAAAGCAGATTTCCGTCGGTGTCGCCACCGCTCATGCCTTGCGCGTCAACTTTGTCGGTGAACTCGGCTGGGAACTGCACCACCCAATCGAAATGCAGAATTACATCTTCGACCGGTTGATGGAGGCGGGGGCTGAATTCGGGATCAAGCCGTTCGGCATCCGGGCGATGGTGTCGATGGCTGTCGAAAAGTCCTACCGCAACATGGGGCGTGAGCTTTCGGTGGAATACAACGCCTATGAGTCCGGTCTCGACCGTTTCCTGCGCCCCGAAAAATCCTTTATCGGCCGCGATGCGCTGGTGGCCTACAAGGAGGCAGGCGTCAAATGGATCTTCTCGACGCTGATCGTTTCAGGCAATAGCGATGTCGATGCGCGTGGGTCGGAAGCGATCTACGACGAAAGCGGCGCACTGGTCGGACGCGTCACAAGCGGCGGTTTCGGCTGGCGTATCAACAAGTCGGTGGCGCTTGCCATGCTGGCACCTGCACATGCTGCCATCGGCACCAAACTCAAGGTGCGTATTCTCGGCGTTCTCTATGATGCCGAGGTCGTGCAGGAGAGCCCGTTCGATACTGACAACGTGGCTTTGCGTGGCTGACCAGCACCTCATCCGAACATGATGGATACGGCCCTCAGGGGCCGTATTTTCTTTTGAGTAATCATGTCCGCAAACTCGTTGCGCGGCGAAAATGCGATTAATCATTCGGCAAATGGTCCCGGCTATTTTTCCCGTGAAAAGACGGGGGCTTGGGGCACATGAACTTTCTCGGAATTACCGGAATGCAATATTCCGGCGTACCTTTTACGAACAATCGTATTCTGCTGGCGGAAGACACCAATGTCTTTACCCAGATGGTGAGCATGCGGCTGAGAGAGCTGCTGGGTGTCACCGTCGAAATCTGCCGCTCGTTCGAGGAGTTGCAGGAGTGCTACGAGCGCTCCTCCGATCCGGTGACGCTGGCGATTTCCAACATCAATCTGCCGGGTGCGGAAAACGGGGAGGCGCTCGAATATCTGATCGACCTGTCGATCCCGACCATCGTTTTTACCAGCACCTTCCACGAGGCGACCCGCGAAACGCTGATCGCCAAGAACGTGGTCGACTACATCCTCAAGGACAATATCTTCGCCGTTGACATGCTGACGGAATCCGTCTGCCGGTTCCTGACCAATCATCGTCACCACGTGCTGATCGTCGATGACAGCCCGACGGCGCGTGCCTTGTTGTCCAGCCGTCTCAAGCGCTATAATTTCCGCGTCAGCCTTGCCGACAGCGGTGCAAAGGCACTCGAAATCCTCAAGGCCAATCCGGATATCGGCCTTGTTGTTACCGACTACAACATGCCCGATATCGACGGTTTCGAGCTGACGCGCCGCATACGCACCATGCGTGGATCGCACGAGCTGCGCATCATCGGTGTGTCGTCTTCGACCAACCGGCTGCTATCGGCGCGTTTCCTCAAGGCTGGCGGCAACGACTTCATGCTGCGGCCGTTCATTGACGAGGAGTTCTATTGCCGCGTCAACCAGAACCTCGACACGCTGGTGCAGATACAGCTTGCCAAGGCGGGTGCGAAGGCCGCAGCCGCCTGACATCATCTTTCATCGTCAGAGCTGCGATTCCAGCGGCAGCAGGCCCATGACCCAGGCAATCAGCCGGCGTGCCGGCGGGGCGTTCGGCTCGCTGCTGTAACGCCTCGGTTCGCCTTTTTCCGTGCATGACCAGACAATGCGGTTGCCCCTGGTCATTTCGAGCTGAAAGCTCATGGTGCTGTTGGTTTCCTCGCAGAAGACGGCATCCATCATCTCGACAAGGGCAGGCGAGGAGAAAAGCACGCCCATTTCCGTGTTCAGTGACATGGACCGTGGATCGAAGTTCAGCGAGCCGACGAAACCGGTTTCTCCATCCCGGGTGAAGGCCTTGGTGTGCAGGCTCGCCTGACCCGAACCACGCAGCGACAGTGGCTGGTGGTCGGCGCGCGGGCGCAACTCGTGAAGGATGACACCACCGGCCAGAAGCGGCTTGCGATAACGGGCATAACCGCCGTGAACGGCGGCGACATCCGTTGCTCCCAGCGAATTGGTCAGGATGTTGACGCAGACACCGTCCTTTGCCAGTTCGGAGAAGGTCGCGACGCCCTGCTTGCCGGGAATGAAATAGGGGGAGGTGATGTGCAGCTTCTGCTGGGCGGCTTCCAGCAGCGGCAGCAGCGTCTCCATCAGGAAATTGTGACCCTGGCGCCGTTTTCCCGTAGCCTTCTCAGGCGGATCTGCCAGCACGTCGGCGGCATCGACCCAATGCAGCCGGTCGGACATCAGGAAGTTACCGTTGTCATATTGTTTTTCGACACGGGCCAGATAGGGCTTGGCCGCATCGCTCTTCGGAAGGGCGGCAAGGTCGCGGCGCAATCTGGCGAGCTTGTTCGGCCGACGCGCCAGAAGAGAACGAACCGGCACGGCTGCGGCGCTGTTCCAGTAGTCGTCGAAGATCAGCGAGGCATCCTCGACAACCTTGCCGAAACCCAGAATGTCGAAATCGCGGAAATTGGCCTGCTCTGCCGCGTCGAAATAGGCGTCACCAATGTTGCGACCGCCGACGATTGCGACGCGTCCATCTGCAATCCATGCCTTGTTGTGCATGCGACGATTGACGCTGCCGAAGCGCAGCAGAAGCTCGACGCCCCGATGCAGGGCGTTTTCGCGCGCCCGCGTCGGGTTGAACAGCCTGAGGTCGATATTCGGATGCCGGTCGATGGCATGGAAAACGCGGTCGGAGATCGATACCCCGAGATCGTCGAGAAGAAGGCGCACGCGAACGCCACGGTCGGCGGCGGCGACGATTTCCCGCATCATCAGCCGACCGGCCAGATCGGCGTTCCACATATAATACATCAGGTCGAGGCTGCGTCCGGCGGCGCGTGCCGTGGCAACGCGCACCGCAAAGGCATCGAGGTTGGATTGCAGGAGGCACAGCGCGTTTCGCTCATTGCGTCCGTTGCGTATCACCTGCCAGTGACGGTCGAGCGGGGTGCGGTTTTCATGCACCGGCAAGGCGCGGGAAGGGCGCTTCGGACTGGTTTTTTCGAGCTGTTTGCTGACAACGACAAAAAGGCTGGACCCGAGGACCAGCGACAGAATGGCTATGACGACCCAGATTGCAGTCACGTCTTTTTTTGCTCCCGCCCCGACAGTATCAGGCCGGGCGAAAACGCGCGAGAGGATAAAGCGTTCACGTAAGGGGAAGTAAAATTGCGGCCCGCAGAACGGGCCGCTCGAATGGCTCTGCGCTTGAGCGTCAGATATCCAGATTTTCGGCGAAGGCGGCGCGTTCCTGAATGAAGCGGAAACGGGCGTCGGCCTTGGTTCCCATCAGGTTATCCACCGCTTCGCGGGTGCCTTCGAAATCCACATCATCGATCTCGACGCGCAGCAGCGTGCGCTTTGCCGGGTCCATGGTGGTTTCCTTCAACTGTGCGGCCATCATCTCGCCAAGACCTTTGAAGCGACCGATTTCGACCTTGCGGCCCTTGAAGGTCGTTTCCATCAGTTCGGCGCGGTGGGCGTCGTCGCGGGCATAGGCGGTCTTCGCACCCTGACGGATGACGTAGAGCGGCGGTACCGCGAGGTAGAGATGGTTGCCGCGGATCAGTTCCGGCATTTCCTGATAGAAGAAGGTGATCAGCAGCGATGCGATATGTGCGCCATCGACGTCGGCATCGGTCATGATGATGATGCGTTCGTAACGCAGATCTTCTTCGCGATATTTCGTGCGCGTGCCGCAACCGAGCGCCTGAATGAGATCGGCAATCTGCTGGTTGGCAGAGAGTTTCTCACGGCTGGCGCTACCGACGTTGAGGATCTTGCCGCGCAGCGGCAGAATGGCCTGATTGGCGCGGTTACGCGCCTGCTTGGCCGAACCGCCAGCCGAGTCGCCCTCGACGATGAACAGTTCAGCACCTTCGGCGGTGTTCTGGGCGCAGTCCGCCAGCTTGCCGGGCAGGCGCAGCTTGCGCACGGCCGTCTTGCGGTTGACTTCCTTTTCCTTGCGGCGGCGAAGACGCTCTTCAGCGCGCTCGATCACCCATTCCAGCAGCTTGTCGGCTTCCGCCGGGTTGCCGGTGAGGTAATGGTCGAAGGGGTCGCGCAGGGCATTTTCGACGATACGCTGCGCCTCGACGGTCGCAAGCTTGTCCTTGGTCTGCCCGACGAATTCCGGTTCGCGAATGAAGACGGACAGCATGCCGACGGCGGAAATCATCACGTCATCGGTGGTGATCTCTTTGGCGCGCTTGTTCTGCGTCATCTCCGCATAGTTCTTGAGGCCCTTGGTCAGCGCAATGCGCAGACCGGCTTCGTGGGTGCCGCCTTCGGGCGTCGGGATGGTGTTACAATAGGAATGTAGCTGCGTGTCGCCGCCATACCAGGTGACCGCCCATTCCAGTGCGCCATGGCCGCCAGTCTTTTCCGTGCGGCCCGAAAAGATTTCGCGGGTGACGGTGAATTCCTTGCCAAGCGTGGCAGACAGATAATCCTTCAGACCGCCAGGGAAATGGAAAACCGCCTTTTCCGGGATTTCGCCGCCCTGCTGGACGAGGCCCGGATCGCAGCTCCAGCGGATTTCGACGCCGCCGAACAGATAGGCCTTCGAGCGCGCCATGCGGAAAATGCGGGCAGCTTCGAACTTGGCGTGCGGTCCGAAAATTTCCGGATCGGGATGGAAGCGAACGCGGGTGCCGCGACGGTTGTGCACGTCACCAAGCTCTTCCAGCGGTCCAAGCGGCAGGCCGCGTGAAAAGCGCTGACGGTAGAGCTTGCGGTTACGCGCGACTTCCACTTCCAGCAGGTCGGACAGCGCGTTGACGACCGAGACGCCGACCCCGTGCAGACCGCCGGAGGTTTCATAGGCCTTGCCGTCGAATTTGCCGCCGGCGTGCAGCTTGGTCATGATCACTTCAAGCGTCGACTTGCCGGGAACCTGTGGGTGGTTTTCCACCGGAATACCGCGACCGTTGTCGCTGACCGTCAGGAAACCCTCGGCATCGAGATGGACCTCGATGAAATTGGCGTGACCGGCAACGGCTTCGTCCATCGAGTTGTCGATGACTTCGGCAAACAGATGGTGCAGCGCCTTTTCATCGGTGCCGCCAATATACATGCCGGGGCGCATACGCACCGGCTCCAGTCCTTCGAGCACGCGGATCGAGGACGCGCCGTAGTCGTCACCGGATGATGACACGGGCGGCGCAACAGATGTCGCGGCCGGCGCGGCAACAGGTGTCACGGCTGCGGGCTTCGGCTGCGTATTGGCGTTTGCCGGCTGCGCCGGTTCGCCCTGCGTTTCCGTTTCATCGCGCCGTGCTGCCGGTAGACCGGAGAAAAGATCGTTGCTGTCGTCCATCGTGCCCAAGGTTCAAGTCTTATCGTGTCGTCAGAATTTCGCCATGCGAATCGGCGCGAGTATAGCGCGAAACGCTACAATCCGCCCGGTCCGCCAAAGGCGAGGCCTCCTGCACGACTGAATATGTCAGGGTTTCGCAACAGGAGGATTGCGCCGCCGCCGTCGCGATGGCAAGTCTCAGGCCAACTAATGGAACGGTTCAGCAAGGCATGTCCACAGCTCATTTCACGTTTTGTACTCTTTTTTGCCTGACTGTTGCGGTGATGCCGGTCGCCGCGCAGACATCGGGCGGGCCGCTCAAGCCTTTCAAGGACGATCTGTTCTCGGGTCAGACGGTGCTTTCCACCGCCGACGGCGGAGCTTCGGAAGTTCTCGACTACGACGAAATGCGCGATATCAACGGCCGCGACGAGGTGCCCGAGCGCCGCGTGAAACGGCAATATGTCGATATGGGTATCAAGCGGGTGCAGGCGCTCGAAACCGTCACGGCCGGGGGCAGGGCAGTCGAGGTCGGACGTGTCGGGCCGGCCTCCGGGCAGTCCTTCACCGTCATCTTCATCCACGGGCGCGGTGGCGACCGGCGACTTGGCATGAACGATTATACCTTCGGCGGCAATTTCAACCGGCTGAAGAACCTCGCCGCTGCCAATGGCGGCACCTATTATGTGCCGAGCGTCCGCTCTTTCGATGCGCAAGGTGTTGCAGATGTTGCCGCGCTGATTGCCGATGTAAAGCGCAGTTCCGGGGGCATGCCGGTCATTCTCACCTGTGCCTCGATGGGCAGCTTCATCTGCTACGGCATCAGCCGCGATGCCGCAGCCGTTGCCGATCTCAAGGGTATGGCCATTCTTGGCGGTGCGGTCGATCCCGAATTCCCGAAGAGCGCTTTTGCCAGGGCGAAGAAGCCGGTGTGGTTTACCCATGGCAGCGTCGACAAGGTCTATTCAGCCGATCAGCAGGCAACGATTTTCCGAACCATGCTCAAGGCCGGGCAACCGGCGCGGTTTTCGGTTTTTCAGACCGGGGGGCATGGAACGCCGGTGCGCATGACCGACTGGCGGACGGTGCTGAACTGGATTTTGAGCCGTTGACGGGTGTTTTATTGTCGTTATCGATGAAACTTGCGTGATTTCGGCAAAATTAACCACGGTTCTGAACCAAACCGGCGCTTTTTTATACCAATTGCCACTGGCTGCGGCTAAAGGGAGTGTCGGAGTTTTTAAGGCTGTCCGTCGCAGGGCGAACCGCGATCGGGGCAAGGGGAGAGGGGTAACGCTGCCAGGGTGGCGTGGACCCCGTTTCAGCAGAGGATTAGATACGCATGACGCCGAATGTTCGACCGCTCGTTGCCGGAAACTGGAAGATGAACGGCACCCGTTCATCCCTCGATCAGATCAAGGCCATGGCCGAAGGCGTCAAGGGCGCGCTGTCCGAAAAAGTGGACGCACTGATCTGCCCGCCTTCGACGCTGCTTTACGTAGCGACCGCGCTTTGCGACGATAGCCCGCTGCTGATCGGCGCGCAGGATTGCCATCAGAACGCTTCGGGTGCCCATACCGGTGATATTTCCGCCGAGATGATTGCCGATTGCTTCGGTACCCACGTCATCGTCGGCCATTCCGAGCGTCGCACCGACCATGCGGAAACCGACCATCTGGTGCGCGTCAAGGCAGAGGCTGCGCACGCGGCCGAACTGGTTGCCATCATCTGCATCGGCGAGACGGCCGATGAGCGCAAGGCGGGCCAGACGCTCGATATCCTGAAGCGCCAGCTTGCCGGTTCGCTTCCGGATGGCGCATCGGCGCAAAATACTGTCATCGCCTATGAGCCGGTCTGGGCCATCGGCACCGGCCTGACGCCGACCGTCCAGGACGTGCGCGAGGCGCACGCCTTCATGCGTGACGAACTCGTCAAGCGCTTCGGTGGCGAAGGCGCCAAGATGCGAATCCTTTATGGCGGCTCGGTAAAGCCGTCCAATGCGCTCGAATTGATGGGCGTCGAAAACGTCGATGGTGCATTGATCGGTGGGGCGAGCTTGAAAGCGTCGGACTTCCTTTCCATCTATGCGGCATACGAGCAACTGACGGCTTGAAACACGGTTTCCTGTCACGGGGGCTTGGAATAAGCCGCTACCTCATGTAAAGAGCCGCAAAACCTTCTTTATAGTGCTCCTTTCGGGGCATGGAATGGATTGTCATGCAGACCGTTTTGATTGTTATTCACCTCATGATCGTGTTGGCGCTGGTTGGCGTCGTTCTGATCCAGCGTTCTGAAGGCGGCGGCCTTGGTATCGGCGGCGGTTCGGGCTTCATGTCCGCACGGGGAACGGCCAATGCGCTGACGCGGACTACCGGCATTCTTGCCGCGCTGTTCTTCATCACCTCGCTCGGTCTTGGTCTTCTGACCCGCTACGAAGCACGCCCGACCGATATCCTGAACCGTATTCCGGCCACGCAGGGTCAGGGTAACGGCATTCTCGATACGCTCGGCCCGGCTGCCACGACGCCAGCAACACCGGCTCCGGCCGACAACGGCGTTCCTTCTACCAGCCAGGCTCCGGCCGCTGGTGGCGCAGCCGCCCCGGCACCAGCCCCGGCGGCTCCCGCTCAGCAGGCGGACCCGAACGCAGTTCCGACCGGACAGTAAGCCCGGTTCAAGTTTGACGCTCCGGCAGGCCAAAAGCCTGCCGGTTTTCTTTTGTTCGCATTCCGGCCAGTGGAACTGCACGTTCGTCAACAGCGAATTTGCAAAAGCATGAATTTTGGGCTGGCGGAATCAAAGGTAAAAAGGTATCCGGTGAATCCCATGGCGCGATATGTATTCATCACAGGCGGCGTGGTCTCCTCTCTTGGAAAGGGCATTGCGGCCGCAGCACTCGGAGCGTTGTTGCAGTCCCGTGGTTATCGGGTGCGACTTCGTAAACTCGACCCCTATTTGAACGTCGATCCCGGCACAATGAGCCCGACACAGCACGGTGAAGTGTTTGTGACGGATGACGGTGCCGAGACGGACCTCGATCTTGGCCATTATGAACGCTTTACAGGGCGTTCGGCGACCAAGACCGACAACATCACCACTGGCCGCATCTACAAGAACATCATCGACAAGGAACGCCGCGGCGACTATCTCGGCGCGACCGTTCAGGTGATCCCGCACGTGACCAACGAAATCAAGGATTTCGTGATCGAGGGCAATGACGACTACGACTTCGTCATCTGCGAAATCGGCGGTACCGTGGGTGACATCGAAGCGATGCCGTTCATGGAGGCGATCCGTCAGCTCGGTAACGACCTGCCACGCGGCACGGCGATCTATCTTCACCTGACCCTGATGCCGTACATTCCGGCCGCAGGCGAGCTGAAGACCAAGCCGACCCAGCACTCTGTCAAGGAACTGCAGGCACTCGGTATTCACCCTGACATTCTTCTGGTGCGTGCAGACCGGGAAATCCCGGAAGCGGAACGCCGTAAGCTTTCGTTGTTCTGCAACGTGCGCGAATCGGCCGTTATCCAGGCGCTCGACGTTGCCAACATCTACGACGTGCCGATGGCCTACCACAAGGAAGGTCTCGACAACGAGGTTCTGGCAGCGTTCGGCATCGAGCCTGCACCGAAGCCGCGTCTGGAGCAGTGGGAAGAGGTTTGCGACCGCATCCATACGCCGGAAGGCGAAGTGACCATTGCCATCGTCGGCAAATATACCGGTCTTAAGGATGCCTATAAGTCGCTGATCGAAGCGCTGCATCACGGTGGCATCGCCAACCGCGTCAAGGTCAAGCTTGAGTGGATCGAATCGGAAGTATTCGAAAAGGAAGATCCGGCGCCTTATCTGGAAAAGGTCAATGCGATCCTCGTTCCCGGTGGTTTCGGCGAGCGCGGGTCCGAAGGCAAGATCATGGCGGCGCAGTTCGCCCGTGAGCGCAAGGTGCCTTACTTCGGCATCTGCTTCGGCATGCAGATGGCAGTCGTCGAAGCAGCCCGTCATCTCGCCGGTATCGAAAAAGCCTCGTCGACCGAATTCGGTCCGACGCAGGAGCCGGTCGTCGGTCTGATGACCGAATGGGTGAAGGGCAACGAGCTGGAGAAGCGCAACGCGAAGGGTGATCTCGGCGGCACGATGCGTCTTGGCGCGTACAAGGCATCGCTCAAGAAAGACACCAAGATTGCCGAAATCTACGGTTCAACCGATATTTCCGAGCGTCACCGCCACCGTTACGAAGTGAACGTGGACTACAAGGATCGCCTGGAAAACTGCGGCCTGGTGTTC
Organism: Agrobacterium sp. NPDC090273; assembly: GCF_044772305.1. Classification (NCBI taxonomy): domain Bacteria; kingdom Pseudomonadati; phylum Pseudomonadota; class Alphaproteobacteria; order Hyphomicrobiales; family Rhizobiaceae; genus Agrobacterium; species Agrobacterium sp. NPDC090273. Next base: position 411,194 of record NZ_JBIVYN010000001.1, read on the forward strand.
TCGGGCATGTCACCGGACGGCGTTCTGCCCGAGACGGTGGAATACCCTGACCATCCGTGGTTCATCGGCGTTCAGTACCACCCGGAACTGAAGAGCCGTCCGCTTGATCCACACCCTCTGTTCGCCAGCTTCGTTGAAGCGGCGCTCGAGCAGAGCCGTCTGGTTTAAGAATTCGAAAGGGCCGCGAAAGCGGCCCTTTTTGTTTGGGGAATTGTATGTTTCCCTTCCGTCATTCCGAACGTCATCCGGTAACTGTCTTCGGCGCGAATTTTTTTCGAACGCCCAACAGTGTCGTCAACCGCTCGGAGATTTCCGTCATGAGTTTGACTATGGCTTTCGATGCGGAGGTTGAGGACTGCTGAGCGCCTCCTTAAATCTACAGGAACTGGCGTGCCCAATATAATGAGACTTCATGTCGCCCTTTTCCATAATCGAAGTAACTTATCGGTATACCCGCCGCGAGCTTGGCTTCCGACATTGCCTTCCGTTCCATCAAGCATGAATTGTCGAGCATTGAGGCGACTTTTTGCGGATCTTTAGTTGAGGCGCTATACAATTTTGCAGATCGCTCCAAGCATTTCCCCATTGCACTCCCAGCTGACATGACGCGGCGGAGCTCCGGGGTGTTGTAGGGTGAATTTGCGATTGTGGTACACGATGCCAAGGTCGTGACGACAGTCAGGATGATCCCCGTATTTCTCACTGCTAATCCCCCGATAAGATTGAAGTTTTATTGAGGCTCGATTTTACCATCGCTACCATCGAAGCCCATTTTTCAATACCTGCAATTGAAGATCAGCGACTAAAGAGTCGTGCCGTCACTCAGTCTCCGAAGTGAATATTCGATCGCCTGACCCCACCCTCTGATCCACCCAACAAAAAAACGGGCCCGAAGGCCCGTTCCTGACTGTCAGTGAAAATCGCGATCGGCTTATTTCGGGCCGATCATGTTTTCCGGGCGAACGTACTGGTCGAATTCATCGTTGGTGAGGTAACCGCCGCCGACGGCTTCGTCGCGCAGCGTTGTGCCGTTCTTGTGTGCGGTCTTGGCGATCTTGGCGCAGATGTCGTAGCCGAGCTTGCTGTTCAGCGCCGTGACGAGCATCAGGGAGTTCTCAACGCCCTTTTTGATGTTGTCTTCGCGGGCTTCGATGCCGACAACGCAGTTGTCGGTGAAGGAGACGGCGGCGTCGCCGAGAAGCTGGACCGACTGGAGGAAGTTGTACGCCATCATCGGGTTGTAGACGTTTAGCTCGAAGTGGCCCTGCGAGCCAGCGAAGGAAAGAGCTGCGTTGTTGCCGAAGATGTGGGCGCAAACCTGTGTCAGTGCCTCGGACTGGGTCGGGTTGACCTTGCCAGGCATGATCGACGAGCCAGGCTCGTTCTCAGGCAGCGACAGTTCACCAAGACCGGCGCGCGGACCGGAGCCGAGGAAGCGGATGTCGTTGGCGATCTTGAAGAGAGCGGCTGCGGCAGCATTGATGGCGCCGTGCGAGAAGACCATGGAATCGTGCGAAGCAAGTGCTTCGAACTTGTTCGGCGCGGTCACGAACGGCAGGCCGGTGATCTTGGAAATCTCGTCTGCAACCTTTTCGGCAAAGCCGATCGGTGCGTTGAGGCCCGTGCCGACAGCCGTGCCGCCCTGTGCCAGCTTGGAAAGCGCGGGCAGGGTGGTTTCGATGTTGGCGATCGCGGAAGCAACCTGGGCTGCGTAGCCGGAGAATTCCTGGCCGAGTGTCAGCGGCGTTGCATCCTGCGTGTGGGTGCGGCCGATCTTGATGATGTGTTCGAACTGCTTGACCTTGGCTTCGAGCGCCGCGTGCAGGTGCTTGAGGCCCGGCAGCAGGTGGTGAACGATCTGCTCGACGCAGGCGATGTGCATCGCGGTCGGGTAGGTGTCGTTCGACGACTGGCTCATGTTGACGTGGTCGTTCGGGTGAACGGGCTTCTTGGTGCCCATTTCGCCGCCGAGGATTTCAATCGCACGGTTGGAGATGACCTCGTTGGCGTTCATGTTGGACTGTGTGCCCGAACCCGTCTGCCAGACGACCAGCGGGAAGTGCTCGGTCAGCTTGCCGTCGATGACTTCCTGTGCAGCCTGAATGATGGCGTCGCCGACTTTCGGGTCGAGGCCGGCGAGCGCCATGTTGGCGCGGGCAGCGGCCTGCTTGACGATGCCGAGTGCACGCACGACGGAAGCAGGCTGTTTTTCCCAGCCGATCTTGAAGTTGCCGAGCGAGCGCTGCGCCTGCGCGCCCCAGTAGCGGTCGGCCTGAACCTCAATAGGGCCAAATGTATCGGTTTCCGTGCGTGTGGCTGTCATCAATCTTGCCTTTATATTCGTTTTCCTCCGCCAAAACGGCGCCTCGGCCCGCTTCGCGCGCGCCGATATATAGAATCATCGTGCCGCCAATGAAAGCGTTGGCGTGGAGCTGCGGCAGATATTTCCCGACTTTGCGAAAAAGCAGGGAACGTGGCATTTTTACTACGCGGTCCTCAGACGTAAAAAAGCCATCCCGACAGGCTTTGCCGATCTTCAAAGTCCTGTCGTAAAGTTAATGAAATAAATGAAAATTTAACCGTTCTGACCAATTCTGGAAATTACGCTTTTATGGTTTCGGCTGTAACATGAAGTTCATTCCGCGGCAGGTTTGTGCTTCGCGCGTTTTCTTTTCAACAGGCCGCCGATCGGCTAGACAAAGCATGAAACTGACGCATGTCTTCGGATAGACATGCCGGGTGCTACGAGGATCAAATTGCAAGTCACATCTGGAAAAACATCAGCAGCAGTGATGCTGGCTCTCGGTCTTTCCTTCTCCACGGCCGTGCCTGGCACTGCGGACGCAATCACGTTGATGGATCTGCTGCGCGGTGGTCCGGGCAAGGTTGCGCGTGATCGCGGCGAGATGCCACCTGCGGGCATCGTCACGTCTCCTTCGTCCGGATCTCTCAGCGCCGATGCTTCCGATCCCGAGCCTCTGCCGCGCGTCTCCGGTCCGCGTTATTACACCTACAAGGCCGACGCGACGCGTGCTGTCGATACCAGCAAGTTTGCGGATGGTCTGGCAGGCGTCAAGTTCAGCGCCACGCCCGAGATAGCCAAGGCGCTGGAAACCTATTACGGCGCCGGCGGCAAGCAGCTCTGGGTCTCAGAAGGTGCGTTGACAGATCGCGCCAATGCGGCAATGGCGTTCCTTGAGACCGTCGGTGCCAGCGGCCTTGATCCGGCCGACTATTCCGTCTCCGCACCGGCAAAGGACGTCACTGCCAGCATCAGCGACACTGCCGCCGCACCGCAGGCTGACGCTTCCACATCGGCGTCGGACGCCTATCAGCGCGCCCTGATGCAGTTTGAGCTGACATTGTCCGCGAAGGTTCTGGCTTACGTGCAGGACACCAATCGTGGCCGCGTCGATCCGAACCGTCTGTCGGGCTATCATGATTTCAAGCGCAAGACTGTCAACCTTGCACCGGTGCTGAAGCTTGCTTCGCTCAGCCCCGATGTTGGCGCCTATCTGCGCAGCCGCGAGCCGTCGAGTGTCGAATATCAGGCGCTGAAGGCCGAACTTGCGACGCTGCGCGCCGAGACCGATCCGGCGCATGTCGTTTCCGTTCCTGCCGATCTGGTCCTCAAGCCAGGCAACAGCAGCGCTGAACTGGCGAATGTGGTCAAGGCCATCGAGCACCGGGCTTCGGCGTCGTTCAAGACCGAGCATGCGGCCGTCATCTCCGGTTACCAGCAGACGACGGACTATTCGCCGGAACTGGTCGATCTGGTGAAGGCATTCCAGAGCGCGCAGGGTCTCAAGGCCGATGGTGTCATCGGTCCGGCGACGGTTCGTGCCATGGTTGGCGAAACCAACGATGCGCGCATTGCCAAGGTTGAAGTGGCAATGGAGCAGGTTCGCTGGCTTCCGGCTGACCTTGGCCAGCGTTACGTCTTCATCAACCAGCCTGCCTTCATGGCCTACTATCACAACGATGGCCAGGAAGAGTTCGGCATGAAGGTGGTCGTCGGCTCCAAGGCCAACCAGACCTATTTCTTCCAAGATGAAATCCAGACGGTGGAATTCAACCCCTACTGGGGCGTTCCGCAGTCGATCATCGTCAATGAAATGCTGCCGAAACTGCGCCGCGATCCGTCCTACCTCGACCGTCTGGGTTACGAGGTCCAGGTCGGTGGCCGGGCCGTGTCTTCCAGCAGCGTCAACTGGTACGGCTCCACGAACGCCATTTCCGTGCGTCAGCCACCGAGCAGTGACAACGCGCTGGGCGATCTGAAAATCCTCTTCCCCAACGCGCATGCGATCTACATGCACGACACGCCGGCCAAGAGCTTCTTCAACCGTGACATGCGCGCTCTCAGCCACGGCTGTATTCGTCTGGTCGATCCGCGCCGCATGGCTGCGGCCGTTCTCGGCACCAGTGTCGATAAGGTCGGCGAGCAGATCGCTTCCGGCAAGAACCGCGCCGTTCAGGTGCCACAGAAGATCCCGGTCTACGTGTCCTATTTCACGGCATGGCCTAACAAGGACGGCAAGATCGAATATTTCAACGACGTCTACGATCGCGACAGCTACGTGCAGAAGGCGTTTGCCATCACCACGAAGGCCCGTGGCTCGTCGGTCTGATATCGATCTGACAAGACATAAAAAAAGCGCCGGAGACGGCGCTTTTTTCGTTTGTGGTGCAGCCGATGGTCAGGCTGCGGCGACGCGGCCGGTAATCAGCTTGTTGAACAGGGCCGGTGTCAGCGTCTTGTAGTCATCGATGATGACGGTCGGGTCGAGTTCCGACATCGGCACATCCGTGTATCCGAAGGTGACGCCAATCGACGGCACTTCGGCGTTTCTGGCCGCCAGAATATCGTTGATGCTGTCGCCCACCATGACGGAGCGCAGCGGGTCGCCGCCGGCCTTGGCGATGGTTCCGAGAATATGGCGTGGATCGGGTTTGCGGTACTCGAAGGTATCGCCGCAGGTAATCGCCGCGAAATATTTCGTCAGGTCGAGCTTTTCGAGCAGCGGAAGCGCCAGAACTTCGGTCTTGTTGGTGCAGACGGCAAGTGTGATGCCCGCTGCGGCAAGGCTTTCCAGCGTTTCGACGATGCCGGGATAGGGGCGGCTTTCGCCAGGCATTTCATGTTTGTAATGGGCGATGAAACGCTCGTAGAGCGGCTCGACCTCGTCTTCCGACAGCGGCGTTTCACGCAGAGCAAAGGCGCGTTTGATCATGACGCGCGCACCCTGGCCGACAAGATGGGTCAGGTCGTTATAGGTCACAGGGGCAAGGCCTGCGGCGGCAATGGTGTAGTTCAGGCTCGAGACGAGGTCGGTTGCAGTGTCGACCAATGTGCCGTCGAGATCGAAGATGGCAAGCGGGGAAGTCAAGAGATCGCCTCTTTCGGTGTCGTGCTGGTGTGGTGTTGCTGCAAACCGTAGGCAATCCCCGCCGTCTTTGCAATCGCGGGCAAGTGTTCTGTTTCTTCTGCGCAAAAAGGCTTTCGTTTGGCCTGCGACCCGTGTAAACAGCACGGCGACGATCAAGAGACCGGAGTTTCAGGCACATGGATGCCCGCCAGATGAAGATCAAGGCCGCCGAGGCCGCGTTGTCCCATGTGGAAGACGGCATGCGTCTCGGTATCGGTACAGGTTCGACGGCTGAGGAATTCGTGCGACTTCTGGCTGAAAAGGTTGCGGGTGGCCTGAAAGTGCAGGGCGTACCGACCTCTGAAAGAACTGCGCGGCTCTGCGTCGAACTCGGCGTGCCGCTCAAATCTCTCGACGAGTTGCCGGAACTCGATCTGACCATTGATGGCGCAGACGAAGTTGACCATGCCCTGCGGCTGGTCAAGGGCGGCGGCGGCGCACTTTTGCGCGAAAAGATCGTGGCTGCGGCTTCCGAGCGCGTGATCGTCATTGCCGACCAGACCAAGGTCGTGGAGACGCTGGGCGCTTTTCCGCTGCCCATCGAGGTCAACCCTTTCGGGCAGGTTTCGACACGCATCGCCATTGAAAAACTGGCGTCGCGTCTCGGTCTGACCGGTGAATTGACCACCCGCACCATGGGAGACAGCGCTTTCACCACGGACGGCGGACACCTTATTTTCGACGCATCTTTTGGCCGTATTCCTGATGCAGAAGCGCTTGCACGCGAGCTGAACACGATTCCCGGTGTCGTCGAGCACGGACTTTTCATAAATTTGGCATCGCTTGCCATCATTGCAGGCCCGGACGGCGCCCGCGTGATGCAGGCAGTATAACAGGAGCGAGATTTTCATGGTCAAACTAGCGGGACTGGGCAAAGCTGCCGCTGCTTCGATCCTCATTTCCGGCATCGTATTCGGCACGGCCGTACGGGCTCAGGAAATTTCGGAAGAGCATGTCGCTGCCGCACGGCAGGCAATCGCCTCTCTCGGCGTTACCGATCGTTTCGACGCCATCCTTCCGGGTCTGGCAGAGCGCCTGAAGGGCGAGCTCATCCAGGCTTCGCCGAACGTGCAGGATGCCATCAGCGCGACCGTCGATGCCAAGGCTCTCGAGCTTGCACCGCGCCGTGCCGACCTCGAGCGTGAAGCTGCGCTGACCTATGCGCGCGCCTTCACCATCGACGAACTGAAGGCCATTTCTGCATTCTACGGCAGCGAAGCCGGCAAGAAGCTCCTGAAGGACGGCCCGATCGCTACGCGCGAACTGATGAAGGCTGCCGATATCTGGGCTGCAGGCATCAACCGCGACCTCAACACGTCCAGCATGGCTGAACTGCAGAAGGTTGCCGGCGCCGATCTGGCTCCGCTTCCGGCAGACCAGAACGCAACGGGCGGCGCACCGGCTGCACCGAAGCCATAATCGGCTGACGTTTCGTTCAGAAATTTTCAAAGCCCGGTCGCAAGACCGGGCTTTTCATTTGTGCGTCGCAGCACCTATATGTGCCACGAATGCGCCGCTGCCATCTTCAGGCGGCCGGCCAGTGATTTTGAGCAGGGGTTTTGACTATGACAGCTTATGATTATGACCTTTTCGTCATCGGTGGCGGTTCCGGCGGTGTGCGCAGCGCCCGCGTGGCTGCCTCTCTCGGCAAGCGCGTCGCAATCGCCGAGGAATACCGGTACGGCGGAACCTGCGTCATTCGCGGCTGCGTGCCGAAGAAGCTGTTTGTCTATGCCTCGCAGTTCCCGGAACATTTCGAGGATGCGGAAGGCTTTGGCTGGACTGTCGGCAAAAGCAGCTTCGACTGGAAGAAGCTGATCGAGGCAAAGGACAAGGAAATCACCCGCCTTGAGGGCCTGTACCGCAAAGGACTGGATAACGCCAAGGCGGATATTTTCGACAGCCGTGCCGAACTGGTCGACGCGAATACCGTCAAGCTGGTGAAGACTGGTCAGACCTTCACGGCCGAGCGCATCGTCATTGCCGTCGGAGGCACGCCGAACGAGCACAAGGCGCTGCCGGGTCATGAACTGACGATCTCGTCCAATGAGGCGTTCCACCTGGAAGAGCTGCCGAAATCGATCCTGATTGCCGGCGGTGGCTACATTGCCGTCGAATTCGCAAATATTTTCCATGGTCTCGGCGTCGAGACGACGCTGATCTATCGCGGCAAGGAAATCCTGTCGCGTTTCGACCACGACATGCGCCGTGGTCTGCACGAAGCCATGGAAGCCAAAGGCATCAAGATCCTGCTCACCGACGTCATCGAAGAGGTGAGGAAGGGCGAGGGCGGTCTTAACGCCCGCACCAAGAACAACGGCACGCTCGCGGTCGACACGGTCATGCTGGCGCTTGGCCGCGATCCGAACACCAAGGGCCTTGGCCTTGAGAATGCCGGTGTGAAGCTCGATGCGCGCGGTGCGATCATCGTCGACGATTATTCGCGTACCAACGTGCCGAGCATCTTCGCGCTGGGCGATGTCACCGACCGGGTGCAACTGACGCCGGTGGCGATCCACGAGGCCATGTGCTTCATCGAGACCGAATACAAGAACAACCCGACCAAGCCCGATCATGAACTGATCGCGACGGCGGTGTTCTCGCAGCCGGAAATCGGCACGGTTGGTCTGTCCGAAGAAGAGGCCGGTGCGAAGTATCCTGAACTTGAAGTCTACCGCGCCCAGTTCAGGCCGATGAAGGCGACGCTTTCCGGCCGCACGGAAAAGACGATCATGAAGCTGATCGTCAATGCGGCGGACCGTGAGGTTGTCGGCGCGCATATCCTAGGCCATGAGGCTGGCGAGATGGCGCAGCTTCTCGGCATTACATTGAAGGCCGGCTGCACGAAGGACGATTTCGACCGCACGATGGCCGTTCATCCGACGGCTGCGGAAGAGCTTGTCACGATGTATTCGCCGAGCTATCGCGTCGTCAACGGCGAGCGCGTGTAGTCAGCGCGCAAGCGTGATATCATCTGCGTTCAGGCCTTGCGCCCTGCGCCTTCAGGTCCGGTCAGAAATTTAAATCGTTTAGATTTGTTTTTCTGCGCTTTGAAGGCCCAAAACGCCCCGAAACCCAGGGGGCACAGAAGGATCGGCTATGCAAAGCCGATCCTTGGAGATATAAGCGCGCAACTTTCGAGATCGCCGCCCGGGATGGAGCGGACGTGAAAACCAGGTGAAGAACAATGGCACAGAATTGGACCCCCGGTAGCTGGAGACACAAGCCAATCCAGCAGGTTCCTGAATATCCTGACGCAGCAGCTCTGGCTGCTACGGAAGCCCAGCTTGCAAGCTATCCTCCGCTGGTTTTTGCCGGTGAAGCACGTCGCCTGAAAAAGCAGCTCGCCAACGTTGCCGAAGGCAATGCGTTCCTGCTGCAGGGCGGTGACTGCGCTGAAAGCTTCCTGGAACATGGCGCTGACAACATCCGCGACTTCTTCCGTGCGTTCCTGCAGATGGCCGTTGTTCTGACCTATGGCGCGCAGCTTCCTGTCGTCAAGGTTGGCCGTATTGCCGGTCAGTTCGCCAAGCCGCGTTCTTCCAACATTGAATCGCAGAACGGCATCGAGTTGCCGTCCTACCGTGGTGACATCATCAACGGCATCGAATTCAATGAAGGTTCGCGCATTCCGAACCCTGAGCGCCAGCTCGACGCGTACCGCCAGTCGGCCGCGACGCTGAACCTGTTGCGCGCTTTCGCGATGGGTGGCTACGCCAACCTCGAAAACGTGCATCAGTGGATGCTCGGCTTCATCAAGGACAGCCCGCAGGCAGACCGTTACCGCAAGCTGGCGGACCGTATCTCCGAAACCATGGACTTCATGAAGGCCATCGGTATTTCGGCTGAAAACAATCCGAGCCTGCGCGAGACGGATTTCTTCACCAGCCATGAAGCGCTGCTTCTCGGTTACGAAGAGGCGCTGACGCGTATCGATTCCACCTCCGGTGACTGGTACGCCACGTCCGGCCACATGCTGTGGATCGGCGACCGTACGCGCCAGCTCGATCACGCGCATGTCGAATATTTCCGCGGCATCAAGAACCCGATCGGTCTGAAGTGCGGCCCGTCCCTGCAGCCCGACAACCTGATCGAGCTGATCGATGCGCTGAACCCGACGAACGAAGCCGGTCGCCTGACGCTGATCTGCCGTTTCGGCCACGACAAGGTTGCCGAAAACCTGCCGAAGCTCATTCGCGCTGTCGAGAAGGAAGGCAATAAGGTCGTCTGGTCCTGCGACCCGATGCACGGCAACACGATCACGCTCAACCACTACAAGACGCGTCCTTTCGAGCGCATCCTGTCTGAGGTCGAGAGCTTCTTCCAGATCCATCGTGCGGAAGGCACCCATCCGGGCGGCATCCACATCGAGATGACCGGCAAGGACGTGACCGAATGCACCGGCGGTGCACGCGCGGTTACGGCCGACTCGCTGTCAGATCGTTACCACACCCATTGCGACCCGCGCCTCAACGCCGATCAGGCTCTGGAACTGGCGTTCCTGCTGTCGGAGCGCATGAAGAGCGGCCGCGACGAGAAGCGTCTGGCAATCGCCAACTTCTGATCGCCGACAAGATCGAATGAAAAAAGCCGCCGGAGATGATCCGGCGGCTTTTTTGTTCGGCGGTGGAGGAGGGGTTATTGCACCAGCGCGGGCTGCATGCAGCGAACATCGGTGACACGGACATCGGCTTCGCCAATCTTGACCCCCAGCACCAGCAGCGTGTTGTATAGCAGGGCATCCACCGGGGCTGTTACCAGCGACAGCGTGTTGGCAAGCGCCTGCTGGATCAGCGTCGGGGTACCAAGGCTGAGGAACAGGATCTTGATGTCGAGATCGAGGTTCGTCAGCAGTGAACTGACCAGAGAGGTCACTGTGTTCTTGGTCGAGACGCTCTTGATCTTCGCCTGGGTGATATCCGTCTGCTGGAAGGTCAGCTTGGTCTTGGTCATGTTGCCGGCATTGATGTGGGCCATGCCATTGACGCTGAGCAGGGCGGAGTCGATCAGGGCTGCCTTGGTGACGCGTGGGTCCTTGCCGAAGTTGTTGAAGGCGCTGGCATCGACATTGCCCACAGCGATTTCGGCGACACCGGGAACGACTTCGACATCGACCGTGCCCTGACCACCACCGGTGCAGCGCAGATCCGCCAGCCGCGCCTCGGCATTGGCGACTTCCACGTAAAGCGGCAGATTGATCTTCAGGCCGGCAATTGCCTGAAGTCCATCCACGGTGACATTGACCGACAGGCGGGTCTGGGCCGTGCGAACAACCGTGCCGGCACCGCCAACCGCCATGGGCGGGGTTTCAACCGGCGGTTCGCCGATCGCCAGCGTGATCTTGACCGAGGCCAGGCCCGGAACGACCGCACCGGCATCGAGCGCAATCTGGTTGCCGCCATTGCCGGCGACGGCTGCGGCGTTGATGAGATCGAAGACGCCTGCCGTCACCTTCAGGTTCTCGCCGGTTCCGATGAGCTGTTCGCTCAGCGGCCCGAGATTGAGGATTTCCTCCAGGCGCAATTTGACGTTGGTCTTGTTCGCCGCTTTTTCGAGCGTTTTCAAAACGGTGGCGACAGTTGGCTGAATGCCGGTGGTCTTGGTCAGCACGTTCAGGAACTTGCCGTAGGTGATTTCGGTCTTCAGCACATCCTTGTAGGTCCCAGCCGTCAGGCCAAGGTCGAGCGCCAGTGCGTCAATGACGTGAAGCGCGTTAACGTCGGCATCGACCAGCGCCTTGTAGTCCATCAGTTTCAGCGAGACGGTGGTGCCGAGCAGGCCGCCAAGCAGGCTGTTCAGCAGGCCGTCATTCAGGCTTGCCAGGCGCGAGCCAACGGAAAAGGCGGCAATTCTTTGCGACGATGCCGTTCCAACCGCCGAAACCGTCGGTGGCGTGGTGAAGGCGGATGCGAAGAAGATCTGGCCTTTTTCGACGATATTGACCTTTACCGCGTTGGTCGGCAGGGCATTTTCGACGAAGCGCTTGCCGACGGCGAGGCTCGCATCCGGTTCATAGTGACCCTTCACCACTTCGGCGTAACCGTTGCGGGTGGCAAAGGCTTTCAGCGGGTCGAAGGGGACGACGCCATTTTCCGTCAGCAGGCCCTGAGCGGTCTTGACGCCAAGGTTCATGCCATTGAGCTGGAAGTACTGCTGGACGGCCTGTTCGGGATTGGTGGTTCCGGCGGCGGAGATGGCGGCCAGGTCTGCCGTCTGCTGCAATTGCCGTTTCTGCAGGGTGAGGTAACCGTAATCGACGCCAAGCGCGAGAATGCCGATGAACAGCGGCGCCGTCAGGCCGGCAGTGATGGCGATGTTGCCTGAACGGTCCCGAAACAGACGGGTGAGGAGCGAAGATGGATGTTTCATGTCAGACTCCCCCGATCCGGATCGTTGAGAAACGCCGGATCACCGGTTCCGGCAGCGTGTAGCTGTAGAGGCTCCAGATGGGCAGGTCGCGGGCGTCGTACTCGACCTTCACCGTGAACTGGTTGGCATTGCTGGGGTCGCCATCGACGCTGATGGTGAAATGGTTCTTGTTCATGAAGGCGTAGTTGAGGTTGCTCTGGGCAACGAAATCACGGGCGAGCTTCTGTCGCTCGGCGGTGTTCAGCCCGGCAACGGCCGTACGTGCGGCGTCGGCTGCAACCTGCTGAACCGAATAGGCAGCCATCAGGTAGATGCCGTAGGCAATCATGGTCAGCAGAACGAGAAAGAAAATCGGTGCGACGATCGCGAACTCGACAGCCGACGAGCCAGACCGATCACGGAATAAACGTACCCCCTTACGCATAGCACACTCCCGCTTTATTGGCGCTATTCTTGAACGCCGGATATTATTATTTTCGGAAATGCTAATTTGTAGACGTTAATTTTCCCTTGCTCCGACCCTTAAAGGTTGCGGCGCAAGTAAAATTCCCGCAGCTTGCAAGTAAAGATCGTCAGATCAGGCGCAGGCCTTTGAAGCTGACATGGCCATCCCGGCCGATGATGATGTGGTCGTGAACGGCGATGCCGAGAGGCTTGGCCGTGTCAATGATGGTCTTCGTCATCTCGATGTCGGCGCGGGAAGGGGTGGGGTCTCCACTCGGGTGATTGTGCACTAAAATCAAGGCTGTAGATGACAGTTCAAGTGCCCGCCGCACCACCTCGCGCGGATAAACCGGCGTGTGATCCACCGTGCCGTGGCCCTGAATTTCATCGGCAATCAGGACGTTTCTTTTGTCCAGAAACAGAATGCGGAACTGTTCGCGCGATTCATAGGCCATCGCCGCATGGCAATAGTCGATGACGGACGACCAGGAGCCCAGAACCTGCTTGTTGCGGATTTCGCTTTTCAGCATGCGCTGCGAAACGGAGCCGATGAGCTTGAGATCGAGTGCGACGGCTTCGCCGACACCATCGACCTCCTGCAACAAGGTTGGCGGTGCGCCGAAAACGCCGCCCAGCGTTCCAAACCGGGCAATCAGCGCCTTGGCAATGGGTTTGGTGTCCTTGCGGGGGATCAGCCGGAACAGCAGCAGTTCCAGCAGTTCGTAATCGGCCAGGGCGGCGTCGCCGCCGTCGCGGTAGCGGGTGCGCAATCGGTCGCGATGGCCGTGATAATGGGCCGCATCCGGTTCCCGTTTCGGCGCAGTTGATGCCGTCTTCCTGGCTGCCGGTTGTGGATCGGCGAAAAAATGACGTTCGTCATCCTGCCCGAAAAGGCCGCTTTGGCCCGCCCCGGAGCCTGATGTCGTCAATAGATCGGCAGAAGGCGGGGCGGGGCGTTTGGCCATCGAGCGGTCGTTGCCTCAAGCTTTGGGAAGGGGCGGCAGGCCGGGACGGTCGAAGCCGCCGGGTGACAGCGTGAAGATTTCGCAGCCGGTTGCGGTGACGCCAACGGCATGTTCGTACTGCGCCGACAGCGAACGGTCGCGCGTTACCGCTGTCCAGCCGTCCGAGAGCACCTTCACATGCGGTTTGCCGAGGTTGATCATCGGCTCGATGGTGAAGATCATGCCCTCGCGGATTTCCGGGCCTTCGCTTTCCTTGCCGTAGTGGAGAATGTTCGGCGTATCGTGGAACAGGCGGCCAACGCCGTGGCCACAGAAATCCGTCACCACGGAGCAACGTTCCGCTTCCGCATAGGCCTGAATGGCAGCGCCGATGGCGCCGGTGCGGACGCCGGGCTTCACAGCGGCGATGCCGAGCATCAGGCACTCATACGTCACTTCCAGCAGGCGCTCTGCAGCGCGCTTGATCTGGCCGACCGGGTACATGCGGCTCGAATCGCCGTGCCAGCCATCCACAACATAGGTCACGTCGATGTTGACGATATCGCCCTCACGCAGCGGCTTGTTATCCGGTATGCCGTGGCAGACCACATGGTTGATCGAGGTGCAGACCGATTTGGTATAACCGCGATAGTTCAGCGTTGCGGGCAAGGCGCCGTGATCGGCACCGAACTCGAAGACGAAACGGTCTATGGTATCGGTCGTCACGCCGGGCTTGACGATTGCCGCAAGCTCGTCGAGGCAGCGCGCCGTCAACTGGCACGCCTTGCGCATGCCGGCAAAGTCTTCCGCGTTATAGAGGCGGATGACGCCGGTATTCTTCAGGGGAGCAGAGGCTGCATCGATATAGGTGACCATGATAGTGCTTTCTGTTCTTTCTTATCTCCGTTCATAAAACAGCGAGGTGGCCTTCGTCCATCTTAACCGCCGCGCTGACTGCAATTTGTGCCGGAGAAACGTCACATTTGACCGCATATGCCTCGACACCACGCTGCATGGCGCGGCGGAAGGCCAGAGCATAGACCGGGTCCAGATCCTCGCAGATGCGCATCCGGTCGCAATCGCCGCGCTGGATGAGATAGAGCATCACCGCGCGGTGACCGGCTTCTTTCGCGTCACCCAACTCTTCCAGATGTTTTGCGCCGCGCTTGGTCGCAGTATCTGGAAATTCCGCCAGACCCGGCTCGCGCATGAAGTGCACGTTCTTGACCTCGACATAGGCGTCGGGCCGTCCGGGGCCTGAGAGCAGGAAATCGATGCGGGAATTGCGCCCGTATTTCTGCTCGCGTTTGAGTGTCGCATAACCGGTGAGCGGTTCGATGCGACCGTTGAGGATTGCTTCTTCCGCCAGCTTGTTCGGCATGCCGGTGTTGATGCCGACCACGGTACCGTCGGCTTCGACCATTTCGAGCATGTGGCGGTACTTGCGGGTCGGGCTGTCGTGTTCGGAAAGCCAGATCCGCGATCCTGGCGTCGTCAGGCCGCGCATCGAACCGGTATTGGGGCAGGAGCCGGTAATCGCGGTTCCGTCTTCGAGAATGGCATCGAAGAGAAACCGCTTGTAGCGGGCAACCAGGGTGGCGGGCGTAAGGGGCGGGGAAAATTGCATGACGACTTATTGAACCGCGACGTGAGGGATGGCAAGCGCCCCGGCATGCTGCCTGTTCATGCCAGAACATAGGTGCCGGGCGCATCGGCGAGCACCGGCCTGTCATTGGCGCCGGGCGGTCTTGCCTTGACCCTTGTGTTGTCGTGGCCTTCGATCCAGCTTTGCCAGTGCACCCACCACGAGCCCTTGTGCGCGGTGGCCGCAGCCTGCCAGGCGTCAAAGTCTCCGGATGGTGACGGCCCTGTCCAGTATTGATATTTCTCAAGCTCTGGCGGGTTCACGACACCGGCGATGTGGCCGGAGGCACCAAGCACGAAATCCACAGGGCCGCCGAACAGGGATGCACCGGTGAAAACCGACTTGGCGGGTGCGATATGGTCCTCGCGGGTTGCCAGATCGTAGACCGGGATTTTCACGTCACCGAGATTGATCCGCTTGCCAGCCACGCTCATCAGGCCGCGGGCCAGATTGTTCTTCAGGTAGCAATTGTGCAGGTAGAAGGAATGGCTCGCCGCCGTCACCCGGGTTGAATCGGAGTTCCAGTACAGGAGGTCGAAGGGCAGCGGCTCTGCGCCCCGCAGATAGTTGTCGACCATATAGGGCCAGATCAGGTCGGAGGCGCGCAGCATGTTGAAGACTGTCGCCATGATCGAGCCGTCGAGATAACCGACCGCCTTCATGTGCTGGTCGAGTGCGGCAAGCTGGTTTTCGTCGATGAACACCTTGAGGTCGCCAGCATGGGTAAAATCCGTCTGCGCCGCCAGAAGCGTTGCGGTACGGATGCGGGTGTCACCTTCCTGCGCGTAGAGCGCCAGCGCGGAGGAGAGCAGGGTGCCGCCGACACAGTAACCGACAGTGTTGACCTCGCTTTCGCCGGTCGCGGTTTCGACGGCATCCAGCGCAAAGCCTATTCCTTCGCGGATATAATCTTCCCAGTTCTTGTCGGCGAGTTGCGCATCCGGATTGATCCAAGACACCATGAAGACGCTGTGGCCTTGCTCAAGGCACCATTTGACGAAGGATTTCTGCGGGTTGAGATCGAGGATATAGAACTTGTTGATCCACGGCGGGATGATGAGGAGTGGCCGTTTGAGAGCTTTGTCGGTGGAGGGGACGTACTGGATGATTTCGCAAAGAGCGCTGCGGGCAATGACCTTGCCGGGGGTTATGGCAATGTTATGGCCGATGACGAACTTGCTGTAGTCGGTCTGTCGCAGTTTCAGGTGGCCATTGCCGGCGGCGACATCTTCGGCCAGTTGCGCCATGCCCTTGACCAGATTGGCGCCGCTCGTTGCCACGGTCTCGCGAAACACCTGCGGGTTGGTGAACACGAAGTTGGCGGGTGAAATCGCATCGGTCATCTGCCGCATGTAAAACAGGGCTTTTTCGCGGGTGTGATCGTCAAGCCCTTCGGCTTCATTGACCATCTTGTCGGCAAAGGCGACAGTGGTCTGATAGGTCTTCAACAGGAAATCGAAAAACGGATTGGCGTGCCAGTCTTCGTCGGCAAAGCGCCGGTTGCGGCGGCCGGTCTTGCTGGGTTCGGCCGTTTCGGGCTCAGGCGGTGTCTCGCCGGAAAACTGCGCGACCGATTTCGTCCAGAGATCGTAATAGCTTGAGAGCAGGTGGGTCTGGGCTTCCAGAGAGCGCTTCGGCTCCGCCATCCAGTATTCGGCAACGTCGGAGAGTGTTTTGACCAGATCGGTCATCGGGCTTGCGCTGTTTTGCGGAATGTCGCCACGTTCGCGCGGAGCCAGCCATTCGGACGCCGCCTTGCCCAGGTTTTCCAGCGCCCGGGCGATATTCATCGCAAATTCCTGGGGGTCGCGGATCACATATGCTTCGGCGGATCTGGCATCGAAGCCGGACGCTTTTTCGTCCTTGTCTCCGCCCATGCCATCAACGCCTGCCATGCACCCGTCCTCCTGCACATTTTTGTTATCTTTGTGTTTGCACATTCTGCATGAAAACGAATACAAGTTCCACCAGCAAGGGTGAGGCGGTCAAGCGCCCTCACAGTCGGATACGGTATCGGCAGATATCCCTAGAGGCGGAACATACGGATGGGCAAGCAGATGGGCAAGTACGGGAAATATACGGGGAGAATCATGCTTCTGTCCCTTTCCGGCGTGATGCTTGCCGCCTGCAAGGCGCCCGAGCCGATTGTTGCGCCCGCACATATGCGCCGCCCGACAGCTGAAATTGTCGGTCCGCAGCCTGTCAACAGCGATGCCGTCAGTCAGAAGCGCGACACCGGCACCTATCCGACCTTCGGCCAGCCCATGACGGCGGCAGGCAGCCAGATGACCGATGACGAAGCCGCCAAGATGGAGACGAGCATGACGCGTCTCGGCCTGGCGCGTCGCAACGGCCAGATTTCGGAAGCCGAATACAATCGCCGCGTTGCCGAACTGCGCGCGATTGCCGAAAATCAAAAACCGGTTCCGACACCAGCCTCGCAGTAAAATCGACGCTTCTGCTATTTGAGGCGGCCTGTGCTCCGGATGATGTCCGGTGGCTGAAGACCTGCGTCGACAGGCGTATTGCTACGCCCTCGCAACATCTTCTTTACCCTGTCGCTCAACGATCCGCTTACCCAAGTTCTTAAGTGAATGGATGCGGTTTGATGGTTATGGTGCGGCCATAACAAACAGGCCGCCGAAAAAGCGGTATTCAGGGTGAAATATCATGAAATGCATCGCCGCTCTGCTGGTTCTTGCCGGTTTTGCGCTCAATCCCGCACAGGCACGTGCGCCGCTGATCTATGGCGGCACGCATGCGCTGCATGGTCGGTGAGGACAGTCGACCGAGCGGTCTGAAACCGTATCGTCAGTCATTGCCTGCGGCTTCGTTCAGGGCGCGCAGATCGGGAACCGTGATGTGGCGGTTGTTTTCGATGCGGATGATGCCATCCTTGCGCAGCTTGGTCATCTGGCGGCTGACGGTTTCGATGGTAAGCCCAAGGAAATCAGCAATATCGGCGCGTGACAACGGCAAATCGAAACAGGATTTGTCGTCGTTTTCGGGGTCTATGTGCGTGGCAATCAGGTAAAGGAAGCTGGCCACCTTTTCCTGGGCCGACTTGCGGCCGAGTGTCAGCATCCAGTCGCGTGCTTCATCCAGTTCTTTCAGCGCCTGATCGTGCAGCTTGCGCTCCATGCCGGGCACTTCCGTTGCCATGCGGTCCAGCACGCGGCGCGGGAACATGCAAATTTCCACATCGGTCGCGGCCTCCGCCGTCATGCGGCTTTCCGCCATGAAGGGACGGCCGAGGAAATCGGGTGCGAATTGCAGTCCGACGATCTGCTGGCGTCCATCCGACAGCATTTTCGAGAGCTTCACGACGCCGTTCAGAATGTTGCCGTAAGAGGTGACCAGTTCTCCCTGACCAAGCAGTTCGTTTCCGGCGTCCAGTTTCTTGCGGCTGGAATGTCGGTTCAGTTCGCAAAGCTGCCGCGGGGTCAGCGCACTGCAAAGGCCGCCGTGGCGCGATTCACACGACCGACAGACAACGGGCACGTCCGAATTGTGGATGGTTTTCTGCAGCGTATCCATGAGCCGATGATTCCAGTGGGGGCTTCGCAAACGTCAAGCTATGCCGGCAAAACCGCGTCGTTTCAGGCCGCTTATCTTCGTCACCGCCCCTCAACGAATTCACGTGGAATTTAAGTCGCTATTTGATTGAAGTCAAAGTTGCAAACTGTCGCAGCCGCTACTCAGGGGAATGAAATCGACATTTTCTTGACAAAAGGCAAAACTGGACATGGCTGGCGAACTCCTCAAGAAATATTCGGGCGCGGTGCCGCGCTATACGAGCTATCCGACTGCCCCGCATTTCCATGAGGGAATCAATTCAGACGTTTACGCCGGGTGGCTTGGCGCGCTGGACCGAACGAACCGGATTTCGCTCTATCTGCACATTCCTTATTGCGATCGCCTGTGCTGGTTCTGCGCCTGCCACACCAAGCACACGCTGAAATACGAGCCGATTGCCGCCTATGTCGAAGTACTGAAACGGGAGATTGCTGCTGTCGGCGATCGTGTGTCGCCCGATGCCGTGGTCAGCGCGGTGCATTTTGGCGGTGGTTCGCCGACCATGCTGAGGCCGGAAGACATGAAAGATCTGATGGCGTGTCTGAAGGAGCATTTTACATTCGGTATCGAGCCGGAGATCAGTGTGGAGATGGACCCCAACGATCTGGACGATGCGCGGTATGACGCGCTGGCCGCGATCGGCATGACACGCGCCAGCCTGGGTGTGCAGGATTTCGATGAGAAGGTGCAAACGACCATCAATCGCATCCAGAGTTTTGATCAGACGCGGTCGGTGGTGCAAGCGGTGCGGGCGCGCGGTGTCAATTCAGTCAATTGCGACATTCTTTATGGGCTGCCTTATCAGACGCTCGACACGCTGAAACGAACGGTCGAGCAGATCGTCTCGCTCGACCCTGATCGCATTGCGCTTTTCGGTTACGCGCATGTGCCGTGGATGAAGAAACACCAGTCGCTGATCCCGGAGGATGCGCTGCCCGGTATCGAGGAGCGTTATCGGCAGATGTCGCTTGCGGCCGGGATGTTGGGCGCGGCGGGATATCAGGCAATCGGCATCGATCATTTTGCCAAGCCGGAAGACACACTGGCGAAGGCCATGATCGATGGCGGGTTACGGCGGAATTTCCAAGGATACACGACGGATACGGCCGATGCGCTGATCGGGCTTGGTGCGTCATCGATCGGCAAGCTGCCGCAGGGGTACGTGCAGAACATGGTGGCAACCGGGGAATATCAGCGTATGGCGGGCGAGGGTGGGCTTTGTGCCGTCAAGGGCATTGCGCTGTCGGATGACGACCGCGTGCGCGCTTTTGCCATCGAGCGACTGATGTGCGATTTCAGTCTTGATCTGGCTGCGCTCAAGCGTGCCTTCGGCAAGGCCGCCCATGCCGTGATGGCTGAGGCGCAGCTTTTTGCCGCAGGCGACAGGGATGGGCTTGTGGCACTCGACGGTGACGTTTTTGCCCTGAGCGAAGCCGGAAAGCCGTTTGCCCGGACAGTTGCCGCAACCTTCGACAGCTATCTTTCCAATGGCCGTGGGCGCCATTCGGTTGCTGTTTAAGCAACAGTTTCCCGCCAAATTTGAATGTCAGGTCACGAAACCATTGGCTTTTTGACGCGACTTGCCTATGTGGAGCGTCAGACAAGATTATTTTATACAACGACAATAAGGATTATGGGCGTGACAGCTACATTCGACAAGGTTGCCGACATTATCGCTGAAACCAGCGAAATCGACCGCGAAACCATTACGCCGGAGAGCCACACGATCGACGATCTGGGCATCGACAGCCTCGACTTCCTCGACATCGTTTTCGCGATCGACAAGGAATTCGGCATCAAGATTCCGCTCGAGCAGTGGACGCAGGAAGTCAACGAGGGCAAGGTTTCCACGGAAGAGTATTTCGTGCTGAAGAACCTCTGCGCCAAGATCGACGAACTGCGCGCAGCCAAGGGCTGATTTTGAGGGTGCCCGGCAATTAGGGCCGGGCGTGCTTTCAATATTCGTCATTCCGGTCTTGAGCCGGAAACCAGTGCGATCAGGTCCTTGATCGCGAAGAGATCTTCTGCCGCGCAGACGCGCGGCGGCTGGCTCCCGGATCAGTTCCGGGATGACGCAAGTCGGGACGTCGTGCATACATCGGTGTAGCCTTCCTTCCGCTGCTACCCAACTTCATGGACGAAACATGCTGCTCGAATATTTCCAGATGATCGACAAGGTCGAAGCCGTTGATATGGCGACGCGCACGTTGAAGGCGCAGTCCATTGTCCCGGATCAAAGCCCGGTTTTCGAAGGACACTTTCCAGGCATGCCATTGGTGCCGGGTGTGCTTCTGATCGAGACCATGGCGCAGGCTTCGGGCATGCTGGTTCTGGCGTTCAGCGATTTCGCCGCCATGCCGTTCCTGATGACGGTCGATGGCGCCAAGATGCGCACCTTCGTGGAGCCGGGCGCCGTGCTGGATATCGAGGCGGTTCTGGAGCATGACGGTTCGGGCTTTGCCGTGACCAAGGCGAAGATCACGTCCGGCGGCAAGAAGGTCTGCGATGCGCAACTCAAGCTGCGCACCATGCCGTTCAGCGAAATTCCGCTTGGCCCGATCGTCAAGAAGCGGGCCGAGGAAGTTGGCCTGATGGCGGCGATCGCCGCCGATACTTCTGCCTGATCTTTGCGAAAAGCCCGCCGTTAAACGATGAAAAGTCATGCATTGGAGCAGGTCTTGCAGCCTTCGCCATTGCAAAGCCGCATCGCGGGCATTATTCCGCATGGCAAGTGCGGCGTTCCTGCCGTTTTTTATGGCTGGCCCGGAGACACTATGTTCCGGAAAAGCGACAAAGGATGACGGATTATGAAGTCTGACAATGATGTGGTGATTACCGGGGTCGGTATCGTGACCTGTCATGGTGTCGGTGTTGACGCCCATATTGCACTGCTCTCCGCCGGTTCCGCGCCGGGAGCTATTGTCGAAACCGAAAAATTTGCGCCATACCCGATCCATCCGCTACCGGAAATCGACTGGTCTACCCAGATCGGCCGCAAGGATCAGCGCCAGATGGAAAACTGGCAGCGTCTCGGCGTTTACGCCGCAGGCGTGGCACTTGATGATGCCGGCCTGAAGGAAGACGCCGAAGCCTGCGGCACGATGGACATGATCGTGGCGGCCGGCGGCGGCGAGCGCGACATCAATGTCGACACGCAGATCGTCGATGAAGGCCTGAAGCGCAACGACCGCGAAGTCATGCTCAACGAGAAGCTGACGACGGAACTGCGTCCGACGCTGTTCCTGGCGCAGCTTTCCAACCTGATGGCCGGTAACATCTCTATCGTTCACAAGGTCACCGGTTCGTCGCGTACCTTCATGGGTGAAGAGGCTGCCGGCATCTCAGCCGTCGAGACCGCGTTCCATCGCATCCGCTCCGGCGAATCCACGCACGCCCTGGTTGGCGGCGCATTTTCGGCCGAACGTCCTGACATGATCCTGCTGTTCGAAGCTATCGGCGCGCATGCGCAGGGCGACTGGCAGCCGCTCTGGTCTCGTTCTGAGGCTGCAGGCGGCGGCATCGTCATCGGTTCGCTCGGCGCGTTCCTGGTGCTGGAATCACGCAAGCGCGCCGAAGCGCGCGGCGCACGCATCTATGCACGCATCGACGCGATTGAAGGCGATCGCGGCAGCCGTGACGAGGGGCGCATGGAAAAGCGTCTGGAGCGCATGCTGGCACCTGCCAGTGACAGCGCCTCAACGGTCGTGTTCTCCGGTGCCAGCGGTTATGACGCCGTGACCGTACGGGAAAAGGACGTTCTGGAAAAAGTTCTGCCGCAGGCTGCCATTCGCGGCTTTGGCGGTGTCACCGGTCATGGCCTCGAAGCACAGTTCCCGCTTGGTCTGGCGCTCGCAGCGCTGACGCTTGAAAGCGGTGCCAAGGTTCCGCCGTTCGATGCCAATGCCGAGAAGCCGATGGCGCAGGCCGCTGATGAAGCGGTTGTCACCACGGTTGGTCATGTGCGCGGCGAAGGTGTTGCCGTGCTGTCGCGCGACGTTTGAGGGAGTGAAGGATATGACTTCCAGTTTCAAGGATCATCTCGGTCGCCCGCTCGTCGCCGTTACCGGCATGGGCATCATCACGTCGCTGGGGCAGGGCCTTCAGGACAACTGGGCGGCTTTGACCTCGGGCAAATCCGGCATCCATGCGATTACCCGTTTCCCGACCGACAAGCTTTCGACCCGCATCAGCGGCACCGTCGATTTCATCGACATTCCCGTGCCGAATTCCGTCGAGCGCTCCTATGCGTTCGCGCGTGAAACGACGATCGAAGCGCTGGCGCAGGCCGGTATCTCCGGTGACTTCGAGGGACCGCTGTTCCTTGCCGCACCGCCGATCGAGCCGGAATGGAGTGCACGTTTCGAACTGGGCGACCGTTCTCCACCGGCTGCGAAGCCGGGCGACGCCTATGATCGCTTCATGGCGGCGCTGCGTCAGCGTCCCGATCCGGCATTTCAGGAAGCGGCGCTGTTCGGCGCGATTTCCGAGCGTCTTTCCGACCGGTTCGGCACGCGTGGCCTCCCGGTAACGCTGTCGACTGCGTGTGCTTCCGGCGCCACGGCAATCCAGCTCGGCGTCGAGGCGATCCGTCAGGGTCGCACCGACCGTGCATTGACGGTTGCCACCGACGGTTCGGTCAGTGCCGAAGCGCTGATCCGCTTTTCGCTGCTTTCGGCGCTGTCGACGCAGAACGATCCGCCGGAAAAGGCGTCTAAGCCGTTCAGCAAGGATCGCGACGGTTTCGTGATTGCCGAAGGCGCTGCAACGCTGGTGCTGGAATCGCTCGAAGCGGCCGTTGCACGTGGCGCAAAGGTTCTCGGCATCATCAAGGGCGCCGGCGAAAAGGCCGACAGCTTCCACCGCACCCGGTCCTCGCCGGATGGCGGCCCGGCTATCGCGACAATCCGTGCCGCACTTGCCGACGCTGGTGTTGCCGAAAGCGATATCGGCTACATCAACGCCCATGGCACATCGACGCCTGAAAACGACAAGATGGAATATGGTTCGATGCTTGCCGTGTTCGGCGAAGGACTGAAGGATATTCCGCTCTCGTCCAACAAGTCGATGATCGGTCACACCCTGACGGCGGCTGGTGCGGTTGAAGCCGTGTTTTCGCTGCAGACCATGCTGACCGGCACCCTGCCGCCGACGATCAACTATACCAATCCCGATCCGGCTATCCTGCTGGATGTGGTGCCGAACGTAAAACGTGACGCCGAGGTTAGTGCTGTTCTGTCCAACTCCTTCGGGTTTGGCGGGCAGAATGCGAGCCTTGTCATGACGCGGGAACCGGCTTAATCGGTTCACCGAGGCATCGTTGCCATAAATCGGAAACGATTTTCGGCCAGGACGATGCAGACATTCAAAGAGATTGAGCGCCTCCTGCGCGTCCTGACGGACGCGCGGCGCTCTGGATCAAAAACAAAAATAACGCCTCCAGGCGAAGGACTTTAAATTATGCGCGCTCTGCAACTCGTCGATGACCGTAGGCTTGAAAAAGTGGAACTGCCCGAGCCGGAAGCACCGGCTGCGGGTGAAGTGACGTTGCGCGTCAAGGCTGTCGCGCTGAACCATATCGACGTCTGGGGCTGGCGCGGCATGGCGTTCGCCAAGCGCAAGATGCCGCTCACCATCGGCGCCGAGGCGTCCGGTGTGGTCGAGGCAATCGGCCCCGGCGTGTCGAATGTTCTGCCCGGCCAGCTCGTGTCGATCTACGGCGCGCGCACCTGCGGTCTCTGCAAGCCCTGTCGCGAAGGCCGCGACAACCTGTGCGAACACGTTCAGGGTGTCCATGGCTTCCATCTGGACGGCTTTGCGCAGGAAAAGATCAATATCCCGGCTCGCCAGCTCGTTCCGGCACCGCACGGCGTCGACGCCATCGGTGCTGCGCTGGCGCCTGTGACTTTCGGCACGGTCGAGCACATGCTGTTCGACAACGCCAAGCTCGAGCCGGGTGAAACGATCCTGGTTCACGCCGGCGGTTCCGGCATCGGCACGGCCGCCATCCAGCTTGCCAAGAAGATGGGCTGCACCGTCATCACCACCGTTGGTTCCGACGACAAGATCGAGCGCGCCAAGGCATTGGGTGCCGACCACGTCATCAACTACCGTACGGACCGTTTTGAAGGCGTCGTGCGCAAGCTGACGAAGAAGAAGGGCGTCGACGTCGTCTTCGAACATGTCGGCAAAGACACCTGGGCCGGTTCCATGTTTTCGCTGAAGCGCGGCGGACGTCTCGTCACCTGCGGTTCGACCTCGGGTGTTTCGACCGATATCAACCTGATGATGCTGTTCCAGCAGCAGTTGAAGCTGCTCGGCTCCTTCGGTTGCCGCATGGAAAACATGGCGAACGCCATGCAGAAGATGGCACGCGGCATCGTTCACCCCGTTATCGATACCGAAGTGACTTTCGATGATATCGATCGGGCGCTGGAGCGCATGGAAACCCGCCAGGTCTTCGGGAAAATCGTTCTGCGGATGGATTGAAGCCCGTGAAAATGTTTCTCACGCGCATCGTCCTGAAGCTGGATAACTTCCGGCAATGGTTGATCGCGACCTTTGCGTTTGGTTTCCTGAACATGTTGAAGCTTTTTCCCGCCGATGCGGGAATTCGCTTCGCTGACAGATTTGCCCGCTGGATGGGGCCGAAGACCGGCCGTCACAGGCTTGTACTCTACAATCTGGCGCGGGCCTTCCCCGAGAAGACCGAGGAAGAGCGCCTGGCAATCGCCATGGATAGCTGGGGCAATATGGGCCGTCTTGCGGCCGAATATGTGTTCCTCGACCGTCTCTTCGACTTCGATCCCCAGAACGACAAGCCCGGCCGTATCGAGGTCGTCGGCATTCCCTCGTTCCTCGAGCTGCGCGACAATCCGCGTCCGTTCATCGTTTTCACCGCCCATACCGGCAATTTCGAATTGCTGCCGGTTGCCGGTTCGGCATTCGGGCTTGAGGTGACGGTGCTGTTTCGTCCGCCGAACAATCCTTACGTGGCCGACAAGGTGTTCAACTTCCGCAAGGAACGCATGGGCAATCTCGTGCCTTCGCATGCCGGATCGTCCTTTGCGCTGGCCCGCCAGCTCGAGAGAGGCGGCGGGGTTGGCGTTCTCGTCGACCAGAAGTTCAGCAAGGGGCTGCCCACCAGGTTCTTCGATCTTGAGGTGCGGACCAACCCGCTGCTTGCCAAGCTGGTGCGCCAGTTCAACTGCGATGTTTATCCGGCGCGCTGCGTGCGCTTGCCCGACAACCGCTATCGTCTGGAAATCGAACCGAAGGTCGACATTCCGCGCGATGACAAAGGCAATGTCGACGTGCAGGCAACGGCCCAGATGCTCAACGACAAGGTTGAAAGCTGGGTACGGGAGCATCCCGGCCAATGGCTCTGGTACCACGATCGCTGGAACGTCAAACACCAGATTCCAGCTGAATAAGACAAAAGACCGGTGCCTTTCGAGGCGCCGGTTTTTTTTGACAAAAGGCATTTCTGGTCCGGCCAACCGGACTTCCAGCCCTAACTTTTTGCTCGTAGATTATCGAAATTGAAAAAACGTTCGCGGCTGTGATATTTTGGCTGCTATTCTGAATGGCGTTCTCGTTTCTCGTTACGGCATTTTTAAGCGACCAGCCGATATAACGGGGAGAACAGGGTATATGCGTTCGGGTTGAGAACGGGCTATTTGTTCGTTCCGGGAGAGTCGGGTTGAAAGATTTGATTGAACTGTTCTGGTTGCGTTACACGGAACTGCAATCTGCTGTCGGCAAGAACGAAGCCGACAAGATCGCAGTGCTGGAGCGTGAGCTCGAACAGCTTCTGGACAAGATCGCCGGCAGCAAGACGGAGAACGCCGAAGAAATTCGCGAGCAGTTCCGTTTCGCCATCGACCTTCTGAACCATGAAGCCGAGGACCTGGGTTGCGTCCAGCGCAACTCCGAAATCCTGAGAACGCTTGTCGATCGTTATGTCGGCCTGTCGCGCAAGTCGAAAGCGGTTGGTGACGAAGACGCCGATATCGGCAGTTTCGAATGGCAGCACCGCCATCTCGTTTTCGATGAGGACATGCTGTCCGATCTCGGAGAGCCCGTTGTCGTCGTCTCTCCCGGTTATCGCGTGTCCTATGCCAATGGTCTGGATACCTTCCAGCGCAATGCGCCCGAGGGGCTGGTCGGCTGCCACATTGCCGAGCTGGTCGGGGTTCACCGTTTCCAGAACGATCTGCGTGAGAAGCTCGACAACTGCTTCAAGGGCGACGCTTCGAAATACACCTACGCGGAAGACAGCAACGGCCATACCGTTGTGAAGTCGCTCGAGATGTCGCCGTGCTATTCCTCGGCCTACAAGCTGGTGGGCGCCATGGTGGTCATCCGCGAAATCGCCGATCGCAGACGCCGCGCGATGGCGTGATGGTAACGGCGTAAGGAAACGCCGTTTATCCCGAAATCAGAGCGTTCAGAAGAGCGCCGATCGAATAGGGGCTTGAGCTGTCCATCATCAGCCTTGCTGCCATGGCGACGCACGAAATCACCAGAAGCGGGCGGATGATCTTTGCACCGTTCTTCATGGCAAAACGTGAGCCGATCTGCGCGCCGACGAACTGACCAAAGCCCATGGCGAGGCCGAGTTTCCACAGCACTGCACCGCCCAGCGCAAACACGACGAAGCCGCCGAAATTAGAGCCGAGATTGAGAAGCTTGGTGTGCGCCGTCGCCTTGAGCATGCCGAAGCCTGCGAGCGCCACGAAGGCCAGCATGTAGAAGGAACCTGCGCCCGGTCCGAAAACACCGTCATAAAAGCCGATCAGCGGGGCCACCACGGCGCCGAAGATGAACGGCGTCATGCGTTGGTGGCTGTCGATATCGCTCAGTTGCGGCTTGAGGGCGAAATAGGTGGCAATGGCGATCAGCAGAAACGGCATGATGGCGCGCAGGATATCGGAGGGCACGAAGGCCGCTGCCAGCGCGCCCAGCATGCCGCCCAGCATCGCCATGAATGCCATGGGCAACTGCTTGCGCAGATTGACGTGGCCGCGGCGCGCGTAAGCGATGGTCGCCGAGGCCGAGCCGAACTGCGATTGCAGCTTGTTGGTGCCCAGTGCATCAAGCGGCGGAATGCCCATGATGAGCATGGCCGGAATGGTGATGAGGCCGCCTCCACCCGCGATGGAATCGATAAATCCGGCAAAAACGGCAACCAGAATGAGAACCAGGAATACGTGGAGGGCGATGTCTTGCACTGAAAAAATCCGGGAGAAAACGGACGCGGGGAGGTGGGCTTCTTCTTTCACCTAAACGATGCCGGTGCAATGATTTTATAAGTCATCCGCTTCGATATTCGGATCGTCCCCGGCTTGCGGCGGCGGCGCTTATGGCTATGGTGCGTGGCGTGCCGCCGGTCAGTTCCGGCAGTGCCGGAATTTTGGAGCAGGACGACAATGCATAAAGTGATTTTCGATACGGACCCCGGTGTGGACGATGCCATGGCGCTGCTGTTTTTGCACCGCCATCCCGATATCGACCTTATCGGCGTGACGACGGTGTTTGGCAACGCTCCGATCGATATCACCACCCGCAATGCGCTGTTCCTCAAACAGGAATGGCAGATGACGGCGCCTGTCGCCAAGGGGGCTGGCGTCACCTTCGATCCAGCCCGTCCGGAGCGTCACTGGCCGACCCTCATCCACGGCGAGAACGGTCTTGGCGACATCGATATTCCCGAGACCATCGACCTGCCGCTCGATCCGCGTTCGGCGCATGATTTCATCATCGATACGGTCAAGGCCAATCCGGGCGAAGTGACGCTGATTGCCGTTGGCCGCATGACGAACCTTGCGCTTGCGCTGCGTCAGGAGCCGGACTTCGCCGCACTGGTGAAAGACGTCATCATCATGGGCGGCGCCTTCGACATGAACGGCAACGTTTCGCCCGCCGCAGAAGCCAATATCCATGGCGACCCGGAAGCAGCCGATCTGGTCTTCACCGCGCCCTGGCGCGTCACTGTCGTTGGTCTCGACGTGACCACCAAGACGGTCATGACGAGCGCATTTCTCGACGAGATGGCGAAGGAGGGAGGCAAGCCCGTCCAGCTTCTGTCGGATCTGTCGCAGTTCTACATCGATTTCTACAAGACCCGCACCGGCGACGGCATGGTGGTGCATGATAGCTGCGCCTGCGTCTATCTGGTGGCGCCCGAGCTGTTCCAGACCCGTAGCGGCCCGATCCGCGTTGTCTGCGGCGGTATTGCCGACGGTCAGACGATTCAGAAGCCGGATGGCCGTGGTTTTCCGCCGGGCCATTGGGATGGTCATCCAAGCCAGCTTATCTGCACGGATATCGAGCCGGAGCGGGTGCTGGATCTGATCAAGGCGGTCATCGTTCGCGGTGAACGCGGCTGATGCCGTAAATGGCGGTTTGAGGTCCGTCGTGACGATTTCGCGTGTCGCGGAATAAAAGTTGAATCGTCACGACCACCTTGAGCATAGCTTGCCTTGCATTTTCCCAGAATCTGGCGTTATGCAAGGTCTTCGATTTCCTGCTGAAATCCATGCGGTTCGCATGAGCCGCTGAAGCTTGTGCCGGTGATGGCAGGGCAGGCGATCGCACAACCGCTTTGCGGACGAAAACCCTTTTATGTTTTTCGGCGCTTTGCGTTACAATGAACAACGCTTGCCGGATGGGTTCGTATCGGCAGCGTTCACCAACAAAAACGAACCTTCGTTATGGGCCGGCAGTCCGGTCCATTTCCATGAGGAAAGAGATGGAAGAGTTTCACAAGGTCAAGCGTCTGCCGCAATACGTCTTCGAACAGGTCAACCGTTTGAAAGCGAGCGCGCGAGCGGGTGGCGCGGATATCATCGACCTTGGCATGGGTAATCCGGATCTGCCGACGCCGAAGGCGATCGTCGACAAGCTCTGCGAAGTGGTTCAGGACCCACGCACCCATCGCTATTCCTCGTCCAAGGGTATTCCCGGCCTTCGCCGCGCGCAGGCCGCCTATTACGCCCGCCGCTTCGGCGTAAAGCTGAACCCGGACACGCAGGTCGTTGCGACCCTCGGTTCCAAGGAAGGCTTCGCCAACATGGCGCAGGCCATCACGGCGCCGGGCGATGTCATCCTGTGTCCGAACCCGACATATCCGATCCACGCTTTCGGCTTCCTGATGGCTGGCGGTGTTATCCGTTCGATGAATGTCGAGCCGGATGAAAACTTCTTCGGCCCGCTGGAGCGCGCTGTGCGCCACTCCATTCCGAAGCCTCTGGCGCTGATCATCAACTACCCGTCCAACCCGACGGCGCATGTTGCATCGCTGGATTTCTACAAGGACGTCATCGCGTTTGCGAAAAAGCATGAGCTGATCGTACTGTCCGACCTTGCCTATTCGGAAATCTATTTCGACGACAACAACCCGCCGCCGTCTGTTCTGGAAGTGCCGGGTGCTATCGACGTGACGGTGGAATTCACCTCCATGTCGAAGACCTTCTCCATGCCCGGCTGGCGCATGGGCTTTGCGGTGGGCAACGAACGCCTGATCGCAGCTCTGACACGCGTGAAGTCCTATCTGGATTACGGCGCGTTCACGCCGATCCAGGTTGCCGCGACCCACGCGCTCAATGGCGACGGTTCCGACATCGCGGAAGTGCGCAATGTCTATCGCCGCCGTCGCGACGTCATGGTCGACACGTTCGGCAAGGCCGGTTTTGAAGTTCCGCCGCCGGCTGCGACGATGTTCGCATGGGCGAAAATCCCGGAAAAGTTCCGCCATCTCGGCTCTCTGGAGTTCTCCAAGCTCCTGGTCGAGAAGGCCGATATCGCCGTTGCTCCCGGCATCGGCTTTGGCGAGATGGGCGATGATTACGTTCGTCTTGCGCTCGTTGAGAACGAGCATCGAATTCGCCAGGCGGCGCGCAATCTGAAGCGCTTCCTGTCGACTGCAGACGAAACGATGCACAACGTCGTTTCTCTGAACGCCCACAGATAAGGGCACCCGAAGGCGGCCGGTCCCGGCCGCCACCATCACCAGCAAATCAGGAACATACCCATGGCAGATTCATTGAGAATCGGCATAGCGGGGCTCGGCACTGTCGGCGCTTCGCTCGTGCGCATCCTCCAGCAGAGAAGCAACGAACTTGCGATTACCTGCGGACGCGCAATTGAGATTATTGCCGTCAGCGCGCGCGACCGTTCGCGCGACCGCGGCATTGATCTCACCGGTATTACCTGGTTTGACACGCCGGAGCAGCTTGCCAGCGAAGCCGATATCGATGTTTTCGTTGAACTGGTCGGCGGTGCGTCCGGACAGGCGGAAAATGCCGTCCGTTCGGCGCTCGCACGTGGTCTCCATGTGGTGACAGCCAACAAGGCGCTGCTTGCCAAGCATGGCGTCGAACTGGCTGTGCTGGCGGAAGAGAAGGGCGCGCTCCTGAACTTCGAAGCGGCTGTGGCCGGTGGCATCCCGATCATCAAGGCGCTGCGCGAGTCGCTGACCGGCAACCATGTGTCGCGCATCTACGGCATCATGAACGGCACCTGCAATTACATCCTTACCAAGATGGAGAAGGAAGGGTTGTCGTTCGAGGCCTGCCTCAAGGAAGCCCAGCGTCTCGGTTACGCAGAAGCCGATCCGGCCTTCGACATCGAAGGCAACGATACGGCGCACAAGCTGGCGATCCTGACAACGCTTGCTTTCGGCAACAAGATCTCGGCAGACGATATCTACCTCGAAGGCATCACGAATATCTCCATCGAGGATATTCAGGCGGCTGCCGATCTTGGTTACCGCATCAAGCTGCTCGGTGTGGCGCAGGTGACCGAAACCGGCATCGAACAGCGCGTTCATCCGACGATGGTGCCGCTCGATTCCGTCATTGCGCAGGTGGACGGCGTGACCAACGCTGTTGCGGTCGAGTCCGACATTCTCGGTGAACTGTTGATGGTCGGTCCTGGTGCCGGCGGCAACGCCACGGCCTCGGCCGTGCTCGGCGACATCGCCGACATTGCCAAGAGCCGTCCTGGCGCACAGCAGGTGCCGGTGCTTGGCCGTCCGGCCAAGGCGCTGACCGAATATCGTCGTGCCAAGATGAAGAGCCACGAGGGCGGATACTTCATTCGTCTGACGGTGAAGGACAAGGCCGGCGTGTTTGCGTCGATCGCCACACGCATGGCCGACAACAACATCTCGCTGGAATCGATTGTCCAGCATTCGCGCGTTCCCGTTGAAGGCGGCGCGAAGACCATCATTCTCGTCACACATGCGACGATGGAAGATGCGATCCGCAAGGCGGTAAAGGCGATCAAGAACGAGAAGTATCTCGTCAGCGAACCGCAGGTGATCCGAATCGAGCGGACGTAAGTTTCTCTCGCAGGCAGATGATTTTCAGGAAACGGCGACATTTCGAAGATGTCGCCGTTTTTTATTGCGTTTTGTCAGCCGTGGTGACTTCAGACTGCTGAATTGCCTGCAAATTCTTGCGTTGTGACGGGACAAAGACACTGGAAAATACTCGTATTTCAGAATACGGTTAATGAAGTTCACCGAAGCGAGGGAGGCGCGGCCGTGACATCCATCATACTCTTCAAGGATTCCAGTCCGTCGCAGGTTGCTGTTGCCCGTTGCAGGGCGCGTCATAGCGCCAATGACAATATCCGCAGCATGGAATTTGACGTCGTCATGCAGGAGCGCAACTGGTGTTCCCTGGCGGTTTTTTCGTCGCTGCTGCTGGTCGGCACGCTTTCCATCGCCAGCCCGTTTTTCTCGATTCTGGCTTTATGACCCTACCTTCAGGCGTTTTTGCTTGAAAAACGCCGATCTGCCCTCTAGCCCATTGTTGAGACAACATGCGCCTTGATGGAAAGGCGCAAGGCAGGACAATGGACAGAATCGCAATGAATGAGCCGGTCGATGCCGTGGCCCGCGCCTTTCTCGGCGTGGAGCGTTCGGCGACTGAGCAGCGTTGGGTGTCACGGCTCGATCAGGCCGGCCAGAACCGCGCGCTCGCCATGTCACAGGTTCACGGCATTCCGGAACTGATTGCACGCGTGCTGGCGGGACGGGGCGTGGCCGTGGATGACGCTATGGCGTTTCTCGATCCGACCATCCGCTCACTGATGCCCGATCCGCATGTGCTGACCGATTGCGCCAAAGCTGCCGAACGTCTGGCGCAGGCGATAGAGCGCGGCGAAAAGGTCGCGATCTTCGGCGACTATGATGTGGACGGTGCTTCGTCTTCCGCGCTGATGTATCGTTTCCTGCATCATTTCGGCCTGACGCCGGAAATCTACATTCCAGACCGCATTTTCGAAGGTTACGGGCCAAACCCTGCCGCCATGCAGCAACTGGCCGCCAATGGCGCCACACTGATCGTCACCGTCGACTGCGGTTCGACCAGCCATGAATCGCTTGCAGCGGCGCGCGAGGCCGGTACCGATGTCGTTGTCATCGACCACCATCAGGTCGGCACGGAGCTGCCGTATGCGGTGGCTCTGGTCAATCCGAACCGTGAGGACGATCTGTCGGGGCAGGGACATCTCTGCGCGGCAGGTGTGGTGTTTCTTGTTCTGGTCGCAACGCTGCGTCTGCTGAAAGACCGCAAGCACCGGCAGGCCTTCACGCTCGATCTCTTGTCCTATCTGGATATTGTCGCCCTCGCCACGGTTTGCGATGTCGTGCCGCTCAAGGGGCTGAACCGCGCTTATGTGGTCAAGGGGCTGATTGCGGCCCGCCACATGAACAATGCCGGGCTTGCTGCGCTGTTTCGCAAGGCGGGTCTTGGCGGGCCTGTGACGCCTTATCATTTCGGCTTTCTGATCGGCCCACGTATCAACGCCGGCGGTCGTATCGGTGACGCCGCACTCGGCAGCCGGCTGCTGACGCTTGATGATACGGTTGAGGCGGAAGTCATTGCCGAAAAGCTGGATGAGCTCAATCGCGAGCGTCAGGCGATGGAAGCCGCCATGCTGGCTGAAGCCGAGGCCGAGGCGCTCTTCGAATATGGCGACGGCACGGGTGCCGGCGTGATCGTCACGGCGCGCGAGAACTGGCATCCGGGTATTGTCGGCCTGCTGGCCTCGCGCCTCAAGGATCGTTTTCGCCGCCCGGCCTTTGCCATTGCTTTCGATCCCTCGGGGAAGGGCACGGGCTCGGGCCGCTCGATCAATGGTTTCGACCTTGGCAAGATGGTCCGTACCGCCGTGGAAATGGGTCTGCTGGTCAAGGGTGGCGGTCACGCCATGGCGGCCGGTCTCACCGTCGAACGTGCCAATCTCGGTAAGCTCAGAGCCTTTTTCGAGGAGAGCGCTGCCAAGACGGTCAGTACGCTGGTTGAAAACAGCGTGCTGAAGATTGACGGTGCCATCGGTGCATCCGGCGCGACCCTGCAACTGATCGACCAACTGGACCAGGCCGGGCCATATGGCTCCGGTCATTCGCAGCCAGTCTTTGCCATTCCAGCCCACCGCCTGCGCGATGTGCGACTGGTTGGCACCTCGCACGTCAAGGTGACGCTGGAGGCGATGGATGGCTCACGGCTCGATGGTATCGCATTTCGCGCCGCAGAGGCGCCTCTGGGGCAATTGCTGCTCAATTCTCGCGGTAAGCTTCTCCACGTCGCAGGCACGCTTGGTGCGGATCTGTGGCAGGGACAGAAGCGCGTGCAGCTTCGTCTTCTCGATGCTGCCCTGTCTCCCTGACAAGTCTGCCTGATAGCGCTCCGGCGGCGTCCTGACGGGCCGCAAGGCCAGCAGGTTACACCCTTCCTGCATAGAGCCTGATACGCCAAACCGTCGCGCGGTTTTGCGGCGCTGGTCTGCGTCTGAAGAAGTATTCAAGCCTAGGGGAGGAGGACCGAAATATCGCGATACGGTTCGCGTCACGTTTGATCGCAAACGTATGTCGCGACGTTCAAGACGTTGCTGTAACTCTATGATTTTATGAGAGAAGCAAGTGGCACGCCCTAGGGGAGTCGAACCCCTCTTTTCAGAATGAAAATCTGACGTCCTAACCGATAGACGAAGGGCGCGTGCGCTTGTGGTGTGGCGCCCTTATAGTCAGGCTCCGGATTCTCCGCAAGCGGCAAAATGCATTTTTTTCGTCTGAACGACATTTTTTTTAATTGGCCGCCGAAGCCTGTGGAAAACTGGCTTCAAAATCGGCAAGCGATTGAAAATATGAGGATATTCTAAAGGGTCTAAACGGTGAGGTGCGCCGAAGGCACCTATATTTTCGCTGACATCATCGGGTGCGGCTATGATCCGACAAAATGATGCGCCGCGGATGCGTGACGACCGGGGAGGTGTCCTCGAAGCGTTGTTCTGGGCGATGGATGAGGGCAGTGAAACTGGAGACGCAGATCGACAGATCAAAGCAATGTTTGAAGCCAGATCAGATTGTCTTGGGGAGATTAACCCCACAAGTGGCACGCCCTAGGGGAGTCGAACCCCTCTTTTCAGAATGAAAATCTGACGTCCTAACCGATAGACGAAGGGCGCGTGCGCTTGTGGTGTGGCGCCCTTATAGTCAGGCTCTTGAATGTCCGCAAGCGGAAAATTGCGTGATTTGACAAAAAAATGACAAGGCGCTCCAGAAGCCCTGCAAAACAAGGATTTTCGTTTCGTAACAGATAGTTAATTCGTGCCGTTGAGGTGCTATTCAGCCCTGTTTCAAGCCTTCGATCGCCGGAAATGTCACAAGAGATTCGTATTTCCGGAATCGCCGCGGCCCAAAAAAATCGCCGAAAACTGCGATCGGCCAATAAAAAACGGGGCCATTGAGGCCCCGTCTGATGAAGGTTCGATGTTTCTTCGATCCTAGTGAGGAATCTGGCCTAGTGCAGAATCTGGCTGAGGAAGAGCTTGGTGCGCTCGTGCTGCGGATTGTCGAAGAACTCCTGCGGGGAGTTCTGTTCGACGATCTGGCCCTGATCCATGAAGATCACCCGGTTTGCCACCTGACGGGCAAAACCCATTTCGTGGGTCACGCACAGCATGGTCATACCGTCTTCGGCAAGGCTCACCATCGTATCCAGCACTTCCTTGACCATTTCCGGGTCAAGTGCCGAGGTTGGTTCGTCGAACAGCATGATCTTCGGCTTCATGCACAGCGAGCGGGCGATTGCCACACGCTGCTGCTGACCACCGGAAAGCTGGCCGGGATATTTGTTGGCCTGCTCAGGGATCTTGACGCGCTTGAGGTAGTGCATCGCCACTTCCTCGGCCTCCTTCTTCGGCATCTTGCGAACCCAGATCGGTGCCAGTGTGCAGTTTTCCAGGATCGTCAGATGCGGGAAGAGGTTGAAGTGCTGGAACACCATGCCGACTTCGCGACGCACTTCATCGATCTTCTTCAGGTCGTTGGTGAGTTCGATACCGTCAACGAAGATGTTGCCCGACTGGTGTTCTTCCAGACGGTTGATGCAGCGGATCATGGTCGACTTGCCGGAACCGGAAGGGCCGGCAATGACGATGCGCTCGCCGCGCATGACCTTGAGGTTGATGTCGCGCAGCACGTGGAAATCGCCGTACCACTTGTTCATGCCGACGATTTCGATTGCAACGTCGGTTGCCGAAACGGCCAGTTTTTTTGCTTGGGTTTCTGCCATTTGAGCGTCCCTTATCGTTTGTGCCCGGTGTCGAGGTGCCGTTCCATGAAGGCAGAATAACGCGACATGCCGAAGCAGAATATCCAGAAAATGAAACCGGCGAAGATGAGGCCGGTAATGGGCGTGACAGGCGTGATCCATGTCGTGTCGGTAAAGTTCAGGCGGACGATGCCGAGCAGGTCGAACATACCGATGATCGAGACGAGGGACGTATCCTTGAACAGGCCGATGAAGGTGTTGACGATGCCTGGGATAACCAGCTTGATCGCCTGCGGCAGAATGATCAGACGCATCTTCTGCCAATAACCGAGACCGAGAGAATCGGCGCCTTCGGACTGTCCCTTGGGGATCGCCTGCAGGCCGCCACGGATCACTTCGGCCATATAGGCAGAGGCGAAGAGGGCGACACCGACCAGCGCACGCAGGAAGTTGTCGATCGTCCAGCCTGTCGGCAGGAAGAGCGGCAACATCACGTTGGCCATGAACAGAACCGTGATCAGAGGCACGCCGCGCACCACCTCGATGAAGGTGACACACAGCATCTTCACGACGGGCATGTTCGACCGACGGCCGAGCGCCAGAAGAATACCGAGCGGCAGCGATACCGCGATACCGACGAAGGACAGGATCAACGTCACCATCAGGCCGCCCCAGAGCGGGGTTTCGACACGTTCCAGTCCGAAGCCGCCATGCAGGATGAAGAAGGCCACGACCGGGAAGATGACGAACAGCAGAAGGGCGTTCAGGCCCTTGTGCGGCAGCTTGGGGATGAGCAGAGGGACTAGGAGGGCGATGAACAGGATGCCGACCAGCATCGGACGCCAGCGCTCATCGAGCGGATAACGACCGAAGATGAACTGCGAAAAGCGATCCTGTACGAATGCCCAGCAGGCACCGCTCCAGCCATCCGGCTGGACGCCGCCCTGTGCAACGCTGAGGCAGGCGGTGCGGTCTGCACCGAACCAGCTTGCCTGCAGGAAAAGCCAGTTGATTGCGCCCGGAAGAATGGCGAACACGATCAACAGACCGATGATCGTCAGGATCACGTCCTTGGGCGTTGCCAGGAGGTTGCTGCGCACCCAGCCGGCAATGTTCTTTTCGCTGTGCGGCGGAGGCTCCGGCGCAAGCATGCTGGAACGAACGAAGTGAATGTTTCTGGTGTCCATGGCTTATCTCTCCACCAGAGCCATCTTGGCGTTGAACCAGTTCATGAACAGCGACGTCGCGAGACTGATGCTGAGATAAACGACGATCCAGATCGAGACGATTTCAACAGCCTGACCGGTCTGGTTCATGGTCGTACCGCCGGTGGAAACGAGTTCCGGATAACCGATGGCGACGCCAAGCGACGAGTTCTTCGTGAGGTTGAGATACTGGCTTGTCAGCGGCGGAATGATGATGCGCATTGCCTGCGGCACCACGACGAGGCGCGTGGTCAGCCCCGGCTGGACGCCGAGAGCCGTCGAGGCTTCCGTCTGGCCCTTGGAAACGCCGCGAATACCGGCGCGGATGATTTCCGCGATGAAGGCCGCCGTATAGAACGACAGTGCCAGGTAAAGCGCGAAGAATTCCGGCAGGATCGTGCCGCCACCCGTCAGGTTGAAACGTCCGGCTACAGGAATGTCGAACGTGATGGGTGCGCCGAGCGCCAGGAAGGTAATGAGCGGCAGTCCGATAATCAGCGCGATGGCGGTCCAGAGGATCGGGAACCGCTGGCCGGTCGCCATCTGGCGCTTTGTTGCCCATTTGTAGACCCCAACGGTCGCAATGATCCCGACAAGGATCGCTACCGCGATCATCCAGGCGTTTTCGCCCCAGATGGGCTTGGGAAACACCAGGCCGCGGTTGTTGAGGAAAACGTTGAATGGCAGCGCGAGGGATTCGCGCACGTTCGGCAGCGCTCTGAGGACGCCCGAATACCAGAAGAAGATGACCAGCAACGGTGGGATGTTGCGGAACACTTCAACATAGACGGTGCACAGCTTGGCAATCAGCCAGTTGCCGGAAAGGCGGCCGATACCGACGATGAAACCGATGATCGTTGCCGTGACGATGCCGATTGCCGCAACCATCAAGGTGTTGAGGAAGCCGACAACGAGTGCTCGTCCATAGGTGGAGTTGCTGCTGTATTCGATCAGCGTATCGCCGATATCGAAACCGGAACGGCCTGCGAGGAAGCCGTAACCGGACGCGGTGTTGGAACGCGCGAGGTTCGTCGCCACGTTGTGCCCGATCCACCAGACGGAGATCACCAGAACAACGATGGTCAGAATCTGGAAGGCGATAGAACGAATTTTGGGATCGTAGATCAATGAGCGGGTCGTTCGCCCGCCGGAAGGCGCAATTGTAGCCTGATCAGTCATGCTTGCCCGGTCCCCGAAAGATATGGCCTGTTTGGCCCATTGTTTTGTTTTTATAGGCAGACAAGGCGGCCAGCGGCCGCCTTGTTCAGTGTTTTATGCGACCGCTTAGCGGATCGGCGGTGCGTATTGCAGACCGCCCTTCGACCACAGAGCGTTCAGGCCGCGCTCGATCTTGAGCGGGGTGCCCGTACCGATGTTGCGCTCAAAGACTTCGCCGTAGTTGCCGACGCCCTTGATGATGTTGTAGGCCCAGTCGTTGGTCAGGCCGAGGTCGGTACCGATCTTGGTGTCGGCTTCAGCGCCGAGGAAGCGGCGGATGTCCGGGTTGGTCGAGTTCTTCATCTCGTCGACGTTGGCCTTGGTGATGCCGAACTCTTCAGCCTGTACCAGCGCGTAGCCAGCCCAGGAAACGATGTCGAACCACTTGTCGTCGCCCTGACGGACGGCCGGGCCAAGCGGCTCCTTGGAGATGATTTCCGGCAGAACGATATGGTCATCCGGGTTGCTCAGCGACAGGCGGATCGAATACAGGCCCGACTGGTCGGTGGTGTAAACGTCGCAACGGCCAGCCTGGTAGGCGGCGTTCACTTCTTCGAGCTTTTCGAAGACGACCGGGTTGTACTGCAGGTTGTTGGCCTTGAAGTAGTCGGCGAGGTTGAGTTCGGTGGTCGTACCGGACTGAACGCAGACGGCTGCGCCGGACAGTTCAAGAGCGGACTTTACGTTGAGGCTCTTCGGGACCATGAAGCCCTGGCCGTCGTAATAGTTGACGTAACGGAAGTTGAAGCCGAGCGCGGTGTCGCGGCTGATCGTCCAGGTGGTGTTACGTGCCAGGAGATCGATTTCGCCAGACTGCAGAGCGGTGAAGCGGCTCTGTGCGGTCGTGGGCGTGAATTTTACCTTTTTGGGATCGTTGAAGATAGCAGACGCGACTGCGCGGCAGTAATCGACGTCGAAGCCAGTCCATTCACCAGCCGAATCCGGCGATGCGAAACCTGCAAGACCTGTGTTGACGCCGCACTGAACGAAACCCTTTGCCTTAACGTCGTCCAGTGTCGCAGCCGAAGCGAATGACGCTCCCCCCAAAACCGCAGCGCCAACAGCGGCTGACAGAATTGCCTTTTTCATTTTTCCCAACCTTTGTTTGTTCTCATCTAATTGGAAGAGGGTCTGCGTGATTGTGTTCCCCCAGTTCCCCCTTCGGCGTATCTTTTTGATCCGCCTTGTACATCACAGTCGACATTCCGGCTTGGGTCAAGACTTGCGAGCAATAATTGTGCCTACAAAACGGAATTTTCCAAAATTTGACTTTAAACAGTGCATAGGATGAAAAAATAAGCATGTTTTGGCAAAAAATTACGCGTGCATATTTTTTGTATACTTTTTGCGTGCTGTTTTTGAGGCAAAACGGTACGGTTCGGTGTCATCGTTGAGGGCTTGACCTTGGGTTGCGCGCTCAGCATTGTCGCTCGCGTCAAACATCTTCGAAAGCTGATCCGCAATGACCAAGAAAAATGACCTGCGCGCAGGCGCAGGTGTGAATACCCGCCTGGCCCATGGCGGCAACGACCCGTATGACTGCTTCGGTTTCGTCAATCCCCCCATCGTTCGTGGTTCCACGGTCCTTTTCCCCGATGCGAAGACGCTTGCGACGGAAGACCAGAAATACACCTACGGCACGCATGGCACGCCGACGACAGATGCGCTCTGCAATCTGGTCAACGAGCTGGAGGGTTCTGCCGGCACGATTCTCGTGCCATCGGGTCTGGCTGCGGTCACGGTCCCGTTTCTTGCCTACCTCTCGGCCGGCGACCACGCCCTGATCGTGGATTCGGTCTATTTCCCGACACGGCGTTTCTGCAATGTGATGCTGCGCAAGCTCGGCGTGGAGATCGACTATTACGACCCTTCGATCGGTGCAGGCATCGAAACGCTCATTCGCCCGAACACCAGGCTCATCCACACCGAAGCGCCGGGTTCAAACACCTTCGAAATTCAGGATATCGCGGCGATCACCGCCGTCGCGCATAAATATGACTGTGTCGTCACCATGGATAACACCTGGGCGACGCCGCTTTATTTCAAACCGCTGGATTTTGGTGTCGACGTGTCGATCCATGCGGCGACAAAATATCCCTCCGGTCATTCCGATGTGTTGATGGGCTTCGTGTCCTCCAACGAGAAGCACTGGAAGGCGCTTTACCAGGCCAATGCCAATCTCGGCATCTGCGTGACGTCCGATGACGCCTACCAGATCCTGCGCGGCCTGCGCACCATGGGCGTGCGCCTAGAGCACCACCAGAAAAGCGCGCTCGACATCGCCACATGGCTGGAAGGCCGCGACGATGTGCTGCGGGTTCTGCATCCGGCCTTGCCGAGCTTTCCGGGGCACGATCTCTGGAAGCGCGACTTCAAGGGCGCAAGCGGTGTGTTCTCCTTCGTGCTCAAGGCGGAAGACGGAAAGTTCAAGGAGGCGGCGCAGGCCTTCCTCGATGCGCTGACGTTCTTTGGTCTCGGTTATTCCTGGGGCGGTTACGAATCGCTGGCCGTCATGGTGTCGCTGGCCGACCGAACAGTCGCCAAGGGCCCGAGCGAAGGTCCGGTCATCCGTCTGCAGATCGGTCTTGAAGATGTTGCCGATCTCAAGAAGGATCTCGAGATCGGTTTTGCAGCCGCTGCAGCGGTCTGAGCAGAGCGATCAGCCTTCGGCGCGGTAGCCGTAGAGCCAGTCGAAGTCCTTGAGAAAGGCCTGCGTCGGGCGCGTGGCGAAAACAAAGTCCCTTCCAAGGCGGAAGGGACCGCGGGCGTGATAGGCGAAACGATTGACGGAGGCCCGCTTGCGGGCCTTTTCAATGCGCGGCAGACGCAGGGCCTCGAAGGAGGCCAGCGCCTGCGGCAAAGGCAGGGCACCCGTGACCTTGCCCGCCAGTTCGAAGGCGTCCTCGATGGCCATGGCGGCTCCCTGCGCGGCAAAAGGCATCATCGCGTGGGCGGCGTCTCCGATCAGTACGGTGTCGCGGCCATTGTGCCAGTGTCCGGCACCGGCCTGGTACAGCGGCCAGAAGGTCGGCTGTTCGGCAGAGGCAAGCAATTTGACGATTTCCGGGTTCCAGTCGCGAAACTGCTGCATCAGCATCGTCTTGTGCTGGCCGCTCGATTCTGCCCGCCATGTGGCGCCGGGGTCCGGGCCAAGCGCAATCGCCACGATGTTGAGGCCACCGACCTCTCTCAGAGGATAGGCAACGATGTGGCCGCGCGGGCCGAGATAGGCCGTGACGGCGCGCTTGTTGACGGATGACGGCACGTCGCGGTCGTTGACGGTGAAGCGCCAGGCGACATTTCCCGAAAAGGTCGACAAGGGTGCTGACGGCACGGAAAAACGCGCGGCAGACCAGACGCCATCGGCACCGACAATCAGGTCGTGATCGCGAAAGGTGAGGGCGGCGATGGTCTCGGCTTTTGCATTCTCGATACGCTTGCCAAGATGCAGATGGCAGAGCGGATTGCGCATCACCGCCTCATGGAGCGCCCTTTGCAGGGTGGCGCGGTGAAGAACGCCGTAAGGCTGGCCCCAGCGGGATCGCGCAACCGCGCCGACCGGCAGGGAAAGAAGCGTTGCAAGCGATTTGCCGGATGCGAGGTCGATGCTGACCGGCTCGGTCCAGCGCGCTTCGAGCTGCGGCAGCACCTCAAGTTCCGCCAGAATGCGTGCGGCGTTCGGCGAGACCTGAAGACCGGCGCCGACTTCTGCAAGTTCGGGCGCCTGTTCGAGAATGTCGCAGCTCACGCCCTTGCGGGCAAAAGAAAGCGCAGCGGTAAGACCGGCGATGCCGGCACCGACAATGGCAACGGATTTAACGGGCATTGGAAGCCCCAATCAGAAAAAAGGAGGGATCAGGCCGCCTTCACGTGAAAGACGCAGCCCGGAGGATTGGTCTGCTCGGCCTTCAGCGACGGGTTGTAGCGGTAAAGCGTGGAGCAGTACGAACAGACTTTTTCGTTGTCGTCGCCCATGTCGATGAAGATATGGGGGTGATCGTAGGGAACCGAAGCGCCGGTGCACATGAATTCCTTGACGCCGATCTCGATCATGCGGTGTCCGCCGTCGTTCTGGAAGTGGGGAATGGAATGCCCGGCCATGCTTGTCTCCAAATGCGAAA
The DNA here is from genome assembly GCF_044772305.1 of Agrobacterium sp. NPDC090273. NCBI lineage: Bacteria > Pseudomonadati > Pseudomonadota > Alphaproteobacteria > Hyphomicrobiales > Rhizobiaceae > Agrobacterium > Agrobacterium sp. NPDC090273. The sequence goes on from NZ_JBIVYN010000001.1 coordinate 453,709, forward strand.
TTGTGGGTGAGCCTCACGCCGTCAACGCGGCCAGGCTCATTGTTGCGGATATGTAGCCTCAAACGCGTTGCATCTCCATAAAAATCGTCAGGAAAACATGTTCAACCATGCGATTTCCTGCCATATGGTCCGGCAAAAAGGATGTCTTTGATGAATCTCAACACGCCGCAGTTTTCCGATTTTTCTCACGATGGCCTGCGTCTGGCCTATTTCGATGAGGGTGATCCTGCTGGCGAGCCGGTTTTGCTCATTCATGGTTTTGCCTCCAGCGCCAACGTCAATTGGGTTCATCCCGGATGGCTGAAGACGCTGGGAGAGGCGGGATACCGGGTGATCGCCATCGACAATCGCGGCCATGGCGCAAGCGACAAGCCGCATGACACGGAGGCTTATTATCCCTCCGTCATGGCTGGCGATGCCGTGGCGCTGCTCAATCATCTGGGAATTCCTGAAGCGCATATCATGGGATATTCCATGGGCGCCCGTATCTCCGCCTTTCTGACGCTGGCGCATCCGGAACGGGTGCGGTCTCTGGTATTCGGCGGGCTCGGCATCGGCATGGTCGATGGCGTCGGCGACTGGGACCCTATTGCCGAGGCGCTGCTTGCGCCGTCGCTCGATGTGGTGACGCATGAGCGTGGCCGCATGTTCCGGGCGTTTGCCGATCAGACGAAAAGCGACCGGCTGGCGCTGGCCGCCTGTATTGAGACTTCGCGTGTTCTCGTCAGCCGCGAAGACATGGGCAAAATCGACGTTCCGACATTGATCGGCGTTGGCACCAAGGACGATATTGCCGGTTCGGGTGAAGAGCTTGCTTCGCTGATGCCGCATGCACGCGCCATCGACATTCCCGGCCGCGATCACATGCTTGCCGTCGGCGACAGGGTGTTCAAGGCTGCGGTTCTGGAGTTTTACGCCAGTCTCTAAAGGCCGCGTCCGGCAAGAAACGCTTTTTCATCAATGATGAAGAAAAACTGAGGCTATCCCGCCTTTAAAGTCGTCGTTCGAATCCCATTTCTAACGGACGTCTTTTTTTGTATAAAGAACGACCACGTTCATGAGGAGGCCATTCATGGTCGCACGTACCGAGGCCCGTCAGCAGGATCAACTGGCGATCGTCGACCCGATCTGGGGAAGTCTGCTGCACGAGGCGCGCACCGCTGCTGCGCAAGATCCGCTGCTGTCGGCATTCCTGTATTCGACCATCCTCAATCATCGTTCGCTGGAAGAGTGCGTGATCTACCGGATCTGCGAACTCCTAGACCATCCCGACATGCAGGCCGTTCTTCTGCGCCAGACGTTCCAGGACATGCTGGAAGACTGGCCGGAATGGGGCAGTGTGCTGCGAGTCGATATCCAGGCCGTCTACGACCGCGACCCGGCCTGCACGCGGTTCATGGAGCCGCTTCTGTATTTTAAGGGTTTCCACGCCATCCAGACGCACCGCCTCGCGCACTGGCTGCTGCAGAAGGGCCGCAGGGACTTCGCGTTCTATCTGCAAAGTCGTTCGTCCTCGATCTTCCAGACGGACATCAACCCGGCTGCTCGGATCGGCAAGGGGATCTTCCTCGATCATGCGACCGGGCTTGTCGTAGGGGAAACCGCCGTCATCGGCGACAACGTGTCCATTCTGCATGGTGTGACGCTGGGCGGTACGGGCAAGGAAGGCGCCGACCGCCATCCGAAGATCGGCAATGGCGTGATGATCGGCGCAGGCGCCAAGATTCTCGGCAATATCGAGATCGGCAGCTGCTCGCGCATTGCCGCAGGCTCCGTCGTTCTGAAACATGTGCCGCCCAAGACCACCGTGGCGGGTGTTCCAGCGCGCGTGGTAGGAGAGGCCGGGTGTTCCGAGCCCTCACGCCTGATGGATCAGGTCATCGGCGCCGATATCTGACATGTGATCAAACGTCCGTGTGGAACATGCGGACAGTTTCCCGCTTTCACTTTACTTTCGCCGTTAAGCCATGCCAAAAGCGGCGCACTTGACGCGAACATTCGGGATCGGAACCGGTCTTGGTGTGGCGTGGAATTTTCAGAAGCACGGCGTCCTTGTGGCGCGCCCTGGATGGGTGCGCGGCGCCGTGGGAACCGCACAGGAGAACAGTGGTGAAAGCCGACGAAATCAAAAAGCTCGACGCCTATTTCAAGCGCACCTTCAACCCCGAAATGGTGGTCAAGGCCCGTCCGCGCAAGGACGATTCCGCTGAAGTCTATCTCGGCGACGAGTTCCTGGGCGTTGTCTACATCGACGACGAAGACGGCGACCGTTCCTACAACTTCTCCATGGCGATCCTCGACGTGGATCTCTGATCGTCGCCGCAAGGTGATGTCAGGTCATGTGACTTAAAAAAGAACGCCCGCAACGGTCTTCGTTGCGGGCGTTTCTGTTTGTTTGCGATGATGCGTCACCGCGCGGTGACGTTATCTGTCGAGCGGCTTGCGCAGGCGGCCGGCGGCATCCTGAATATATTGCCAGGCGACACGACCGGAGCGTCCGCCACGCGTCGTTGCCCATTCCAGCGCTTCGTGATGCAGCGTCTGCCTGTCCAGACCCAGATCGAAATGCGCAGCGTAGCTGTCGATCATCGTCAGGTAATCGTCCTGGCCGCATTTGTGGAAGCCGAGCCAGAGGCCGAAACGGTCCGACAGCGACACCTTTTCCTCGACGGCCTCGGACGGGTTGATGGCGGTCGACTGCTCGTTTTCCATCATGTGGCGCGGCAAGAGGTGGCGGCGGTTGGAGGTTGCGTAGAACAGCACATTGTCCGGCCGTCCCTCGATGCCGCCGTCGAGCGCTGCCTTCAGCGACTTGTAGGCGGTGTCGTCGTGGTCGAAGGACAGGTCGTCACAGAAGACGATGACGCGCTGCGACGACGATTTGAGGATGTCGAGGAGGGCGGGCAGGGTATGGATATCCTCGCGGTGAACTTCCACCAGCTTCAGCGATACACCGCTTGCGGCGCGCACATCTTCGTGAACGGCTTTGACCAGCGAGGACTTGCCCATGCCGCGTGCGCCCCAGAGCAGCACGTTGTTGGCGGCAAAACCCTCGGCAAAACGTAGCGTGTTTTCGTGCAGGATGTCGCGCACATGGTCGACACCGCGGATCAGTTTCAGCGCGATGCGGTTGGGGCGTGCAACCGGCTGCAGCCAGGAATTGGCAGGCACCCAGACGAAGCAGTCGGCAGCATTCCAGTCATTTACGGCCGGGGCGGGGCCGGCAAGGCGTTCTACGGCGGTGGCCAGTCTGCGCAGTTCTGCAAGAAGAAGGGACGCGGTTTCTTCCTGAATCATGATGTTTCTCCCGCTTTTGGCATGTTCAAAACGATGTTTTCGGCCCCGCCTAGCATGGCGTTTCGGGCACATAAAGGTTAAGAGGTCCGGAATCGGTACGGCGTGTCCCTTGCATCTGTTGCATTCACGGCGTTCCCCACTATATTCCGGCGACTTGAAAGCTGGGGCGGCATCTTTGGATGGTGCTGTAATCTGAGGAGTTTTATATGTTCATTAGTCAAGCTTTTGCGCAGGATGCAGCAGGCGGTACGTCTGCACTCGGCTCCGGCCTTGAGATGCTTTTCCTGTTTGCACCGCTTATGGTGGTCTGGTACTTTTTCCTGATCCGCCCGCAGCGCGCGCAGATGAAAAAGCGTCAGGAAACCCTGTCTTCTGTTCGTCGTGGTGATCAGGTCGTTCTGGGTGGCGGCATCGTCGGCAAGGTGACTAAAGTTATCGACGACAATGAACTCGAAGTTGAAATCGCCGAAGGCGTGAAGATCCGTGCCGCACGCGCTTACATTGCTGAAGTGCGCGTCAAGGGCGAAGTGGTCAAGACGGAAGCCGCTTCCTGATCCTGCCGGAATAACGAACCTTTGACGGGTTGCGGATTCCGCGACCCCCAACCCTGACCGAGATCGAAATGCTTCATTTTTCCCGTTGGAAAACAGTCTTTATATGGCTGCTTGTTCTGGCAAGCGTCGTCATCGCCTCCGCCAACCTGTTCTCAGACAAACAGTTGGCCAGCATGCCCGCCTGGTACAAGGACAACAAGGTAACGCTCGGTCTCGACCTTCAGGGCGGTTCGCATATCATGCTCAAGATCGAGCGTTCCGACATCGTCAAGGAACGCCTCGAAACCATCGTCGGAGACGTGCGCACGCAGCTCCGCGATGCCAATATCCGCTATTCCGGCCTTGCCGGTAACGGACAGCAGGTCCAGGTTCGCATCAGCGATCCGGCTCAGCTCGAAGCCGCGAAAACCGCGCTTCGCGATCTGACCCTGCCTGTCTCTCACGGAACGCTGGTTGGCGGCACCGTCACGGAAGTGACGATGAGCGATGGCGACAACAACTCTCTGCGTCTCAACCTGACCGACGAAGGTATCGATTACCGCCTGTCGTCGGCTGTGTCGCAGTCGATCGAAGTCGTTCGCCGCCGCGTCGACGAAGTCGGCACCACCGAGCCGCTGATCCAGCGTCAGGGCGGCGACCGCATCATCGTGCAGGTGCCGGGCCTTCAGGACCCGCAGCGCCTCAAGTCGCTTCTGAACCAGACGGCAAAGCTGTCTTTCCGCATGGTCGACACCACCATGCCGGTGCAGGAAGCCATGAATGGCCGTCCGCCGGCAACCTCTGAAGTTCTCTATTCGCAGGACGATCCGCCGGTTCCGTACCTGGTCGAACGCCGCGCTCTCGTTTCGGGTGACAACCTCGTCGACGCGCAGGCAAGCTTCAACCAGCAGAACAACGAACCGGTCGTGACCTTCCGCTTCGACAGCCGCGGCGCGCAGCGCTTTGCCCAGGCAACGCAGCAGAACGTCGGCAAGCCCTTCGCCATCGTGCTCGACAATCAGGTGATTTCCGCACCGGTGATCCGTGAGCCGATCATCGGCGGTTCGGGCCAGATTTCCGGCAACTTCTCCGTTCAGGGTGCAAACGATCTCGCCGTGCTATTGCGCGCCGGTGCACTTCCGGCAACGCTGACGGTGGTTGAAGAACGCACCGTCGGTCCAAGCCTCGGTAACGACTCCATCACCGCAGGTCTGACGGCCAGCGCCATCGGCGCGGTCGGCGTTCTGCTCTTCATGTTCGTTTTCTATGGCTTCTTCGGCCTGCTTGCGAACATCGCGCTCGTCGTCAACATCGTCATGCTGCTGGCGGTGCTCAGTATTATCGGGTCGACACTGACACTACCGGGTATTGCCGGTATCGTTCTGACGATCGGTATGGCGGTTGACTCCAACGTTCTGATCTATGAGCGCATCCGCGAAGAGGTGAAGAGCGGAAAACCGCTGATATCGTCGCTCGAAAACGGCTTCTCACGAGCCTTCGCGACGATTATTGACGCCAACCTGACGACACTGATCGTCGCCAGCGTGCTGTTCTACATGGGTACCGGTCCGGTCAAGGGCTTCGCCGTTACGCTGGCTGTCGGTATCATCACCACCGTCTTCACGGCCTACACGCTGACGGCGTGGATGTTCGGCTTCTGGGTTCGCCGCAGCCGTCCGAAGCATCTGCCCAAGGGCGTTCGCACCGCCATGTTCGATGGCCGCGATATTCCGTTCATGCGGTATCGCCGTCTGGTCTTCATGATCACCGGCGCGGTCATGCTGGTCTGCGTTGGCGGTTTCGTCAGCAAGGGTCTGAACCTCGGTATCGACTTCCAGGGCGGTTCGGTCATCGAAGTCCGTGCCAAGCAGGGTGAAGCCGATCTGGCCGATATCCGCGAACGCCTGAGCCAACTCAACCTCGGCGAAATCCAGGCGCAGAATTTCGGGACGCCGCAGGACGTTCTGATCCGTATTCAGGCGCAGGAAGGCGGCGAGAATGCCGAGCAGTCTGCGATCACCATGGTGCGTGGCGAACTGGAAGACAATTACGACTTCCGCCGCGTTGAAGTGGTTGGCCCTGCCGTTTCCGGTGACCTGACCTTCACGTCCACCATTGGTATCCTGCTCGCGATGGGCGCGATCATGGTCTACATCTGGTTCCGTTTCGAATGGCAGTTCGCCCTCGGTGCGGTTATCTCGATGGTGCATGACGTGGTGTTCACGCTCGGGTTGTTCGTGTTCCTTGGAATAGAATTCAACCTGACGAGTATCGCGGCGATCCTGACCATCATCGGTTACTCGCTGAATGATACGGTCGTCATCTACGACCGAATCCGCGAAAACCTCAGACGCTACAAGAAGATGCCTCTGTCGATGATTATCGACGTGTCGCTCAACCAGACGCTGTCGCGTACGATCCTGACGGGTCTGACGGTTCTGCTGGCGCTCTTGGCACTCTACCTGTTCGGCGGCGAAGTCATTCGTTCCTTCACCTTTGCCATGCTGTTCGGCGTCGGTATCGGTATCTTCTCCTCGCTCTACATCGCGGCTCCGGTGCTGATTGCCTTCAAGCTGCGGCCTGATAGCGCCGATGCGGAAGACGAGAAGGAAGATGCTGCCAAGAACGGCACCATCGGCGGCAAGCCTGCCGTCTGATGGCTGGCGGTATCGAAATACGCCCGGCCCATTTTCCCGGCCGGGCGCCCATCGACGCTTATGGCAACGGCGGATTTCGCTTTGCGGACATGTCGCATCGCGGTTCGCTGCTGTGCCTGCCTTCCGGCATCCACGGCTGGGCGCCGGTGACGTACAGCGATCTGGCGCTTGAGCATTTCGAAAAGGTGCTTGCCGAAGCGCAGGACATTGAAGTGCTGTTGCTCGGCATGGGTGACGGCATGCGGGTGGTTCCGAAGGAACTGCGCGCCGTCTTCAAAGAGGCGGGCATATCGGTTGATCCGATGAGTACGGGGGCTGCCGTGCGGACCTACAATATTCTGCTTTCGGAATCGCGTGCCGTCGCTGCGGCACTGATCGCGGTCGAAGGCTAAAAAGACGGACCTCGCGGGGAACGATGGCGCGCCAAGAAAATCTCGACATCTGCCTTGCGACGTTGCGCGATACCGATCGCGACCGCTATCTTTCCTGCCTGCTTTCTCCTGAGGACAAACGGTCCTCTCTGGCGGCGCTCTATGCCTTTAACGCCGAAATCGCCCGCATTCGCGATCTGGTGCGGGACGCCTTGCCCGGTGAAGTGCGGATGCAGTGGTGGAGCGATCTGCTGGAAGGCAATCCGCATGGCGACAGCCAGTCGCATCCGGTTGCGGCAGCACTCCTCGACACTATCGAGAAACACCGTCTGCCGCGTCAGGTTCTCCTCAACATGATCGAAGCGCGTATCTTCGATCTCTATGACGACGTGTTCGAAGACAGAAACGCGCTCGAGGGTTATGCGGGTGAAACCGCGTCGGCGCTTATCCAGCTTTCCAGCCTCGTCCTGTCGCCCGAGGATTCTGCTGCCAGCGCGGAAGCTGCCGGCCATGCCGGTGTGGCGCAGGCCATGGCGGGGCTGCTGCTGCTCATGCCGCTGCATCGCCGTCGCGGCCAGGTCTATATTCCCGCCGACATGCTGGCGGCTGCCGGTCTCAACCGCGAGAGCTTCCTTGAGGGCGACGACAGGCAGCGCATCGGTATCGCCATTGAACTGTTTGCAGTTCATGGGCTCGATCATCTTGCCAAGGCAAGGGCACACAAAATTTCACCGCAGGTCTTTCCGGCCTTTCTGCCTGTCGCCATGGCAGGCCCGGTGATCTCTGCTGCCAGGAAGGCTGGCGCCGGTCTTCTGGACGGTGGTGTGCAGCTTTCGCAGCTGCGCCGCCAATGGCTTCTGGCAAAGGCATCCTTCCTCAAGCGATTCTGAGGGAAGAATTTTCACACCCAAACTCCACGCAAGCCTCGGCTGGTATGAACCGGGGATCGGGTTCGCGCGTTCAGAGTCGCGAATCACACCAGCCACTTGCCCGAGGGAGCGTCGCGGATGAATTTGGCGATCTGGATCATCGTCTTCGTGTTGCTTGCAGTCTTCGCTTTTTATGCCCTGCGCATGTCGCGGGCGACCGATGACGACAACAGTCATGATGTCGGTCAGGCAATCATGGATTTTGCACGGGCGTTCCCGAACGAGGCGATCCGCAGCCTGCACATGACGGTGGATGGAAAGACCGCCTTCGTGCGCCTGCACGACAACAAGGCAGGCTTCATGCGCAACATGGGCTCACACTATGCCTGCATCCTGATCGATCCCGAGCGCATCCGTGTGGAAAGTCTGGAGAGCGGCGACGGTTTTGTCGTGAGCTTTGAGGACATGCCGAAATATAGCGGTGCATACCGCTTCAAATCGGCAGGAGAGGCCGCTGAGGTTTCCCTGTGGCTGCTTGGCAGCCTCGTTGAAGCGCAGGACCACCACGCGCACGACTTGCCACCCTCGCACGCCTGAGGCCACGCCTTCAAAGTTTTTACTGCGTGTCGAGCGGCTGGGTTGCGCCGGCGTGCTTGCGCTCCCGCCAGATGATGAACAGCCCTGAAGCCACGATGATGAGAATGCCGAGCCATTTCGACGGGGTCGGGAAGTCGGCAAAGAACACGTAGCCGAGCACGGTCGCGGAGATGATTTCGAAATACTGGAACGGCGCCAGCAGAGACAGCGGCGCCAGCCGGAATGCCTGCACGATCAGCAGGTGCATGTAGCCCGATATCGATCCGAGCAGGATCAGCAGAATGAGATGCGATCCATTCTGCGGCAGCGAGATTGCAAAGTCCTTGTCGCCAAGCCTGTCGCCGATCAGCAGTGCCGCGCCCATGAACACGGTGCCGGCAATACCGGCCATGGTCTGCATGGTCAGCGGGCTGTCGGCATCGCCAATGGCGCGGTTCATGAAAAGATAGAGCGTGTAGAGAAACGCGCAGACGACGGGCAGCAGCGATGTCCAGCCGAAGATCGCAAAACTCGGCTGAATGACGATCAGCGCGCCGCCAAAGCCGACGGCAATTGCCGTCCAGCGTTTCCAGCCGACCTTTTCGCCGAGGAAGATGGCCGACATCATGGTCAGCATGAAAGGCTCGACGAAATAGATCGCGAATACATCCGCCAATGGCATGTATTTGACGGCGGCAAAGAAGGTCAGGCTGGCGGCGGCATGCAGGATGCCGCGCAGGAAATTCATCCAGGGACGTTTGGCGGTGAACAGCGCCCTCGGCGACACCACCAGGATGAGGGGCAGGGTGCAGAGCAACTGGAAGAAGAAGCGGTAGAAGGTGACCTGCGCCGGCGACATGCCGCCGCTGACGGCCATATATTTGGCGATCGCATCCATGACCGGCAGCACGATCATGCAGCCCGCCATAATCATCATGCCTCTGACCGTATCGCTGAAGCCGGAATTCATCGTCATCTGTCGTCCTGGGCTTTCAGCCGACATGTTCAAAAAAAGAGGCGCCAACCGGCGCCTCATTTCTCCTTGAACAAGCGTCTTGCTCAGGCAGCGTTCTGGCGCGGTAGGCTCTTCATATCAATGACGAAGCGGTAACGCACATCGCTTTTTATCATACGTTCATAAGCGTCGTTGATCTGATCGATGTCGATCATTTCAATTTCGGCGGTGATGCCCTTGTCGGCGCAGAAATCCAGCATTTCCTGGGTTTCGGGAATGCCGCCGATCATCGAACCGGCGAAGGTCTTGCGGCCGGGTATGAGGCTGAAGGCATGGACGGAGAGGGGCTTTTCCGGCGCGCCGACCTGCACCAGTGCGCCGTCACGCTTCAGAAGGGCGAGATAGGCGTTGATGTCGTGATCGGCGGCAACGGCGTCGATGATCAAATCGAGGCTTGAAGCGGCCTTCTTCATCTGGTCCTGGTCACGGGACACGATGACCTCATGCGCGCCAAGCTTCTTGGCATCCTCTGCCTTTCCGGGCGAGGTGGTAATCATTACCACGGTCGCGCCCATGGCATTGGCAAGCTTGACGGCCATGTGGCCGAGGCCGCCGAGACCGACGACGCCGACGCGCTTGCCGGGACCGGCATTCCAGTGGCGAAGCGGCGAGTAGGTGGTGATACCAGCGCAGAGCAGAGGTGCTGCTGCGGCCGGATCGAGCCCTTCGGGAATATTCAGCACGTAGCGGTCATCGACGACCACATGGGCGGAATAACCGCCAAGGGTGTGCGCGCCGCCGCCCATGGCCTTGTCAGGCGAGTTATAGGTGCCGGTCATGCCGTTTTCGCAATATTGTTCCAGTCCGTCGGCGCAGCTTGCGCATTCGCGGCAGCTATCGACGATGCAGCCGACGCCGACACGGTCGCCTTTCTTGAACCTGGTGACCTCGGAGCCGATGCGGCCAACGCGGCCAACGATCTCATGGCCGGGAACGCAAGGATAAAGCGAACCGGCCCATTCGGCGCGGGCGGTATGAATATCGGAGTGGCAGACGCCGCAGAACTCGATTTCGATTTCGACATCGCGCGGGCCGGGATCGCGACGCTTGATCGTCGCGAGCTTCATGGGCGACGAGCCGTCGTCACAGGCGTAAGCGGACGTTGTGAACATGAAAGTTCCTCCTCTTGATATAGTGATGCTGAAAGACCGGTGGGTGGCAATTGTGCGAAGAGAATCAGTCTCCGGCGCCGGTTTCGGCAACTGCGGGACCAAAAACCTCCTCGAAGGCTTCCCGCAGCAGAACGTCGACGTCGGTGATCATAACCGGCAATCCCAGATCGACAAGGCTTGTCACGCCATATTCGCTGATGCCGCAGGGCACGATTCCCGAGAAATGGCCGAGATCCGGATCGACGTTGATCGACAGGCCGTGGAAACTCACCCACTTGCGCAGGCGGATACCGATTGCGGCAATCTTGTCTTCACGCACACCGCCATTCAGCAGAAGCGGCTTTTCCGGACGCTGTACCCAGACGCCAACCCGGTCTTCGCGTCTTTCACCGCGCACATTCATCTTGTCCAGGGTGCGGATGATGACCTCTTCAAGTGCTGCGACATAAGCGCGGACATCCTGACGGCGGCGCTTCAGGTCCAGCATGACATAAACGACGCGCTGTCCGGGGCCATGATAGGTGTATTCGCCGCCTCGGCCCGTGGCGAAGACCGGGAATCGGTCCGGCTCGATCAGGTCTGCCGCGTCGGCGCTGGTTCCAGCCGTATAAAGTGGCGGATGCTCCAGAAACCAGATGAGTTCGTCTGCTTCGCCTGCAGCAATTGCCGCAACTTCACGATCCATCGTCTCCATGGCCTCCTCGTAGGGCACGAGTCGGTCCGAGATTCGACATCGAACAGGGCGCGAACCGGGGGCTGGAAACATATTTGTTTGAAGATCGGTACGTGTGAGCATGAAAAATGTCCTTTCCACAGCCTTCTCGCAAAATGACGATCAGGCGGCAACCCCTGCATTTGCGGGCTTCTTGGATATAGGAAGGGTGTTGTTGATTTTTAATTTCAAAAAACTGTCACGACGCTCTTGTGCACCCAAAATCCTTTTGCTACATGACCCCCCGTCGGCGCAAGTTGACACCTACCACGATGCGGTCGTGGCGGAATTGGTAGACGCGCAGCGTTGAGGTCGCTGTGGGGCAACCCGTGGAAGTTCGAGTCTTCTCGACCGCACCAAAAGAAAACCCGCTTCGGCGGGTTTTTCTTTTTCTATCAGACGGTTCCCCGCTTGCTCTCAGATTTTGCTTCAATACGTTTGACGGCGTATTTTGGTGCTGGCCGTCATGTCGTGCGCGACCAATTCTCCAGATTGCTGCCGTTTTTTCCCGCTGTTTTCGGGGTCGTCATCGCGCCCTCATATCCGGTCGAGAGGGCGCGCGATCTGTCGTTTCTCAGCGGCGAATGATGGCGTTCGAAGCCGTGCCGTTTTGCTGGTGGTTTCCGTCACCAACGCGGTAAGGATCGCCGTCCATCACCTGGTCCATGCGCCATTGTGTTCCGCGGTAAGGGCTTTCCCAGGTCTGGCATCCGGCCAGCAGCGCGCTCGCGGACATCAGTCCGATAACAAGAGCGGTTTTCAGCATTGTCGTCTCCTTGATGGTTTCCCGCAGGAGATGTAGTAGCCGCGCAGGAGATTTTCGACGTTTGTGAAACAAAAACTTTGTTAGCACATTCACTTATCGGCAGATCATCCCAGCAGATTTCGGTGGATTACTCGTTTTAGGACGAGTTACTTCGCAGTAACCCCCATAAAGAAAGGGGTGGAATGTCATGGGTTGAATGTTAGCTTTTGTCAAAAATGCGTCTGGGGGCGATCTTGTTGGGGGACAACGCGAATTCGGACAATGAGCTCGGCTACTACATGTGGAGTATTGCCGATAACAGGCTCATCATGGACGCAGTCACGGCGGAGTGCCACGGCTTCTCCGCGGAGACCGGCGCGCAGGGGGTAACGATCGAGGAAATCCTCGAACGGATCGATATAGAAATGCGGGACAAGGTTGCCCAGGCGATCATGGACAGCATCACGACCGGAGCGTTTTTCAATCAACGCTACAAGGTCTGGCTGCCGGACGGATCGTTCCGGTTGATCGTGGCCAAGGGCAGGGCGATCTTCGATACCGAAAATTCTCCCTTTCTCGGGCTTGGCGCCGTACGGGACGTTACCGTCAAGCGACCACGGGCGTTGGCCTGATTACGGAACCCGAAAAAAGGCGGCACAAGGCCGCCTTAGTTCATTAAGGGCAATCGATAGACGTATCAGAAGACGGCAAGATATTTCAGAAGCGAAATGATGCCGATAATAATCACGATAATCTGTGCGATCTGCTTTGCGCCGCCGCCGACGGGCAGGCGAGCGATCAGCCACAGAACAAGAACGATTACCAGAAAGGTAATCAGAATGCTGACGAGCGTTGACGTAACCATATGGTTCAGCTCCCTTTTTCAACCACTTAAACGGTCGTTCACCGTTGCGTGAATAACTGCGCACAATTAATTTGGTTCCACGGCATTTGTTGAAAACGAGGGCGTCGCGTGAATCAGTTCAAAGTGAAGAAAAGGCCAACGGGCGCTACGGCCAGGCTCAACCGCCTCGGCCACCCGGTTCTCGAATCGGCGACGGGCGGTGGCCTCACCGTGGTTACGGGCGCCTCGGAACCCGGCTACAATCCTCTGGATCTGATGTATGCCTCGCTGGCCGCCTGCCTGGCCCTGAGCGCCAGAATTGCGGCAAGCCAGATGGGCGTGCTCGACCGGTTCGAAAACGTCTCGGTCAGCGTCTCCGGCGAGAAATCTGAGACGGAGCCGTACCGCATCGTCCGCTTCGACGTCTCCATCGATATTGCAGGTGACTACGACGCCGGGACGCGTCATGCGATCGCTCACAAGGCCGAGGAAATCTGCACCGTCAGCAACACGCTGAAGGGTGAGGTGGATATTGTCCTCGCGGATGGCCGCTAGGAATTATTTGCGGGACTTGTCCCATTTCTTGATGAGGCGGTCGCGCTTCAGCTTCGACAGGCGCTTCAGCCAGAACATGCCGTCAAGCTGGTCGATTTCGTGCTGGATACAGATTGCGTGGAAACCTGTGGCGGTTTCCTCATGCATCTTTCCCGTCACATCCTGATAGCGCAGCGTCACCGTGGCGGGGCGGTCCACCTCGTCCGTGAAGCCGGGCATCGACACGCTGCCTTCGACGTGGCGCATGATCTCGGACGAAAGCCCGGTGATTTCAGGGTTGATATAGGTCAGCACCGTTCCCGGCGTCAGTTCCAGCACGAAAACCCGCTGTCTGACGCCGATATGGGCGGCGGTGATGCCGACGCCGGGGGCGGCCCGCATGGTATCGGTCAGGTCATCGACCAGCGTTGTCACGGTGTCGTCGAAAACCGCAACGGGCGCGCAGATTTCGGACAATCCCGGATGCGGGTAGGAAAGAATCGGCCGGATCGCCAAGACGTGTCTCCGTTCGTTGTCAGGTCGAAATCGACGATTGGGCAAGGTCTCTGCCGTCGTCGGTCAATTCCAACCAGGTTCTTTGCGTTCGACTGTCGCGTTTTACCGTTCTGATGTAGCGGGGAGACGCGGCTGCTATCTCTCTCAGAACAAGCGCATGGGCAAGCCCCAGCCGTTTGGCAATGCTGCGGCTGTCCGTGGCAAGACCAAGATGGATGGCGAGCAGCGTGGCGGCGGCTGTGGCACTGATATCAGGCGAGGCGAGATGCACGAGCCTGTGTACCGCAGCCAGGAATGCGGCTGCGGCGTGATCGTCATCGCTCATGCCGCCTCGGAACCGGCGCGCAGCTTGATGGTCACCAGGACGGATTTCGACGTCGGAGTGAAGCTGCCGTCGCCATAGCTGCTCAGGGGAACGAGCACGTTGAGTTCGGGGTAATAACCGCCGATGCTGCCGCGTGGAATGTTATAGGGCACGAGACGGAAGTTTTCGGCGATGCGCTCACGGCCATCGGTATATTGGCCGATGACATCGACGCGCTGGCGCGAATGGGCGCCCAGCGCCTCCATGTCCTTCGGGTTCATGAAAATGACGTGGCGCTCGCCATAGACGCCGCGATAGCGGTCATCCATGCCGTAGATCGTCGTGTTGTACTGGTCGTGGCTACGGAATGTCTGCAGCACGAACAGATTGTCATTGCCAAGCGCCTGCTGGTGTTCGGTCTTTTCGGGAAGTTCGCCCGTATAGAAGGTCGCTTTTCCGGCCGGAGTGTTCCATTCCCGCTCGGCGGCGGCATTGCGCAGATGGAAGCCGCGGGGCACGCGAACGCGTTCGTTGAAATTGTCAAAGCCCGGAATGACACGCTCGATCATGTCGCGAATGAGGTCGTAATCATCCGCCATCGCCTGCCAGTCGACGCGGGCATTACCGAGCGTGGCTGCGGCGATGCCGGCAACGATTGCCACTTCCGAACGCAGGTCTTCCGATGCGGCTGGATTGATGCCGCCCGAACCGTGCACCATGCTCATGGAATCCTCGACCGTGACGATCTGTGCGCGGCCTTTCGAGTTGCGGTCGATTTCCGTGCGTCCAAGGCAGGGCAGAATGTAGGATGTTTCACCCGGCACCAGGTGCGAGTGGTTGAGCTTGGTGGCGATGTTGACCGTCAGCTTCTGTTTTCTGAAGGCATCGATGATCAACGGGCTGTCCGGGGTGGCCCGCAGGAAGTTGCCGCCGAGCGCGATGAAGGTTTCGGCCGTTCCGTCCAGCATGGCGGCAATGGCTTCCACGGTGTTGTGGCCGCGCTTGCGCGGCATCGGCACGCCCAGTTCCTTTTCCAGCGCGTCGAGGAGGGCAGGCGGCGCCTTCTCGTCAATGCCGACGGTGCGGTCGCCCTGGACGTTGGAATGGCCACGCACGGGGCATAGACCGGCGCCGGGACGACCGACATTGCTGCGCAGCAGCATGAAATTGGCGATTTCGCGAACGGTAATCACCGAATGCTTGTGCTGCGTGATGCCCATGGCCCATGTGGCGATCACCGCGTTGGCCTGCATATAGATGCTGGCGGCTTCCTCGATCTCGGCGCGCGTCAGGCCGGACTGGTCGAGAATGTCGTCCCAGCTCGTCGCATCGACGGCAGCGCGGTAGGCTTCGAATTTGACCGCGTGATCGGCGAGGAAATCATGGTCGATGATGGCGGTTTCACCGGCGGCTTTTGCGGCATCGTCGGCGGCAAAGACCACTTTGCTCATGCCGCGAATGGCGGCCATGTCGCCACCTTGCTTCGGCTGGTAATAATTGGTGGCAATTTTCGTGTTGCCGCCGGTCATCATCTCGATCTTGTCCTGCGGATCTGCGAAACGCTCCAGTCCCTTTTCTCTGATAGGGTTGAGCACGACGATCTTTGCGCCCCTGAGTGCCGCGCGGCGCAGGTCACCCAGCATGCGTGGATGGTTGGTGCCGGGGTTCTGGCCGATCACGAAGATGGCGTCGGCCTGCTCGAAATCCTCCAGCAGCACGGTGCCCTTGCCAACGCCGATGGAGGCTTTCAGGCCCACACCGCTTGCTTCGTGGCACATGTTGGAGCAGTCGGGAAAATTGTTCGTGCCATAAAGGCGAACCATGAGCTGATAGAGGAAGGCTGCCTCGTTCGAGGCGCGGCCGGAGGTATAGAACTCGGCGCGGTCGGGGCTGTCGAGGCTGTTGAGAATACGGCCGATTTCGGCAAAGGCATCGTCCCAGGATACGGGAAGATATTTGTCGGCCTTGCGGTCGTAACGCATCGGATGGGTGAGCCTGCCCTGTTTTTCCAGCTCATAATCCGACCATTGTGCAAGGGTTGAGACGGTGTGCTGCACAAAGAAGTCCGGTGGCACCCGTGCTTCGGTCGCTTCCCAGGCGACGGCCTTGACGCCGTTTTCGCAAAACTCGAAGGATGAACCGTGTTCAGGGTCGCCCCATGCGCAGCCGGGACAGTCGAAACCATCGGGCTGGTTGGCTTTAAGAAGCGTTCGCGCACCGGATATCGGGGCTCCTGACTCCATCAGGCGTTTGCCCACGCTTTTGAGCGCGCCCCAGCCGCCTGCCGCCGAAGATGCCTTGCCGATAAAGTCCGTCTTGCTCATTTCTGTCCGTCTTTCCTGACGTCTGCTTGTGATTGCGTGCGGCTGTGCCGGGCACGTCGATTCCTGGCGATATGCCTGAGATCAAGTGTTCCAGAATCGCCCTGGGAACGTATATGTCAACGCTTATCTTTCCGGTTCGCATGGAACGGCAAGCGACGGTTCGGCGTTCGGTCTGATGTGAAAACCCCTCATGCGTGAGGGCAATTTGCAACATTCTCGTCGTGGCGGCGGTGCTTGCCGGTTTGCAGCTATCCGGTTGTTGACAATAAGTTTTTAAACGCCATTCTCCAGCCAATTCGTGCACTGCGGCATTTCAGAAACAAGGGGACGCAAGATGACAGACCGTGACGACGATCTTCTCGCGCCCGAAGACGACAAGTCCGTGGACGTGCCTTCCGATATCTATGCAGAAGACGGGTCTATCCGCTCTGATTTTCTGGCCATGGTGGGGGCGGCGATTGCCGACCGCGACCTGCTTTTCCTGCGTCGCAACGTCGCCAAGCTACATGAATCCGAACTCGGTGACCTGATCGAATCCATTCAGCCGGAACAGCGCCATGCGCTCGTACGCCTGCTTGGTTCCGACTTCGACATGACGGCGCTGACGGAGGTGGATGAGGGCATCCGTCTCGATATCGTCGACCAGATGTCGAACGAGCAGATTGCCGCCGGTATCGGCGAACTGGATTCGGACGACGCCGTCTACATTCTCGAGGACCTCGACGACGAGGACCGCGAGGATATTCTTTCGCAGCTTCCCTTTACCGAGCGTGTTCGCCTCATGCGGGCGCTCGATTATCCGGAAAGCTCGGCCGGTCGCCGTATGCAGACGGAATTTGTGGCGGTGCCACCGTTCTGGACCGTCGGCCAGACCATCGATTATTTGCGGGAAGAAGAGGAATTGCCGGATTCCTTCTCGCAGATTTTCGTCATCGATCCGACCTTCAAGCTGGTTGGCGCTCTCGACCTCGACCGGGTGCTGCGCGCCAAGCGTCAGGTGAAGGTCGAAACGATCATGCACGAGACGAACCATTCGATTCCGGCCGAGATGGACCAGGAAGAGGCCGCGCAGCTTTTCGAGCAGTACGACCTTCTCTCCGCCGCTGTCGTGGATAACAACGGCAGGCTGGTCGGTGTCCTGACCATCGATGACGTGGTCGACGTTATTCAGGAAGAGGCGGAGGAGGATCTTTTGCGCCTCGGCGGCGTGGGTGACGAAGAACTTTCCGACTCCGTTGCCAGCACATCGCGGTCACGCGTGCCGTGGCTTGCCGTCAATCTGGTGACCGCTTTCCTGTCGGCATCGGTCATCAGCCTGTTCGATGCGACAATCCAGCAGATCGTGGCGCTGGCCATCCTGATGCCTGCGGTGGCCGGCATGGGCGGCAATGCCGGGTCGCAGACCATGACGGTTTCGGTGCGGGCGCTCGCGACCAAGAGCCTCGACATCCACAATGCGGCGCGCATCATCCGCCGTGAGGCGGGTGTCGGCATCCTAAACGGCATGTTGTTCGGTACTGCGATTGGCGTGGTGGCGGGAATATGGTTTCAGGATATCCATATCGGCGGCATCATCGCCACGGCCATGTGTCTCAACATGCTGGCGGCGGCGCTGGCGGGCATTCTCATTCCGCTTGTTCTCGACAAGTTCGGCGCCGATCCCGCGGTATCATCTGCCGTGTTCGTGACGGCGATTACCGATATCGTCGGCTTCTTTGCCTTCCTTGGCATCGCGACATGGTGGTATGGCATTTCGGGGTAGGGTGCAGGGCAAGCAAAAAATTGACTTTTACGTTAAGGTCAAATAATAATTCTCGGGTTATGAATCGGATAGGCCCGTGAACAAGTATTATAGCATAACCGAACTGACACGCGAATTCGGCGTTTCCACTCGCACCTTGAGATTTTACGAGGACGAGGGGCTCATTCATCCTGAGCGCCGTGGTCGGACCCGGCTGTTCCGGTCGGCAGATCGCCATCTCATTCAGGAAATCCTGCGTGGTCGCCGTATCGGTTTCACGATCGCCGAAATCCGTGAGATCATTCACGTCTACAAGGAACCGCCGGGCGAATCGGGTCAGCTTGAGCTTCTGATGAAGAAGGTCGACGAAAAGCGTGCCGACCTTCGCCAGAAGCGCAAGGACATCGAGGAAACTTTGGCGGAGCTCGACAATGTCGAGGAAGCCTGCCTTACGCGCCTGGCCGAAATCGGCGTCGGCACCTGATTTTCTGACGATTTACCTGTTGGCAGGAAGCGCTATTGCGCTTCCACCGTGCACTGCGATGCAACGTCGGTGATCTTCGACTGCTGTTCTGCCGACAGGCTGCCTTCCATCATCTTATCGAACAGATTTTCCGCATGCAGCTTCTCCAGCGTGCAGCCGCAGAAGCGCTGGCATAGGTCCACGCTGTTTTCCTGCTGCATGCAGCTTTTCTCACAGCTCGACTTGTAGAGTTCGACCTGATCGACCGGCGGCGGGGGGGCGATCTGCGAGGCAACGTAGACGATGCCGAGCAGCAGCGGTTGATGCACCAGATAAAACAGCAGGCTGTGGCGACCGGCGAGCGCAATGATGTTGCGCGGCGCGCTTGGCGTGCGGAAACGGTCCAGCCATCCGCGCGGCACCACGAATTTCGAGGTCGCGATACCAACCAGCACAGGGGCAAGCCAGGGCAAAAGCGGCACATAGTCGTTGGAGCGTGGCGGTAGCGTCGCAAAGCCGATCCAGGCCAGCCAGCGACTGTTGAACAGGTCCGACTGGATATAATGCGGCAGGGCAAACGCGACGACGGCAGCCACGAGCGTGAGCAAAGCCGGTACACGCAGGAAGAGGAGACCGATCAGGCTTGTCGCGGCAATGGTGTGCAGGATGCCGAAGAAGATGAAGCTGTCGGGGAAGGCGAAGATGGTCGCAACGGTAATCAGCAGGGCCGAACCGGCCACCATGGCAAAGCGCTTGTTGAACGAGGCCCAGTTTATGCCCTTGCCATGCGCCAGATACAGGCTGAAACCCGCCAGAAACAGGAAGGACGTGGCGATGCCACGGGCATAAAGCTTCCACAGGCCCTCGGTTGCCGTGCCGGGCTCCAGATAGCCGAACAGCTCCAGATCCCAGGTGAAATGGTAGGAGGCCATGGCCAGCAGCGCAATGCCGCGCAGGGTATCGAGCCCGCCTATGCGGCCTTTGGGACGAGGCGGTTGCGCCACACTATCTGTTTCCATGTCGGGAGCTGCTTCACGCTGAGGTTTCGTTGCTTCGGGCTTGGCCTTCGAAGTAAGGCGATTTCAAGGCTTCGATTCATCCATGATCGCCAGTCGTGCCTCCGAAAAGAACTGGCGGCGCAGCAGGGCAACGATGATGATGGTGGTGGTGGCGATGAAAACATAGGAGCTGATGAACCATCCGAGATAACCGATCGACAGGAAGATGGTTCTCAGGCCGTCGTTGAAATTCTTCGCGGCGATGATGTTCATGCGAATGACGTTTTCGGCGGCGCGTTCGGCGGCGGCCTGATCGGCATTGGCGTCGTGCACCATCGGAATGGCGCCGAACAGAATGGTGCAATAGTTGAACAGGCGGTAGGACCAGCCGAACTTGAAGAAGGAATAACCGAAAAGACAGGTGAGGCCGATAACCTTCAATTCGAAGGCGGTGCGGCCGCCGTAATGTACGAAGGGCATGTCGCGAAACACCGATTCGACCTGGTCTGTGGCACCCAGCAGCGCAAAACAGCCACCGATGGCGAAGATCGAGGTGGAGGCGAAAAACGCCGTGCCGTTCTGCAGGCCCGCCATGATCTGCGTATCGATCATTTTCAGGTCGCGTTTCAGGGAGTTGTAAATCCATTCACGGCGACGTTCGGCCATCGCCCGGTTCAGGCTCGTTCTCGAAAACCAGGTCGACTTCGTGGTGAGGTGCGTATAGCTCATCCACAGCAGGATGAAGAGAGCGAATGCCACATAGTCCATGGTGGTCATCGTGGGCGAGAACCTTTGCTGTTTGCGAATCTTGCGAACCGGATGTCGCGCGAAGGTTAGCGCATAGGCGCGCGAACCGGAATCGCTTTTGATGCAATGGCAGGGCGAGTAAACAGCTTAAAATGGCCCTTTCTTGCATCGATGGCATGAGATCGCGTCCGGCGCTAACGTTCCGGTAACCATGTTGCGGCTATCAATGACGCACAGGCAACGAACGCTGCCTGTCGGCGCCGGAAAAGGTTTTGCGTCCCGGTTGCCGACCCAGATCCGATGTTTTCGCGCGCCACGCTCGATTGACAGAAAGCGCGTTCGGACCTAGCCTTTTTCCAGAGAGTCCGGTGTTTCCGTTTTATCGAAAGCTGCGCTTTGATGTCCGCATGGTGCGGGCGGGTTCGGCCCTTTGAAACGGTATCGCAGCAGTCCGGCATGATCGACCGGGAGAACGCCTCTTGATCTACGAATCGTTCTCTTTTCATGACGCGGCGGCTTGCGGCTTGTGGTATCGCCGCAATGACACCGGCTCTCCTTCATATTTCTCTTCTGGTTCGCATGACTGATACTTCACGCTCTGTTCTCGTTCTCGGCGGCGCTCGCTCCGGAAAATCCCGTTTCGCCGAAGATCTGGTCAAGGCGGCAGGCGGCCAGGCGCATTACATCGCCACCGGCCGGGCGTGGGATGACGAGATGCGCGAACGCATTACCCACCATCGGGACCGACGCGGTGAAGAGTGGATCACCCATGAAGCGCCTGTCGATATCGTGTCCGTGCTGCGTGAGATTGACGCGCCTGACAATGTCGTCCTGATCGACTGCCTGACGTTGTGGCTTACCAACCTGATGATGGAAGAGGCCGATATCGAGGCTGCCTTCTCATTGCTTGAAGAGCATATCGGCAAGGCAAGGGCGAGGTTGATCTTCGTGTCCAACGAGGTCGGCCTCGGCATCGTGCCGGAAAACCGCATGGCACGGGAGTTTCGCGATCATGCCGGCCGCCTGCACCAGCGCGTTGCCGCCATCGCAGGCGAGGTCTATTTCATCGCCGCCGGCCTGCCTCTGAAAATGAAGGGCTAGGCCGCTTCCGGCAGCTCTTTTTCCGTTGATCTGAATCAAGGCTGTTTCCCGCGGTCGGTGGCAATGCTCCCCCTGACGCAAAGGCCGGTTTCCGCTTTCGAAAGCTGCTCGCGCCTGGCGTCGATCCGCTTGACGTTGGGGGAAACCAACAATGAACTATACCTTGGAAATTGCGATGGTGGCCCTCGGGGCCTTTTTCGCGCTGCTCGGAGCGGCCTTCGCTCACGACAGTCTTTTTGAAGCCCATATGTGGGTTCTGTTCTTCACGCTGCTTGTCGGCACCGTTCTGTTGCTGCGCCGTGTGTCCTTTGCGCCGGTTCGTCAGGCTGCGAAGACGCAGCGCCAGTCCGAGTATTTTGACGAGGTGGTAAAATACGGCGTGGTCGCGACCGTGTTCTGGGGTGTCGTCGGCTTTCTGGTCGGCGTGGTCGTCGCTCTGCAGCTTGCCTATCCCGATCTCAATGTCGCGCCCTGGTTCAATTTCGGCCGCACGCGGCCTCTGCACACGTCGGCGGTGATCTTCGCTTTCGGGGGAAATGCGCTGATTGCCACGTCCTTCTACGTGGTTCAGAGAACCTGTCGCGCCCGCCTTTTTGGCGGCAACCTCGGCTGGTTCGTGTTCTGGGGTTACAATCTCTTCATCGTCATGGCGGCCACCGGCTATCTGCTCGGGATTACCCAGGGACGCGAATATGCCGAACCGGAATGGTATGTCGACATCTGGCTGACGATTGTCTGGGTCGCCTATCTCATCGCGTTTCTCGGTACGATCCTGATGCGCAAGGAGCCGCATATCTATGTGGCGAACTGGTTCTATCTCGCCTTCATCGTGACGATTGCCATGCTGCACATCGTCAACAATCTAGCGATCCCGGTTTCCTTCCTCGGTGTCAAAAGCTATTCGGCCTTCGCTGGCGTGCAGGATGCGCTGACGCAATGGTGGTACGGCCACAACGCTGTCGGTTTCTTCCTGACCGCAGGCTTCCTGGGCATGATGTATTATTTCGTGCCGAAGCAGGCCGGTCGCCCGGTTTATTCCTATCGCCTGTCGATCATCCACTTCTGGGCGCTGATCTTCATGTATATCTGGGCAGGTCCGCACCACCTGCATTATACGGCGCTGCCCGACTGGGCGCAGACGCTCGGCATGGTGTTTTCGATCATGCTGTGGATGCCGTCATGGGGTGGCATGATCAACGGCCTGATGACGCTTTCGGGCGCATGGGACAAGATCCGCACCGATCCGATCATCCGCATGATGGTGATTGCCATCGCCTTCTACGGCATGTCGACCTTCGAGGGACCGATGATGTCGATCAAGGCCGTCAATTCGCTCAGCCATTATACGGACTGGACGATCGGCCACGTGCATTCCGGCGCGCTCGGCTGGGTCGGCATGATTACCTTCGGCGCAATCTATTACCTGACACCGAAGCTGTGGAACCGCGACCGGCTTTACAGCCTGCGCATGGTCAACTGGCACTTCTGGCTCGCAACGCTCGGCATTGTCATCTACGCCGCCGTGCTGTGGGTTGCCGGTATCCAGCAGGCGCTGATGTGGCGCGAATACGACCAGCAGGGCTTCCTCGTCTATTCCTTCGCGGAATCGGTCGCGGCGCTGTTCCCGTATTACGTCCTGCGTGCGGTCGGCGGGGGGCTCTACCTCTGCGGCGGTCTCGTCATGGCCTACAACGTCTACATGACCGCGCGCGGTTACGAGCGGGAGGAGGCTCCGATTGCCGGAAGCTATCCCGTCGTTGCCCAGCCGGCCGAATAAGGAGGAGCAACAATGTCGCTTCTTGACAAACACCAGCTCATAGAACGCAACGCCACCCTGCTTCTCGTCGGTTCGCTGCTCGTCGTTTCGATTGGCGGTATCGTGGAAATCGCGCCGCTGTTCTACCTTGAAAACACCATCGAGAAGGTGGAGGGCATGCGGCCTTATTCACCGCTCGAACTGGCCGGGCGCAACATCTACATCCGTGAGGGCTGCTACGTCTGCCACAGTCAGATGATCCGCCCGTTCCGCGATGAGGTGGAACGTTATGGCCATTACAGCCTGGCGGCCGAATCCATGTACGACCACCCGTTCCAGTGGGGTTCGAAGCGAACCGGGCCCGATCTTGCCCGTGTCGGCGACCGTTATTCGAACGAATGGCACGTACAGCATCTGGCCGACCCGCGTTCGGTGGTGCCGGAATCGATCATGCCGTCCTACGCCTTCCTCAAGACGACACCTCTCAAGGTGACCGACGTTTCGATGGAGCTGAAGGCAAATCGCGCCGTTGGCGTGCCCTATAGCGACGAGATGATCGACAGTGCGGCCGCCGACCTTGCGGCGCAGGCTGACCCGAATGCCGATACCAGCGGTGTATTGCAGCGCTACCCCAAGGCCAAGATCGGCGATTTCGACGGCGATCCGGCCAGGCTGACCGAGATGGATGCGCTGGTCGCTTATCTGCAGATGCTCGGCACGCTGGTTGATTTCTCGACCTATGACGATGCGGCCGGATACCGGTGAGGAGAGACCATGGAAACCTACACAGCCATGCGTCACTTCGCCGATAGCTGGGGCCTGCTTGCCATGGCGCTGTTTTTCGTCGGCGTCGTGGTCTTCACCCTGCGTCCCGGCGGCAAGAAGGCGGCCAACGATGCCGCCAGCATCCCTCTGAAGGAGGACTAGGATATGGCCGACAAACATATAGACAAGCTGAGCGGCGTCGAAACAACCGGCCATGAATGGGACGGCATTCGTGAACTGAACAACCCGATGCCGAGATGGTGGGTGTGGACCTTCTACGCCACCATTCTCTGGGCCATCGGTTACACCATTGCCTTTCCGGCATGGCCGCTGATCAACGGTGCGACACAAGGCGTGCTCGGCTGGAGCAGCCGCGCTGACATCACCGCCGAAATCGCCACCGCCAAGGATGCGCAGAGCGTCTCACTCGACAGGATCGCCAGCGCCTCGCTCGAAGATATCCAGGCCGACAGCACATTGATGCAGTTCGCGCTTTCGGGCGGTGCCGCCGCCTTCAAGGTCAACTGCATTCAATGTCACGGCTCCGGTGCCGAGGGGAGCCAGGGTTACCCCAACCTCAATGATGACGAATGGCTGTGGGGCGGTAGCGTCGAGGATATCTATACCACCATCAACCACGGCATTCGCTTTGCCGAGGACGCGGATACCCGCATTTCGGAAATGCCGGCGTTCGGCGATATTCTCGAGACATCGGAAATCCGCGAGGTGGCGGCCTACGTCGTCAGCCTGACCGGAACGCCTTCCGATCCGGCGCTGGCGGAGCCCGGCAAGCAGGTCTTCGCCGACAATTGCGCCTCGTGCCATGGAGAGGATGCCAAGGGCAACCGCGAGTTCGGCGCGCCCGATCTTGCCGATGCCATCTGGCTGAAAGCGCATGGCGAGCAGGGCATCGTCTCACAGATCCGTTCGCCCAAGCATGGCGTCATGCCCGCCTGGGGTGGACGTCTGGGTGACACCACGGTCAAGCAGCTCGCCATCTTCGTGCATTCGCTGGGGGGTGGCGAATAAGGGACGCCAAATCGTCGAATCCAGACCATCGCATAAAGAAGGGGCGCTCGAAGCGCCCCTTTTTCGTCTGGTCGATACGGTCAGGCGGCGCGGCCATCGGGATATTCGGCCGGACCTTTCAGTTCGATCTTGTTGCCGAAGGGATCGCGGAAATAGAAGGAATGCCCCATTCCCCGCGCGCCACCGTGGAAGGCTTCCTGTTCGATGGTCACATCGAATTTCGCCAGATGAGCGCGTAGCGTCTCATGGTTCAGCGGTCCGGTCGCAATGCATATGTGATCGACATTGCGGCCACCGGCGACGGGCGGTGCCGCCTTCGTGCCGCCAGGATGGGTCACATCCCAGAGAACGATCAGGGAGTTTCCGCACCAGACCTGTTCCATGCCAAGTGCTGGATAGGTGTAGCCGTTCGTGCATCCCAGAACGTTCCGGTAAAAATCGAGGGCGCGCGCCATGTCGTCAACGATGAAGACGACATGGTCGAGGCCGACGAGCGAAAAGGGCGGTGTTGTCGCAGTCATGTTCAATGCATCTCCCGATCAGGCTTTTGACCATACCGCCAGTTCATAGCCATCCGGGTCGGTGAAGTGAAAACGGCGACCGCCGGGAAACTCGAAAATCGGCAGGCTGATCTTTCCTCCGGCCGATTCGACGCGGTTTTGTGCCGCCTCGATGTCCGATGCGTAGAGAATGACCAGCGGTCCGCCCTTGGCGGTAACTGGTGCTGTCGTCGTAAAACCGCCGGTCAGCCGTCCATCGGAGAATTCGCAATATTGCGGACCGTAGTCCTTGAAGGTCCAGCCGAAGGCGCCGCCATAAAAGGCTTTGCTCGCTTCAATGTCTGACACATTGAATTCGACATAGTCGATCCTTCTGTCGTTTTCGGTTTCGCTCATGTGCTCCTCCTTCAGCTCCGTTCGATGATCGATTTCAGCGTTTCGAGATCGGTTTTCACCAGACCCGCATCGCGTGCAAAATCATCGTCTGTCATGCCGGGAAGTTGCAGCAGGGTAAAGGCAATTTCTGCACCATCGCCATTCGGCGTGACCCGCAAGGCGTTATAGACCTTCAGGCCGTCGGGCATGGTGACGACATGGTCGATGACGCCGAGATCGTTCGTTGCGGCAAAGCGCACATGCACCGATCCGACCGCGCCGCCATCGGCAATCCATTCATCACCGTTGCGGGTCAGGCCGCTGGCAAGTCCAGCCGCCCAGAGCGGCATGTTTTGCGGGTTGGATGCAAAGTCACAAACCTCTTTCCAGGGTCTGTCGATCGAAAGGTGGACGATCTTCGATGGCATGACGGGCATGTGGACCTCCCATTTGGTGGCGCGTGGTCTGGCTGCGCCACTTTGTCCTCACTTGATGCAAGTCAAGGATATTTCCCCAGCCAGATGGGAAAACGCAAGCAGTAGCAACGGACCTTGCATCATGAATATTTACCGCGCCGATCAGCAAAGCGCCGGACCATCCCCTGAACGGCTTGAGGCGGAGGCGGTGAACTCCGCCAGACTGCGCAAGCCGCTCTATGAGGCACGCCGGAAAATCTTTCCAAAACGTGCCGAGGGTCGTTTCCGCCGCTTCAAATGGCTGGTCATGCTGGTCACGCTCGGCATCTATTATCTGACACCGTGGCTCAGATGGGATCGTGGGCCCTTTGCGCCGGATCAGGCGGTGCTGATCGATATTGCCAATCGCCGTTTCTACTTCCTGTTCATCGAGATCTGGCCGCAGGAATTCTTCTTCATTGCCGGGCTTCTGGTGATGGCAGGGCTTGGACTTTTCCTCATCACCTCTGCGGTCGGGCGCGCGTGGTGCGGTTATGCCTGTCCGCAGACGGTGTGGGTCGATCTGTTTCTGGTTGTCGAGCGCGCCATCGAGGGCGACAGAAACGCCCGGATGAAACTCGATGCCGGGCCTTGGACCTTCGACAAGGTGCGCAAGCGGGTTCTCAAGCACGGCATTTGGCTGCTGATCGGTGTTGCGACGGGTGGTGCCTGGATCTTCTATTTCGCCGATGCGCCGACACTCGCCTGGCAGTTCATGACGGGGCAGGCGGCGATGGTCGCTTATATGACCGTCGCGATCCTGACGGCGACGACCTATGTGTTCGGCGGGCTGATGCGGGAGCAGGTCTGCACCTACATGTGTCCCTGGCCGCGCATCCAGGCGGCGATGCTGGATGAGAACTCGCTGGTCGTGACCTATAATGACTGGCGTGGCGAGCCGCGTTCGCGCCATGCGAAAAGGGTGGTTGCGGCCGGCGAACCGGTGGGGGATTGCGTCGATTGCAACGCCTGCGTCGCGGTCTGTCCCATGGGCATCGATATTCGCGACGGGCAGCAGCTCGAATGCATCACCTGCGCGCTGTGCATCGATGCCTGCGACGGCGTGATGGCCAAGACCGGAAAGCCGCAGGGGCTGATCGCCTATGCCACACTTGCCGAATACCAGTCGAACATGGCGCTCGCGACCGGTGGCGGACGTCATGAGATACGCCCCGGCAATGTCCGCAATGCGGATGGCAATTTCGCAGCCGCCGTCCGCCAGTTCGACTGGCGCATCATTTTCCGTCCACGGACGATCATCTACACCGTTGCATGGGCGGCAATCGGTGTCGGGCTGCTGGTGGCGCTTGCAACCCGCGACCGTCTGGCGGTCAACGTGCTGCACGATCGAAATCCGCAATATGTGCT
Source organism: Agrobacterium sp. NPDC090273 (assembly GCF_044772305.1). NCBI lineage: Bacteria > Pseudomonadati > Pseudomonadota > Alphaproteobacteria > Hyphomicrobiales > Rhizobiaceae > Agrobacterium > Agrobacterium sp. NPDC090273. The sequence continues at coordinate 481,416 of NZ_JBIVYN010000001.1, forward strand.
GGAATCGAATGGCTCGATCCGCAACGGCTATACGGTGCGTATTCTCAACATGGTGCCGGAGCCGCGTACCGTCAGCCTGACCATCGACGGCATTGCGAATGCGGTGATGAAGATCAACGGCATGCAGGCCGATCCGTCGCGCAGCTTCGATGTGCTGGTGGAGCCGGATGAGGCAACGACATTGAAGGTGTTCGTTACCTTGCCGGGAGAGGACGTCTCCTCTGCGTCGGAAAATTTCGAATTCATTGTCAGTGATGTGCAGGGCCATGAAACGGCGCGTTACGACGCCGTCTTCAATGGCCCGGGAGTAAAAAAATGACTGTCCAGAAATCGCAAGCGCCGGGTTTTACCTTTACCGGCTGGCACATGCTGGGTGTAATGGTGCTGTTCTTCGGTACGATCATCACCGTCAACATGATCATGGCCTGGAATGCCGTCTCAAGCTGGAGCGGGCTGGTGGTTCAGAACACCTATGTCGCCAGCCAGCAGTTCAACGGCAAGGCGGAAGCCGCCAAGGCGCGAGCGGCGAGCGGTATCGAAGGCAGGCTTTCCGTCGACAGGAACGGCATGCGCTACGAGATATTTCATCCGCAGACCGGACCGGTCGAGACCGACACGGTCACGGCGCATTTCCGCCGTCCGGTGGGGGAGCATCAGAACTTCGATATGGAACTTACTCCGGTTTCGACAGGCGTATTTACCGGTTCTCATGACGTGCTGCCGGGCCAATGGATCGTCGAAGTGATCGCCGTCAAGGATGGCCGGGTGATCGTGCATGAGGGCACCCGCATCGCCATTATCAGGGGACGTCCATGAGCTGCTGTGCACCGGGAACGGAGGGCTCGCTTGCGTTAAATGGCGGCAATCCGCCATCTGCCGAGGAGCTGTTGCTGGCAAGCCGCGATCTGGGTCAGGGCCTTCGCCAGACGGATCTGAGCGTGCCGGGTGTTTATTGCGGCACCTGCATCTCCACCATTGAAGGCGCGTTGCGGGGGCATCCAGCCGTCGAGCGGGCACGCGTCAATCTTTCCTCGCGGCGTGTAGCCATCGTCTGGAGAGACGCAGTTGCGGGGATCAAGACCGATCCCGCCGAGCTTGTCGGCGCTATCCAGTCAACCGGTTATCAGGCGCATCTTTTTTCGGCCAGTCAGGATGCCTCGGATGACCTGCGCAAGCAGCTCATCCGCGCTGTGGCACTCTGCGGTTTTGCCTCTGCCAACATCATGCTTTTGTCCGTATCGGTCTGGTCGGGTGCGGATGCGGCGACCCGCGACATGTTCCACTGGATCTCGGCGATGATTGCCGCACCGGCGCTGATCTATGGCGGTCGCTTCTTTTACATCTCGGCCTGGAATGCGCTGAAACACGGCAGGACCAACATGGATGTGCCGATTGCGCTTGCTATCACGCTCTCCTATGCCGTCTCGCTGTGGGAAACGATCCATCACGGCGCACATGCCTGGTTCGATGCCACCGTGTCACTGCTGTTCTTCCTGCTGATCGGCCGCACGCTGGATCACATCATGCGCGACAGGGCGCGTTCGGCCATTGCCGGTCTGGCAAGGCTTTCGCCGCGTGGGGCAATGCTGGTCAATGCCAGCGGTTCGCGCGATTACCGGCCACTCGATGAGATCAAACCGGGCGACACGATTGCAATCGTGGCGGGAGAGCGGGTGCCTGTCGATGCGACGGTTACAAGCGGCAGCAGCGATCTCGACATGTCCATCGTCAATGGCGAAAGCGCGCCGCGCCGCGTGGAGAGCGGCGACCATCTGCAGGCCGGTACGCTGAACCTCACCGGTTCACTTACGGCGTGCGTCACGGCCTCGGCGAAACAGTCGTTCCTTTCGGAAGTGATTGCACTGATGGAAGCGGCCGAGGGGGGCAGGGCGCGTTATCGCCGCATCGCCGACCGCGCCGCCAGCTATTATTCGCCCGTCGTGCATCTGCTGGCCCTGCTGACATTCCTTGGCTGGGGCATTTTCGGTGGTGACTGGAAACAGGCCATGCTGATTGCCATTGCCGTGCTCATCATCACCTGCCCATGCGCGCTTGGCCTTGCCGTACCCGTGGTGCAGGTGGTGGCCGCAGGACGGCTCTTCCGGCGCGGCGTGATGGTCAAGGACGGGTCTGCGATGGAACGGCTGGCGGACATCGACACGGTGCTGTTCGACAAGACCGGAACGTTGACATCAGGAAGGCCACGTCTCGTGGGTTCCGCCGATATGCCCGACACGACCATGGCGATTGCTGCGGGGCTTGCCGCCCATTCGAACCATCCGTTGTCCAGGGCGCTTTACGATGCACGTCAGGGCTCCATTTCCTCATATGATACGGTCAGCGAAATTCCGGGTTCGGGGGTGGAGGCTGTCACCGCATCCGGCATCTACAGGCTCGGCAATCGCCGTTTTGCATGCCCCTCCGACATCGGGGGCGGCGATGCGGGCACGCTCTCCGAGGTGGTGCTGTCGCAGGATGGAAAATTGCTGGCTGCTTTCGCATTCGAGGATAGTCTGCGACCCGGTGGGGCCGATGTGCTCGGCCGGCTCGGCGCATGGCACATCAGCAGCGAAGTCGTGTCCGGCGACCGCAAGGCTGCGGTGAGGCTGCTGGCAGAGCGGCTTGGCATCGACAGGTGGGGCGCGGAGCTTTCGCCCAGGGACAAGGCGGCGCGCTGCGTGATGCTTGCGGGCGAGGGAAAGCGTGTGCTGATGGTGGGCGATGGCATCAACGATGCGCCGGCGCTTGCTGCGGCACATGTGTCGATGGCACCGGCGACCGCCGCTGACATCGGCCGCCAGGCGGCTGATTTCGTCTTCATGCATGAGAGCCTGGAGGCCGTGCCGTTCGCCATCGATACGGCGCGGCGGGCAGGGCAACTGATCCGCCAGAACTTTGCCCTGGCGATTGGCTACAACGCGATCGCCGTGCCTGTTGCCATTGCCGGTTATGCCACACCGATGATCGCGGCGATTGCCATGTCGACGTCGTCCTTGATCGTTGTCGCCAATGCCCTGCGTCTTGCTGGCGCCGACAGGGCCGGAACCGAAATCGACATGCCGGCCGTGCGTCTGGGGCAGGGAGTGCAGGCGGCATGAACATGCTGATCTACCTGATGCCGGTGGCGTTGTTTCTCGGCGGTCTCGGTCTTTTCGCCTTTCTCTGGTCGCTGAAAGCGGGCCAGTATGACGATATGGATGGGGCGGCGTGGCGCGTGCTCGATGACGGTGACGACAGGCCAAAACCGTCCTGAGAGGATGTCGCCGATCCGCCATAACTCCAGCTTATGGACCTCAAGCAAATATGCAAAGCTGACTTGCGTCATCAAAATTTAATCGTTTAAGCCCGCCTCAGCCTTGCTGTTTGTTCATTACAGTGCCACAACACGACCACTCAAAAAGCAAGATGGAGGCACATCCGTGGAACAGGCAGAAATCGGTTTGATCGGTCTCGGTGTCATGGGCTCGAACCTGGCATTGAACATCGCAGAAAAGGGCAACAAGATTGCCGTTTTCAACCGGACCCCGGAAGCTACGAGAAAATTCTACGCCGAGGCTGGCGAATTGAAGGGTCAGTTGATCCCTTGCGAAACCATTGAAGAATTCGTCGCCGCCATTCGTCCTCCACGCCCGATCATCATCATGATCAAGGCCGGCGATCCGGTCGATCAGCAGATGGAAATCCTCAAGCCGCACCTGGCCAACGGCGACATCATGATCGACGCCGGCAATGCGAACTTCCGCGATACCATCCGCCGTTTCGACAACCTCAAGGATAGCGGCCTGACCTTCATCGGCATGGGTGTTTCCGGTGGTGAAGAAGGTGCCCGTCACGGACCGTCGATCATGGTCGGCGGCACGGAAGACAGCTGGAAGCGCGTCGAGAAGGTTCTGACCTCCATCTCCGCCAAGTACAACGAAGACCCGTGCGTTGCATGGCTCGGCAACGATGGCGCCGGTCACTTCGTCAAGACCATTCACAACGGCATCGAATATGCCGACATGCAGATGATCGCCGAAATCTACGGCATCCTGCGCGACGGCCTGAAGATGAGCGCCGTTGAAATCGCTGACGTGTTCGGCGAGTGGAACAAGGGTCGCCTCAACTCCTACCTGATCGAGATCACCGAAAAGGTTCTGCGCGCCGCAGACCCGATCACCGGCAAGCCGATGGTCGACCTGATCCTCGACAAGGCCGGCCAGAAGGGCACCGGCAAGTGGTCGGTCATCGAAGCACAGAACATGGGCGTTGCTGCCACCGCCATCGAAGCGGCCGTTGCAGCCCGTATCCTGTCTTCGCAGAAGGATGAGCGCGAAGCTGCCGAAAAGATCTTCGGTCTGCCGGGCCTCGTCGATTCCCCGGCTGACAAGAAAGCCTTCATCGCCGATCTGGAAAGCGCGCTTCTGGCCGCCAAGATCGGTGCTTACGCGCAGGGCTTCGCCATCATGTCGGCAGCCTCGAACGAGTTCAACTGGAACCTGCCGATGCCGACGATCGCCCGCATCTGGCGCGCTGGTTGCATCATCCGCTCGCAGTTCCTCGATGAGATCACCTCGGCCTTCACGAAGGACCCGCATGTGGCCAACCTCATCGTGACGCCGGCCTTCTCGACCATGGTGAAGGACACCGATGCGCCGCTGCGTCGCGTCGTTTCCTACGCCGTTCTGTCCGGTCTGCCGGTTCCGGCTCTGGCTTCTGCTCTCGGTTACTTCGACGCTTACCGTCGTGGCCGCGGCAGCGCGAACCTCATCCAGGCACAGCGCGACTTCTTCGGCGCACACGGCTTTGAGCGCACCGACGGTGTGGACAAGCCGCATGGCCCGTGGGGCAGCGGTGCTGACATTTTCTGATTGCAGAAAATGACCAATAAAAAAGGCCCGCGAAAGCGGGCCTTTTCTTTTGATGCCGGTGCTTGCCTTAGCGTGCTGCAGCCAGGCCAACAATCAGGCCGCTGACGGCGTTGATGAGCAGGAACTGGTTGTCGACGCGAACCCAGCGCTGGTCACGGCGCGGTTCGGACAGACGGTAACGGCGGTAGTCGCGGCGGTCGATGTAGTTGCGACGTTCACCAGCGGAGAGGCGCTGACCACGATCCCAGCGATGCTTCTTGACGATGACCTTCTTGGTGGTGACTTCGCGTTCGATGCGAACGCTGCGGTGACGGTCGTCGTGACGGCTCTGTGCCTGTGCCATCGGAGCAGCGAGAACGGTTGCGGCCAGAAGAACGGTGATGAACTTTTTCATGAGTGTTTCCTCTTGTTTCGATGGGAGGAATTTACGAATAAACGAATGAACGGAAACTGAATTTAAAATTACATTTATGTAATGGTTGTTAATGCTTAGCAGCGGAAATTAATCTCTTGTTTGGAGATTTTTGCGGGCATTTCGATGGTCTTCAGGCCGCCCGGCAAAACCGGGCGGCCGTCTTTTTTCGTTATTTGCGTTCTGCGGATTTCGCCCACAGATTGATGTCAGCATCGCGTGCGTAACGATCGATTTCCGCCAGTTCCTCGGCGGTGAAATCGGGATTGTCGAGAGCCTTCACGCAATCCTCGACCTGCTCGACCCGGCTGGCGCCGATCAGCGCCGAGGTGATGCGGCCACCGCGCAGAACCCAGGCAACTGCCATCTGCGCCAGTGTCTGGCCGCGCTTTTCGGCGATACGGTTCAGAGCGCGGATGTTTTCGACGTTCTGATCGTTCAGGAAAGCGGGATTGAGCGACTTGCCCTGCGTCGCGCGGCTGCCATCCGGCACACCACCCAGATATTTCGTCGTCAGCATGCCCTGTGCCAGCGGCGAAAAGACGATGGAGCCCACGCCCAGTTCCTCGAGCGTATCGACCAGGCCGTCTTCCTCGATCCAGCGGTTGATCATCGAATAGCTCGGCTGGTGGATGATGCAGGGCGTGCCGAGATCCTTGAGGATCGCCGCAGCCTCGCGCGTACGCTTGGAGTTGTAGGAGGAAATGCCGACATAGAGCGCCTTGCCGGAGCGGACGATCTGATCCAGCGCGCCGCAGGTTTCTTCGAGCGGCGTGTTCGGGTCGAAACGATGCGAATAGAAGATATCGACATAGTCGAGACCCATGCGCTTCAGGCTCTGATCGCAGGACGAGATGAGGTATTTGCGGCTGCCCCATTCGCCATAAGGACCCGGCCACATGTTGTATCCGGCCTTGGAGGAGATGACGAGCTCATCGCGGTAGCCGGCAAAATCGGTCCTCAGAATTTCACCGAAGGCGATTTCGGCGCTGCCGGGTGGCGGGCCGTAGTTGTTGGCGAGATCGAAGTGGGTGATGCCGAGGTCGAACGCACGGCGGCATATTGCCTGTTTGGTCTGGTGCGGGGTGTCATTGCCGAAATTGTGCCAGAGCCCCAGCGAGATCGCCGGAAGCTTGAGGCCTGAACGGCCGCAATGATTGTACTTCATGGACGCATAACGGTTTTCGGCCGGTTGCCAAGCCATGTCTTTCCTCCACTTGCTGATGAGAGTTGCCGAAGACACCGGCAACCTTTGAACTGGATGAGACAAGCCCGCCGTGAGGCGGGATTGTTCGCCATTGAAATGGTTAGAGTGTTTGTCCGTCACCTTCAATACGGTGTCGACGACCTAGCAGGATTGAAGGTCGAGAATGGTGAAATGCGGCTGCCTGCCGTGTCTGTTTTCGTCTTTCGGCGTGAACAGTACGCGGCGTGTTTCGCCCGCTGCCAGATCGAACAGGTTATCGGAGTAACGACCGGGCAGATCGGCCTCGAGCATGACGAAGAGTGCAAGCCCCTTTGCCGTCACGTCGATTTCGAATTCTCCGTTCGGCAGTGCCTTGGTGATGAATGTGAGGCCGGAAGGCTGCAGTTCCAGCGCCTTGTAGGTGTCACGGGCATGGTGGCCTTCGCCCGTCATGCCATTGGAGGCGATGAAGTTCCATGCCAGCAACGCGCCATCCGGCAGGCTGGCAAGATCGATTTCGGTCAGAACGGCCGCAGCATCCGGCCCGCATGTGCCATTGGCGGATTTCAGCGGGATGCGGTTTCCATCCATCGTCAATGCCAGGATGTTGATGTCGATCTCGACGTCTTCGCCATTGTCGTTGACCATCGAAAAGCTGAGCCTGCTGCCATCCTCCGACGGGATCGCCACCACCGTGACAGGCTGGAAGAAACGGCGGGCGGCGTAGTGCAGGGCCTTCCAGCTGCCGCCGTAATCCAGGCTCGACCACGACGCGACCGGCCATGTGTCGTTGAGCTGCCAGTAGAGCGTTCCCATGCAATGCGGTTTCAGTGAGCGCCAGTAATCGACAGCCGTACGGATTGCCACCGCCTGCTGCACCTGGCTCAGATAAACGAAACTTGCAAAGTCTTTCGGGAAGCGGAAGTAGCGGAACATCGTGCCGGCGATGCGCTCGTTGCCACCGGCGTTCTTCTGGTGAAGTTCGATCACCGGGGAGGAGATGTTCATGTCCTTTTCCTCCGCATAGGTGCGGATGACGGGCATGGAGGTGTAGGACTGGAAGCCGAATTCCGAGCAGAAGCGTGGCTTGATGGAGCGGTAATTGTCGAATGACTTGTTCTCGTGCCAGACCGACCAGTAGTGCATGTCACCCGATCCATCCGCATGCCACGCGTCGCCATAATCGAGATAACCGGAGGCAGGGCTGGAGGGCCACCAGAGCGCTTCGGGCGCCGCCTTCCTGAGGGCGCGCTCGATGGTGCGGTTCAGGCGGTCATAAGCAACCAGATAACGGTCGCGGTTATCGCGGGATTCGTCGAACCACGTCAGCGCGCCGACCAGTTCGTTGTCACCGCACCACAGTACGAGCGAGGGATGGGAGGACAGCCGCTGCACCTGGTAGGTGACCTCGTGTTCCACATTTTCCAGAAAATCCTCGCTGCAGGGATAAAGGTTGCAGGCGAACATGAAGTCCTGCCAGACCATCAGGCCAAGCCGGTCGCAGAGATCGTAGAACCAGTCCTGTTCATAGAAGCCGCCGCCCCAGACACGGATCATGTTCATGTTGGCTTCCGCAGCGGAGCAAAGGAGATCCTCGGTCTTTTCGCGGCTCGTCAGGGAGTGCAGGGCATCGGCCGGAATCCAGTTGGCGCCACGGCAGAAGATCTCGCGCCCGTTGATGCGGAAGGCAAAACGGCTGCCCGCTTCATCCTTGTCCGTCAGAAGCTCGACGGTTCGCAGACCGATCTGGCGCGTCACGGTCTCATCCGGCAAATCGACAGTCAGCGTGTAGAGCGCCTGTTCACCGCTGCCCGCCGGCCACCAGAGCCTGGGGTTCTCGACGAAGAAGACGTGCTGGATCGTCGTCTCGCCAGCGCCGACACCGCAATCGAGGCGCAGTCTTTCATCATCCAGCGACAGGTGCAGGGTAACGCTTGCGGCATGTTCGGCAAAAAGCGTCACGGCCACATGCAGTTCGACGCCACCTTCGACATGGTGCTGCGAGGTGACGACATGTTCGATGCGGGCTGTGTCCAGCCGCTTCAGGGCAATCGTGCCGTAAAGGCCAAGCGGGGCGATGGCGATGTTCCAGTCCCAGCCGAAGTGGCATTGCGGCTTTCTGAGCATGTTGCCGTTGGCAATCGGTGAGTTGCCTTCGTGGTAGGGAATGTAAAAGGGTTGCCGTGCCTGCCGTTCCGCACCGGCGGTAATGTTGGAGTGAAAGCGGATGCGGATGGTGTTTTCACCGGGACGCAGCGCATTCGAAACATCGGGGCGATACCGCCGGAAGCAATTGTCGCTGGTCAGCACCGGCGCGTCGTTAATGTAGACGATGGCGACGGTGTCGAGATAATCGATATCGAGATACCAGCTTGCGTCGACGTCTTCGACCACGAAGGTGCGCTCGATCAGCCAGTCGCGGTGCGCGACCCATTGCACGTCGTTCTCGTTGCGGCCGTGATAGGGGTCGGGGATGATGCCGGCATTTTTCAGCGCCGTATGAACATCGCCGGGGATCGGGATTTCGGTGCGATGATCTCCTTCCGCAGACGACAGGGACCAGTGCCCGGAAAGATCGATAAGCGTGTCGGGCGAGGAAGAAGAAACCATTTTTGGACCCTGTTTTTCGTGCGGGCATTGTCAATGTCGCATGGCATCGTCATGCAAGCTGGCATCTGAATTTCGGGAGACGATATCGTGGAAACGCCGCCCGGCAAAACCGGTTCCGGCACTCTTCGAACAGTCCTCCCAGCGGCAACGTTACCGTAAAATTTCCGCGCCGTCATGCCCTCAGACGACGATCGCCGTTATTGTCGATGTTGATGTTCCAGATCGGGACATGTCATCCACGTGTTTTGATCATGAAAATTATAAATCAATAGGTTGCGTGATATTTCTGAAGTCTTTAATGAGGCAAGAAAGCGCCGGGGTGCTGTATTGACGCCAAGAATTAGAGAATTTTCTTCTTCGTTCGGCTGTCGATTTTTGTCTCCTATATCGTTACAGTAGGTGTCGGGAGGAAAGGCAGCATAGTTGATGACGGAGACTGCCTGGCGCCTTTGCAAGATGGCAAAAGCTATCTATGATCATTACTGATAAAGCATGGCGAAATGACATGAACGATACTGGGAAAACCGACAGTGACAACGTTTCGATAGGTGCGGGTGAGCGCCCAACGTTGAAGACCATCGCGTTTATGACAGGCCTCGGCATCACCACCGTTTCACGCGCATTGAAGGATGCTCCCGACATTGGCGCCGATACCAAGGAACGTGTGCGGCTGATTGCCAGGCAGATCGGTTACCAGCCGAACCGCGCCGGCGTTCGTCTGCGCACCGGCAAGACCAATGTCATTGCACTGGTGCTGAGCGTCGATGAAGAGCTGATGGGTTTTACCAGCCAGATGGTGTTCGGTATCACCGAGGTTCTGGCCGCGACCCAATATCATCTTGTCGTGACACCGCACACGCATGCCAAGGATTCGATGGTGCCGATCCGCTACATTCTCGACACCGGATCGGCCGATGGTGTCATCATTTCCAAGATCCAGCCGGATGATCCGCGCGTTCGCTTCATGACCGAGCGCAACATGCCGTTTGTCACGCATGGACGCAGCGACATGGGCATCGAGCACGCCTATCACGACTTCGACAACGAGGCCTATGCCTACGAGGCTGTGGAGCGGCTGGTGCAGTGCGGGCGCAAGAAGATCGCCATCATCGTGCCGCCTTCGCGGTTTTCCTTTCACGACCACGCCAGAAAAGGTTTCAACCGGGCCATCCGGCATTTCGGCGTGTCGGAGTTTCCGCTGGATTCCGTCACCATTGAAACCCCGCTCGACAAGCTGCGCGATTTTGGCGAACAGTTGATGTCCGGGAAGGACCGGCCAGACGGCATCGTGTCGATCAGCGGCAGCAGCACCATTGCGCTGATGGCCGGGTTCGAGGCGGCCGGTGTGAAGATCGGTGAGGATATCGACGTCGTGTCCAAGCAGTCGGCCGAGTTCCTGAACTGGATCAAGCCGCAGGTTCACACTGTGAACGAGGATATCAAGCTGGCGGGCAGGGAGCTTGCGGCGGCACTTTTGGCACGCATCAATGGCGAGCCGGCGGAGACGCTGCAGAGTGTCAGCAAGCCTGTATGGTCGTCGATGGCGCCCAAGCCCTGAGCGCCATCTGTGCGGTCAGCAGAGACCTGTCAGGACAGGCAGTCCTTCAGCGACCTGGCGATGCCGCGCATCATCTCGAAATAGAGATCGGGGCCGGGTGTCTGGGTTGCTGCTTCGGGGTCCAGCGTTCCAGACCTGGCATCCGTACCTTCCATGACGACTGAGACGAGCTTCGGCTCGAATTGCGGTTCGGCAAACACGCAGGTGGCGCCGAGTTCGCGGATCTTCTGCTGCACCTGTTTGACGCGGTCCGCCCCCGGCATGGTCTCGGGGCTGACGGTGATGGAGCCTGCCGTCTTCACGCCGTAGCGGTGTTCGAAATACTGGTAGGCATCGTGGAAGACGATGAAGGGCTTATTCTTGATCGGCTTTACGGTTTCCGCCAGCTCCGCATCGAGAGCGTCGATATCCGTCAGCAGCTTGCGGGCGTTTTCCTGATAGGTGGCGGCATTGTCCGCGTCGGCCTTGATAAGAGCTGCCTCGATCGAGCGTGCCATCGCCTTCGCATTTGCCGGGTCGAGCCAGAGGTGCATGTCGTATTCGCCATGTGCATGCCCATGCCCATGCCCATGCCCATGATCGTGATCATGGCCATCCTTGTGGTCGTCGGCATGCTCTTCGCCATCGTGCTTGTGCTCATGGGCTTCTTCGGCCTCATGATCGTGTCCTTCATGGTCGCCGTGATCGTGGGCTTCAAAAGGACCGCCTTCGCGGAATGGCAGTTTTTCCAGCCCCTCGGCATCTTCCAGTTCCACGACCGTTGCCTTGCTGGCCAGCGCCTGCAGCGGCTTTTCCAGATAGGCTTCGAGGCCGGGGCCGACCCAGAACACCATGTCGGCTTTTTCCAGCGTACGGGCGTTGGACGGTTTCAGGCTGTAGATGTGCGGGGAGGCCGCGCCATCGACGATCAGTTGCGGTTCGCCCACGCCTTTCATGATGGCGGCGACGAGGGAGTGGACAGGCTTGATCGAGACCACGACATTGGGGGCGGCGGCCATCGCGCTCGACGCCATGGCTGCTATCGAGGCGGATGCCGCCAGCGCGATCAGGATTGGTCTCATGAAAAGTCACTCCACTTGAAGAAGATGGTTATGTTATTACATTTATTGCGTAACGCTATAACGTATGCGATAGCGGTACGCAACATCGCCAATCGGATAATCCCATGCTTCATTCTGCCCCCAAGGGTGGTGATACACTCGTGTCTCTTTCCAATGCCGGTATTCAGCGCGGCGGTCGCTGGCTGGTGCGCGGCGTGGATTTTTCCGTCAGCAAGGGCGAGATCGTCACCCTGATCGGTCCGAACGGATCTGGCAAATCGACCAGCGCCAAAATGGCGATCGGCGTGTTGAAGCCGAGCGAGGGCGCTGTCTCGCGCATCGATGGGTTGCGGGTGGGATATGTGCCGCAGAAGCTTTCCGTCGACTGGACAATGCCGCTGTCCGTGCGGCGTCTGATGACGTTGACCGGGCCGCTCCCGGCCCGGGAAATCGATGCGGCCCTGAATGCCACGGGCATTGCCCATCTTGCCAATGCCGAGGTTCAGCACCTGTCCGGCGGCGAGTTTCAGCGTGCGCTGCTGGCGCGGGCCATTGCGCGCAAGCCGGATCTTCTGGTTCTGGACGAACCTGTGCAGGGGGTCGATTTCTCCGGCGAGATCGCGCTCTATGAACTGATTAAAAATATCAGAAATTCAACGAATTGCGGCGTTTTGTTAATCTCGCATGACCTGCATGTGGTGATGGCGGAAACCGATACGGTGATCTGCCTGAACGGCCATGTCTGCTGCCGTGGTACGCCGCAGGCGGTCAGCCAAAGCGCCGAATATATGCAGCTTTTCGGTGGCACGGCTGCCAAGGCACTGGCCGTTTACAGCCATCATCACGATCATACCCATCTGCCCGACGGCCGCGTCCTGCACGCTGATGGCTCGGTCACCGACCATTGCCATCCCGATGACGGCCACCATCATGACCACGACCATTCAACGCATGCCCATCATCACGATCACCACGACCACGATCACGATCATGATGGCTGCGGCTGCGGACACGATCATTCGGCGGATGCTGTGACCTCCGATACAAAACACGGAGAGCGGCATGTTTGACGATTTCTTCATTCGCGCCATGATCGCCGGTATCGGCGTTGCACTGACCGTCGGGCCGCTTGGCTGTTTCGTCGTGTGGCGGCGCATGGCTTATTTCGGCGATACGATGGCGCACTCGGCGCTGCTGGGCGTGGCGCTGTCGCTTCTCTTCCAGATCAATCTGACGGTCAGCGTGTTTCTGGTCGCCTCGCTGGTATCCGTGCTGCTGCTGTTCCTGCAGCGCCGGCAGGCTCTGTCTGCGGATGCGCTTCTTGGCATTCTCTCGCACTCGGCGCTGGCCATCGGTCTGGTGATCGTCGCCTTCATGACCTGGGTGCGGATCGACCTCATTTCCTTCCTGTTCGGCGATATCCTGGCTGTCACGACAACGGACATTGCGCTGATCTGGGGCGGCGGTCTCGTTGTGATTGGCGTCATGGTCAAGCTGTGGCGGCCGCTTCTGGCATCCACCGTCAATGCCGAACTGGCAGAGGCGGAGGGGTTGAACCCGGAACTTGCGAAGCTTCTGTTCACGCTGCTGATGGCGCTCGTCATTGCCATCGCCATGAAGGTCGTCGGCATCATGCTGATTACGTCGCTGCTGATCATTCCGGCTGCGACGGCCAGACGCTTTTCGTCCACACCTGAGGTCATGGCGGTGATCGCGTCGCTGATCGGGGCCATCGCGGTTTTCGGTGGGCTGATGGGGTCTTTGACCTACGATACGCCGTCCGGACCGTCGATCGTGGTTGCCGCAGTCGTTCTGTTCGTTGTAAGCCTGCTGCCGTTACCGGGGGCTTCCCGTGCGGCCGATGAGGGAGGCAAGTCATGAATGCGCAAAATCTGACCAAGAACCAGTCTCTGGTGATGAACGCGCTGTCGAACTCGCAAGGCCCGCTCAGCGCCTACATGATCCTCGACAAGCTGCGCGATGACGGTTTCCGCGCCCCGTTGCAGGTGTATCGTGCGCTGGAAAAACTCATCGAGTTCGGGCTGGTGCATCGGCTGGAAAGCCTGAATGCCTTCGTTGCCTGCACCCATACCCAGGCGGAGTGCTGCACGCATCACCACGGCACTGTCGCTTTTGCCATCTGCGAGGCGTGCGGGCAGGTGACCGAGTTTCACGATCACGACATCGATCATCGTCTGGAACGCTGGGTCAAGGATCACAAGTTCAAGGCGGAAAAGACCACGATTGAAATTCGTGGCCTCTGCGCTGCCTGTGCATCCTGATTTGCTACCGGTCTGACTGGACCGGTTCTATTCCTGCACGAGTTGCAGGTCGTTCGAAAACCGTTTCCAGTTTTCGATGTATTTCTCGGCCGAACGGCGCAGCGCCGCGACCGCATCGTCGTCCAGTGTGCGGATCACCCGTGCCGGCGACCCGACGATGAGAGAATTGTCGGGAAATTCCTTGCCTTCGGTAATCAGCGCATTGGCGCCGATCAGGCAGTTCCTGCCGATCTTCGCGCCGTTCAGGATGGTTGCGCCCATGCCGACCAGCGAGTTGTCGCCAATGGTGCAGCCGTGAACGATGGCATGGTGGCCGATGGTGCACATCTCACCGATCGTCGCGGCATAGCCGGGATCGCTGTGCACCATCACGCCTTCCTGAATGTTTGTGCCGCGGCCAACGCTGATCGGCTCATTATCGCCGCGCAGCGTCGCGCCAAACCAGATGCCGACATCCTCTTCTAGCGTGACCGACCCGATGACATTTGCATCGGGGGCAACCCAGTAACGGTCAGGGGCAGGGGTTTGGGGCGTTCTGTCTCCCAGACGGTAAAGCGGCATCGGTTCTCCTCCCGGTTTGCGTTACGCGACCTTGACGGATAGCGTGCCGACACCGTCGACGCCGCATTCGATCAGATCGCCGCGTACGATGGGGCCAACGCCTGCGGGTGTGCCGGTCATGATGACATCGCCGGCGGCAAGCGTGAACAGCTTGGACAGTTCGGCAATCACTTCCGGTACTTTCCAGATCATCTGCGAGAGATCGCCGGTCTGCTTGCGCGTGCCGTTGACATCAAGCCAGATGGCGCCGGTGGAGGGATGGCCGATTTTCGACGCGGGCACGACGGGCGAGACCGGTGCGGAAAATTCGAATGCCTTGGCGCCTTCCCAGGAGCGGCCCATCTTCTTCAGGCCGTCCTGCAGGTCGCGGCGCGTCATGTCGATGCCGACGGCATAACCCCAGACGTGATCCAGTGCTTCACTGGCCGGAATATCCGAACCGCCGCTTTTCAGAACGACCACGCATTCGACTTCGTAATGCACGTTGGACGACAGCGACGGGTAGGGGAAATCGCGACCTGCTGGCAGCAGGTTGTCCGGGTTTTTCTGGAAGTAGAAGGGCGGCTCGCGCGACGGATCATGTCCCATTTCAATGGCGTGGTCGGCGTAATTGCGGCCAACACAATAAACGCGCCGTACCGGAAACGTCTCGCTGGTGCCTTCGACGGGGAGAAGAACCGGTTGCGGTGTGGGAATGACAGTTGCGGCCATGAAAAGCTTCCTTGCATCGACTTCAGGTGCCAGTCTTTTCCCGCAATTCCAGGGCAATTACCAGTTCAAAAACCGCGCTTGCAGTCCTCTCGTGCTTCTGGAAACGAAAAAAGGCCGCAGTCCTGCGGCCCCTGCGTTTGGCTGCCTCTCAACCCCTGTCAGGCGCCCGCGTCGGAGAGCGCGGTCACTTCGGCGCGATAGGCTTCAGCGCGCCGCCTGTTTTTCCTGTAAACTGCGAGAATGACGGACATTGCCGCCAGCACGACCAGCATGCCGAGACAAAAGCCCGTCCAGGAGGAAATACCCGTCGAGACGGACACCGTGCCACCCGTGCCGACGAGGGCTGCCTGATTGCCGTTCTTCTCTGCACTGTGGGCTGCCTTCTGGCTTTCTTCGGCAAGCGCCTTTGTGGCTGAGGCTGCCGATCCCGTTGCGGCGAGATACATGGCGACACCCTTCGCCTCGACCTTCGCGACACGGGCCGTCCAGCCATTTTTGTTGATGCTCCAGATTTTCAGGCCGCGCATGAAGCTCAGGCGACGGGCGCAGAGCGCCTGAATTTCCTTGACGCCGGCCGAGGAGGCCTTGCGCAGGGTGACGGGACCGGCCTTGCCGTCGACGGGGGCGCCGATCACGGCCTGCGCCTCGCGGATGGCGCGTGCCGGCCCGGAATTGACGCCGTAATCCCAGGTGGCGAGATCGAAGCCTGGCGGCAGTTCGTCGCCACGCACCGCATCCCAGTACCGTGTCCTGTAGATCGGGGCGACATCCTTGACGGTCAGATTGGCGATATCCAGCGTGGGAAAGGCTGCGGCGGAAATGCCGTGTTTCGTGCCCTTGAACTCACCAAGGCCGACCTTGCCGTCCGTCCAGTTGCCGGGGTCCCTGCGGTCCTTCGAAAGCCCGCCCTCGGCCGCAAGCGTGAAGGCGAGGCATGCCTCGAAATTCTGTTTTGCCATGTCGCGATGTCCTCAATGGATGATGAGGCGGCAAGTTTCCCTCGCCAATGGTTATCCGCATGGCATGGGGGCGCGATCCCGGCGGGGTGAAGCTTCAGAACACATCACCATATTGGGTGACGCCTTCAATGGTGACGCCTTGCGCGACCATGCCTGAACTCAGACGTTTCAACTGCACATTCGGCATGGATTTCAGCCGCTGGGAGAAGGTGTTGACCGGGGGCAGGAAGCTTTCCTTGTAACCCTGTTCCACGGCCCAGTTCCTGAAGTTTTCGAAAAGCTTGCTGGTGCGCAGCCAGCCGCCACGGGGTTCGTGCGTGATGGGCACGACGCGGATGTCAAACCACTCATTGAGCGGGTCGAGCAGCAGCCAGGCATTGAGTGCTTCCTTCGAGCTTTCCGGAATGGTGTAGCCGCCGTTCTTTTTCAGGCGGATTGCACCGGCAACGGCAAAGCCGAGCAGCAGATCAAGCTCTTCTGCCTGAATGCGTTCGGCAATATCGGTGATGACCTCACTGTCAGGGATCGACCGGTTGAACTGCATGACCACAAGCCGTCGCCGCAGACCGCGATCGATGCCGCCGTTGAAGCGGGGCAGGGTGTTGGTGGTGAAGCAGTGCAGGGCGCGTGGCGAAAAACTAACCACATCCTTGTAGAGACTGCGGCCTTCAATCGGGTTTCCGGTCACTGCCGCCTTGAACTCTTCTCCGGCAATTGCCGCAGCGCTCAGCTCGTCTGCGACGTTGGCGGCCTTGCCTGCGAGGTTGATGATGCGCTTTTCATCGTTGAAGAAAGCCGGGGAGATGGAGGATACGGCACCTTCTGGCAAAAGTGCGCGAAACAGCGCGGCAATGGTTGATTTGCCGTTATTGGCGGTTTCGCCGAGCAGGATGAAGGCCTTCGGCTGTTTTACACGCGTCGCAAGACCGAAGGCTGCTGCCCCCAGCATTTCGGAGATCAGGTGGATCTTGTCGGCGGCATCGGCATCATGGCGAAAGGCACCGTAAAGCAGCCTGTGCAGCAACGAACCCTCGGGTGGATGGCTATCGGTGTGCAGATGATATTCGGCATTGATGGTGAAGCGAAAGCGATCCTGCGGATCATGGGCACGGCAATCCACCTTTCCCTTGTCGTCGATGGTGATGGTGCAGTTCTTCACATTCATGCCAACGACAGGGCTTTTGAAGAAGTCGTCGTCCGACACGCGTGTTCCCAGCTCGTTGATGATGCCATCGATCATGCGTTTGCCGAGCTTGAGCGGCGTTTCCTTCACGCCAATGCCGATGGCGTCCAGCGCGTGCATGGCAAGCCTGATCTTCTGGTCGGAAATCGGCCGCCAGGCGGTTGGGCCAAAAGCCCAGAATTTTCCCTCGGCGCGCACGATCTGGCCGCCACAGGCCTTCTTCATCTCGTGGTGAAATTCCCGCGCCAGCCAGACTTCCGATCCATACATCTGGCCTGGAAACATCTCGGGCATGGCCTCGATACCATCTGCACCCAGAGGCACCTTTCTGGACGGTGATTTTTCCTGAGGCTGGGAGGCAAGCGGGGTCATGGGCCGCATGGTGGTGTTGAGGAAGCGGATGAGCTGGTCGCGGCCCCAGCCCGCCTCCACCGCATCGGCGCAGTCCCAACCCTTTTTCGGAAAATCGCCCGTCTGCCAGTTTTCGAAACCGTAGCTTTCGATCTCGGAGGCTGCGTCAATCTCGGTCAGCCCGACATGGCGTGCTTCTGCGCCAAGCCCGGTCAGAGCGGTTGTAATTTCCGTGGCTGTTGCCATGCCCGGCGCATCGAAATCCGGCCAGATGGTGACTTTGCGACCGGCCAGTGGCGACCAGTCGGTGTGTTTGACGCCCTGGGTGCCGCCTGCCCATGAGACGACGGTGAGGCCGGTCGCCCTGTGCAGCCTGTCGCGGCACTTTTCACCTTCGACGACATAGACCTCACGGGCATCGCCGAGTTCATGCAGGCCGTAGAGCGGCCGGGGCTTGGGGAAGGGGAAACGGCACCATGTCTGCCTGCCATCCGGCAACCGCACAAACATGACCATTGGCGTTTCCTTGGCGCCTCCGGGCAGATCATGGCGCAGCACGTAACCCAGCAGGGAGCCATCGGTGCGGCGATAGGGAAATACCATTGCGGGCGCGAAGGTGCCCCATTCGCTGTGCTGGCCCTTTCTCTTGGGGTTATAAAGCCGCACGCGGCGTCCGGCATGCAGCGCTTGCGACGGCGGATCTATCGGGGTGATGCCGTCATAGCGGTCGGGTGCATCGTACTTTTGTCGCCTGGTATTGGCACGGGCGGTATCCGCACCGCCGAGAATACGAACCGCTTCGGGCAGGGCGACGCCTTTGATCTTCTGGACGAAATCGAGGACATCCCCCTTTTCGCCGCAGCCGAAGCAGTGGAAACGCTGCACGCCATCCTGGCCCATGAAAATGGTGAAGGACGGCGTGTTTTCGGCATGGAACGGGCAGCAGGTCTGGAACTCGTGACCGTTGCGCTCCAGCCTGAAACCGTAGCTCTCTGCCGTCGCGGATAAGGAAACATCACGGCGTAACCGTTCGACATCAGAGGACATTACGTTGCTGCTCTTGTTTGATTGTTGTGATTAACGCAACATTGGTGACGCAAAACGAGCGCCGTCTTTGAAATTCTCAGGGGTTTGCGACGGGATTTCCCTCCACGTTCTCCTTGTTGACGGCAAGGTCTGCTGCCCGTTGACCCCGGTCGGCAATCACACCTTGTCCTGCAGGATCAGCCGGTAGCCCTGACGGTAGCCAACGGTCACAATCGAAATTCCGGAGCCTTTCAGCTTGCTACGCAGATGCGACAGAGCCACCTTGAAGGCCGCATACATCTTGACCTGCGTGGGGCCGCCTTCGGGGTCGTCGTGATACATTTCGGTGAAAACGCGCTCCATCTGGACGGGTTTTCCCTTGCCGCTCCAGACGGCCCGCAGGATACGCGATTGCTGCTCGGTTATGCCATAGACCTGCGTGGCAATATCGGCCGACATGGTTTGCACCGGCGCGTCGCAGCACGGGCAGTTGACGCCGTACCGGCTTTCAAACAGCGGTCTTTCAGGCACTGTCGACTTTATTTCCGGTTTCGCCAGGCGCCCGGCAAAACCGATATTGCCGATCCGGTCATTCAGGTGGTCGCCATCGCGCGGGACGAGAATCTGGTCCGTTTCACCGAAATGCCAGTTCCAGACCAGATAGCGACGCATGTAGAAACGCTGCTCACCACGCGCGCCGAGCAGAATGACCCAGATCGGGTCCTGTCTGGTGCTCTTGCGATAATATTCCGACCCTGCATCGGGGCGCCGGCGACGTGAGCCTTCGCGCCACAGCAGGCGGCCGTTGTCATAGAAAAACAGGTCGCGGGCCTGCTCCCGGCTCAACTGGTCGCCGAAAAACGGAAAGTTGCAGTTCGGGATCGTGGTTTCCGGTGCTGAGCGGGCGGCATGCGAGGGGTGTTGTGCTCTGATGGTCATGGCTTGCCTTCCATAATCTGTTGCTGCGGGGACGCCTTCGCTCAGCCAATGGCAGCGTAAGGCGCGATTGCTTGTGAGCGGGGCGCGGAGCGGAAAAGGGCATGTCTCATTTGCCCATCACCATTTTCTCGATCCTGGTCTGATGATGCGACATGCGCCGGAGCCGGCTTGCCAGATGCGCCAGGTCATCCACGGTAGGGCCGTTGATGACGAGAACGGTTTCCTGCGAAAACGCGCCGTTGCGCATCGTGCAGCGACCAATCAGCTCTTCGATCAGTTCCGACTGCTCAAGCATGGAAAGCGGCTTGTCGCGCATGTCAGCCCTCCGGCGCATGTTCAGGTTCATCATCCCTGGGACGGTCAAATCATTCGTTGTGTCCGTCAACAATATGTTGCTATAATCGCAACGTCAACAGTGAGCAACATGCGATCGAAGAAAATTAAGCAAGGATGTCGGGAGTGCGCCGTTTCTTGCCGATCTTAGCGTTATGTCAGCACGGTTCAGCAAGGAGGCGCTTGCATATCGTTGTGAATTTTGCAACAAATATACAACAATACGGATGTGCCAGGGGATTTTTATGGCGGCTATTGATGGTGACTGGTTTCATGCCCGGTTGAAAGATACGGGCAAATCGCTTCGTGCACTGGCCCGACACATGGACTCCGATCCCTCCGCCGTTTCCCGTACATTTTCCGGCCATCGCAGGATGCGGATGGACGAGGCCACGCAGATTGCCGGTTTTCTGGGTGTTTCGCTGGCGGATGTGATGAAACATGCCGGTATCACGACCGAGGCGGATGGGCCGCAGGCGCGCATCGTTCTGGCTGCGACGATCAACGAAAGCGGCACGATCGAGATGTTGCCGGAGCCCAGACCTTTGCCAGCCTCCGTCGTTGAGAAAGCGCAGCTTGCCGTTGGTGGTCATTACAACAGACAGGTCGTCGCGGCGCAGATCCGCGCGTCATCAGGTGCTCTGGCGATCTGGGATGATGCGGTGCTGTTGTTCAGCCAGACTGATATGGTCGATGCGTCCGCAATCGGAGCGCTGTCGATCTGCCGTCTGAGGGATGGCAGGCAGGTTCTGGCAAAGGTGGAGCGGGCCCGCAAAACGGGAGAGGCAAGTCTTGTCTCGCCGGCCGGCAAGTCGGAAGAGGTCGCTCTTCTGGCAGCATCGCCCATCATTGCGGTGATCCCGTAAATCACGTCGTTCGTTTCGCATGAGGGAAGGACGGGCTTTCGCCCTCAGCGCTGAACAGGCGCGTGATGCTGGCGGCACAATGCTGGCGCGGCCCGGAATTCATAGTGTCGCGATGGTCGGTGGGATTGTGCCCGTGGCGGGGAGTGCCATGGCCTGCGAAGGAAAATCCGCAGCGAAACGCAATGCGGCCTGACTGCGTGAGCAGTCAGGACAAAATCTCATGATCCGCGGGTAGTGATGGTCTCAAAGGAAGCCAGCGACGCGGCTGCGTGCACGGAACTGCAGCGGCTTGGACAGGAATTCCTCGGTGCTGCCATAGGGGAACAGGTAGTCTTTCAGTTCGTTGACTTCGTTCTTCTGGTGCACCTGTTCGGGTACGGTTTTGGCTTCAATCAGCGCCATCTGGATCAGATAGGCCAGAAACGGCCTGTCGGATTTGGTGGCAAGCAAAGCGGCATTCAGATGATCTGAAACAATTTTGGTATCACTCATGATCGGCCCCTGATTTTTTGCAATTAGGTACAACTAGACCGCTATCGTGATTCCAGCGTGAATCGACCGTGAGCTGCGTGTGAATTGAAGCACTTAACTTGCGATAGTTTCGATAAGTCGGATGCGTCGCATGGTCGTGACGGGGTAATCGTCGTCAAGGAAGCGCTGTGGCGTGAAGTCGGGCTCGAGCTGGCGCAGTTGCAAAATGGCGTTTTCCATCTCGGGAATCATGCCCATCTGCTTGTAAAGCGCCACGAGATAACGAAGCGGCGCACGGAAAGCCGGGCGCAGCATCAACGCCACCTCGGCATGGCCGATGGCGGTCGGATAATCGCCGAGTGCCGAGGCCGACATGCAGCAGAAAAATTCCACCAGAGCGCGATGTTCACCGCCGCCGGTCAGTGACAGGGCCGTCGTGGCCGAGCGGCGGCTGTCTTCCAGCTTGTCGAGCACCAGTTCGGTGTTGGAGAGGATGGCGATGTTGACGGCGTTGAGCGGATCGAGGCTGACGGCGCGTTCGGCCATTCTGAGTGATCCACGGCTCGAACCGCCACCCAGATATTCGAGGTGAGCGCCGATGCCCAGAATGCTGGCGCTGCCGCCTTCCTGACGCAGTGCTTCCTGCACCAGTTCTGACGAGCTGATGCTGTCCTCCAGAAAGGCGCTGGTGCGGTGCTGGAACTGCGCCATGTTGCGCAGGAATGCGCGCCAAGCCAGATATTGCGGGCGCGGTTCGCGATCATAGGCGTAACGCAGATGCGTGTCGGCATCCTTGAGGCTGGTGCGGTCGAAGCGGAAAATCAGATCGCGGGCATGACCGGCCAGCATGGCGGCCGAGTTGGAAATCGAAAGCTGGTCCTTCCGCTCACGGAACGTCGAAAGAACGGCCTGCACCAGCGTGCCGCACTCCTGAACGAAGGCTTCTTCCGAGGCGAGGAGAATGGGAACGGTGCGTGACCAGTAGAGCTGGCCCGTTTCTGCATGATTGATGGCGAAGGCCACGTGGGTGACAAGGCCCATCGTCACGGCGCGCACAGAAATGGAAAGGCCGGAGACGGGGGCACGGCCACCGGTTTCGAACAGCGTTGTCTGTGGGAAGATCTGGAAATCGTCGCGGTCGAGCAGCGACGTCGTTGCCAGCGTCATCAGCCGCGTGATGACCAGTTCGCTCACCGGCTGATTGTCGGACTGGCACTGGAAAAAGATCGCCGGTTTGGGCGGCGTTGGCGTGTGCACGGCCCTGACAGGTTGTATATTTTGCGGTGTCGTTTCCGCCGCAAAGGACATGCGCAGATTTCTGATCCAGTCCTCGAATTCGCCATCGGCAATATCGAGATCGGCAAAGGCGCTGTGCTCGTCGTTCCAGTCTTCACCGCTGACCGGCCGGTTGTAGGTGACGGTAAACTGCGCGGGGTCGAGCGCGATCTTTTCACGGTCGGTCTTGAGGGCGGCCTCGTAGGGACCGAGCGTGCGGCGGATTTCCACCAGCGTCTGGCGCAGGCTGTCCGATCCCTTCTTGGAATCGCGGTCGCTCCACAACTTGTCCTGCAACCAGACGCGGTTGCGGGAATAGCCCTGCGACATGGCCAGAAGTGCGAAAACGCCGCGCGCCTTCAGCCCTTTCGGGCTGTAGTCGGTGCCAAACTGATCAACGATCTGAAAGCGGCCAAAGACGTTTAAGGACAGCATAAGTCGCGCCTGAAAACAGATGAGATTCCTGTCTATCAGCTTTCTTCAACGAAGGAAAAGCTTACCGGTTGTGTCATGTTCATTTTCTTCCCACCCTTCAGGCCCTGCCAGGTCAGGCGAAATTTCGTCTGTCGGCACAAAAGCGCCGGGTGGCTGGGGTTTGAACGGGTAGGGTGGTACATCGGTGGTGGCTGCCGCCTGGTCCGGAAAGTCGGTTGCAACCCAGTTGCGGAACGCGGCAATGCCCTTTGAAACCTGCAGCACGTAGTCCAGCGCCTGTGTATCAGCCACCGCTGAATTCGTGCCGATATTGCGGAAATAGGCCGTGACAGCCGCATCGTCATAAGGGTCGTAAGGTGCGCCCGGCATCAGTTTTGCCGCTTCGCTCGCCTGCCAGCTTTTTGGCA
The DNA here is from genome assembly GCF_044772305.1 of Agrobacterium sp. NPDC090273. Lineage (NCBI taxonomy): Bacteria > Pseudomonadati > Pseudomonadota > Alphaproteobacteria > Hyphomicrobiales > Rhizobiaceae > Agrobacterium > Agrobacterium sp. NPDC090273. The sequence continues at coordinate 504,871 of NZ_JBIVYN010000001.1, forward strand.
AAACGGCCGTACCCCAATCCAGCGAGCCCTGATGGCAGGTAATGCAGGCGGACTTGGGGTTGTCGACCGGGCCGTTGGCGCGGCCGAAAAGGCCGAGATGCTGGCGGGGAAGGGCGTAAAATTGCGCCGCAATCAACGGGTTAACCCAGCTTTCGGTCGGTGTTGCACCCTTGGTCATATAGGCGTTGGCAGTCAGGGCTGGGTCGCTGCCCCAGATCAGACCCACCGGCACCAGCCGGTCATAGGGCGTCGCACCGGGTTGCAGAGCGTTGTAGACGAAGGTGCCGAAAAACCAGCCGTTCGGCGAGCGCTTGTCTTTCACCGAAAGGTCGAGTTGCAGAAGACGCATCGTCATGGTGCCGCCGTCCTTCTTGCCGGCAACCTCCCACTCCTTCGAATTTGCCAGATAGGGAACGTCCTGCGGCGTGGCCGTGGTGAACAGCATCTTGGCGGCAACGGCACCTTCCGCGAAGGCAAAACCGCGTGTCTTCGGGAAGGCCGGATCGCCCCAGATCTGGCCAAAACCGTAACAGGCGACATCGTTATAGATGCCGACGGCGAAATTGCGCTCCCAGCCTTTCTGCAGTGCGTGCAGTTCCTTGGGGCGCGACCAGCGCTCGGTCGTCATGCCGCGCAGCGGTTCACGCAACATGAAGAACCACGGCGCATCGCACCATTGCTCTTCCTTGTTGTCCTCGATGCGCCAGTCGATATCCGGGCGGGCATTCACCTTGGTCACATAACCAAGGATCGCCTTCATATAGGTGGCCGGTTCCTTCTGCGGATCGATGCTCAGCCAAGGCAGCTTGGTATTATCTGGCAGGGTCTTGGGGAAGTCGTAATGGACCTGAAATTTCCGATCCGTCTCATGCCCCTTCAGCGGCAGAGAACTGGAACAGTCGAACTTCGCCTTAGCTGCAGCCGCAAAGCTGCTGTCGACGGGGGCGGGACAGTCCGCCAGAGCCGCAGAGATGGACGAGAGAAAAAAGGCTGCAAAAAGAATCGAAAATTTCATCTGGCTCCCCAGCGCGGTGATGAGAATCCGATCTAAGGCCAAGCGCCAAGACTTGTAAATATACAACCTGATACGTGTTTTACGTGTATTTTTTGATTGTGGAGGGTGTAACCAATATCGATGTGGTTCCGAAAGACCGGCATTCTGGCCCGTGACGTGGCGGAGGAAAAGCACGGGCTGAAGCTCCCGGCGGTTTCGCAGCGCAGGGGTTTCCGGCACCGGCACCCTATGGTACTTCGGTTCAGACACTGGAATTGGAACATGGCGCGCACACTCATCCGGCCCGGCGGGCGCAGCGAACGTATACAGATTGCCGTTCATCAGGCTGTGAGAGCCTTGATGGCTGAAAATCCGGAGTGTGAGCTGACGATACCGCTTGTCGCCGAGCGCGCCGAAGTTCCGCCATCGACGATCTATCGCAGATGGGAAAGTCTGCCCAAGCTGCTTGAGGACGTGGCGAGCGAACGTTTCCTGCCGGATAGCGTGCCGCGCGACACCGGGGCTTTCCGCAGCGATCTGGAGCTGTGGCTGGAGCAACTGGTCGACGATATTTCTTCCGGCCCGGGGCATGTTCTCCTGCGGGAGCGGCTGACCAATGTGCGCGTGGCGCAGACGGCGGCCGGTTATGCCTTTCAAAACCTCGTCTGCCTTTGCGATCGATGCGAGGGGCGCGGCGAGGTGGTGCCTGATCCCGATCGCCTGATGGACATGATCGTGGCGCCGATCATCTATCGGATCTTCTTTACCGGCCAGCAGATCTCGAAGGCCTATCAGGTCGAACTGGTCAGCAATGCCCTGTCATCGCAGGCCATGACGCATCCTTTCACCAATCAGCCGTCAATCCGCGATTACGTCCTCTATGAGAACGATCCTCAGTAATTGAGTAGTGCGGTATCGCCGTCGCCGAACGAAGGTTTGACGCCCAGAAGCGCTGCCGATCTGGTGATGATCTCCTTGGCCATGGGCGCTGCGGTATAAGCGGCGAGACGGCCGCCTTTCTCGCCAGTCAGCGGCGCGTCAATCGTGGTCAGAACGACATATTGCGGCTTGTCCATCGGGAAACCGGCCAGAAAGGCGTTGAAGTTCAGGTGGGCGGCATAACGCCCGTTGATGACCTTGTCGGCGGTTCCGGTCTTGCCTCCAACATTGAAGCCCGGCACCTGAGCGCTGCGGCCAGAGCCTTTCACGCCGTTCCAGTGAAACAGGAAACGCATGTCGGCGCTGGTTTTCGGCGAGATCACCTGCGTCGTCTTCGAGGCGATATCCGCCGGTGGGCGAACAAGGAAGGTCGGTGAAATGAGCTTGCCGCCGTTGATCAGCGCCGCTCCGGCAATGGCTGTCTGCATCGGCGTTGTCGCAACGCCATGACCGAAGGATATCGTCGCCTGATTGACCTTTCTCCAGACACGCGGCTGGCTTGGTGTGGCAACCTCGGGCAGTTCCGTGTCCATTTTCGACAGGAGGCCGAGGCGGGTTAGAAATGCGCGGTGATCGTCCATGTCGACCATTGCAGCGATGGCGGCCGTGCCGATGTTCGATGAATATTGAAACACTTCCGGCACGGTCAAAGGCCTGCCCTGGCCGTGGTCATCGTGAATGGTGAAACCGGCAATGCGCAGTGGTTTCGTCGCATCGAGCACGGAATTGAGGGTGATCTTGCCCATATCCAGTCCCATCGCCAGCGTGAAGCTCTTGAAGGTCGATCCCATCTCGTAGGTCGCATTGCTCATGCGGTTCAGCCAGCCATTTTCGTATTCCTTGTCGATTGTGCCATCCGGCAGGGTGCGCGACGGTTCATTCGGGTCGTAGTCGGGAACGGATGCCATCGCCAGCACTTCGCCCGTGTTGACGTCGAGGACGATGGCGCCTGCGGCCTGCGCCTGATAGGCGCTCATCGAACGGGTCACGACTTCATGAACGATGTTCTGGACGCGCAGGTCTATGGAGAGCCTGACCGGCGCCAGCGGGGTGTCTGATGTCATCCCAAGTGCGCGCAGATCTGCCCATCCCTGGCGGTCGATGTAACGCTCCATGCCTGCCAGCCCCTGATTGTCCACGTTGACGTGGCCGAGAATGTGCGCAGCCGTGCGCCCACCAGGGTAAAAGCGGCGCTTTTCCGGGCGAAATCCGATGCCGGGAATGCCGAGAGCCAGAATGTCGGCCTGCTGGCGTGGCGTGAGCTGGCGCTTCAGCCACTGGAAGGCGGTTTTCGATTGCAGCCGTCTATGAATGTCGCTCCAGTCGATATCCGGCAGCACGGAAGCAAGCTTTTCCACGGCTTCGTCGGCATCGACGATGCGGCGCGGTTCGGCGTAGAGCGATACCATGTTCAGGTCGGTCGCCAGCAGTTCGCCGTTGCGGTCGACAATGTCGGGGCGGGAGGCCATGGAGGTGCCCCGGCCGCCAATGGACACCGTGGTCTGTGACCCGGCAAAACCATATTGGGCCAGCCGCGCCCCAATGACGCCATACATGGCGATGAAACTGCCGATCAGCACCAGAAGACGTTTGCGCGTTTCCTTGCGTCTTGAAACCGCCGCGCCGGGAAGGCGAAAACTGTCGCCGCGTTTGTGCTGGGCAAAATGAAATCGGCTGCGGGCGGAGAGGATGCGAGATGACAGCGACATTGAGTTCCAGAGACCGTGTTCCGGGGCAGTCAAAATCCGATCACTCGGCACCACCGGGATTATTAATGCGAATCAATTAGCATTAATAATGCGAGTCACTCGTTAATGCGAATTTAATTGCATTAGATGGAAGTGGCCGTTTGTCGCAGGGCATAATAAGCCTGTCCGTTGCCTCCAGGCATCGGCCGAAACATCATCGACTGGGGAACTGCGGGCAGAGAGGGCTAGGCCGCCATTCGCCGCATCTGGGCGATCACGTCTCTTTCCCTGTATGGCTTTGAAAAGAAGACGCTGTTTTCCGGCAGACTTGTCTGTGCCGGGGTCATGTGACCGGAGGTGATAATCAGGTGGATGGGTGGCCAGCGGTCACGGATAAGGGCTGCCAGTTTCATGCCGTCCATGCCACGCGGCATGTCGATATCGGTAAAGACAATGGTGATATCCGGTCGCGCTTCGAGAATGGCAATCGCCTCTGTTGCATCCGCAGCTTCGATCGCTTCGAAACCTTCGGCCTCGATCATGTCGACAGCCGCCATTCGCAACAGCGGTTCGTCCTCGACCACGAGTATCTTGGGCGCTGACATTGGCATACCTTACGCCGCCTGTACCTGAACAAGCGGTGCCTTGAATTCGGCACTGAAGCCCGATGGAGCGTAACTCAGCCGAACCTGTCCGGTTCCCACGAGGCCCATTTTTATCAGTTTCGAGCCAAAACCCTTGCTGGTCGGTTCCACGGCGGGAGGGCCGTTTTCTTCGTCCCATGACAGCACGAGCTCGTCTGCGCCGTCTTCCTGCCGCTCTACACCCCAGCGAACGCATACGCTGCCTTCCGCAACGGAAAGAGCACCATATTTCAGGGCATTGGTGGCAAGTTCGTGCAACAGCAGCGAGATGGAGAGTGTGGCGCGGGCTCCAAGGTCGACGCTTGGCCCATCAAGGCGAAAACGGCTTGGATCGACCAGCGCGCCGAGGACGGCCGAAACCACATCACCGATTTTGGCTTCGGCCCAATTCTGTTGCAGGAGGACGTCGTGGGCGGTCGACAGCGCGTGCAGTCTCTGCATGAAGGCATCGACAGGTTCGCGATCTGGAATTGGCCGAAGCGTCTGTGCCGCGATCGCCTGTATCATCGCAAAGGTATTTTTCATGCGATGGCTGAGTTCGTGGTTGAGAACCTTCTGGGCTTCGTCGGCATTGGCCTTGAGCTGCGCTACGGCCTTGCGCTCACTGTTGTCGGTAAAAAGAATGCCGACGCGCAGTTCCGAAGGATCGCCAACGCGAAAGGCTTGCACGTCGAACCAGCGTTGTTCCAGTTCGTTGGCGAAATGTTCGAAGCGTGCAGTTTCGCCCGTGAGCGCAACGCGGCCGTAAATCTCGAACCAGTGTTCCTCGTGGTTGGGTGCCAGATCGCGCATCCATTTGCCATGGGCGTCCACCAGTCCCGTCTGGTCTGCAAAAGCGGGATTGATTTCGATGAAACGATAATCCACGGCCAGTTCGCCATCGAATTTCATTTCGACGATGCAGAAGCCGTCCTCGATGGCGTCGAAGAGCGTCCTGTACTGGTTTTCGGTCAGTCGCTTCTGAATATCGAGATCGTTTTGCCGCGTGATCGCCTCGTTGCGGGCATTGATCGCACGTTTCAGCTCCAGTTGCGTCATGACCTGGCGGGCAAGATTGCGCAGACCTTCGGCCTGTTGCTCATTCAGCCCTTCCGGGCGTGGCTTGTTGTCGATGACACAAAGGCTGCCAAGCGCGTTGCCCGCTTCGTCGCGAAGCGGCGCGCCGGCGTAGAAACGGATATGCGGCGAACCGGTGACCAGCGGGTTTTTATGCGTGCGCGGGTCTTGCGTCAGATCGGGAATGACCAGCAAATCGCTTTCGACCAGGGCATAGGCACAGACTGAACTGTCCAGATCCGTCTCGCAGGGTTCGAAGCCGACCTTGGCCTTGAACCATTGCCGTGTGCCGCTGACCAGGCTGACCAGGGCAACCGGTGTTTCGCAGATCAGACAGGCAAGCGATACGATGTCGTCAAAGCCCTGTTCTGGCGGGGTGTCGAGAACGGCGAAGTCGTCGAGGGCGGCAAGGCGCGTTTTGTTCTGAACGTATTCTGGAATCGACACTTCAAGCCTATCATCGGACATCACGAAAACGCGACAATGACACTTCTGCCGCCAAATAAAAAGAGGCTGTAGCCTTGGCATCCGGCCTATCAGGCAAGCCTAAAAGACGATCTCGGGATGTGTCGCAAGGATTGCGCTTCTCGTTGCGATGCAATCCGGTTTCGCTCTTCGTGGTGCTGGCCTTTTCACGCCTTTGTCGTGAAAAGAGGTTAGGGGCGACGGCTCTGATGAAAACTGGCTGGGAATGGCAGACATGATCGTGACGAAACGCCTGCAATTATGCCGTCTGGACGATCGCCATCGTCACGCATTCGCGATGATGCATGCCGACCGGGAGGTGATGGAAGACCTTGGCGGGCCTGTCGATCACGCGGAAAGCGAGGCCAAGTTCGACCGGTATCTGGCCGCACTGGCTGAACATGGCGTTGCCCGCTGGGCGGTCGAAGACAGCAAAGGCGATTTCCTCGGATATTGTGGCGTAATGCCGCGCATGGCGAGGGAGCATCCCCTTGGGCCGCATTTCGAAGTTGGCTGGCGGTTCAGCCGCGCCGCATGGGGCAATGGGTATGCGGCGGAAAGTGCGGGTGCGGCGCTGACACATGCCGTCACCGATCTCGGCCTGACCGGCATTGTCTCCTACACCGGTGCAGCCAATCTGCGCTCGCAGAGCGTGATGCGAAAGCTTGGCCTGGTTCGCGACGCAGCGCGTGATTTCACCATCACGCACCTGTCAAAGCCGTGGCACGGTCTGGTCTGGACGGTTCCCGTCGATTTCCGTCCGACCCCGACCAGCCGGTAGCATTGCGTACGCATCACGGCCGCGACAGGGCCGATGGCATGTCCAGAGCAGAGGTGAGCGATTTGAACTGCCGGATCATGTCACCGGCATAGGGATTTGCGCCGAGGATCGCCTGAAACACTTCCGGTGCATCGTGGCGAACCATGTCCACGGCGGACATCAGCGCATCGAAGCTTTTTGTCGTCAGGCGTGTCTGTCTCAGGTCCATCTGCAGAAGCAGGTTGGCAACAAGGTGGGTCAGCCCCTGAACCTGCGCGGCATCGCGGTCATGATCGTCAGGCGTGGTGATGATGACATCAAGGCCAAGCCTGCGGAAGAAGGCGGCAACTCGCAGGTGAGGCCCACGCACCGGGCAGACAGCGATCCGCAGCCCGCGAATGCCGCCTCTCGCACTCTGCGGTCCAAACAGCGGATGCGTCGCGACAATCTCTACGTCGTCGGGAAGCAGCTCCTTCATCATGGCGGCGGGTCCGGTCTTGACGCTGCCGACATCGAGCACGAGCGTTGCGGGCTTCAGATGCGGGGCAATTTCGATCAGCACATCGCGCATCCTGCTGACCGGCATGGCCAGCACCACGATGGCGCATTGCGCCGCTGCCTCAAGCGAAACAACCGATACGCCGAGCCTTTCGGCGCGGGCGATATCCGGCGCGATGTCAAAGACGCGGATATCGAAATGCGGGCCAAGGTGTTCGGCAATCAGTTGACCGAAGGCACCGAAGCCAATGATCCCCAGCGATATCAGGGGCAGTTCATGGGAAACGTCAGACATGACATCCTCGAAAAGGCCACACGGCCAGAGGCGTCCGTCAAAATCAAACCGCTGGCCAGGCAGCGGTTGAACAATATGATGAACCCGCCGCTATTTCAGCAGCGCATAATACAGGCCGGCAAAGGTCGTAACGGTCATCATGAGAGCCGAATAGCAAGCCGCATTCTGCAAGTCAACGAAGCTTTGCGGAGGGATACCGGCCTTTCAGTCGCTTGCGACGACCTGCGGTTCGTAGGTTGTCAGATCTTCGAACTTGTAGCCGCGTTTCTTCAATTCGCGGATTACCGTGCGAAGATTGTTTTCTCCGTCGAACTTGTCCTGAAACATCTGGTCGTGCATCAGCAGGATCATCTTTCCGCGCGTGACGAAGCGGTTATGCGCGAAGAGCGCGTCGATCTCGTTCACCAGTGTCCTCGCGGATTGAACAGGCTTGCCGTCGTTGTAGTGAACCCATTCATGATCCCAGCCAAACAGGCGGAAACCGGCCTCGCTGACCAGCTCGAAGTCCAGCCACTCCTGTCCCCATTCGCGCACATCGAGCGAAAGGTCTTCGGAATGAATGTTCTGCAATCGAAACACGTTTCGTCCCGGTAATCTCGCAGGCGTCGGCTTTGCCAGACCGAGAACGCCGTTGGCCTTCTCGAAATCCGCAATGACGCCATCGCTGTTCGAATAGAACTGCCTGTAACGGTTATGGGCGTGGCTGTAGCTGTGATTGCCGACGACGACGGCATCCAGCGATTTTGCTTCCTTCAGAACAGCGCGGCCGCCGTCTTGCGTTTCAACGTGAAGGCCGACCATGAACATCGTTGCCGGCACGTTTTCTTCGAACAGCACCTGCAGAACATTCTCCGTGCCGGGAAGCGGGCCGTCATCGAAGGTCAGATAGATGGTTCGCTCGGCCGCCTTGGCCGATGGTGCGCAAAACGCGGCAAAGGCCACGGCAGCAACAAGGGCTCGAAATCTGTCACCAAACCGCATCCGCACGATCTCCCAGGCCGCCATGGCGTGGAGAGTGCCACAATCAGACGGCGAGACGCAATGTCATCGACAAACTTCTACGATACGGACTGGTCGTGTCGAGAAGAAAGGGCAGGGAGCTACCCCTTCTCTTCCCGGCTCTGCGAATGCTGGCATGTGCGCGGTCAGACAATGCCTTGTCCGACCGCCGCGGGCGCGTTCACTCCGTTGCCGCACCGGATGCATAGTCGCTGTCCGTCACCTTCTCCATCCAGGTTACGGAGCTTCCGTTCAGCGCTTCCGCCACGGCGAAATGGCTCATGGCTTCGTCTGCCGAGGCACCGTGCCAATGCCGGACAAGTGGCGGTATCCAGACGATGTCACCGGTGGTGACTTCCTGGACGTCATCACCTTCCTTCTGCACCCAGCCCCGGCCACTCAGGATATAAAGCGTCTGACCGAGAGGGTGCGTATGCCATGCGGTGCGAGCGCCCGCTGTGAAGGAAACGGTTGCGCCGCCGACACGCGCCGGCTGCGCGGCCTGATAAAAGCTCGAGATTTCCACCTTGCCGGTGAAATACTGCTCTGGCGCCGCAATCATCCCGGTTCCTGCACGGGTGATCTCGATATCGGCATTTTCAGCGTTTGCCGGGGTAGCGTTCCTGGCTTCCAGCACCTGCTTCAGCACCGGCACAGCCGACATGGCGCGAGGCCAGCCGGCGTAGAAAGCCACATGGCTCAACACTTCCGAAGCTTCGGCCTGTGACAGGCCATTATCCATGGCCCGGTTGGCGTGGAACGGCAATTGTTCGGGCTGACCGAGCGCAATCAGCGCGGCAACCGTGATGAGACTGCGGTCGCGGGCGGAGAGATCGGGCCGTTGCCAGAGATCGCCGAAGAGGACGCGGTTGGTGAGGTCTGCGAGCGTTGCGGCTGTCGGCGCCACAGCGGTATTGACGGTGTTTGCGCGGGCTGCCTCTGCGGCGGCTTCCAGTGCGATGCGAGGACCGGTGCTGTTTTCCACCGGCGCGATGCTGCGCTCATCGAACACCTTCTTGGTTTCCGTGACTGCGGAGATGGCGTTCGGCCAACCGGAATAAAATCCGAGATGGGTGATGATCTCGCCGATTTCTTTCGGCTTCACGCCATTGTCCAGCGCGCGGCCAACATGGGCGGCAATCTGCGCGGTCTTGCCTGTCGAAACCAGTGCCGAAACGGTGACCAGGCTGCGGTCGCGCGGCGAGAGGTCGGCCCGTTCCCAGACCTCACCGAAGAGAACGCTGTCGGTGAAATGCCCAAGACCGGGTGCGACGTCATAGACGGCCGGTGGGGCAATCCGCCGGCGTTCTTCCTGTGCTTCGGCGCCAGTGGCGGCGAGGGCGGAGATGGCGAAACTTGCAGCAATGTTTTTCATGTCGGTATCCTTTGTCGTGCAGACAGGCGCGGTCAGCATGAAACGTCTGCCGAACGGGGCCTGTGACGTGGGGATTGACGTCGCCGTTCATCGGCGACGCAGAGTTTCAGGGGTGATTTGTTTTGTTCGTCTCAAGCCAGATGCTGGCCGAAGAAATCGGCGATCCGGTCGAACGGGATCTTGTCCATCCGGTCATAAAGATCGGTGTGGTTGGCGCCGGGAACGATCAGCAACTCTTTCGGCTCTGCCGCTGCGGCAAAGGCCGTTTCGCTGAAATAGCGGGAATGCGCCTTTTCGCCGTGGACGAAGAGAACCGGGCGCGGTGAAATCTCGGCGATATAGGTCAGGATCGGCATGTTCATGAACGACAGCGGCGTCGTCTGGCTCCAGGCGTTTCCGGAGTTGACGGCTCGGGCATGGTAGCCGCGCGGCGTCATGTAATAATCGTGGTAGTCGACGAGAAACTGAGCCTCGCCACCCTTCAGCTCGTTATAGGGTGGCTGGTAGGCGGGCGTGCCATTTTGCGCATCCTGCCAGCGCTGCCGGCTCATCTGTTCAAGCGCCTGAGTGCGCTGCTCAAGGGTAACGCTGTCATTGTAGCCTTTCGACATGACGCGGGTCATGTCGTACATGGTGCTGGCCACCACGGCCTTGACGCGCTTGTCCACGGCCACCGCATTCAGCGCCATGCCGCCCCAGCCGCAGATGCCGATGACACCGAGACGCTCGCGGTCAACGAAAGACTGCAGGCCAAGATAATCGACCGCAGCACTGAAATCCTCGGTGTTGATATCGGGTGAGGCAACGTTGCGGGGTTCACCACCGCTTTCGCCCGTATAGGACGGATCGAAGGCCAGTGCCGCAAAGCCACGCTCGGCCATTGTCTGGGCATAAAGGCCCGATGACTGTTCCTTGACCGCGCCGAACGGACCACTGATGACGAGACCTGAGAGCGGTGCGCTGCCGCGATCCTTCGGCAAATAGAGGTCACCGGCGAGCGTGATGCCGTAGCGGTTCCTGAACGAGACCTTTTGATGGTCAACACGGTCGCTCTTGGCAAAGACCTTGTCCCATGTGGCGTCCTGCGCCACCGCCGCCGACTGGCCAGCCACGGTTACCATGCTCAATGCGGCGACCGTCAGGCCGGTTGTCTTCATCAGATTTCGTCTGCTGGTGTTGAGGGTTTCAATTGTTTCGACGTGTCTGGTCATGGAGAAATCTCCTGCGTGTTTGAGGTTTCGGGTCATGGGAGGGGTTCGATGCGAAGTGGAAATTTCCCGGCGAGATGAAGGGCATCCCGGCCTTCATCAACACGCCCAAGCCGGATCAGGCCGGGGTGTTTGTAATCGGCGTAAAACATCGCCAGATTGCCCCAGGGCATGTAGTAGCAGAGGTCGTATGGGCGCTCGTTGTTGAATGGACCGTGGCCTTCCGTCGTGAGCTTGCGCGGCAGATAGGCGATCTTCTCGTTGGAGCTGAAGTCATCGATCGTCAGGTTGAGCGGAAGCATCGTGAAAAAGTCGCGGGCGGATGCATTGTCATAGAGCGATGCGCTCATGCTTCTGTCGGCGAATGTCAGTCTGATCTTCATGTCGGTCATGTCCTGATTGTTGGGGTCGCTTTTGCCGAAGACGTGTGCGGGCAGGACGAGGGCTGTCAGCGCCGTTGCCAGAAGTGTTCTCCGCTGCGGTTCCGGCGCGTCTGATCTCTTCATGGCCGGTTCCGTGCAGCCCGCCATGCGGCGACGGAAAGAAGCGAGGAGCAGAACAGGAGAAGCGCGCTCATCGAGAATGTCGACAGCCAGCCAAGCGCATCGAAGACCAGCCCGCCGGCCGATGCCCCCGCCGTGATGGCGAGCTGGATGACGGCGACCTGAAGCCCGCCGCCGGCCTCGGCATCATCGGGAAGCGTGCGGCTCAGCCACGTGCCCCATCCGACCGGTGCCGCCGTGCCGAGGAAGCCCCAACCGATCAAGGCGGCGAAGACCGGGATTTTCATAGCCCCGAAGGCGATCATGAACAGGGCGACAACGGCCATCAGCAGCGGGATGGTGATCAGAATGCCGAACAAGCGGTGTTGCAGCAGTCTTCCGACGACCCAGGTTCCGACCGCTCCCGCCAGACCCATGACAAGCAGGAACAGCGACAGCGTTTCGATGTGGACCCGTGTGACCTGTTCCAGAAACGGGCGGAGATAGGTGAAAAGCGCAAACTGCCCCATGAACAGCGTCAGGATCGCCGCCATGCCCATTGCCACCGGCAACCGCGCCAGAAGCCTGAATACGTTGAGCGATGCGCGTTCCCGACGAGGGGGAAGGGATGGCAGGCTGACCCATTGCCAGACAAGCGCAAGCAGACCCACCGGTACAACCAGAAAAAAGGCGCCACGCCAGCCGATATAGGCACCGAGAAGACTGCCAAGCGGGGCTGACACGGTTGCCGCGATGGCATTGCCGGCGTTTAGCAGAGCGAGCGCTTTCGGTATCTCTTTATCGGGGACAAGTCGCATGACGATGGATGTCGACATCGACCAGAAACCGCCGATCGATACGCCCAGCAGAGCGCGTCCTAGCATCAGAACGGGGTAGGAGGCGGCGAAGGTGACAATGGCGCCCGATACCATCAGCAGCGCCGTCAGGCCGAGAACGACGGTCCGGCGGTCCAGCCTGCGGATGACGGAGGCAATGCACAGACTGGTCAGCACGGCAAAGATGCCGGAAACCGATATGGCCTGACCGGTATTTCCTTCGGAAACGCCGAGATCGGTGGCAATGGGCGTGAGCAGGCTGACCGGCATGAATTCCGAGGCGATCAGAACGAAAACGCACAGTGTCATGGATAGCACGGCGCTCCAGGCAGCGGGCGCCGTCTCCTTCGCTTGAACGTTTTCGTTGTAGGTGAGTGTCATATGGCGCCGCCTGTCGAAACGGGGTTTCTCTCTATGGCGCCAGGATATTGTCGCTCTACTTTGCGGACAATCCGTGCTAATCCGCATGGACTTATCGAAATCCAATATCAATAGGGGCAGCCATGCAGCGTGAGGACATGAAGGATCTGCTGTGGTTTCTCGAGGTTGCGAAGGCGCAGAGCTTCACGAAGGCGGCAGCGACACTTGGTACGTCGCAATCGACGCTCAGCTATACGATCAAGCAACTGGAGGCACGGCTTGGCGTGCGTTTGCTGACGAGGACCACACGCAGCGTTGCGACGACCGAGGCTGGTGAGCGTCTGTTCCAGTCGCTTTCGCCGCGTTTTGAGGGAATTGAGGCTGATCTCGCCGACCTCGTCGCTTTTCGCGAAAAGCCCTCGGGCACCGTGCGTCTGACGCTCTCCGATCACGCCTTGCAGATGACCGTCTGGCCAAAATTGAGCAGGGTGCTTTCGGGGTATCCCGACATCCGCGTCGAACTTTATAGCGACAACGGCATGCGCAATATTGTCGAGGAACGTTTCGATGCGGGTGTGCGGCTCGGTGAGAGCGTCGACAAGGACATGATTGCCGTGCGTATCGGTCCGGACTGGCGTTTGCGGGCGGTGGGTTCACCCGACTATTTTGCCAGCCACGGCATTCCACGGGTGCCGCAGGATCTGGTCGGGCATATCTGCATCAACACGCGGCAGGCTACCTGGGGCGGATTTTATGCCTGGGAATTTGAAAAGGACGGCCGCGAGCTTCGGGTCAGGGTGGATGGGCAACTGAGTTTCAACTCATCGATCGCGCAGATCGACGCCGCCATGAAAGGATATGGAATTGCCTATATACCCGAGGATCTCGTCGAGGAGCACATTGCTGCCGGCAGATTGCAGGGCGTACTCGACGACTGGTGTGAACCGTTTACCGGCTATCATCTCTATTATGCCAGCAGACGGCAGATGTCGCCGGCGATGAAGGTTGTGCTTGAGGCGCTGCGCTATCACGGACGATGCTAGATTTTACGTCGCGATATTCCGGTTGACTGAAAGGAAGGGGCGGGATGCCCCTTCGATTTTACACGATCGCTGTTCTCTCGTCTTCAGAGTTGGGTTTCTGCCAGCATCTGTCTGAGGCGGTCGGTGTTCATCGGTACGCAATAGACTGGCCGGTCACGCTCGAAACGCCAGCCTTCAGACAGAGGGCCGACATCCACCGCGTCAAAGCCGAATTCATCATAGAGCCTGATGGCTATGGCCTTGTCTTCCTTGCTGTCACCGGCAAGAGGCAAGGCGCGGCGCTCAGTCGAGCCTGCGGGGCGGCCATCCGTTTCGAGGTCATTCATGGTAACGGCGTTGAAGGCTTTGACGATACGCGATTGCGGAAGGTGTTTTGCCAGAAGTTCGCTTGTCGTGGTCGTGCCGGCATCCAGTTCTGCTATGCCACCATCGCGTTCCCGGTAGTAGTTGTTGGTGTCGATCACCACCTTGCCCGCCAGAGGCGCCACCGGAATGGAACGATAGGCGGCAAGCGGAATGGCAACGACCACGATATCGCCAAAGGCGGCGGCTTCTTCCACCGTGCCGACCTCGCAGCCAACGCCGTATTTGAGGCTGAACAGGGTTTGCGGTCCGCGTGAATTGCTGAGCATGACCTTATGGCCCGCAGCGACGGCAAGCTTGCCGATGGCGCGGCCGACAAAACCTGCGCCGATAATTCCGATGTTCATGTCGTATCTCCGTGTTGATGGGATGACGGAGGTTTAATTTGATGTCAAAACCGGATAAATTCTCCATATTGAACGACATTCAACACTGTCAGGGGTTAATCGTGGACAGACTTACCAGCATGGCGGTTTTCGTCAAATCCGCGGATCTGGGTTCTTTTGCCGGTGCCGCCGAGGCCATGGGCATCTCGCCGCAGATGGTCGCCAAGCACGTCGTGTTTCTGGAAGACCGGCTGGGCACTGCGCTGCTGCACCGGACAACGCGGCGCCAGAGCCTGACGGATGTGGGCCGCGCCTATTACGATCGCTGCAAGCAACTGCTTTCGGAGGTCGAGGCGGCGGAATCCGTGGCGAAGGAGATGCGCTCGCGTCCGAAAGGCGTGCTGCGCGTCAACGCACCCATGACGTTTGGCGCCTTCAGCCTCGCGCCATTCGTCACCCGCTATCTCAGCCGCTACCCGGATATGCAGATCGACCTGACGCTGAACGACCGTTTTGTCGATCCGCTGGAAGAGGGTTTCGAGGTGATGGTGCGTGTCGGCGAGGTCAATGATGCAGCCCTTGTTGCCCATCCTCTTGCGCCATACCGGCTGATTGCCTGCGCGTCTCCGGATTATCTGGCGCGACGCGGCGTGCCCAGGACGCCAGCCGAACTCGCAAAACATGATTGCCTGGCCTATTCCTACTGGTCACCCTCCGTTCCCTGCCGCTGGCAGTTCAGCCGCAACGGCAGGACCGAAGAGGTGCAGGCGACAGGACGCATCCGCAGCAACGACTGGAAAGCGCTGCTGCATGCCGCTACAGAAGGTTTCGGCGTTACCCTTGGGCCTGAGAGCGTGTTAGACGCCGAAATCGCCGCCGGTCGGCTTGTGCGGGTGTTGCCCGATTATGAAGGACCGGTTCGGCCGATGCATGTGATCTATCCGGCGGGGCGCCGACCGACCGTGAAGGTTCAAAGCTTCGTCCAGGCGGTCTTGGAGGAGTTCGGCGAATGAAACCCGGCGCCATGCCGCATGATGTCGCCGGGAGGTGAGAGGTCAATGAAAGGCCAGACCTTCTTCCTGGAGTGACTGTTTCACAGCCTCTATTTGCCGCATGCGTATGTACCATGCCTGCAGGTTGAGGAAGGCATCGAGACGAATATCGGCGTTATAATAGGATTTCAGCCAGGATGCCTGCCCCCAGCCGGTCAGCGCGAACAGATAGGCATCGGCAACGGTGAAGCGGTCTCCCATCAGATAGGGGGCTTTTGCCAGTTGCTCATCAATCCAGGCGAAGCGTTTTAGCAGTTTCGGCCGTGCCGTCTCCAGATAACGACCGGCGAGGTCCGCGTATAGCAGCGGGATGAACCCCTTGTGGATTTCCGTCGCCAGGAAGCCCAGCATTTCCTGCAGCTTGTAGCGCTCGAATGTTCCGTTGGCTGGCGCCAGGCAGCGTTCCGGTTTCAGATCGGCCAGATATTGCAGAATGGCGGCGCCTTCGAACAATACGCGGCCATTGTCCAACTGCAGGGCCGGAATGTAACCATTGGGGTTGATCCGGTAAAAATCTTGACCTGTTTCGTCTTTTCGATCGCTGACGTTGACTTTGATAAACTCGACCGCCAGTTCAAGTTCGTTGGCGACGATATGCGATGCGAGCGAGCATGCCGCCGGCATATAATAGAGTTTCATTGCTGTCTCCGAATGTGTCTCTGCGCGAACCCGTGTCGTATTGCTCGCGGCAGGAAACCCACTTAATGGAGGCGGTATAAAAACGTAAGAACGCAAAATATTGTCATCTAGGTACATAAATTATACCTGTCTTCGCGAAAGGCGCCCGTTATGAAGGATAGCGTGACCGGCTGTTCGGTTGAGGAAACAATGCGTTTGCTGGGCGGGCGATGGCGATTGCTGATTGCTTCCTATCTGGTGGATGGGCCGAAGCGGTTCAATGAATTGCGCAGGCTTGTGCCGGGTATTTCGCAGCGGATGTTGACGCTTGATCTTCGCGCCCTGGAAGAGGCGGGACTGGTGATGCGCACCGTCTATCCCACCATTCCCGTCAAGGTGGAGTATTCGCTGACCAGCGATGGTCGTCGTCTGGAGAAGCTCGTTGCGGTGGTGAAGGAATTCGGCCTTTGGCTGAAGGCGCGCGACGACGTTCAAAGTGGATGAGTGCGGCTCTTTGGCCGTTGCGCAAATTAAAGTGGTGTTCGCTACCGGCGGATGCGACGAGCCAGCAGCGCGCCGGCATCCCCGATGACGATTGCCGGTATCAGGATCAGCGCCATGTCGTTGATGTGCTTGGGTACATCCACAATAACGAGATTTAGCCCAAACCACGGGTTGACGATCTGTACCAGGTAGATTGCTGCCCACCAGAGGCCAAAAGGAACGACGATCAGCCAGCGTCCGAAGCGGGTGGCGCTCCAGCGATCGGCGGTTTCGGTTATGGCAATATCGCGGGCTGCCTCAAGGCGCTTGATCGTTTCGTCGGCGGCGAGACGATCCCCGTCCGTTTCCGCAGCCAGTTTCGCCTGATAGGCGGCAAGCAATGGCGCGGTGAATTTTTCGACCAGTCCGCCAACGAGGAGGTTGGTGAGCCACGTCATCTTGCCCAACCGAATCTATGGGCAAGCATATACCAGCCTTCCGCCAGGGCGGCGATGAGCGCACCGATGAGGATCTGCAGCGCCATCGCAATATCGGGATCTGCGGACATCAGGTCTCCGAGTTCAGGCGCGATAAGCCCCTGGGTAACAAGGACCGCCGCAATATACCGCAACAGAATGCGAATGAAGACGAGCGTCATGTGTGGTGCCCTCCTTTGATGACGGAGGCAGGATTGTTGGGGAAAGGTTGTTCGCGCAAATCTAGAGATGGGTGGAGAGCGCGCCGGCGGCAAAGGCCTTGAACAGCAGTGCGATCATTGGCCCCAGAACGAGCAGCAACAACGCCCAAAGCGCGTTGCGTATCCTGTCGGCGATCTTGCCGACACTGCCCTCAATGCGCATCAATGCGGCGTTGATATGGGGTTGCTGGGCTTCCAGCGTGACAAGCCGCTCTTTCATGTCGTTGATCCGCGCATGAAGTTTTTCGACTTCGCTTCTGATAACCTCATCCATCGTGCTGCTGCCATGTTGTTGGGGAATTGCTTGGTTTCGGGGCGTGGATCGTTCGCGTTTGAAGCAATTTTCCACGCCCGGAAATCAGGCCTGTTGTGCTTGCCGCCACAGAGTGTCGACAGCCGATTCATCGAGATCGAGCGCGGTGGCGATCGTCAGCAAGGTTGGATGCGACCGCTCAAACGCGCTGGCATCGGCCCACTCGATCTCGGCTTCCTGTTTTTCCAATCCTTCCGGCATTGAGGCAATCGCAGCCTCTACACTCGCAAGCGAAATCTGGTTTCTGACCAGGGTCAGACGCAACTGGCGTCGTGAGACGGGCTTGAAGATTTCCGCTGCAGGCGGATCGGGTGGTGCTGGCGTCAGCAGGCCATCTCGATAGATCATGCCCTCGGTGATGTCCGAAGGCTCCGCATCTATGCCCAGCACAATCCTGTCATTGGGCACCATGCGCGAGGGGTCATGCTCGACATTGGTCACTTTGCGCGTGGCAGGGTCAACCATTGCCCAGGCACCATAAATGGCATTCAGAAAATTGCCCTGGTTATCCCAGGCGGTGAGGCTGCGCCTCAGATCATACCAATCCTGGCCCTCCTGGTTGGCAAAGGTCATGATGCCGGTTGAACTGGTCAGGCTGAAATGGCCGAAGTCAATGATGTCCATGATGATGCCTCACGCATTATGTGCGGTGATCCAACCGCGAACGGGGTCGAAGAGTTGGAGGTAGCGGAAGGAATAGTGAGATACGCCGGTTGGGTCTTCGTTACCGCCTCTAAAGTAATACCACCCTATAATAGCTGCTCCCGATGGGGTTTCCCTCCAGCCTGAGGTGCCTGCTGCGACATTAATTTCTCCACGCGACACCCACCTCGAATTGAGGTTCGCAACGCGATCATTGGCCCAGGCCATCGCGCGGTTTTCCAGGCGATCGTTGAGGTCACCCAGTTCCGATGTCCAGACCTTGCCATTGTCACTGACGCGAAGTTTCCAGGTGTCGTCGGCGCCTACAAAGCCAATCGTGCCGTCGTTGTGATGCAGCCTGCGGATCTGATTGTTGTCGGTATCGATGAGCGCAACGGAAGGACCTGTATTTTGAATTCTGAGGTCGCCGGTCATGGTGTCGCCAGCCCTGGCGATCTTTTCGGCGATTGCCGTATCGCGCTGGCTGACTGTCTCGTCTATTTCACTCTTGGTGTAATAGTCACCAAGTGCCGTTTTCAATCCATCGACCTTCGCAACCGGCAAAAGCCCGGTCATGTTGGCGAGATCGTAGACATCGCCGCCGATGCCTTGCGGATCGTAGTCGAGGCGCAGCATGTCACCGACGGTTTCGATGGTGACCCAGACAAAATCATAATCGGAATCGCTGGATTTGACCAAAAACTGCTTGGTGGTACCGCCGGAGAAACGCGCGGTCACTCCAGCCATGAGTTCCGCCTCTGCGCGTGCTTCGATGGCATAGTGGCGGGATGAATATGCGTCTCCTGTGACAATGATGCCATGTGGATTGCTGGCCCATTTTTCGGCGAGGTCGCGCGCCTGCAATGTACCGTGGTAGGCGTGGCTGATCGTGTCGATGTTCGTGCTGACGGTCTGTAGCGCATCGGTAACCTCTGCGACGGCGGCAATATTTTCCTGCATGCCAACGACCGTATCGATCGCATCGGCACTGTCTGCAAGACGAAGGATATCGCCCACAAGTTCATCGAGTTCGGAGGCGTCGGCCGATGCCGGCAGTTTCACGGCGCGGCTCACTTCTTCCTGCAGTTGCTGGTCGCGCATGGCGGCCAGATCAAGCGCTGTTTCCACCACTTCGGCGAAATAGGCGCCCTGGTTTTCAAGGTCGATTTCCTGCACGAAGGGGACAGAAAGCAGCAGTGTGATCTTGAAGCCCGTCTCCGGCGCGACCAGCAGGACCGCACTTCCACCGCCATCTTCGCCAACGCCTGTCACCGTGTAGTCCGTCTGGTGTTGGAGTATGGTGTCGGTGCCGTCGGGTGCGGTGTGCAGAACCCTCAAATGCAGGGGATCGTAGATCTTGAATTTATATTCGAAGGTCTTCGTCGCGCCATTGCCGTTGTAAGGGCCGGATCGGTTCACTTCGCTGGGAATTGTCATGTTAGCTCGCGCCTTGTGAATGTTGCCGAATCCTAGGCGCGAGAAGGTTATTTCCCTGAATTGCCCATCGAATATTCGATTGGGAGTTTTCTCTGCTCCGAAATCTGCCGAAAGAAGTCTTCGATGCTCCGGTGGATCTGGTCCGCTGACCAGTCCGTCCCTAGCCCGGAGGCATGAACGATCGCCGCGACGTCGAATCTGTCGATGTTATCGCCTGCGAAGGACGTATGGACGACCTCCGCAAGCATATTGGCCTCATGGACCTCCACAGGGTTTGCGCGGTCCCTGATTGCGGGCAGGGTACTCGTTGCGAAATGATGTTCGGTTCCTTCGATCGCCTCGAGGATTACAGCATTGGCAAAAAACAGCATGGAGAGATCAATCGCCAGCGATACGCCTGCGTGCTTTGATTGCTGAATGGGTATGTCGCGGTGGGCAGAAATTGCGCCACTGTCGTTGAAGAGAATCCTGGCGTTGAGATAAGAGCCAAGTGCCGAGACCAATCGTTCGACATCGCTCAGATCGGCATTGCCTGAGATGCGGAAACGTTTGATCAGATCGTCGGCATGCGCGACGGCCATTGCGTCATCGTTTGCGAAACTGCGTAAACCTTGATGATAGCGGGCGAGCCAGCACGGTACCTCTACCATCCGGTGGTGTAGGGTCTGTACCAGCCAAAAGGCGATTTCGCTCCAGGCCGTTGCCGCGTTGCCCAGATGTTTTCCGCGAGCATCTTGCCGCCCGGCCATGACGGCCGATTTACGGGCAATGTCATCCAACACATCCGGGCGGAGAGCGTCTCGCACACCAATTGCGAAGTCGTTTTTTCCGACCAGAGACATGAACTGCGAGAGGCCGGTCGCCTGCGACAGGACCGTTGCCAGAGCCGTGACGAGGCGTGTCACAGTCAAATTCTCTCTGGCAACGGAAGCCGTGTGGCCAAGCAGGTCGGCAAGGCTTATCTCCGCTGCGGCGACATCACCGAGCCAGTTTTGCAATCCAGCGAGATCGGCAGTTTTATCGGCTTGATCGAAGATGCTGCGAATTCGGTCATCGTGAAGAATGCGCCTTGTGTTCGAGAGGGTTTCGCCGAGTTCAAGATCGAGAACAAGTCCGTCGACATGCCGGTGCAAGACAAAGAGGTCGAGATCGACGGGGCCGTCTTTGGCCACCTTCTCGTGATGGCTATGCCCGGAGAGCGTCTGCGCCCTGGCGAATTGTCCTGTCATGACAGCTTTTGAAATGCCCATATCTCCAGGTGGTGGCATCATCCCTCGATCAGTGTTCTGATCACTGGAAGAGGAAGGGAACAAGGGCTGGTTACGATAGGCAAGGGGATAAAACCCGCCAGACAGTTCGCTGCCGCCGATGATCACAGGTTCGGCTTTCACCCATTGCGGCGCGGCTCCTGTCGTTCGCTTTTCGCGCGCGGCAATCTCGGGCTGGAACGATGCCAGATAGTCCCAGATGGATTGCACGAAGCGTGCATCCCGTTCGTCAAGGGAGCCCAGAATGGCGTCGATCTGCGCATCGTTCAGGGCGTCATGGCTGCCAGTCTCGGTCAGGCGTTGGCGGTTTGTCGTGTTGCCGCAGTTCAGGGCAATGGCGATCCTGTCCCATTTGGACAGGGCGGAACCGAGTCCGGGCGCAAGCATGCGCCGCGCCATGTCGCATCGTTTTTCGGGGGAGTAAACTTCGTAGAGCGCGGCCAGATCGCTGGTAGCCTTTCGCCTGCGCCTCGCAAGCCGTTCTGCAGCATCATCAACGGGCGCTTTGATCGCGTTATAGGCAACACCGGTATCTCCACCATCTATGTGCCTCAGCGTTGTCGTGGCGGCCACCGTGGGATCGAGATGCGCATTTGCACCAGCTAAAGCGCCTGTCAGGAGGGCCTTTTCAACAGCGCTGACCACACCCGAAGCGGTTTCGTGGAAGTCCCTGTCATGCGTGGCGTCGATCAGTCGGTTGGCACGTTGTGCGCTGTGCTCCACGTTCCTGATGCTGTCGATCACGTCGCGAAGCGCGCGGACTGATCCCTTCCTGTAGGGGGAAGGCCTGGCGTCAGACAGCACGCTGTCGGCAATGGCAAGTTCATTTCCCCGGCCTGCCGTGTTCATGGTGGCGACATAGGCATTCAGTTGGCCGCGCCCATCGGGCTCGCCTGATCTTGCCGGGCGAAAACTGTAACGACCCAGCAGGTCATCGATCGCTGAGAGATAATCGACACGATCGCTGTCGTCATGTCCGGCATCGGTTATTTTTTCGCGGATGGTCGGGTCGCTGAAGCGCTGGAGATCGGTCTCGGTCGCTTCGATTTCGCCAGCGATCTTTCGGCTTTCGACATAGAGCGAATGATTGAGCAATTGTCGGCGTTTGGCGTCGTAAAGCTTCTCCACCATATGCTGTCCGTCAGGCTCGCTTGGCGTCTTGGCTTTCGCAGAGCGGGCTTTTTTCAGTCCTGCGCCAAGGTCGGCCGCTTCGTCGGCCGCCCGGCGTTCAACGGCCAGAAAGCGGTCACTGGCTACGGCATCCTCAACAGGCATGCGGGTGATAGAGGTTTCCGCATAATCCTGCGCCTGTTTGAGTGTCAGCGTATCCGAACGGTTGGCGATCCTGCCGATTGCCGCGAGTTCGATTTCCAGCCATTTCCCGCGTGTAGCATTGTGCACGGCGTCCAGCGCCCTGATATCGGCAGAGCCATCCAGAAGTATATCGCCGTGGCGATGGCGCATGATCTGCTCGACGTTGAAAGCAACAGCATCAAGGCGGCTAGGCGCTTGCACCATGGCCTGCACAAGTTCATCGCCGGATGAATAGCCGAAGATGCCGGCAACGTCGTCAGGGTCCAGCCCACCTTTTTCAGCATAAACGGTCTGCTGCCCGCGCGGCAGGGCATCCAGAATGTCCGCTCCGTAGCGATCGACAAGGATTGCCTTGTCCAGACGAAGAGGCGCAGGCATGCTCGCGTGGCTATCGTCCAGCCAGCGGCCATTGGTCATCCATTCAATTGCGCGGTAAACACCCTCTGCGTTGATCGATCGCTCGATGTCGTGGCGCACCACAGCCTTTTCCCGGCTGTAGTTTTTCTGCCGCTCGCGCCGCAACGGCTCCATCGCGCCGCCCAGAAGCTGCGCTTTCGCTTCATCTTCAGCCTGACGGCGCAGATCCAGAAATTGCTCGTAATCCGTCTCTGGCAGACCCATCGCTTCCGCCGTATCAAAGACCGGATCTGTCTCGCCGGTGGACTGGCGGGCGAACTCTGCGTGGCTGGCGCTTTCCATTGCGCGGTTGAAGATTTCACTGACCTCGGCATGTATCGGCACGCCCTGGATCGTCATGGCGCCATAGATCGAGGTCAGCCATTTCAGATAGGTTTCAAACATGCCGAGAAGATCAGGTGAGGGCGCCTTGCCTTCCATCAGATAGGTTTCGAAGGCCTGATTGAACTGCGTCTGCATCGCCTCATCAATGGCCGCGTCCATCGCCGCATTGCCGGTCGTACCTTTGTCGAGTGCGGTCAGCACCGAGGCTTTCGAGATCTTGGCCCTGCGCTCGTTGGATTTGCGCCCGATCCGTACGGCCATCGCGATGGTGTCGGCATTGTTTCGCCACCACCCCATCAGCACGGCCATGTCTTCAGCGGATTTTACGGCGCCGCGGCTGCCCATGTCCTCTGTTGCCTGCAGGAAGAAGCGGCTGCTGCCTTGAATGATGGTGGAAAGGTCAGAACCGCCAAACAGATCGACGATGGTATCACCGGCGGCGTGGGGCGCGTCCAAAAACTGAAAGAGGCCGCGTGTGCCACCTGTCGCCCTGTCGAAGAGTAAGGAGGACTGTCTGGAGTGAGGTTTATCGGCTGCTCTCATCTTGGTATTCTTCTCAACAGGGGCATTCTGCCGGATTTCAGGGGAGTTTCTGTCTCGCGTGGCTCTATGCTTGTTCATGGCCATCACGGTTTCCTGCTGTTTTTGGCAGGCTGGTTGTGGATCAAGCCCCTGATCCTGCTGTTCTGGCCAACAAATGAATTGTGAGACGGCGGAAACGCGTCAGAAAACGGTTTTATCTTTTTAAAGGGTGCCGTTGGTCCCGACGTCGTCGCGCGCGGCTGGGTACCCGTTAAGACCGATGGAGCGCGCTCCATCGCAATACTGGGCATCCTTAATGCATTTTGTTGAGCCGGGATTTCGAGTTGAGCGGGCTGACCGGGTGAGGATCGCTTGTTCGTATCTCGTTCGGGCGAATTGGCAGACCTGGGACTGCTTGATGTCTGCAGTTGTAACTCCGGCTGTTGCCGTAGCGGAAAACGCTGCAGAAATGCGTCCATCGGCATGCCGTTGCGCTTAGCCAGAGCGGCAGTCAGAGCAGGGTATGCCATGGCCTCTTTGATTGCCGCATCTGCGCTTGTGCCGTGGCGGAGAAACTCCAGCTCTGCGTCGTGACTGATGCGCCTTGCGGTTTCAATTTCTATTTCGAGGCGTTTTTGTGCCTGTTCAACGTCACGGCTTTCTGCTGTGCGCAATCCCTCGCTACGGGCTTTCAAACCTTGAGCTTCGGCGTAAGTGGGCGTTTCTGGATCAAAACGCCCGTTGTGCTTGAAGAATGCTTCGTGGTCGGTGCCAGCGATTTTCGAGGTGAAAACGCTCGTTGGTATCTTGAGATCGCCGCCAGCTGTAAGGGCGTGGTCCACATCCGCAGGCGTTATTCCCCAGCCACGGGGATCAATTCCCTTCGCCTCAAGATATTTGAAGAGGTCCTTGGCGGGCACATAATAATTTTCAACCGGCGTCCCCTCCAAAGTCTTCGCAGTAAAGCTCTGGAATTGTTCGGGCGCGTGATTGCGGATGGTTGAAGATTGCGCAGCTTGTGAGATGTCGTCGATGGTTGAGGGAGTTTGCTCAGCTCTTCTGATGTCGCTTTCCATCGTGGACGAACGGCTGGGTCCAAACGCTTTTGCCCCGCGTCCACCAAACGCGGTAAACGCGGAAAATGCGAAGCCTGCTGCGAAGCTGGTTGGAACTTCATCAAACACGGTTTTCTTGGTGTCATATTGTTTAATGATGAGGTTTTGGCCGACTTGCTGAGCAGCTTCTTTTAGTCCTTCTGCCGCAGGAGGGATTGTGTGCGATAGTACTGAGTTTATGACAGAGGGGGTGCGAGTAAGTTTAAGGGTTCCGCGCCCGAATGGTAATAAACCTATCAGAGCTAGGGGAGCGCTTTTTATCGCGACTTGCATCTGGTCGTGTTCGTTGAGCCCAGCCTTCCGTGCCTCATTTTTCATTTTACCGGTCATGGCGAGAGCTCCAATGCTCCCACTGACGAGTCGGCTGAAAACCGGGCCGGTGCCGCTTGTTAACGCGCCGACGATAGCGGTGGGGACCAATGAGCCAACGGCTTCCCCAAACTTGCGCCCGGGACTGTTTTCGAAACCTGGTGCTGCAGGCGCAAATTTCGCGCCGTAGGTTTGAAGCGCTTTACCTCTCTCGTCGAACCAACTCGAAACGCGTTCAAGGCCTGAGTTATAATTTTTTCCGAGCAGATCACGCAGTTGTTCTGGTGTCATGTCATCGGCCAAAATTTGCGAAAGAAGATTTATTGCGAACGTCGGTGAAATAGCACTTTGCTTGAGGATTTTCTGTCGAAGTTGGTGGAGTTGCTCTGCATTGAGGTCTTTCGCGTTTGCCATTTCTTCGCCCAAAGCGATACGCGGAGCCGGATCGACCGGTTTGAGGAACATACCGGTCCCTTCGAGTAAACTGCCGGATTCTGTTACCGTCTGGCTCGGAAGTCCTTTTCCTGCCTCTACAATGTTTTGTCCCAACCACTTCAGATTCTCGACCGTCATGAGTCGCCCGTCATGACGCTCTACGAGTTCCAAGTCTTCGCTCGCGAAGTGTCGCCTGTCTTCAGGCGTCAAGTACGGCTTTATCTGAAGGAGGACATTCTCGCGCGGCATTCCGGCGAGTTGCTCAGTCACAAGCCCCAATGCAAAGTAGGGGTTAATGTCGCTCTGAGCCTGAATGTCCGTACGAAGCTGGTGAACTCCGGCTTCGTCGAGGCTTCCTGAGTCAGCGATCCTTAGAATCAGTTCGACTTTTTGCTCTGAGACTGAAGGTCCCACATGTTGGATTGCCGCAGTGTCAGCCCTCTTACCAGCCTCGCCTACGGTCTTAGGGGCAGTGGCCATCGGCGTGATTGAATCCGACGGCGCCGGGCCTGGGGGGGTAACAGAGACGGCGGGGTTTGCAGTGCGTCCAACGTCACCGTCCGTATTGCTTCCGGCTACCGGCGTCGTGACAGGAGTGAAGGGTGACCGGGATTGTTGGGCTGTCGGACCAGCCGTTTGGTACATTAGGCTGTTGGGCTGGCCTGTCGCGCGTTCGTCAGCGTCCGTTTTGCTCGCTGCAGCCGGCTGGTAAAAAACACTGTTGCGCCGGTCTTTCTCACGTTCCGTTGCATCTGTAGCGATCCGGTCAAATCTTGCGAGATTTTCGAGATCACGTTCGGCAATTTCGCCATTGGTGCGGTTTTCCGCCAGCCAGGCGGCGAGGCGTGGGTGTTCTTTGAGCAGTTTTGCCCGACGGATTTTGTCAATCGTTCTCTGAAACTCAGCCTCGTTCCCCATGATGATGGAATGTGGTGGGGCAGGGTGGCCGGTCGCCTCTGAATATGCCTGGCCAAGCCTGGCTGTTTTCGAAAATACGTCTGGTTTTTCATCCCCAGATTGCATATCGATATCGGGTGAGACAGCATCCCGACGGTGGTTCTCTTTTCCTTGAGTTTCGCGATCGGGTTGAGTGTCCAAGGCATGCCTTTCCTGTTTGATTGAGGCATGGTTACGGGGGCAATGGTTGTGGGGGTGAATGATGCGCGCAGAAGCCGTAAGCCGTCTTGTCGGCTGGGTGGGCTTGTTGTTGTGTGGGCTGGTCATGCCCGCTCATGCAGCACCGCCCGGAAATTACGCGCCGCCGGAATTCTGGCAGGGCGTCAGGGCGGGAGACAGTTACGACCGGGTGAAAGCGCAGCCCGGCTGGACTGAATGCGGCGGTGCGCCTCGAACACGGTTGTGCCACTACGATCCAGGGCCGAAGGGCGATACAGAGGCATTCGTACTGAAGTTCTTGGGTGAAAGGGCGTTTTCGGGTACGTTCGGCATGGCAGGTGCCGAGAATTTCCTGCCGCTCTACAGGCGTTTTCAGCTTTCCGGGTCGGGAAACACGACAACCATTCGGATCAAAACGTTATTTGTCGATGTCGATCTTTTCAAGGATATGCATGAGCTGGGGGTCAAGAACGCGGTTTTGAAAGCCTTGCCGCTCATCGATCCGAAAAACGTAGAGGCACTTTTAGAACTTCAATTCGTTCCACGCCGTTTGGAAGAGGGCGCTCACTATCGGAATGCTGATGAGTATTTGGAGGCCTTGCCTCCCGGTGCACTTGTTTTGACGGCTCAGAGAAATCCGCTGCGCGAGGTCAATATTGCAGTCATCATGTTCGAATTGAACCTGGCCGACAAAAAGATTGTGTTTCCCGAGTATTGCGTCGATCAATGCAAGTCATGGAGAATGCCCGAGGGAAACTGAGGCATTCGCGTTCGAAACGAGCGAGGGTCTACCGCATTCCGAACTTTTTTCATTGTGCGTGGATTTTCATCTTTAAATTGTATTGTAATGTGTCGTTCTTGCTCCCTGTTGCGGGTGCGTTGGGCAATGATTGCGTCGATACGTTGTGACCTGTTTTTGAGGCTGATCGCTTTTCTCTCTGGCCGACAGAACGATGTTTCCGAATGGTCTGTGGACAATTGCAGGTTCTCGACGAAGCCGTAAGGCGTTTGAGCTTCGACGAACGCTACAGATGAATAACTAGAAATTTTTATGATAAGGATTATGCGATGAATGAATTTGACATGATGATCGGGGGAAACTTTTTCCTGCTCATTCTCCTTGTTGCCTTTGTCACATTTGGCTGCATGCTGAAAATCTCCAGATGGTTCAAGCGCAGCATCGCCACGACGCTGCTGATATGCCTGATGGGGCCGGTTCTGGGTCTGTTGGTCGGCACGGTCACGGTTTTCGTTTTGGCGCTTTTCAACTATTTGCCATCCACACTTGCGACGGTGACGAGTAACCCGCTCGGCTCACTCGCCTATTTTCTGGAGACGGGATTTCCGATCAGCGTGGGCTCCCCTCTCAGCATCATCTTTTTTCTGTTCTTCCGGCCCAAAGCAGCTTCGCCTGAGCAGAGTGTTGCCGGCGCAGACTCCTCAGCCAATTTGAACTGATGTGGTGAGGGGGTGTCCGCGTGGCGGCAATGCTGCTGCGTCTGGACACCGGCAGGCCGGATGCCACAATCGGATCGCCTGTGGCACCCATCTTATTTATCCTGGCTGCGCTTCAGTTCGCCACGCAGCGCCTCCAGTGCCACTGAGGAATAGCCGCGGCGGGTTATGAGGTGTGTGCGGGTCTTTCCAAACCGTGGCGGAAGGGGAATGGCCTGTACCTCAGCCTCGGTGTGGACGGCGCGAAGCACGGAACGTGGCATGATGCCGATGCCTGAACCGGCCGCGACGCAGGCGGTGATCGCATGGTAGGAACCGAGTTCGAGAACCCTTTCCGGCATGATGTTTGAGCTGGAGAGCCAGTCCTCGAAAATGCGCCGATAGGAGCAGCCGGTGGCAAAGGCAATGACGGTGCGTTTTGCCAGTTGCCGTGCGGCCTCAATAGACGCCACCTCTTTGGCGCCGATCAGCACCAGTTCCTCCGTAAAGGCCGGGCAGGTGTCCAGATCGTCGGCCTGAAATGGCTCCGACACAAAGGCGGCTTCCACATCGTAGTTGCGGACACGCTCGATCATCGAGGTTGTGTCGCCTGTCACCAGTTCCAGGCGAACGTCCGGATAACGTTGATGGTAAGATGCCAGCAGGGGCGGCAGGCGGGCGGCTGCCGTGCTTTCCAGTGTGCCAATTCTCAGTGTTCCGCTTGGAGCACGAGAGCGCAGCGCCGCTTCCGCCTCGTTGGACAGGCGCAACAACCTTTCTGCATAGGTCAGAAGCAGTTGTCCCTCGGCGGTGAGAACCAGCTTGCCGCCTTCGCGGTGAAACAGCGAGACCTTTAACCGCTCTTCGAGGTTTTTGACCCGTGTTGTGATGTTCGACTGGACCCTGTTCAGCCGCATCGCTGCTTTCGTTATGCCGCCGCAATCCACGACAGCCTTGAAGATTTCAAGTGAGTCTATGTCTATGTTTCTCAATTCAAGAACTCCCTATCTCTATTATTCATTTTTCAAGATGGGGAAGGCAAGCTAGAAATGTCGCGGACGGATCGGAGCTGTTGCTGCTGGCGCGCCTTGCCAACTCCAACCCATAATCGCGAGGACTATCTTGGATTTGTCTCCCTTGCTGCTCATACAGGTCGGCACGCCGCCTGAAGCCATCCGCACCCGGCATGGCGATCTGCCGCAGTGGTTCCGGCATGCGCTGGGGCCGTTGGCTGAAACGCTGCAAGTGGTCCGTGTTTTCGACGGAGAGGTTTTGCCCGCGCCGGAAAGCATTTGCGGCGCAATCATCACCGGTTCGTGGGACATGGTGACGGAACGTTTGCCGTGGAGCGAAGCGACAGTGCAATGGATCGGTCAGGCGATGGCAATCGACCTGCCGCTGTTCGGCGTTTGTTACGGTCACCAGCTCATGGCGCATGCTCTGGGCGGTCACGTTGACTACCACCCAAATGGGCGCGAGATCGGAACGCAGACGATCCGCCTTTTGGAAGGTGCAGAGCATGATCCACTGCTTCAGGCCATGCCGCCGCTATTTCCTGCGCATCTGACCCACATGCAGACCATCATAAGGCTTCCACCCGGCGCCAAGGCACTTGCCGCGTCCAGTCACGATCCGCATCAGATCGTCCGTTATGGGCGCAATGCCATATCCACACAGTTTCACCCCGAGTTCACGCCGGAGATCGGTGCAGCAATCATTCACCTGCGCGCCGATGCATTGCGCAATGAGGGACGAGACCCGGACAGCCTGCTTGCGGCGGTTGTGGATGCACCAGAGCCGGTTGGACTGCTTCGCCGCTTTGCGGTGCAGGCGCTGAGCCGTCAGCAGCTCGAGACCACTGCCTAGTTTCACGCACCAACATGGAGGCGATCATATGCCCTACGTCAACATCAAGGTTACCGGCGGCTCGGAGGCACCAACCGCTGAGCAGAAAGCGGAACTCATCCGTGAGGTTACGCAGCTTCTGGCCCGCGTCCTGAACAAGAACCCGGAAACAACCGTGGTCATCATCGATGAGGTCTCCATGGACAATTGGGGTGTCGGTGGCGAAAGCACGACCGTTCGCCGGCAGAAAAGCAAATCGCAGAAGCCGGCTTAAGACCAGCACGGCGCTCAAGAGGGACAAGCATGAGAAAGCTGGGTCTTATCGGCGGTATCGGGCCGGAATCGACGCTGCTCTATTATCGGAGGCTGGTCTATGCGGCGCATGCGCGGGTTGGAGACCATTTCTTTCCAAACATGACGATCGAAAGCCTGAATGTCTTTGATGTCTTCCGTTTTTGTCAGGCAAGGGATTATGACGGGCTGACGACCTATCTGATGGCGGGCATCGACAGGCTGATCGCGGCCGGGGCGGAAATCGTGGCGCTCACAGGCAACACACCGCACATCGTTTTCGATGCGCTACAGGCACGGTCGAGCGTACCGCTCATCAGCATCGTCGAGGCGACCCGCGAGGAAGCTGCCAGGAGAGAGCTTCATCGTCTTGGCCTGTTCGGGACACGGTTCACGATGGAAGCAGATTTCTTCAAGGCGCCGTTTCGCGAAAGCGGCATTGAGGTGATCGCACCGTCCGTGCCGGAAATCGATTACATAGCGGCAAAGATCGCGGACGAACTCGAACGGGGAATTGTCCGTCACGAGACGCGTGAAAGTTTTCTCGCCATCGTTCGGCGCATGCAGCGCGATCACGCTATCGACGCGCTGGTGTTGGGCTGCACGGAACTGCCATTGTTGTTCAGCGATGCCGACTTACCGGTAACGAAGCTGGACACCATGGAAATTCATGTGGAAGCGCTGCTTGCGGCGGCGCTTGAGATGTCAGCGGGCGGTAACGGAACGGCTCGCTGATCAATCGGCCCCTGTCGTCGCTGACACCATCCAGCTTTTGATCGCCTCCAGAGCTGCCGATTTTCTGTGGCGGGGCCAGACGAGGTAGAAATCGGAGGGGCCGCGCAGCGTGTGCTGGCAGACCTGTACGAGCCGCTGTTCAGCCAGATCGCTGGCAATGAAGTTGCGGGTGGCGAGTACGATGCCCTGGCCGGCAATGGCCGCGTCGATGGCGTGTGAGGTCTGGTTGAAGCTGATGCGGCGAAAGGCCGGCGCCTCCTGTGGTGCATCCGGCACGCCGAATTGCTGCTCGATATATTCCGGCCAGAAATTGTGGGCGTCCAGCAGAAGCGGAAAACCTGCCAGTTCTGCCATGGTTTTCGGCGGTTCTCGGTCCCTCAGCAGCATGGGACTGCAGGCGGCGACAATTTCCTGTTCGAACAGCAATTGCCAGGACAAGCCCGGTCCAAACGGTGCTCGACCATAACGCACAGCAAGGTCGACGCCATCCACCTGAAAATGCGAGATGCGATCGGTCGCAACGATATGGATATCGAGATCGGGGTGGCGGGCGGTCAGATCCGGCAATCTCGGAATAAGCCATTTGGACGCGAAGGTCGGCGTGGTGCTGATGGCAAGCCGCACGGGCTGCGGCCGCAGGTCGCCGGTTGCGCGGGCAATGATTTCGAAGGCACGCCTGACATCGGCAATATAGGCGCGGCCTTCGCCGGTCAGCGCCAGCGTGCGGGGCAGGCGCTCGAAGAGCTGCAGGCCCAGTTCGGCCTCCAGTCCGCGCACCTGTTGTGCCACCGCACCCTGTGTCACGCCAAGCTCTTCCGCCGCCAGGCGAAAGTTCAGGTGGCGTGCGGCTGCCTCAAAGGCTTTCAGCCCATTGAGGGAGGGAATTTTTCCGAGTGTGTCGCTCATCCGATAGATTTTCTACAGTCAAAATTCAGGAGAACTGATTGGCTGACCGGGCATGTAAGATGATAATCATGGTTTCAGCATAATCAATGTGCGCGTCGATGTGAAAAGGATGAGGACATGGCAGTAGAAAAAGTAGCAATTGTCACCGCGGGCGGAAGCGGCATGGGGGCAGCGGCAGCCAGGCGTCTGGCGGCCGATGGTTTCAAGGTTGCGATCTTGTCTTCCTCCGGCAAGGGCGAGGCGCTGGCCGCAGACCTCGGCGGCATCGGCATTACCGGTTCGAACCAGTCCAATGATGATCTGAAGCGTCTGGTCGATGCTGCGATGGATAAATGGGGACGTATCGACGCGCTGGTCAACAGCGCCGGTCACGGTCCGCGCGCCGCCATTACCGAGATCACCGATGAGCAATGGCACACCGGCCTGGACGTCTATCTGATGAACGTCATTCGCCCGGTCAGGCTGGTCACGCCGATCATGCAGGCGCAGAAATCCGGCGCCATCGTCAACATCTCGACTGCCTGGGCGTTTGAACCGGCAGCTATGTTCCCGACCTCTGCGGTGTTCCGCGCCGGTCTGGCGTCCTACACCAAGATCTATGCCGATACCTACGCGGCCGACAATATCCGCATCAACAACGTGCTGCCCGGCTGGATCGACAGCCTGCCTGCCACCGAAGAGCGCCGCGACATGGTGCCGATGAAGCGTTACGGCACCAGCGACGAAATCGCCGCGACCATTTCCTTCCTCGTGTCGGAAGGCGCCGGCTACATCACCGGCCAGAACCTCAAGGTCGATGGCGGTCTGACCCGTTCGGTCTGACATCAGGCAAAAGCAGCTCCTGTTCCATGGCGGGCAGGGGTCGCAACCGCTTGGCGTGATCTGGCTCCTAGGGTTGATTGCGTGGCTCGGCGAATGCCGTGCTGAGATATCGTGCCGGTGTCGTGCCGAGCATGCGTCGAAACATGGCGATGAAAGCGCTGACACTCTCATAGCCCAGATCAACGGCGATGTTTGTCACGGATTCTCCAACTGACAGTCTCTGAAGCGCCAGGCTGACGTGCCATTGCTGTCGCCATTGCCCGAACGACATGCCGGTATCGCGCTGGAACAGCCGCGTCAGCGTGCGATGGCTGGCGCCAACCCGCGCGCCCCATTCTTCAAGGCTCAATCTGATCGAGGGCTCCGCCATCAGCGTGTCGACAAGCCGTTTCAAGCGAGGATCTGAGGGGATGGGAAGGCGCAACGGCTCCAGCGGCGCCATCTCAAGCTCGTCCAGCAGAACGGCGGCAAGGCGCATCTCCCGCTCATCCCCTGGCGTGTAGGACTGGGTGTCGTTGACGAAGCGTAGAACGAGTTCTCGCAACAGTGGTTGAACGAAAAGTATGCCGCAATCGAGCAAGCCCTCGCGGCTCACGTCTTTTTCAATGTAGAGATTGCCGATCGAAACACGGCCAACCGGCCTTGCAGAATGTTCGATACCTGCCGGTATCCAGATCGCGCATCGAGGCGGCACCGTCCACACGCCTTGCCCGACCTCAACCGTAATCAATCCCTCGATCACATAAAGCAGCTGGTCCTTGCGGTGTGCGTGCACGTCGCCTTCTCCGGTCGAGGCGAACTCTACCTTCTGCCCGACGATCGGTCGGGCAACGTGGTCAAGATAGTCCTGTTTGTCGGAAAATGGTTCTCTCATGCGTACACCGTTTGTGGCAGGCCCGGAGGCACCAGGATTTCACCTTATACAAGTTTGGGCGGTGTCAAATGGTTCGGTGGTGCCGGCTTCAATGTTGCCGCAAGCAAAAGCACGACCATGGCGACACAGAAAACCAGGTGAAAGCCATCGATGAAGGAGAGCACGCTCGATTCTCGCGCCAGGTCACTGACAAGGGTGCCGAGGTTGCCGGCAACGCGCTGGGTGACGAGGGGTTGTCCCGCCTCAATGCCTGCTCTTAGCGCCTCATCATGCGTATCGGCAGCAACTCTCAATGTGAGTGCCGACATACCTGACACAACGGAGGGCACGAAAATTCGCACCAGCGGAATATACGCGCCAATCGCAACGCCATAGGCCGGATTCATGTTCAGGACGACGACGGGAAATGTGCCCATCAGCGTCAGGCATTCGCCGATTGCAAACAGAATGAGAAGCGGGGTGACGTCCTCCAGACGCCATGCGCTGGTCATGGTGCTGCCGCAGTAGACACACAGGCCGGCAATGATCGTGACACCGAGGATCAATAACAGTCGCGAGTCGACACGGCGTGCAAGCCACACCGCAACCGGCGTCATGGCCAGATATGTTGCGAAGACGAGAACCGTCGCGGCGCCCGTCTGCAAAGGCTTCATTTTGGCAACAGTCGTCAGGAAGCTGGGGATCAGGACAGAAGTTGGCGTCACCAGGATTGCGTAGAGGCAGGCAATCAGCAGTGCGGTGCGAACGTTATGGTTGCCTAGTGGCTTGAAGTTGACGAATGCAGCCGGGTTGAGACCGATATGAGCAAGACAGGCGGCCAGCAGAACCGCGCCGACGACAAAGCCTGCGACGATCACACTGGAATCGAACCAGCCCAATGTTTCGCCGAGCGAAAATGCTGCCGCAAGCATCGACAGGCTCAGGCAGAACATCGCCATGCCGCCCCAGTCGGTACTTTTGAATGTCTCCCGGTCGATCGGGCCGATGGGCAGGGCTTTCCACGCGGCAAACGCAAGCATTGGGCAGAGCGCCGTCGTTGTCCAGTATATCCAGCGCCAGTCGAAATGATCGACAAAGACGCCTGATGCCCCAACACCCACATCCGTTCCGAAGGAAAGGCGCAGGCTGTAAATCGCCATCGCCCAAAGCCAGTGGTGAGGCTTGAGATTACGCAGTGCCATGGACATCGTCAGCGGCAGGTAAGTGCCAAGGCAAAGGCCGACGATGAGGTGCATCGCAAGCAGCAGCTGGTAGTCTCTGGCAAACGGGATCATGGCGGTCGTAAGGGCCAGCGTCAGGCTTGGCACCATGATAACCCTTGCGGGTCCGAAGATCAGCGAAAGCCAGACTGTTATCGGCATGATCAGCAGTTGCCCGGCATTCATTGCAGCGCTCAGCCAGGCGCCCTGAATGACGTCGAGGCCAAAATCGCCGCGCAGATCCGGTAAGGACATGCCGAAAAGCCGACCCTGGAACGTGGTCAGAAAGGCGCATGCAAACACCAGACCCACCGTCATGGGCGCGTTGGCGGATGATGCACGGCGGATCAGGCGGGTGAGGCGGGCGTTAAGGTCTAACATCTGCCAGGGCCTGTTTCGTCTCGTCCAATTCCGGATTGCCATAGGCGGCGACGGATTGTCCGTGTGTGTCAATCCCGGCTTCCACCGACATGCCTGAACGCAGCTGCTCAAGTGCCGGTTGGCCCGGTTCGAGTTCGATGCGCACGGGGATGCGCTGAACGACCTTGGTGAAATTGCCGGTCGCGTTATCGGTGGGAACGACGGAGGCCTCCATTCCGGTCATCGGCGCAATCTGTTCTACCCGGGCCTTGAGCATATGCCCGGGCAACGCGTCCACGCTGACGGAAACCGGCTGGCCCACCTGAACGTTGGTAAGCTGCGTTTCCTTGAAATTTGCCACGATATGCTTGTTGATGGCGGGGACGATGGCAATGATGTTCGCACCTGAACTGACGAGGCTGCCAACCTGTGCGCCGCGTCTTCCGACCGTGCCATCAAACGGTGCGACAATCCTTGTTCGGCCGAGTTCGATCCGTGCCGATTTCAGATCTGCTGCGGCGGAATCTCTGTCAGCGGCGCGTTCGGCACGCTGTCCGGAAAGCGTCTTCAGTTGCCTCTGGGCGAGGGTGACTGCGGCGCCTGCTGCTTCTCGTCCGGCCTTTGCTGCCGCCAGCTCCACGACCGCATCGTCGAGCGATTTTCGGGTCACGGCGCCACTCGGCTCCAGTTGTTGCCGTCGTTCGAATTCCTGCTGTGCCTGCCTCAAGTGCGCCTGGGCAATGTGCAGTGAGGCCATTGCCTGCTCGATGACAGCAAACTGCTGTGCTTCTTCGTTATCGAGATTGGCCAGGATCGCCTGTGCCTTTGCCAATGTGGCTTCAGCCGCCTGCGACCGTGCAAGATAGGTATCGTTGTCAATCTCGGCGATAAGATCACCCGCCTTGACCGCCTGATAATCACCGACAGAAATGCGAGTCACATATCCGCCGACGGATGTGCTCAACAGGGTTGGTTCCGATTTGACAAAGGCGTTCTGGGTCCACTGCACCGTGCGTGCGCCGACCCAGCCATTCCAGTTGGTGGATATTGCGATCACGGAGACCAGTGCCACACCACATGCCAGCCACGGCGCCAGTTTCAGCACCCACGCATCCGAACGTTTCGAGTTTTCGTTTTCCTGGCGGGATGCCACCTTGTTTTCGCCTGCGTTGCCTTCGCCCATGTCGTCACCTGCCTGAGAAGATTTTTAAGCAAGGTTTTTGGAACGACCGGAAAAGAATTGCGCCCGCGAGAAGGACAACAAATCCCGAGAAACGGCCATATTGGAGCGACTGCAGTTCGTTGATCGAGGGGCGAACACCCAGTCATCTTCGTTTGCCGACCAGGTGTTAACGATGGGATTCCGTCTCGTCGTTTCGGTAAACGCGCGAGACTACTCTTTCAGGCACCCTGGACGGACAGCCTGCTTTTTTGTGCGCCGTTGGCGTCAAAGTTTTCCGGCCTCAACCAACGGACGTATTCTTGTTTGATGGCCGGCCAATCCTCACTTGTCATGGCGAACCATGCTGTGTCGCGATTTTGGCCCTTCATGACCATGTGATTGCGGAAAATTCCTTCAAACCGGAAGCCGAACCGCACGGCAGCCTTCTTGGAAGGCTCGTTGTCGTTGTGACATTTCCACTCGAAACGGCGGTAACCAAGCTCGTCGAATATGTATTGTGCGAACAGAAAGAGAGCTTCGGTACACACGGTGCTTCTGGCGATCGCTGGCCCCCACAGTATGTTGCCAACCTCGACCACGCCATGCGTCGCATCAATGCGCATGAGCGCCTGACGCCCCTCGACCAATCCGGTTTTCTGATCGATGACCGCGAAGAACATCGGGTCATCCGAGGAGGATGCCTTTTCCAGCCAGCTATCGAATTCGCTGTTTTGGCTGGGTGCCGCTTCGAACAGAAAGCGGAACCGATCATCCGCTCCGGGTGCGATTGTCGAACGATAAAGCTGATCTCTGTGCTTTCCCGCTTCCAGAGGTTCCAGACGGGCATAGTTGCCGTTGAGAACTTTCCGAGACGGCTTTGCGACGCCCAGCCAGTTGGTCAAATCCATTTTAAAGCCTTCACTGTATTTTGGACGCGCAAACTATGAGGTGGAAGAGTTCGCCGTCCCGCCAATGTTTGTCGCCAATCAGACAAAGCATCATGACGACGCCAGTATCTCAGTCATTCTCGACTAACGATCGGCTCGCGTAGCACCCGATGCGAAGCTCGGACCGGGTGCCATGGCTTTCGAGCCTAGTAGTTGCTGCGCCTGCCGTTCGGGATGCCGTCGATCGCGCACTCGTCTGTTCCGATTGTCGGGCGCGTCAGTGCCTCGACCATCTCCCGTGTTCCCTCCGGGTCACTGACCCATTTCGCGTAGAAGCCATAGGGGCATTCTGCGATACCGCGATCGCCATCACCGGAATTGATCATGCCGGTATAGCCTCGGTGCAAGAGCTTGAAGAGATGGTTCTGGGACTGGCCATTGCGGCGGGCATCCCTGATCGCCGAGACGGAAAGCTGGGCATATTGGATGCCGTTTTCCTCGGTCCCGCATTCGCCAAGAGTGCGCCCATCGAATCCGATAATCGCAGAATGACCGAAATAGGAGTAGACGCCGTCGAAGCCCGCGGCATTTGCGACCGCCACGTAGCAATTGTTGGCCCAGGCCATCGACTTCGAGATCTGCACCTGCTGCTCTTTCGCGGGATACATGTAACCCTGGCAACGAACGATGAACTCAGCCCCACGCATCGCGCAGTCGCGCCAGATCTCCGGGTAGTTTCCATCGTCGCAGATGATGAGGCTGATCTTGAGGCCTTTCGGGCCTTCGGATAGGTAGGTGCGGTCTCCCGGATACCATCCTTCGATCGGTGTCCAGGGCATGATCTTGCGGTACTTCTGCACGATCTCACCCTCACTATTGATGAGAATGAGCGTGTTATAAGGCGCCTTTTTAGGATGGTCTTCGTGCCGCTCACCTGTCAGCGAGAAGACACCCCATACTTTCGACCTGCGGCATGCCTCGGCAAAAATCGCCGTTTCCTCGCCGGGGACCTGGGAGGCGGTTTCATACATTTCATCCTGGTCGTACATGATACCGTGGGTCGAGTATTCCGGGAATATGACAAGGTCCATTCCGGGAAGCCCGACCTTCATTCCCTCAACCATACTGGCAATCTTCCGCGCATTTTCGAGCACATCCTGGCGGGTGTGAAGGCGCGGCATCTTGTAGTTGACTACGGCCACTCCGACCGTGTCGTTGCTACTGCTGATATCACCGTGATACATTTGTTTCCCTCATTTATGATATTGATTTTATTAGTCGAATTATCGATGTAGCCAATCGCCGTGAAAGTTCGCAGCAAGGAACATCAGCGGGTCTCCCACGGAGCCCCCCGGCCGCAGACAAAATCCGCGTTTTTTGCAATTTCAGCATATCCAGCATTGGCGTTTCTGTGCGTGCTGTCTCCGTGAACTCGGAGGATTCCGATGTGCCGCGTCTGATGTAGAGGCCGATCGGACCAAGCAACGCGCCAAACAGGAATGGAATTCTCCAACCCCAGCTTTCGAACTCGGCAGGCGTCAATGCCCATGCGAGATATGCGCCAAAAGCTGCGGCCAGCATCATCGCCAGGCCCTGTGTTGCTGTTTGCCAACTTGAAAGGAAGCCGCGTTTTTGCGGGTTGTGTTCGGCAAGAAGTGCCGTTGCGCTACCGTATTCGCCACCGGCAGAAAAACCCTGCAGCATTCTTCCTCCAACGACGAGAAGGGGCGCAAGCACGCCGATCGCGGAGTAGGTTGGCGCAAGTGCGATGATCAGCATTCCGATTGTCATCAGAAACAGGGAAAGGCTCATCACTTTCTTGCGGCCGATCCTGTCGCCGAGATTACCGAGATAGATCGCGCCGAGCGGTCTCATAAAGAACGTTACACCGAAGGTTCCCAGGAACAGCAGCAGGGAGACGGTGTCATTGCCGGTTGGAAAGTAAAGTTTGGCGATCGTGCCCGCCATGATGCCGTAGATATAAAGATCGAAACATTCGAACAGATTGCCAAGTGTCGCCGCAATGACCGTTCCTCTGGAGGTATTGCTTCGCTGTTCGGCAAGTGGATAGGCTGACGTTATGTCACTCATTTT
This sequence comes from Agrobacterium sp. NPDC090273, assembly GCF_044772305.1. Taxonomy (NCBI): domain Bacteria; kingdom Pseudomonadati; phylum Pseudomonadota; class Alphaproteobacteria; order Hyphomicrobiales; family Rhizobiaceae; genus Agrobacterium; species Agrobacterium sp. NPDC090273. Next base: position 543,873 of record NZ_JBIVYN010000001.1, read on the forward strand.
TATTCCCCTTTTTGTGCAGACTGCGGTCGCGACCAATTGCGATGCGCAGGAATTCATCTCCATCATGACCTAGGGGGCGGCCGCTCGATCTCCCTCAGGGCCGCCGCCAATTGCATCGTGAAAGCGTTCAGCGCTTTCTCAGGCGACTTTTGCCGCCGTTTTTACTTCCGGAGCAAAGCCGCCCGGGCCGCCCACGTTGACAACGGTCTCACCCTCGCCGACACGGACAAAAACGTAGTGGACGTCGTCGCCGCCCTCGAGAATTTGGCAGCGGTGGATGGCGCGTCGCGGGAAGTAGGCGTAATCGCCTTTTCCGATCTCGAAGGATCGATCGCCATTCTCGCCGAAATCGACGCGAATGCGCCCGGACAGCATGTACATGACGCTGTCGAATTCCTGGTGGTGGTGCCACTGGCTTGGGGCATCCAGTGCCGTGACGTGGCATTGTCCCACCCAGAGATTGCCCGCTTCCAACGCCTTGCGACGGTTTTGGCCTGGCGTGATAGGTCCGTCGACCAGTTGATCCGCAGTGACGTAGCCGATTTCTTGAAAGAGCCCTGTGCTCATCTTTTTTTCCTTCCTTCGCTCCGCATCCTTGAAAGATGCAAGCAAAAGCCTAGACTGGTCGAATGGAAACATCTGGACAATTTTTGTCGCCAAACAGACAAGCGGAAATCCTGCCATTCGAAACGGCAGAGAGGCCGATCGTTGGTTTTTCCCGCGACTATCCCTCTGGTTTGACAACAGGTTTTCACACGCATCCGCGCGCGCAGCTTGTCTATGCGATCAGCGGTGTCATGCGCGTGGAAACACGGACCTCAAACTACGTCGTGCCTCCGACCACCGCGCTTCTCTTGCCCGCCGACTTGGAACACGCAGTCCGTATGGAGGGGCCCGTCGCTATGCGTGAGTTGTTTCTCAGAGAGGAGGCGACCGACAGACTGGGTACACGGTCGCGCGTTATCGTCGTGTCTCCGCTTCTGCGCGAGTTGATCGTTGCAGTCTGTGCTGAACCGGTAGACTGGAAACCTGACGGACGAGGATACCATCTCGCTGAGCTCGTCATCAGCGAGATCGAACATTCCACCACCATGCCACTGGGGCTGCCCCTTCCGAAGGACAGCAGGTTGAGGCGCGTGGTGAGTGCACTTCGCGACAGACCGCATGACAATAGAGGTCTGGAGGAGTGGACCGAAATTGGGAATGCGTCCAGCCGCACACTTGCACGTCTGTTTCGTGCGGAAACTGGTCTCAGTTTCCGGCAATGGCGGCAACAGGCGCGATTGACCGAAGCTTTGACTGCTCTTTCTATCGGTGCAACGCCAACGAAAGCTGCAGCAATTGCGGGATTCAACAGCGTTCCAGCGTTTGGTGTGGCTTTTCGAGAGTTCTTTGGCATGACGCCCGGACAAGCAAGGTCGCTGAATGAAGAAAGGAATTCTGTTCGTGCTGCACCGTAGGCTGGACGTTGCGTAATGCGGGGCTCCTCTCCAGGTTTTCAGGCTCAGATCACTTTCGTCACGACACGGAGAAAGAAGGTTTGCCCATAAGCATCCTTTCCGCTGGACATTCAGCTCATATTTAATTTATAACCATCTGGTTGGAAATAAATTGGATGAGACGATGGGCAGGAAGCGGGTTATCGATCAGCAGGCGGTTCTTGATGCGGCGGAAAGGGTTGTCGGTCGCGATGGGGCGGCGAATCTGACGGTTGATGCTGTCGCCAGGGAGGCGGGTATCAACAAGGCGAGCGTGCTTTACGACCACAAGTCCAAGCAGGCCCTGGTCGAAGCCGTGGTGGACCGCGCGTTTGAACGCGACAATGATCATCATGCCGGGATTGAAGCGCAGATCGCTGCTGTCGAGGACAAGGCCATCCGTGGGCGTATTCTTGCCGCTGCTGCCCCGCCGCCGGAGGAGTTCAGGGCGGTTGCGCTGAACCTCAGTGCCGCGCTTGCGCTGGATGCCGGGCTGCGTACCAAGATGCAGGATAATCAAGCCCGCACCATTTCCCGCATCGAGGCCACATCACCATCGCCGCGTGGTGCGCTTCTTGCCTATCTGGCGCTGGAGGGGCTGAAATTCCTCGAACATCTCGATTTCCACCATTTCCCGCGTGAAGAGCGCGACAGGCTTCTTCGCGAGATCAACTGGCTTGCAACAGCGCAACCGGGTGAGAGCGACCTTCCCGAAATCGCCACGAGCTGACCCTCCCAGAACACAGGTGAATGACATGACTGACAGCATTGCCGCACAGGACGCGGCCACGGATAAACTCGTTCCGTTTCAACGGATCTTTGTAACGGGCGCTAGCGGCTATGTCGGCCGCAACCTGATCCGCCATTTTGTTGCGCGCGGTGTGGAAATCTCCGCCCTGGTGCGCAGTGAAAGCGTGGCAGAACTGGTTCGGTCGTTGGGGGCGAAACCGGTCATTGGCGAACTTTTCGATCCCGCTTTGTCCGCCGGCATGGCGGGCTGCGATGCGCTGATCCACGCCGCCGCCGATACCGACCATGGGCCTGCCAGCGAAAAACAGCGACGTGTGAATGAGGACGGCACGCGTGCGGTTCTCGATGCGGCCCGTGTCGCCGGCATTCGCAAGGTCATTCATCTCAGCACGGAATCCGTGCTCGCCACCGGCAAGCCGCTCGTCAATGTGGATGAAACCATGCCATTGCCGCAAAGACCGGCAGGCGGTTATTCCCGTACGAAGGCGGCGGCAGAGCGCCTCGCTCTCGCTGCTGACGGGCCCGACTTTTCTGTCGTGGTGCTGCGCCCGCGTTTTGTCTGGGGCAGGGACGATACGACTGCCCTTCCAGCGCTGACGCAGGCGGTAAAATCCGGCAAGTTCGCCTGGATCAGCGGCGGAACCTATCTGACCTCGACCACCCACATCGCCAATCTTTGCACCGCCGTGGAACTGGCGCTTGGCCGTGGTCGCGGTGGCCAGGTCTATTTCATTTCGGACGGCGCGCCCGTGCCGTTCCGCAGCATCGTTTCAGCGCTGGTGGAAACACAGGGGCTTGCCGTTCCTGAAAAGGTGGTGCCGCGTGCCATCGTTCGCACCGTGGCGACCATTGGCGATATTCTGGCGGGCATATCTGGCGGCAGGATTGTTCCGCCGCTGACAAGGCAGGCTTATGCGACCTCGGCTGTGGAGGTCTCGTTCGATATTGGCAAGGCGCGGCGGGAGCTTGGATACGAGCCGGTGATATCAAGGGAAGAAGGGCTGGCGGAACTCAGCGCCGCTCAACACTGATAGTCTTCAAGGCGCGGCGCGTCATCGGGCTTGCCCGCCTTGATCCAGTCCACCTTGCCACGCAGAAACGACAGGGCCGCATCCAGCGCGGCCTTGCGCTCTTCCAGCCTGGCTATCTGCGATTGCAGCACCTCGATCGTGCGTTCTGACGAATGTTCGCCGTCGCGATATTCCTCATTCAGCGCCAGGATTTCACCGAGAGAATAACCCAGCGTCTGCTGCAGACGGATCATGCGTGCCGCCGTCACGTCTTCAGCGCGGAACATCTGGTAAGGATTGGAGCCGCCCTTGGCGCCGCGCTCCGGTTTCAGCAGTCCCTTGGTGATGTAGAAACGGATCGTATCGACCGGCAGATCGGTGGCTCTGGCAAATTCCGAAATCAGCATCATAAACCCTTGACCATGGACTATACTCCATACTTATAAGAGGTGCTTGTCAGAAAGTGGAGACCCAAAAATGACAAGCGAAAATACCCCCATGCCTCAGCTTCAGCTTGGTCCGAATGGCCCGATGATCGGCGTTCAGGGACTGGGCTGCATGGGCATGAGCGAATTTTATGGCGCTACCGATGTGGCCCAGTCGCGTGCAACGCTGGAACGGGCGCTGGACCTCGGCGTAACCATGTTCGACACGGCAGACATGTATGGTGTCGGCGCCAATGAGGAGTTTCTGGCGCCGTTCGTTACGGCCAACCGCGACAAAGTCATCATCGCCACCAAGTTCGGATACACGCGCACGCCCGATAACCCTGATGACTGGAGCATCGATAACCGCCCTGAATTCATCAGGGCGGCGGTGGATCGCTCCCTGAAGCGACTGGGTGTCGAGGTGATCGACCTCTATTACATGCACCGGCGCATCGAGACCGTGCCACTGGAAGAGTCGATCGGCGCGATGGCCGATCTGGTCAAGGCGGGCAAGGTGAAGTGGCTTGGTCTGTCGGCTGTCAGCGCCGCTGAGCTGCGCCTCGCCAATGCCATTCATCCCATCGCCGCCCTGCAGTCGGAATGGTCGATCTTTACCCGCGATATCGAGCGGGAAATCGTGCCGGCGGCGGCAGAGCTCGGGGTGACCATTGTGCCTTATTCGCCCTTGGGGCGCGGCCTGCTGACGGGGCAGGGGTTTTCCGCGTCACTAAGCGGTGATGATGCGCGTCAGAACTTCCCGCGTTTCTCGGCTGAAAACCTGGAAGCCAATATGAAGCTGGTCGCCGGTATCGAAGACATCGCTTCTTCGAAGGGCGTCACGCCTGCGCAACTGGCGCTCGCCTGGCTCTATGCCCAGTCCGACAGATTGAAAGCGAAAACCGTTCCCATTCCCGGCACACGCAAGCCCGAACGGCTGGTGGAAAACGTCGCCGCCGCCACCATTCACCTGACCGATAAAGAAATGGATCGGCTGGAACCACTGGCGGCTGCGGTGCAGGGTGTCGCGGTCTGATGCCTCGGAAGCGCGGTCTTATGGCCGCGCTACCATCTGATCACCGCCAAGGGATCGACGCCGCAGCGCGTACCGGGTAGCCTGTCTCGTATCTGAAGGCAGTTGAACGGGGAGAGGCGGCATGGCGGATATGGCGGGTGAGGGGGCGACGCTTCTGCTTGTCGGGGCTTCGGGGCTGGTCGGAGGTCATGTTCTCAGGCTGGCTTTGGCAGATCCGGCTGTTGCCCGCGTTGTCGCGCCCACGCGCCGCCCTTTGCCGCCGCACCCGAAACTCATTTCGCCTCAGGTGGATTTCGATCAGTTGCCCGAGACGGCCGACTGGTGGCAGGCAAATGCGGTCATCTGCACGCTGGGAACGACCATCAGGACGGCGGGTTCGCAGGACGCGTTCAGGCGGGTGGATCATGACTATCCGCTGGCAGTGGCGCGTCTTGCCCATGCCCACGGCACGCAGACCTATGTTCTCAATTCGGCTATCGGCGCGGACAGCCGTTCATCGATTTTCTACAACCGGGTGAAAGGCGAGGTGGAAGATGGCCTCAAGACAATCGGCTTTCGATCCCTCACTCTGGTTCGGCCGGGTCTGATCGGCGGGCAGCGTGACGAGTTCCGGTTCGGTGAGCGTGCCATGACGGTGGTGTTGAAAGCTCTCGGCCCGCTGTTGCCGAAAAAGTGGCGCATCAATCCGGCCGACAAGATTGCGCGTGCCATACTCGATGCCGCGCTGCGCCCGGTGGGCGGTGTTTACATCGTTTCGGCAAGTCAGTTGGCGTAAGATGATCGCGGGAGGCGGCATGGTTGGACCCTATGGCGATTATGCCGATGTGGTGGCGTGGCGGCGGGATCTTCACGCTCATCCCGAATTGCAGTTCGACGTGCACAGAACGGCTGCGTTTGTTGCTGAAAAACTCGCTGAATTTGGCTGTGACGAGGTGGTGACAGGCATCGGCAAGACGGGTGTGGTCGGCGTCATTCATGGTCAGGCGAAGAGCAGCGGAAAGGTCATCGGCCTGCGGGCCGATATGGATGCCTTGCCAATTCAGGAGGAGACCGGCGCCGCATGGGCCTCGACCGTTGACGGTGTGATGCATGCGTGCGGGCATGATGGCCACACGGCGATGTTGCTGGGGGCGGCGCGCGAGCTTGCCCGCAGCCGAGCCTTCAACGGCACGGCAGTGGTGATCTTCCAGCCGGCGGAAGAAGGCGGTGGCGGCGGCAAGGCGATGGTCGACGATGGGCTGATGGACCGTTTCGGCATCAGCGAAGTTTACGCCATGCACACCGAACCCGGCCTGTCGATTGGTCAGTTTTCGACCGCCAGCGGGCCGCTTGCTGCATCTGCGGATGGTTTCAGGATCAGGATCGACGGCAAAGGCGCGCATGGCGCATCGCCGCATGTCAGTGTCGATCCGCTTGTCGTCGGCGCAAACATTCTGCTTGCGTTACAGACCATCGTGTCCCGCAACGTCCATCCGCGCCAATGCGCGGTTGTGACCGTGGGCTGGATGGGTGGCGGCAAGGCGGGAAATGTCATTCCGCAATCGGCCGAGATGGGCGGCACGACGCGCACCTTTGACCCGGCGACCCGCGATCTGATCGAAAGACGGGTGAAAGAGATCGCCGAACATGTCGCGGTCGCCTACGGCGCTGGCGCAACCGTTACTTACAGACGCATGTATCCGCCCACCGTGAATCATCCGCTGGAAACGGCTTTTGCGGTAAAAGCGGCGCAGTCACTGGTGGGTGATAACGCGGTCAATGGCTTCATGGAACCGCTGATGGGCTCGGAAGACTTTGCCTTCATGCTGGAAGCGCGTCCCGGAAACATCATGCTGATCGGTAACGGAGACGGCCCTTCGGTTCACGATGCGGGTTTCGATTTCAACGACGCCGCCATTCCCTATGGCATTGCCTATTTTCGGGCTTTGGTCGAGCGCGGGATGCCGCTCGATTAGAGGCCGGGGCCAAGGGGTTGCAGGAACGTCTGGACGACAGGGGGATGGAATGGACAAAGACAGGGTGACGTTCTCGACGAGAATTTTGCGCAAGGAAGAGTTTCTGCCGCGCTACATCGTGGTGAAACCCGAGCATGTGACCGGTCGCACCGGTGCCTTTACAGCGGATATCATGCTCAATGAAACAGGCCCGTTCACGCGCAACATCAGGCCCTGGGGCAAGGGCTCGGACGTCTTCTTCTTCAACCTGACCGCACCGCAATGCACCAAGGCCGGGCTGGAGACCAACGACGAATGCCGGGTGACGATCATTCCGAAGCGGTGATCTCGGTTATCGCGATTTTCGCGGAAAGTGCCTATTCCCAGGGGGCACCGGCCGCCCACTCCTTGCGGATTGCCTCAACGAAACGCCGAACCTTCGGCGAGACGTGGCGGCGGGTGGGATAGACGGCGGCAATCGGTGGCTCCTCGCGGCTGAAGTCTTCGAGAACGGGCACGAGACGCCCTTGCCGGATATCGTCGCCAACAAGGAAGGCGCCAAGCTGGGCAATGCCAAGGCCCGCCAGCGTCGCATCGCGTATGGCTTCGGTGTTGCTGAGCCTGAGCGCGCCACGCACATGGACGTCGCGCAGCGCGCCCGCGATGCGGTAACGCCAGGGCACGGGCCCGTTGGCATAGGTGAAGATGATCTTTTCATGCTGCTGTAGCGCGTCGATATCTTCAGGTGTGCCGCGTCGTTCCAGATAGGATGGGGCAGCACAGGTCACCAGCCGGTGAGGGGCCAGAACCTGTCGGATCAGCCCGCTATCTGCCGGTCCACCGATGCGGATAGCGACATCGATCCCGTCACTGACCAGATCGCAATAATCATCGGAAAACGACACATCGGCCTCCAGTTCCGGCCAGTCGGCCAGGAAACGTTGCAGCACGGGCAGAACATGCAGGCGGCCAAAGGCCGTCGGCAGATCGAGGCGAAGCCGGCCTTTCGGTGTCTGGTGGCGTTCGGCAAGTGTGGCCTCGGCATCATCCACCTCGCACAGAATGCGCAGGGCATGTTCGTAGAAAAGCTGGCCTTCATCCGTCAGGCTGGTGCTGCGTGTCGTTCGCTGAATGAGGCGGGTTGCGAGGTTTTCCTCAAGCCGCGCAATGCTCTTGCCCACGGCGGAGCGTGAGATGCCGAGCCGTTCTGCCGCGCGGGTAAAACTTTGCGTATCCGCCACACGCACGAAGGCCAGCACGTCGCCAAAGTGATCGAGCATTGTTTCCAAATCGTCCCATCTGTTGCCCTTGTCGGCCACTTTATCGGTTTTTCGTATCCAGTAAACACCGGTCCGGCAGAGCGACATCGCTCGCCGCAGCACGAAAGGTTTACTCATGGAACTGGAGACGCGTTCGGCACGAACTGCCCGTAGCGGCGGTTGGGCCTCGGTCTATGCGGTGGGACTCTCCACCTTTTCGGTCGTCACGACGGAGATGTTGCCCGTCGGGCTTATGACCGCGATCGCGATGGAGCTGGAAACGTCGGTCGGCACAGCCGGACTGATGCTGTCGGTTCCGGCGATCCTCGCCGCCCTTTTCGCGCCCTTCGTCATTCTGGTGGCCGGCAGCATCGATCGGCGGCGCATTCTGGCCGGGCTCCTGGTGCTGCTGGTTGCTGCCAACATCGCTTCAGCGCTGGCACCCTCCATCGGCTGGCTGCTGGCGGCGCGGGTCGTCGTCGGTTTCTGCATGGGCGGCATCTGGGCGATTGCCGGTGGGCTGGCGCCAAGGCTGGTTCCTACGCATTCCGTCGGCACTGCAACAGCCATCATCTTTGGCGGTGTGGCGGCCGCTTCCGTGCTGGGCGTGCCTGTGGGTGCCGTCATCGGCGACATCGCAGGCTGGCGCTCAGCATTCGGGGCAATGGCGCTGTTCAGCCTTATCGTGCTGGTGTTGAACCTCGTGGCGTTGCCTGCACTTCCCGTCCGCCAGTCCGTCGGTCTTGGTCAATTCAAGGCGCAGCTTGCGCGGCCTGCGGTTCAATCCGGCCTCATCGTCACGCTGCTGATCGTGGCGGGGCACTTCATGGCCTATACCTTCGTCAGCCCCATCCTGCAGTCCATTTCTGGCGTCAGGGTGGAATGGATCGGCGTGCTGCTTTTCCTCTATGGCGCGGCAGGAATTGCCGGAAATTTTCTGGCAGGCATGGCTGTCTCGCGGCAGCTTCCCGCCACACTCGTCAGCATCGCCATCGGGCTGGTCGTGGCAATCCTCGGTTTCCGGTTCCTGGGCACGACGGCGTTTGCTGGTGCCGCGCTGCTTCTTGTCTGGGGTGTGGCCTATGGCGGCGTTTCAGTCAGCCTGCAGAGCTGGATGATGAAGGCCGCGCCATCCGCCCTTGAAATCGCCACGGCGCTTTTCGTTGCCGCCTTCAACATCGGCATTGCCGCCGGTTCGTTCGCCGGCGGGCTTGTGGTCGACCGCTTCGATCTACCCACCACTCTGCTGCTCGCCGCCCTCATGCCGGCGACCGCACTGCTGTTCTTTATCGTCATTCCCAGGAGGTAAGACCTTGACCCACGATATCTTCGAACTCGGCGACATCCAGTTGCAGTCAGGACGCTGCATCCGTCAGGCAAAGCTTGCTTACAAAACCTACGGCACGCTGAACGCGGCAAAAGACAACGCCATCATCTACCCGACCTCGTTCGCTGCCACGCATGAGGATGCAGCCTGGCTGATCGGGCCGGGCAGGGCGCTGGACCCCGAGCGATATTTCATTGTCGTGCCTGACATGTTCGGCAATGGCCTCTCCAGTTCGCCCAGCAATACGCCGATGCCCGGCGGTGGCGGGCGTTTTCCGCCTGTCACCATTCATGACAACGTCCAGCAGCAGCAGCGTCTGCTCATCGAAAAGTTCGGCATCGAGACGCTGCGCCTTGCCATCGGCTGGTCGCTTGGCGGTGCGCAGGCCTTTGAGTGGGCCGCGGCTTTTCCTGACAGGGTGGAACGGTTGTTCACCTTTCAAAGTGCCGCCCGCACCTCGCGTCACTTCCATCTGTTCTTCGACAGCGTGCGTGCCGCCATCGAACTGGATGACGATTTTCGCGATGGCTTTTACGCAACGCAGCCGCTGCGGGGCCTGCGGGTGGCGGCGCGGATCTATGCCGCGTGGGGCTTCTCGCAAGGCTTCTTTCGCGAGCGGCTGGATGAGACGGCACTCGGTTACGCCTCGCTAGAAGATTTCCTCGTCGATTTCTGGGAGGGCTGGTTCCTCAAACGCGACGTCAACAACCTGCTCTCCCATATCTGGACCGGACAGCACGCCGACATCAGCGCTAATGACCGTTACAAGGGTGATCTCGACAAGGCTTTGGCATCGATCAGGGCCGATACCATCATCATGCCATCCTCAAGCGATCTCTATTTCCCGCCTGAAGATGCCGCCGATGAAGCCCGGAAAATTCCGGGCGCGGAGTTCCGGCTTCTGCACTCATCCTGGGGCCATGTGGCGGGCGAGGGCATGAACGAGGCCGACACCGACACCATCGAAACCGCCATCCGCGACCTGCTTGCACGGTGATGTCACCACACGGTTGCGGCAGGAGATGACGCATGCTCCTCCGATCCTGGACTTTGCGCTTCTCGGGGTCATATCCTACCTTTGGGAGACATCATCGTTGTGAGCGGGAGGTCGCGATGCGGGCGTTTGTTTTGACGGAATATGGCGGGGCTGACAGGGCGCAGCTGATTGAGGTGTCCCGTCCGCATCCGGCGCCCGCAAGCGTGCTTGTGCGCGTTCACGCGGCCGGTCTCAATCCCGTTGATTACAAGACGCGCGACGGCGCGTTGAAGGTGGTGCAGCGATACACGTTGCCCGTCGTCATGGGAAATGAACTGGCGGGCGTGGTCGAGGCGTGCGGTGAGGGCGTGACCGGCTTTCTGCCCGGCGACCGCGTTTTTGCCCGTATGCCGAAGGACGCGATGGGCGCGCTTGCGGATTATGCCGTGGTGCCGGAAAAGTTTCTGGCGAAAATGCCTGAGACCGTCGATTTCGTCACTGCGGCCGGTGTTCCCCTGGCCGGGCTTACAGCGCTGCAGGCACTTCGCGATGAACTCGGTGTTACGCAGGGCACCCGCATCTTCATCCCCGGAGGTGCCGGCGGTGTCGGCACTTTCGCCATCCAGATCGCCAGGTGGCTTGGCGCAGAGGTAACAACCACGGCATCGCCACGCGGCAGAGCGCTTGTCGAGGATCTCGGCGCTGATCGGGTCATCGATTACACGACGGAGCGGTTCGAAACCCTGCTTCGCGATATGGACGGCGCCTTCGATCTGCTGGGTGCTGAAACGCTGATGAAGACATTCGGCGTCGTAAAGCGTGGCGGAAAGGTCGTGTCGATTGCGGGCATGCCGGAACCGGAGACGGCGCGAAAGGATCTCGGTCGCGGCCCGATCCTTACGGCGCTGTTCTGGCTTATTTCCTATCGTCTGCGGGCCGAAGCACGCAAACACGCCGTTTCCTATCGTTACCTTTTCATGCATCCAAGCGGGCGCGAACTTGCTGAACTCGCAGCCCTGATCGATGCCGGCACGATCAAGCCGGTTATCGATCGCGTCTTTCCCTTCGATGCGGTCTCCGAAGCCTTTGCCTATCTCGAATCCGGCCGGGCCAAGGGCAAGGTGGTGGTCCAGCTTGTCGAGCCGTGAAGCACCGGTTCTCTTCCGGATCAGGTTTCCCTGAACATGTTTTCAGAGGCGAAATCGATGAAGGCGCGCAGGCGCGGGGTCATGAACCGCGTTGCCGGCCACAGGATCGAAAAGTGGCCGGGTGCCGCGAGATATTCATTCAGCACACTTTCCAGCAAGCCGTCGCGAATGGCGTCCTTTGCCAGAAACTCCGGCATGTAACCAAGGCCGAGGCCATCGATTGCAGCGGCGCGTATCGCTTCCATGTTGCCGCAGGTCAGCGCAACACGCATACCGGCCAGCGCATTGTCGCCATTTTCAAGCCGCCAGTCCTGGAACCTGCCGGATGAGGGGAAACGAAAGCGCAAAGCGTCATGGTGCAGCAACTGGCCGGGCTGCTGCGGTCTGCCCATGCGGGCAAAATAGTCAGGCGCGCCGCAGACGACGAAACGAAACGGTCCGAGGCGTCGCATCATCAGGCTGGAATCGTCGAGTGCGCCGCTGCGAATGGCGGCATCGAAACCGCCTTCGATCAGGTCGACGCGCCGGTCGTTGAAATCGAATTCCAGATCGATGTCAGGATAAAGCCGACGAAACTCCGGCAGGATGGGCAGCAGGAAACGATAGCCGATGGTCGGCAGCGTCACGCGCAGGCTGCCGCTTGGGGCGGCCTTGTTATCCTTGACGGCATCGTGAGTGTCACGCAGGTCCGTCAGAATGGCGCTGTAGCGCTCAAACAGCATCGTGCCTTCGTCTGTCAACGTGACCTGCCGCGTCGTGCGGTTGAAGAGCCGTACGCCAAGCGAGGATTCCAGCCGTGCCACGCTTTTGCCGATAGCCGAGGGCGACAGGCCAAGGCTCTGCCCCGCCTTGGCAAAGTTCAGCCTTTCGGCAACGCGAACGAAGGCTTCTATCTCGCTGAGTTTATCCATGCTTCGCAAATTATAGAATTCTGGTCCGCAATGAAAGGACGAAGAGGCTGATTATCGAATTCCTGTCATCGGGTGCACATGGGCTTTGCGCGTTGATCGCGTCCGCATGTCCAAGCCTGGAGTTCTCATGACCGTCACACCTCAAACCCCATCGGCCAGCCGCAATTCGGTTCTGGCGGCTGTTTGCCTTGCCGCGTTGACCCTGCCTTTAAGCTTTTCGGCGGGCGCCGTGGCAACGCCCGCCATCGGCCAGGATCTCGGTGGATCACCGGCGGCGCTCACCTGGATCACCAATGCCTTCATGCTGACTTTCGGCAGCCTGCTGATGGCGGCTGGAGCTTTGGCCGATCGTTATGGCAGACGGCGGGTGTTTCTGACCGGCCTTGCCCTGTTCGTCGGTTTCTCATTGGCGCTTGGGCTGGCAGGTTCGGTCTGGCTGATCGACCTGCTGCGCGCCTGTCAGGGCGTTGGCGCCGCTGCGGCACTGGCCGGGGGAACGGCAGCGCTCGCGCAGGAATTTGACGGTCATGCCAGAACGCGTGCCTTCGGCCTGCTTGGTACCACCTTCGGCGTCGGTCTTGCCTTCGGACCGTTATTGACGGGTTTGCTGATTGAAAGCATCGGCTGGAGGGCGATCTTTCTGGCAAGCGGTATCATCGGTCTCGTCGCCCTGATCCTCGGTCCGCCGCGCATGCGCGAAACGCGCGATCCCGACGCCGCGAAACTCGACTGGCTGGGCGCGGCAAGCTTCACCGTGATGCTGACGCTCTTCACCGTGGCGATGATTGAAATGTCGGCCCTTGGCACCACAGGCCTGATCGCGCTCGCTGCGGGATTTTTCCTGTCGCTTGCCGTCTTCATTGTAACGGAGATGCGCGTGGAAAGGCCGATGCTCGATCTCTCGCTTTTCCGGTATCCGCGTTTTGTCGGTGTGCAGTTGCTGCCGGTCGCCACCTGCGCCTGCTTTGTCGTTCTTCTCGTCATCATCCCGCTGCGGCTGATCGGCATCGCGCAGCTTGGCGCCATCGAGGCCGGTTTCATCATGCTGGGTCTGTCGGCACCGATGCTGGTGGTGCCCATTCTGGCAACCGTGCTGGCGCGGCATGTCGCGCCGGGTCTGATCTCCGGCATCGGGTTGCTGGTCGCCGCGCTCGGTCTCGTCTGGCTCTCGGGTTTCACGGCTCGGGATGGCAGCCTCATCGTGCTGCCGATGCTGGTGATCGGTATCGGCGCGGGTTTGCCCTGGGGTCTGATGGACGGCCTTTCCATCAGCGTCGTGCCAGCGGAGCGGGCGGGCATGGCGACCGGCATCTTCAGCACGGTGCGTGTGGCTGGCGAGGGGATTGCGCTTGCCATCGTCAGCGCCGCCCTGTCGGCATTGATCGCCGCGTCGCTCGGCCAGTTTACACACCTGTCGGGCAGCGTGCTTGGCAATACCGGGCAGCGTCTTGCCGTCGGCGATCTGGCCTCGGCTGCAGCGCTGTCACCTGATATCGATGTCCATCTTCTGCAGCAGGCTTATCAGGCGGCCTTTTCCACCCTTTGCTGGTGGCTGGCGGCAGCGACGGCGCTTTGCGCCATCACCATCATCGTGCTTCTTCCCAAGGCCGCTGTGGTCGCCGATTTCGAACCGGAGGATATCGACGCTGACGTCGTGGCTGATTGAGCCATTGCATGCTGGGGGCCGGGGAGACTTTACCCTGCCGGAAACGAGGCGAGAAATTGCCGGATGGTCTCAGCCAGCGCGTCCGGCGCCTCCAGCGGGATCATGTGTCCGGTCTGCTCGATCACCTTGAAGCTTGATCCGCTGATACCGTGGTAAAGCTCCTCGGTCTCGGCGCGGCTGCGAAGCCTGTCGTTTTCGCCAGCCACGACGAGACATGGACAGTGAATGTTGACAAGCGTTTCCTGTTCGTCGACGCGGTCGAGCAGGGATTGCTGGCGAAACACCTCGGCTCCCAGCCTTTGGCCCATCGCCTGAATACGCTCGATCAGATCGCTGCGGCCGGCATTGTCGGGGTGAAGCGATGAGGCAACGGCAGGCGCGCTCAATCCCTTGAAGGCGAGGTTGGTTTTTTGCGTTGCGACGGAGGCCTTGCGCTGGCGCTGCACCTCCGTATCGCCCCTGGCAGATGTGGCGATCAGAACAAGGGCGCTGACACGCTCCGGCGCCTGCCGCACGATTTCGCGTGCCACATATCCGCCCATGGAAAAACCGACGAGAATGAAGCGCTCCGGCGCGCTGGCAAGGGTGCGTCGCGCCATCGCCTCGATCGAGCCGTCCTTTGACAGATCGGCATGCACGAAAGGACCGAACTCGCTGATGGCAGGCAGGATATCGCGCCAGAGATCGGCATCGAGCATGAAGCCGGGAACGAGAAGCATCGACATGAAATTTCGCCTTGAACATTGAATCTGCAATCTGCGACACGTTAGCGCCGAGCCGATCCGATGACCATGTGCCATTGCGCTCGATTGACGAATCGAGAGCTGCCCGCCATCCTTTCTTCAGGCGTGGCCTGCGCCCAACCTCCTTGACCTTCCCCGGCATGGTCTTGAACGGAGGCAAAGGGACTTTTGTCTCAGGCCGCCTGTCCATGGTCCGGTCGTTTCGGGCGGGTTGCTGGGGGACTGCGTCTGAGACGTGAAAGGCCCGACAATGACACAGAACGGAAATCTCAAACGCCGTGTGCGCGCCCGCGCCGCCAAAACCGGCGAATCCTACACCGCCGCTCTTCGCCACATCCGTCAGCCATCGCCGACACCCGAGGCGACTTCGTTGCGGCTTGCCGTAGCGCAGACGTCGCTGTTCAATTATCCCGGCGATCCCGCGCAGTTGCGAGAGAGCGGGGCGGAAATTCGCGCTCTGATGCGGGATGCACATCAGGCTGGCGCACGTCTCATCCATTTCCCGGAGGGGGCGACGTCTTCGCCCAACAAGCGGCTGATGTCGGCCAGCGGCCCGAGGGAAATCGGTCCATCCGACTGGTCGCGCTGCGACTGGGTGACGCTGCGGGACGAGTTGCGGGCCATCAGCGCGCTTGCAAAGGCCTTGCGCCTGTGGACGGTGCTCGGTTCCGTGCATGCGCTGACACCGCCGCATCGCCCGCACAACAGCCTCTACGTCATCTCCGATCGCGGTGAACTGGTGACCCGTTACGACGAGCGCATGCTGTCGAACACGAAGATCTCCTTCATGTATTCGCCCGGAAAAGGCCCGGTGACCTTCGATGTCGATGGCATCCGCTTTGGCTGCGCAATTGGCATGGAAACCCATTACGCTGAAGTCTTTGCCGAATATGAGCGTCTTGAGGTCGATTGCGTGCTGTTTTCGACTACCGGTGAAAGCCCATCTGCCGCCCCGGCCTTTGCGGCAGAGGTGCTGGGCCATGCCGCCAGCAATGCCTATTGGGTAAGCTATGCGGCCCATGCGCCGCAAAGTGTCACCGTTCCAGCCGGCATTGCATCGCCGGGTGGCCGCTGGGCAAGCCGCGCCCCGGCAGATGGTAAGGCATCGATCACCGTTACCGATATCCTCGTCGACAGGGACAACCCGGCACGGCCATGGCGCCGCAAGGCCCGCGCCGATCTCTACTCGGCACACCATGTGGAGAGCGATCCGCGCAGCGACAGCCGCGATACGTTCTGACATCTGAAACTCTGGTCAGCGGGCGTTCTGTCCGCTGGCTTCAGGGGTGGGTGTTGCCACTGCGGGCAAGCGCCAACGCCGCGCCGACACAACGTTGCTGGAAACCTTGATCGACGGGCATTCGGCTAATGAAGGTTCTGAACCATGCGGGTGCCACCAGTGCCTCCATAACGGCGGTATGATCCGGATTTTCCGGCAGTTCGCCGCGAAGCACGGCTTTATCGAGCATTACATAGGAACCGGAAAACCGTCCCTGCCAGAATTCGGCGAGCACGTGACCCACCACCTCGTCACCTTCCAGTGATGCGGCGAAAAACGCCTGTGCCAGTTTCTTCGTCCCTGGGTCAGCCAGCATGGCCACGATGCTGGCCAGATAGGCCTGAAGGTCGCTCCCGACTGATCCCGTGTCCGGTATGGGAACCAGATCGTTGGAAATGTCGTGCAGCATGTCACTGACAAGTTGCGGGCGGGTCGGCCAGCGACGGTAGATCGTGGCGTTGTCCACCGAGGCGATTGCGGCAACGGCGCGGTGGGTAAGGCCGCTATAGCCTTCCTCCTGCAGCAGACGCCGTACGGCATCCATCACCGCTTCGCGCACGCGTTCGCTGCGACCGCCACGCCGTTCCTGAACCCTGTCGAACGGCCCAATGTCCGACCCACTTGACCGCATCGCCTGTCACTCCTATTTCTTAATGCAGCAAATGCTGCGTTAAGGTAGATACCATGAAAATTCATTGCATTCAAACAGGCGATGTCCAGATCAAGAGCCGTCATCAGCTCGCCCGCTTTGCGGCCCGGCCGGCACGTGCCCTGGATGTCGTTGTCGATGGGAGTTGGTCGCCAAGATTGCCGATCGGCTGCTGGCTGATTGAGCATCCCGAAGGTCTTATTGTCGTCGATACCGGTGAAACGTCGCATGCGAACGATCCGGGTTATCAACCGTGGTGGCATCCTTTCATGCAGTTTTGCGAGCGCCGTTGGGTGCGACCGGAAGAAGAGGTTGGACCGCGGCTCCGCGCCATGGGTTTTGACCCGAAAGACGTGCGCTGGGTGGTGATGACCCACATGCATGGCGACCATGCTGGCGGCATAGGTCATTTTCCCAACAGCACTATATTGCTCAGCAAACCGGAGGCGCATGCGGCGCTGTCACGCACTGGCCCGCTCACCGGTTATCTCAACATGCATTATCCTCAATGGCTGAAACCCACGGAGGTCGAGTTTACCGATGGTCCTTTTGAAAGTTTCGGCAGCAGTAAAACGCTGACGCGGGACGGCAAGGTTCATATCGTTCCGACCCCCGGACATACGCAAGGTCACATGTCTGTGGTGGTGGATACGGGCGATCAATGCGTGTTGATCGCAGGCGACGCGTCCTACAGCGAGAATGACATGATCGCCGGTCATGTCGACGGCGTCGCCTTCGATGCGGCCATCCACCACGATACCACGCGGCGAATGCGCGAACTTTGCCAGCGCAGGCGGACAATCACCCAATTTGCCCATGACCCGCAGAGTGCAGCCCGTCTCGCAGCCCTGCAGATCACCGAAATCCCGGTCTGATGTCGTTCCCTGCGGCGTAAAACAGAGCTGTTGCAATTTCGTGTTTGCTGCAACCATGTGTGGATTTTTGCCTGGCGATTGCATAACGATAATGGCGGCGTCAATTGGGGCGCTGTTTTAGAAAATTACCGTGCGCCAAGTGCCACGAACATATTCATTTTTGCCTGGGTTGCTCTCTGTTTCGCAGTGGCGGCGCCGGGCGTATTGGGGGATTTCATGACGGACGTGGTTGAGGGTATTTCGCCGGCTCAATGGAAAAGACAGAGATGGCAGGTCATCAGAAATATGGCGCTGCTGGCTCTTGGCTTACAGTTGGTGAAAGTCGTGATCGTTGGCCGTTTCCCCATTTCCGGTTGGGGCGCCTTTGTCGGCGAGCAATTGGGCGCTGCGCTTGCCTATTTCCTTTTTGGCCTGTTGGGCTTTTTCGTCGCCCGTATTGTTCAGAGGGGACGTAACCCGTCGGCAGGGCTTTACACCGGCTCGATCATGATTGTCATCTTTGGCATTCTTGCATTCATTGCCGAGATGAAACACTAGGATCAGGCGTTCCTGTTTTTCGCACCTGCATCCACAAGGTCACGAACGCTCGCCGGTGATCGGGGGGCGGCTGGCGATCATGGGGATCAGCCGGTCGTTGAGCATCTTCTGCATGTCAGTCTCCGTCAGGGTCTTGCCGTTGTTCAGCCGTTTGAATTCGGTCACGTCTTCGGCGAGGCCGATCTGCAATTGCGCCAGGCGTCTGGCCTCCTCGGCGGTCATGTTGGCGGGGTATCTGATGAAGCCGAGTTCCGTCATCAATTCGCGTGAACGCGTGAAGGTGCGGTTCAGATCGAAGCTTTCGGATTTCGCCCTTTTCCGGTCGGTCTGGGCCGCCTGTCGCCATGCGGTGACCTTTTCCCAGTCCTGATCGGACAGCCGGCTGCGGTGTTGGAAAAGATCCGCTTTTGCAAAACCTTGCGGGTCGTTGGCATACTGGCTCTGCAGCTCGGAGAGCGTGCTTTCGTCAGTGTTCGGCTCACCGGACTGGCGCACGGTCCTGTGGTAGTCTCTGAGGGCGCGCATGCCCGAGGGGCCGATGGTCGACTGGGTCTTGACGGGCATGGTCATCGGGTCGAACGCGGGGTCGGACTTCACCTGCGCCTGCGCCCACTGCTGGGCATCTTCCCGTGCGGCATCGATCGCGCGCTTCTGCGCGGTGAAATAGGCGTCCAGCACGTTCCTCGTTGCGGCGCGTTCATCGGGATCGGCAATTGCAGCCAGTTTCCGTTCGATCTCGCTCAGGCCCTTCGGGCTGTAATTGGCCAGTTTCATGGTGTCGGGATCGACAGTTCCGGCTGTGCGGATGCCAAGCAGTCTGGTCGGGTCCTCAGCCGTGACCTCAATCCTTCCGGCCCGCGAACGATTGCTGCCAAGCACCAGAAACCTGCCATTGGCATCATGGCCCTGAAACAGACCGACATCGGCGATGTCGTTGTCGCGGTTGAAAACGACGATATCGCCGGGGCGAGGCGCATCGGTGGCCGTGCCGAAATGGAGATAGGAGCGGGGCTCCCGATTGTGCCCTGGCGTGACACCCTGGCGGTCAAGCACATCGTTGAGAACGTCTCTGGACCAAAGGCCGACCGAGGGGTCGACAGTCGTTCCGGCGGCGTTTTTCAGAAAACCGGTGACCGCCGTTTCCGTGTCGCCGTTCATCATGCCCGAAGGGCCACGCGGCAGCGCTGGAAGTCGACCCAAAGGGGCATTTTGCGGGCCGGTTACGGCCGACGCGGCAAAGGTTCGGTAATCCTGCGGCAACAGGGCCGCGCGGGCGCGGGTGGGGCCGGGTCCAGGCCCGGCGTCCGGGCTGGCACTGGCGGCCACAAGGTCTCGTCGCGGTCCGGCCGGGCGCCCGTCATCATAGGTCGGAATGGAGAGGCTGCCGGTAATCTCGCTCAGATTGCGGTTTGCCCTGGCCTGAAGAACGGGGCCTGCGAGCGCCGTTTCCAGCTCTTCACGGTCGGCTTGGATAAGCTGTCCGCGCCGTTCTGCCATGTAGTCTTCAGCGGCCAGTGCATCCCTGCCGGCAATATCGAGGACGATGTCTTTCGTGACGCCCGAGACATAGTGCTGTTTGCGCTCTGCCAGCACATCGGCACTCCAGCCGTGCATATAGCCCTGTTCATCCAGCTCGTTCATGCCGCCTTCTATGGCGGCGTCAGCCTTTGCCGGATCGTTGTAGGTCGCCAGTGCATCGTTGGCGTAACCGGCGATACGGCGGTTGGAGGTCTCCGTGAACCAGGCCTTGCGCTGCTCGGCAACGTGGCTGATTGCGCTGTCCAGCAGGCCGGTCATCGCCTCGCGGGAGCTGTGGTCGTAAAGTTTTGCGGCGCCCGGCGTCAGTCCTCTGGCAAATTCCATGCGCTTTTGCCCGGCCTGCCGTTCGAAAGCGGCACGCGCGTCGAGCGCAGCTTTGCCCGTGAGTTTCAGGAAGCCGTCTTCGCCGTAAAGCGCGTTGCGTTGCCAGTCTGCGTAATGTGTACCGGCATCCTTGGCGCTGTTGGCGTCGTCCAGTTCCTGCACGCGCACCATGGCGTCACCAGCGGTTTCGAGCCCTCTGGCCAGCACCTGCATGCCGCGGCCAACACCGGCGCCAAAGGCTTCCGCGTCGGCGCGCACGCTCAACCCCTCGGTATATTCGGGGCGCAGGGCGACGTGCTGCTGGGTGTCCTGATAACGTGGAACGGTCGGCATGTTGAACCTCTTCAGATATAGCCCAGTTTATTGGCCTGCGCGTAGGCGTTGCTACCGCCGCCGAGAATGGTGCCGATGGAACTCAGATAACCGCTCTTTGTCGCGGCGTCGGCGCGCATGCGGTCCAGTGTGGCGCTGGCGCGCTGGTTGGTGGCCTGCACCTTGTAACCATAGGCTTCACGGTAGGCGTTGGTCTTGATGTTCAGCGCATCCATCTCTCCCATGCGGGCTGTGTCGACGATGGTGTCGAGCGGCGATCCGAAGGAAAGGTCGAGCCCGTTCGCGGCCATGGCGGCACGCTGGCGGCCCTGCAGATCGGCGGTCTGCATGCGCTTCTGCTGCTCTTCCTGCTTGCCGCGCTCGATGGCGTCTTTCGCCTGCCGGTCGGCAATCTGCGCATTCATGGTCGCGACCTCGGCGTTATAGCGGTTGGCCGCCGCAGTCGCTTTTGCTTCCTGCACCTGTCCCGCCGCGCCCAGCAGGGTTGAACCCAGCGTCAACGCAATTCCCAAATCACACATCGGTCGCCCTCATTTCGAAAAGCCGGAAGGAATGCCCGTTGATATCCACGGGGTCGAACAGCCGAAAACCCAGCCATTCGAGCCAGCGAACGGAAACCGTGTTGCGGGCATCCACAAAGTTTCTGAGCACGGAATAACGCTGCAACAGTTGCGACGGCCAATGGCTGGATATGCGAAGAAACACCCGAAAATTCTGCTCCACCGCGTCGGTGCCCAAAAGCCAGGGGGCGCCAACGCCGGTGAGGACGTTGATGTCGCCAACGCCCCACATCAGTTCCGGGCGGCCGTTGAAGATGGCTGTCCAGCAGCAGGATGACTTGCGATAGGAATAGGAAAGTGCCGCAAGCGGTGTGCGGCCGGACGCGGCGAACACCTCTTGGCGGTCTGCAGCCCGCATGCGGGATGCAATGGCGCGGATGTGGCCGGGGCAGGCGCGTACGATGTTGAGATCAGCGGCCAAGGGTGACATCCGGCATGATGGCGAGGATGGTCATGGGCAGCGGATCGAACTGCTTTACCCACATGCTGCCGCTTTCCGTCCAGTCCCAGTTGGGGGTGATCCTGAGGTCGCCGGTGTAGAGCCTGATAGCCTCGTTCCAGGCCTCGTCGCGGCGCTGCTTGTATTCCACCAGCGTGTCGTCATCGCGCCCGCCATCATTGGGGCCAACGAAGATGCCGCGCGTACTTTCCACTCTCAGCGTCACTTCGCTGATGGATTTTGCCCGGCCCTGAACGGTGCCCAGCCCCTGAATCTGGCCGAGATCGAGGTCCAGCGTCTGGATGGTCGCCGTCATCGGCAGACCGATATGGATCTTGGCGGCGGCGTTCTGCAGCGTGACAGCGCCGCCCGCGACCTTCAGATTGCGCACCACATTGCCATCGGCCAACGCCACCACATCCTGCCCCTCCAGATGATCGAGGCCGGTGATGGTGGAAGCGGGCGGGCCGTTATAGGTCAGGCCGCTATCGACGAAAAATGCATCCGCAACGGTGGCGAAGGAGCGGCTGTGCAGGCGCTCGATATAGCGTTTCGTCTCGCCGTTGATCGTGCGGCGTACGATGAAATAGGCGACGTCTTCGCCGTTTTCCTCGATCACCGTCACGTCTTCGAAATGCGCGTCGCCATCAGGGCCGCTTTCATGGCGGGTCCAGCCCCACACATCCTGTTCCTTCATGTAGGTCAGCGACACCAGCGCGCCATTATCGAGCACGACCCAGACGATGGAGTCAGGCGCCTGCGAATAATCCCAGGCGGCAATTTCGCGGTCCTTGAAGAGATGCCGTGCAAGAACCGTCAGGTCTTTGCCGACATAGCTGTCCTGCGTGTAATCATAGGAGAAATCGCGGATCACGCCGCCAAGCCGCTGGGCAAACAGCACCGTGTTGCCAACCACAATCGGCTGCACCTTCGCCGCGCCGCGATAACCCTGGTTGTCGAGTTTCAGGGCAGAGGGTGAAATGGCGTCGGAGGCCGAACCGCCGGTGACGATCCATTCCGACCCGGAGGTCAGAAGCAGAAGACCCCGCACGGAAATCATCGAACGGATTTCATTCACCTGCCGGGCGCGGATACGGAACGTCACCGCGTCACTTGCCTTGGCAGGCGAGGAAACACCAAAATTCTCGTAATTGGCAGACTGGCTCAACCACACCGCCTGCGGGTCGTCCTCGGTCGAGGCGAAGGCCAGCCGCTGTTCGATGAAGGTTACGCAGCGAGGATAGCTGCCAGCGGCGTTAAAGGGGTTGCGGCCGGTTTGCGGCGTGTCGGCAAGGTCGGGCGTGATGTTCTCGTCATCGAAGGAAAAGCCCGTCGTGCCGCCGATATAGCCGTAAATGCCGTTGTCTTCGCGGTAGACGATGTAGCGCACGGCGCCTGCCACGCCGTTCCACGTCACGCGGTTGATGCCGCCTTGAATGGCAAGGTCGTTTACCACGCCGCCACTGTTGGATGGCAGGCTTTCTTCGCCGCTCTCCGCCACGGCTGAAACAACGTAGTTATAGACCGTTGCCACATAACCGGCCTTGCCGGCCGTATCGCCCGGCTTGTTGACGGAGGTCAGAACCGGGGAGGCGATCTTCGGCTGAAAACTGACATTGCTCAGCGTCCAGTTGTCATCGGCCAGCCGCCCGAGTTTCCGGACCGGATGGGCCACATGGCAAAGGTAGAGAACGTCCGCCTCCTGCACGAACACCAGATCGGCCACCTGTGCGGCCGTATAGGTCGTGGCAATTTCATAGGCGGCTGCGCCTGTCACGATCAGCCCGCCGTCGCGGAAAATCCTGATGTAGTTGTGGCCGAATTCCAGCACATAGGTCTGCTCGGTGTTGAACTGGAATTTTATCAGCCGGGCACGGCTGGCGCTGTCCTTGATTTCATGGACGAATTCCAGCCCGGCCCGGTTCGAGACCCCGCCATGCGGGTGAATGAACACGTTGAGCGCGGTGCGCATGCCACTGCCATATTTGGCAAGATCGGTGCGGGCGCCAAGGGCAGGGGAAAGCTCGCCTGCGGTAAAGGAGGGCTGGTAGGCGCGAAATTCAGCCATGGTCACGCACCGCGATGAAATCGGTCACGATGTCGGATGTGTGCCGCGTCTCGCTGGCATCGGCCTGTTCGGCGCTCGCCTGCGCGCTGGTTGCCACCTTCAACGCATCGGCACGAATTTTCGGCTCGCGCGTCAAGGGCATCGCAAGACGCACGGCCAGATGCCAGGACAGCGCCTCGATGAACAGCGGTGAATATTTGGTGGGGTCGGTCAGTCGTGCCGTGTAGCGAAGCACGCAGGGGGAGAGATTGCCATAAAGCGTCTGCCCCTCGATTTCATAAGGATGCTTCAGCTCGTCACTGTCCTGACTGTACTCCTTCAGCGTGCTGCCATCCCCGGCATAAACCGGCCTGATCCAGCGCACCTGCAGGCAATCGGAGGGCAGGGTGTAGGCGTAACGCCAGGCACCCGGCTTGTCATTGTCGACCTCCGCCAGAAACTGCGTCCTCCTCGCCGCCGTCCAGGGATAGGACTGCAGCAGGACATCGCGCGTGTGAGCATAGAACTGATTGCAAGCACGCGCCTCGGCGCTCTTTTCCGTCAGATCGGTGATGTTGGACTTGCCGACATTGGAAAGGGCAAGATTGCAGATAGAAACGACCGAAGCCATGAACCAACCTTTCGTGTTGGCTCCTGGATAGGGCGGGAATGGTTGTCAGGCTGGCATGGGTAAAGCGACATCCCGCCCACGCGGCGGGTGGTGCCTGCCGTCAGCGCTCACGCAGGGTCACGCCGTAGGTTTCGAGTGCGCTCGCCATGCGCTCGTCTTCCGTGCGCTCGGGAAAGAGCGTGTAGCTCGGTGCCCAGATTCTCGAGATGCGGTCGATCTTGATGGCTATGATGTGGCGGATTGGGAAGTCGGTTCCTGCCATCTGCAGAAGTCTCTCACCGTAGACCGGAAAGTCCTGCTCGTCTGGTTTGATAATCCGGGCGGTGCCGACGATCTTGAAGCCGCGTTGGCGAAAGACGTCGATGAAGCTGACGCAGGCTCTGGGCTGGGCGCGCAGGTTGCGGACGGTGTTGGCGGAGGCGATATCGGCCACGACGATATGGTCGTCGCCGTGCGACGCGAAGATTTCCTTCGGGCTCACATTCGGCGTTCCCTCGGCATCGACGCTCGCCAGCCAGCACAGTACGGAATTTTCGATATCGGTCCTGATGGCGTCGTTGATCCTGGCGTTCATGCGTGTCTCGCTTTGTTCGTCCTTGCCCTGTTATCGGACGTTCAAACCCAGTTCGGCAAGCAGCATTCCGGCCTGTTCGCGCGAGATCGTCGCGCCCTTGAATTTTTTTGCGTCGATCAGGCGCAGACCGCCGAGATCGGCGCCTCGCAGATCGGCGTCTTCGAAGCGGGCATCCACCACATTGGCTTCGCGCAGGCTGCATCGGTCGAACACCGCTGCCCTGAAATCGCATCTGGCAAGATCGGCCATGCTGAAATCCACGCCCTCGATGCGCGCCTTGCGGAAGGAGAGACCGGGCAGGCGGGCGGCGGAGAGCAGCGTGTCTTTGAAGCTGATGCCCATGGCACGCAGGCGTGTCAGGTTGGCGCCGGTCAGCTTGCAGCCGGTAAAGGCGGTGTCGTTGACGCGGGCCTCCACGAAAGACGCGTTGTTGAAATCGCAGCCCTGAAACGTGACTTCGGGCAGGTCCGCACCGGAGAAATCGGCGAAGGGACCACGGCAGGCGGCGAATTTTGCGCCTTCAAGGTTGGCGCCGCGCAGATCGGTGCGGCCGAAGCGGCACTTTTCGAAGCTCCAGCCTTCGAATTCAAGACCGGCAAGATCGGCTTCCTCGAAATCGCAATCAACCAGATGCACGGGCAGGGATGGCTGTCCCAGTTCGGTGACATCGGCGCGTGAAAGTCTGCGTCCTTCGATTGTCCGGGCGATTTTGTCGGCCATGTCTGCACTCCTGCCAGTCTTGATTTTCGTCATCTATGCCGACCGGCCCCGCGCTGATTGCTCAGAAACGGGGCCGGTCATTCACGGGGTATCAAACAGTCGCGGGAGGATCAAACGGAGCTCAGCTCTTTTTGACGCGCCGCCTGATGCGCCTCTTCCTCCATCAGATCCGCCTCGTCATCGTCCACCGGCCGCTTGGTCCTGAACAGTTTCAGCACGAAGACGAAGAAGGCCGGAACGAAGAACACCGCAAGGACGGTGGCCGAGATCATGCCGCCCAGAACCGCCGTACCGATGGCGTTCTGGCTTGCGGCGCTGGCGCCGGAGGCGATGACCAGCGGCACCACGCCCAGCGTGAAGGCAAGCGAGGTCATGATGATCGGGCGGAAGCGAAGCTTTGCCGCATCGATGGCCGATTCCAGCAGCGGTTTGCCTTCGGCATAATAGTCCTTGGCAAATTCGATGATCAGGATCGCGTTCTTGGCCGAGAGACCGATGATGGCGATCAGGCCCACCTTGAAGTAGATGTCGTTGGGCATGCCCGCGACCATGACCGCCAGCACGGAGCCGATGACGCCGAGCGGCACCACGAGCATGACCGAGAGCGGAATGGACCAGCTTTCGTAGAGACCGGCCAGAAGCAGGAACACGAACAGAAGGCTGATGCCGAACAGGAACGGCGCCTGCGAACCGGACTTGATCTCTTCCAGAGACTGCCCCGTCCATTCAAAGCCGATGCCTTCGGGCATTTCGCCCGCCAGACGTTCCATTTCCGCCATGGCCACACCGGAGGAATTGCCGGCCGCCGGTTCGCCGGAAATACGCACGGTCGGATAACCGTTGTAACCGACGATCTGCGGCGAGCCCTTCTGCCATTGTGCAATGGCAAAGGAAGACAGCGGAACCATGCCGCCGCTGGCATTGCGCACGTTCAGCTTCAGCAGGTCTTCCACCTGCAGGCGGTTACGATCCTGCGCCTGCACGATCACGCGCTGCATGCGGCCCGAATTCGGGAAGTCGTTGATGTAGGACGAACCGAGATTGGCGGTGATGGTGTTGTTGATATCGGCAAAGGTCACACCAAAGGTGTTGGCCTTTTCACGGTCGATCACCAGCAGCACCTGCGCGGCATCCGGCAGGCCTTCCACACGCATGCCTGCAAGAACCGGGCTCTGGCTGGCCTTGGCCATCAGGTCGGCGGCAGCCGCCGTCAGGGCAGCCTGGCCAACGCCGTTGCGGTCCTGCAGACGGAAGGCGAAACCGCCGGTGGCGCCGAAGCCTTCGATGGCCGGTGGCGACAGCGCGAAGCTGGTTGCATCCTTCAGGCCAAACAGGGCCATGTTGACACGGTCGGCAATGTCCTGCGCGGAGTTGCCTTCGCCACGTTCGCTCCAGTCCTTCAGCGTCACGAACATCAGGGCGGCATTGGCGCCGCTACCGGAGAAGCTGAAGCCCTGAATGGCAACGATATCCTTCACGGCAGGCTCGGAGCGGAAGATCGCCTCGATCTGTTCCACCGATGCCAGCGTGCGGTTGGCACTCGCCTCCGGCGGGCCCTGGATATCGACCAGCAGGTTGCCCTGGTCTTCGGCCGGAACGAAGGACGACGGCAGGTTGACGAAGAGGTAGCCGAGACCGACGACGAGGGCGAGGTAGATCACCATCATCCGGCCGGCACGTTTCGCCATGCCGTTGGTCACGCTGACGTAGCGGTTGGTCAGCCGGTCAAAATTGCGGTTGAACCAGCCGGCCGGGCCTTTTTTCTCATGGTGGCCCTTCTTGATCGGTTTCAGGAAGGTTGCGCAGAGCGCCGGTGTCAGAGACAGCGCCAGGAAGGCGGAGAAGGCAATCGAAACCACCATCGTCAGCGAGAACTGGCGATAGATGATGCCGGTCGAACCGGGGAAGAACGCCATGGGAATGAACACGCAGGAAAGAACCAGCGTGATGCCCAGAATGGCACCGGTGATCTGCTTCATGGCCTTGCGGGTGGCAGCCTTTGGCGAAAGGCCTTCTTCGGCCATGATGCGTTCGACGTTTTCGACCACGACGATGGCGTCATCGACGAGAATGCCGATCGCCAGCACCATGGCGAACATGGTCAGCACGTTGATGGAGAAGCCTGTGGCGAACATCACCGCCACGGTGCCCAGCAGCGCCACCGGCACAACAAGGGTCGGAATGACCGTGTAGCGGAAGTTCTGCAGGAACACGAACATCACCACGAAGACCAGCACAACGGCTTCGATCAACGTGTGCAGCACCTTTTCGATGGAGGCCGAAACGAAGGGGCTGGTGTCGTAAGGCGTGTCATAAACGACGCCCGTGGGGAAGAAGCCAGAGAGTTCGTCCAGCTTTGCCTTGACGGCGTTGGAGGTGGCAACGGCGTTACCCGTGGAGGAAAGCTGGATGCCGACTGCCGCACTCGGCTGGCCGTTCAGGCGGCTGGAGAAGTTGTAGTTTTCCGCGCCGAGTTCGATGCGGGCCACGTCCTTCAGCAGCACGGTGCTGCCATCCGGGTTGGCGCGCAGAATGATCTCTCCGAATGCCTTGGGATCGGAAAGCTGGCCCTGCACCAGAACGGTGGCGGTCAGGTCCTGCGACACGGGGTTGGGGGCAGCACCGATCTGGCCGGCGGCAACCTGCGCGTTCTGCGCGGTGATGGCGGCGTTGACGTCTGCTGCCGTCATGTTCAGGCCAACCAGCTTGTCCGGATCGATCCAGACACGCATGGCGCGCTGGGCGGCAAAAAGCTGCGCACGGCCCACGCCGTCAATACGGCGCAGTTCACCCAGCACGTTGCGGTTCAGGTAATCGCCCAGCGCCACTTCGTCCATGCGGCCATCGGTGGAGGTCAGCGTCACCATCATCAGAAAGCCCGATGCGGCCTCTTCAACCGTCACGCCTTGCGAGGTCACGGCCGAAGGCAGGCGGGATTCCACGCGACGGATAGCGTTCTGCACATCCACCGACGCCTGGTCGATATCCGTGCCCGCCTCGAAGGTGGCGTTGATGCTGACGGAGCCGGAGGTATCCGAGGTGGACTCGAAATACATCATCCCGGAGACGCCATTCAGCTCTTCTTCGATTAGGCGCGTCACACCCTGATAGATTTCCTGCGGCGAGGCGCCGGGGTAGGCGGTGGATATGGTCAGCTGCGGCGGCGCAACCTTGGGGTATTGCGCAATCGGCAGAAAGGGCAGGGCAATGATGCCCGCGATGGAAATGAACAGGGCGAAGACCCAGGCAAGGATCGGCCTGCTGATAAAGAACTGTGCCATGGTTTTTCCTTACTGGCCCGTCGTCGCGGCAGCGCCGTTACCGGCGGCCTGCTCGCTGGCTTTCTGCGGGGTGGGCGCCCAGGGTTCAGGCGCCACCTTGGCGTCCGGCTGCACCTTCTGCACACCGTCCACCACGAGTTTTTCGCCCTGCTTCAGGCCGCTTTCGACCACCCATTCCTGGCCAAGCGCCTGGCCGAGTTCGACCTCGCGCAGCTTTGCAATGTTGTCGGCATCCACCACATAGACCTGGGCTCGGCCGTCCTGCGTGCGGGTCACGGCGCGTTGCGGCACGGTAATCGCATCCTGGCGCACCGCCTGTTCGATCTTCACGCGCACATACATGCCGGGCAGCAGGTCGCCGCCGGTGTTGGGAAACTCGGCGCGCAGCGTCACCTGACCGGTGGTGGAATCCACATTGGCGCTGGAAAACAGAAGCTTGCCCTTTTCGCGGTAGACATCGCCATTGTCGAACACCAGTTCAACGCTGGCCTGACCGGGGGCGGGGCTCTGCAGCCTGCCTTCGTTCACGGCGCGGCGCAGCGCCAGAAGATCCTGCGCGGACTGGGTGAAGTCGGCATAGACAGGGTCGATCTGCTGGATCAGCGCCAGGCTCGATGTGCCGTCAGCCGTGACAAGCGCACCTTCGGTCACCAGCGCACCGCCGATGATGCCGGTGATCGGCGCGCGAACCTCGGTGTATTCGAGGTTGATGCGGGCTTCTTCCAGCGCGGCCTGCTGCAGAGCCACGTCTGCCTCCGCCTGCGCCAGATTGACGGAGGCCGTGTCGTATTCGACGCCGGTTGCGACATTGCGTTCGCGCAGCGTCTTCTGGCGGTCAAGCTGCACTTTGGCGTTGTCGCGGGTCGCTTCCGCCCGGCGCAGGGCCGCTTCGGCGCTGGCCACACGCACGCGGAACAGTTTCGGGTCGATGCGGTAGAGCACGTCACCCTGCTGCACCAGCGCACCCTGTTCGAAAACGCGCTCCTGCAGGATGCCGGAAACGCGGGCGCGAACTTCGGAAACGCGGGTTGCCGCAACGCGGCCCGGCAATTCGCTGACCACGGGAATGGCATGCGCCTTGAGGTCTATCACGCCAACGGCGGCGGGCGGCATGGCGGGCATGCCCTCCTGGGCGCGTGCGCCGGTGGTTGCGCCCATGGCGGTCAGGGTCAGAAGCGAGGTTGCAAAAAGGCACGCCTTCAGGCGCGGCAGTGTTCTGCTGCGTTGCATGGTGGTTCTCTCAATGTTGGGGTCAGGCCATCAGGCGGCTTCAGCCGTCAGGCCGGGATTTCAGGTCTTGTCGGGAAAGGATGTGTAGATCGTTCGCACACCTTCAAGAATGCTTGTCCGCTCTTCGTCGCTCCATTGGTGGAAGCCAAAAAATTCGGTGACACAGAAGCCGCACAAGGCAAGGTAAGCCATCAGCGCCGCCCTGGGTTTCGGGCCTTTGCTGATTGCGTCGAGGTCGGTCTGGGTCCACTCGCGCATCTGCTGCTGGATCTTTTCTTCCGATGACATCGAGGCGCTGATGGCGATGGCAACAGCCCGCTCCACATCATCCACCACACGCTCGGCCGCGGTAATACGGCCGTAAAGCTCGGGGTGAGGGGTGTCCTTCGCCGCAGCCACCAGTTCCGCCTGACGCTCCAGTTCCTGGTGCATCCGGCGGTCGATCAAGGCTTCCAGCAGGGCGCTCTTGGATTTGTGGTCGTAAACGACGGTTGATTTGCTGACACCAGCCTCCTGCGCCACGGCATCGATGGAAAGCCCGGCAGCACCCAGCTTCACCACCACCCGCTCGGCAGCATCCAGAATGTCATCCTTCATGATCTTGCGAATACGGCCCACGTCACTCTCCAAATCAGAACACACCCCGTTCTAAACGAAATCATCAGGCATGTTCTATCTGTTCGCACTTTCGCATCTTCCACAGGCAAACCCAAAACACGGATCACCCGGAATCGCTCAAGTCGCAGGATTATTTACGAACGATCGTATTTAAATGCAATAAAAAACGACCGTTCGTATAAAAATAATGGTTTTGGGGTGTGGGGGTGTGTTTGCGTGTTGTGGTGGTGAGAGCTGTTTAAGTGCGACAGGGAACAGTGCTTTGGGCGTGGATGAAGGCGCCCAGAGTGCGTGCTGATTAGATGGGGCATTCCTGGAAGCTAAGGCGCTGAATAACAGCGTCTTTTGCAGGAAGGGAGTGAGACGCGATGTCTTGTTTATGTGCTGTTTTTCTTCGCTGACGATAATTGCATGGCAATAAGGCGGATGTCAGTTTGCCTTATCCGTTACCTCTGGAATGTACGAAATGGTGGCGCAGGAGGGAGCGCTAACCATCGCTTGAAAGCCTTGGAAACCGGGCCTTAAGGGATGCCTAGGGGGAGGATGATGTCTGCCTTGTATGCCTCTGCTTTGCACAGTCTAGCGAAGCGTTCAAGAGGCGGGCATACGCATTGCAAATTGAGCAAGATACGACAGCCAAAATCTGAGATGCTAAATGCGGCAGCTTGTCAAACAATGCCGTTTTAGTAGTGCATTTTTGCTATCTAAGGTGTTGATGCAAGCGTTACTCGAAGACGGTTGGCAAAAGACGATGTCCAGCTTTGCCAGCGGAGATTTCTATACAGGTAGTAGGCGCAAAATCGCTATCCGCGCATGAAATGGCGACCATCTACCTAGTTGATTAAGGCAGATCGTCACCGACATCACGTTAAAAAGTGCCCTTCCTGCCAGCCATATATGTATTCGGCAATTTGAGGGTCACGTACCAAACGCCGAACAGCCTCTAACAATGGCTTATAGTTTGCAGTTTGGTTCCTCAATAGCTTTCGCAGTATGATGCTTGTGGCTCTCTCACGATTGACAACTAGGGGGCTGCGGGACCAAATTTCTACGATAGCCGAGACCGCGACCGGGACGTGAGATCTCATCTCGGCTCCCGCCTGACCAATCAGCGAACAGAACAAATCCACTTCCGCATCGCTCAAATCTCCTGAACTCAGCATGTCGAATGCTGTCACCACTCGTCCGGCGTTCAAACTAAGGGCCTCTTCCCCAACGTCGCTCAAGTGAATGGTGCTCTTAACGACAGTCGTAGTGTCTAGTTGACCAACTTCCTCCAGATGAAAGAGCAACGACTGCAGCCAAGTAGATTGAACGCCGAAAAGACCCTCAGCCCATTGACGCAGATGAAAGTCATCAGACAGCAGTAGACGCCCAGAGCCATCGGCTGCGAAAATGTCATCAAAGAACCGGCCTCCGTCTCGATTGCGAAATCTTATAATCTCCGCGGCCGGGTCCGTTCTCGCAATCGTCGGAAGCAAATCGCAATCGTCTTTCAACCACTGCAAGTCGGATCGCAAAAGATCTATTCTAGACCGCACCTCATCTTCAGTGCTGTCGGAGATCACGAGACTGCCATTATGGATGGCGATCGTTGAGGTGCGTTTTGTACCATCTTCCGCCTCAAAATAGCTTGTCTGCTCTGCTTCCTGTAACCGCTTCGCAAATATGTCGATCGTAGTTTGTGTAACGCCTATTCTTCCAAATTCTTGTTCAACACACTTTTCGATACCCAGTCTTCTGATGAAATAACAAGCTACGGGGTCGGCAATAAGTCCAAGTTTTGTAGCATTTTTTATTGATGCGCTTGCCCTGTCTTGATCTGCTTGAACGGAAGAAGATACTTTGGGAGAAACGTTACACTCTCGCTTAAGGCCTAGAAATGCGTCGATAGGATCAATACCTAGATGGAAGCCAAGGATCGGTAAAGGATAAGATCCCTCCTGATATTCCTTTGCTTTCTGCTGTGAATATTCTGCGCGCTGCTGAAGGAGCGCCTTCATTTCCTCAAGGCCGCCTTCTTGATCGGGTGCTATTGATATCGATTTGAAGCCGGACGCATCAGGAAATTGTTCCTCAAAGCGCCTCAGAATGTAATGAAACGCGTCCAGAACTTTGTGCTTGATAGTAGTAATGGTCGCATCTTCGCCCTTGCCAAAAGGCCATAAAAAGACGTCGCCCTCCTGTTTTCCAAAAGCCGCTATTGCGATTGGGTGATCCATAGCAATATTCTCGTCTCTTAACAGAAACAGTCGCTTATTTTCCTCGAGAATATAGGTCTGCCTGGACCCATCCACGCGCATGACTTCAAACGCTGCATTGCCCTCAACTTTGGTTAGGTGCAAATCATCGCTAGTACCCGGAGGTTTCCCAAAGCCGAGCACGCTCGAACTCAGAGCCATCCATGCTCTGTGGTCGTTTCGGTTTTCGCAGAAGAGTTGATAAGCATAGGTTCTGGCGCGTTCCATCTCCCCGCAAAAGACGAGCAAATTTACGTATTCTCTTTTCTCATCAATGGTACCGACCATGTCAGCATCAGTAAGGTCGGCCACCACTCGCCGGATGCGAGTGTTGTCGTTCATTCTAAGAAGTGATTGGACGTACCATTCGAGCGCACTAATGGACTTCGAATTATTCTCAAAAAGTTTGCGCGTGACAGGCACAGCTTTCGCTGCTTCTCCATGGAGGTAACTGGCATTCGCGATAAATTTCCACCCAAAAACCGAGTTCTTAACTTCGACCGATAGCTGATCTACAATCTCTTTTGCGGTGGTACCTAGCCCGCCTCGAACACAGGCATCGCAAAGAGTTTGCAGCGCTGGGCTTTCCTTGCTGAAACTGACTCTGCCTCGTAATATGTCGGCACATTCGCGGTAATATCCACGAGCCAACAGCTCATCAGCAGCCCGGATGACGCTTAGAAAATTCCATTCATCAGCCTCAATTAGTGATCCAAGAAGTTTTCGGTCGCTTTCTGTCTTCTCTTTCTCTGCTATCGGAATCCGTTCTATCTCGTCACTTTCGTCAATCAATTCGAACGCACGACTATATGCTGAGCGAATTAAGACGAGTTCGAGCGAGGCTGCTTCGATCGAAGTCAACTCTTCCATTGCTTCATCGGCCGCCCTCCGGTCTGAAGAATTTATCGCGATACGTGCCTTGGTAAGAAGTGCAGTCGAGCGGAGTGCATCAGGCAGTGCTTTCTTGAGGGTCTCATTGATGCGATGTAGGGCCTCTTTACGTCTGCCCATTTTCGCTTCGATCTCTGAAGCCATCACCTGTAGTTCTGGAACTGTCTCAATAGTCTCAATAAGCTCGAATGCTTCGTAATCCCTGTCTTCCTGCAAAAATAGAACAGCGCGAATTTGGGCTAATTCAGCCAGCAAAGTCGGATATCCTTCGATAACTCTGTCCAACAACTTTGCCGCTTCCGAAACACTACCGGACAATCGAAGGGCGACAGCCGTGTTATTCGCTTGCGAAGGCAGTAGAAGTTTATTTGGAGGTCGACGCTTCAGCGACGCCTCCAGATCGGAGCGAAGGATGTCAGCACTTTTAGAAAGTTGCTGCTCAAATGCATCGGCAACCTTCGCCCCGAGGAGAAATGCTTGGTTTTGCTGGGCATTATCGAGAACATCTTGAGCCCACATTATGGCGACACGGCTATTAGCAGGGTGGGATTTATAAGCAGCGTCTAGTGATGTGGAGTAGTCCTCACTGCGAGCAGTGCGAATAAATTCAAGGTTTGCCGCGACGATGTCATCGTTGTCGGGCTCCTGGAGTTTGTAATCTTCAATATTAAACTCTTCTTCAGCTCTTGCGGCTGCGTACAGTGAGACAACAACCGCCAAGCTCTGATGGTCGCCTTGTTCCTCGATGAGACTTTTGGCTCGTTCTAAGGCCTCTTTATTCTGCCCATCGTTTAACTCTGCGAGCGCCAATCCCGTTTGAGCCTTTTTATCTTCAGGGGCATACGAGTATGCTTTTCTTAGGGACGCGCTTGCCTCCGCCAGCTCACCAATGTTCTCTTGAATTATGCCAATATTGAAGTACAGGCGAAATGCGACAAACCCGGAGCTGTACTTCTCGTCAGACTGCAAATTCGCAAGCAACTTTAGCGCTGTTTCGCTATCTCCGTCAGTAGCAATCTGGCGGTATTCTACAATTCTCTTTATTTCATCTTGATCGGTGTTTTCTTCTACGCTAATCGCACCTTGAATGTTGTTTTTGGGGCTGTGCCCAGACATCGTTTGGGTGAGCCATTCGCGGTTGTTGTTGTCGCCAGCATTCAGAGAGACGTGAATGTGTTGTTCAACTGTATTGTAGTCTCCGCTTATATTTGCCGATTGCACGTTTGAACGAGACTTAGACAAGACGGCAGATATTAGCGAAGACAGGCCAAATTTCATGTCGGCTTACTTATCCGTTCCAACGTTTGAGGACTGATTTACAGTATTGCCACGACCTGAAACTTTCGCATTCTGCCGTGTCTCAGTTCTGTTAAGAATAGTCTTTCCCGCCCAGAACAGCGCTGCAAACGCTATTACAGCCCCTATGATGGTCGCTACCCAAGACGCCTCTTCAAGCATGATCGTCTCCCCCTTTGATTTTGGATCGTGCGTTTGCACAGTACTTTTATGTTCGGTGTTGCTGGCGGATAAAACAATAGACTATCGCCAATTTATACACTTACTCCGGCTGCATCGCGCTATGTTGCAACACCTTATCCACAGCCGCACGGCGCAGAGAAATGGCAAATTGTTACAAGGGGTTTTAAAGCTTCTTCGTTCAGCTACGTCCCAATGGGCGCTGCTGTTCTGGCGTGTCGGAACTCATTCCCTTTTTTGCGTGCGGTCTGTCCACATAAGGCCTAACTATCAATGGAGTGACATAAGGCGGGGGGACATGGTGTTGTCTGCAAGGGCATAACCTTATGGACATCGATCAGTGCTATCTTCGCGTGCGCGGAAACTTTGATGCGACTATCTGCCATCAATGGCAATGGACAGCAGCCTTTCGTACGCTTGCTGCCACCTGTGCTAGAAAATCTGGACGGGAACCCGCGAGCTAAACCTACTAATAACTCTACCGCACCACCGGCACCTCAAGCCCGGATTTCACCCGGTCCATTGCCACGAAGGTTTTGAAGCGTTTGACGTTGTTGTTTCCGAAGAACAGTTCGCGGGTCAGGGTTTCGTAGCGGGCCATGTCGCTGACCACGAAGACGAGGACGAAGTCGGCTTCGCCGGTGACGTAGTAGCATTGCTGGATTTCGGGGGTGCTGGCGAATTGCTGCTTGGCGGCTTCGATCTGGGCGGCGGTTTCGCTGATGACTTCGACTTCCACGAAAATGGTGATCGGCTGGCCCAGCGCATCGGGGTCGACCACGGCGACGTTGGCCTTGATGACGCCCATGTCGGTCATGCGCTTGATGCGGCGCTGCACGGCGGGCGCGGAGAGGTTGACGGCTTCGCCAATCGTTCTTTGCGGCGTGAGGTTGTCTTTCTGCAGGATCGCCAGAATTTTCAGGTCGAAGTCGTCAAGCGGCTGTGAACGGCGCATCGGGCGGCTTTCATGAAACAAAATTGCAAATAAGCGCCAAGATATCAGCGCAAATATCGTGTTGAATGCAATATGTTTTCTTCAACCGAGATTGGAGATGGCGATGTTTCTTCGAAATGAAAACCCTGTTTATGGCGCCGCGCTGGATGTAACGGATGCGGAGACGCTTGGCCGTGCGGCGGCAAGCGAGGTGTCGCGTTTCCTGTCTTACCGGGTGGGTCATGCTGCCACACCACTGGTGTCACTCCCGGCGCTTGCCGCAAAGCTTGGTGTCGGGGCCATCCATATCAAGGATGAGGGGCATCGTCTGGGCCTGAAGAGTTTCAAGGCGCTGGGCGGTTCCTATGCCGTGATCCGGCTGGTGCTGGAAGAAGCCTCGCGGCGGCTGGGGCGCGCGGTCGATATTGCCGAACTGGATAGCGGCGAGGTTCTGGCCATTGCCAAAACCATGACCTTTGCCTGCGCCACGGATGGAAACCACGGTCGCTCGGTTGCCCAGGGCGCGCAACTGGTGGGCGCCAGCGCGGCAATCTTCGTGCATTCCGGTGTCAGCGATGAGCGCGTTGCGGCGATTGCCCGTTTCGGGGCGGAGATGATCCGCGTTGAGGGCAATTACGACGATTCCGTGCGGCACGCCGCCCGTGTTGCCGAAG
The DNA here is from genome assembly GCF_044772305.1 of Agrobacterium sp. NPDC090273. NCBI lineage: Bacteria > Pseudomonadati > Pseudomonadota > Alphaproteobacteria > Hyphomicrobiales > Rhizobiaceae > Agrobacterium > Agrobacterium sp. NPDC090273. The sequence continues at coordinate 580,387 of NZ_JBIVYN010000001.1, forward strand.
AGCGCGGCTGGACGATCGTGTCCGATACCTCCTGGCCGGGATACGAGCGTATTCCCGGTCTGGTGATGCAGGGTTACACCGCCATCGTCACCGAGGCGCTTGCCGCGCTTGCCGAACCACCCACCCACATCTTCATCCAGTCCGGCGTCGGCGGCATTGCGGCGGCGGTGGCCGGGCATATGGCGGTGCTGTTTGGCGACAGGCGGCCGGTGTTCACGGTGGTTGATCCCGCCCGCGCGGCCTGCCTCTACGCGTCGGCCAAGGCGGGGCATGCGGTTGTCATTCCGCATGGCGAACCCACCGTCATGGCCATGCTGGAGTGCTACGAGCCCTCGCTTGTTGCATGGCGCATTCTTTCGCGGGTGGCCGATGCCTTCATGACTGTCGATGAGGAAGACGCCATCGCCGTCATGCGCTCGCTTGCCAGTCCGTTGCCCGGTGATCCCGCCATCGTCTCGGGAGAAAGCGGCGGCGTCGGTCTTGCTGGTCTCATCAAGGCTGCGCAAGATCCCGCCATCAAGGCGGCGCTCGGTCTGAACGATGCGTCCCGCGTGTTGCTGGTCAACACCGAAGGCGCGACTGATCCGTTGCGCTATCAGGAGATTGTCGGCCAGTCGCCGGACACGGTTCTCGCGGAGGAGAAGGCTTGATGAGCGGCATATCCATTGATCGCCAGCGGCTGCTTGGCCGGTTGAGACAGCTTGGCGATATCGGCCGGGATCAGGAAGGCCGCCTCATTCGCCTTGCCGCGACAGACAGCGAAAAGGCCGGGCGCGACCAGTTCGTCGCCTGGCTGCGCGAGGCCGGTCTTGAGGTGGCCATCGATCGTATCGGCAACATCTTCGGCATCTGGCGGCCAGAGGCCGGACATGACGCCCAACCTCTGATGTTGGGATCGCATATCGATACGGTCATCAATGCCGGTATTTATGATGGCTGCTACGGCGTGCTGGCGGGGCTTGAGGTTATCCAGTCGCTTGCGGAAAACGGCTTTGTGCCTGCCATGCCTGTGGTCGTTGCGGCCTTTACCAATGAGGAAGGTGTTCGTTTCGCACCTGACATGCTGGGTTCGCTCGTTCATGCCGGCGGTCTCGGCATCGAGGAGGCGCTGGCAACCATTGGCACGGATGGCGCAATCCTTGGAGATGAGCTTGCCCGCATCGGTTATGCCGGTCCGCATGAGCCCGGTTTCCTGAAGCCGGAAACCTATATCGAACTGCATATCGAGCAGGGGCCGGTCCTGGAGCGCGAGGGGCTGCCGATTGGCGCGGTGGAAAACCTGCAGGGCATTTCCTGGCAGAAGGTCGTTATTGAAGGCGATGCCAACCATGCCGGCACGACGCCGATGTCCATGCGCCGCGATGCCGGGCTTGCCGCTGCCCGCGTCATCACCTTTCTGCGGGAGCGGGCCGCCGCCTCCAACACGCCCATGGTTGCCACTGTCGGCACCATGGCCTTTGAGCCGAACGCCATCAATGTCATCCCGTCCAGGGCCACCTTCACGGTCGATCTGCGTGACCCGGATGAGCAGCGCCTGAAGGACGAGGAGGCCGCGCTGGCTGCCTTTCTTCTGCGGCTGCAGCAGGAGGAGGAGGTCAGCATAAGCGTGGAGCGGCTGGCGCGTTTTGAGCCTGTTGTGTTCGACAGCGGCATCGTGTCGCTGATCGAAAAGGCTGTCTCCGGTCGGGGACTTCGCTCGCGGCGCATGACATCCGGGGCAGGGCATGATGCGCAGATGATGGCGCGGATTGCCCCCTCGGCCATGATCTTCGTGCCGAGCGTTGGCGGTATCAGCCACAACCCCAGGGAATTCACCGCAGATGACGATCTTGTCGCCGGTGCCAACGTGCTGCTCGATGTCGTCAGATCGCTGACAGATGCGCAAAAGGTAAAGCCATGACCGGGATTTCTTCGCTTCACGCCGCCATGAAAGAGTGGCGCCAGCACTTGCATGCCAACCCGGAATTCGGCTTTGAGGAACGGGCGACAGCCGCTTTCGTGGCAGCAAAGCTCAGGGAATTCGGGCTGGATGAGGTGGTGGAGGGGGTCGGCGGTACCGGCGTTGTCGGTACGCTGAAACGCGGCACGGGCAACCGCTCCATTGCGCTGCGGGCCGATATGGATGCGCTGCGCATTACCGAACACGCCGACAATTCTTACAGATCGCGCAACCCCGGTGTCATGCATGCCTGCGGGCATGATGGCCACACCGCCATGCTCTTGGGTGCGGCCAGACACCTGGCGGAAGAGGGCGATTTTGACGGCACCGTGCGCTTCCTCTTCCAGCCGGCCGAGGAATGGGGGCGGGGCGCTCTGGCGATGATCGATGACGGGCTGTTTCAGCGGTTTCCCTTCGATGAAATCTACGGCATTCACAACATGCCCGGTCTTCCCGTCGGTCTGCTGCAAACCAGGCCCGGCGCCATCATGTCGGCGGAGGACAATTTCGAAATCACGCTGTCAGGTGTTGGCGGTCATGCGGCCCGTCCGCATTGGGGCAACGAGGTTCTGGTGGCGGCCTGCGCGCTTGTCACCAACCTGCAGACCATCGTGTCGCGCCGCATCGATCCGGCCGATATCGGCGTGGTCTCCGTCACCGAACTGATTACCGATGGCACGCGCAACGCGCTTCCCGGTCTGGCGCGCATTCTGGGCGATGCCAGAAGCTTCGACCCCAGGGTCAGCGCGCGCATCGAACAGCAGATGCGCACCATCGCCGAGGGAACGGCGCTGACCTACAATGTCACCGCAGAGGTGGCCTACAGCCGCGAGTTCGTGCCGCTGGTCAACGATGCGGCGCTTGCCGGCGAGGTGCTGTCGCTGGCTGAGGATCTCTATGGCAGCGAGAATGTCGATATCGCCGACAAACCGATGACCGGCTCGGAAGATTTCGCCCGTTTTCTGGATAAGGTGCCGGGCTGCTTTGTCTTTCTCGGCAACGGCAAAAATTCCGCGCCGCTGCATAATGCCAGCTACGATTTCAACGACGACGGCCTGATCCACGGCGCCAACTTCCATGTCGGCATCGTTGAGCGGCGGTTGCGACAGGGCTGAAAATGGCTTGATCTCCGCAGACAAAGCCTGTCCAAACGGACGGCGGTGTTTTCAGGGGTTTTCCATGCCGACCTTGGTTGAAATCGTTGCATATGATCCGGACTGGCCGCGGCATTTCGAACGCGCCGCAGCGCGGTTGCGGGCCATGCTCGGCGGCCGGGTCGTGGCGATTGATCATATCGGCAGCACCGCCATTCCCGGACTTTCGGCAAAGCCTGTTATCGATATCGATGTGACCGTGTCAGGCCCCGGTGACATTGCCGATGCGAGCGCGGTGCTTGTTGAGGCCGGGTTCGAGCCGCGTGGCAATCGCCATGCTGATGATATCTGGGCCTTCCTCGACAGAGATTCCTCGCCGCAGCTCAGGGTCTATCTCTGCCCACCCGAAAACCGGACCCATCAGGCCCGCATGCTGTTTCGAAACCACCTGCGCCAAAATCCGCAGACGGCTGCCGCCTATGCGGCCTTGAAAACCCGGCTTGCTGCCCGTTTTCCCTATGATGGCGACCGCTACACCTCGGAAAAAACCGCTTTCATCGCCGGGATTGTCAGCGGCCTCGAGAACAGTTCCCCATGACGTCCGGTCAGGCAGAGGGGCTGGTCTCGGGCTTCACGGCTTGCAGATGGTCGTCGCGGGCAACGAGGTTGCGGCGGGTGAGCCAGCCATGCCCCCAGTCGCGCAGACCCAGCAGGATCGGGGCGAGTGTTCTGCCTTCTTCGGTGATCGAATAATCGACCCTCGGCGGTATGACCGCGAAGACCTTGCGTTCAACAAGGCCGTCATCTTCCAGCTCACGAAGCTGCTTGATCAGAAGGCGTTGCGAACAGTCGCCAAGCTCTCGTTTCAGCGCGTTAAAGCGCAGGGTTCCCTTGAGCAGGTGATACAGGATCATGCCTTTCCACTTGCCGCTGATCAGGTTCAGGGCCGCGTACATGGTGCAGCCGGGCACCTCGTCGTAATTCCTGTCCTTGTTCATCATGACCTCGCAGGCGGTATACTTTTGGGCACTATATGCATTCGATTACCGTATTTTCATTTCTGCATCCAGTTGCCAATTGCATCTGACCGTTCCCGCCGCTCCTAAGGCCGGGCGCGAAAGATGCAAGGAGTAAGCAGCATGACGAGAGTTGTACGGTTTCACGAATACGGCGAGCCGGAGGTGCTTCGGATCGACGATATCGAGGTTCCAGCACCAGCACCTGACGAGGTGCAGATTGATGTGAAGGCCATTGGCCTCAACCGCGCCGAGGTGATGTTTCGCAAAAACGCCTATCTGCAACAGGCCGAATTTCCCTCAAGGCTCGGTTATGAAGCCGCCGGTACGGTGAAGGCGTTTGGCAGGCATGTTTCCGGTTTTGCAGAGGGGGATGCGGTCAGCGTCATCCCCACACTCGATATGGCGCGGTGGGGCACGTATGGGGAGGTCATCAACGTTCCGGCCCGGCACGTCGTCAGGCATCCGGAAAATCTGTCCTTCGAACAGGCCGCCGCATCGTGGATGCAATATGTGACGGCATGGGGAGCCTTGATCGAACAGGCGAAATTGTCGGCGGGCGAGTTCGTCATCGTCTCGGCCGCATCGAGCAGCGTCGGCATCGCGGCATTCCAGATTGCCCGCGGCGTTGGCGCTGTCGTGATTGCCACAACGCGGACCAGCGCCAAGGCGCAGGCTCTGCTCGATGCCGGCGCGCATCACGTCATCGCCACGGCGGAAGAGGATCTGCCGGCGCGTGTCAGCGACATCACGGCCGGTAAAGGCGCCCGCGTGGTCTTCGATCCGATCGGCGGCCCCGCCATCGCCGAGCTTGCCGAATGCATGTCCGTTGGCGGTATCCTGCTGGAATATGGCGCCCTCAGCCCTGACGAAGGACCGTTTCCGCAGTTCGCCGTGCTCGGCAAAAGCCTGACGTTGAAGGGTTACCTCTACACGGAGATCGTTTCGGACGATGCGATCCTGATGCGGGCGAAGACCTTCATCAATGAGGGGCTGCGAACCGGGGCGCTGAAACCGCTGATTTCTCGTAGCTTCGCGTTTGACGATATTCAGGATGCGACACGTTTTCTGGAAAGCAATGCGCAGATCGGCAAGATCGTCGTTTCGCTGTCGTCCTGACCACGGATCGATTTAACCGCTCTCCCGTCAGCCTCCGGAGGTTGGCGGGAGGACCGCACTATCGCGCTGGCGCCGGTGCGGGTGAGGGGCTGCCGGAAAGCAGCAGCCTGATACCGAGGCCCAGCAGGATGATGCCGGTGAAACGTTCCTGCCAGGCCAGCAATCTTGGCCAACGATGCAGGAATTGGCCGACACTGCCGGAGGCGATCGCCACACCACCCAGAGAAACGATGCCGACCAGTTTCTGTATCGATCCCAGAACCAGCAACTGCAGCCAGACAGGGCCTGCGCCCGGATCGACAAACAGCGGCAGGAAGGTGAACATGAAAAGCAGCGATTTCGGGTTTGTCAGGCTGTTGAGCGTGCCTTCGCGCACGGCCTTCCAACCGGAAACCGGTTTTGCTTTCAGCCGTGCTTCGGACTGTGGCCCAAAGCTCGCCCAGACCATTTTGGCACCAAGGTAGATCAGATATGCCGCGCCGGCCCATTGGAGCGCGGTGAGGGCGGACGGATAGGCCGCCACGAGCGATGCCAGACCCAACACCAGCAAACTTACCTGGACAATACCGGCAACGAATATCATGCCGACAACTGTCAGCAATGCGATCTTGCGCCCTTGGCCAACGCCACGTGCTATCACCAGCATCATGTCAGGCCCCGGCGTTATTTCGAGAACGGCGAGTGCTATGAGAAAGGTCAGAAAAGTGGAAGCGTCGGGCATTGGCAATCACGGTAGAAGATCGACTTCAGACGTCTTAACACACGCCGTTTTGAAAAGGCAGCATCGGGGATCTTTGTCGCTGAATTGGTCAACAGCGGTGGATATTTCTGATGTGACCGTTCCCTCGATTTTTCAAACGCCGCAGGTGGCGCGGTCCACGTAGAGTTGTTTCGACGGTTCGTTGCTATTGCGGATGATGATTGCCCAGATCGTCACGCCGAGACGAAGGGCTGTCTGGAAATGAGGCGCGCTGCACATTCGTTTTTTCGCATCGGCATCAAACCCGGCGGAAATCGGGCCAGGCATGAAGAGATATAATATATAGTTTTTGTTCGTGTACCGCGGTGGATGATACGTATATTCAACTCCTTCCAGAAAGTTCACCTTCGCCAGACCTGCGATATAGGCGTCGATCTGTTCGTCCAGGGTCTGACATTGAGCCGGGTTGATCCGCACATTCAGAACAGTGTTGTCGTCACGATTGTGGTAACGGCTCAATATGCTGACGCCCCTGTCAAAGAAATCTCTCCGGATGGCCGGGTCGGTGCAGCGTGTGTAGATTTCGCGGAGCTTCGTTTCCTCGGGTTTTCCCTTGTTGCCCGTTGCGCTTATCACAAGCAGAACGGCGTCAGATTCTGCTTTTACCGCTGTAAGCGTAAGCCCAGGTCCCATGTTCATCGGAGGCTTCAGGTTCATATCGGATACGATTTGCATCGCCTGTCTGTGGGCGAGGGAACGTCCTGTCGTCTGCGCGGCGGTAATTCTCCGTTCAAGCGACTTTCGATCCGCTTTTGCTGCCGTCGCTTCAACTCTGTTCTTGTTCCAGACCTCACACGAAGACCGCGTCAACGTCACGTTTGCGATGGGCTGGTCGTTCTTGTCCCAGTAACGGGTTTCGGCAATTCCGGTCCAATCGAAAACCTCTTCGACCTCCGGTGAGTTACAGGCATCGTGGGTTTCGTAGGCTGTGAGCAGATCGGTATCCGCTTCAGCATCGCCGTGAATTTTAATCGTGCGGATAAGGGTTCTGCCTATGACTTTTACGTCGATCAAAGTCCTGTTGTCGTCAGCATGCTCCATCCCAGCGCAGCCGCGATTGTGTCCATGCCTTTTTCTTTCAATTAAGGGCTGTGATAATAACTTTTTCAAATAAGGGACAAGCATCAGCTCTTGCTGCCAGCCGTCATCCGATCATCGCCTGGATCTCATAAAGGATCGTCGATTGGCTGTGTGGGCCGCTCCGGGTTGCTTAGAGCCTGACAGGTATCCCAGTCGGCGGAAATCGCAGCGAGCGGTGCGCCTGTCTCCGTAAGGTAGACGTTCCGAAGCGTTAAACCCACGTTCACCTGGAATAGCGGTAATTGACACTCGCCGCTTATGATCTCTGCCTCTACCCCGTCGGGCCAGGCGATGCTCAGTGTGATGTAGCGGGTGAGGGTTTTATCGGCGTAGGACATTCGGATGAGGGTCGACACTTCGTCCATTTTTACCGGTGTTTTTTCAGATGCTGCAATCGCTGTCATTCCGTCATCGACCGCGGTGTTCCATATCTCACAGAGTGAGGTGCTGGCTGTCACCGTATCGAGAGTTTTTCCCGCCTTGTCCTGATAGCTGAACATTGCGGCTGCGCCTGATGAATACAGCGTCTTCAAGTTTTCCGCGTTGCAGAGCGCGTACATGCTGCCATCGCGGATAAGTAGAGCCTGCTGTTCATCGGGGGCCTCGATCTGCAAAACCTGGATCAGGGTTTTGGTGTCAGCTTTGACCGCGACCTTGGTCGCCTTCACCGGAGCTTCTGGAAAGTTGTCGGACCGGGAGGAAATGAGCTGGATGTAGCGTTCGGCGATGCGGCTCTGTTCATTGTCCTCAGAGGCTGTCTCGGTCGTGTTTCTTTTCACAATCGTGTCCTTGACACGCATCGATACGGACTGTCCCGCCATCGCAAGAATGAAGCTGAGCAGGATGATGCCAGTCGCTTTCATGCCGCTTGTTCTGGTGCGGTTTTTAGGCTTGGCAAACAGGAGAAAAAGATTGGCGACAGGAATGAACGACAAGATATATCTGTTGCGTGTTCCATATGCATCGAGTGATCGAGCCGCCGCAGTGATGCCAAGAAAGGCACCAATGGGTATGAGAGATCCATAGTAAGCGGCGACGATGAGCGAGAGGTAGCCGTTTTCCGATGCATGTGGCACCGCTAACGACAAAACGGAAGTCAGCCCGACCAGAAACGACGAAAATCCGTTAGACAGGACGTATGCAGATCGCCCCATTTTCCAGGGAAGCTGTATCAGGGCGCCCGCCAACAGGCCGGAGACGCTCACAATACCCCAAACTAAAAAGAGCGTCTGCCACGCCCCCATCTGCAGCACGTCATACGCGATTGATTCCATGTCCCGCCCCTCAATTCATGATTGTGGTAGCGCTCATTTTGATCGCGCGCAAGCGGGAGGGTGATGTCGGTAAAGTTGTGCTGTTCAGGGGTTTCCTGTTGTGTCGATTCCGCTTTATCGAACCGGCAATGGTGGCAATACGGCCTGGTGCAGAAGCCTGGATGCCGGGTGGCTGACATGGTCGAATCCGGCTGATCCGATCTCCTCGACGATGCGTCCTTCATCCATGACAAGGCAGCGCGAAGCAAAGCGTTTCACCAGTCTCAGATCATGCGTCACGAACAGATAGGCGATACCGCTTTCGCGTTGCAGCCGTGCCAGCAGCGCGAGCGCGGAAGCCTGCAGATGGATGTCGAGATTGGAGACGGCCTCGTCGAGAATAATCAGTCTGGGGTTTACGGCCAGCGCACGGGCAATGCAGACACGCTGTAGTTGTCCTCCACTGAGCTGAGCCGGCAGACGTCCGGCAATGTCGGCTGGCAGTTCCACCATCCGCAGCAGTTCCCGCACACGCGTTTCGCGCTGGGCCTCCCTCAGCGTCGTCAGGTGCCGCAATGGCTCGGCAATGATGGCGCGAATGCTGAAACGGGCGTTCACCGCGCTCGGTGAATCCTGGAAGATCAGCTGAACCTCACGCCGGAAGTTCCGGCTTTCGGCACGGTCGAGCGCCGGTACCGGCTTGCCGCGAAACAGCACCTGTCCCGCATCTGGTTGTTCCAGGCCCACCAGCAGACGGGCCAGCGTGCTCTTGCCGCAGCCGCTGCGGCCAAGAAGCGCCACAGTCTCGCCCTCGGCAATGGTCAGCGAGACCTTTTCGAGAACCGTCTTGCGGCGGCTCTTACCCACCAGAGACTGGGTCTGGTAGCTCTTGTCGATATCGATGGCGGCAAGAAGGCTCATGCGGTCAGTTCCATACCGTAAAGCGACAGATGCGCGGCGACCAGCATACGCGTCACCTCATGTCGGGGGCGGTGAAAAATCTCCATGACCGGCGCCTGTTCCACCAGGCGGCCATGATCGAGAACGGCAACATCATGGGCCAGTCTTGCCACGACACCCATATCGTGCGTGACGAGCAGGATGCCGAGATTTCGCTCTGTTACCAGCCGCTCCAGAAGGTCGAGGACGCGGAGCTGTACGACGAGGTCGAGATCTGTCGTCGGTTCATCGGCAAAGAGGAAAGACGCCTCGCTCAGCAATGCCAGCGCAATCATCATTCGCTGCAACATGCCGCCGCTCATCTCGAAGGCGTGCAGGCCGAGAGTGTTTTTCACCTCGTCCAGACCGGCAGCGCGCATCGCATCCTCAATGCGATCTTTTGCATCGGCGCCATGTTTGCCTGTTGCCTTCAGGGTTTCAATCGCGTGGTCGCGCATGGTGCGGACCGGGTTGAAGGCGCTGCGCGGGTTTTGCATGATGGTCGCAACGTGGCGGCCGCGCAGCGCTGCGGCGTGCTGTGCCGCCCCGTCAATCGTGATGCGGCCCTTGGCCACCACCACGCCGGGCGGCAATACGCCAAGAGCGGCTGAACAGGTCATGGATTTGCCCGATCCGCTGGCACCGACCAGTGCCAGAATGCGCCCCTGTTGAATGGTCAGCGACAGGTCGTTGACGAGGTGGCGTGTGCTTCCGTCGAATGTGGTCGTCGCGGTCAGGCCTTCGATGGCCAGGGTCTTGCCGGTCAATGGCTGTGCTCCGCCTTGATGTGTGGGTCGAGACGATCTCGAAGGGCGTCTCCGAAAATGTTGAAGGCCATGACGCTGAGAAACAGCGCCAGTCCCGGCCAGAGGATCAATGTTGGCGCCGTCCAGACGAACTGGCGGGCATCGCTGATCATCACGCCCCATTCGGCGGTGGGCGGCGTCACGCCAAGGCCGAGGAAGGAGAGGCCCGAAACATGTAGCATGATATGGCCGATATCGAGTGTCGCCAGAACGACAAGCTGCGAAAAGGTGGCGGGCAGCAGATGTTCCACGAAGGTGCGGATTGGCCCCGCGCCACTCATTCGCGCCGCCAGCAGGAATTCCCGATGTCTTAGCGACATGACGATGCCGCGCACGATGCGCGCATACCAGGCCCAGTGCGACAGCGCGATAGCCAGAATGACATTGGTGAGACCCGTGCCGAGCATGCCGACCATGAACAGCGCCAGCACCAGCGTGGGAAAGGTCAGGAACACATCGGTCACGCGCATGATGAGCTGATCGGCCCGCCCGCCGAGAAAACCTGCCGCGCCGCCGATCACCACGCCAAGCATCAGTATCAACGCCAGTGTAATGGCAACGGAACCGAGTGAGACCCGGACACCGGCAATCAGCCGCGAGAGAATGTCGCGGCCGAGATGATCGGTACCCAGCCAGTGCGCAAAGCCGGGAGATTGCAGCCGCCGCACCAACTCCACCTCGTCGGGATGGTAGGGGGTAATCCACGGTCCGGCGATGGCGGCAAGAATGAGCAGCGCGATGATGAGGCAGGCAAGCCGCAGCGACCAGCGGCGGGGCATCAGGAACGACCATTTGCTGCGGCTGGGATTGGTGGCGAGATCGGTCATTCCGCGCCCTCCGCAGACAGGCGAATGCGCGGGTCGGCCCAGGCATAGACGATATCGACGATCAGATTACAGACAACGAAGATGGTGACCATGACGAGCGTGAAGCACTGGATGACGGGGTAATCGCGGTTCATGATGGCCGAGACGGCGTATCGGCCAACACCTGGCCAGCCAAAAATGCTTTCAATCACCAGCGTGCCGCCAATCAGTTCACCGATATGCATACCGGTTGCGGTGATGACCGGAAGCCAGGCGTTGCGCAGCACATGAGAGCGTTCGACGGTGCGTTCCGACAGGCCGCGAAGGCGCGCGTAACGAACGTGGCGTTGCCCTGCGACCTCCAGCATGCTGGCCCGCAGCAGCCGCGCATTGATCGACAGCAACATGAAGGCGATGGCAATGGCGGGCATGACGAGATGCGCAAAATCGCCGCGTCCCATCGGCGGCAGCCAGCCAAGCTTGATGGAAAACACCAGCACCAGCAGAAAGCCCAGCCAGAAGTTCGGCATGGATACGCCCAGAAAGGCAACGGTCCTGACAACCTGATCCTGCCAGCCTTCCCGGTGGCGCGCCGCCCACATGCCAAGAGGGATGGAGAGGCCAAGCGTCAGCAGCAAAGCCAGCCCCGCCAGTTGCAGCGTTGCTGGCAGAAAATAGAGAAGGTCCGGCAGGACAGGCCGCTGGGTGGCAAAGGATATGCCGAAATCGCCGCGCACGGCCTTGCCCAGCCAGTCAAGATATTGCGTGGCTAGCGGCCGGTCGAGGCCGAGCATCTGGCGGGCATCCTGCAGCGCCTCGGCAGTCGGCGGCACCTTGGACAGACGAAGGTAGTCCATGGCCGGATCGCTCGGCCCAAGCCGCAGCATCAGGAAAATGACCAGCGAAGCGCCAAGCAGCATCGGCACCAGCAGGAGCACCCGGCGGGCAATGAATGCAAGCATGTCAGTTGGTCCCGGGGGCAAGTTTCTCGAAAGGGATTTCGCTCGACATCGCGCCAAAGGTGATCTTGCCGATTTCCGGTTTTGCCACGGCAATCGCCGTCACATAGGTCAGCGGCAGATAGACGGCCTCTTCGTGCAGGCGCGTCAGAATATCCTTGTAAAGCGCCTGCCGTTTCGTTTCATCGGTGGAGACAAGCACTTGGCCGATCTTCGCGTCGATCTCGGCCTTGTCGGGAAGGCCAAGCTGCGCCTGATAGTCGGCATGCGAGGGCACCCGCATGGAACTGACGAAGGCGTGTGGATCGTAGGGCGCACCCCAGGTGCGGTTGAAGATGATGCCGAACCGGCCATCGCGCTGGCGGGCATAGACGCTGCTTTCTTCCTCTCCGGTCAGCGTGACATCGATGCCGACCTTGCGCAGATCCGCCTGAACGATTTCAGCCATCGACTTGCTGATGGCGTCCGTACCGACGAAGCAGAGTTCAACCGTCAGCGGCTCTCCATTCTTTTCGCGGATGCCGCCTTCTGTTTTTTGCAGCCAGCCGGCCTCATCCAGTATTTTTGCGGCGAGTGCGCGGTCGAACGTATAGGGTTTCAGGCCGACATTGGCGTAGGGCACGTTGTCGGCAAACAGGGTGTCGGCGCGTTTCTGTGTGCCGTAGAGTACGGTGGCGATCATCGTGTCCTTGTCGACCGCATGGTTGATCGCCTTGCGGACGGCGAGGTCTCTGGTCGTCCCGTGATTTGTGTTGATGGCCAGCACGCGGGTTTCCAGCGGCGCGGATAGCTCCGCCTTGTAGGTGCCCATTCTGGCGAAGCGCTCATAGGTATCGGGAGAGATCGGCCCGTCCGTTCCGTAGATCAGGTCTATCTCGCCGGTTTCGAATGCAATGGCGCGGGTATTGGGGTCGGGAATGACCTTGACCGTGACCTGCTCGTAGACGGGTTTGTCACCCCAGTATCTGTCGTTTCGGGTGAAGACATCGCTTTCCCCCAGCCTTGTTTCCGTCAGCATCCACGGACCGGTACCAATGGGAGCTGCGATGCCATCCGCCGTGCCGCCGTTCCTGAACTGCGAGGGTGCCACGAAGCGGAAGGGGCGTGGCAGGGCCAGTTCCTGCAACAGCGGATAATAGGCGTCTTTCAGGCTGATGCGCACCCGGCGGGCGTCAACGACATCGGCCGAGACAATCTGGTTGGCAAGCTCCAGCCACCCATGGCGTGTGCGGTTTTGCAGCACGGCATCGATATTGGCCTTGACGGCGGCGGCATCGAACACCTCGCCATTGGAGAATTTTACCTCGTCGCGCAGCGTAAAGAGATAGGTTCTGCCGTCGGCCGAAGTTTCCCACGATGACGCCAGCCACGGCCCGACGGTGCCATCGGCCCTGTAGCGAACCAGCGGCTCATAAACCATGTTCTGCGCAAACATCTGGTTGGGCGAATAAAGATGCGGGTTGAGCGGCCCGACATTCATCGGCCATGAAAAGTTCAGTTTCGGATCTGCCTGAGCAGCGGATGCGAATGCAACCGTCGCAACGGAAAGGGCGATGGCGAGCCCTCGAAATCTGTGGCTGAACATGGCAATACCTTTATGGCAGGATGTCTGAGTATGTTGTTTTTTCAAAAATCTCATACTCGGCAATTCGTCAATACGCACATACGTCAAATAGCGTAGCTGGCGGCTGGACAATGGCTGTTTTGAAGGCGAGAACGGCAGGGTGACCGGTCATCTCAGGAAGGAAAGCGCATGCAGCGGATTACGATCACCATCGACGACGAGCTGATGGCTGAGCTGGACAGGATGATCGAGGCGAGGGGGTATCAGAACCGTTCGGAAGCGCTGCGCGATCTCGCCCGTGCGGGTCTGCAGCAGGCATCCCTCGAGGATGGTCAGATGGACCGTTGCGTTGGCGTTTTGAGCTATACCTACGACCATCACGCCCGCGATCTTTCCCGCAAGCTCACCAATACCCATCACGACCACCACGATATTTCAGTGGCCAGCATGCATGTGCATCTCGACCACGATCGGTGTCTCGAAGTCAGCATCCTCAAGGGTAAGACGGAAGACGTGCGCCACTTTGCCGACCATGTGAAGGCCGAGCGCCATGTCACCCACGGCACGCTGGCGGTGCTGCCGCTCTGAAGGCGATCAGCGGGGAACTGGCGTTCCCTGATGGAAGATCATCTGCCAGCGACCATCAACGCGTTTCCAGATGGAACTTCTCAGCGCCTCGTTGCTCTGCTGGTCCTCCGCCAGCGGGCGGATGCTCTTGTAGGTGACCAGCACCACATCTTCTGACAGTGGTTTTGCGGTAAAGTCGGCGACCCCTAGCGGTGGTGTCGACACCGATACCTCTTCCTGCGCCAGCGCCTCGATGGTGATCTGCTTGTCGTAGACGCGGCCGGACTTGCCGAACTCGACGAAGTCATCGGCCAGCAGATCGGAGACCGCCTGCGGCGACGATCTGACCTTAGGGCGGTGCAGGCTGGTTTCCAGAGAGAAAAACATCTCGATATCATTCGCATCAAACGACATTGCAGCTCCGGCTGGCATGGAATGGGAGGTGTGGGGCGGGGTGTCCGTCAGGGGCGATGTGCCGCGACCAGCAGCATCATCGGGCGCTCAAGTTCTTCCGCCAGTGAAGGAAACTGCCTGATCTGGTCCGCCGTCGGGGCGAATTCCCTGATTTCGCGGATGGTGAAGCCATTGGTAACAAGGCTGTTCAGCGTCGTTGCCATCGTGCGATGGTATTTGAGAACGCCTTTGGCGAACCAGTCGGTGCGCCGCTCTCCCTCGATCGAATAGCCGTTGACCGGCCAGGTCTTTCGTCCGTCGTCACCGGATATCCATTGCGGCTTGTCGGCGGCCATGAAAATCGGATGTTCGATGGTGAAGACGAAATCGCCGCCTGAAACGAGTGCGGCATGAACCATGCGAACGAGGCGCTCAAAATCGCTGACATAGTGGAAGGCGAGCGCACTGTAGGCGAGATCGAACGACGCCTTCGGCAATTCAAGCGTTTCGAGATCGGCTCTTTGATAGTCGATTGCAGGGTAGGGCGTGTCGGCGCGTGCCCGCTCGATCATGTTTTCAGAGAGGTCGATGCCAAGCACCGAGGCCGCGCCCTGCTCATGCATCCAGCGCGAGGCCCAGCCGAAACCGCAACCGAGGTCGACGACGCGTTTGCCGGTCAATGACGGCAGCATGGCGCGAATGGCCGGCCATTCCGGCGCACCATCCAGACCCTGCACTTGGCGCGGAAGCTGGCTGTAACCGGCAAAAAACGCCGCGTTGTCGTAAATGTTCTGCGCCATGATCGAACCTCGCATCCGCACTGCCATGACAGGCCGTCACCTGAAAGTGACATACCTGGCCGCCCGATGACGGCGGCACATGATAGCTGCTTCGCCAGAGGCGTCAAAGACGTGGACGAGCATCGCTCACTTCGGTGAAGGTTGCGTCATGATGCGGGCGACAGCGCATTCCAGTCTGGTGTCGATCCCAGCATGCACACTCCGCTGCTTGCATTTGATGTAGGGTAGGATACTGCTCTGGAAGAGGTATTCAGGGGGCTCGAATGAAACTCAAACTGTTGGTTCTTTTCGCTTTTCTCGTGCCGGGACAAGCATTTGCGTTTTGCTCGGAACCTTATGCTCGTCTTACAACTCCCACGGCTCCAGGTAGCTTCAACAAGCCGGATGTGCCCTACTGTTTGTCGTCCTACAAATTCTCAGGAAGTCACACCTGCGACCAATGGGAGATTGACAGCTATAAACGTGAAATTGAACGTTATGTAGACAATCTGCAGACTTACGTTGATGAAGCTTACGCGGTCGCGAAGGTGGCATCCAATTATGCAGACGAGGTTCAAGCTTACGCCGAGTGCGAAGCGAAAGAGGTGAGCTCACAGCATCAGTAGTAATTGCCGGTCACGGGCGTGGGCTTTTGATGTTGATATATTTCGATTTTCTTTTCATGAGCTTGCTCGTTAGTTGACAATGTGTACTCTAGTCAGTGGGGAATGACTTGGGGGCTACAATTGAAATCAAATGCTGTACTAATTCTGGCTTGCACTGTTGTGGTGTCAGGCTGCACGAGTTCGAGCGTCGTAAGGACATCTCAGAACACGGCCATCATCAAGACCAGCGCAGAACCGATGTGTGGGAGTACGGGTGCTGCGAGGGTGGCCGAAAAACAGGCTGCTATAGAAACAATTAAAGCCGGATTTGATCGCTATATCATTACGGGTGCAGGTTCGTCGGATAACGTCAGTGTTACTCAGCTTCCTGGCCACTACAACACGTACGGCACAGCAAACATGTACGGCAACTATGGTACGTACAGCGCTACCACTGTTTATCAGCCGGGACCAACAATCGTTAGCGGATCTTATGATCAATCGTTTGCGATACGCATGTTCCGCGATGGAGAGCCGGGAGCATCGCAAGCGCTCTCAGCAAAGCAGACTTTGGGACCAAAGTGGGAGCTCTTTGTGAAGAACGGTGTGAATTTCTGCACCTCGTGACGAATGATGGCGGCGCTCTATGCGTCGCCAGTCCTCCCGAGGCCCTTAGAAATCTTGGCCTCTGTCCGAAGCGCAATTGGCTCAGTTCACATAAGCCAGATGAATGAGCGGGTAAGGCCTGCCTTGTCCGTCGAGGGGTGAGCGGCCCGTTTCACGAAATCCCATTTTCTTATAGAAGCCAATGGCCTGATCGTTCTGCTCGTTGACGTCTGTTGTCATATCAGGATGAAGCGAGAGGCCGTGGCGGACGAGTGCGGCGCCAATGCCGTTACCGCTGTGACGCGGATCGACGAACAGCGCTTCCATATGGCGCTGTCGATCAGCATGAAGGCGAGAGGATGATCGGCCGCATCGACCGCGAGCCAGAGCGGTGCCTGCGGCAGGAAACCGCAGAGCATTTCATCGAGGGCGATACGGTCTTCGGGCAGCAGGTAGCCATGCGTGGCATCAACCGCGCTTCTCCAGATATCCATGATGCGGTCGCCCTCGCCGGGGCGTGCTGGTCGAATGCTGATCATGATCTACGCCTATACCAGTTCACGCTTGCGCCGTGGATTTTTTCGACACGAGCAGCAGCACCGGCAAAGCACAGAGCGACAGGACCGCGCCCGTGGTGAAGGCGGTGGCGGAGCCGTAGAATTCCCAGAGGAAACCGGCAAAGACATTGCCGATCAGCACGGTGAAGCCGGTCATCAGGTTGAAGGCGCCAAAGGATGTGCCCTTGAGATGCGCCGGGGCGGATTGGGCAATCAGCGTGGCAAGAAGACCTTGCGAGAGCCCCATGTGAAGACCCCAGAGAACAATGCCGAGGAGGAAGACGGGGATCGAGGTCGAAAGCGCCAGCACGGCATAAGCGGCGGCCAGGACGGCAACGCTTGCGGCAAGCAGCCCGTTCGGCCCGATGATATCCGAAAGGCGTCCGGTCGGGTAGGCGGTCAGGCCATAAACGGCGTGCATGATGACCATGGTGATCGGTATCCAGGCGGGCTGGAAACCAGCCTCCTGCGATTTCAACAGCAGGAACGCCTCGCTGAAACGGACGAAGGTGAGGGCGGAGGCGGCGAGGATGACGAGCCATGTCGCGCGGCTCAGTCGCATCATCTCGCCGATCCTTGGAGCCGGGCTTGCCTTGCGTGGTGGCTGGTCGGGTTCGCTCACGCCGAACATCAGCACAAGGACGGAAAGGAAAGCCGGGATGACAGCGATCCAGAAGATGAGCGAGACATTGCCGCTCAGCGCAAACATCAGCCCGATGGCCGCCAATGGGCCGACAAAACCGCCAACCGTATCGAGTGATTTTCTCAGGCCGAAGGCCGCACCGCGAATTTCCGGTGGCGTGACATCGGCAATCAGCGCATCGCGCGGCGTGCCGCGTATGCCCTTGCCAACCCGATCCACGGCCTTGGCGGCAATCACCGCATCAACCGAGGTTGCCAGCGGAAAGACGAGCTTCGAGACCGCGCCCAGCCCGTATCCGATCACGGCCAGCATCTTTCTGTTGCGAGTCCAGTCGGCAATGACGCCGGAAAACAGCTTTGTCACAGTGGCGATCGCCACTGAGATGCCCTCGATGAAGCCGACGGTGATTGCGGACGCGCCAAGCCCTGACACCAGGTAAAACGGCAGCAATGTCTGCACCATCTCGGATGATATATCCATCAGAAGGCTGACGAGCCCGAGCAGCCAGACGGTTTGCGGGATCGGTGTCGATGTCGCGGCTGTTCTGCTGAAAAGAAATGTCATGGCTGGCCCCCGGCTTGAGGAGCGGGATAGATCGCCGTTTATTCCCGGTCAATCGCCATCCGTCTCCCAGAGGCGGCAGAATTCTTCGATGTCGTCGGTACGAAATTCGCCAGCGCGCGCCACGATCTCGTCCTGCGGCCTGTCCCACCATGCCAGCCGCGCCAGCCGCCCGGCAATCTCGCGGGAAAAGCGCTCGCGGATGAGGCGGGCGGGCACGCCGCCAACAATGGTGTAGGGCGCGACATCGCGTGAGACGACCGCACCGGCGGCGAGAACGGCGCCGTCGCCAACCGTCACGCCCGGCAGCACGATGACGCCGTGGCCGATCCACACATCGTTGCCGATGGTGACGATGGCGCGTCTTCGATCTTCGAAAAACGCGTGATCGCGGCCGACATCGCTCGAGTAATAATCGGTGCAATAGGTGAAGCGGTGCAGGGAGGGGCGCTGCATGGGATGGTTCGGTGCACCGATCCTGACCGATGCGGCAATGGCGCAGAATTTGCCGATCCGCGCATCGGCCACCATGCAGTTTTCACCGAGATAGCTGAAATCCCCGAGCGTCGAATATTCGACCCTTGTGGCCTCGAGGATTTCGCAGTGTTTGCCGATGTCGACCTCACGCAGTCCCACAGTCGGGTGGATGAAGGTTTCGGCAAGTTTGGGAGCCGGCCGAGCGTTCGTCTCGTCCGGCGATGTCGTCATCGTCACGATGCAGTCCTGTCCTGGGAGGTCTCGATAGGGCGTCGACTAAACCAGGCGGATGACGATGGTGCGACACTCACTGCATGATGAGGCCGCCATCGACGGCATACTGGCTGCCGGTGACATAGGATGCTTCGGATGAAAGCAGGAACAGGGCAACGGCGGCCGCTTCATCTGCGCTGCCAGCCCGGCCGAGCGGAACCTGATTGACGACGAAATCCTCAAAACCCTGCCGTGCTTCATCCGGCAGGAAGCTGCGGAAGTTGGTTTCGATCGGGCCGGGGACCAGTGTGTTGACCCGGATGCCGCGCGGCGCCAGCGCCGACGCCCAGGAGCGGGCCATGGCGACGACCGCACCCTTGGTTGCCGCATAGAGCGCGGTTGCGGCCGCCCCTTCATAGGTCGAGCTGGAAGAGGTGAGCAGAACCGATGCGCCGGAGACGAGATGCGGCGAAAGTGCTGCAAGCTGCAGCATCGGGCCGCGCACATTGGTCGCCATCATGGCGTCGAAGCCTTCGGCATCAATCTCTTCCGGCAGGCCAAGGGTCGCGAAGGCGGCGTTCAGCCACAGCCCGTCCAGCGGACCGGCCGAGGCCACGGTTTCGGCAAGGGCTGTTGCAGTCGGTTCGGCGGCGTCGTTGCGGAACACCACGGCCTTGTCGGCGAATTCCCGCTCTGCGGCTTTCAGGCGCTGTTCGTTCAGGCCGGTCAGAAGCACTGTTCCGCCTTCGGCAATGATGCGCCTTGCGCCAACCAGTCCCATGCCGCTTGTGCCACCGGTGATCAAGATGCGTTTGCCGCTGAATCTGCTCATGGTTCGATCTCCTTATGCACATTTCGTTCTGAAACGGGCCTGTTCTACGCCCGGCAATGCAGCCGGCGCAATGATCGATGATGACGCAGTTCTGCCAGAAGACGATGCGGCAACCGGCGTCGGGGATGGGGTCTCCACCCCCGCGCCGATGATCAGCCAGCCGTGGTCGGGACCGGGGTGTTGAGCAGCTGCTGCTCCCAGAGATAGGCGATGCCGCTGCCTGCCGCGTGGTGCTTCAGGATATCCGTCAGTTCCGCGGCATGTTCGGTGCGGGCCCAGTCGCGCTGCCATTCGGCGGCCAGTGCCAGCCACGTCATCATGTTGGCACCGGCGGCGATCATGCGCTGGATCGCAAGTTCGTGGGCTTCGACGGACACGCTGCCCGAGGCATCGGTAATCACCGTCACATCCCAGCCTTCGCCAAGGGCCTGGATCGTCGGCATGGCAACGCAGATCTCTGTCCACAGACCGGCGATGATGAGCTGCTTGCGTCCGGTTGCCTTGACGGCATCCACCACGGTCTGATCCTGCCAGGTGTTGATGAAGGTACGGTCGATCACCTCCTGACCCGGAAAGACATCGGTGATCTGCGGGAAGATCAGGCCGCCGCGATCGGCGATCACGCTGGTCAGAATGGTGGGGACGCCGAACACCTTTGCGGCTTTTGCCAGCGCCGTCGCGTTGTTGACCACCATCTGCGGCTCGTGGCTGTTCAGGTTGGCAAGCTGGTAGGGTTGATGGTCGATCAGAACCAGAACCGAATCTTCGGGGCGAAGGAGTGAAGCAAGGCCGTTACGAAAGGTCATGAATGCATCCTCTTGCTGTCGTTTTGGGTGTGATGTTCGTTTGCCGACAGGGTTGCGCTGACAGCGGCGCAGCCTGTGGCGCGAACACTGTCATTGCGTTTTTCGCTACGATAGTGCTGACTTGCGGCAAGCTGTGTCGCGCAAACCGGAACGCCAGATGGATATCGAAGACCTCAGGACATTCGTGGAAGTTGCCGAAGCCGGCGGTGTTTCACCGGCCGCACGGCGGCTCAACCTGTCGAAATCGATTGTCAGCCGCCGGCTGATCCGGCTGGAGGCGGAACTCGGCATCCAGCTTCTGGCCCGCACGACACGGGGTGCCGCCTTGACCGAGGCCGGGATCACCTTTCGCGATCATGCGGCCAGAGCCTGCGCCGAAATCGATGAAGCCAGGGAAACCATCCTGCCGGCGGGAGAGCTTTGCGGGCGCCTGCGCATTGCCGTGCCTCTTTCCTTCGGCCCGACGCATTTTGCCCCGGTGCTTGCGCAGATGGCGCAGCGTCATCCGCAACTCAATGTGCACACATCCTACAGCGATCGCTTTGTCGATCTGATCGCAGAGGGTTTCGATTGCGCCATTCGCGTCGGATATCTTGCGGATTCCAACCTGATTGCCAGACGTGTCGGCCCGCTTTACGGCAAGCTGGTCGCCAGCCCAGACTATGTCAGGAAACATGGAGAGCCGAAGACACCGGCCGAAATTGTCGATCATCAGGCGCTGATGCAGGGCACGGAAGCCTGGCAGTTTCTGGATGGAGAGAAGACGATCACGGTCTATCCGCGCGGCCGGTTCAAGGCCGACAATGCCGTGGCGCTAACCGCGGCGGCGCTGGCTGGTCTCGGCATCGGCTGGTTGCCGGATGGTATTACCGGCGAACACATCGCCTCCGGTGCGCTGGTTCCGGTCATGACCCGCTATCCGCCGCCGCCGGCCGGCATCTATGTCATCCGCCCGCCGGGGCAGCACCCTTCCAGAAAGGTCCGGGTGCTGACCGAAATGCTGATCGACTGTTTCGAGCACACGCGCAGTGCGGGCTGACGGCCTTAACGTGAATGGCTGAAGTGGACAGGGCGGATGATCTTGGCGCCGCCCTTGATATCGGCGTTGCGCCGCTCGTAGAACGCCATGAATTGCTCAAAGGGCAGGGCCTTCGAATAGAGCCAGCCTTGCCCATATTGCACCCCGGCCTTGTGCAGAACCGCTTCCTGTTCGGCGGTTTCGATGCCTTCTGCGACCATCTTGAGTTTCAGGCTGTGCGCCATCTCGATGATGTGCGGTGTGACGAGGCTGGTGGCGGCATTGCGACCGAGGGCATCGATGAAGGACTTGTCGATCTTGAGCACCGTCACCGGCAGGCTCTGCAACATCGACAGGCTGGAATAGCCGGTTCCGAAATCGTCGATGGCAATCACATGTCCGGCGTCGCGGGCTCTGGTCAGCGTGGCGCTGGCGGCATCTGCCTGAATGAAGCCGCGCTCCGTCACCTCCAGCCAGATCTGCGATGTCTGGACCTTCATGGTCCGGAGCTGATCGTCGATCTGGGTCAGGAACCGGCCGTCCTCCACATCCTGTGGCGATATGTTGATGGCGACGTGCATGTCGCGGTGTTCGGCAAGCGCATCCTTCATGGTTTCAAGCACGTTGCGCACCATGATTTCGGTGATCTGGCCGATCATGCCGTTCTGCTCGGCAACGGGAATGAAAAGATCGGGCCGGACAGAAGAGCCATCCGGGCGCTGCCAGCGGATCAGGGCTTCGGCCCCGATGCAGCGGCCGGTCGCGAGATCGATGATCGGCTGGTAATGGGCGACGAATTCCTTGCGACGAATACCGATCGCCAGTTCACCGGCCAGTGACAATCGCTGCCGCGACACCCAGGCAATCAACGCGATGAGGCCGAGCGATATGCCGATGCCAACCGGGATCATCTTCCAGAGTTCGGCGTCGGTGCGCCAGTCCACGACGCTGCGGTTGGAAATGGCGAAGGCGGCAAAGTCCTTGCCGCGACGGGAGGAAAAGACCTGCCTGTCATTGAAGCCGCTGATTTCCTGGCTGACCAGACGCGAGACAAGCTGCGGATCGGCTGCGCCGGACAGTGCAATCGGCTGGCCATCCAGCGAAGCGATGCCGAGCAGCATGGGCGTGTCGTGCAGCACATCAACCAGCCGTTCGCGTTTCAGAAGCGCGTGGTAATTGCCTTGGCTTACCACGATCATGCCATCGACCGGGTCCGAGAGACCGCCGCCATTGAGGCGCAGTTCATAACCTTCGGAAAGCGCGATGCTGTCCTCGAACAGCGTTGCCTCGGTGCGGGCCATCCCCCAGGTGTCGCAGACGAGTTGTCCGTTGTTCGTCACGGCAATCTCATCGACGGAGAGTGCGTCGGTCGTCAGTTTCTGCAGCCGGGCAATATCGTCGGGTGTGCAGGACTGGCGATTTTCCGCTGCAAGCACCTTGAGCACGGCGCGGGCGCGGGCAATGTTGAGGTCGCCGCGCTGCACGGTCCAGTCGGCATAATCGGCAAGGTGCCGTCGTTCCAGCGCAAAGGCCCGTTCGCGTGAAATGTAGACTGCGGCGAGCAGCGGCAAAGCCCCGGCGCAAATTGCCAATCCGAATGCAATCGTCAAAACAATGTTTCGCCGCATCTTGGCTTCCTTGAGCGCCGGGCATCACAAGCAATGATGTTCAACTTAAACGTTCAAGGTTGTCAGAACCTTACAATTGCGGTGGTAATTCTCACGGGGACAATCCATCAGAGCAAAGCCATGATCTCAGTCACACTGTCTTCGACCGACAGGCGAAATGTGTCGAGGCTGAGGTCAGTCGACCACGGTTCGAAGCTGCGCGCCTCGATTGCCGCCCATGTGGGCGGTGTCAGGCCTTCTATGGTCGAAGGGCGGGTCTCTGCGCGGTGACGATGGGTGGTCGCATCCGAGCAGCGGATTTCAATCTCGATGTATCGGCGGTCGTTCTCCGTCGCCACCTGCCTGAAGGCCTTGCGGGTGATCTCCGTTGCATTGACGGAGTCTACAATCACGGTCCGGCCGAGCCGCAGATTGTCCGCCGCCAGCCGGTAAAGGCCGATGTAGCCGGCCGGTCCGACATCGCATCCGTCCGGCAGGCACGAACGGATTGCCTGTTCCAGCGTATCGACCCTGAGGTAACAGGCGCCGATGCGTGCGGCGAGCGCCTGCGCGATGGTGCTTTTTCCCGAACCGGGCAGGCCGCCCAGAATAATCAGCATGTCACCCTCCCGATCAACCCCGTTCCATCTTCGACGCCATGACGCCATGACGCCATGAGCCCGTGACGCCGTGATGTCTGCCGTTCAGGGGTAAGGGCCACGCTCCAGAAAGGTTGAAAGGGCGATGTAACTGCGCACGGAGCGCACCCCTTCGAGGCTTTGAATTTCCATCAGGAAGTTTTCGAGCGATTCCGTGTCGACAGCCCGCACCTTGACCAGCACGCAGCCATCGCCCGCCACGGTATGCAGTTCTTCGACCTCGGGCCGTTTGGTGAATTTCAGCAATTCGCGCGTTGCGCTGTAGCTGCTGGTATCGATCACCAGAAAGGTCAGCAGCGAGCGGCCAAGCTTGCAGCCGTCAAGCTGGGCAACCGTGCCCTTGATGACGCCATCGCGCTTCAGACGCTTGACGCGTTCGTGCACGGCGGGGGCGGAGAGATTCACGATCTTGCTGAGTTCGGCGTAGCTGGCGGAGGCATCCTCGGCGAGCACGCCTAATATTTTTCGGTCTGTCGCATCGATATCGGCAGGGTGATGGCGTGTTTGCCGAACCGTATCTTTTTCTTCAACTTCAGCTGCCATTTCGGCTTTACCTCCGAATTTCATTCCACCATATGGCCATTAACGCCGAATTTTATTCGGAAGACAACCGCCTATCTGGAGTTTCATCATGCCCTTGGCTCTTCTCGCGCTGGCCGTCGGCGCTTTCGGTATCGGATTGACCGAATTCGTCGTCGCCGGCATCCTGCCGCAGATCGCCCAGGAGTTCGGCGTCGACATACCGACGGCCGGTCTCATGGCCACCACCTATGCGCTGGGTGTGTTTGTCGGCGCACCTGTTCTGACCGTGCTGGGGGCGAAAGTGCCCAGAAAGACGATGCTGATCGGTCTTGCGGTCATCTTCACGCTTGGCAATGTCATCACCGCCATTGCGCCGACCCTGTCGATTGCGCTGACGGGGCGCATCATCACCTCCTTCAACCACGGTGCGTTCTTCGGCATCGGTTCCATCATCGCCGCCTCGCTGGTGGCCCCTGACCGGCAGGCGCGTGCGATCGCCTTCATGTTCTCCGGCCTGACGATGGCCAATCTCGTCGGCGTTCCCGCCGCGACATGGCTGGCACAGGTCTATGACTGGCGGCTGGTGTTCTGGCTTTCGGCCGCCATCGGCGTTGTCACCATTGTCAGCGTTGCTTTGCTGGTGCCGCAGATCAAGGCGGGCAAGGCCATTGCCCTGCGCCGTGAACTGCGTGCCTTCACCGATCCGCAGGTGTTGCTGGCCATGGGCATCACCGTTTTCGGCCCGGCGGCCTTCTTCACCTCGATCACCTATATCGCGCCGATGATGATCGAGGAGGGTGGTTTTTCGGAAGCCGGTGTGGCGCGACTGATGGTTCTCTTCGGTCTTGGCCTTGCCGTCGGCAACTGGGTAGGCGGGCGTTTTGCCGACCGCTCGCTGTTCGGTACGCTGTTCGTGACGCTTGCCGCACAGGCCGCCATCCTGATGGTGTTCTGGGCCGGCGTTGAAAATGCCGTGGTCGCCTCGGCCTCGGTCTTCCTCATGGCGGCCTTCGGTTTTGCCACGGTTTCGCCGATCCAGAAGCTGGTCATGGACCGCGCCAATGCCGCCGGTGCGCCAACCATCGCCGCTTCGGTCAATATCGGCATGTTCAATCTCGGTAACGCACTTGGTGCCTGGGCGGGCGGCGCCACCATTGCGGCCGGTTTCGGTCTTGCCTCACCAAACTGGGCAGGCGCCATTCTGTCGCTCATCGCGCTGGCTCTGGCCTTCATCGCACGGCTTGGAGCCGATGCGGAATATGCCCGGGCGGCGGCGGAATAACACCTTTCGCCGAACATGTGTGGCGGCCGGTTTCGACCGGCCGTTGCCTTATCCGGCTTTGCGCGCCGCCTGATCCCTGATCTGCCTGAGAGCCGCGTTGAAGCCTTTCGGCGTGCCGCTGGACCCCGCCAGCTTGCCGACCTTGACCTGATCGATGCGCCTGCCAACCACGACATCGGGCACTGCCGCCGCAAAGGCGCGCTGCAGTTCCAGCGACCTTGGGACATAGGCATGCGGTGTGACCGTGACGGCGGTGATGATGTCGTTTTGCAGGGTGACACGCACGGTCACGAAAGACGGCTGGCCGCCATATTGGCCGGTCGCTTCATAGTCACCATCGACATATCGGCTGCGGTTCACGCCCTGCGCATCGGCCGCTCCGGCAAGTGTCAGCACGAGAGCCGATGCCATCAGCATGGTTCTGGTCTGGCTGGTCATATCAATGTCCTTTCTCAGGTGAAAACTTCGCCATCGAAGTTGTCGGAAACTTCGGCGCGGCCATCGGCGAACAGGCGGACGAAGGAAAAATCGAATGCCTGCCTCAGACGTGCGGCCGGGGCGAAGAACAACGCCGTGGCAAGGCCATCGGCCGTCGCCGCATCTGCCGCCACCGCCCATGTGGCGATGACATCGTGCGTCGGTCGTCCGGTGCGGCCATCGACAACGTGGTGCAGCCCATCACCCCAGGCGCGACGATTGACCGCCGAGGCGCAGAGTGCGCCATCGGAAAGCGCGGCGATGCCGATAACGCGTGAGGGATCGCGTGGATCTTCCAGCCCGACGGTCACAGGCAGGTTGCCCCGATGCCGCATGTCGCCGCTGCCATCGACAAGGAAATCCTCGATGTCTTTCGATTCCAGCAGGTCGGCGATCAGGTCGACAAGCCGGCCCTTGCCGAGTGCGCCGAGATCGATGGTCAGCGGTCGTCCGGTCGTGAGTGTCGCGCCATGTCTCGTGACATCGAGGTTCCATGCCGGACGTTGCGATGCCGGGCAGGGTGTCGAGTCAGAGGTTACAAGCGAATAGCTGCGGTCATACCCCAGCCGCTCGAGATCGGCGCCAACCAGCGGATCGACCGCGCCATCGGTTGCGGTGTGAAGCCGGTCGTAGAGGTCGAACATCACCGCCGCATCAGGCGGAAAGTCAAAGACGCCACCGCCTTGGGCAGCGGCGATCTTTGCGATCAGTGAAGTCTCGCGAAAGCGCGAATAGAGCCTGTCGAAGTCTTCCGTCAGCTCAAGCACGCGCTCTCGCATGGTGGTCGATAGCGGTTGCGGCGTGTCGATCTCGAAGCGCGTGCCGATGGCATCGAAGCTGAAACGGCAGTTCGGCACGCCGTCCATCTCAGCGGCCCGTCATCTTCATGGCGGCTTCGGGAAGCCGGTCGCCAACCACCTCGATCCTGGACAGCACGGCGTCGATTTCCGTGAGGTCGGCTGCGGTCAGTTGCAGATCGACGCTGCCAAGGTTTTCGTCCAGACGGTGCTGTTTGGTCGTGCCGGGGATCGGCACGATCCACGGTTTTTGCGCCAGCAGCCAGGCCAGCGCCACCTGGGCGGTTGTGGCGCGCTTGTTTTCGGCGATGACCGTGATGGCGTCGACCAGCGCGAAATTCGCCTTGCGTGCCTCCGGCGTAAAGCGCGGCACGCTGTTGCGGAAGTCGGTCGGGTCGAAGGTGGTGTTCTCATCGATCTTGCCGGTCAGGAAACCGGCGCCAAGCGGACTGAACGGCACGAAACCGATGCCCAGTTCTTCAAGCGCCGGCAGAAGCTCCGCCTCCGGGCCGCGCCAGAACAGCGAATATTCGCTCTGCACGGCGGCCACCGGCTGCACGGCATGGGCCTTGCGAATGGTCGCCACACCGGCTTCCGAAAGGCCGAAATGCTTGACCTTGCCTTCGGCAATCAGGTCTTTCACCGCACCGGCGACGTCCTCAATCGGCACGGCCGGATCGACACGATGCTGGTAAAACAGATCGATACGGTCGGTCTTCAGCCGCTTGAGGCTGGCTTCGGCCACGGCGCGAATATGCTCCGGGCGGCTGTTGGTGCCGCCGCGCCGTTCGCCGGTTTCAAGGTCGATGTCGAAACCGAATTTGGTGGCGATGACCACGCTGTCTCGGATTGGTGAAAGGGCTTCGCCCAGCAGCTCTTCATTGACGAAGGGGCCGTAGGCTTCGGCGGTGTCGAACAGGGTGATGCCCCTGTCATGGGCATGGCGGATCAGCGCGATCATGTCGCCGCGGTCGGCGGCCGGGCCATAGGCCGAGCTCATGCTCATGCAGCCAAGGCCGAGGGCGGAAACCTCGAGGTTTCCGATAGTTCTCTTTTTCATGGGTTTCTCCCGTTGTTACTTGCCGACGCGGGCTTGCAGATGGGCCGGGTAGCGGTCGCCGACGATATCGATCTTTGCCAGCGCATCGGCGATTTCGGCGGCGTCCTGCGCGCTCAGTTCAACAGTCGCGGCACCGAGATTTTCTTCCAGACGGTGCAGCTTGGTGGTGCCGGGGATCGGCACGATCCAGGGTTTGCGGGCCAGAAGCCAGGCGAGGGCGATCTGTGCCGGTGTCACGCCCTTGGCGTCGGCAATCTGCGTCAGGGCTTCCACCAGTGCCGTGTTGGCTTTCAGGTTTTCGGCCTGGAAACGCGGCACGACGCTGCGGAAATCACCGGGCGCGAAGGTTGACGAGGCGTCGATCTTGCCGGTCAGGAACCCCTTGCCGAGTGGGCTGAACGGCACGAAGCCGATACCAAGCTCTTCCAGCGTTGGAATGATCTCCTTTTCCGGCTCGCGCCAGAACAGCGAATATTCGCTTTGCAGCGCCGTGACCGGCTGCACCGCATGTGCCCTGCGAATGGTCTGCGCACCCGCCTCGGAAAGACCGAAATGCTTGACCTTGCCTTCGGCAATCAGGTCCTTCACCACGCCCGCCACATCCTCAATCGGCACATTCGGGTCGACACGATGCTGATAAAGCAGATCGATGACATCGGTCTTCAGGCGCTTCAGCGAGGCCTCGACCGACTGGCGCACATAATCGGGGCGGCTGTTCATGTGCTGGCCGCCATCCGGGCTTGGCAGTTCGAAACCGAACTTGGTGGCGATGACCACCTTGTCGCGGAACGGCTGCAGCGCTTCGCCAACCAGTTCTTCATTGGTGAAGGGGCCGTAGACCTGTGCGGTGTCGAAGAAGGTCACGCCACGGTCGTGGGCGGCGCGGATCAGCGCGATGGCGTCCTTCGTGTCGGTCGCGGCGCCATAACCGAAACTGAGGCCCATGCAGCCAAGGCCGAGGGCGGAGACGTCGAGCGTTCCGAGTTTGCGATTTTGCATTTTATTCTCCTTCGGGTCAGGCCGTGCGCTCAGTCGGCACGGCGTTGGAGTTTGCCTGGCGCGAGGCCGCAGGCACGATTGTCAGAAGGGCAATGATCAATGTCAGCACGAGCATAACCGTTCCGGCATCAAAGGCATGGGATACGCGGTAGGCCGTCAGGTCAGCGCCGCTGAGGCCAGCAGAACCGATGGCCGCAATGGCGATCAACACGCTGAGGCCGACCGAAGCACCCATCTGGTGGGCGACATTGACTGCGCCGGAGGCTGCACCGGCATCGGCATTGTCGACGCGGGCAACGCCGGATGAGGTGAGCGGGCTCAGCGTCAGACCCTGGCTGATGCCGATCAGCAGCATGGGCATGGCAATCGCCGTCCAGTAACTTGAGCCGACGCCGGCGCGGCTCAGCCAGGCCATCGCCACGATACCGACCATCATGCCGGCAACAAGCACCGCGTTGCGGCCAAACCGGCGGATCAGGCGCGGCACGA
This sequence comes from Agrobacterium sp. NPDC090273, assembly GCF_044772305.1. Taxonomy (NCBI): domain Bacteria; kingdom Pseudomonadati; phylum Pseudomonadota; class Alphaproteobacteria; order Hyphomicrobiales; family Rhizobiaceae; genus Agrobacterium; species Agrobacterium sp. NPDC090273. The sequence continues at coordinate 609,671 of NZ_JBIVYN010000001.1, forward strand.
TCATGGCTATGGGCACATGCAGGGCTGTGGCCGGAACGAAGGCAATGCCTGTGAGCGCCGGGCGCAGCCCTGCCACTTCCTGCAGATAGAGCGTCGTGAAAAAGAAGAAACCGACCATTGCACCGAGGTAGAGAACGCGGGCGCCATAGGCACCGGAACGTTCGATATCCGAAAACAGGCGCAGCGGCAGGATCGGCTGTTTTGCGCGGCGTTCGATGCGCACGAAGGTGGCAAGCAGGACGAGCGACAGGGCAATGATGCCGATGGTCGTGCCGTCCCATCCGGCCTGCGCCGAACGGATGAAACCGTAGACGAGGCCGCTCATGCCCGTGGTCGAGGTCAGCGCACCGGGAATATCGAAGGTGCCGGGCTGTCTGCCGGTTTCCTTGATGTAGACGCGGGCTGCAAGGATCATGGCAATGCCGATCGGCAGGTTGATGAGGAAGCCGACACGCCAGGACAGCCAGTCGGCCAGCAGCCCGCCGACGATCAGGCCGACAGTCGCCGACACACCGGCCGCCGCACTGTAGAGCGAAACGGCGCGCACGCGTTCATCGCCTTCCTCGAAATTGGTCTGCAGCAGGGCAAGCGTGGCGGGCGCGAGAATGGCCGAGCCGAGACCCTGAATGGCCCGCCACGCCAGCATCCAGGCGGCGGATTGCGAGGCGCCGATTGCAAGCGAGGCCAGCGTGAAGATCGCCATGCCGGTGATGAACATGCGGCGACGGCCGAGAATGTCACCGGCACGCGCACCCAGAAGCAGGAAACCGCCGAAGGTCAGCGTATAGGCGCTCTGCACCCAGGCAAGGCCGGCATCGGTAAAGCCGAGTTCGTGGTGGATTTTCGGAAGTCCGGTCAACACGACCGATATGTCCAGCACGATCATCACGTAGCTGATGAGGATGATGGCGAGGATTGCGGTCTTGTGTTGCGGGGAGGCGGTCAAGTGAATGTCGGGCATCGTCGTTCCGTTCTGCGCGGGCGCTTGGCCGTCCTCCACGGCAAGGCTGCGGTTTCGATGCTCTGAAGATATTCCTTGCCGACCTTATCGATTAGAGGCAGTAATCGGCATGAGGCTATAAGGATACCTAATAAATGCCGCAGGAAAATTTCAACGATCTGATCGCCTTCGTCACGGTGGCGCGCGAGGAGAGTTTTACCCGCGCAGCCGTCAAGCTCGGTGTCTCGCAATCGGCGCTCAGCCAGACGGTGCGCGGTCTTGAGGAGCGGCTGGGACTTCGCCTGCTCACCCGAACCACGCGCCGCGTTTCACCGACGGCGGCGGGCGAGCGGCTGTTGCAGACGGCAGGGCCGCGCTTCGATGAGATACAGGCGGAGCTGTCTGCGCTCAGTGACATGCGCGACAAACCCGCCGGCACCATTCGCATCACAACCGGCGAACATGCGGCAATCTCGGTGCTTGCGCCCGCCCTTGAAAAATTCATTCCGCAATATCCCGATATCAACGTCGAGATCACCGTCGATTACGGCCTGACGGACATTGTTGCGGAGCGTTATGACGCGGGCGTGCGGCTTGGCGAACAACTGGCCAAGGACATGATCGCGGTCAGGATCGGACCGGAAATGCGCATGGCTGTGGTCGGTTCGCCCTCCTATTTCCAGCAGAACCTCTGGCCGGAGGTTCCCGAAGATCTGACCAGCCACAATTGCATCCAGATCCGCATGCCGACCTACGGCAACATTCTTGCCTGGGAGTTCGAGAAGGACGGCCACGAACTGAAGGTCCGTGTCGAGGGGCAGCTCGTATTCAACAACATCGCCATGCGGCTCGATGCCGTCAAACGCGGTTTCGGCCTGGCCTATATGCCGGAAGATCTGGTGGAAGAGCACATTGCGAAGGGCGAGCTGATCCGGGTGCTGGAAGACTGGTGTGCGCCGTTTGCGGGCTACCACCTCTATTATCCGAACCGGCGCCATGCCTCGCCAGCCTTTGCGCTGGTGGTCGATGCGCTGCGTTACCGCGGATAGGGTTTCAGTCGTTCAGCACATAGAGATCGACGGGCTTTTGCCGGTTGCGCACATTCGCCGCGCCGAGATAGGTCAGCCCGACTGCATGGCCCGCCGCCTTTGCCGTTTCGCCGCTCAGCAGGCAGCGCGTGTCATGATCCTTGTTCAGCGCTTCCAGCCGCTGCGCCAGGTTCACGGTATCGCCGTAAAGCGTGTAGGACAGCCGGTCATCGCTGCCCACCGTCCCGGCGGCAACCGGGCCGGTGGCAATGCCGATGCGCAGTTTCAGGCTGTGGCCGCCAAATTTTTTCTGGTCCGTCAGCCGCAGGATTTCGCGGGCCGAGGCGATGGCGCGTTCGGCATGATCTTCGACCGGCAGCGGCGCGTTGAAGGAGGCGATGAAGGCATCGCCCATGTAGCTGACGACAAGACCGCCATTGCGGGCAATGACGCCTGCGGTGGCGGAAAAGAGTTCGTTCAGCACCGCAATCAGCACTTCGGGGAAAAGCTGTTCCGATAGCGCGGTAAAACCTTCGACATCGGCAAACAGCAGCGTTGCCTCGCGCATCTGCGGGCGGAGATAGCCTTCATTGCTGGCAAGTTCGCGTACCACATGCGGCGGCACGTATTTGCCGAAGATCCGCTGCATGCGCCGCCGTCCGGTTTCGGCCACGGCTCTGGCCTGCACCATGTGCCGGGCGCGATGCACGGCGAGGGCGGCAATGCCCGTGACCGCGCCGATAATCAGCACCTCCTGCAGTCTGGAGGCCATGCCGAGAAAATGCGGGCTCAGCACCACCGAATAAAACACCTCCCGTTTCGGCGCGAGCGGCAGGTTTTCGTAAGTCAGGAAGTCGCCCAGGCTGAAAACGATCCAGCCGATCGATGCCGAGAGCCCCGCCATGCACCACACACCGGTCCAGACGACGAGGCGGGGGGAGAGCGTCAGCACCGAGGCGACAATAACGATGTAATAGAAGTGATCGCGGCTGGTCAGAAAGACGAGGTTCTGCGGCACCATCTCGCCGCTGCTCAATGGCACGAAGGACAGGACAGCCGAAATCAGCAGCGCATCCATGGCAAAGAAGGCATAGCGTGAGGGGACTTCGTAACGCGTCTCTTCGGCTGCCAGCGGCAGAAGACCGATCGCCGCCAGCAGCAGAAACAGCCCGGCGACCCAGAGATTGTTGGGATAGTGATACCCCCAGAACGCCGTTCCGGCCATCAGCACCGCCGCAACGGTGCGGCCGTAAACCGCAAGCTCAAAACCGCGACGTTCGGCAAATGCCGTGGCGCGGAGGGCGGGATCGAGCGCAGGCGTTTTTATCTCCAACGGCATATCTCCACGGCAGTTGATGTAAGCCGCGGAGCGAAGCAGACGGCTACTCGCGGTATCAACGCGCAAACGTGGGAATCTGGACAATCTTGTGGCGACGTTTTTTGCGAGATTTCGTGAAAACCCGAATGCGATCAGCCGTTTGAACGGTTTTCAGCCGCTTTGGCGCCGAGGTATTTTTACGGGTGGGGTGGAAATAGTAATCAACACTCTGTGATTGATAAGTGGGGCTAATAACCTCATCCGGTTTCCGGCCGCTAATCCCGTCAAAGCGACCGCGATATCGTTTCTCATCGCAATTCTCGAGACGGGTATGATGAGACAGAATTTCAAATCGCTGGCGTCGGTACTGGTGCTCTCCGGTGGCCTGATGGCATCGCCATCGGCATGGGCGGAGGCGGCCAAACCCGGCCCCATCATCATTCAGCAGCAGGGCAGTTTTGCCGTGGGCGGCACGGTGGCAAAGACGCCGGGCACCTATAACAACAATGCGCCTGGTGCGGAGGGACAGTCGCTCCACGGCGACCACGCCTATGTTTTCTATCAGGTGCCGGAGAACCCGAAGCCGCTGCCCATCGTCATGCTGCATGGTGCCTTTCAGTCGGCGCGAAGCTGGGAAACCACGCCGGATGGACGTGAGGGGTTTCAGAACATCTTCCTGCGTCGCGGTTATTCCACCTATCTTGTCGATCAGCCGCGCCGGGGCCGGGCGGGCAACAGCACGGTGGCGACGACCATCGAGCCGACGCCTTACGACCAGCTGTTTTTCGACCAGTTCCGCATCGGCAAATGGCCCGATTATTTCGGGAACGTGCAGTTCTCGCGTGACCCGGCCGCACTCGACCAGTTTTTCCGCTCGGTCACACCCAATACCGGTCCCTTTAATGCGACGGTGATTTCGGATGCCATGTCGGCGCTGTTCGACCGGACCGGTCCCGCCATTCTGTTCACCCATTCGCAGGCCGGTGGCCCCGGCTGGCTGACGGCGATCAGGAACCCGAACGTCAAGGCCATCGTGGCGCTGGAGCCGGGCAGCGGTTTCATCTTTCCAGAAGGTGAGGTGCCTGCCGACATGCCGAGTGCGGCTGGCACGCTGAAGGGCGAGGCGGTCTCTGCTGCCGATTTCGAAAAGCTGACCCGTCTGCCGATCGTCATCTATTACGGCGACAATTTCCCGACCGAACCGACCGCCGAGCGCGGCCAGGACAACTGGCGTGTGCGGCTGGCGATGGCGAAGCTCTGGGTCGATGCCGTCAACAGACACGGTGGCGACGCCACGCTGGTGCACCTGCCGGAAAAGGGCATCAAGGGCGGCACGCATTTTCTGATGTCGGACCTGAACAATGTCGAGATCGCCGACCAGATCTCGCAATTCCTCACCGACAAGGCGCTCGATTGAGCGAGCGGCGCATGGGCAAAAACCCGGCCCGATCTGACAAGGAGCCTCTGCATGAGCAATGACATCATCAACGGCGCGAGACGCAGGTTTCTCGGCGCCACGGCGCTTTTCGTTTCCGGCGCAATTTTCGGAGTATCAACCATGAGCACGACCGAGGCTGTCGCAGCCGATTACAAACAGAACCCGTTCACGCTGGTCTATGACGGTGCGATCACCAAAAACGAACCTGGCAAGGTGAATATCCACCCGGTGACATACAGGCTTGCTGGTCTCGACATCGTTGCCAATGTTTATACCCCTGCCAATTACGACCCGGCGCAAAAATACCCCGCCATCGTGCTGGCTCACCCGAATGGCGGCGTGAAGGAACAGACCACCGGGCTTTACGCGCAGCGTCTGGCGGAGCGCGGTTTCATCACCATCACCGCCGACGCAGCCTATCAGGGCGGAAGCGGCGGGGCGCCGCGCAGCGTCGACAAACCGCAGCATCGCATCGAGGACATTCACGGCATGGCCGATTTCATCAGCGGTTTTCCGGGTGTCGATACGGCGCGGCTGGGGCTGCTCGGCATCTGCGGCGGCGGCGGATATTCGCTGGCGGCGGCCAAGACCGACAAGCGTTTCAGGTCGGTTGCCACGCTCAGCATGTTCAATTCCGGCCGCGTTCGCCGCAACGGCTTTCAGGACTCGCAGCTCGAAACGATCCAGACGCGGCTGCAGCAGGCGTCCGCCGCCCGCGCTCAGGAAGCCGCAGGTGGAGAGGTGCTTTATGCCGGTGATGCCAACCTGACCGATGCGCAGATCGAAGCCTTGCCTTTCGATCTCTATCGTCAGGGGTATCACTATTACTGGCGCACCCATGCGCATCCGGGCTCGACCTTCCGTTACACCATGAGCAGCCTGATGGATCTGATGCGCTGGGATGCGACCGACGAGATCGAGCTGATCGACGTCCCCTTGCTGATGATCGCCGGCAGCGAAGCCGATACGCTTTACATGACGGAAGACGCGTTCCCCCGGGCCACCGGCACGAAGGACAAGGAACTCTTCAGGATTGCCGGCGCCAGACACATCGAAACCTACTGGGTGCCGGAATATGTCGATGCGGCGCTCGACAAGCTGACCCCGTTCTTCGGCAGAACGCTCGTCTGAAACAGTCTCGTTTTTTCATTCCCCTCGAAAACAGGTCAGGGCGTTGCCATGCCGCATCGCCCCGGCCATCCCCTGTGCCATGCAAGGAGTTCCCTTTGAAGCGACTGACCAGAAGCCTGTTTTTCGCCACCAGCGTCACTCTCATTCTCGGTTCCGTTACGATGACCCAAGCCCAGACCACGACACCTTCGCCACAGCAGAGCCGTGCCCAGCAACTGATGGGCGAGACCGCGCCAAAGCTCGCCGAACTGACCGATGGTGTCCTCTACGCCGATATTTGGGAACGCTCCCAACTCTCCAAACGCGACCGCAGCCTTGTGACGATCACGGCGCTGATTGCGCTCAATCGTCCCGATCAGTTGCGCTCGCATATCCGTCTTGGCCGACAGAATGGTCTGACGGAGGAGGAGATCGTCGAAACCATCACGCATATGGCGTTCTATTCCGGCTGGCCAAGTGGTGTCTCGGCTGTCGCGATCGCCAAAGACGTGTTTGCGGAGGACTGATCCATGAACACGACATCGCTGGTTACTGTCGCGGCAGCCCTGAGCGCCACCGCAGCTTTTGCTGAACCCGATCGCGCCGTGAAGGTTACGCGGTCGAGTGTTGCGACTGCGACCGCAGGCTCTGCGGAAAACTTCACTGGCTCCGTGACAGTGCAGTCGCGGTTTCAGACACCATCGCCCGCCCGGGTCGGTGGTGGCCTCGTTACCTTCGAACCGTCTGCCCGAACCGCCTGGCACACCCATCCACTCGGTCAGACCCTGATCGTAACAGAGGGCGTGGGGCGCGTGCAGCACTGGGATGGCGAGATTGAGGAGATCGTTCCCGGAGACGTGGTGTGGATACCGCCCGGCGTCAAGCATTGGCACGGGGCATCGCCCGAAAGCGGCATGGCGCATATCGCCGTTGCGGAAGCCCTTGATGGCAAGACGGTGGAGTGGATGGAACACGTGACCGACGCACAATATGGCCTGAAAAACGGGGGCGCCGATGAATAAGGTTTTCAGGATGGCGGCTGCTGCCGCTTTCGTCACCAGCGCTGTCGTGCTCGTCGGCATGCAGGTTCAGGCAGAGCCGACGCGGGCGACCATGCCGGATATCAGCAAGCTCGTCCATTACACCACGGTGACGCGGGGTGAGGTGACGGAGCATATCATGACGACGCGGGAAGCGATCGAGGCGGTCAAGCGGGGCGAGCCGATCCCCAACGGTACGCATGTGGCGCTGGTCGATTATCGCGGTGGCGAGGTCTTCCGTTATTTCATCATGGAAAAAGGCGAGGGCTGGGGGCAGGACTATGATGAAAACCGCCGCACCGCCGACTGGCAGTTCCAGTGGTTCAAGCCCGATGGCTCGATCAACATGGAAGAGAACACGGCGCGCTGCCAGCGTTGCCACACATCGCGGGCAGACAGGGACTTCCTCTATACCTTCAACGACATGCGCCGGTTCGAATTCGAATGAGCGCCGTCTTTCGTCTGCGCCTGCTGCTCGATGTCGTTGCCATCGGGCTGATTGTCGCCTGTCTGGCCTACTGGTGGCTCGATAATCTTGCGCATGAGATCTTCGGCACGGCCCTGTTCGCGCTGGTCATCGGGCACAATGTCTTCAATCGGCGCTGGTATGGCGGCGTGGCGAAGCGCAGGCTTGATGCCGTGCGCATCGTCAATCTGGCGACCATCGCCTGTCTCGCCCTGGGCATGACGATCATGCTGGTGACGAGCCTGCTGATCTCGCGCGACCTGCTGCCGTTCATGGCGCTAGACGGCGCCTTTGCGGTGCGGGAACTGCATATGTTTGCAGCCTATTGGGTGCTGCTTGTCATCGCCATCCATCTCGGCACCCGCTGGCAGGTGGTGATGAATGCCTGCGCCGCGCTGTTGCGTCTCGACGGCAAAAGCCGCTGGCGCACGGCGGGTCTGCGGGTGGTGACAGCGGCCGTTGCAGCGCTTGGTGTCAGAAGCACGGTCGAGATGGGTTTCGGCTCGAAGCTGATGCTGACCTACGCGCTGGATATGTGGGATTTCAACGCCTCGACGCTGCAGTTTTTCGTCAACTACGCGTTGATCGTCGGGCTGTTTGCCGCCGTGACCCATTACGCCCTCCTGCTTGCCAGACGCGGCAGATCAGGTGTCTAGCGCGCCAGTCTTGCCAGACTGACGAAGAGGATGATCGCCGATGCGCCAAGGGTTGCCGTGACCGCAAGCGAAGCGCCAATGCCAATGGCGGACATGGCAAATGCCAGCGCGAAGGGGGCGAGTGCGGAGACGATCAGACGCGCCGCCATCATCTTTCCCTGCAGCCTGCCATAACCCTGGCTGCCGAAGAGGTGGAGCGGCAAGGCGCCGATCACGATGCTCAACAGGCCGTTGCCCATACCGAAGACCACGGCGAAGACCATGGCGCCAGCGATGGAGGGTGCTGAAACGGCAAGCGTCATCACGCCTGCCGGCATCAGCGCGGCGGCGATGATGGCCAGATGCGCCGCATCGATGCCCTTGCCAAACACCATGTTGATCAACCGGCTCGCCACCTGTGAGGGGCCGAACAGGGTGGCGATCATGGCGGCGGTTGCGCCAAGCCCGAGGCCGGACAGCAGCGGCACCATGTGCACCAGCACAGCGGCGCTAACCAGCGAGGTCAGGGAGAAGCCCGCCACCATCAGCACAAATCCAAGCTTTCGATGCTCTCCAGGCAGGACGCCTTCGACAAGCTGAAGCTCGCGGGCAGGGGCATTGCGCGACTTTACCATGGTCGCGGCAAGCCAGGCGTGAAGCGGCAGGCAGATCAAGAGGTTCAGGGCGGCAAACACCAGATAGACCTGCTGCCACGACAGATGGGCGTGCAGTGCCGTGGTGATCGGCCAAAAGATGGTGGAGGCAAAACCGGCAATCAGCGTCAGATAGGTGATGCTGCGTGCGGCGACCTGCGGCTGAAGCTGCACCAGCAGCGCAAAGGCGGCGCCATACTGAACGAGGTTGGCCGCCACCTCCATCACGATCAGCGCGGCGGCATAGGATGCCTTTTCCGGTGCGTAGGCGCAGGCAACAAGTGCTGCCGCCGCCACCGCCGAGCCTGCCGTCATGACCTTTGCCGCGCCCAGCCGGTCAAACAGCGTCCCAAGCCACGGCGCCGTCAACCCGCCAACCATGAGCGCCACGGACAGCGCGGCAAACACCCATTGCTGCGACAACCCGAAATGCCCGGCCATATCGGGTGCGAGAATGCTGAAACTGTAATAGAGCGTGCCGTAACCGATGTTCTGGGTAACGCCCAGCAGCAGGACGGCGGCGACAGGCACACGATCAGACAATTGGTTTTCCGTTCGCGTTCATTTCTGATTTGCAGGACATGGGCTTGCAGATGTCCGGGTGTCCGGCACAGCAGTCTTCCAGCAGGAAGCGCACCAGACCGCTCAGGGCAGCGTAATTGGCGGTGTAGATGATCGAGCGCGCCTCGCGTTGCTGGCCGATCAGACCGGCACGGTCCAGCTCCTTCAAATGGAACGAGACGTTGGAGGGCGAGGCTTCCAGCCGTTCGGCAATCGACCCCGCCGACATGCCGTCCGGACCCGCCACCACCAGCATCCGCACGATCTGTAGCCGGCTTTCCTGTGACAGCGCGCCGAAGGATGCGAGGGCTTGACGTTCTTCCATGTTTCAATAATCCTTGAAATATTGAAACGAGGAATAACGCGGATGAACGCCTTCGACAAGACCTCATCGCCCGACATCAGCCTCGGGCTTCTGCTCGGAACGCTGGCGCGCAAACCCGACCTGCCGCTGGTGTTCCGCTATGACGGGCAGGTGGTAAAGCCCGGCTATCACGTTACCGAAGTGAAGGCCGGGCAGTTTTCGGGCCTGGATTGCGGCGCGAACCCCGAGGCATGGGCGGAAATCTTCGTGCAGCTCTGGGATGTCGAAGAGGGCGGGCGAACCCACATGCAGGCCGGGAAATTTGCGGCGATCATCCGCAAGGTATCGGAGCATGTGAAGCTGGATGGCTCGGCGCGGCTGACCTTCGAGGTCAGCGACGGGGTGCGGCCGATGGCGCTTTATTGCGCGGCAACGCCGCAGGTTGGCGAGACTGTCATCTCGGTAGAACTTGCACCGCGCCCGGCCAGCTGCAAGCCGCGTGACCGGTGGCTGGCGGCGCAGGAAACCGCCACGCCAAAGCCGTGTTGCGCACCGTCATCGACAGGCTGTTGCGCCTGATCCTATGGCAAGCGGCGGGCCTTGGCCCGCCCGTTTCACATCAGGGTTTCAGTTGTCGGGTTTTCAGTGGCCGGGATGCAGTGCGTCGTTCAGATACATGCAGGTCAGCATGGTGAAGACGTAAGCCTGAATGGCAGCCATCAGGAATTCCAGCGCGGTGATCGCAACCGTCATGAACAGCGGCATGATGGCGCCGGCGACACCCAGCGTTCCCATGGCACCGAGCGATGCGACAAAACCGGCAAACACCTTGAGCGTGATGTGGCCTGCCAGCATGACGGCGAAGAGACGCACCGAATGGCTGACCGGGCGAGAGAGGTAGGAAATCAGCTCGATGGGAATGATGATCGGCGCCAGAACGGCGGGAACGCCATCCGGCTTGAACAGCCGCAGGAAACCGAAGCCGTGCTTGTAGAGGCCGTAGAGCGTTACCGTCAGGAACACGAGTGCGGCGAGCCCGAAGGTCACGACAATCTGGGCCGTGACCGTGAAAGCGTAGGGAAACATGCCAAGCAGGTTGGCAGTCAGAATGAACATGAACAGCGTGAAAACGAACGGAAAGAAATGCATTCCGTGTTTGCCGACATTGTCGCGCAGCGTCTTGTTGACGAACAGGTAGAGCATTTCTGCGCTGGATTGCCACCGGCCGGGGACAAGCCGTTTCTGCGCTGTCGCCAGAAGCAGGAAACCGGTGGCGATGGCGACGGTCAAAAACATGGTGGCGGAGGCGTTGGTGAAGCTCAGATCCACACCGCCGATGTTGATCTCGATGATCTTTTTCACTTCGAATTGTTCAATGGGTCCGGCCATTCGGCTTCCTCTGACGGGCTGTGGCCACGACAGACCGACGGCACGCCAAAGCAGCGCCACAGCGTTGCCGGGCGCGCAGAGCCTGCGGACCAATGATTTCTGGATGATGGGTGACGGTCAACAATCGGGCGGCCTCTGATCTCGACAAGGAGATTCGGGGCCGTCCCCGGAACGTTTCAAGGCGCGGGTCGTCCCGCACAGGGGCTTCTTAGCTGCGTCGCGCTCTGATTGCAACGGCCATAGTTCAAAGGCTGCTGCACGGCGAAAACGCACCTCACGGTTGGCGGTGAGCAGGAAAATGGCGAGCGCGGACACGCGTGTAACGATGCCCGGCGATCGCTCGCACGCACTGTCCATGATCGTCTGGCGTATCGCCCGGTAAAGCTTTCGGCGGCTGGTCCACATCATGATTACCTCATGGCTGTGGGGCCGTCCCCTGGTCGCTTGGCAGAGCGCAGGTCGTCCTGCGGTGCATCTGCGTGTCAGGCGGTAAACAGCATCAGGCCGAACACGAAGAAGAGAAGAATATGCAGCATGCCCTGCGTGGCGGAGGTGCGGTGCCCGAGATAGGTCAGTGTCGTCAGACCGATGGTCAGTGCCAGAAGCACGGTTTCCACCGCCGAAATGCCGAAAACCACGGTCTTGCCGGTCATCAGGCCCACCGTCAGCACGGCTGGAACCGTAAGGCCGACGGTCGAGACGAAGGCGCCGAGGCACAGGTTGATCGCGCGCTGCGTTTCGTTGTTGAGCGCGGCCTTGATGGCGGTGATGGATTCCGGTGTGAAGACGATGATGGCAATCAGCACGCCACCCACGGCAACCGGTGCGCCAGCCTGCACCACGCCGTAGTCGATGATGATGGCGAGGTCATGTGCCAGAAGCACGATGGGCAACATCAGCGCCACCAGCGTGACCGCATGCATGAGGTTGCTGCTGCCGCCGGCCTCTGCCGTCGTGTCGTCGGCCTTGTTGCGGCTTGCTGCTTCCGATAGCAGAATCCACATGCGCCCGGCTTCGGGCTGCATGAAATCGCTGCGGTATCTGCCCATCTGCAGCGCCAGAAAACCGCCATAACCGATCACGGTCAGAACCGAGAGAACGAACGCCTGCACCGGCGTAAACGTGCCGTTGCCCGTGCTCAGTGTGTTGGGCAGCAGCAGTGCGACGCCGACAAGGATCAGGATCATGCTGATGAAGGTGATGGTGCCGGGGGCGTTGTATTCCTGCTCGCCATATTTCAGCGCACCGGCCAGCAGGCAGATACCGGTGATGAGGTTCATGATGATCATCATCACGGCAAAGATCGAGTCCCGCGCAATGGTCGGCGCTTCGCCCGGCCCAAGCATCACGGCGGCAATCAGGATCACCTCTATCGACACGATGGAAAGCGTCAGGATCAGGGTGCCATAGGGTTCGCCAAGCCGGTGCGCCAGCGCATCGGCCTCACGCACGACACCGAACGCGGCCATCAGGATTGTCGCAAACAGCACGGCAAAACAGGCGATCGCCACTATCGGCGACATGTCGGCGGAAAGCCAGGAATGAAACTCGAACTGAAACGCGGCAACGACGGCCCAGGCGATGACAAGCTTGGGGACAACACCACGGAAAAGAGAAATTGCGGGCATGTGGGGCATAAATGGTGACCTCATCCGGGGTCGTCCCCAATCACATCATGCCGCCCTCGGGTCGTCCCGAACGGAGCTTATCAAGCTGGTTCGAGGAATTATCACGTCTGTGCGCCAGGGTCTAGGGTAGTCCGATTTTGTGAGAATCGCGGAGACGACATGTTCACTTCTCGGCAGACAGACGGCTGAAGTCTGCAAGCGCACAGCAAACTCCACGGACGCCGCAGGTGGGTTGCCTGCCGATATTCCGGAACGTAGTATCCTCTCAATTTTGCGGGCGGCAGGACCTTGAATGAACGATGAATTCATACGGCAGTTGCGAAGCGACATCCCCTACATTCACGACAAGATTTACGTCGACAACGCTTCGGTAACGCCCATACCGACGCGTGTTCAGGTGGCTAGTGAGCAATATAACAGGATCGTGTCCGAAAGGCTGCGGGAATACCGCGCCGCATCGTTACCATTCTTCGACAAAGGCCGTGCTCTTGCCGCAAAGCTTGTCGGATCACGTCCTGACAATATTGCCTATGTCCAGAATACTGCTCACGGGCTCTCGCTCGTAGCCTTGGGTGTGGACTGGCGTGCTGGTGACAACATCGTTGTTTGCGCGGAAGATTTCCCTTCGAACTATCTTTGCTGGGTGCAATTGGCTGAGTTTGGTGTTGATGTTCGGAGGGTCGGTTCCAAGGCAGGACGTATTGAAGTCAGCGATGTTCGCGAAGTCGTCGATAGCCGGACCCGTGTCGTCTCGGTAAGTCACGTCCAGTTCTACAGCGGGTTCCGTGTCGATGTTGCCGCGCTTGGGGAAATCTGCGCAGCCTCAGGGGCGCTGCTTGTGGTCGACGGTACTCAATCCACCGGGGCAATCAAACTCGATGTCGGAGCCGCTGGTGTCGACGTCCTTGTCGTCAGTGCTCACAAGTGGATGATGGGGCCGCGCGGGATCGGTTTTGCCAGTTTCTCCGAACGCGCTCTTGCCGCGATCACTCCAAGGGTTGTCGGTTGGCTTAGTGTCAACGATCCATTCGCTTTCAATCGCAAGCTCGACTTCCTGCCGGATGCCCGTCGCTTTGAGCCCGGAACTGCCAATGGTTCAGGCATCTTGGGACTGGCCGAGAGGCTTGCTCAAATCGATGAGCTAGGCATCGACCGGATCGAGGAGAGGATTTTATCGCTCAGCGAATTGCTTCGTGAGCGCTCACGGGAGAAAGGTCTCAATCTTGTCTACGATTTCGGTGGCAAAACTGGCTCCGGGATAAACCTTCTCAGAAGGCTCGGAACCTCCACCTTGGAAACACATGCCAACTTAACCGCTAACGGAATTTTCGCCAGCATCCGAAACGACGCGATCCGGATATCGCCGCACTACTATAACACGCCGGACGAAATCGAGCGGATCGTAACGGTGATGTCGTGTGACAGAGTGGGATCGGCATAACCGATCGCTAGGCCGTAAACAGCGTGACGACAATCGATTAAGAGACGCTCCGAAACTAATCTCAATAAGGCGATGTGAACAAATAAAACGGCGGGCAGCTTCTGCCGCCCGCCGGCCGTTTCAGGTTACCACTTCACGCGGAAGCCGGCTGTTCCGCTGAGGGCGTAGCTGTCGGTGAAGTCTTTCAGGGCGGATTTGGCGGTGAGTTCGCCGTAGATCGAGAAGCGGTCCTGCTTCCAGGTCATGGAGCCGCCCAGCGTCACGCCTGCCCAAAGCCGTTCGCTGCTGCTGTCGAAGCCGACGCCGGAGACGTCGATGGCGGTCCCGTTGAGGAACTCGTTATAGAGATTGGCAACGCCGTAGATGCGGCCGCGAACGGTTTCGCCGTTCTTGTCCTGCCAGGTCTCGTCGCGGTCCACCGCCACGCCCAGACGCCCGATCAGGCTGTCGCCGTCCTTCAGCGAAACGCGGGCGCCGAAGCGGTCGTTGAAGGTGGAGAAATCGACCGAGGAATAAACGAGCTGCGCCTGCGGGGTGATGACCCATGAGCCGTAGGTGAAGCGGCGGCCGCCTTCGAGGCTGAGGGCATAACCGAAGCCGTTACTGCCGTTTTTCAGCGCGCCATTGACCAGATCGGATTTCAGGATGGTGTCGTACCACGTCGCCTGGCTGACGGCGTCGGCGTAAAAGCCGTCATTACCGTACCAGGTCAGCGTGCCGCCGATGCCATAGCCCGTCGTGTCGACCTCGCCATTGCCGTAGATCGAGTTGATATCGCCGGTGATGGTGCCGAGATGGGCGGTCAGCCCACCGATCAGGCGGCCTTTTTCATTGTCGTAAAGCGCGCCGTCGATGCCACCTTCGGCCTTCCAAAGATCGTAGTCATAGGTCGCACCGCTGCTGCTGGACTTCGGGTCGATGCTGCCATGCATGCCCTTGGTGCGGAACCAGACGCCATCGAGACCCGATGTCGCGACAGGCTCGAGATCCGTCTGCCAGTAGCGGTTGCCGACGCGCTGCTGCAGGGTGTCCAGTTCGTTCAGCATCTGCAGCATTTGCGGATAGGCTTCGTAAAGCGCCACGCCCGGCTGGTAGAGCGGGTCCGTGGCCGAAACCGATGCATCGAGAACGGAACGCAGATACCAGTCGCCATCCGCACCCTGATAGAGCCGGTAGGCATAAGCGCCGCCGACCACGGCCTCTTCGCCTTCATAGGTGTAATCGCCGAGCAGCGAGAAAAGACCTGCCGAAGTGCCCGCGACATCGACGATCCTGATGCCGTCGATCGTCAACGCACCATCGCCATTGAGGTTGGTCACGGCGACATTGGTGCTGCCGGAGGTGTTGCCCGTCACGACCAGTCCGTCGGTGGCTGAGCTGTCGTCGCCCAGCACGCTTTCAATCGCCAGCGTGCCGCCATTGCCGGTGTAGTCGCCGCCGATGGTCAGGGTGCCGATGCCATTGCTGCCGGGCGCAATGGTGCCGCCCGCCTGGTTGGTGGTGTTGCCGACCGTGCCCGTACCGGCCAGCGTGCCGGAGATGACATCCACCACGCCGCCGAGCGTGGCGTTTACTTCGAGAACGCCGCCATAGATGCTGGCAATGCCGGAAAAGCCTGTCTGGGCGGCATTGAAGACGGTGCGGCCGGCATACTGGTTGATCGCACCGCTGCCATTGATGGGCGTGTCGAACACATAGCCGGTTTCGGTGTGGTTGAAATTGATCTCGGCACTTGCCGCCAGTGTGACGGCGGAGGCGACCAGCGTACCTGCGGCCTCAGCAGCCTGACCGGCGACGCCACCGATGTTCAGTGAGGCATTGCTGTCAGCGTCCGCACCGCCAACCACAAGGGCAGAAGCGCCGCCATTGACGATCACCGTACCGTCATTGGCAATCGTCAGAGCGCCGGTTCCGAAGGTGCCGACACTAATTGCATTCGCCTGCAGTTCCGAACCTTCGCCAGAGACAAGCACACTTGCATTGGGAACAGTCGCGCCGGTCGCAGTTGCAATGCTCATCGTTGTTGCTGTCACCAGACCACCGTCAAGGATCGAAAGCGAGCCTTTCTGTAAGGCAAAGGCTGTCCCCGTGCTCCAGCGTGAACCTTCGCCCGAAACAACGGCGACGATGTTCGCTCCCGCGTATACGTTGTTGCCCAACGCGCCCAGTGTTGTGCCATTGGCGACATCGATCACGCCTCCTTCCAGCACATTGACGTAGGTTGTGCCGTTGAACGACGTGAAGGCGTTCCCAGCTGAAATTTGCGACCCGCCTCCAACGACATTTATAATCGAAGTGCCGAGTGATCCGGTATTATGAGAGGCAATGCTGCCAGCCGTCGTGTAGGTCGCACCGGCTTCAACCGTAAATGTGGAGGTGCCGCCACCAGTTGCGAGAATGGTTCCGTCAGTTCCTGTTGCTGTAACGTTCGTCCCGGTTCCGGAAATCGTCAGGCTTGCTTCCGATCCCGCGACCGAAGCAATGTCGAGTTGTCGCAGAGCGCCGCCACTCGATGATCCAAATGTCACGGTGCTTCCACCGTTGATAACAGTCTGGCCGCTGTTCAGAGCAATTCTGTTGACGCCAAGGGTCGTGCCGCTGATGCTGAGCGTACCGTCGCCGTTTTTGGTGAGGACCGTCGTGCCCGTGTAGAGTTGACCGGAAAAGGTGAGTGTTGAGCCCGCTGCCACATCGAAGGATGCCGTTGCCGGCAAGGTCAACGTAAACGTTCCAGTATTGACCGTGATGGTGCTGTTCACGGCCGGCAGGGCGCCAGTCACGGCAAAACTGCCGGTCAGCGTAATGGTGGAGGAGGCGTCGCCGCTGGCTGCCGCGTCGGTAATGGCCTGTGAAAGTTCGGCCTCATTGGAGGCTGTGAAACTTGCGGCCAGCGACGGCCGCATGGAACAGCCGAGTGCCAGAACGGCGAGAGATACGCCTGAAAGAAAACGGATGTTTTTGCTGGATCTGATGGCATCGCGTGCCAATGCGCGCGCTTCTTTCGAAGCCCGTGGTTCTACCGTAACGTCGTTCACTATTCGCCCCCGAATATGACAAATACCGCAGTGCGGCCGATCTGCCCGTCTCCCCGTCTTCAGACTCACTTAGAACAAGGGAAAGTTGCAGTTTCGCAATGTCGAATAGTCGAAAAAACTGACGATCGGTAGAACAAGATTTCCCGGATGGAAATTGGGGGAGGTGTCACGCCATTCAGTTTTCTTCTCACAAATACGTTGTAAAACAATATGTTAAAATTATATCTGTCGGCGCACTTCCCTTAACGTAAGGTGCGTTTTGCGTGCTGTCATTCGTCAAGAAATCAATTGCACGTTATAGGTGTTGCAGGCGCTTCGTCATCATCTGCCGTTCCCTTCGCAGCCGCGGTATTTCAGCCTGAAAATGGCCTCTAAATGTGCTGACGCGGCAACCAGCACGCGTGCGTTCCCGCAGTCATTTCCAGCAGCACTTTGCAGCGTGGGGCAGGTGGTGAAAACGGTCAATTCGTGGTTTGAGCGTCGAAAAAATATCTGCCGGTCTGATTGTTCGCTTATCCGCTGTTCCCGGCATGATTGCGCTTGTCGCTCAGCGGCAAATCGGCTTAACTCGCAACCCGACGGTGGTTGATCCGCTTCCGCAGAAACAAGGGGTATCACTTGGTGTTTCGTCTCGGACAAAGGTACGCTCATCTCACGCATGGTGGCGGCTGCGCCTGCCACAGTCCTGAAGCTCAGAACCTCTTTGCAAGGATGAATGCGGGGCTTTCCCGCCGTTCCGTGCTGAAGGGCATTGCGGCAAGCCTGGCGGTGGCCGCACTCGGTCAGGTCGACCCTGCTTTCGCGCAGGCACCGGCAAAATCGATCCTGCTGCGCAATGTCAAAATCTTCAACGGCATCGACAGCAGGCTCATCGACGGCAATGGCGTGCTGATCGAGGGCAATCTCATCAAGGCGCTGGTGGGTGCGGCGGATGCGGTTGCGGATGCGCAGGTGATCGATTGCGGCGGCCGCACCCTGATGCCGGGCATGATCGACGCCCACTGGCATTCCATTCTCGCCGGCATTTCTCAGGTGGCGGCCATGACAGCGGATGTACCCTATGTGCATCTGGTGGCGGCACAGGAGGCGGAACGTACGGTGCTGCGCGGTTTTACCACCGTGCGCGATGTCGGCGGGCCTTCCTTTGCGCTGAAACGCGCCATCGATGAAAACCGTGTGGCCGGTCCGCGAATCTATCCCTCCGGTGCCATGGTGTCGCAAACCTCGGGGCATGGCGATTTCCGCATGCGCACTGATCTGCCGCGCCAGCCGCAGAGCGATCTGAGCGTTGCCGAGACGGCGGGTATTTCCGCCATTGCCGATGGCGAAGCGGAAGTGCTGCGCCGGGTGCGCGAGCAGCTGATGCTTGGCGCCAGTCAGATCAAGATCATGGGCGGCGGCGGTGTGTCATCCTCCTTCGATCCGATCGATTCCCTGCAATATACGCCCGCCGAAATGAAGGCGGCCGTTGCGGCGGCATCGGACTGGGGCACCTATGTCTGCATTCACGCCTACACCTCCGCGGCCATTCGCCGGGCGCTGGAATGCGGCGTCAAATCCATCGAACACGGCCAGCTGGCGGATGAGGAAACCGTGCAGCGGATCGCCGATGCCGATGCGTGGTGGAGCATCCAGCCGTTTCTCGCCGATGAGGATGCCAATGCCAAACCATCGCCGGAACAGCGCCAGCAGCAGGAGCTGATTGCCGAGGGCACGGTGCGGGCGATCGAGCTTGGTCGCAAATACAAGGTCAGGATGGCGCTGGGCACCGATATTCTGTTCAACCCGGCTGGCACCGCTACGCAGGGCAGGCAGCTCGCCAAATTCGCCCGCTGGTATGACAATGCCGAGGTTTTGCGGATGCTGACCAGCGGCAATGCCGATCTCTTGGGGCTTTCGGGCCCGCGCAATCCCTATCCCGGCGAGCTTGGCCGCATCGAGGCCGGCGCATATGCCGACCTGTTGCTGCTGGATGGCGATCCGCTGCAGGACATATCCCTGATCGGTGACCCCGATCGCAGCATGCCGCTGGTGATGAAGGACGGGCGCATCCACAAGAACACCTTGCCTGCCTGAGACGCCGGCAAGGCGTCTTTTCAGCCCATCATGTTGCGCAGAAGACCGGCAGAGACGATGCCGATGATGACGGTCGGCAGAATGGGCAGGCGCGTGGCGGCAAGCATCGTCACGGCCAGCGCGATGAGATCGGCCGGTCGGCCCGAGACGAAATCCGGGGCGATGATGGTGATGAGTACGCAGCCCGGCGCGGTCTCCATTGCCGCCTGCATGCGCGGGCTCAGCGTGCGGTTGCGCAGGAACAGATAACCGCCGATCCGCGTCAGATAGGTCACCGTTGCCATCAGAAAAATCGCAGCGACATAATGCGGGTCGAACAGGGGGGTGGGGAGTGCGTCAAACATGCGCTTTGGCCAGTAGATAAGAGAACAGGACGCCGGAGAGCGCACCGGCGGGCACGTACCACGCGCCGGGAACGAGAAGGTGAACGGTGGCTGCCACGACAACGCTCATGAGCCAGGGCAGGGCAGAGCGCGCGCCTTTCCACATGCCCGCCAGCATCACCAGAAACACCGCCGGAAAGGCCATGTCGAAACCGTAACGCGTCACATCTCCCAAGAGCGGGCCGACGGCTGCGCCAACAGCGGTAAAGACAATCCAGCTCACATAAAGGCCAAGCGCGACACCGAAGAAATAGCCCGCACTCAGGCCGCGTCTCGCCTTCCGGGCATCGGCCAGACCCATCGCCCAGCTTTCGTCGCACATGAAGAACAGTGCCACCAATGCCTTGCGGCGGGAAAGGTGCTGCATCAGCGGCGCAAATGCCGCGCCCATCAGCAGGTGGCGGCTGTTGACCAGGAAGGTGATGGCGACGATGAGCGCGATATGCGGCGGCGAGGTCCATAGCTCGACGGCGGCAAATTCCGATCCGCCGCCAAAATTCAGCCCGGTCATCAGCGGCACTTCGGCAATGCTGAACCCCTTGGCGGCGGCCTGCGCCCCCAGCACCAGCGCGAAGGGCACGAAGCCCAGCATCACCGGAATCCCATCCTTCAATCCGCGCCACAGTTCGCTTCGCGCACCGCCATAAAGGCGGGCGTCACTTGCAACATATTCAACCACCGAACGTCTCTTTTCACTTTCATGCCATTTCGCCCCGAAGCCTTGATCGAGACGGCGGCATCATAGAGCTGTCGGTGTGGTGGTTGGTTGCGTTCTCTTTCCAATTTTTAGAAAAACTGGCATTCTGTGCCAATCAATCGCCATATGCTTGAAACGAAACGCCAATGAAACTCGATGCCATCGACCGCAAGATTCTCCGTGTGCTGCAGCAGGATGGGCGCATTCAGAACACCGACCTCGCGGCCAAAGTCGGCCTGTCGCCATCGCCGTGCCTCAGGCGCGTCAAGCTTCTGGAGGAGGCTGGCATCATCCGCCAGTATGTGGCGCTGGTCGACGCCGCCAAGCTCGACATGGGCTTTACCGTGTTCGTGCGCATCTGGCTCGACAGCCAGGACGAGGAAACCACAACGACCTTTTACGAAGCGGCCGAGAAGCTGCCGCAGGTGGTGGAATGTCACCTGATGGCGGGCGATTGCGATTTCATGCTGCGCGTCGTGGCGCCCGATCTCGATGGTTATCGCCGCTTCCAGATGGAACACCTTGGCCGCATCAAGGGCGTGCGCAACATCAAATCGGAAATCCCGATGCAGAAGATCAAGCAGTCGTGGGAGGTTCCGGTATAGCGTCCGGATCGGGCTCCGGTCCTTCGGCACCCATCAAGGCCGCAAGCCACGCGGCCGATGGTGAGGAGGCGGCAAAAGAGGCCACCGCAATGGCGATGGGAACACCGATGAAGGTGCCGTAGATGCCCCACAGGAAGGTCCAGAGAAAGATCGACGCCAGAATGACGAAGGGCGACAGGGTCAGCATGCCGCCTGAAAGCACGGGTTCGAGATAGTTGCCGCTGACGAACTGCACGACGGTGAGGGTGGAAAACAGCACGAATGCCGTCCACGGGTCGCCAAGCTGGACGAGCCCGAATACCGTGGGCAGGATGGTGGCAATCAGCGGGCCGATGAAGGGAATGTAGTTCAGCACGAAGGCGATCACCGCCCATTGCGGCGCCAGCGGCACGTCGAGCGCATAGATCACCACGCCGAAGCAGAAACCCGTGAGCAGGCTGATGACGGTGCGGACCCAGATATAGGTGCGAAGCTTCTTTGCCGTCGTGCGGCAGGTATCGAGCATAATTTTGGCCGACGAGCCCAGTGAGAAGCGGTCAAGACGGTTCTCAACGGCATCGACCTCGATCAGCCCCGTCAGAAGATAGGCAACGGCGACCATCAGGAAACTGGTAAACTGGCTCATGCGCGAAAAGGCCTGCTGCACGGCGCGCAGCATCCAGTTGACGTTGAAACCATCGGCCCACAGCGCGCCAACGACAATGCCGTTCTTTTCCAGCCAGCCTGTGACGCTCTGGTAGAGCAACTGGTAGCGTTCCGACTGGGCGGCAACATTGCTCCAGACCGCGCCGGATGCCCAGACGATGGCGAAACCGAAAAGCGCCAGTACCAGTGTCGCGCCCACCAGTGTTACCGCCGCGGCAACCACCTTCGGCACATGCATCTGCAACGCCTTCTGCGCTGGCCAGACCAGCGCCAGCACGAAGATCGCAAGCGTCAGCGGGGCCAGAAACACATAGGCAGCCTTGGCCGACCACAGTGCAATGAGAACCGCAATCACCGTCAGGCTGACACGCGCACCCTGAAATCCGGCCATCAGTTCGCCCCTGCTATTGCCTTGTAACGACGATGCTGATCGACAGCATTCAGCCGGGCGGCAGCGGTGAAGACAGGTGATAAAAAGGCTGCAAGGCGTCGTCGCATGAACTACCCGTTTTCTATGGGGGAAGCGGGAACCGGCAATTCCCCAAGCTATAACGGCTCGATACAACAGGTGCAATGCTGGGTAGAAGGCGAATGGCGGTAGCGGCAATATGAGGCTTTTGGGAAAATGGACGCGGCGGATGGATGACGGGCTGATCGACACGTTGCAATCGACCATCGACACCGCCTGGGAAAAGACCGGTCTTGGCACGGCGGTCCGTGTCAGGACTGCACGTCAGGACGATGGATCGCCGCATGTCGAAATCCGTCGTGGCCTCTACGAGATCGTCATTACCGAACGCGGGCAGGAGACGCAGCGGATGTCAGGTCTTTCGCTGCCGGATGCGGCACGCTGGTTTTTGTCCGGCATGGCGTTCGGCCATGCCTGCGCCTCTGAACTGAAGGACAGACGTGCGCCCGAAAACGCCCCTCCGCTGGATTACGGCCTGAAGGATGACGGCTATTCGCGCTGGAACTGGATGGCCCCCGCCATCGCCACCATGCACCGCATTTCGCCGGAGATGGGCGCCTTCATGGAACAGCATTATGCCGAGGTGCTGCGCCATGCGCCGCTCAACGCATCTGAAAAACGCAATGCCCGTTATCCCTTGCTGCCGTTTGCGGCGTGACGGCGATGGGTGAAAGGGCCTCAGCCGGATCGTTGAGGCCCAGGAAAAATATGCGGCGATTACGCCTCGCGGTACTTGGCGATGTCGGCGTCAGTGATCTGACGGATCACGCGGGCGGGGTTTCCACCGACCAGTGACATGGGCGGCACATCGCGGATGACGATGGCGCCCGCAGCCACGACGCTGCCACGGCCGACCGTGACGCCGGGAAGGATCTGCGCGCCCGCGCCAATCCAGACGTCGTCTTCAATTGTCACCGGGAAGGCATATTCCAGCCCCTTGTTGCGGCGTTCGATGTCCAGCGGATGCCCGGCGCAGCAGATGTGCACATTCGGTGCGATGAAGACATTGCTGCCGATCTTTACTTTGGCGCCATCGAGAATGACCAGATTGACGTTGGCGTAGAAGTTTTCGCCGATTTCGATGTTGAAGCCGTAATCGCAGTTGAACGGCGCCTCGATCAGAAACTCCTTGCCGGTCTTGCCGAACAGGGAACGGATGATCTCGCGGCGCTTTTCGCTCTGGCTGGGCGGCGTGGTGTTGAAGGCAAACAGCGCATCCTTGGCGGCATCGCGTTGACGCTTCAGCTCGGGATCGTAGTTCGCATCGTAGAGCAGGCCGGCGGCCGCCTTTTCCATTTCGTTCATGGGGTATCCTTTCGATGTCTGTGGCAGGCCCGTGAGGCTGTGGGATTGTGCTACGGGCCAGCAGGATGGTCAGGTTACGCCGCTCAGGCCGGCGTTCTCGATGTTTCCTCGGCGTTTGCTGCAACCCTTGGCCGCACGGCGGGGGCGGCGGCAATGGCGCAGAACAGCAGCGTCAGCACCACCAGCATGGCGTTGCGCAGGCCATAATGTTCGCCGATCAGTCCGAGCAGCGGCGGCCCGACGAGGAAGGCGACATATCCGCCGATCGTCACGATCTTGACCCGCTCTGCGGAGTTGGCGCCGGAGTCACCGGCGGCGGAAATGGCAACCGGAAAGCCGAGCGAGGCGCCAAGCCCCCACAACAGCACGGATGCGCCGGCCAGAACCGGGTGATGCGAGAAGATCACCCCGGCAAGCCCGAGCGCGCCGAAGATCGCGCTGGTGCGAATGACGGCGGACCGGCCGAAACGCTCCAGAAAATACCCGCCGGAGAAGCGCCCGATGGTCATGGCCGTGGCAAACACCAGGAAGATCAGCGAACCCGTGGTTTTGGAAAAATCATGCTCGTCGACCATCAGGATCGGCAGCCAGTCATTGGCTGCACCTTCGGCCAGCGCCGTGGCAAGAACGATCAGGGCAATGGCGAGCAGGCGCGGGTCGCGCCACGGGGCATCTTCGCTGTCGCCTCTCACCTCGCTGGTCTGCGCTGCATCGTTGCGCGCCGTTCCCTCGGGGATATGGCGGATGAAATAGAGCGTCGATGGTGCGATGAGAACGACCACGGCAGCCAGATGCGCCTCGACCGGCACGGCCAGCGCATTGGCGGCGAAACCGGCCAGCGCTCCCAGCACCGTGCCGAAGCTGAAACAGCCGTGCAGCGCATGCATCAACGGCTTTCCCGAGGCGCGCTCGACCATGGCGCCATCGATATTGACGGCAATTTCCGCAAAACCCATGCCGAGGCCGAACGATCCAAGCCCCAGTGCCACAATGGCGGCCTCTCCGGTCAACGTGCCGGTTGCCATCAGCGCGACACCCGTTGCCACCGCCCATGTTCCGGCGTGGATCACCGTTTTGGTGCCGAACCTGCCGACGGCGAAGCCGGAAAACAGGATGCCGGTCATGGAGCCGACCGAGAGACCGAGAAGGACGAGCCCCATCTCGGCAATCGAGGCATCGATGCGATCGCGAATGGCAGGTGTGCGGGTGACCCAGGAGGCCATGGCAATGCCGGGAAGGAAAAAGAACGCGAAGAGAGCGAGGCGTCGTTGCTGGAGCGAGGGCATGGTATCTCTTGGTCTGGGAAAGGAATTGTTGATATATGTACGATAGTACACAACGTCAATCTACCTGAAAAGCGACGATCATGACCAAAGTTTCCCCGCCCAGAAGCCGCCGGGCAGCCAACGACCCGGAAAGGCGTGAAAAAATCATCGCCGCAGCCCGCCAAACCATTGCGCGGCTTGGCGTTGCCGACACCACGCATCGGCGCATCGCGGAAACCGCCGGTCTGCCGCTCGGTTCACTGACCTATTATTTTTCAGGTCTCGACGAGATCATCGCCGCCGCCTTCGAGCAGCTGGCGGAGGAAGTCTCCGGCCGTTTCCTTGCCGTCATGGCGGCTGCGGCAGACCGCGAGGCGGCGCGCGAGGCGCTGGTTTCCTATCTCTGCGACGATGCGCCGGACAAATCCGATGACATGATCGTCATCTACGAACTCTACGCCTATGCCTCACGCCGGACGCTTCTGAAAACCATCATGCTGAACTGGATGGCCGCCAGCCGTCGTGCACTGGAGCAGCATTTCACGCCGGAAGAGGCGAGGGCGCTCGACGCCATGATCGAAGGTATCACCATCCACAACGCCACCAACCCCAAACTGCTCGACCGCGCCGATATCGCCCGGATCGTGGAGACGCTGACGCGCTGATTTCCGGGGTGTGCGGAGCCCGAACTGGCTGGTTGTTCGGGCCGGAGGGAGGCTTGCCGCGCAAAAAAAGTCCTGCGCTTTCCACTGCGCCAACCACGCCCATAGAGATTTTCCATTGACAATGCACGTTATATCCATAAATCTGGATATATGGAAAACTTGACAGCAATAGCGGCGCTTGCCGCGCTCGCCCAGACCACCAGGCTCGATACGTTCCGGCTGCTCGTGCGGCACGAGCCGGAGGGTGTTCCGGCTGGTGAACTTGCCCGGCTTCTCGATGTGCCGCAGAACACCATGTCGGCGCATCTTGCCACCTTGTCGCGTGCCGGTCTGGTGAAAAGCGAACGCAAGAGCCGATCGATCATCTATCGGGCCGATCTCGATGGCCTGCGTGATCTGACTTTGTTTCTGCTGAAGGACTGCTGCGGCGGTTCGACCGAACTCTGCGCGCCGCTGATCGCGGAGCTGACGCCCTGCTGCGCGCCGGGTGCTGCCAACCATCAACAACCCTCATGACGCTCCATCACGCTCCGGCGTAACCACGGACACACGACCATGACAGACAGGATCTACAACGTGCTCTTCCTGTGCACGGGCAATTCCGCACGCTCCATTCTCGCCGAAGCCATTCTCAACAAGGAAGGGGCCGGACGCTTCAGGGCCTATTCGGCCGGCAGCCAGCCCAAAGGCAGCGTGAACCCGCACGCGCTTCAGGAGCTGAACGTGCTTGGTTACGACGCAACCGGTTTCTCATCGAAAAGCTGGGACGTTTTCTCGGGGCCGGATGCCCCGGAGATGGATTTCATTTTCACGGTATGCGACAGCGCCGCAGGTGAGGCCTGTCCGGTTTGGATCGGTCATCCGATGACGGCACATTGGGGTATCGAAGATCCGGCGGCGGTGGAAGGTTCCGAGGTCGAGATCCAGCGCGCTTTTGCACAGGCAGCCCGCTTCCTCAAAAACCGCATTACTGCCTTTATAAATCTGCCCATCGCCTCCATCGATCGCATGGCGCTTGAACAGCATGTTCGCCAGATCGGTTCGCTTGACGGTGCGTCCGTCAAATCCACCGGGGATGCGTGATATGTCCGCGTTCGAACGCTACCTGACCGTCTGGGTCTTCCTCTGTATCGCCGTCGGCGTTGCACTCGGTCACATCATGCCGGGCGTCTTCCACGTCATCGCAGCGGCAGAGATTGCCAGCGTCAACATCCCTGTCGCCATTCTGATATGGCTGATGATTATCCCGATGCTGCTCAAGATCGATTTCCGGTCGTTGACGCAGGTAGGGTCGTACTGGCGCGGAATTGGCGTGACCCTGTTCATCAACTGGGCCGTGAAGCCGTTTTCAATGGCGCTGCTCGGCTGGCTTTTCATCGGTTGGCTGTTCCGTCCCTATCTGCCTGCCGATCAGATAGACTCCTACATTGCAGGGCTGATCATTCTCGCGGCAGCGCCGTGCACCGCCATGGTTTTCGTCTGGAGCAATCTGACGCGGGGCGAACCGCTGTTCACGCTTTCGCAGGTCGCGTTGAACGACGCGATTATGGTCGTTGCCTTCGCGCCGATCGTCGGGCTTCTGCTTGGTCTTTCGGCGATCACCGTGCCGTGGGCGACACTTGCGCTTTCGGTTGCGCTTTACATCGTCGTGCCAGTCATCATTGCGCAGGCCGTGCGCCGCCACCTGACGGCGGATGGAACGACCGGTGCGCTCGACAGCCTGCTTTCGAAACTTCAGCCGATGTCTCTTGTGGCATTGCTCGCGACGCTGGTGCTGCTCTTTGCATTCCAGGGTGAGCAGATCATCGCGCAGCCGGGCATCATCGCTTTGCTCGCGGTTCCAATCCTCATCCAGGTCTATCTCAACTCCGGTCTTGCCTATCTCCTGAACCGGATGACGGGGGAACGCCATTGCATCGCCGGACCTTCGGCATTGATCGGCGCCAGCAACTTCTTCGAACTGGCGGTCGCCGCCGCCATCAGTCTGTTCGGGTTTCAGTCTGGCGCGGCGCTGGCAACGGTTGTCGGCGTGCTGATCGAGGTTCCGGTCATGCTCTCGGTCGTCTGGATCGTGAACCGCTCGAAGGACTGGTACGAGGCTTCCCCCGCCGTTTCCCGAACCATCGTCACTGAAAGGACCTGAACGTGGACGTCACGATCTATCATAACCCGGCCTGCGGCACGTCGCGCAATACGCTCGAACTCATCCGTCACGCCGGCATCGAACCGACGGTGATCGAATATCTGAAGACCCCGCCGAGCCGCGAGCAGCTTGTGCGGATGATTGCCAGTGCCGGCCTCACGGTACGGCAGGCAATGCGCGAAAAGGGCACACCCTATGCGGAACTCGGCCTGGACAATCCGGAGCTGAGCGACGCGCAGTTGCTGGATGCGATGCTGGAAACGCCGATCCTGATCAATCGTCCGTTTGTCATGACCCCGATGGGCACGCGGTTATCCCGTCCGTCCGAAGTCGTTCTCGATATTCTTCCTGCCGATGCTTTCAAGGGGCCGTTTACCAAGGAGGGCGGCGAACAGCTTCTTAACGACGAAGGAAAGCGCCTTGTCTGATCATCTTCCGGCGCTTGCGAGCGAACATCTTCACGCGATCGATCACGATGCCCTGCGCCCGGCATTCTCGCGCCACAAGCCACGCATCCTGATCCTGTACGGATCGCTGCGTGAGGTGTCCTACAGCCGCCTGCTTGCCTTTGAAGTGAAACGCCTGCTGGAGAAAATGGGGTGCGACATCAGGGTGTTCGACCCGAAGGGATTGCCGCTTCCGGATGAAGAACCCGCAAGTCACCCCAAGGTGCAGGAGCTGCGTGAACTCTCGCAATGGTCGGAGGGGCAGGTCTGGATCAGCCCGGAGCGCCACGGAGCGATGACGGGGATCATGAAGTCGCAGATCGACTGGATACCGCTTTCCGTTGGCTCCGTACGCCCGACGCAGGGCAAGACCCTTGCGGTGATGGAGGTTTCCGGCGGCAGCCAGTCGTTCAACGCGGTCAACCAGATGCGTATCCTCGGCCGCTGGATGCGGATGATCACCATCCCCAACCAGTCGTCGGTCGCCCGGGCGTATCAGGAATTCGATGCGGATGGCCGGATGAAGCCATCGTCCTATTACGACCGCGTCGTCGATGTCTGCGAGGAGCTGGTCAAGTTCACCATCCTGACGCGCGATGCATCGGCCTACCTCACCGACCGCTACAGCGAGCGAAAGGAAGAGGCGGCCGAACTGGAAAAGCGGGTGTCGCTGACATCGATCTGACCGGCCGCATCATGGCCTTGGGCCGCAAGGGATTAAGGGATCAGGTGCCGGTTGCGGCGGCAGTTTCGGCCGTTTCCAGCCTGAACCCTTCATCGATCCAGCCGGTGATGCCGCCAGCCATGATCTTGACCGGGCGGTCCAGCCCGGCAAGACGCAGCGCGCCGCGGGCCGCGCCGTTGCAATGCGGGCCGGCGCAATAGGTGACGAAGACAATTTCTTGTGGCCATTCGCTCATCTTGGAGCGGACGATCTTGCCGTGCGGCAGGTTGATGGCGCCCGGCACATGGCCTCTGGCGAACAGAGCGGGGCTGCGCACATCGATGAGCACGAAATCCGCACCCTTTTCGAGCGCGTCGTGCACATCCCAGCAATCGGTTTCGAAGGTGAATTCGGCGGCAAAATGCTCGCGGGCCAGTGCGCTTGGGGCAGGCGGAACGGCGGTTACGGCTGTGCTCATGGGGATCTCCTTTGCCCTTCCGGTCTATCCCTTGCAGCCGTGCTTGCAATTGGCGCAAATGACAATATACGTAAAGATCATGCCAAACCTCACCGGACCCCTCGTTGTCGGCCTTCTTTACGATGGTCTCTGCACCTTCGAATTCGGCATCGTTGCCGAAATCTTCGGTCTGTCACGGCCCGAAATGGGCGAGACCTGGTATCGCTTTGCCAGTTGCGCGGTGGATGAGGGGCCGATGCGCGCTCATGGCGGTTTTTCGATTGTTGCCGATCACGGGCCTGAAATTCTCGAAGAAGCCGATATCATCGTCGTTCCCGGCTGGAAGGGCACAGACATTGCCGTACCAGACACACTGTGCCGTCAGCTTCGGGCCGCGCACAGCCGTGGCGCACGGATCGCCTCGATCTGCTCCGGCGCCTTCGTTCTGGCTGCAACCGGTCTTCTCTCCGGCGGCACGGCGACAACGCACTGGCGTTACGCCGACAAGCTGCGCCAGCTTTATCCCGATATCGAGGTCGACGATGCCTCGCTCTACCGTGCCCATGATCGCATCTACACCTCCGCCGGCAGTGCGGCGGGCATCGATCTTCTGATCGAGATCGTCAGGCAGGATTTCGGGGCAGGGGCCGCCAACTCCGTGGCGCGACGCCTTGTCATGCCCGCGCACCGCACGGGCGGACAGGCGCAGTTTCTCGAACGGCCGGTCTCGGCCCGCGAAGGCCTCGAAATTGCCCCGCTTCTCGACCGCATCCGCGCCGATCTGGCACGGGAATGGAGCGTCAGGCAGATGGCCGAGGCAACCCGCATGAGCACCCGCACCTTTCTGCGCCGCTTTTCGGAAGCCACCGGCCAGACGCCGGGAGACTGGCTGGCGGACGAGCGCATAAACGAAGCCAAACGGCTGCTCTGTCAGGGCAATGCCAGAATGGAAACCGTGGCCATGACCGCAGGCTTCGGAAGCTCCCACACCCTGCGCCACCACTTCCGAAAAAAAGTCGGCATCAGCCCGGTGGAATATCGAGCCCGCTTCATGCGGGAGACGGCGGACAGGCGGGCAACGGTCTGAGCGGACACGACAGGGGCTGGGGCGATATTCGCAACGCGGACAGCATAAGACCTTTCCCCCTTGATGCCGGTGATCTATAGGTCAGGCGACGGCATGTCGCAGAGTGGCTCGTCCAGCGGCAATTTGCGGAGTGGCAATTCGCATCTGCCGCAAACACCCGCAAGGGCGGGATATGCACATAAAACTGTTGCCTACATGACTGTCCATGCGCGCCAGGCGCAAGCATGGCGTTGAGAACGAAGCCATTGGGCAAGGAGCGCCGAGATGCCTGAGGGTTACGATTACGCCATGGAATTTTCCGACCTTGAAACCAGCGTCGACTGGGACTGTCAGACCTGCGGTGCCTGCTGTTCCTATTCGTCGGAATGGCCGCGTTTCACCATGGAAAGCGATGAGGCGCTGGACCGGATTCCGGCAAAGTTCGTCTCCGATGACGCCCGGGGCATGCGTTGCGATGGCGAACGGTGTACGGCGCTGTCAGGCGAAATAGGCAAGGGGACCGCGTGCACGGTCTATGACGTCCGCCCGGATGTCTGTCGCGCCTGCCTGCCGGGAGATCCCGAATGCATAATGGCCCGCGCCGCTCATGGCATGGAAACGGGCATCTGAGCAGAAACCTCGTCGCGCGGCCTTGCAAAAGCTCTTGAAAAATGGCGCTCTGGCCGGAACCGGTTCGGTCTCTGGAGATGAAGCATGTTCACCCACATCATGATTGGCAGCAACGATCTGGAGCAGGCCAGACGCTTTTACGACGCCACCTTCGCCGCACTCGGCGGCAAGCCCGGCGAGATGGATGCGCGTGGCAGGCTGATCTATGTCCATGAGGGCGGGCGCCTGATGGTCACCACGCCGATCGACGGCAACCCGGCAACTGCGGCCAACGGCGGAACAATCGGCATTGCCGCCGAAAGCCCCGACCATGTTCTGGCATGGCACGCCGCAGGCACCGTCAACGGCGGCAAATCAATCGAAACCCCACCCTCGGAACGCCCAAACGGCGCATTCGTCGCCTATCTTCGCGACCCCGACGGAAACAAACTGACCGCACGGTCTAAGCCGACGAAATGATGTGGGCGCCTGCCTGACCGATCAATGATCTGGAGTGTAGATGGACTGGCTTGGTTCCATTTTCACGCCAGAATTGTCGGGGCAGCGCGTCACCGTCCAACACGGAAAGTCAGCATCTGTCAGGTGTGGTTATCATGCCACCTTGCATGCAGAGCCCAGGTTTTCTTGCCTTCCGGCAGCACGCTGTTTCAGTTCGAATTAAACGATGAGGGGCTGTCGTCCGGATTTTTGCGACCTTGCGCCTGTTTGAAAGCGCGCTATCCCAACGTGCCTGCAAATCGCGTGGGCCATTCTTGCCGTTGAAAAACGTCACTGATGAAATCGATGAATACGCGTGTCTTGGTCGGAAGCAGGGTTCGGTTCGCATAGTAGATGGAGATTGGACCGGCGTCTGCGTACCAGGCGGGTATGAGCCGAACAAGTTGTCTATTGTCGAGATAGGGCAAGGCATCCGGTTTTGCAATCATGGCAACGCCAAGACCAAGCAATGCTGCGGATCGCATCGCGGCCGGATCGTTAAGGACAATCCTTTCCTTCAATGTCGCTGGTTGCTCTCTGCCTTCGACGTTGCGCATCTGCCATTGCCGGATACGCCCCGTTTTCGCAGAGCGCATGACAATGCCGTCCAGTTCCATAAGGCCGGATGGATCGTAAGGGGGAATGCGATCCCGCATATACGACGGTGACGCCACCGCGATGATGTGAGCCGAAGCGAGTGTTCTGGCGATAATTCCGGGCGTCAGGTCGAACCCACCGCCGATGGCCGCATCGTATCCCTCCGCGATTAGATCCACCTGTCTGTTGTCAAACATCCATTCTGGTTTGATGCGCGGATATCGGCGCATAAATTCGGGCAGGGTTGGGAGAATGTACTCAGCCCCGAATGTTGGGCTCATGCTCAGCTTCAGCACACCCGCTGGCTCGGCGTCGTCGTTGGATGCCTCTGAGATCGCACCCTGAAGGCTTTCCAGGTGATCACGGATGGAGAGCAGGAAACGCTCACCGGCCTCGGTGAGTGTCAGACGTCGTGTGCTGCGTTGGAAAAGCCGCAGTTTGAGGTTGGCCTCAAGAGTGGCGACGTTGCGGCTAACCGCTGCTGGCGTCAATCCCAGCCTGCGAGCGGCCGTCGAGAAGCTGCCAAACTCGGCACTTCTTACGAAGGATTCCAGATTTGCGAGAGTTTCCACGCTGTCACTTTCAAGAATTGTTTGAAAGTAATAACACTCAAAACCCTCTAATCAAAGCGGAATAAGAGCGCGATATTTCCTCCACCGAAACCAAACGATGGAGTTATCGAAATGTCCAATACTTCTCTCAAACTGTCCGGCAAGACTGCTCTTGTCACCGGCGGTTCGCGTTCTATCGGCGCGGCAATTGCAAAGCGTCTCGCGGCTGACGGAGCCGCAGTGGCGATCACCTATAGCGCCTCGCCGGAAAAGGCAGCCGCTGTCGTGAAAGAAATCGAGGCCGCAGGCGGTCGTGCTGTCGCAATCCATGCCGACTCTGGCGATCCGCAATCTGTCCGGGCTGCGGTGGCCGAAACCGAAAAGCAGTTCGGTTCGCTTGATATCCTCGTCAACAATGCCGGAATCGCACTGGGCGGGCCAATCGAGGACATCAAATTTGAAGATTACGAGCGGATGATTGCCGTCAACGTCACGGGTGTATTCGTTGGGACGCAGGAAGCGGCTCGCCGTATGAAACCGGGTGGCCGCATTATCCACATCGGTTCCTCCATGGTCCGTTACGCGGCCTTTCCAACGGCCTCTCTCTACACATTGACCAAGGGCGCCGTATCGGGGTTCAATCGTAGCCTGGTTCGTGATCTCGGTCCGAAGGGTATCACCGTGAACACCGTGCATCCTGGCCCGACTGATACCGACATGAACCCGGATGGAGGTCCCGTCTCGAAGATCGTTGGTCCCGGTATGGCGATCGGCCGTTATGGCAAGGACTACGAGGTCGCAAGCGTCGTTGCCTACCTCGCCAGCCCGGAAGCTGCCTTCGTTACCGGCGCTGAGATTGTCGCCGATGGTGGTTTTACCGCCTGATCCTCTAACCTGGAGACGCATCATGTCTATCGGAATTATTGGGGCTGGAGCGATAGGCTCCGCATTTGCCCGCGCTCTGGCGCGAAACGGCATCGCCGCTACGATTTCCAACAGTCGAGGTCCTGACACGCTTCGGGACTTTGTCCTGGAACTCGCGCCATACATTACAGCAGGTACAATTGAAGACGCCGCCGAGGCTGATCTCGTGCTCATCGCCGTGCCGTGGTCGAAACTGCCGAAAGCACTGGCGAACATGCCAGATTGGGCGGGGCGTATCGTGATCGATGCCAACAACCCGATTGAAGCGCCGCTCTTTAAACCCGCCGAACTGGGTGGCAGGCTTTCGACAGAAATCTTTGCGGAGCTGGTACCGGGTGCTCGTGTGGTCAAGGCGTTCAATCACTTGCCGCCGCATCTGATATCAGGCGATCCGCATGCGGAAGGCGGAAGCCGTGTGCTCTTCTATTCTGGAGATGATGCAAGGGCGAAGGCAGAGGTGGGTGAATTGATCGTCAAGCTGGGTTTTGCCGGTGTTGATCTCGGTTCGATTGCGATCGGCGGAAAACTCGTTCAGTTCCCCGGTGGACCGCTGCCCGCACTCAATCTCGTCAAGTTCTGAGATTTTCCGTCGTGCCCGATGCATACGGCTTCGTTGCGTCGGGCACACATCATCCCACACGACTTCTGAAACGATTCCTGATGGTCTTCGATTGGATTGATCGGAGAACGCACCTTACCTAACGACAGTGCGTTCTCCTTACGTTATCTAGCAGGCGGGCTGGTTACAGACCGGCCTCGGCCATCCACAGTTCGGCGTCCGCGCCTGCGGCAATGCGCAGCGGGGCGGAGGGATTGGTGGCGGCGTGCCAGATTGCTTCGGCAACATCGGGCGCGTGGGTGACGGGCCCCTTGTCTTCCTGAACGTTTTTGATGAACTGCTGCAGAAGCGGCGCGTAGTCGGTATCATCCATGCCGCGCAGGTGCGGGCGGGCGCTGCTGCCGAAGCTTGTTTCGGGTGAGCGGCCGGGCAGCACGATATGCACGCGAACGCCCAGCGGCTGCATTTCGATTGCCAGCGACTCGCTGAACGCATTCACCGCCGCCTTGCTGGCGCGGTAAACCCCGACCACCGGCATCGGTTTTACCGTGACCGTGGAGGTGACGTTGATGATGACGCCGGCGCGGCGCGCACGCATTTGCGGGGCAACGGCCTGGATCATCGCCAGGGTTCCGATGGTGTTGGTCTGGAACAGTGCCTGCACGGTTTCCGGCGCGGTCAGTTCCACCGGGGAGGGTGCGCCAAACCCGGCATTGTTGACGAGAACGTCAATCTCGCCCGCCGCCGCGACCGCTTTTGAAATGCTGTTCTGATCGGTGACATCGAGGGCCAGTATGCGCAGGCGCTCCGATTGCGGCAGCACATCCGGGTTGGGTGTCCGCATTGTCGCAACCACATCCCAGCCTCTTTCGAGGAACAGTTTTGCGGTTTCGAGGCCGAAGCCTGAGGAACAGCCGGTAATCAAGATCGTGGGCATGACTTTCTCCTTGGGTGACTGTTTCCAAGGGTAGTGACGGGAAGCGAGACTTTGTATAGTCTGAAGTCCTCATTTCTTTAGCGATAGTCCTTGTTATGACCGTAGATCCCCTTGCTGAAATCGTCACGCTTCTGCAGCCCGCCGCGCGGCTGTCGAAACTGGTGGAGTGTGGCGGCGCGTGGCGCATCCCCCGGGAGGCGACCGGCGAACCCTTTTATTGCGCGATCCTTGAAGGAAGCTGCCGGGTGACCTTTGACGGTCATCAGGTGCTGACGCTGCAGGCCGGAGATTTCGTTCTTGCACCCGCCATGCGTGACCTCGTCAACGAGAGCATCGATGCCGCAGCCGATCTGCCGGCCATGCTGCCGGTCAGGATCAATGACGGGCATTTTCGCGTCGGCTCGCAGCACGGTCCGGCCAGTCTGCGCATGCGCATCGGCCATTGCAGCTTCGGTGCGCCTGACACGGCGCTGCTCGTCTCGCTTTTGCCGGAGGTGGTTGTGGTGCGCGACAAACCCCGGCTTGCCACGCTGATGCAGCTGATCGATGAAGAAACGCGCGAGCGGCGCGCGGCCCGCGAGCTTGTTCTGGAACGGTTGATCGAGGTGCTGCTGATCGAGGCGCTGCGCTCGGGCACGGAAACCGGGGTTGAGCCGGGGGCTGGGGGATGAGCGTCTGGCGGGTGCGCTGCGTGCCATGCATGCCCGGCCAGATCAGGCCTGGACCGTGGTCGATCTCGCCCAAGAGGCGGCGCTGTCGCGTTCGGCCTTCTTTGCACGTTTCAGCCGCGTTGTCGGCGTTCCGCCGATGGAATATCTGCTGGTCTGGCGCATGGCGCTGGCAAAGCAGTTGCTGCGCAATGGCCGGCTGGGGATCGAGGACGTGGCCGAACGGGTAGGGTATGGCTCTGCCAGCACCTTCAGCGTGGCTTTCGCCCGCCATGCCGGTGTGCCCCCGGCGCGATATGCGCGTATGGCCGCGTAGGATTGGCCGCCTAGGATGGGCAGCGTAGAATGGCCCGTGTTTGGCCTTGCCGCGCGGGCCAAAATTTCGGAAGACATGGCGTCCTGATGCGGACAGAACCATTTCCTCCAGCCGGAGTTCGTCGTGAAAATTGCCTGCCTGCATACTGCCGAAAGCAATGTCGCCGTTTTTGAAAGTGCCGCAAGGGAGCTTGACCTTCCGGCAGGCGCGCTTTTGCATGAGGTGCGTGCGGATCTTCTCGCTGCGGCTGAAACGGCCGGAGGGCTCAACGCCGACATTGCGCGTAACACGGCTTCAGTGCTGCGCCAGCTCTGCCAGAGCGCGGATGCCGTTCTTCTTACCTGCTCGACATTGGGACCGGTTGCGGACGAACTCACCGATACAACAGAGGTTCCGGTTCTGCGCGTCGATGCCGCGCTCGCCAGTCAGGCGATGAAGCATGGCGGCAAGGTTGTGGTGCTCTGCGCGGTGGAAACGACGCTTCAGCCGACAGCACGATTGTTTGAAAAGGCGGCCGGGACGCGCCTTATCCCCGCTGACGTCAGGATACCCGCTGACATCAGGATCGTTTCCGGCGCATGGGCGCGTTTCAAGGCTGGCGATAACGAGGGTTATCTCGCTGCCATCGCGGCGGCTGCCGATCGCGCCTATGACGAGGGTGCCGATATCGTCGCTCTTGCCCAGGCCTCCATGGCTGGCGCATCGCGGCTCGCAGGCAAAGGCAGAACGCCACTCACCAGCCCCATCGCGGGGCTCGCCGCTGCCGTCAGGTCAGCCGCGCGGGACTGACACACGGGCAGGAGTGGCCACGGCAGGTTTTCTTATTCCGAGTACAAGGGCCTGTCGTCGCCGGAAACGGTGGCGCCGGGGCTTTTGACAACCGTTCCACCACCCAGAATTCGGCCCTTGATGGTGCCGCTCAGGACCAGATTGCCATCGTTGTGAACGTTGCGACCGATCTCGCCCGAGACAACCGCGTTTGCGCCCGCATCGATTTTCAGCCCGCCTGAGAGACCACCGGATGCGATGAGACTTCCGCCCGGTTTGACATGTGTGACGCCAGTGACCTGACGGCTCGTGATCGTCACGTCGGTTACGACCAGATCGCCAATATGCTGGTCCATCTCGATGGCTCCTTCATAGGTGAAAGGGGTACTCGCGGGTCGCATGGTAGCGTCTAAACCGGCTTTGACAAACAGCCGTGCCATCGAGCAGCGCGTGTGTCCGGTTGCCCGCTGCAAATATTTCGCTGAACCCTGCCATCTCCAGGGAACTGCAACGCCGTCTGATCTGTTTCTTGTCGCCTGATTTTTGGAGCCACAAGATGGATCAGATTACCTTGAAACCCCACTCCGCCCAACGTCGTCGCCAGGCCCGCCTGGCAAAAGGCTACAGTTATGAAGACCTTGCAATTGCCACCGGTCTGACTGTTGCCGAAATCGCCGCTGCTGAAGAGGCCGACGAGGCGGCGCCCGTCAAATATCTTGAAAGGATCGAGCACGCGCTGTTCTGAAACATATGGCGCCCTGACGAACGGAGACGACCACTTGAAGACCAGCCCGCCGCTCGAGACGCCCGATGGACGCTACATCGTCGTGCGGGGCAGGCTGTGGCGCAAATCCAACCCGCGCCTGCCGCCGGAGCGCCTGATGTCGCTGGTATCGGAGCTGATGTCGGCGCGCAGGGCGGTCAGGCAGGCCGGGGCGGATGACGGCAGGCTTCGCCATGCGCGAGACGCGGTCAATGCGGCCAAGATTGCACTCGGTGAACGCGGGCCGGTGTGGTGGTCGGATGGCGCGCCGGATTTTAACCGGCGTCTGGTGACATCCACGCCCTATGCCGACTGGTATCATGCGCGCAGCGTCGGCGATGCTGATGACGGTGCTGATAGCGATGCGCGATGAGAGGAGAAGGATTTGAGCGATTTCGAACTTTATTATTGGCCCGTTCCGTTTCGCGGCCAGTTCATCCGGGCCGTTCTGGCCTATGGCGGCCAGAGCTGGGACGAGCACGACGCCGATGATATCGGAGAGATGATGGCTCTCGATGCCGCACAGCAACCGGTTGCCTTCATGGGCCCGCCGGTGCTGATCGATCGAAAGCGTGGTTTTGCCATTTCGCAGATGCCGGCGATTGCTCTTTATCTCGGAGAACGGCTCGGGCTTTTGCCCGATACGGCAGAGGGCAGGGCGTTGAGCGTGAAGATCGTCAACGACGCCAACGATGTGATCGATGAGCTGACCCTCGACGGTGGCCGCGAGATGTGGACGTCGGACAAGTGGGACGCATTTGTGCCGCGACTTGAAGCGTGGATCAGGATTTTCGAGGCGACCGGCGTGCGAAACGGGCTGCAGGCCGGGTCCGGGTTCATGCTCGGCACGGAAAAGCCCGGCATTGCCGATATCGTCACCTCCATTCTCTTCACGACGATGGCGGATCGTTTCCCGGCCATCAAGGCGGTGATCGTCAGGACGTCTCCGTTGATCTGGGGGCTTGCCGAGCGCATGCAGGCGACACCGGCGCTCTCGTCGCTGAACCGCAAGAGCTTCGAGGATTACGGGGATTCCTATTGTGGCGGAGAGATCGAAAAATCGCTGAGAAAGGTCGCGGGTTAAATCCACGCGGGCCTTCATGGCATCACAAAATCATTGACCTCTCGGGCTGCAAATCCCATCTAAAGGCCATGCCAAAGAACGCAAAGAACGATATCGAGCTGATCAGAACGTGGACGCTGTCGACGGCGGCGACGCTTGGTTCGTCGGTGCGGGCCAAGGGCATTCTGCAGGAAATGCAGGCAAGACTGCCCGCCGCCATCAAGAAGCTGCTGGTTCTCGAAGGGCGCGAGCTGACGCTTGCGATGCCCGCCAGTGACAAGGCCGTCTTCAATGCCGCCGTCGCCGTTATCTCCAGGGCGATGGATGAGGTTGAAACCCTGCCGGTCATTCCGCGCGAGATCCAGGATATTCTGACCATCAAGACCAGCGAACGCCACAGGTGGCTTGCGGACGGGCGCCTGCCGAGTGCCGGAACGCGCACCGTTCGGCTGAACGGCCGCGCTCGTCGCATCACCTTCCACGTTTTCGACCCCAAGGTGGTGGAAGACCTTCTCGACCGGGGTGCGGTTGATGAATGGCGTGTTGAAGATGCCGAAGCCAAGGCCGAAAAAAGACGCCGTGCCGCCTATCAGGCGAAACTGACACGGTCTCTGAAAAAGGCTGAGAAGACCGCGAAAAAGCCGAAAAATGATCCCGACAATCCGGCTGCGGAGCTTCGCGGCTGGGCCGAATTCGACGTCGACGGATTTCTTCGTTAGCCGTCAGCCAGCTTTCATATCCCGGTCGTCGAACTGGATTATCAGGCTGGACCGTGGCGGAGCTTGCTGTAAGCTCCGCATCGCTTTTACTTCGCATGACCAGGTGTAATTCCATGAAGATCCATTTCTCCCCCGAACTGACCGTCTGTGGCATTGATGAGCTGACATCGCACAGCGCCAGAAACGTTACCCATGTGCTGTCCATCATCGATCCGGACCGTCCGGCCCTGACCGAATTCTCCGGCTATGGCGATCACAGCCGCACGACGCTGCGCTTCCATGACATCATTGCCGAGCAGAACGGCCACATCCTGCCGACGCAACAGCATCTGGAAGAAATTCTGGCATTCGGCCAGTCGTTCCTCGACAGTCGGGATGATGAGACCGCCGCGCATATTCTCGTGCATTGCCACATGGGCGTTTCGCGCTCCACGGCGGCGATGATGACGCTGATGGCGCAGGCCAATCCGGATGAGACGGCGCAGGCGCTGTTCCTGAAGCTGGTGGAAATCCGCCCGCAGGCGTGGCCGAACTCCCGCATGATCGCCTTTGCCGACGAGCAGCTTGGCCGCAAGGGTGAATTGAGCGAGCAGTTGAAACGCCATTATGGACGCCAGCTCAAGGCCCAGCCGCAGTTCAGAGACTGGATGGCCTCGCTTGGTCGCGGCGCCGAAGTCGAGATGGCTGTCGAGGCGTAATTGCCTTGACCTCTTTTGCTGTGAGCGTGGCGTGACGCCGGGCTCAGGCTTTCAGGGAAAGCGTCTGTGACAGGGCCTGCTGGACAAGATCGAGCAGGCCGGCCTCGCGTGCGGCATGCACCGCCGAGGAGAGTTTGGGAGCGGCTGACACGTCCTTGAAGGTCCGTCGCTTTCTTATCTGCACTTCGGGGTAGTCGGCTACCAGCTCGTCCACCTCGACCAGAATGAGGGCAGCGCGGCGCGGCCAGAATTCCGAGCCCTTGCGGTAGGTAAAATCGCCGATGAAGGGGTTGAGGATACGGCCTTTGACGCCAGCTTCCTCGTAAGCCTCCCGCAATGCCGCTTCCGCCACCGTTTCGCCAGCTTCAATCGTGCCTTTGGGAAAGGTCCAGCCGTTGCCAGACAGCGAGCTGACCATGACAACGGAAATGTCATCGCCTTGCATGCGCACACATGACACCATCACCTGAGTCACAGGG
This sequence comes from Agrobacterium sp. NPDC090273, assembly GCF_044772305.1. Lineage (NCBI taxonomy): Bacteria > Pseudomonadati > Pseudomonadota > Alphaproteobacteria > Hyphomicrobiales > Rhizobiaceae > Agrobacterium > Agrobacterium sp. NPDC090273. The sequence goes on from NZ_JBIVYN010000001.1 coordinate 649,692, forward strand.
ACCAGACGCTCAAGAAGACGCTTGCGCGGCTGCATTGGCCACAGACGTGACCGGGCTGCTTCATGCCTCATAGTAAGGTTCCCGGACGTTCGATCTGATACCATCGAAGTGCTCCGTGTTTAGATCCGCACGCGGAAGAACGAGAAGAGTAATATTGCGTCCCACATCAACCGAACGCGGTTTGGAACAAAGGCGTTCCGCAAGAACGAAAACCCGGCGTGTCTTTTTGTCGAATGCCGGCAGGCACATTAGTTTCAGGTAGCTTTCGATATAGGACTGACCGGAGTTTTCCTGATCCCAGACCAGCAGTAAAACATCCGAGACCGACAGAAAAATGGCCTGCACATAATCGTGTCTGCAATCACTGATCAGCATGATGTCGCGGGAGTTTTCCCGTGCCTGTGCTACTTCGGCCAATATTGCCCGGCCTTGCAGCATCGGGCTTAATCCATCCTTGTCCGAAATGTCGCGTACGGGAATGTCACAGCCAATCGCGGCCGACAGCTTGTTCACCTCTCGAATGACAGATGCCTTTGCCGCTGACGTCTCTCTGCCGGCGAAAGCTATGACAGTCATTTTAACGCCAACTCCTCAACGCTTGTGACGGTTTTATGACACAGCTTGTCGCATATTGAAAGGTACAGTTTCTCACCGGCACGCTCTGAGAGGGCGGCTTCACAAATTTGTGCCTGCTTGCCGATCGCTGTAGCGTTGCCGGATACGGGAATGGCAATGGAAAGCGAGGTCATGGTGCGAGACGGAAATCTGCCGCCAACGGCGTTCCAGACCGGGCGTCTGTGGCTGCACGCTGCGCGGGCCGACCATGCGCCACGCCTTTTTGCTGAATATACCGGCGATCTCGAGGCTTCACGCTTTCTGCCGCGCGGGCCCCATCAGTCGCAGGCGCAAACCCTCGCCGTAATCGATGCGTGGGGGGCTGACCGCTGGACCTCAAACGACCGCTTCGCCTGGAGCATCATCGATCGGGAAAGCGACAGGCCAATCGGCCTTTTTCTGCTGCTGATGCAGGGCGACGGCGCGGAGATCCATTACGGGCTGGGGCGTGGTTTCTGGGGGCAGGGGCTGGCGACCGAAGCCGGCAAGGCGGTGATGTTTTGGGTCACCGGGCAATCGCACCTTTCCACCATCCGCACCACATGTGCCGCAACCCACGGCGCAAGCTGCCGCGTACTGGAAAAGATCGGTCTTGTGCGCGATGCGTTTTTGCCCGGCGCGTTGCTGATGAAGCCTCGCGGCGAAAGACTGGATGGCTGGTCCTATCTGTGGCGGCGCACGGATTGATGGCTCCTCAAATCGTCATTCAGGCTTTAGAGAGCTGGCTTAGAGATCGACCGAACTGGCAGGAGAGTGTTTGAAATGGTGGCGTTTTCGATTGATAGGCTGGGCCGGGATGATGCGGAGGCCTATCGTGCGCTGCGTCTTGAAGGTCTCATGCGTCATCCGCAGGCGTTCGGCGCGTCCCATGACGATGAGGCCGTTCTGAGTGTCGAGCAGTTTGCCGGGCGTGTTGAAGATGCCCTTATCTTCGGTGCCCGCTCGAGCGTCGACCTGAGCCTGATCGGCACCATGGCGATCCGCATTCCCACGGCGGAAAAGCTTCGGCACAAGGCGTTGCTGTGGGGTGTTTATGTTCGGCCTGAGGCGCGCGGTCTCGGCGTTGGCGCGGCACTTCTTTCCCATGTCCTTGACCATGCGGCGACGCTTGTGGAGGAGGTGACACTGGTTGTCGGGGCGGACAATGCGCCGGCTTTCGCCATGTATTGCCGCGCCGGCTTCGAGCAATACGGCCTTGAAAAACGCGCCCTGAAGCTTGGCGATACCTATGTCGACGAGCGGCTGATGGCGCTCGATGTCACCGGCCGGAGAAAATGAGCCTGATCGACGGAGTGGTTTACGCCGTGCCGCTGCCCATGCTAGTCAACAAGCATGGAATTTGAACGCGCCGCCGCATCGATTATGACCGCCATTCTTCGAGTGGTGGGTTAGGCACGTCTTCGTTCCAGACAAAGCAACCCGCCGCGAGGCGGGTTTTCTGTTTCCGCTTGCGGCCATTTTGGAGTCCGAAATGACCGAGCATCCCCTGAAATCCCTGATCGTATCAGCCGACCGCGCCATCACCGCCAAAGACTTCGACGGGCTGATGCGGTTTTACACCGATGATGCCACGCTGGTGGTGAAACCCGGCCTTGTCGCCAAAGGCAAGGACCAGATCCGTAGTGCATTCGAAGCCATTTCCGCCTACTTTCAGGGGCAACTGACCGTGCACCAGGGCAGGATGGAGGTGATCGAAGGCGGCGATACCGCGCTGGTGATCATGGAGACAGTGCTTGAAACGGCTGACGGGGAAGGGGCGAAAACCGCAATCACCCGCCGCGCCACCTACGTGTTCCGCAAGGACGCCACTGGCAACTGGCTTTGCGCAATCGACAATTCCTACGGCACATCCCTGCTCGACGCCTGATACACATCCCCCGGCCGTGTTTCAGAAATGCGGTCGGGGTGATGTTTTGCGGGTTCGGGTATTCAGGACTGCGAGGAAACCTCTTTCCAGCGTTTGTAGAGCAGCCATGCACCGGGCAGCATGTAGCGGGTCACAACGAGAGACCCGAAAATCAGGGCGATCACGAAAACATGGAACAGGACGGGATTATCGATGGCGCTGACGAATACGCGGCGATTGATCCGTATTTCGCCGGTGATGAGCTTGTTGATCGACGCCCCAAGCGCGACAGGGCCTATCATTCCCATGCCGACGATTAGGCTCCACATCTGCAGCTTGTCTTTCATTTGCTCCACCTCCCATAAGGCGATGGTAGCAACACGATCCGTTCGAACCCTGAAATTCGACGATGCAATTTTAGCGATTCATGCGATGGGTTAGGCGTCCTGTCAGAGATCAGACGCGGGTCTTGATCAGCCGGATCTGGTTGTCGTCGGCCACGCCATCGTCGCGCCAGCCAAGGTGGCGGTAAAAGCCGGCGGCGCGGCTGTCGGGTTCCGTTTCCAGCCAGATTGCGGCGTGGTGGCGGAAGAGTTCGGCTTCCGCGGCGAGGACGAGGGGTTTGCCCAGCCCTTTTCCCTCATGCGCAGGCAGCACGAAAGCCGCAAACAGCGAGGCTTCTTCGGCATCGATCATGGAAAAGCCCACCACCTCGCCATCGTGCACGGCAACCCATGCTGAGGGCGAGGCGGCAATCATGTCGGCAATGGCATCTTCGGTGATGCCCATCGCGGTCAGCTGCTCCCGCGACAGATGGTTTTCCTGCACCGAGGTCCGCACATGGAATATGGCCGGAATGTCGGTTATCAGGGCAAGTCTGATCTCTGCAGGCACGGCTTCACCTTGATATGTTGTATCTCGACGCCGCTGATATCACCGATTGTACTGGCATGCATGAAAAATGCCGCGACCTGGTGCCGTCGCGGCAGGTTTTCAGGCGACCGCCTTCATCTGCGCTTCGCCGCCATGCAGGAAGCAGGCCTTGCTGAATAGGGCTTTATCGACGAAGTTAGGCAGACGGATATCGCCGATATCAGGCAGCCGTTTGCCGGTCGTTTCAAAGGCCCGGTCTATCTGGGAAATGAAGCCCAGGATAATGCCTGTCTCCCTTGCAAAACGCCCAAGCGATTGAAGCTGTTCGGAAAGGTCGGGCTTGCTCCGCTGCTGGTCGAGCAACTGCAGATAATCGATGACGGCGACCGTTCCCGGTTCCAGTCCGGACATCTGCCTGATGATATAGTCGGCGCTGATATCGTCGGAGGTGAACACCTGAACGGCATCTGCGGCAACGCAGGCATCACCCTGCAGGGACGCCAGATGCCTGCGCGCCTGCGGCTCGGTGAATTCCAGCGTGAAGAACAGGGCCTTGCGGCCATTTCGGGCGGCATCCAGCAGCAGTTTTAGACCAAGCCGCGTCTTGCCCTGACCGGGGCGCCCGGCCAGCAAAAGCAGATCACCATCGTCCAGCCGGTCCAGAATGATTTCGGAAAGCGGCGTGGAAGACAGGCTGGCGGACAGCAGGCTCCAGCGGGCAAATCCTTCCTCGCGGGCGATGTGATCGAGCGCTTCGTTCAGCGGCAAAGCCTTGTTGCGGGCCATCAATCTGGCGCGTCTTTTCAACTGGAAGATAGGGGTAGAAAGCTTCATCAAAACCTCCATTGCGAGCTGAAACGCAATCCCTCCTCATGCGATGCTCGAACAGATGGTTCGACAAACGGGCGTTACCCTGCATGTGTCATGCTTTCCCGAAAGGAGGGGGGAGGCCTGGGGCTGCCTGTGCCAGAAAGCTAGCGAGTTGCATGATTCCCGGCAAGGGGTGATTGTTCTCGCGGCATTGCGCCCGCGTGTTTCCTCAGCGCTGCAAGGCATCCGACCCGGACCGGGGCCTGCACCAAATCTGATGGCATCCATCAGCCGATTAGATTTGTCATGGCGCGAGGATGGGAATAGTTGCAGATGGACCCAGACCACGCAGGGAGCCATAGAGTGCGAACATATAAAGTTGTCGATGCCTTTTCGAACAGGCCGTTCATGGGCAATCCCGTTGCTGTCGTTCTCGAGGCGGCGGGGCTGACCGATGACGAGATGCAGACCATTGCGCGGTGGACAAACCTTTCCGAAACCACCTTCGTTCTGCCCGCGACCACACCGGATGCGGACTACCGCCTTCGCATTTTCACGCCGCGAAGCGAGTTGCCGTTTGCGGGGCATCCGACCCTGGGCAGTGCCCATGCCGTGCTGGAGGCGGGCCTTGTCAGTCCGCGCGCTGGCCTGCTCGTTCAGGAGTGTGGAGCAGGTCTCATCAGGATTTCTGTGGCGGGAGAGGGTGCCGAGCGAAGACTGACGTTGTCGATGCCACCGGCAAAAATCCGCACGCTGACAGGTGCGGAGGTGGATGAACTTGAAGCCATCCTCGGCCGTGCTGTTCAAAGGGAGAGTGCCCCTGCCATCGTCGACGTTGGCGCGGTCTGGGTCGTGGCGCGTCTTCAGGATGGCGAGGCTGTTCTTGGATTGACACCCGACTTCGCACGTTCGGCAGCGTTCGAGCGTCAACTCGGCGCCACCGGTGTAACCGTGTTCGGCGGCTACCAGGGCGGCGAGGCGGATATTGAAGTCCGCTCCTTCGCGCCGTCCTGCGGTGTGGAGGAGGACCCCGTCTGCGGCTCCGGTAACGGCAGTGTCGGCTATTTCCGCGCAGCACGCGAAGCATCTGCGGCAGGCGGCATCCACTATACGGCGTCACAGGGGCGCCGGGTCGGCCGCGACGGCCGCATATCGGTCGTCACCGATGGCAAAGGCGGTGTCACTGTTGGCGGTATGTGCGTGACATGTGCCGAAGGCACATTGCTTTATTGATCCGCTTGTGACGGCGCGTCGGCCCTCGACTTGAGGCCGCCAATCGCCTAACCTCCCGGCCATCGAGATTTCGCCCGTGGAGCGCATTATGGGTTCGGCCAAACAAGCAGACAGATAAGCCGCAACAGCTTTTTCGTTGTTGCGGCGTCCTGTCGAACCCAGATCCAGCCATTGCTGCAGACAGACGCTGCCAGATGCTCTCATTTGTGCGGACGTTTTCTCATGTCTCATCCTACTCCTCTCTGGAGCCACCGCCTGCCTGCGGCACTGCTGCTGATGGCGCCTTTCGATATCCTCGCGTCGCTGGCGATGGATATCTATCTGCCGGTCGTTCCGGCCATGCCCGGTATTCTCGGCACCAGCCCCGGCATCGTCCAGTTAACGCTCAGTCTCTACATGGTGACACTTGGCGCAGGTCAGCTCGTCTTCGGGCCGGTTTCCGATCGCATTGGCCGTCGCCCGGTGCTGATTTTCGGAGGTGTCGTGTTTGCCATCGCGTCCTTCGCGCTTGCCGCATCTTCCGCAGCCGTACCGTTCCTGCTGTTGCGGTTGCTGCAGGGCCTTGGCGCCTCGGCGGCGCTGGTTGCCCTGTTTGCAACGGTTCGCGATGTTTACGCCGAGCGCCCGGAAGGTGCGACCATCTACAGCCTGTTCGGATCGATGCTGGCTTTCGTGCCCGCGCTCGGGCCGATCGCCGGTGCCCTGATTGCCGATGCCTATGGATGGCGGGCAATCTTCCTCCTGCTCGGCGGGCTTGCCTCGCTGGCGGTCCTCAATGCGCTGGCGCAATGGCACGAAACACGACCGGTCACGGCCATGCCATCGCACCGGTCCTTCCGGCCGATGTTCCGCAGCCTTGCATTCTGGAGCTACACGCTGGGTTTCAGTGCGGCGATGGGCACGTTTTTCGTGTTCTTCTCCACCGCGCCGCGGGTGCTGATCGACAAAGCGGGGTACTCCGAACTGCACTTCAGCCTGATGTTTGCGACAGTGGCCGTGGTGATGATCCTCATCAGCCGCTTTGCCAGAGGATTTGTCGCCGCCTGGGGCATTACCGGCAGTCTCGTCAGGGGCATGGTCATGCTGCTGGCCGGTGCCATTCCGCTCGGTCTCGGGCAGGCATTCGCGCAGCCATCCTTCTTCAGCTTCGTCATGCCGATGTGGCTGATGGCGACAGGCATCGTGTTTGCGGTGTCCGTCACGGCCAATGGTGCGCTGGCCGAATTCGACGACAGGGCCGGCTCGGCAGTGGCGCTCTATTTCTGCATCCAGAGCCTGTTCGTCGGCATCGTGGGAACGCTGATGGTCCTTGCATTTGATGGCGACACCGCCTGGCCGCTGGTGGCCTATGCCACGGTCATGGCGGTGCTGGTGCTGTTTGCGCTTTACCTGCTGGGTCGAAACCGCCGCCAGGTCCTATGATGTCTGCCGGGCGGTGGATGATCTGCCGCCCGGCAATCTCATGGGTGGATGAGTGGTGCTTCAAGGTTCCCCTTACAGCGCTGCCAGTTCCGCAAGATGCGTGTTCAGGTCGCCACCGGCGCCTGTGGCGTTGATCGTGTCGAAGTAGTCGTGCCAGCCGGAGGCGGCGATGCCGTTGATGAGCGCTTGCATGGCGGTGGCGTCGGGTGCGCGCCAGATTGCGAAGAACTGCTGGGTGGGGGCGTTCAGTGTTGTCGCCTCGGTTCGTCCCAGCGCGATTGCCTCGATGCCGAGGGCGGACAAGGCGCCCATGCCTGCGCCGATGGCTTCGAAAAAGCCGGTGCGGCCGGCTTCATCCAGAGACAGCCATTGCTGCCTGGGGGAATAAAGTTCGGCAAGATAGTGCGTCATCGGTGTGGGCCTTTCGTTTCTGATGAAGCCTTGCGGGTGAGCGAGCGCAGCGCACGGCGGCAGATCCGCTGTGTTTGCGGCGTCGGGCTCTGGCTGGACCAGCGGTCGCAAAGGTCCTGCACCCAGTCTGGCCGGTCCTTGCTGGCATCGTTCAGCCAGTTGCCGAGGGAATCCTGAACGTAAGGGGAAGGGTCGGCGCGCAGGGGCTCGAGGATCGGCAAGGCCTGTTCAGGGCACTGGCGCAGCGTTGCGATATGCGCGCACCACACGCCGCGCGGCCGGGTCGCCTCGCACGCGAAACGTCGCAGCCGTTCCGAAGGCGCATGGGTCCAGGCCGCAAGCTCGCGGATGGCGCTTTCGATCTCCTTGGCAATATGCGGGCGCACCGCCATCCATGCCCATTCGCGCACGCCGAAATGCATGTCGTCAGCCAGCGGCCGGATGAGTTGAAGGCGCTGATGAAGCGTGCGGTCGGGCGTCGCTCCCACCAGAAAACATGCCCAGCCGCGCACCGTATCGGAAGGGTGCCGCCGCAGCCTGTCCAGCATCGACGCGCCCTGATGCTCGTCCACCAGCGCCTGCCGGATCAGTTGCGCCGCCAGCGCCATGCGCCGGGAAATGCCATCTGTCGAGGCCTGCCGCATGGTTCCGATCGCCTCTTCGCCAATTTCAGGCAGTGCGGCAGCCATAAGGGCAGCGAAATCGACGGCCAGGCATTCCGTCAGCGTGGTCGCCTCCACAGTGCCTGCATTCAGCTGCGCCAGACGTGACGGCGCGATATCCGCAACGCGTTTTCCGGATGCACGACCGCTCACGGGGAAGGGGCCTCTGTCGCGGCGAGGTCATCATGCGGCAGGGTCACGTTGCGCCATACACGTTGCAGCATGTTGCTCAGCATCAAGCGTTCGGCGGCGTCGAAGCCTGCAAATAATGAGCCGATCCAGCGGCTGTGTTCATGGAAAAGCTCTGCGGCCGTCGCCTGTCCCTTTTCCGTCAGGCGAACGGAGACCTTGCGGCGATCCTGCCTGTCGTTGTGCCGGGCCAGAAAACCATCGCGTTCCAGCCCGTCCAGAAGACCTGTTACCGTTGCACGCGTCACACCGGCGCGTTCGGCCAGTTCGTGCGGCGCCAGCCCCTCGGGCAGATCGCGCAGCAGAAACAGCAGAACGAATTTGCCTTCCGACAGGTTGTGCGGCGCAAGCCGCCCGGCGCAGGCACGATCAATGGAGGCCGCAAGCGACAGCACCTCGAAACACAAGCGCATATTGCCGATGTCAGTCTGACCCCGGCGTTCGGCCTCGTCGAGCAAGGCAAGGTGTTTTTGTTCCAGTAATGTCATGTGGCGGCATATAGTATGGTGCCTAACGATGAGTCAACAGGCTGTTTCTATTGGGGTAAGGCCGCAATGAGGGATCGGCTGGCAGGGCAATGGCGCGGTCTGGCTCAGATGCCGAGAATGGACCGCGCTTCGGCGAGCGAACCTGCCTGGTGGTGGGCGCGCAGATCGCGGCTCATCACCATGTCGGGAATCTGGATGACCTTCGCCAGTCCGGCCTCCACGGCTGCGCGCACGCCAAGGTCGCTGTCATCAAGCGCGATGCACTCCGATGGGTCGAGACCGAGCGCTGCGGCGGCGGCGATATACACATCCGGCGCAGGCTTGCCGCGCTTGACCTTGTCGACGCCGACGACTGCGTTGACGCGCTCGAGAAGACCGGCATGTTCGAGCTTCCATTCGGCTCTGGCGGTGACGCTGTTGGTGGCGATGGCGCGGGGCAGTTTGCGCTCATCCAGCGCGTCCAGAAAATCATGCACACCGGGACGCAGGGGAATGGCGTCGCGCATTTTCTCGTCCATCGCCTCGTTCCAGGCACGGTTCAGTTCCTGGCTGTCGATGGAGGCGCCGATTTCGAGGTTGATCAGCCGCGCGCTCTCCACCCGGTCGACACCGACCAGCGTGTGAAAGAAATCCTGCGAAACCGCATATCCGAGACTGCGCAGCACCGCTGGCCCGACCTCGAACTGTAGCCGCTCGGTATCGAGCAGAAGCCCATCAAGGTCGAGCAACACACCTGAAAACTGCAACGCCATCGTTTCCCCCCCCTGCCATCAGAGTTCCGGTTTAAGCGGCCAGTCTCATATAGTCCAGCCCGAGGCGGGCATCTCGGCCATATGGCAGGGCGCGTTCAGGTGCGATCTGGACGTGTGGCTTGATTCCCAAGCGTATTGTGATCTTAGTCACTCTCCAACAGCGGTATGTCCTGGGGATAGTGCGATGGGCGAGGGCCAGAGCGAATATTGTGCGGAGGTGGTGAACGCGATTGAACGCATCAGGCGGTTCGCGCAAAAATTTCACACGAACGCCGAGGCGGCATTGCTGGCGGGCTCGCGCTCAAGGGGCACAGCACGCGCGAACTCGGATTACGATGCCGTTCTGTTTTTCCCTTCGCTGCCCACGGGCGCATGGCGCGAGGTTGTGGCGTTCGAAGGGCAGGTGCTTGAAGTCTTTTGTCACGACCTCAACACGTTCTCCTATTTCCGCCGGGAGATTGACCGCCCATCAGGAAAACCGGTTCTGCCTGCGCTGGTGACGGAAGGTATCTCTGTCTTGCCGCCCACGCCGACGCTGGAGCGTGCGCGTGTCATCGCAAAGCAGGTGATTGACGCATGACCTCTGCCGCTGACCAACGTTGAGATTGATCGCCGCCGCTTCTCTGATCGCAGGGTAACGTCAAGCTCTTTCCCATTTATCCGATGGCCGACGGAGTTCGAACATTGTCCGCAGTCGGCCCAAAGCGGTCATCTGACTAAACGCGGACCAAGAATAATAAGCAAAATCCACCGCGCTTTTCATTGAAGCACAACCACGCTTGTTCGACCGGGCACGCCCCATGTGAGAAGATTGCTTGTTTGGGGTTGGCTAGCGGAGAGGCAGGGCCAGTCCGACTGCGACGAACAGGCCGCCGCAGATATGATTGAACTTCTTTCCGACCCGAGCGAGCCAGGGTTTCACACGGTCGGCCATTGCAGCCAATCCATACTCGACCAGGAACTCGGTCAGCGCGTACGTCGCAGCGATCACCAAGAATTGGATGAATAGATCGCCGTGCGGATCGAGAAATTGCGGCAAGAGTGCGCTGAAAAACAGGAAGCTCTTGGGGTTGGTGCCGCCCGTCAGCAGACCTGCACGGAACAATGTCCAGCCGCTTGTGATGCGCGGTTTGGAGTCGGACGAGACTGTTACAGGCGGCGAGCGCCAGAGCTTGATGCCCAGAAAGATCAGATAGGCGCCGCCGATGAGTTTAAGGGCGGTCAACCATCCCAGCGACGATCGCAGAAGTGCGCCGATCCCGAACATGCAGACCGCAATGATGATCGTGAAGGCGATCAAACCACCCGCGATAGTCCAGAGCGTCTTGCGCGTCCCATGCATCGCTCCGTGGGTCAGGACTAGCAGGCAGTTCGGCCCAGGCGTAAGCGATATGCCGAGCGATGTCAGCAGGAACAGTAACCAGATATCAAATTGCATGATCAAAGATTTTCAACGTTGTCGTTTGGACGTTTGGGCGTCTTCATGGCAAGGGCAAGCCCTGCGAGGATGCAGACCACTCCAAGGATGAACTTGGAGCCGATCAGGTCGCCGAAGATCAGCGATGAGGCGATAATGCCGAAGACCGGCTGAAGGTATTGAACGCTAGCAGCGACGCCGGCGGGCACTCCGCGCAGAATGTGGAGCCAAAGGAAAAGGCCAAGTGCGGTAACGACAACTCCGAGATATGCAGCTGCACCCAAGGCTCCGCCGGTGATCTGGAAAGGTGCGTGGTAAGCCTCCCAACCGGCCCAGGGCAGAAGAGCGATGAAGCCGAAGAATGTGCTCCATGCCGCGACGACGATCGTTCCGTACCGATTGGTCAGTTCGACGCTCCAGACATAATAGAAGGCGATCGCCAGCGCAGATACGATCATCCATACAGGCCCCACGATGGTCGTGGTAGCCGCAATATCGCCGTCACCTGAAGCGACTACGGTGATGCCCGCAAAAGCTGCGACCAGGCCGATGAGCTGAAGCCGTGAAATCTTCTGCTTCAGCCTGAGTGCAGCAAAGAAAACTATGAAGACAGGGATTGTGGCGGAGATGATCGTGCCCACAGAGGCTGATGTTCCGGCAACCCCAAAGGTCTGCGCTACCTGGCCGATGCCAATGCCCAGAACCCCAAGCGCTGCAACCGCCGGCACGGCATTCCATGCAAGCCGCTTCCTGCCGATCGTTAGGATCAACAGAAGTGGTACGGCGACCGCAAATCTCACTGCCGTCAGTGTCAGCGGCGGCATCGTTTCAAGCCCATATTTCGTGACTGGGATCGAAAGTCCCCACATCAGCGCAAGCGCCAGCATTGCCACCAGGTTGCGGATCGACAATGGAGCCTGAACCGCAAGCACAGGCAATGCAGCAATTGAAGTCGAAGCTTGAGTGTCTGTGGTCACGGGACGATCCGATCGTTGTGCTTATACGTCACGTCTACCGCGCCAGGATCACGATAGACAAACGATATGTTCTCACCTATGTGTGATGCATTATCACACATGAGAAAGCGATGTTCGATCACCTTCCACCTTTGCAAAACCTGCGAGCCTTCGAGGCCACGGGACGTAGGTTGAGTATGACCCTTGCGGCCGACGAGCTGCACATCACGCATGGGGCGATTAGCCGACAGATCAAATCACTGGAAGACCATCTGGGCATCGCCCTCTTTCGGCGATTGACCCGTAAAATCGAGCTAACCGATGCAGGACTCTCCTATTATGGTGTCGTGACAAGGGTGTTGGCCGAATTGTCACGGGAGACCGAACTTCTTCGACGGCGAGGCGATAGTGGACGCGTGGTCCTCAGTACGGGCATTTCATTCGCGAGCAAATGGCTCACGTCGAGATTGCACAAACTTGTCGACCGTTATCCTGATTTCGACGTCCATCTGGAAGTGACGGACGTGAACGTCAGTTTCATCGAAGGGCAGGTGGATGTTGCCATCCATTACGGCAATGGGGAGTACCCATTCGCATCCTGCGAACGGATCATGACGGAGACGGTGACTCCCGTCTGCACCGCGGAATATCTTGCCCGTCTAGGGGTAGCTGTCCCGGCCGACCTGGGTCGTTGTAAACTCCTCCACGAAAATCGGATGAATGCGAATTGGGAGACGTGGTTCGAAGCACAGGGATTGCCATACCCAGGTGCGCGCGGCACTGCGTTTAGTCATGGCAGCATGGCCATTGAGGCGGCTATCCGAGGTGAAGGTGTGGCCATGGGGCGGACGGTTCTGATTGCCGACGATGTATCCTCAGGCCGTCTCGTCGTGCCTTTTCCGCGTGACCGGCTCGAAGTTGAGCTCGGATATGATCTCGTTTATCGGCAAGGTCACTACAGCCATCCGAAGGTGAAAGCGGTTAGAGCCTGGATCGTTGATGAGATTGCCGCGTTCGAGCAGGTACGATCCAACTGGCTTCTGACTTGAGCATGCGGCGTTGTGGGCATATGCGTGAGCCGCTGTCATGAATAGGTGACAATTGCCCGTTTGTCAGGATCGAACGCTCCAAGTAATTGGCTTTGAACTGCTCCCAGTAGTTTCCCCCGTCAAGATAGTGGTAGCGACTTCAGTCTTCGGACGACGGTCTCCTTGGATGTCTGCTTCTGGCGCGAAACGGAAGACCACCTTCGGCCCCGAGAGGAAGTCGAGCTCAGTCCTGAACGTCCATTGACAACTGACCCCGTTTGGAGTGGGAAATAATCGCTATTTTATGGGCTCAATTTGGAAAGCGTCCGATAAGATGGAACAATCGCAATACAGCATCGCGTCCCGTTTGCCGACAGTGGAAGAGTACCTGCATCTTCGTTCTGTCGCCGGGCTAAGTGCGTTTTCGCCAGAGGCTGCCCGGTTAGGGCTAACGGGTACGGTTTACTCGGTCGTTGTCATGCATCAAGGCGCGGCAATCGGGATGGGGCGATTGATCGGCGATGGAGGCTGCTTTTTCCAGGTTGTCGATATCGCTGTTCATCCCGACCATCAGGGACGAGGACTGGGAAAAACCATCATGCAGACAATCATGTCGTATGTCTCGCGAAAGCTGCCAGTCTCGGCCTATGTCAGTCTGATCGCCGACGTTCCGGCGAACAAACTCTACGAAAAATTTGGCTTCAAAGAAACTGCTCCGCGATCGCTGGGAATGGCATATCGGGTTACTTCGGCTGAACCTTAAAACGAGCTTGCAAGACGGCCGCAATGGGCGCGAGGCAGACCATCATTTGCTTTTAAGTTCGATCTGCTCAGCGATCCTGAGCGCGTCATCGACTTCCACGCCGAGGTATCGGACGGTGCTTTCGAGTTTTGTGTGACCAAGCAGAATCTGGACAGCCCAGTCTTGGGCTGAAGCGGTCGCTTTTGGGCGACCAACATTCCCTTATTCCAGGGACGACGGGTACGCAGCACAATGTCCATGACAAAACCCTGCCACTCTTCCCACTTCGTCGCCCGTATTGGGAAGGGCAAATGATACTATAATTGCGGCTGCTCGGCCCTTTGCGGCCGTAAGGATCACATGATACGGAGGAAAAAGTCGACATCATTGACGAGACGGTCATGGAGCCTGCAATCGAGATCAAACCTGTTCTGGAATTGCCGCCCGGCATAGAAGGTCTTCGAGCCGAGGCATCCAGCGCAGGCTTTCGTTTCATAGAGAAACTCGTCAATGAATGGGAATCGAACGCCAATCGCTTCGATCGGCCTGGAGAGATTTTGGCGGGTGCTTTTCAAAATGGACAGTTGGTGGCTGTCGGCGGATTGAATATCGATCCTTACGTCGAGGACATTACCGTCGCTCGTTTGCGCCACCTATATGTACTCAAAGATTTCCACCGCAGAGGGGTAGCGTCCAACGTCGCTCGCTATCTGCTGGATGCGGCGCGAAGATCATTTGACACAGTCCGGTTATTTACTGATACGGCAGAAGCCGCAGCGCTCTATGATGCGCTTGGTTTCACGCCAGCCAAATCCACCAGCGCCACTCACATTATCAGGTTCCGATGACCGCTTCTGGCGCTTTCCAACCTAAAGCGCTGTTTTACATAAGAAAGTGTTCTCCGTCTGCGTCCGGCTCACGCAGCGTTCAACGTCTTTTCGCGGCCCGCGCTTCTCTAAGGGTTCAGCACTCGGCCCTCCTTCGATGGGGTCGAACGCCGTTCAATCTATGCTGCATCTTGATGACGGATCATCGGCCCAAGCGACGTAACGAGCCCACATCACCATTGTCCGCGAAGGACGCCTCACCACGCCGCCCCACGCTCAAACCATCGCCAGTTTCTCCAGCCTCGGCCGGCGCACGCGGATTGTGGCGGAGCCGGGGGCCATGAAGATGATGTCGAGGGCGCGGCTGACGATCCATTGGACGCTGTCGAAGGCGGGCAGGGTTGCCGGTTCGGTGGCGTCTTCGAATGTGAAACCTTCGGTCGAGGGGAAGGCGCCGTAATTGCCGACGCCGGTGCCTGGCTGGTTGCAGCCGTGGGCATAGATGGAGGCGTTGATGCCATCTCGGGTGTAGTTGAAATCCATGGAGGGCGAGGCGGCACCCAGACTGGTCGCGCCAGACATGACCTCAATGGTGGAGAAACCCTGCAGAACTTCTCCGGCGGCGACCTTGGTGGCGGGGCTCGTCACTTCGTTCTGAAACAGAATGCCGCCATTGGCTGCCGTTGCGGTGATGACGAATTCCACGTAACGCCCGGCCGCATCTTCTCCCACGTTCACGGTAAAGGCCGTGGTGGTGTCGTTGGCGCGGCGCCGCGCAATCCAGCTTGTCGGCACACCGGCGAGTGCGCCGCCTGTGGCATTGGTGCCAAGCGTTCCGCCGGCGTTCAGGGTGCCGCTGGTGCCTGAAAATTCCGGGTTGGTCAGAAGCTGGGTCGTGTAGTTCGAGGAATAGCGTTCCGAAGCATCAGAATAGGAAACGGGAAGGGGCGGAATAGCCTCCCTTATGATGTCGGCAAGCTTCTTGCCCACCGCATAGGCGCCGGGAACCGCCTCATGCACGAAGACACCGGAATCGTTCATCATCGTGCCGGTGCGGAAGGTTATGGCGCTGCTGGTGGTGGTCAGCGGGTTACGCAGCGCATCGCGCACTTCCAGAAGATGCACGTCGCGCCGTCCCTTGCAGAGCGCCTGGATCTTGCGGTTGGCATCGGCTGTCGCGGCAATCATTGCCGCGTTGTAGTTGGATGCGCCATGCAGGGTGCGGAAAATGCACTGAATGCCAAGTGCGCTGCAGGCGTTCAAAAGCCGTGCCGCATTGGCAACGATGTTGTCGGCCACATTGGTCAGCGTTACGGCCGCGCCGCTCAAAAGGTCGGTGTAGCTGCTCTGGGCAATGTCATTGGTGCCCATGGTGAAGATCAGCGTGCCCGCACCGCTGGCAACCAGCGAGCCATTGCCGAGATCGGCCAGAAAACGCTGCAGGATCTGGTCGCTGCGCTCGCCGGATGCGGCGCGCTTGACCACAAACTGCATTCTCTGGCCACTCAGCGCATTGGCAATGTTGATGCTGTTATAGACGGTGCGGCGTACCCGCGTGCCGGGGTCCATGAAGGTCTGCGCCACCAGGCTGTCGCCATAGAGCGCCACCAGATTGGTGGATTTCGTGGCGCGGGTCAGCGGCACCACACCCAGAACGCGCTGGTCGTTGAACATCTTCGTGCTGTCATCGACAAAGCGCACGCCGAGAACGCGCTGCTCGTTGTAAAGTTCTGCCATGGGTCACCGTCTGGAAAAGAGGATAGAGCGGAGGAGAGGGCGGCCCGAAGCCGCCCCGATGTTTTCGCGTTTGCCGGTCCGCGGCCGCTGGCGCTGTGGCTCAGTCGGCCGGGCTGTCCGGTTCCCGCTGCACGCCATCGCCTTTCGGCTAGGTTGATCCGGCAGCCGGTCTGGCGGCGTTTTTCACCGGTTTGCGGGTGCTGTCCTGCCGCGCGGCTGCGGCGCGTTCGGGCGTGTAGGGCGCCACCCATTTCGGCCGGCGCGTTTCGTCCTTCCACAGCGCATCGTCAATGTCGAAGCTGTCGCCCGCCTCGCGGATTTCACCGTCGATGTACCCACGGGTACTGGCGATGACCTTAACCATTGGAATGGTTTCCGAGTGTCACGCCAGCGGTGATCCTGCCCGCCGTCGGCGCTGTGCCGGTGACCGTGTAGTTCAGCCGCAGATAACGTTCGGCCGTGCCACGCGGCAGATACTCCGGCAGCAGAACCTTGCCGGTTTTCAGCTCCGCCAGCGGAACGGTCTGCGACCAGAGGCTTTTCGGCGATGAAAAGCCGGTGTTGTCGTCGCTCTGCAGATCGAGCGTCAGCGAGGTGAGGTTGTTGAAATCCTCCACCACCTGCAGGCGGAACGGGACCGCTTTGCCCTTGCCGATATCGCGGGCGATGCCGGAGGGGACAGGGCCGAGATCGAGCGTGTTGGTGGAAGGCGCCGTGGCTGTCACGGCCTGGGCGTTGGAAAGCATGCTTTGAGTGTCGAAAATCACGACGTGTTCCTTTCTCAAACGTCGACCGAATGCGGTTTCGGGGGTATCCGCTGCGGCAACGAGACAAGCGGGGAGAGGGCCTGCCGCCCTGAAACCGGCGGCAGACGCTTTGGGCAATCGTCAGAGTGCGACGGGCGGAACCGGCGCCTCGGTGCTTAGAAGCGAGTCCGCGATGCGGATCGGGATGTTGCGATAGGTCGTCACTTCCTCGCCTTCGAGGTTGGCGGATTTCAGCGGCACAGAGTTGGCGCGTCCCGTCGTCAGGCCACGGTCGGTGGACTGCTCGTCGAGAATTTCCATGACCTGGCGGTTCATGTAGCACACCGTGCGGCCGCCCTTGGCGTTGATGCCGTAGGTCATGTAGAGGCGGTAATAAGCCTGGCGCAGAAGCTTCCAGAGGTCGACATTGCCAGCCATCATCTCCGACACATCGATATTGGCGATACGCGCCATGTAGCGGTAATCCTTGACGAAAGCGCCCATGTGCCACTCGAAGGCGGTCACCTTGGCGTAATAGGTGTTGCCGTCGTCGTCCTTCACCGGCTCTTCGCCCTTGTCCATCACTTCCACGCCGGCCTTGGTGCCTTCGGGATAGAGCAGGGATGCGGCATGGTCGGCCCAGGTCACGAACCAGATGGAGGTGTTGTCGCCGCCGGTGCCACCGGCATTGATCACCTGGTTGGCGGCGTTCGGCCGCGTCGGGTCGGGAATGTTGCTGTTATAGGCGCTGAAACGCGGCGCAAAACCCTTGAACTTTTCCGGGGTCTTGTCCGTGTCGTGGTAGAAAAGGCCGGTGGCCATTTCCTGGTTCATGGCTTCCAGAAACGGTGCGCTGTCGACCAGACGCTGCTTGGCCGGGTCAGGCGCCAGTTTCAGCAGGCGCGTATCGATTTCCGAGCGCGCTTCGAGAAAACCTGTCGTGTCATCCACCTGCTGCAGCGTGCTCTTCGACTTCTGCACACCCTTGTAAAGTTTACCCCAGCCGGCCGATGGCAGGCCGGTGCGGATGGAATGGCGGTGAATGCCCTTGAGATTGCACTGGGTGGCAATCGCATCTTTCAGAATGGGGTTGTTCTGCGCCAGCAGTTCAAGAACGATGCCCTCACCGGATGCCTTGTGGGCGTCGACGAGGGTGGGAACGGTGCTACCAATGATAGCCATAGCTTATTTGCCCTTCGGTGCGTCGTTAGGAAAAAGAAGGTGAGCGGTTTCGGCCTTCCTGCCGTCGCCGTCTGCGCCTCCGGTTGGTGGGTTGTCCTCGCGGATCATCGATCCGACTTTCGCAAATATCCGGATGAGTTCTGGGTGGTTGCCTCCGCCGCTGGCGTTCAGATATTCCTTCAGGGCAGGTGTCCCGAGGGTGGAAAGGGCGCGCTGCGCATTGGACACCGTGCCCTGCCATTTGTGCCCGCCGATATCCCGGTCCTTGCGGGCGTCATCGGCCCAGCCCTGCACACGGTTGGCCCAGCCTTCGGCTGCGGCAGCACCGCGTTTCGTCTGTGTCTCGATGAAGGTATCGGCCAGTTTCTGTGCCTGCCGGCTGGTCAGGCCCATGTCCCTGAAATCTGTGCCCAGCGCATCGAGAAGCTCCTGATCAACCTCCACGCCCTCGGGCATGGTCAGGCTGTATCTGCCGTCTTCGGGCACCGTGTCAGCCAGATCACCGGCCTCGTCACTGGCGGGATCATCAGTCGCGTCATCGTCGGCGTTTGCGTAGGAAATGGTCAGGGACTGGCCGTTTTCAGCCTCATCGCCGGTCTGCGCTCTGTCATTGGGAAACAGCACGGCCTCGGGAGAGGGCGATGCGCCATCGCCTCCGGGGCTGCCGGAACCGCTGCCTTCGGCAGCAAACAGGAACGCCGTCAGGCCAAGCCACCTGTTAGGCATCAACGTCATGGTCTTCACCTTCCTCGCTTGAGGCACGGCGTTTCGCCGCCGCCTCATCCATGGCCCTGAAATCCGCGATGGCCAGCAACAGCTTCGGGTAGAAGGTGGGGTCGATGCTATCGAGCTGTGCGATAAGCTTGCGACCGGCACCCTGCCTGCCAAGCGTGTAGTTCGTTGCGTTGGTCAGTTCCCCCGAATAGGCATCCTGGTAGATGGCGCATTGTTCCAGCATCCAGAACAGCACGCGTTTGCCGGCATCGAGAGCAAAGACATCACGAAACGCCATCGTGATTTCGTCACGCTCCAAGGTGTGAAGGGCAGAAGGTTGTTGGCTCAAATGGGCGAAATCCGTCATGCGCCGAGCCCCAGCTGGCGCAGCAGCGCGCTGCCATTCGGGTTCTCATTGGCGCTGGCCAGCAGTTCGGCGGCCTTGGCGCCCTGGTTCAGCGCCGGTGCCATGGTTGAGGCCATTTCGGCAGACTGTTTTGCCTGCGCTTCCTCGGCACGCCGGTCGCGGATGGCCTGTACCTTGTCGTCCGCCAGGATCAGCGAGGGCGGCGCGCCGATCGCTTCGACATAGAGGTCGATCGCCTCGTCGGTATCGAGCTTGTCCAGCGCATCCGGTCTTGCCCCGGCAAGCTGGCCGATGAAGGCGACACCGCGCTCGATCGGCCCGGTGGAAACCGCCATCTGCGCCTGCGCCAGCGTGGAGGTATATTCCACCTTGAGCTGCTCGCCCTGCAATTCGCGTGGCGGCGGCGGCAGCTCATCGCGGGCGGCCAGAATGTCGAAGGTTCGGTCGATGGTCGGTCCAAGCTGGTCGCCGAAGACATTTTCCAGCACCGGGCCCAGTTGCAGCAGCTGTTCTTCCTTGCGCTGCGTCAGTTCGAACTGATTGCGCGGCTGCACGCCTTCCATGTTGGTGATGGCGAAGAACAGATCGGCGAAAAACGTGCGGTCGATGCGGCGCTGGGTTTCCTGGATGTCTTCGCGCAGCTCCGAAAGGCTGAGATTGACCTCCATGGCCGGGCGAAACCCCTTGCCGGCCGGATCGTCCACATAGTTCACCGCACCCGGCAGAAGCGAGGTCGGGCTGTTCTGCATGGAGGTCGGCGCGTTCATGGGCGGGCGCACCTTCTTGTCGATGCCCTCCAGCTTGCGGGTCTGTTCGAGCTGCAGCATCCTGATATCGCCCAGAGCCTTCTGTCCCGGCGACAGCGAATAATGGTCGTCGTCGGACAGTTCCCAGGCGGGCGCGATGATGGGGTTGCTGTCGAAACCGCTTTCTTCCAGCAGCTCCGTGCCGATGTCATCCACCCAGTAGTTGGAGAGAAACGGCTTGTTGCGCTTGTCGCGCATGGCCGGATCGTGGTCGTAACGCGGCTCTATGGCGTGGTAGACATCGAAACATTCGGCATATCTGGCCGTGTCGTAGAGGTCGCGAATGCGCTGCGGTACCTGCGTGTAACCGAAGCGCTCGACAATGCGCTGCACGCTCCAGCGAAACACCCGGTAAAGCGTGGTGGCGCGGCCCTTGTGGTTGCGCGCAAGCCAGAAGCGGCCGTGCACAAGCTGCTGCACGCGGATGACGGTGTCCTCGTCCTCCACCAGAATGGCAACCGACTGGCCGAACTGGCCAAGATCGCCATAGCCCACATGGAAGGCGCGGTAGAGGTTGGATGCGGCAAAGACTTCGCGCATCTTGTCCTGCACGGCGGCCAGATAGGCCTTGACGGAATCCGCCTTCTTCAGGCCGGGATCGAAGGTCGTCAGGCGAAACCACGGCCGGGCGGGCGAGGTGAGGCCGGAATGCATGCCGGATTTCAGGGTGTCATAGGCATGGGTGCCGGTGCTGTCGATGATCCTGGCGCGTGAGCGCGGACCTTCGCGGTTGCCGGACAGGCGAAGCCGGGTTGGCTCGATGTAATCGGCCAGCGCCCGCCACTCCGCTTCCCAGGGCTGGCGGACCTGTTTCAGCTCTTCCAGACGGCGGCGGTGATAGGTGATCTGCGTTTCGTGCGAACGGGGAAAATCGGCCATGGCTCAGGCTCCCAGCAGGGTTTTCTTGCCGTCCGTGCCGGTCAGCGTGGGCGAGGAGGTCTGCGCCAGCGAGCCGACGCCGGTGGCCGAGGTCAGGATGGTGCTGCTCGCACCCTTGATCCGGTCGGTGGCACGCCGCGCCGTGGTGGCCTGTGCGGCCGCATAATCAGGCGTTTTCTGCTGCGCATATTCAGGCGGGGCAACGGGGACCGCGGCGGTGGTCTTGGGAGAAGAAAACATGCACATGGCAATCATCCGAGGTTTTCAGGAACAGGGAGAACAGCGGTGGCTGGCACGCGGCGCAGAACCGCGCCCGCACGCATCACCGGCAGGCCGGCGGCGAAGACGCGCAGATCCATGTCGAAGGTGTCATCCATAAGCTGCTCCACACGGCCACCCGGCCATCTCAAGCGAAGGTGCGCGATGAATGGTTGTCAGCCCGAATTGCGGGTGGAACGGCTGCGCCTTGCGAGGTCGCGAGGCGCCTGAAACCAGCCTCTGGCGAACCGAAAAATCGCCATTACATCAGCATGGGAAAAGCAGTCGAGCGCACAGGATGTGTCATGACAGGTGAAGCACCGACCCGATGGCAACGCACGGCGGCGGCTGGTGGAAAAACATCCTTCAGAGAGAACATGCTTTTGGCCTATGAGCCGTATCGCCACGTTGCGAATGTTTTTTCGCCGCAGGTCTTGTGCGCTCCGAAATCTTGTCGATAAATTTCCATCCGAAACGAAAAAAGACGCCCCGAAGAGCGCCTTTTTCATTTTGGGAAGTCGAGGATTCGTAATGCCCGAAGGCAAACTGCCAATCTGGTCTCGACTTTTCGAGGGTGAATATATGTGAAAATGCCGGGAGCGTCGACTTGCATCCGATTGCCGCGATCAAATATATCGCGCAGCATCTGGAGGCGCTTGTGCCCGGCGAGCAGACTCCACTCTATCGGCTGATAGCGGACGATGTCGCACCCGTAGAAACCAGTGCGACCAAGTTGCACGCCGAGTTGGATGCGTACAGAAATTTGCGCTCAAAAGTGGTGCAGAGGTTCAATCATGTCGGTCAGATTGCGAACGGTGGGCGAGGCGGAGAAGGGGCAGCTTCGAGGCATGCTTTCGACGTATCTGCAGGAACTCAGCCAGTATGGTGCTGTCGATGCCGATTATGTTTATTTTGACAGCTATTGGACCGATCAGGACCGCTGGCCGTATTTCATCGACCATGGCGGCGCTGTGGCCGGTTTTTCCCTCATCAACACCTGGTCGACATCGCTGAAGGGCACGGACTTCGCGGTGGCCGAGTTTTATATCAAACCGGAATTTCGTAGCGTCGGCGTCGGCAAGGGTGCCTTCACCAGTCTCCTGGAACGTCACCCCGGCATATGGGAACTCAGCGTTCTCAAGGACAACCACGCCGCAGAAAAGTTCTGGCGCCAGACCATCGCAACGGCGGATGTGAAGGCAATCGAGCGGATCGAGCTTGATGACGTCTGGATTTACCGTTTCATGACTGCGGAGCAGACATAGGGCATCTCTGCGTGCACGCCATTGCCATTCGCCGGGCCGTATCCGTCAGGGCGTTTTCGCGTCCATTGCCTCGGCAAAAGGGCGGATCGTTCCGTCAGGGGTAATCAGCTTCCCGTCAAGGAAGAATGCCGGCGTCCCCCGTACATCATAGACCGTCATTGCGGTTGCCATCGTGCGGTTCAGCTCATCCAGCAGTTTCTGATCGTTCAGCAGACGCTCGAAGCCGTCACTGTCGATCCCCACGCTTGCGGCGATCTCGTGTATCACCGGTTTGCTCCCGGGCTGAGTGATCTTCTCAAAATTGTCGGTGAACGCTGCAAACGCCTTTTCCTTGTTCGCATCGTTCACGCTAGCAATCACCATGAAGGCGACAGCATCGACAGAGTTACGAATAAAGGGGCGATGAACCAGCCGAAGCTTACCAGTTTCGACATAACGTTTGTGAAGCTCCGGCAGGATTTGCCGTTCAAAATCCACACAGTTCGAACAGGTGGGCGCGGTATAGACGAGCAACGTTTTCGGCGCCGTCTGCTCACCGACATAGCGGTCGAGAGGGGTCGGATCCATCACCGAACCGGCAAGAAGCCAGGTTGGCGTCAAAGCCGTGGCAATGGCAAAGGTGGTTGCCATGATCAATCTGCGCATTCTTCCCCCAATCAGAGCGTCATCATCATGTCGTGCCAGGCCATTCCACCGTGGTCGGAGTCGGATGGCTGAACATATCGGTAGCCCAATTTTTCATAGAGGGCTACGTGCCGATCCCTGCACATCAGATGGATTGTCTGCTTTTGCATGACCCGCATTCTTTCAACGAAGCCACTCATCAGCATTTTTGCGTAGCCCTTGCCCTGTTCGGCCGTATCGACAACGACAGACATGATGACGACATTCGCAGCTGATGCATCGTGTCCGACCAACTCCTTGAAGGCTTCATCCGACATGACGACCGTGTGGGCGCAACCGGAATTGATGAAACCGACGATCCGCCCATCGGCTTCCAGCACGAGGAAGCCTTGCGGATATTGCGCGATCCGTTTTGAAATCTTCACCAGTGTCGCGGCCTCGTCGCCCTCATAGGCGCCAGCCTCGATCTCGAAACACCGTTCGGCGTCGGCGGGAACGGCATGGCGAAAGGATATCTGCGCGGTCATGGTCAATTCCTCGAATAACACAGGTGCTCCTTACACGCTGGTGCCGATGGCTTGAAGTGCATTGTCGTCAGGAGCGTCGCGGTGGAACTGCCGTCCTGTATCCCTTGCCGTTCAATGTGCCGCGTGACACCCTGAAGATGCTGCCGGCACATCAGGCGGTCGACAGGTGCTGTATCAGCTGAAATCACCGTCGCTCTGGCTGCCGCCTTTCATGCCGGAGGATAAAGCCCGCCGTCGTCGGCGTCGATGTCGATGGTCAGCGAGATGTGGCGGGGGCGTGTCAGGGCGTAGAGGGCGGCTTCCACCACGTCGCGGCTGGTGCCGCGTTCGCCCTTCTGTCGTGTTGCAGCGTCCATCCAGTCCTGCTGGTCGGGGCGGGCGTCGTCGAGATAGGGCGGGTTGATCAGGATCGAACGGAACCTGCTGCCTGAAAACGCCTGTCTGAGCCCTTCGGCAAGGGCGACCTGTCCGCGTTTGGCGGCGTAAAACGGCACGGAAACGGATTGCAGGGCGGCATTCGGCAGGCCGCTGATCGAGCCGATTGTCACCACATCGGGTGTTTCGGATGCCAGCATCAGCGGGCGAAGCCCTTGCACGAAGAGGAATGTGCCGGTGATGGCGGCGTTGATAACGGCAAGCACGTCTTCCTGCCGATAGGGCTGGTCGCTGGCTTCCAGCCACATGGCGCCGTTGTTGATGAGGATATCGACACGGTCTTTTCGAGCGGTGATCCGGTCCACGGCGTCGTTGATACTCTGGGCTCCGGCAAGGTCCAGCGCAGTGATCTCGGGCTTCTTGCCGCCGCGTTCCGCAACAAGCGTTGCGATGGTCTGCAGATCTTCGGTCCTGCGGCCGCACAGCACCAGTTCGCAGCCCGCATCGGCAAGCGACAGGGCAAAGGCGGCGCCGAGGCCACGGCCGGCCCCGGTAATGACGGCGATCTTTCCAGCCAGCGTCTTCATGATTTTGCTCCTTCGGTCCGGGTTGCCATCCATGCCACCAGCGCGGCACCCGCCAGCACGATGGCGGTTGCCGCCGCCAGAACCGACATGAACGACAGGTTGAATGCGGCCGCGGCGGCGCGCTGCAGCGCATCGCTGGCCGGTCCCGTCAGGCTTTGTGCCTGCCGCATGGCCTGATCGATGCCTTCGGCGGCCACGCCGTCACCCTCGAATGCATGGCTGTAGATGGCCGCAAGCGCACTGCCGAAAATGGTGACACCCATGGCGCCGCCGAGTTCGAACGAGACTTCTTCCACGGAGGCAGCCGTGCCGGCGCTTTCCGCCGGCGCATTGTGCAGGATCGAGGCGGAGGCCGAGGTCATCGTCGCGCCGACGCCAATGCCGATCACCACCATCGAGACGATTTCAACGACGAGCGATTGCATGCCGAAGAGGTGAATGAGCCCGCCGACGGCCATCAGCGCCATCGACACCGGCAGCATGCGCATGCCAAAGCGTGGCAGAAGCCGGCCGGCAACCGGACCGGCCAGAAATGCCGCGAGCGGCAGGGGCAGGAGCCTGATACCCGCTTCCAGCGGCGAAAGCCCCAGCACAAGCTGGAAACGCTGCGTCATTGCCAGTTCCAGGCCAATCAGGGCTGATGCGGCAATGAGCGCGGCGATGACACCGCCGCTGAAACTGGCATTGGCAAACAGCCGCAGATCGAGCATCGGCCGGGCCGCACGGCGCTGGCCGCGAATGAAGGCAGAGACAAAAACAATGCCGGTCACACCGGCAATGGCGGCGATGGCAAGTGACGGTTCGGGCTTGCCGAATTCCTTGATGGCGAGCGTGGAGGCAACCAGACCGACCATGATCTGCACCGAGGCCATGAGGCTGAAGGGGTGATGCGCGCTGCCTTTCTTGTTCGGTACGAACAGGCTGCCCAGCACCAGCGCCAGCGCCACGATCGGCACGTTGATCAGGAACACCGACCCCCACCAGAAGAACTCCAGCAGAAAACCGCCGAGGATCGGCCCGAAGGCCGCACCGCCGGAGGCAATGGCAGCCCAGATGCCGATGGCAAGGCTGCGCTCGCGCTCATCCTCAAAGGTGTGGCGAATGATGGAAAGTGTTGCCGGCATCATCATCGCGGCCCCGATCGCCAGCGCGACACGCCCGCCAATCAGCACGTTGGGCGAGGGTGCGAAGGCGGCAAGCAGGGAGGCGAGACCAAACACCAGAAGTCCGCCGAGAAACAGCGGCTTTGCGCCGTAACGATCACCCAGCGCACCGGACGCGGGCAACAGTCCGGCCACCGTCAGCGCATAGGCATTGACGATCCAGAGTTTTTCAGAGGGGCTTGCCTGCAGCTCCTGCGTCAGGCGCGGCAAGGCCGTGTAGAGCACCGTCATGTCGATGACGATGAGCAGCAATGCGCTCGACACCACAGCGAGCACCAACCAGCGATTATTCCAGGACATCACGATTTCCCGATACGTCTCATCAAACGGCGGCAATCTCTACACTGTAGAAATAACTTTGCAAGCGTGCTATTGGCTGATGCCACGGAGTTGATGATGACCAGAACCGAAACCCAGATGTCCGCCCGTGGGCTCGACAAATCCCTGATGACAGCCACCGCCATCGCGCTGATGGAAGAGATCGGCGTGGACAAATTCAGCGTGAGAAAGCTGGCAGAGCGGCTCGGCTGCGATCCGATGGCCGTGCTTTATCATTTCGGAAACAAGGACGGGCTCCTGCGCGCCATGGCAGACGGGCTGACCGCCAGGCTCGCCCTTGTGTCAGGCGACCAGCCGTGGGCCGACAGGCTGCGGCAACTGGCCGGGCAGTACCGACAGATTGCGCTTTCCTACCCGGCCACCTTTGCGCTGTTTCAGCGTTATCTCAGCACGGGCAGGGCGGATTTTGCCCATATTGAAATGGTGCATGGCGCGCTGGTGGAGGCCGGTTTGCGGGATGAGGACATGCCCGCCGTCAGCCTTGCCTGGTATGCCGGCATCATCGGCCTGTGCATGGGGGAAATCTCCGGCCTGATCCGCCCCACATCGGCGCAGGACGATCTGGAACTGAACACACTGCCGCCGGCGGAATACCCGCTGACACGGCGGCTGCAACCCCGTTACCGCCACCTGCATGCAACAGAGGTTTTCGACCGCGCGGTCGACATGTTGCGCGCAGGTATCGAAGCCGCGCGGCGCTGATCCGCCGCAGACATGCGAAGGCAACGCCTCTGTGGCATGATGCGCTTTCGCGGGACCGACAAAACTGTTTGAGTAAGAAGAATGTTTTCCACCCCCCTTAGAGATTTTTATCATCTTCGAGATGAGCAGGGCGTCTTTCGCCTGTCCATTTCCATGACCATCCTCGTTGCGACGTTCGGCATTGTCACCGGTATCCTGTCCGGTTCGGCCTCGATCATCTTCGACGGTATCTATTCGTTCCTCGATACGATCATGAGCCTTCTGTCGCTGTGGGTGGCAAAGCTGATCCTGGCCGACACGCAGATCGTCGGCAATCTTTCGGAGCGGTTTCGCAAGCGCTTTTCCATGGGCTTCTGGCATCTGGAACCCATCGTTCTCGGCCTCAACGGCACGCTGCTTTTCACCGTGGCAGCTTACGCGCTGGTCAATGCGCTCGGCACCATTCTCAATGGCGGCACGGAACTCAGCATGGATGCGGCCGTGGCCTACGCCGCCGTTACCCTCGTCATCAGCCTTGTCATGGCGCGCATCGCCAGCGTTGCCAACCGCAAGATCGGCTCGGCGCTGATCGGGCTCGATGTGAAGGGCTGGCTGGTCGGCGGCGGCATTTCCGGCGCCCTGCTGGTGGCATTCGGCACGGCCTTGCTGCTGGAAGGAACCAGCTTTGCCTGGCTCATTCCCTATGTCGACCCTGTCGCGCTGGTGCTCGTCTGCCTCGTCATCATTCCGCTGCCCATCAGGACAGTGCGGGATGCGCTGGCGGATATTCTGATGATCACGCCTGCCGATCTGCGCCGCCACGTCCGCTCCGTCACGACAGAGTTCGTCGAACGCCACGGCTTCAGCGATTTCCGCGCCTATGTCGCAAAAACCGGCCGCTCACGCGAAATCAGCGTCTACATCATCGTACCCGAAGACCGCGCCACCCGCTCGCTGCTGGAATGGGACACGCTCAGAGACGAACTCGGCGATGCCATCGGCGGCAAAGGCCCGGACCGCTGGATCACCATCACCTTCACCAGCGACCTGCGCTGGGCGGAGTAGTGGGCGTCAGACTCCGTACTGCAAATTCTGCGCAGCGCGGTAGACACACCAGCATCAACGTGGTGTGACGCGACCACCAGACAGCAATCCGGAAGAACCAATGCCCCCTCTGACGCCGCCGCCCAAAATCAGGCTCTCCCGATTGAGAGACATCGGCTGGTCTTTGTGGGACCCGATCGGACTGCTCGGTCCCGACCAGCGGTGGGACGAGGGCGAGGCGCTTTCGTTTGCCGATGAATATGACGCCTATCTGGTTCAGGCCGCCGGCATGCTGCGACGGGGTGCTCCTGACGAAGAGGTGGTGGCGTTTCTGGTCACGATAGAGACGGATCATATGGCGCTCGACCAGCAGCCCGATACGGAAATTCGCGCAAGAACGACGGTCGCCGCGATCAAGGCGGATGATGAGCTCTGGACCTATCCGGCGTAACGTTCCAGTCTGTTGCTTTACGGGATGGGAGCGACCGGATGGAATTGCGGCTGTTGAAAGCTCACGACGTCGACGGCTGGAAGGCATACCACGCCATTTGCCGCCATGTTCTCTTCGAACTGCGCGGTCAAGAGAATTATGATCCAACCCATCCGGACGAGCACCGGGAAGGGCACTTTCCCCTGCTTTTCAGCCTTGATGGCACGCCGGTCGGAACCGTTCGTCTTGATCTGGACGACGCGCAAGCTGGCGTCGGCATTGTTCGGCTGGTCGCGGTCCTGCCCGAGTACCAGAGGCGGGGCGTTGGTTCGGCGATGATGCAGAGACTGCAATCCTTCGCCGCCACAAAAGGGGCGCAGAGGCTGGATGTCCATGCTGCCCGAAACGCCGTGCCATTTTACGAGAAACTGGGCTGGCATGTGATCGATCCGTCGCCAGACAGCCCGCTGATGACAAAGCCGATAGGATGATGGCTGCACGGGTGGTTATCGCCCCCTGGCCAGGTCATCCTGCTGTTGGCAAACAACAGCGATTAGCCCACCCCAAACACTCACCCACCCAACGGATCATACTCCGTATCCGCACGCATCACGCCCGGTTCATAAACCGTGGTGCCATCCGGCAGGGTTACGGCCTTGCGGGTGCGCAGTTTTCTGGTGACGGGTTGGGTGAAGGTAAGGGCAAGGGCGTCGCCTTCGTTTGGGGAGGGGATGCCGCGTTCCTTCATGTCCTGCTTGCTTTCAAGCTGGATCTTGCCGTCGATGCGGGCCACGGTTTCGGGGCCGACGAGGTCCTGGTAGAGCGTTTCGTTCCGTGGGTCGATGGCGCCACCTGCCTTGATCCAGCGTTTCATCTGGCCCCAGATGTACGAGCGCATGTTGTAGAAGCCGGGGTCGAGCGTTCTGGTGGAGCCGAACCATACCAGTTGCCAGGAGCGGCCCATGGTCGTGCCGGCGCTGACGATGCCGGTGCCATACCCCGCATCCACGAACACGGCGTCGGCCTGATAGTCGTCTTCAAAGCGGGCAATCAGGTTTGCCACCTCGATGTCGTTGTCGTTGCGGGGAATGGAGGCGAGGCGCCGGGAAAACAGCCCCTGCCGCAGCATGATCACGGTCGGGTCGTCGCCGGTCCATGAGGGGTCGACGCCGATGATGACGGGGGCGAAGCCATATTGCGCGTTGCGCAGGTGCACGGCGCGCGCCTTGTCCACGTCGTCGGCGGAAATGAACTGCATGGCGGATTGCGACGGGAACTGCCCCCGGACTCGCACCTTCACATAATCGCTGTCTTCGCCGTGGTCATCGACCATGCGCTGCAGGAACTGCTTGTTGGTGCCGGGAATGGTGCGGCTGTCGATCTGCCGGCCAATCCAGCGGTGGCGGAAGCGGCGGAAACATTCGCGAAAGCGGCCGCTGTTGCGTGTCGGGTTGCCAAATACCACCCAGATGATGACGGTGTCTTCATCCGTCAGCGCACCCTCGGCGACCTCCCACACCCTGTCGTGGATTTTCGAGGCCTCGTCGAACAGCAGCAGAATGATCTTGCCCTTGTTGTGCAGCCCGGCAAAGGCCTCGGTGTTGTGTTCGCTCCAGGGAATGAAATCCTGCCGCCAGCTTTCGCCGCGCCTGGGGTCTCTGCTCTTGATCGACATGGTCTGGATGTCGAACCAGTGGGCGGTGATGGACATGCGAAACCACTTGCCGATTTCCGGCGCGGTCTTGGTGCGAAGCTGGCCTTCGGTGTTGGCGGTGGTGACGATGCGGCAATCGGCAAAACAGGACATGGCCCAGTTGGACAACATGCCCATTTCCGCCGACTTGCCAATCCCGTGGCCGGATGCCACCGAGATCTGCAGCGGCTGATACCGCGTTGCCGGGTTTTCGAGATGCCGGCCGATGATGTCGTTGATGTCATCCTGCCAGCCGCGCGGGCCATCGTGACCGGCCAGTTCACCGACCCCCCAGTCCCACGCCAGCCGGCTCCAGCGTCTCGGGCTGAAGCGGCAGGAGGCGGCAAGCTCGATCAGCCTGTTGTCGTCGCTGTCAGGGGGTGTTGGCATCGTCTGCGGCGTCCTGTTCTTGCATTCCGGTGTTGATCCCAGCGTTAGCCGCGCCATCACTCAAAGGTGCGGCGAGGGGTTTTGCATCGCTTTCCAGACGTTTGCCGGCCCGCTCCAGCCGGTCGGCCAGCGCGTTCAGTCCCTTGTGCTCGAACACCTCCTGGAAGGCATTGACCCTGATGTGTTTGCCAACCAGTTCCAGCCGTCGTGTGCGGTCCACCAGCTTCAGTTTCTTCACCTGCCCAACCAGCCTGCGGTCGTCACCTTCGCCTTCATAAAGCGCCAGAATATCCACGCCCGAGACCAGACCCTGACGCCAGATCAGCGGCCAGTCTTCGATCGGCAGGAGATCGCCGTGGTCGTCATAGAGATCGGCCATGTCGGCCGAGAGTTCTTCGCCAATGCGTTTCAGCACCCAGTCTGCATCGATCTGCGTGCGTGCGGCGCGCTCCTTTTTTGCCATCTCGATCTCTGCGGCAATGGCGGGGTCTCTCAGCAGGTGCGAGCCCATTCTACCAGCCGCATGTTTGCGGTAACCGGCCCGGATGGCGGCCTGCGTGGCGTTCAGATCCAGCAGATATTCGTCCACAAAGCGGGCCTGTTTTGGCGTCAGTGATGTCATAGCGCGTCATGCCTCCGTTTCGGAATTCCTCTAACAGCTCAATGGTTGTGTGAGAAAACGTCAGCAAGGCATTGAAAATGTTTAAGTGACGCGCATCGGCTCCAAACAGCTTCGCAGACATCATGCAAAAACAGAGAGCGGGCCGAAGGCTGGAGGCATTGTTCTTCAAGCCCTATGGCGGTTTTTGAAAACACCTGCATCACTTATTCATTTTCAAACGCATAGAGAAAAAAAGACGCTTTCCCGCAGCATCCGGAAGCCACCGGAAATGGTCAGTGGCATCCGCCCCGCCTTGCCGTTTGCAGCCTGATTTACACGACAACCAAGTCTGCCCTGTTCTGCCCGGAAGCCGCAGCAATCAGGAGAGACGCCTTGGCACCCATCAGCGCCACATTCGAATTCGATGAACTCAGCATCGCCGTGCACGGTCGTTTTGACAGCGGTGTGATGATTTCCGGCTGCGCCGAACTGGAAGGCGATGACGAGGGTTTCCTCGTGACGGAACTTTATCTGGAAGACGGCACCTGCCTGTCGGACGTGACAGAGCTGGAGACACCCTTCGAGGCGGAACTGTTCAGGCGCATTGCCCTGATCATCCAGAACGACAGAACGCGCGTCGGCCGCTATGCCGCCGCCGAGTGGGCCGATGCGGTGGCGCTGCACAAAGAGGTGGCCTGAAGCGAGGTGGCCTGAAGCGAGGTGGTCTGAAGCGAGGTGGTCTGAAACGAAGGCGGTGAAATCTCCGGGCCGGTTCGATACCGCCGCGCCTGCAGTGCCTATAGATGCTCAGGCTTCACATCCAGCGTTTTGCCGGGCCGTGCTGCACATCGTCGGCGATCTGGTTCTCACCCCTCCAGAGGGGCGATGCGCATAAACGGAGTAGGGATTGAGCCGGCATTGACGTCCGGCATCAGCGGTATCGCGGTGGGTGTATGGGGCATGTGAATGTGCAGAAGCCCAAGCGGTGGATGAAGGTGATGGCCTTGTCAAACCATGCCGTTTTCCGGTCTCCGGCTATCGTAGCGCTCGCCACCAGATTTGACGTAAACGTCAAACATAAACACCTCGAAAAACGTCCTTTCATCGCGAATAAAGTCGTTTTATATCAATTCATTGCGTGTGTTTTCTCCGAACTCAGAAAAAGCGTTGGTTTTGCATCGAGACACGAAATCCCGGTTTTTCAAATGACAGTCCGTTAAGTGCCCAAATCTGGTTCACGGCAAGACGGATAGGCCGCTGATCGCATCGACCGAGACCTATCGCCGGTGTTTCAACCCAATTCCGGCACCATATTTCTGGTTGAAATTTTTCCTAGCCACCTAACCCTATGAATTAGAACGGCATATGTATCGACAGGCAAGCGATATAGGAATTAATTCATATTTCGCTTGCCCACATGCCCCGGACGCGCTTATCATCCCGGCATAATCTACAGGAGAGAGTTGCAGAATGTTTTCTTGGAGCGACATCGCCGGCTCAGACGGCCTTGCCAGAGTCAGGGGTGGGGCCTGATGTTCAAGCTGACCCTGAACCCGACATTCATTCCGTCCGCACTCTCACGCAATGATCGAGAAAACCTGTTTAACTCTCTAAACAATCTGGAAAAATCCATTTTAAAATTCGTGCGGGAGCAGATCGAAAACCTTGATGTCGCAGGCTGGGATGCGGCGGGCATTTCGCTTGATACCGCAGCGCTCAGCCCTGACGATCTTGAGCTTATGGGGCTGCGCAACGCCTTGCACGAGGTCGCCATTCTGGCGGAGCGACGTATGGCGGCGCTGCCGGAGGATATCGATCTTGATGAAGAACTGGCCTGCATCGCCGATATCATGCGGCCCGGTGATGCCATCGCCGAGCGTATGCTGCTGCTGGTTCCCGCCACACCCGAGGCAGTGGATGCGAAGCTCAGGGCTGGCATCTGGACATCGGGTGACTATTTCAGGACCTATCTGCGGCCCGCTTGCTAGGGCACCGGTTGGGGCTGGCCGGACAGGACCGGCCAGCGTTTTCGTCAGTAGATCGCCTCCGTCGGCAATCCCAGTGCGCATGCCCCGGCATAATGTGCCTGTGCGCCCGGCTGCATGGGGTGGTAACGCGCGCCCTGAATATCGCGGAAGCAGCGTTCCAGCCCGTTGTCGCGATAGAAGGCTGCGCCACCGGCAACCTCCATGGCCAGTTCCGCCACCTCGATGGCGTGGCGTGCCACCAGTGAGCGACCGATCATCACCTCGTTGACCGTCTCGGCCGAAGGCGCGTTTTTCGCCACCACCTCCAGCATCCAGCGGTGGGCAAGCTGTGCGGCTCTCAGTGCCGTGTCCATGCGCCCGATCAGGCCAATCGTGTGCTCGCTGCTGGTCTTGCCGCGCATCATGTTGATGGCGATGTCGCGGGCGTTTTCGGCGATACCGAGATAGACGGCATAGATCAGCGGAAAGGCCACCGTGGCGATGACCTGGAACACCGGATGCCATTGTCCTGCTGTTCTGGAAAAGGCGACGTTCGCATCCGGTATGAACAGGTCATCGATGATGACATCGTTCGAGCCGGTGCCCCGCATGCCCATCGTGCGCCAGGTCTCCTCTATGGAAACCTCGGGCGCGGCCATCGGTGCGCCAAAATGAATGACGCTGCGGCTGCCGTCGTCGCCTTCATAAATCGCGCCGGTCATCAGAACATTGCCTGCGGCCGCACCGGAGGTAAAGCGTTTGCGTGCCGCGATTTGGTAGCCGCCATCCACCTTCGTTGCCTTGCCCGATCCGCCGATCCAGTCCGACCCGCCACTTGAGAGCAGAATGATCCTGTCGGCCGCCACACGTTTCAGAAGCGGTTCCACTGCCGCCACCTTCTGGTGGCGCCAGCGCCAGGCAGGAATGGCGACCTGATGAGTGTGCATGGAAAAGGCAAGCGCGGTGGAGCCGCAGACATGCGCCAGCGATTTCAGCATCTCTGCCAGTTCCGGCACCTCTGCACCCAGCCCGCCCAGCTCTTCGGGCACACCCGCATGCACCAGACCGGCCTCTTTCAACAGGCCGTAATTCTGGCCCACGAAGTCATCGTTTTCATCGATCGATGCGGCGCGTTCCGCAAGCGTCTGCAACACGGAACGGGTTCGTTCGGCAATCGATGGACCGCCGACCGGTCTTTCCATTGGTTCTACAAGCCCGAGCATTTCAAGTCCTCCTCCTCGAGATCAGGACTGAAATTTTGCGCCCGTTTCAGACCTGCCGCTAGTTCAGGAACTGTACTGCTCAAAAACTCGGTCGAACTGCCTTGTCGCTGAGGGCGGGGCACACCCGGATGGGGCATTGGCGGAACGGCCGCTTTGCAATATTCTTGGGGCCATCAGACCTCTGGAGGTCCCCATGGTAGAGCGTCACGGCTATGGGCAGTTCTGCCCCGTCTCTATGGCAGCGGAAGTCCTCTGTTCGCGCTGGACGCCATTGGTGGTGCGCGAACTCCTCTGCGGCTCGACACGCTTTAACGAGCTGCGCCGCGGCCTACCCAAAATGTCTCCGGCGCTGCTGTCCAAGCGGCTGAAGGAACTCGAACACTCCGGCATCATCATGGTCACGCGCAATGCCGGCGGCATCAACGATTACCAGCTCACCGCCGCTGGCGAGGAGCTGCGCCCGCTGATTGTCGGGCTGGGCAACTGGTCGCAGCGCTGGATGGAGTCGCGCCTGTCGCTCAAGAACCTCGACCCGTCTCTTTTGATGTGGGACATGCGCCGCAACCTCGATGCCGGAAGGCTGCCGCCGCGCCGCTGCACGATTCAGTTTCTGTACCCCGAACTCTCCGCCTCGCAGCGATGCTGGTGGCTGGTGGTGGAAAACGGCCAGGTCGACCTCTGCAATTTCGACCCCGGCTACGACGTCGACCTCCTCGTCGAAGGCGCCCTGCGCTCCATGACTGCCATCTGGATGGGCATCTCCACCATCCGTCAGGAAATCGACGCATCAACCCTCAAACTGGAAGGCGACAGAGGCCTTGCCCGCAACATGCAGGACTGGCTGGGCCTGAGCGTCTTTGCGAAGACGCCGAGGATGCGGGCGTGATGGAGTATAGAGGCAAGTCGACTACAGGCGTGATTTGGAGAAGTTCTTTGATAACGCGGGGCAAAATCCGAAGATTGCATTATGCTCAAGGCAAAGGGCGAAAGCATGTTGCCGGCCACTCCAGATGCTGTTGTCATGATCGTTGAATGGATGGCTCACTCGAGTTGCGGTCAAATAACGAGCGAAATGTTTATCCCAATGAGCTCATAGGCGAAGACGTCGCGGACGACCTTTCTGTTATTGGCAGGTGATCTCCCTTCTCAAAAGGGCTTAAATAAGTGTTCATCGACCCCAACTGGTCACGAAAAAATCAGTTTGCCTCGAATTCCATTACTTATCGAAGCTGCCATTACCTTCTGGCTTCGCTTCTCTTTCCTTTACCTCTTCAGCAGTAGGCATTTTGGACGCTTTGTGTACTCTAATTCGGGGTTTGAAGGACGGGTAAAGCTTGTTCAAATCGTCCAACATTCGATTCAATATTTTGCAGCCGTCGGGAATGATCGATGGCATGTTGCCCTTCATAAAGGCTGGTATTCTGTGGAAGCGATGCAGAGGGTTCAAACAGGTCGTCAAAGCGGCATCTCGAACCGCCCCCCACTGCCCGTGTGTGTAATTTGAGGTCCAGTCATAGTAACGGTCGTAAACATCCTTAACACCGGCTTCTTCTGCGATTTTTCGCAGGTTCAAATTCGCCCAATGCCCAAGCGGAATGTCCTGGAATTCCATCCAGCGATCCTCGTTCGCCAACGCTTCCATCAATGGAAGATCGACGAACTCCGGAGCATCCTCTTCACGAATATTTTTTAAGAAAGCGAGTTTTATCTGCCCAGCTCCAGCGCTTCGATATTGGAGCCAAATCGTTGCATCGTCTTTTCGGGCCAAATAGCTAAAGGTAATAAACGCCTCGACGATAGTCCTAAGAATGAGCCTTCCTTCTACGCGACAGTGGATGGAACCTAATGCGGCGTGAACCAGCAAGTGAAGGGCGTATACGACGATTCCAAAAGCACCGTCGTGACGAGGGTCAGTAGCCGTTGTGATTTCGGTGGCATGAAAATGGTCGTCTAGATCTCTGAGGACATCAACGATTTCTTCAACGACATCACGATGTCCACCGTTTGGCTTTTCTGCTGTATCGGATGGGAAACAGGGCGTTGTGCCACGCATCTCTCTCCAAAAATCCTCAGCATGAATCGCCGGTAGTGTTCTCGGAAAATCTGCATGAGGCTTGCCGTCGATGTCGGTCGCAAATTCACTGTCACGGAGACCCAGCTCCAATGCGCGGATCGATGGACGCACCTTCTTCATATCACCGTGGTTGGGATACAGACGGAGTTCCTCGATCTGCTCGTCGAACTGCGGGCCAAACACAACCCTCTGCCTGACAATGATGTGCGACATGACCTTAAGCCACCGGACGTCTGTTGATCTCTGGGATTGGTGATCAAAGGCTTCGCTTATTGCATTGGCCAATGTCTTGATGCCCGAGGACCTATCTGCCTCTTTTAAGCATCGCCGCCAATGATGCAGGTCGGGGAGAGTGGTCACAAAAAGCAGAGCGGCCAAATGGCTTTTGGCGGACTCATTGCGAAGAACTTCCTCAAACATCGTGTCGAACTCTTGCTCGGTCGCTGTCGCGAGGAAATTATGCGTCACATGAAGCTCTTTCGCAGTTTCCAGCCGTTCTCGAGTGCGAGAAACGACGAGGCGAAAAAGGTGAAGGTATTCGTCCCGGTCCATGCAACTGGCGAGAATACACGCCCACAAAATATTTGGCACACACTCATCTACCCAGGGTCGAGCAAAGTTCATATTTTTCAAAATTGAGTATGGGGAGCGAAGCCGCGATCCTTCTCGTGGATGAGCGTCTAACGAAGAAATATTTCGATTTTTGAATTCGGCGTTTTTCACATGCTCCCTGCCTGAGCCTTTTTGTTTCTTACTCACCGTATCTCCTCCCTTCGGGCGTACTGAGTAATTAACACCGATTCTTGATCTACTAAGTATTGCCTCATTACCTATTTTCGCGATCTTTTTTGTTCCATTCGATAGAACTGGGGTTTGAAATGGTGGATGTCGATTGAAGCTCGCGGGGCATACGGCGGCTACCTCCAGAGGGTAGGCCTCACGCCTACGCATCAAGCGTCTGCAGCACCTCGTTATAGATCGCTTCCACCGCTGCGGAGCGCCTGGAATCCCGGCTTCGCACAAGGGCAACTTCCATTTTGGGCAGGTCGGGCAGGCCGTGGCGGGTGTCCAGCAGTTTGAGGTGGGCGGGGGCGCTGCAGCGGGCGACGGCGGCGACGGCGAGGCCGGCTTCGACGATGGCGAGTTGCCCGGTAATGTTGGGCGAACCATAGACCACGCGGTAGTCGCGCCCCAGCGCCTCGATACCGGCCAGAACCTCGTTTCGAAACCTGTTGCCCAGTTCGTGCAGCGCCAGCGGCAAGGGGTCTCTGCGCCAGGCTTCGTGCTGGTCGGAGGCGACCCAGACCAGAGGTTCGTGAAACAGGAAGCGGCCTCTGTCCGGTTCACCGCGTGCGGCCGTGTCGCGTGTCACCAGCGCCACATCCAGATCGCCCCGATCGATGCGCGGCAGAAGCGAGCTGGACGGTTCACAGACCACCGTAATCTCGACATCGGTAAAGCGGGTGGCGAGCGAACGCAGCATCAGCGCAAAATGGCTGGAGATATAATCGTCCGGCACGCCAATGCTGACCTTGCCTGAAATGGTGGCGCCGCGCATGGCCAGTTGCGCCCGCCCGTGCAGTTCCGTCAGTTGCCGGGCGTAAGACAGGAGATCGATACCCGCCGGTGTGAGCGAGAGCGTGCGCGGACCACGATCGAGCAGCGTATGCCCGACACAATCCTCCAGCTTTTTAAGCTGCATGCTGACGGCAGATTGCGAGCGGGAAACCTGCCGGGATGCCGCCGTAATCGAGCCGGAATCCACCACAGCGATAAAGGCGCGCAGCCAGTCGATCTGCAGGTCGTGCATGGCAACGTCTCCCATTCGAAAATCGAATGCTTATCCTAATGAATATTCGCTTTTCAGGATAGTCTCTTCGCGCGATTGTCTTGCCATGAGCACGCAGCAACCCACCGCACCATCCGTTCTGTCATCCACCCCCGCACCCTTCACCGGGGAACCCTCGGCGCGTGAGCGTCAGGGCACCATGCTGCTGGTCCTGGGCGGGCTGATCCTTGGCACCGTCGGGGTTTTTGTGGTGCAGGCGGGGCAGGACCCCATCACCACCGTGGCGTTTCGCTGCACCTTCGGCTGTCTTTCGCTTCTGATCTGGGGCGCGATGTCCCGGCGTCTGCCGGAAATCAGGCTGCGCGGCCGTGCGCTGTTCGGCGCACTTGTCACCGGCATCCTGATGACCATGAGCTGGGCGCTGCATTTCGCCGCCATTCCCAGAACCTCCATCAGCATCTCGACCGTGGTGTTTCACATCCAGCCGTTCTGGACGATGGCGCTGGGTGCCTGGCTACTACGGGAAAAGGTGTCCTCGGCGCAGGTTTTCGCCGCCCTTGTCGCCTTTGCCGGTCTGGTGCTGAGCACCGGCGTGGTGGACGGGCTGGCGGGTGCCGCCACGTTGAGCCACGGGTTTCTGCTCGGCCTCGGCATGAGCCTGTTCGGCTCGTTCATCTATGCCGGTGTGCCGCTGGTGGCGAAGTCCATGACCTCAGTCACGTCCTTTGCGCTGTCATGGTGGCAATGCCTGGTGGGCGCGGCCTTCACCCTCTGGTGGCCGGCACTTTATGGCTGGCCGACGGATGGTG
The DNA here is from genome assembly GCF_044772305.1 of Agrobacterium sp. NPDC090273. Lineage (NCBI taxonomy): Bacteria > Pseudomonadati > Pseudomonadota > Alphaproteobacteria > Hyphomicrobiales > Rhizobiaceae > Agrobacterium > Agrobacterium sp. NPDC090273. The sequence continues at coordinate 688,233 of NZ_JBIVYN010000001.1, forward strand.
CGGCGATTGCCTGGCTGGTCGGGCTTGGCGCCATTCACACCGGGCTTGCCTATGCGGTGATGTATGCCGGTTTTGCCCGCCTGAGCACCGGCCGCATCGCCGTGCTGCAATTCGTCTATCCGCTCACGGCCTTCATCATTGACTGGAAGGTCTATGGTCACACGCTTTCCGCCATTCAGCTTGTCGGGCTCGCGCTGATGGCCGGGGCAATCTGGTCGGTCAGAAGCGGCAAATAGGCATGCCGGGCGTTCAGTTGAAACCGTCATATTGCGGCAGGTCGTCGGTAATTTCGTACCAGGGCGCTTTCGACCCAACAAAAATGTGGTGGGTGGGGCGAATGGAGGGCGCGTCCACCAGCGTGCCCATCGTCACATGCACCCAGGCGGCTTCGCGGACGAGGGAATAGAGCAGAGAACCGCAGATACCGCAGTGGGCATCGTGATTGTCCGGCTGGCCATAGATCATCAGATCGGCGTTGCCTTTGGTCACAACAAGCTTTTCGCGCTGAATGCCGGCAAAGGCCTTGAAAGCCGAGCCCGTCGCACGGCGACAGCCCGAACAGTGGCACATCGCGGCATAGACGAATGCATCCTCGACCGCATATTCCACTGCGCCGCAAAAACACCCGCCGGACAAACGCATCCTTCAGCCTCCATGCTTCGTTCAGGCAGTCTTGCGTGCAAATCCCGAAAACACCAGGGTTTGATGACTATTCCTGCGGAGTAACCGGCGCGGCCTCAGCCAGAAATTCCCGGCGCACACCCTCGTCGATCAGGCTTTGCGCCGCCGTCCACAGGCGGCTGGAGCCACCGGCGATGACGGCCTTGCGTTCCATCACCATATCCCTTGTCACACCGGCGGAATGCCAGGTGCCGCCGCTGGTGAAGAAGTTGTGCAGCAAAGGCTGCAGCCGGTCCATCGCTCTGGCAAAGCGCGCCTCGGGTGTCTTTCTCGCCTCGAACTCGTCCCAGAGCGCGCGAAACTCCGCTGCCTGATCTTCCGGCAGCAGGCCGAACAGCCGGTCGGCGGCGGCTATTTCGCGCGCTTCCTGATCCGTCACGGCCTTGGCGTCGTAAATGAAGGTATCGCCGGCATCGATCTCGACGATGTCGTGGATGAGGATCATCTTCACCACGCGGGCAAGATCGACCGGTTCGTCGGCATATTCAGCCAGCAGAACGGCCATCAGCGCCAGTTCCCAGGTGTGTTCGGCATCGTTTTCCCGGCGGGAGGCATCGAGCAGCGGCGTCATGCGCAGCACGGTTTTCAGCTTTTCGACCTCGAGAATGAAGCGGATCTGCTTTGCCATCCGGCCATCGGCAAACAGGGTCTCCAGATCGATATCATCTGGCGACAGCGGCTTGAGCTTGGTCTCGAACGTCATGGTTCACCTTCATCATGGGAAAGACAGATACGGCAGGCAGCGCTCCGCTGACATAATCGTCTTGCCGCTTCGCGTCTACGCACTGATGGCGCTTAACGGCATGGTGCGGGCAGGGCGCGTTTCGCCCTTCTCGATCCACAGGGGTTGGCCGATGCATTCCAGCAGGCCATTGCTCACCACCAGCCCGTCGCCATCCCGGCACGCCAGAATGGGTCTTGGCGTGAAGCGGCTGTAACGGATCAGATCGGCCAGAAATGTCGGGCGCTCATCAAGGTGCGGAAAGAACTCGAAGGGCACGAGATCGAGTGCCGTTTCCTCCATCGCTTCTTCCGGTGCGGTGTCCGTAAACAGCGCGTCGGTGGCAATTGTCGGCGTCAGCAGAATGGCGCCCGCACTTGTGCCAACCAGCACACCGCCGTCGACAGCCCATTGTCTGAGGCGTGGCATCAGCCTGCTGCGTTTCAGGCGGGCGAGAAAATCCGCCGTATGGCCGCCGGTCAGGTGGATTGCGTCACATCCAAACAGTGCCGCCTCAGCGTCTGCACCATGAGTCTCATCCAGATCGTGGAAGATGCAGAGATCGAGCCCGTATTGCGCGTAATAGTCGACGCGCTCGAGGAAAAACCGCCTGTCCGGCTCCGGCCCGGATGCAATATAGGCGATGCGCCGTCCGGGGCCCTTTTCGGCCATCACCGCCAGCAGCCTTTCGTCGATTGCCCGGTTTTCAGGGATGATCTGATCGCAATAGAAGGCAAGATTGAGCACGGCGGCCTCTCCGCAAAATGACCTCGGACGCATTGTGATGCGGCGCTCTGCGCTCAAGGACCGGGTTAGATGCCCGATCCGTCCAGCTCCTGCGCATCCTCACCCTCCCAGGGGGACGGCAATGTCATCTGTTCCAGATTGGCCGAGGGCATCGGCATCCAACACTTCAGCTCCGGATCGGCATATTCGATGATCCGGCCCGGTGCGGAATCGGAGGAACGCCAGGCTTCGGCACCATATCTGTCGCCATTCGACCAGTAGGCGAGATCGACCGTTCCCGGCCCCTGTTCGGAGGGGCGAATGGTCACCAGAATGCGGCTGCCATCTTTCGGTGCGCTCCGCATGTGTCGCCAGCGGTCTAGTTCTGCCATCTGTTCCTCCCATCCTGTGACTGGCCGGAGTGTCGCCTCAGGAATGAGAACGGTCAACGCCAGTTTTGCGAGAAATGCGTTGAAAGCGGCGTCATAAAGCTGAAGCATGTTCGGCCGACAGTCATGGCAAAGATCCTGGCTGGAGAACAGAACCGCTGTTTTGAGACGAGGCGATATGGGTATCCGCAACTACCTCATCGAAGGCGTATCGGGCGCGGGAAAAACCTCCGTCGCCACGGAGCTGCAGCGGCGCGGTTACCATGTCGTGCATGGCGACCGGGAACTGGCCTACAAGGGCGATCCCGCCACGGGAGAGCCTATCGATCTTTCGGCCCTGGAGCACAATCGCGCCGACTTCGCCTTCACCCATCGCCACCACCTGTGGGATGTCGCCAAGGTAACATCGCTGATTGCCGACAAGAGCCGTTACGTGTCGTTCTTTTGCGGCGGCTCCAGAAACTTCGATCACTTCATCGACCTGTTCGATGGCGTGTTCGTCCTCAGTCTCGATGCCGAAACCCTGATACAGCGGCTGGCCGTGCGCCCGGACGACGAGTTTGGCGGCAGGCCGGACGAGCGGACATTCGTGCTGCAACTGCTGGCCAGCAAGGAAGACATTCCCCGCAACGCCATCGATATCGATGCGACAGTGCCGCTGGCTGCCGTCGTGGATGACATTCTGTCGAAATGCCGGATATCCCATTAGGCGGGAGGCGGCTGCATCGCGCATTGATCGCCTGAAATTTCACCACTAACCTTGCGGCGGGATTTTGCGACATGCCAATGAGGGTGGACATGGCCGATACAAATGCCCTGGGGCAGATCGACATCACATCGATTACCGCCGACCATATCGAGGGATATCACCACGCGCTCGATACGGTTGCAAGGGAACGGAAATATCTGACGATGTTCGAGGCGTTTCCTCTGCCGCAGACGCGCGACTTCGTTCTCGGAATGATCGAGCAACGCAATCCGCATATGGTTGCGGTGGCGGCAGACCGCGTGGTCGGCTGGTGCGATATCTCGCGGCATTTCTTTCCCTCGCACGCCCATCGCGGAAGCCTTGGCATGGGCATCATTCCCGAATTTCGCGGGAAGGGGATCGGGCATCGGCTGATGATCGCGGCTCTGGACAAGGCGCGCGAAGAAGGTTTTCTTCGTGTCGAGCTCTCCGTCCGCTCCGATAATACCAACGCCATCGCGCTTTATGAAAAGGTCGGCTTCGTGAAGGAGGGGCTGCTCAAACGCAGTGTCTGCGTGGACGGGCAATTCAGCGATACCATCTGCATGGCCATTCTGCTGGATGAGGCGTGACAGGCAAAACTCAAAAAAAACCCTCCGACGGGAGGGTCTCAAGGGGTGCCGAAACCCGCAAAGTTGCGGGCAGGATGGACAAAGAGGGGGAGGCTTGTCCGGCTAATCAATGCGCATCGCGACATTCGGTTCCGGCGCCTGCCGATTTTTTTTGACAGGCGCTAGGGATTGCCGCGTGCCGGTGGCCGATCAGAGCGTCAGGCCGCCATCGATGGTCAGGCTTGAACCGGTCATATAGGACGAGGCGGGGCTGGCGAGATAGGCCACAACGCCGGCAATCTCGGCAGGGTCGGCGATGCGTTTCAGAGGGCTTTTCTCCGACAGCATAGCCACCAGATCGGAGGTCATATCCGTGTTGGTCGGGCCGGGCTGGATGTTGTTGACGGTGATGCGGCGTGGCGCAAGATCGAGCGCGATACCCTTCACCATTGCCGCAACCGCCGTTTTGGTGAACTGGTAGACGCTGGAACCGCGATGACCGGTGCTGATTGCCACATTGGAGCCGATGGTGATGATGCGCCCTCCATCCCTGATATGCGGTACGGCCGCCTGAATGGACAGGAACACACCCCGGACATTGATATCCAGCATCTGATCCAGCTCCTCAAGGCTGACGTCTTCAACCGTGTTGAGGCGCAGAATTCCGGCATTGACGACAACGGCGTCCAGCGGCCCGAAAAGATCGACCGTCTTTGCCACGGCGGCGCGGATGGCCGAGGGATCGCCGCTGTCGGCCTCAATGGCAGCGGCGCGACCACCGGCAGCCTGCAGTTTCGCCACGAGTTCATTGGCGCTGTCAGGCCGCGAGACATAGGTGAAGGCGGTGTCGAAACCATCCTTCACCAGTCTTTCTACTGCCGCAGCGCCAATGCCGCGTGCGCCGCCAAAAACGAGGGCCGTCCTGCGTTCACCTGTCGTCATGATCGTCTCCTTTATTGACTGATCGATCCATAATTGAGCATATAAAAACCTCCCGTCGCGGGAGGCCAGTTTCAGTGTCTCAGGGTGTCAGGCGTTGCGCGGCAAAGCGCGCCATGGCCTTGAGATCGGCGGCTGCGGCACCACTGCGCGCCGCAAGCTGCAGCCCCGTCATCGTCATCTGCACGAATGCGGATGCCTCGGCGGGATCAAGGGCTGGGTCTATGTCTCCCGACGCCTGACCCTGCCGGATACGCTCGGCAATGCGCGTGTTGAGCACCTGGCTGGATTTGCCACGCCGCTCATTCAGTTCCGCATCGGTAATGCCGAACTCGCCGAGCGAGCCGACGCCCATGCAGCCCAGCACCCGCTCGTTTTCATCTTCCGCGATCAGCCCGGTCAGCAGGTTTTCGATGCCCTGCAGAGGCGAGGCGGCATCGCTCAACCTTTTCAGGTGACCCGATACCGTGCGCCGCTGATAGGTATCCAGCGCCTCCAGATAAAGCGTACGCTTGTCGCCAAAGGCACTATACAGGCTCTGCCTGCCGATCCCCATCGCGCCCAGCAGATCATCGGTCGATGTCGCAGCAAATCCCTTTGCCCAAAACACCCGCAAGGCACTGTCCAGTGCCGCATCACGATCAAATTCTCTCGGTCTAGCCATGCTGACTGGATATCCATTATTGATAGATCGGTCAATAACTATTTTGGACCGCGTTTGAGGGCAGTGGTAAATTCTCATCCGGTATAACTCCACCAGCCCACCGCCCAAAACCGACACATTTTCTTCTAAGGTGAAGCCAAGTCAGAACAGCACGCACGTCTATGGGAGATCTTCGCATGAGTAATTCCTGCCCCGTCCTCACGCCCGCCGAAAGGCACATCAACGACCTCATCGAACGGGCCACCGAAGGCATGATGGCTGGGGTTCTGAAGGCACTGGAAGATGCGACGACGCAGGTATCGGAAGGGTGGAAAAGTGAGGAAGCAACGCAACCCCCGCCACCCCAGGACTATTTCGCCGCCGTCCTTCACCAGCGCATGTTCCTGCATCTGTGCGGCGCGGATGCCGAAACCATGAAAGGCGGCGACGCCATTCTGGCCGGCCACCTCATCCGCAACCAGCAGGGCATTGTGGAGCATTATGCGTGGGGAACGAAAGAAGTCGATTAGCCGCGTGATGCGGCGAAAAGGAGGGGGACGGCGGGCTCCCGTAGAAATTCACGCCGCAGCCAAGTCACTCTAATCACGCCCTTGCAGGCTGACTGCGCGCGAGGCAGAACCCGTCGCCAGCTTGAATATATGCCCTGCAACGGCGCCGCCCACGGTTGCCGAGATACAAAAATTATAGGGGCCATCTCTCCAGAGACCGGGCATGAAATACCCCATGATCAGGATTGAGCATAACCCCAAGACCGCACCTGCCAGCATGAAAGTCCAACGACCATGAAGGCTGTACCTGTTGATGATGAAAAGCGACAATACGGCGAAAGGCAGAACCAACGGTAACGAAATCGGGTAGATGATTGGCAGCATCATCAACGCCATCAACGGTGATCTCAACACCGCATCCGGAAACCAAGCTCCAACCCCGAAAACCAGCAGCGTTACGTAGGTTCCCGCAAGGTGAGCGAGCAATATGTTCCTCAAAGTGCGGAGCGTTGGTGCGAGCATGCCGATTCCATCTGAACAGAATTCCTGACGTCGGCATTGCTTATCAGCCTCCTCGCCACTGAGGAACGGACCGCGACACAACCGGGGCATATTATCCGGACAGCACGGAAGAGGCGCGAGCCATCACCCGCACTGCCCGGTTTGTGTTTCTCACGCCGCCATGCTTTCCAGTTGCGAAAGTGCATCGTCCGGCAGTTCAACGCTCTCGGCCGCGATGTTCTCTCTGAGGTGGGTGCGTGATGAGGTGCCGGGGATGAGCAGGATGTTGGGTGAACGTTTCAGCAGCCAGGCGAGGGCCACCTGCATGGGTGTTGCGCCGAGGCGGGTTGCGACATCTGACAGGGTCGAGGACTGGAGCGGCGAAAAGCCTCCGAGCGGGAAGAACGGCACGTAGGCGATGCCGTCTGTGGCAAGCTTGTCTATCAGGGCGTCATCGCCACGGTGGGCGAGATTGTACTGGTTCTGCACGCAGGCGATGTCGGTGATCGCCTTGCCGTCGTCGATCTGCTTTGCCGTGACGTTCGAGAGGCCGATATGCCGGATCAGGCCCTGCCGTTTCAGCTCTGCCAGCACTTCCAGCGGCTCATCGAGCGAGCCTTCCGCCGGACCGTGCACATCGAACATGGCGCGCAGGTTGACGACATCGAGAACATCGAGGCCGAGATTGCGGAGATTGTCATGCACGGCCTGCGTCAGTTCCTGCCGCGAAAAGGCCGGGTTCCAGGAAGCATCCGTGCCGCGCAGGGCGCCAACCTTCGTGACGATCACGAGGTCGTCGCGGTAGGGATGAAGCGCTTCGCGGATGATCTGGTTGGTGACATGCGGGCCGTAGAAATCGCTGGTGTCGATGTGATTGACGCCGCTTTCGACAGCTTCGCGCAGAACGGCAATTGCCTCCGCACGGTCGCGGGGAGGGCCGAATACGCCCTTTCCGGCAAGCTGCATGGCGCCGTAACCAAGGCGGTTTACAGCGCGGTCGCCGAGAATGAATGTGCCGGATTTTCCAATGGTCGTCATGGCTTTGTCTCCTGTTTCGACCATCAAGGTAAGCGCCTGACATTAACGTCACAATCCGGTAAGATCCGGACATGCTGTCCGCGTGAACGGACAATAGGCAACAGTTAAGGCGGAGAGTTGAATGCGCGAAATGGCCGATGTCGAGGCTTTCCTGCTGGTGGCGCGTGCCAGGGGTTTTCGCGAGGCATCGCGCATCAGCGGCACGAGTTCGTCGTCCCTGAGCGATGCTGTCAAGCGTCTGGAGGCCGAGCTTGGGGTGCGGCTTCTCAACCGCACGACGCGCAGTGTTCTGCCAACCGAGGCCGGGCGGGGGCTGATGGAACGTCTGGGGCCTGCCTTTTCCGAAATCGCCTCTGCGCTCGATCAGGCGACAAGCCACCGGGACCGCCCGGCCGGCGCGTTGAAGCTCAATGTTCCGGCAAGTGCCGCCCGGCTGGTGTTGCCGCGCATCGTGCCGGCATTCCTGGCAGCCTATCCGGATATCCGGCTGGAAATCGTCACAGATGAAAGCTTCGTCGATATCATCGAAGGCGGTTACGACGCCGGCATCCGTTATGACGAGCGGCTTGAGCAGGACATGATTGCCGTGCCGATCGGCCCGCGCGAACAGCGCTTCGCGCTTGCCGCGTCACCCGCTTATCTCGCCGCGCATGGAACACCGAAAACCCCGCGCGATCTCCTGTCGCACAATTGCATTCGCGGTCGCTTTTCGGGCCGCGCCATTCCCGGCTGGGAGTTCGAACGGGACGGGGAGGTACTGACGATAGAGCCCTCCGGCAGCCTCGTCGTCCAGGCAGGCGGCGCCACCGATCTTGGCATAGACGCGGCGATTTCCGGCCTCGGGCTCATGTATCTCTTCGAAGACTGGCTGCAGCCGCATTTCCAGAGCAAAGCGCTTGTGCCGGTTATGGAAGACTGGTGGCTGAGTTTCTCCGGCCCCTTCCTCTATTACCCCGGCCGCCGCCTCGTACCGTCGCCGCTCCGTGCGTTCATCGATTTCATCAAGGCGATGCCACGTGTCTGAGGAGCGCTGCCTGACATGCCTTTTTCATGATCCCGTAGCCCCCGGTCTGGGTGCGGTATGGGCAGCTGAGGTGATTGCGGCATAATGCCGCCAGAAGGGCTTTTAACGAAAAAGACGCTGCCGAAGCGGCTGTTTTGAGGTAGATTCTACGATAGACAACATCAGTAACAGTCTGAAAGTATTCAAAATGGAATGGGTAGATTGGTTCCCGATAGTCTTCTTTCCTTTGAAGATTCTCGTCCTGGGAACGGGCATGTTCTTCTCCATCAAATGGCACCACGACCAGGCGAAAAAGAAGTAACGAAACCGGCGGACCACAAGCGCCCGCCGAACACATCGATTTCGCCAAGGCAATGTCTTGCGGTTGAACGTGTATCACAGGCGCAATGCCACGATTGAGCGCCAACCGCATCGATTGCAAAATCACGCGTTTTGATTATTCAATTGAGCGCTCGAAAGTTGAGAGGACATATCGGGCGCTTCGTTCCCTCGTTTGAGACCGCCCGTGACATCAGCCGATAATTTTTCCGACATCGACCTGGACCTTGATCGTCGCATCGAGCTTCTCGAAGCCTACGACATTCTGAACACGGCGCCCGAACCCGAATTCGAAGACATCGTTCTGATTGCATCCGAGGTCTGCCAGACACCTGTCTCGCTGGTCAGCCTCGTTGAGAAAGACAGGCAGTGGTTCAAGGCACGTTTGGGTTTTGAGCCAAGCGAGACACCGATTGAGCAATCTGTCTGCGCACACGCTCTAAAAAGTCCGGACCTGCTGATCATTCCCGATCTGACCCTTGATCCTCGCACCCTAGACAACACGCTGGTCACCGATACGCCGCATATCCGGTTTTACGCCGGTGCGCCATTGATCGGGCCAGATCATATCGCCATTGGCACGCTCTGTGTCATTGATACCGTTCCACGTCCCGAAGGACTGAGCATCTCTCAGCAGAATGTCCTGAAGGCACTCGCACGACAGGTGATTGCACACCTCGAAGCGCGTCGCATCTCTCACCGCAAAGGCGAGCTGTTTCTGCGGCAGAAAGGGATGGCAGCCAGTATGCGAGCGGAGGCAAGAAGGTACATTGCAGCACAGGAAGCAGGTGGCGTCGGCACGTTCGAAATAGACATCGCGACTGGAACGGTCTCCACATCACCAGAGTTTTGCCGCATCTTCGATGTCGCGATCGCGAACTCATATCCAACATCGACATTTGAAGCCTTGGTCGTCGATCAAGGCATTCAATCCACAGATGCAACGCGTAAAGATGCCTCTGCGGAAATGGACGTCGAGTACCGTATCAGAACATCGAAGGGTGTCCGCTGGATCAGTCGCCAGGCAACAATTGATCGCGATGATAGCTTCCGCCCCGTGACGATGCGCGGCACGGTTCAGGACATTACGCAGCAAAAACGATCAGCATTGCGGGTTCAGGCCCTTCTGGACCTCGGGGATTGTCTCCGCGACCTTGAAACAGTCGAAGACATGACGACCTCAGCTGCCAACCTGATGGGCAGCGCGCTCGATGCGGTGCGAGCCGGTTTCGGTGTTGTCAATAACGCCACTGAATCCATCGTCATCCACCCGGATTGGCACGGGCCGGGATTTGCGAGCGTCGCGGGCTCCCATTACTTCAGGGATTACGGGTCGATCATTGACGACATCAAACGGGGCGAAACGATTGTCATTTCGGACGTCGCCACAGATCCCCGTCTTGCCGACCGCGCGGAGCGGCTGTTGAGCCTTGGGGCAAGGGCCATCGCGCTCGTGCCGATCCTCGATCACGGGCGCTTCACGCTCATGGCCTTCGTTCACTATGACGAGCCCCGAGATTGGACAGAGGAAGAGCTGACTTACGTTCGCAGTTTCGGAGACCGCGTACAGAGTGCCATCGCAATGCTCCGGGCCGAGGCGGATCAGAGGCTGATGACCCGCGAAATGGGTCATCGTCTCAAGAATTCTTTCGCCATGGTCCAGGCAATCGCCACCCAGACATTGCGCCCTGTCACCGAGCGGGAACATGTTTCCAATTTTGAAAAGCGGCTTCTTGCTCTCAGCAAAGCGCACGACATTCTGCTCAGCGATCAGGGTGAGGCACCTTTCCGGGCGGTCGTGGAAAGCCTTGGCGAGACCCTCGGTCTGTCATCGAGGATGGAAATTGACGGACCGCCAATCCCGCTTGGCGCGAGGGGTGCCCTGTCACTTGGACTTGTTCTGCATGAACTCGGAACGAATGCCTTGAAGTACGGCGCCTTCTCCCAGCCGAACGGAATTGTCAGGGCAAGCTGGGTGGTGGACACATCGGGATCGGAACCTGTGGTGCGCTTCTCCTGGGTGGAAAGCGGAGGGCCGCCACCCGTGCCACCGACACGGCGCGGCTTCGGCTCGAAACTCATTCAGATGGGTTTGATCGGAACAGGCGGCGTCAAAGTGAGTTATGAACCTACGGGCTTCTCGGCAGAGATGTTCGCGTCGCTCCAGCAACTGCAACAGGCGAACTGAATTCAATGGGACAGTCAACGCCAATCAACAAACCGGTTGTTCTCGTTGTCGAGGACGAACCGCTTCAGCGGATCATGGCGGTTGAACTCGTCGAGGAATGCGGGTTTGAGGTCGTTCAGGCCTGGGGCGCGGACGAAGCAATCCGCATTCTGGAAAGCCGTGACGATATCCGCATCGTGTTCACCGACGTGGACATGCCCGGCAGTCTGGACGGGTTGATGCTTGCCGCCGCGATCCGCGATCGCTGGCCGCCCATTCAGATCATCATCACATCCGGCTGTCTCGACCTGAAAGACACCACGCTGCCGCCGCAAAGCGTGTTCTTCAGCAAGCCTTATCAACACGACAAAGTCGTTGCCGAACTCTTCCGCATGGCTGAGGCCTGACCTCCCAGACAGATGCACGTTCAACTGCAGGCAACATTGATTGCCTTACATCCACGTTAAACGAAAATTTGCACCCTCTGCATCGCGGTAAACTCGTCCCGACCGAGAGGTGCCCGACGACGGACACTACCCCGCCATCCGTGCTCGCAAACGGGGTGTGATCCAGTCGAGAAAACGTCTCACCTTCAGTGGCTGGAGGTCGGTGGGGGCGTAAATGATGTTGATGGGCAGGGGGTCTGGCGCGTAGTCTGCCAGTACTTCCTGCAACTCTCCGGTGCTCAGCTGGTCGGCGATCTGGTAGGAGAGAACGCGGATGATGCCGATGCCGGAAACGGCGGCCTGGATGGCGGCTTCGGTGGTGTTGACGGCGAGTTTGGGGCGGGGCTCGACGGTGAATGCCGAGACGTCGCGGCGAAATCGTACCTCCGGCGCGCTGGCAAAGCCCTGAAAACTGATGCCGTCATGCTGGGCAAGGTCCTCGGGTTTCAGCGGAATGCCGCGTCGGGCCAGGTAATCGGGGCTGGCGCAGACCACGCGGCGCACGGTGCCGACACGGGTTGCGATCAGTGCGCTGTCGGCCAGATGGCCGATGCGCAGCGCCACATCCACGTGCTCATCCGCAAGGCTGATCTGCCGGTCTGCCAGTGTCAGCCGCAGGTTGATTTCCGGTTGTTCCTTCAGAAATTCCAGCGCGATTGGCAGCACATGGCGCTCGCCGAAGGTGACGGGGGCTGTCATGTGCAGCCCGCCGCGCAGCGCGCCATAATCGCCGCTTGCCTGACGCTCCACCGCGTCCAGTTCCTCCAGAATACGCCGTGATGCGGCAACGTAGCTGCGTCCTTCATCCGTCAGGGTCAGGCCACGGCGGGTGCGCAGCACCAGGCGCACGCCGAGGTGTTTTTCAAGATCGGCGACCTTGCGGCTGACCGTGGCAAGCGGTGCGTGCAGGCGCCGCGCCCCCGCTGAAAGACTGCCCGCATCCACCACCGCCAGCAGCACCGACATCGCATCAAACCGGTCCATTTCATCCTTCCAGAAAATGAGAGGAAACTTCCTGAAATGGCAGGATACCCCATCGTTTATGGATATCATAGCTTCATGTCGTCGAGGGGACGCAAACGGCTCCTCCCATTGTTCAAAGATCAGGAGAAAGACGCCATGCCCCAACTTTCACGCCGTGCCTTCGCCAGCGCTCTTCCTCTTGGCCTTCTTGGCGGAGGGCTGATCGGCAGCGCATTGCCAGGCCTCGTTGCAGCGCAGGAACCCGCAAAGGCGCTGGCCAGCGTCACGCCGCTGGCGCAGATCCGTATCGGTCGCTTTACGGTGACAGCGCTGACCGACGGTTATGCCGACATGCCCTACAACTTCTTTCCCGGCCGCAGTCCGGCCGATGTGGAGCAGGCAGCCGTCGCCCAGTCTACCGCCCGGCCAAGCGGCGTGCGGTTCCTGTTCAACCAGTATCTGATCGATGATGGCCAACGCCGCATCCTGATCGATGCCGGTGCGGCAGGCTCGATCGGCGAGACCGGCAAGTTGCCGCAGGCGCTTGCCACGCTTGGCCTGAAGCTCGACCAGATCGACGCCGTAATCGTCACGCATATGCACCAGGACCACATGGGCGGTCTGATTGCCGGCGGCAAGAACAACTATCCGAAGGCCGAGCTTTATATCGATCGCCGCGACGTCAAGCACTGGACCGACCCGGCCAAGCGCGCCGGTGCACCGGATTACCTGCAGACCAGCTTCCAGATGGCGGATGAGGTGGTGCGCCTTTACCCCAGGCTGCAGGCGATTGACGGCGAACGTGAAATCGTCCCCGGCGTGTCGATCGTCGACCTGACCGGCCATACGCCCGGCCATATCGGCGTGCGGGTGGAAGACGGGGGCAAGAGCATGATCATGGTGTCGGACATGATTTTCCCGGTGGTGCATCCCGCTGCCACGGATGTGTTCTTCCTGTTCGAGCAGGATCGTGACGCCGCCAAAACGATGCGCGACCGATTTTTCCCGCGTGCTGCCGCAGAAGGCGCACTGATTGCTGCCACGCACATGCCGTTCCCGGGGCTCGGCCGCATCGTTTCCGACCGTGGGCAGACCCGCTGGGAAGTGGCAGACTGGGCCTTGCAGGATTGAGGACGGCTTCGGCCGCCCGCAGACACGAACTGGCCAGGAAAGGATGAAACGGAATGAGCAGATATCTCAATATCGCCACAACACCTTCCGTGGCGGCCGCACAGGAACATTACGGCAGCGCGGAGCAATGGGCGCGGATCGGCGCACGCGATGGCGCGGAAACGGGTGAAAGCCAGCGGCTTGGCCCGGCGGAAGCCGCCTTTATCCGGGGCAGGGATGGTTTTTACCTCGCCAGCGTTTCGGAAACCGGCTGGCCCTACGTGCAGTATCGCGGTGGGCCGGCCGGTTTTCTTACCGCGGTTGATCCGACGCTGCTCGGTTTTGCGGATTTTCGCGGAAACCGGCAATACATCACCACCGGCAATGTCACCGCCAATGACCGCGTCTCGCTGTTTTTGATGGATTATGCCCACCGGCGGCGCCTGAAAATCTTCGGCCACATGCGGGTTATCGATGCGGACGAAGATCCTGATCTGGCAGAGCGGCTGACGATGCCGGATTACCCGGCCAGGGTGGAGCGTCTGGCGCTCATCACGGTGGAAGCGTTTGACTGGAACTGCCCGCAGCACATCACGCCGCGTTTCACGCTGGCCGAGCTGGAGCAGTATGCATCACGCTAGTCAGATGCGGCGGGCCTTGATGGTGTTCATCACGAAGCTGGTCTCGATGGTATCGACACATTTCAGCTTGGCGATCTTTTCCTTGATGAAACGCTCGTAATCCTCCAGCCCGCCGCACATGACTTTCAGCATGTAATCGCGCGAACCGGTGACGAGGTGGCATTCCAGCACCTCATCCCAATCCAGAACCGCCGTCTCAAACATGCGGATTTCATCGTCATGCTGGCGGCTGAGGCGAATGGAGGCGAGTGCCGTCATGGTCCAGCCTTCGGTGGCCGGATCGATGATGGCGCAATAACCCTTGATCACCCCCAGATCCTCCAGCCGGCGCAGCCGCCGCAGGCAGGCCGATGCCGAGAGGCCGACGCGTTCAGCCAGTTCATTGTTGGTGATGCGTGCGTCGGCAGACAGTTCTTTCAATATGCGTCTGTCGATCGCATCGGCAATTTTCTGCGACATTATAGGCCGTTCCCCGCAATTTATTGCGCCATCAGACAGAGCAGCGCTGCAGAATGCAAGGTATTTCGGCCCGATTGGGTGTAACCTTGTCTCAGTTCAACGCCTGTTTGAGGAGACACACCGGACATGACCGCGCCGCATCCGTCTAAAACCCATATCGGCAACCACGCGCTTCACCCTGAAACGCAGATGCTCAATTACGGTTACGATCCGGAATTGTCAGAAGGCGCTGTAAAGCCGCCGGTGTTCCTGACATCGACCTTCGTGTTCCAGACGGCGGAAGACGGCCGCGATTTCTTCGATTACGTTTCCGGCCGCAAGGAGCCGCCGGCGGGCAAGGGCGCTGGCCTCGTCTATTCGCGCTTCAACCATCCCAACAGCGAGATCGTCGAGGATCGTCTGTCGGTTTATGAGCGCACCGAAAGCTGCGCGCTGTTCTCCTCCGGCATGTCAGCCATTTCAACGACGCTGTTTGCCTTCGTGCGGCCGGGTGACACCGTGCTTCACTCGCAACCGCTTTATGGCGGCACGGAAACGCTGCTGGCAAAGACCTTCCACAATTTCGGCGTTTCGGCCGTGGGCTTTGCCGATGGTGTCAGCGAGGCCTCGGTCACAGCCGCCGCAGAGGCTGCGATGCAAAAGGGCAGGGTATCCGTTATTCTCATCGAAACCCCCGCCAACCCGACAAACAGCGTTGTCGATATTCCCATGGTGCGCCGAATTGCCGACATGATCGGCGAGAAGCAGGGGCACCGGCCGATCATAGCCTGCGACAACACGCTTCTGGGCCCGGTGTTCCAGCGGCCGATCGAGCACGGCGCCGATATCTCTCTCTATTCGCTGACAAAATATGTCGGCGGCCATTCCGACCTCATTGCCGGGGCAGCACTTGGCCGCAAGGACGTGATGAAACAGGTTAAGGCGCTGCGCGGCGCCATCGGCACGCAGCTTGATCCGCACTCCTGCTGGATGCTCGGCCGCTCGCTGGAAACGCTGCAGATCCGCATGGAGCGCGCCGACAGCAACGCCAGACTGGTGGCCGAATTTCTGCAGGCTCACCCCAAGGTCGACAAGATCCACTACCTGCCGTTCAGCGATCCGGCCTCACCAGAGGGCAAGGTCTTTGCGGCGCAAAGCACGGGGGCGGGATCAACCTTCTCGTTCGATATCGTCGGCGGGCAGGCGGCCTCCTTCAAGTTCCTCAACGCGCTGAAAATCTTCAAGCTCGCCGTCAGCCTCGGCGGCACGGAATCACTCGCCTCACACCCGGCAACCATGACCCACTCCGGCGTGCCGGCCGATGTGCGCCAACGCATCGGTGTGCTGGAATCCACCATCCGCCTCTCCATCGGCATCGAACATCCTGGCGATCTCATCGCCGATCTGACGCTTGCGCTGGATGAGGCGTGAGGGCAGGCGGGCTTACCGGTTGCTGAAAGGACGGTGGCTTCAGGCCGTACACTCACAAGAGCGGAGCCACAGCCGCATTGAGGCGAGCCGGACCATGAAGTCGTTCAGATCATATCGGCTCATGCGGATGCTGAATCAGTTCCAGCCGGAATGCGCGAGCTGGTGCTGGGAGGACGGGAGAAATCCTTCTGCTCTTTTCAGAGCCCCAGCTGATCCCCTCGCCAAGTCTTGCCTCCCGGCTTGGCTAAGAGCACCCGCACCATAATCGCGAAAGCAGCCCACGCGCAAGCCTATGGGTTCACAACCTGGTCTCAATGCCTGAGATGACCGTCGCCGGTCAGCAGATCAGGTATTTTCCTTTTAATCCGAAACGGACAGCACGATCTTGCCACGCGCACGGCCGCTTTCGGACAGCACAAGCGCCTGCCTGACCTCGGCAAGCGGCAGGACCTTATCGACATGCGGCGTTACCTTGCCTGCTTCGACCAACTCCGTGATCGAGGTGAGGGTTTGCGCGCTTGGCACGGTGAAGGAGCGTTTGACGCTGACGCCGAAGCGTTCGGCTTCGCTGCCATCGGGAAAGGCAACAACGGTCACCATGAAGCCGCCTTTGCGCAGGGTTTTGAATGCCCGCCCGAAGGTCTCGCCACCCATCGTATCAAACACGACGTCCATGTCGCTGATGACCTCTTCGAAAGGCTGGCTGGTATAGTCGACGAAGACGTCTGCGCCGAGGCTGCGAACGAAATCTTCGTTACGCGCCGAGCCGACCGCCGTGACAAGGGCGCCCCGTGCCTTGGCAAATTGCACCGCCAGCGAGCCGACGCCGCCGGAACTGTTGGTGATGAGCAGGCGCTGCCCGGCTTTCAGGTCGGCCACATCGAACAGGGCCTGCCATGCCGTCGTGCCGGCCAGCGGCAGTGCTGCGGCCTCAACCGGACCGAGCCCGACCGGCACGCGGACCAGGTTACCCGCCTTTACAACAGCGTAGTGCGCGAAGGCGCCGGTGTGAACCATTCCGAAAACCGTCTCTCCCTCGGAAAAGCCATCCACGCCGCTTCCTATTTTCTCGATCGTGCCGACCAGCTCGCCGCCGAGATGGATCGGGAGGGTCATCCCCATGCGCTGGCCCGCACCACTGCGGATTTTCCAGTCCACCGGATTGACGCCTGCGGCGAGAACCTTGACCAGAACCTCGTCCGCCTGTGGCTCCGGCCTGTTAACCTCGGTGAACTCCACGACATCGTTTGAGCCATATTCGGCGATGACCACCGCCTGCATCTTCATTCCCATCAGCGCTCTTCCTTGATCATCCATTGGCAAGATGGTAACAGAGAATTTCTTCGATGTGACGCCAACCTGCATCGCGGAAAGGCCAATCGTTTTGCCGCTACCTTTCACCATTCACCGCATGACCAAACGCCGTGGAGAGGCCTTGCCGCTTCATTCCCATGATGAGGCGCAACTGACGTTTGCGGCCTCCGGCATGGTGCAGGTTCATACGGATGATGGGGTGTGGCTGGTGCCTCCGCAGCTTGCAGCGTGGATACCCGCAGGCGTTTCACACCGGCTGGATATCATGACGGATGCGGAACTGTGGATGGTGCATTGGCAGCAATCCGCCATCCGGGAGTGGGTTCCCTCAGCCTTTCCGCAACGGGCATTCGCTTCGCGGGTTACGCCATTGCTGCGTTCTCTGCTCGATGCCGCCGTGGCCGCCGATCCTCAATCAGAAAAGGCAGCCCTCATCGTCAGGCTGATGCTACACGAACTGACCGCCATGCAGGATGCACCGACATTCCTTCCCTTGCCGAAAAGCCCGACGGGCAGGCGCGTGGCGGAGCTTGCCCTTGCCGACCACGCCAACCTGATGGACCTCGGCGAACTCGCATCTCGCGCTGCCACATCGGTCCGCACCGCAAGCCGGCTCTTTCCCGCAGAAACCGGCATGACACTGAAAGCATGGCGCCAGCGGGCCCGGATCGCCTGGACCATGCGGCGGCTCGCCGAGGGAGAACCCATCGCACGCGTGGCAGACCAGGCCGGCTTCGCCAGCACCGCCGCCTTCTCCCACGCCTTCCGGCAGGTGACCGCACTGACTCCGACGGCATTTTTGCAGGACGCCTGAGCGGCGATTGTTTCGTGCTTTGACCGGGTGAGGATGACAGTCGTGTTATCCGGACGCGACCGCACTTGTTCTATTGCGACCGTTGGCGCCTTTGATAGGATCGCCAGATGAGCAGTCTGGACCTCACAGCTTTATCAGCCGCCAGAGACCGATTGATTTCGGTCGCTTTCGATCACTTCAGCGTTGATCCCGACGTGATCGGTCTGTTCATTTCCGGCTCACTCGCGGCGGGAAGCGCTGATTCCTACTCAGATATCGATCTTCGGGTTGTTGTGAATGCCGAGCGCCATAACTGGTTCGTTCAGCATCGGCGGGACTTTCCGCAACAATGGCCCGGCTTTTTGTTCAACGAATGGATGCCTGGGACGCATCACTGCGTTTCACATTTCCGCCCGTTCAACAAGATCGACATATTCTACCTCAATGCTGCGAAGCTTACCCCATCCCCTTGGTATCGGCTTCCGATGATTATTCTCCACGATCCCGAAAGGATCGTCGCTGACCTGGCCAATCGCTCCAGAGATCTGACGTTCACAGTCACGGCAGACGAAATCGACGTCTCCATCAGCAAGGGGCTTGCAGCCGCCCACGAGACATACAGACGGGCCAAGCGCGGAGAACTCTTCTATTCTCAAACGCTTCTGGACGAATTGCGCCAACATGTTATGCAATCTGATGATTGGCTGCATGACCGGACCGCAGAGACGACAGTTGTTGCCAAGTTTGACCGTCGATCCAGTCCGGACGTGCGGCAAGCCCTCGCGGTTTCCTACTGTGAACTCGATGCGGACATGATCTTACAAGCACTCAGCCGTCTATTGGCCCTCTATCGTGTGCAAATCATGCATCTGCACGAGCAATTTAGGCTGGATCGCTCTATCGAAAACGATCTGGCTGCGTTGGATGTTTGCGAGTGACTGCTTCTGCGCTTTTCGGTCAGCCAATATTGGCCTTCGATCCATTAGAACAAGTATTATTCTGAGTTAAACGGATTTTCATAAGGTGTGCTCTAAGTCTCCTTAAACATTGTTACAGGGGCCGCACGCTTGAAAATCTGTATCGTCAATCCGCCACATACGGCGATCGGAAGCCGCGTGCCGGATGATCACCTGCCGCCTCTGGGGCTTCTTGCCATCGGCGGTCCATTGATCGATGCCGGCCATGATGTGTCGCTGATCGATGCGGAATTCGGGCCGATGTCGATTGCAGCCATCCTTTCGGACATCATGGCCGCAGCACCCCAGGCGGTGCTGATCGGTCATTCCGGCTCAACCTCGGCCCATCCGACGGCGCTCGCAATCGCGCAGGCCATCAAGGCTGCCGACGATCAGATATTGCTTATCTATGGCGGCGTGTTTCCAACCTATCACTGGCAGGACGTGCTTTCCGAGACCGATGCATTTGACGTGATCGTGCGCGGCGAGGGGGAGTTGACCGCGACTGTGCTGATCGATGCTCTCGAAACCGGAAGGCCACTTGCCACGGTCAACGGCATTGCCTTTCGTGACGACGACGGCCGGGCCAGGGCAACAGCGCCTGCGCAGGCGATTGCCGATCTCGACAGCTTTCGTGTGGGCTGGGAACTGATCGATCATGATCGCTACAGCTATTGGGGCGGCAAGAAGGCCGTGGTCATGCAGTTTTCCCGTGGCTGTCCGCATTTGTGCAATTACTGCGGTCAACGTGGTTTCTGGACCCGCTGGCGGCATCGCGATCCCGTGCTGTTTGCGCGCGAAATCGCCAGACTTCACCGCGAGCATGGCGTTGAACTGATCAACCTGGCTGACGAAAACCCGACCTCCTCGAAGAAGGCGTGGAAGGCATTTCTCGATGCGATGATCGCCGAGAACGTGCCTGTGCTGATCGTCGGCTCCACCCGCGCCGACGATATCGTTCGCGATGCGGACATTCTGCATCTTTATCGCCGGGCGGGCGTGATCCGCTGGCTGATCGGCATGGAAAACACCGACGAGGCGACCTTGGCGCTGATCCGCAAGGGTGGTGGCACTGCGACCGACCGGCATGCCATCCAGCTTTTGCGCCAGCACGGCATCCTTTCCATGGCCACATGGGTGGTGGGTTTCGAAGAGGACCGGTTGAAGGATATGTGGCGCGGTTTTCGCCAACTACTGTCCTACGATCCCGACCAGATCCAGGCGCTTTACGTGACACCGCACCGGTGGACGCCGTTTTTCCGCATAGCCAAGGATCGGCGGGTCATTCAGGCAGACGTGCGCAAGTGGGACTACAAACATCAGGTTCTGGCGATGGCACATTTCCGGCCCTGGATGCTGTTCTTCTGCGTGAAGGCAATCGAACTGGCGATCCAGGCGCGACCGAAGGCGGTGGGGCGCTTGCTGTTTCACCCCGACCGGGAGCAACGGCATTCCATGCGCTGGTATACGCAGATGGGCCGGCGCGTGTGGCTGCGCGAGATCTTTCAGTTCCTGTTCCGCGACCGGTTTCTGGTGGATCGACCGACGCTCGAAACCTTCTGGGGAGGCCCGCAGGACGCCGAGGAGGAATCGATGGCACTGCCGGCGCGGCGACCGAAGCAGCCGAAGCATGAAAGACAGGCTGTTTAGCGTCTTAGACGGTTCTCTGCCGTCCCGGATTTCTCCTCAAGCATAGGCCAGGCACCAGCCGGGAGCGCGGAGCCAGCATTGTGCTTCCGGCAGATCATCCGTTCGATAAAGCCGTGTGACCCTTCTGTGTTCTCCGCTTTCGAATGCCGCCGCGAGCGCTTTTTCGGAGTGTTCGTCGCGCATGCCTTCGCAGGGGAAGATGGCGACGGGTGAAATCCATTGTGCCTGGAATTCGTCGCCCCTGCGCGTTATCAGAAACACCGCGCCGCGAAGATGCATGTTGCTCCAGTTGCTGTTGGCGAAGCCAAGATCGGTCGTGAGCGGCAGGATCAGCCTTCCACCGTCTTTCAGGCGGTCCAGCCAGATCGTTGCGGGCCGTGTTGCGCCAGCGTTCACATAGATCACATCGGCGGGATCGAACGCCGCGGCGCTGCCGTCTCCGTGAACCACCGAGGTGTTTTGATATGGGGCGAGATTGGCGGTGGCGCGGGCAGCAAGTTCCGGCTCGAACTCGATCGCCGTCACCGTGCCGGACGCGCCGACGAGGTTCGCAATAATTGCCGAATAATATCCCGCACCGGCGCCAACATGCACGACATGCTCACCGGCCTTGAGAGCAGCTTGCGAAAGCAGGAAGGCATGGAGCGACGGCTGCCCGTTGTTGATGCGGCGCTCGGGCAGGATACCGACAACGTCATCGGTATAGAGGTATACGGGGTTGGCGGTCGGGGTTTGCACATAGGCCTTGCGCATACGAAAGATCGGCCACGGCCCGGGACCAAGAAAATCTTCTCGCGGCACCTCGGCAAAGGCTTTCTCGACACGGGCATCGACAACCCTTACAGCCGCCGCAATCTGCATGGCATAGGCCCGCCGCACGATCTTCAATTCGTCTGGTGTCATCAGCAAACCAACCCGATCGATGTCTTCAAGGTGGCAGAATAGGCAGTTTTGCGATGCCGGCAATGCCTGCTTTCGGCCCGAAGCGGCCGTTCTCGAGGCATTGTCGCTTTGCGCAGGCGCAGGTGTGCACCATGTCATAGAAGAAGGAAGACGGGTGAAGCAGAAGATGAGTGGCGGCCCGTAGCGGACGTTAATGGAGAAGGTCGGGCCGCATTGTCCGCCTCAGTCGCAGTCAGCTTATGAGACGGTGCGAGCAGAACCTGTCGATACAGCGTGGAGATGGCTTGCAACCTCGATCCGGTTACGGCCCGCGCGCTTGGCGATATAGAGCGCCTTGTCCGCCGCGCTCAGCATCGCGTCGAAATCCATTGGAACGGAGCGCCCCAAGGCAACCCCGGCGCTGACCGTGCATGTGAGGGTTTCGCCTTCCAGGTGAATCCTGTGATCCGCGAAGGCTTTGCGAATGCCCTCCGCCACCATTTCGGCGCGATTGGGCATGACTTCTTTCAAAATCAGAGCGAATTCCTCGCCGCCGAGGCGCGCAGCGGTATCACCGGCTCCACAGTTGGCCGCAAGTTCGGCAGCAAAAATTTTCAGCACGCGGTCGCCAGCGGCGTGCCCAAACGTGTCGTTGATGGATTTGAAATGATCGAGGTCGAAGACCAGGACTGCCGTTTCCGGTCCGATCATACGCTGACCGCAGCGCTCGAACAGCGCCCGGCGATTCAGGAGACCGGTTAGCGGATCAGTGATGGCGTCCAGACGGTGCCGCGCCGCGAGCCGCCATTGGTGAAGCGCCAGTGAAAGGGCGCCGATGCCGGTCATCCCGGCGATGCAGATGGCGATACTGAGATCCTCGGCCCAATTGCTTGGCGCGACGCCCAGTACGGCCTTTCCATCGGCAACGAGAACGGCGGCGCAAAGAACAAAGGAAATCCCCGTCAGGCAATAGAGGACGGAAATTCCGATGAGGGGGACCAGCGCTTCTTCGCGTGCGCGCCAATATTGCCAGGCCGTCGCGAAGAGCATTGTGGCGATCGCCGAATTCTGGGCGATAAATGCGATCCCGTCGTAACCAATCACGAGCGGCGGAATAGAGACAAGCATCGCCGCGATGGCACAGGCAATAACGGGTCTTAGTGGCAATCTGTTGCGGCGAAACTGGCAGCCTGCTCCCCAGATGATCGCGAAGCCCGCGTGAAGAAGAATGAACGACATCACGCAGAACGCAACGACAGGATCGTCCACATAAAGGCCGTAGGTAATGATGCCGCTGACGATGAGCACGAGCCCGAGCGTACAGCTCAATAGAAAGGTCTCGGAGCGGCGCGCGAACCAGCTACCGAGCAGGGTCACACCAAGACACGTGGCCGAGACGGCAAGCGCAATCAAAAGTGAGTTGTAATCAAGCATCATGCCCAAAAACCATAGCCGCTATCGCTTTTCCTGTCGGGGAGGAGCCTATGAGGTTTCCGTGACGAATCTCTTACTCACGTTGCTAAAAACTCGCCCTTTGGTTGGTAGCTGGCGGTTTATTGAATTCCATTCGACCTCAACCTTGGGGCGTAGCTCCTCAGGGGCGGCTATCATGCCTTCCATCGGGCATCGACAGTTTCCGGATGTTGGGCAACCTCCGCTATCGGTCGTGAGTGAACTCCAGTAATGGAGGTCAGGTCCGACAAAGCGATACATCCTTTATTTGTTTTGCATCGAAGGTACCTTTTAAATTAATCCATTTGGGAAGAAACTCATGCGCTTTTTAATCGCTTTGGTAGTTGCTATCGCATCCAGCAATGGTGTCGTCGTTGCATGTCCTCTCGATGACGTGCTGAAACTTTGTGTGGCGACTGGCGCAAGCATAAACGCCCTGGCAAAAGGTGCAGAGCAGGGCGATTGGACAGTGAAAGTCCTTTCCTCTCCCCCAGATCCAACTTCTCGCCCTGTACTCGGCAGTGGCCTTTATACAATGCCGAGTGGACTGGAATTCTTCATCAGCTATCGAGACTACAAAGATTTCTTCTCCTCGCACTGTGAGCTTAGTTTCGTTATGGCCCTAGCGAAGGGTGAAGATCGTGTGATCTGTACGAGCGACGAGTTTAAGGCTTTCGAGACTGCTCTCTCCCAAACCTCCGTCGATGGGGTCACTAAAGTGACCTCCAATTCTGGCACCGCATTTCTGTTGGAGCGACCAAATATGTGGGTGACGGTAGTACTCGCGATCTCCATGGGAGAGCAGAAGCCACTCAATGTGTGGGTTGAAACCTCTAAGCTGAAGAAGTGATAGAATTGACGAAGTCTGGCGTCAGCTCGCACGCAATTCTGTCATAACAGTGGGCACCCAAAACCGCCATATCGCGCCCCAAAGCGTTGTTTTCGCTCCACGTCAGCTTCCTCTGCAGGCTGATCTTCAACACAAATCAATTGAAGCTTATTGCTCGACGCCCTACACGCTGCTTACGCAAGTTCTTGCTGAGTGCGAGCGGCCCTTATCCGGGGAGCTGGTATCGAGTATGCATGGAAGCTGACAAAGGAACGCAGATGTCGATTACTGTACATAAAACAATTCCCGCTGCGCGTATGCGCCAGTTCCATCAGATGGTTGAGCGGTGGCTCGAGGAGGGCCCGATCAAGCTCGCGACCAATGCCACGATAAGCGCAATGGACAATGCCGGAATCCCGAAGGATGAGCAGGCCGCGATCATCGAGGACCGGGATATCATCATGAAACACAATATGCGCCTCGGCGTCATCAGCGAGGTATTCGCACCGGCCATCGAGAAAACGGTGAATTTGTCCCGGTCGGGAAGTGAAGCTCAGGATGAGATCGCCCGGTTGATTGTCACCGCGATTGGCATCCGCCAACCCGATGACAGTGAAGTGGTCACATTCACCTTCACCACTCAAAGTGAGGCCGACGCTTTCGATACATACATCTGAAAGCGTCGCCATGAGCGGTCTTCGGTCTGAGCGTCTGGCAGATATCTCGCCGGTGTCAGGCCGTTCAGCGCTGAGGCGCTCAGATCTTCCCGCTTATCCATAGGATGGAGATGATGAGGCCGCCGATTGTCATGGCCGAAGACATGATCGTTGCCAGGATAAGGGCGACAAGCGTTAGTGCGGAGACAGGGGAAGACACTTCCAGCAGATAGTTCGGGCGTATCGTCTCGGGATTGTCGCAGGTAATCAGGATTTCGCCTGGCGCCGTGCACTCGAATGAACCGAGCGGCACGGATTGTTTCCCCGCCATATCAGTTCTCTGAACGCGAAAAAGCGAACGTCCGTAGGATCGATAATCCAGCGGTACTTTGCCGGGAAATGTGGTGACGGAAAACCGGGCGGAGAAATGGGACACGCCGGTGAAGAAGGTGAAAGGCGGGATCAGGACGTTGATAACGTAGCGGTCCGGCCGGGGTATCGTCAGTTTGCATGGGGCTTCACCCGCCGAAAACCGCACCCTTACTTTTGGAAAGATCACCCGTGCCAGCATGGCGATGCAACGGACCAGGAAATAGGCGCCAACGAGCATGGCCACAGGGGCGAGCAGATGGAAAGACATGCTTGGGAAGGTCACTATCAATCTCTGGAAACAACAATGCCCCATCGTAAATGATGTGTCTTATCAAACGCAACGACCGATGTTCGTTCAGCACCGCAGGCCCGAACCACACATCACAGCCACCGCGGGACGTCATATTCCGTTTTCAATACAGGGCAGGGCGTTCAGAAAACCGGGAGGCGGAACGGATCTGTCACGCTCCCCGGCATCGACCCGCATGTCACCAGTTTTTCTGAACCAGTTCGCCCTGTGGCGAACAGCTGTAAAAGCCGGCCGATGGTCCGAACGCGTGAGCCATTGCCAGTGCGACGGCCGGGCGTGCGCCAATTTCAGGCGGGTGCCCGGCGCCGTTCCCCGTCATGTCAGTGGATGTCAGGCCCGGATCTACCGCATTCACCTTGATCCCTTCGCGATCGAGTTCTTTTGCCAGCTTCACGGTCAGCATGTTGAGCGCCGTCTTTGATGCGCAGTAACCGCCAAACCCCACACTCCATGTCTCGCTTCGCATATCGAGAGAATCTGCGAGCGAACTGAGGCCGCTGCTCATCATGACGATCCGCGCCGCCTCTGATCTGCGCAGCAATGGCAGGAAGGCCTGAGTGACGCGTAATGCGCCAAACACGTTGGTCTCGAACATCCGCCTGATCTCATCGATCGATTCCTCCGCTAGGGAAGGCGGTGGTCCGAACATGAGCCCGGCGTTATTGACCAGAACATCGAGACTGCCCGTCTCGCTGTCGATGGTTTGAACGGCGGCGGCAACGCTTGCCTCATCCGTCACATCGAGCTGGACTGCACGCGCTTCAATGCCCTCGCTCTGCAATTGGTGCGCCGCCGCATCTGCGCGCGACAAATCCCTGCATCCAAGCCAGACCAGCAGGCCATTCGTGCCAAGCTGCCGGGCAATGGCGAGGCCGATGCCTTTGTTTGCGCCTGTGACGAGTGCGGAAGACGGTGCCTTGCTCATTTCATATCCCTGACAGTTTCGGTGTCAGCGATATACTACGAATCTCGTATTATTCAATTATCGTATTTTGCGATTTTGTCCGTCAGACGAAGAAACGCAATCCGATCAGTATCATCGAGCGCCTCGAGCATTGCCCGGCAGGAGGCTCTGTAACCGTCCATGTAACCCGCGACAGCGTCTTTCCCATTTTGTGTGAGTGTGAGAGCGACCGATCGACGGTCGGCCTCTGGCCTGTTCCGCTCGATCATGTCCCGGCGCACCAGCCGGTCAGCCGAGGACGACATTGTCGTCAGCGCAACCTGAATGTGGCGCGCGACGTCTCCCAGGCTGCATTCGGGACGTTCGTTGATGAACAGAAGGACCTGGATGTCGAGCGCATTAAGCCCGTTCTGCATCGCGGCGGCCGCCTCGGCCACCTTGAACCGGCGGGTGAAGCGCTCAAAAGCGATGGCAAGTTGTTCGGTTTGTTCGACTGTGGGTTCTGTCATTCCCGGTATTAAGCATTTCCGCATCGTAAACGTAAGCCTCGGGCGAGAGGATATCTCCCTTGTCCATGCCTTGTGCGAATCGAGCGTGCACATGTCTCGAACCGAGGTGAAGATGTAGCATCTCCCGCTCGGACGGCCTTTTCGACGTGGTTTTCAGGCGCCGCAGACAGAGTGCCATTTTCACGAAAAAAGAGCGCGGATCGCCTGCAATCGGGCGGCGGGGCGGGGAACAATTCGGGTGGCGCTCACGTTATGCGATGCTCTGTAACCCAATATGAATTCCCAAGACGCGCGAATTTGGGCATCACATGATCCAGAAGTCGGTTAGCCGACGCTCGAAGTCTTGAATGAAGAATGTTTGAAAAATGAAAAACTCGTCCTCTCAGCAGCAGCTTCCCGAAAACACTGTTTTCAAGAGCGGTGATATCTTCGTCCTTTTTGGCGAACTATTCGGACGTGGTTACGCCACGGGACTGCTCGATGAAGCGCGCAAGGCGGGAATGAAGATCGTCGGCATCACGGTCGGCCGTCGCAACGAAGACAACACTCTGCGTCCGCTTGACGCGGAAGAGCTGGCAGCGGCCGAAGAGCGGCTGGGCGGCAAGATCATCAATATCCCGCTCATGGCAGGTTTTGATCTCGATGCCCCGGAAGGCGGACAGACGCCAACCGATCTTCTGGCAGACATGTCGCTTACAAGCTGGGAAGACGACAAGCTCGACTGGAGCTATATCGAGCAATGTCAGAACATTTCCGCCAAGCGTTTCACGGATGCGCTGACGCAGGTGATGGCCGAACTCGACGGGATGATCGGCAAGGGTCAGAACGTGTTTTTCGCGCACACGATGGCGGGCGGCATACCGAAAGCAAAGGTGTTCCTGGTTCTCGCAAACCGTATCTACAAGGGCACCGGGGCAAGGCACATGTCGTCTCAGGCGCTCATCGAGAGTGATCTGGGCAAGCTGATCCTGAAGAATTTCGACGCGGTGTCGGCAGATACGTTCGGCCACCTGATCGAATTCAGCTCTGCCATTCGTGAGCGTGTGGAAGCGTCTGGTTGCCAGGTCCGCTACACGGCCTATGGCTATCACGGCAGCGAAATCCTCATCGATGGCGAATATCGCTGGCAGACCTACACCAACTATACGCAGGGCTACGCAAAGATGCGGCTCGAGGGTATAGCCGAGCGGGCATGGGCGGCCGGCATCAAGGCATCCGTCTATAATTGCCCGGAAATCCGGACGAACTCTTCCGACGTGTTCACGGGTATCGAACTGCCTTTGATCCCGCTTCTCCTGGCTTTGAAAAAAGAAGGCGGCGCGGAATGGGCGCGAGAACAATGGCAGGCATGCCAGGCTCTGCTGGCCGATAACGTCACCCTCGACGACGTTATGGACAAGATCAGAACCATGCAGGCCAGCGATGTGATGATCCCGTTCTACAATTTCTCGGCATGGCCGATGCCGAACAGCCAGGCTCAGGCCGATCTCACCATCGGCACGTCACACGAGATCACGCAGATGCACCGCGATGGCAAGTCACTGATCAGTGACCACCTGAGCACATTTGTGGTGGAAGCAACCGGGCAGTTGATTTTCAGATCGTCCAGCGCACCTACCGGACCGGTGCAATGGCTCAATCACGATATCGTCGCCCGACAGCTCAACGCGACCCACGACCGGGCGCGCAGCAAGGCGGCGTGATAAGCCGCCATCTAACGAGAATCTCCAGACATGAATCAGACCCTTCGCGAACCACATCTCGAAGGGTCTTTTTTGATGGATGTTACGCGACAGTCGTGTCGGCGCTCTCGTTGATACGAGCCCGGGAAAGCTGGACCCGTTCCTTGCGTCCGCCCTTTAAAAACATGCCATCGGCCGGCATAATTCCAAGGACACTGAAAGCCGGGGCTGGCAACGCTGGCATTGATCGGTTCAGGAATTTCTATTGGCTTTCAACCAGGCAATCACGGCATCGGCATTGTTTTCTGGCGGATGAACGGGGTAGAAGACGTGCCTGATCATGCCTGTCTCGATAATCATCGTCAGCCTTTTCAGCAATGTCATGCCGCCAGCCTGGAACGTTGGCAGACGAAGGGCTGATGCCAGACGAAGCGAATGGTCGGAGAGGAGGGGAAAGGGCAGGTGAAGCCGTTCTGCCGCTTCTCGTTGATAGTCCGTGGTCTGCGTGGAAAGGCCAAACAGATGCGTTGCTCCCAGGGCCTTCAATTCGGCGAAATGGTCCCGGAAGGCGCAGGATTGCGGTGTGCACCCTCTCGCACCGGGAATGGCATCCCATCCATCAATCGCCTTGCCTCCGGGCGGGCTTGTCCTGGGATAGGCATAGACCACCGACAAGCCCGGTCCGCGAAGATTAACGGCCGTACCATCCGTTGCCTCCAGCACGACATCAGGCAATTCCATGCCAGACAAATGCCTGGCTGCCCCGTCATCGTGTGGTGTCAGTAATGCCTCATCCTGATCGCGTTCAACCATTACCGTCCGTTGCCCTTCCTGTCTGTCAATTCAGCAAAACTAGACAATTTCCATGCCGTCGCAATGTGTGAGAATTGATGCGTAGCCGGCTTTTTTTCTGGATGGCTTTCGGCCCGAAGCGGTCGCAGCCTCGGGCCGAGATATGGCGCGGTCTGGCGCGCCGCTCCGTCAACCGTCTGTCGAACGGGTGAGCGGCTCCCAGTCGTCTATCTCCTGCAGCATCGCCTGAAGCCGCTTGCGGACCAGACCAAGGGCATCGCTGCCGAGAAGCAGTTGCGGTGGGGGATTTTCGGAGGCGACAAGGGTCAGGACCGCATCGGCAAGTTTCTCCGGATCGCCGAGTTGCGCGCCGTGCTTGTTCTGTCGCGCCGCGCGGATCGGATCAAACAGCGCGTCATACTCCGCGATGGAGCGCTCTGTGCGGACCATGGAGCGTCCGGCCCAGTCAGTGCGGAAGGAGCCGGGGCAGAGCGCTGTTACATGTACTCCGAATGGCGCCATCTCGGCACGCATCACCTCGGATATGCCCTGCAACGCAAACTTGCTGCCGCAGTAATAGGCAATACCCGGCATGGTGATCAGGCCACCCATGGAGGTGACGTTGACGACGAACCCCGAGCGCCGCTTACGGAACCGCGGCAGGAAAGCCTTGGCCACAGCGACCGCGCCGAACACGTTGACGTCGAACTGGCGCTGCATCTCGGACAGCGGGGATTCCTCCAGCACTCCCTCGTGCCCGTAACCGGCATTGTTGATCAGGACATCGACCGGGCCGAAGTCGTCCTCGGCCTGCTGGACGGTTGCCTCGATGCGGTCGAAATCGGTAACGTCGCACAATACGGCGTGGGATCGGGGAAGACGCTCGCTGAGAGCGGAGCGCGCCGCCTCCGAGCGAACCGTGCCGATCACCTCATGTCCGGCCTCAAGCGCTGCCCTGGCAACGGCGAACCCGAATCCCGAATTGGCGCCAGTGATGAAGAAAGTCCTGGCAGTCATGAAAGAGCCCTCACTTTTGCTTTTCGATGAATTGACAGATAGTCTGGGTGTTCGAGGCAAAATAGTGCAGATCCTATGATAGAATTGCTCAATCCTATTGATGTTGACGATCTCACGGCGCAGGCGTCTAAGCTCGCGTCGCGCCCCGGCTACAATCCCACGGCGTTGGCTGGCATGCGCGTCCTGCGCTCCGAAGCCATTCTGGAGGACGTGCCTGTGCTGTATCGGCCCGGTGCAGTCTTTGTGCTGCAGGGCGCGAAACAGGGTTTTCTGGATGGGCAGGTCTATCGCTACGATGCCGATCATTACCTAGGCGTGTCGGTGCCAGTTCCATTCCGGATGGCGTCGCAAGCCAGCCCTGAACGGCCCTTGCTGGCACTTTATGTCGAATTCGACCTGCCTCTTGCGGCAGAGATTGCCGTGATGCTGGAGGAGCGGGGAAACCCCGTGCAGGAGCAGGCCCGCAGCCTTGTTTCAAGCCCGATAACGCCGAGGATGCGGGAGCTTTTGAGCAGGACCTTTCAGGTGCTCGCCGATCCGCAGGAAAGTGCTATTCTTGGGCCCGGCCTGAAGCGGGAACTGCACTATCTGGTGCTCGTCGGCCCGCAGGGAAATGTTCTACGGGCGGCCCTGCGCCAACGGGGGACCACCGGCCGGATCGTTGAAAGTCTCGCGCGCATTCGCGCCTCGTTCTCCTCGGGACTTTCCGTGCCGGCTCTGGCCGCCGAGGCCGGAATGAGTGTTCCGTCCTACCACGCCCACTTCAAGGCCCTGACAGGCACATCGCCGGTTCGCTACCTCAAGGCAATGCGACTGCACGAAGCGCGCCTGATGATCGCCCGCAACCATGGTCCCGTGGCCACGGTCGCAGCCGAAGTCGGCTATGCGAGCGCCGCCCATTTCAGCCGCGATTTTCGCCAGTATTTCGGGCGCAGTGCCACCGAGGAAGCCCGCTGGATGAGGGCACATCTAGGCGAAGCCACGTGACGACAGGCCCGGAAACCATGGTCGTTCAAGCGCAATTCATTTTCTTGCCCAATCCGACCTGGCCGGTGTCTCCTTTCGGCCCAAAGCGGTCATTCTGATCGTCAGATTTGCGCGGCCGCCCTCAGATATGCCCGCGACAGCAATCGCGCCTCCTCGCGAAAACCGTCAAGTATCTCTGGGCCGGAAGCCAGATTGGCAAAGCTTCCCCGCGAAATACCGGCCAACGCCGAAAGCAGGGTGAACGATACCTTCCTCGGCTCCGTGAAAGAAGCATCCGAGGCGTTGGCGAGCACCCGGACAACGGCGTTCACAAGTCTTACATGTATATCGGGGGACATCTTGAACTGATCGATGGCGCCCGCGACGCGATAGAGAGCGATTGTTGCGTCCGGCCGCGCGACCTTTACGGAGACATAGGCATCCGCGATGCTTTCAGCCAGCTCTTCCAGCGGCCGGCCATTCGCTGCAATATCCACGCGCTCCAGCGCCTCAGCCACTTCTTCGAAATGACGTAGAAGGATGGCGAACAGCAAAGCCTCTTTGTTGGGGAAGTACTGGTACAGCGTTCCAACCGAAACGCCGCCGCGTTCCGCCACCCGCGTGGTGGTCAGCCGCGATAACCCTTCGCTCAGCAAAACCTGAATGGCGGCTTCGTGGATCGCTTCCACGGTGACCCCCGATCGCGATTGAACCGGGGTTTTCCGGGGTTTTAGACGTTGCGGCACAACCTGAGAGGCGTCTTTCAAAATGCGAATTCCTAACTGAAGGATCATTCAGATATATATATGGGCATTCCCCGATCAAGTGAGGGGTCAAAGGAACCTTGTCATATGGCTCCAGATGATCGGAGCGTTTCTTGACAGGCAAGACACTCTTTCCCCGGCTCGCGTCAGGGTTAACATGAAGGTACCGATATGACCGAATTCAGCAAAGGCTCCATCGGAAACGGGTTCAGCCGCAGGATGTTTATCGCCTCGGCGATTGGCGCGGCCGCATCTACGTCATCGATCGTGAACGCCGCCGCTCAGGGGAGCACCAGGGCTACCCGCACTCTGAGGTTTAGTGATCACGAACCGCTTGGCGGAATGCGCACACGATTTCTCAAAGATGTCGTATTCCCGGCAATCGAGAAGGAGTCGAACGGCCGCCTAAAAATCAAGGATCACTGGAACGGCGAGATTGCAGCCGCCTATGATGCATTGGGTGCCGTCACGAAGGGCACAACCGACATCGGTACGGTGGTGCCGGAATATACGGCCAAGCAGATGCCGCTGCACCAGATATTTAAAAGCTTCATCCGAGGCCCCATCGGCGGCCGACAGATTGAATTCTTTGATCGCGTCTATTCGGAAATTCCCGCTTTCCCAGCAGAACTCGACGACAATAACATTGTTCAAATCTACTTCGGTACAGGGTACCCGGTCGCATTTTTCAGCAACGAGCCGATGGTCGACCTCGATAAGCTGAAGGGTGGCCGATGGCGGTCTGCAAGTTTCTGGCATCTGGATTTTCTCAGGAATTACGGGGCAACTCCCGTCACCATGCACTGGGGACCAGAAATCCCGGCTGCCCTGAGGGCGAAGACGCTCGACGGCCTGATGGTGAACGTCGACAGCGGCTACATGCTGAAGGTACACGAAAGCGCGCCCCATGTTCTGGTTTCAAAGGACCTGTGGCTGGGTCATGTTTACATCCTCGCTATGAACAAGGACGTCTGGAAAAGCCTTGCCCAGGAAGACCAGGACGCCATCATCCGGGCCGCCCGGAAATCCTATGCGGGATTGGATGCGGTCATGGGCGAAAGCTTCGACACACAATTGGAAGATTTGAAGAAGGCAGGTGCGACCGTACGTGTGCTCACTGCCGAAGAGGTAAAA
Organism: Agrobacterium sp. NPDC090273; assembly: GCF_044772305.1. Classification (NCBI taxonomy): domain Bacteria; kingdom Pseudomonadati; phylum Pseudomonadota; class Alphaproteobacteria; order Hyphomicrobiales; family Rhizobiaceae; genus Agrobacterium; species Agrobacterium sp. NPDC090273. The sequence continues at coordinate 721,199 of NZ_JBIVYN010000001.1, forward strand.
CAGTTCGAAGCCGCAACCAGATACAAGGATGTTCAGTCCGCGTGGGCCCAAGGCCAGCAAGCCGAGGGTATCGCCAATGTTGCCCCTGCCATCGAGAGCGTTTCATCTATCATGGCTGATTTCATCGAGTAGAATATCCTGCGGCAGCTTTTGGCGCGATGCCGCCGTAACCACATTCGGCCGCAAGCGGTCACTCATCCCTCCAACGCGTCAGGCTGATGTCTGGCGTGATGTTGCGAGAAATCCTGCGATGAAATCGACAGTGTCGTCACCATCCCTGAAACCGAGATGGATGCTTTTGCGGATGCCCAGTTGGCCGATGCGGACGGGATGGACACCGAGTGTTGCGGCTTCGCGACGCACGAGCCAGTTCGGGATGGCGCTGACGCCGCGACCTGCCGCGACGAGCTGAAGCATCATTTCCGTTGTCTCGACATTGCGGTGGTGGCGCGGGCGGGCGTTGGCGGGCACGAGGAACTGCGTGAAGACATCCAGCCGCTCCGGCGGTACCGGATAGGTAAACAGCGTCTCATCCAGCAGGTCGGCAGCTTCGGCATGAGGTTTCTGCGCCAGCGGGTGACCGGCCGGAACGGCGAGCACCAGTTCGTAATCGAACACCGACAGATACTGGATACCGGGTGCTTCGATCGGGTCGGGTGTGATCAGGATGTCGATCTCGTACCCCGTCAGTGCTGCCACGCCACCGAAGGCGAAGGATGTCGTGAGTTCCAGATCGACGTCCGGCCAGTCCATGAGATAGGGTTTGGTCACCCCCACCAGCCACTGATGGCAGGGATGGCATTCCATGCCGATCTTCAGGGAACCTCGCTGGCCATGGCGATAATCCGACAGCACATTTTCAGCCCTTTCGATCTGCGGAAGAACACGCTGTGCCAGCCGGACGATGTAGCGGCCGGCCTCGGTGAGACGCAGGTTGCGCCCGTATTTTTCCCACATCGCCACACCGTAGCGCTCTTCAAGTTTGCGGATCGTATGGCTGAGCGCAGACTGCGAGACGTTCAGCCGTTCCGCCGCAGCCGTCAGGCTGCCGAGGCGGTCGACTTCACGCAGGATCGAAAGATGTTGCCTGTCCAGCATGATTATTCCCACCCCTTGTCAAAGAGCGCTCTCACCGCAGAAGCGCCGTCGCGGACAGGAACTGGCCGGTGGTCCCTGTCGACCGCGACCATGGTGAAGTGTCCGGTCGCGGTAATGTGCCTTTCGCCCGTCATCAGGTTTTCGGACCAGAGTTTTGTCTGGATGGACATCGAACTCTTGCCCACGCGTTCGACCCGTGCCTCTGCCTCGACGATTTCACCGATCTCTATTGCTCGCGTGAAGTCGATGCGCTCGGACGACGCCAGCACCACCATCTGGCCGCAGTAGCGTGACGCTGCGACGAAAGCGGCCTTGGTCATGTAGGCGATTGCATCGCCCCCGAACATCCGGCCGACGCTGTTTGCCTGATCCGGAAAGACGATCTCGACCATGGCAACCACGTCGCTCGTCTCTGGCGCTTCCTCCGGGAGCAGGGCAGGCAAGGCGTAATGCGCGGCGTGCTCGCACTCCGGCACAGCGACCATATGGAAGACCCCGCGTGTGCAGGTGTTTCGCTCCCGGCCGACAATGGTTTCCGCCACCATTTCCACCTCGACCGTCAGGGAGCGGCGACCTGCCTTGACGGGTTTGGCGCTGAATTCGATGACGTGCCCTATGCGGGCCGGCTGCCTGAAATCAATGCGCTCGCAGGATGCGGTGACGAAGGGTGCCCGACCGAACCTCGTGGCCGCGATGAAGGCAACGCGATCCATGAGAGCAAGACCGGTTCCCCCGAAAAGGGTGCCGTGATGGTTGGTGTCTCCGGGAAAGACAATATCGATGAGGCGGGTTGTGGAGCCGTGCTGCGCACGCTTTCCTGTTGTCGGTGTCTCAGTCATCGGCCTTGCCATCAGGTTGCGGCCGGGCAGTGGCATGACGCAAAGACGAAGGCAGCAGAATGCCCATCGCGAAAGCGGCACTCCGGGACACCCCGCCCGTGGACGTTATCTATCGCGGCAGGTCTCCTGGCTTGCGGGTCGTTGCTTCGGTCCGTCTTCCCGAGGCAGGCCTCAGTGACTTCGATGGACTTTCGCTCGCCGCTTACAGTTGCGGGGGCAGCTTCGGTTTCAGGCAAAACCCTCACCGAATTCCCTCTTAGCTCCGGATTTGCATCCGCAGAACCACGATGACGAACCAATGTCGCATGTCGCAGAAATGGTCAAGGCATCTGCCACCGCGACCTCGCATCCACTCATGAAGCTGGCTCATGCTTCGATGAGATAATACCAATTTTTCCAGATCAGCGGCTCAGGCATAAGTCAGGCATGGCTCTCAACGACGGAGAGCATGACATCTGCTGACCGAGAGAACCGACAAAGCACGCCATTCAGGTTCTGTTCCGCGATGAGGACAACACAACGCCATGACCAAAGACCTCACCTTCACGATCAAGCGTCTTGCCTTTGACGAGGATTATTGCCCGTCTGAAAGCACCCGGATCACCACCAACTTTGCCAATCTGGCAAGGGGTGAGAACCGGCGGGACAATCTTCGCAACGCCTTGAGGATGATCGACAATCGTTTCAACGCCCTGGCGCACTGGGATAACCCCAGAGGCGATCGATATTCTATCGAGCTCGACATCATATCCGTTGAGATGAATGTCGGCGCTGAAGACCACGGCGACGCATTCCCGATGATCGAGATATTGAAGACGACGATCATCGATCAAAAAACCGGCGACCGCATCGAGGGTATCGTCGGAAACAATTTCTCCTCCTATGTCCGGGATTACGACTTCAGCGTGGTGCTGCCCGAGCACAACAGGGGGAGGTCCGAGTTCAGTACGCCGGACAATTTCGGTGATCTGCACGGAAACCTTTTCAAAAGTTTCCTGAACTCGGATGCCTACAGGCAGCATTTTCAGAAGCCGCCGGTGATATGCCTGAGTGCGTCGAGCAGCAAAACATATCGTCGGACCGGAAATCAGCATCCGGTACTGGGTATCGAATACCAGCAGGATGAACTGTCTTCGACGGACCTCTATTTCCAGAAAATGGGATTGCAGGTCCGATTTTTCATGCCGCCGAACAGCGTCGCGCCTTTCGCCCTATATTTCGTCGGCGACCTCTTGGCCGACTACACCAATCTTGAACTCATCAGCACCATCAGCACGATGGAGACGTTCCAGAAGATCTATCGGCCCGAAATCTACAACGCCAACTCAGCCGCCGGGGCCTGTTATCAGCCAAGCCTGAAGAACCAGGACTATTCCCTGACGCGAATTGTCTACGATCGCGAAGAACGTAGCCGGCTGGCTGTCGAACAAGGACGCTTTGCCGAGGAGCACTTCATCAAACCCTACAGAGCCATTCTCGAGCAATGGTCGGCCAATCACGCCCGCTGACGAAACCCATGAACATAAGGTCGCATAACATGAAAAGACTGTTGCCCACGTCAACCGCCGGCAGCCTGCCCAAACCCTCCTGGCTGGCACAACCCGAGAAACTCTGGTCGCCCTGGAAACTGCAGGATGATGAACTCGTCGAGGGCAAGCGGGATGCCCTGCGTCTTTCTCTCGACGATCAGTTACAGGCGGGGATCGATATCGTCAGCGACGGCGAGCAGACGCGCCAGCACTTTGTGACGACGTTTGTCGAACACCTCAGCGGCGTCGATTTCGAAAAACGCGAGACGGTCCGGATTCGCAATCGCTACGATGCCAGCGTTCCGACGGTCGTTGGCGCTGTGTCTCGCCCAAAACCGGTCTTTGTGGAAGACGCCAGGTTCCTGCGCCAGCAGACCACGCAGCCCATAAAATGGGCCTTGCCTGGCCCCATGACGATGATCGATACGCTCTATGATGCCCACTACAAAAGCCGCGAAAAGCTGGCCTGGGAATTCGCCACGATCCTCAATGAGGAGGCGAGGGAACTGGAAGCCGCCGGTGTCGATATCATCCAGTTCGACGAGCCCGCATTCAATGTCTTCTTTGACGAAGTGAACGATTGGGGTGTTGCCACTCTCGAAAGGGCAATCGAAGGGCTCAAGTGCGAAACCGCCGTCCACATCTGCTATGGCTACGGCATCAAGGCCAATACGGATTGGAAAAAGACCTTGGGGTCGGAGTGGCGGCAATATGAGGAATCCTTCCCCAAGCTGCAGAAATCCGGTGTCGATCTGATCTCGCTGGAGTGCCACAACTCGCACGTTCCGATCGATCTGATCGAACTCCTTCGCGGTAAAAAAGTCATGGTCGGAGCCATCGACGTGGCAAGCAACACAATCGAGACCCCTGAAGAGGTCGCCGACACGCTGCGAAAAGCCCTGCAGTTCGTCGATGCCGACAAGCTTTACCCCTGCACCAATTGCGGCATGGCTCCGCTGTCTCGTCAGATCGCAAGAGGCAAACTGAATGCCCTGGGCGCCGGGGCGGAAATCATCCGAAGAGAACTGTCGGCCTAGCGCTGACCGTTCAACGGGGGCAAGCCCAAAACGGGGGCAGGTGGCTAGAGTATGAGTTGACCACCTGCCCATACGGCTTTTTCAGCGCGGTTTGCCGGCGTAGCGGGCGAGATAGATGAACTGTGCGGCAAGGCCGAGGAGGAAGGTTGCGGCGACGGTGGCGAGGGCGATTTTCAGGATGAGTGCATCGGGGCTGGCGGCGATCGGGTGGCCGTCGGGAACGCGTCTCAGCGTCTCCGAGACGGATGGCACCATCAGCAGGAAGACCGTGAGACTCAGAAGCAGCGTTTCCACGTACTTTTGAAGGCGTCCGAGGAAGGTCAGCCTGTGAACCGTGTAGCCGCCGATGAGACACAGCAATGTAACAAGCGCGATGGCCGGGCTGACGGGCGCCTTCGCAACGAGGAAAATGGTCAGGCTGCCGATCAGCATACAGATGAAATAGATGCGGCCGGCCAGACTGTCTGGCTTGATCCGCCCAAACCGGAAAATCATGTATGCCGCGGCAGGGATGGCCGGGAGGCTTCCCAGCGTATGCAGCCAGCCGAGTGGTGTTATTCCAAACATGTCAGTTCCTTTCGATCTGATTTCGGGTCTTGAGGAGGGGATCTCCCCGGTTCTCTCTGTTTTCTCCGCGCGGAAAGATACCGATCAGCAGGCGCCAAAGAGACAATCAACCTTCTAGTTGGTAGGCTGGGAGTGCGTAGATATTGGCGCGCGGCATAAGCTTTCGCCTGTCTACGGATGTCTCACGCTTATCCCTGGTGTTTCGGCCTCAGGTCTTCGAATGCGGCGGAGGTGACGATCGAGAATTTGGTCGCATCGCCATAGGCGCGTGCTGAAAGCATGGCTCCGTGAACGGTGGCCATGAACAATTCCGCCTCGACCGCCGGCGCGCGTGAAATGTGGATGACACCCTGGCTTGCGGCGCGCTCGAATGTTCGGGTCAGCCAGCCAGAAAGAAGCTGGAAATAGGCTTTGACCTCAACGGCAACCTCGGGCGGCAGGAGAGGGAGCTCGCTGGCCAGCAGGGCACAGACGCAAAAGGGCCGGCTGCCATCATCGATGCATTTTGCCCAGTGGTCGGTATAGGTGCGCAACTGGTCCAGCGGGTGGGGCACATTCTGTTCGATCCCGGCAAAGCCGGTTTCGGCAGCGATGCGATAGCGGCTGACAAGTGTTTGAACCAGATCGACCTTGCTGGGGAAATGGTGGTGAATGCTGGCTTTGCGGATGCCGACGATATCGGCAATATCCGCGTAGCTGAAACCATTGTAACCGCCGGAAACGATGAGTTTCTGCGCGCAGGCGAGGATGTGATCGTAAGTGGAACCGACATTGCTCATGCGCGCAACCTACCTTCTGGTAGGGAGACTGTCAATTCTGCGAAACCGGTTTTATGGGATAGAGACTCGTGGCCTGGACGAACTTGTTTGAAGAGGGTGGAGAACCGAAAATCGAGATGGAAAACTATGCCAGAAGCAAGGATAATTCCTTACTTTTAGAACTTCGCAATCCATCATCGTAATTTCCACTGACAAGACCTGCGGTCCCGGTGATCAGGGCAGGAGCTCGACTTTCGCTCCTGAAGTCTGGCTTGCGGAATGAGGTCTTTTCTCCGTTGCACGCACGGCGAAGCTTCAGGTCCGCCGACAACTCATGACGCTGTCATCCCGCTGCGAAAACCCGGTCCATTGCTGACCGATCATAGTCCAGCAGCCATGTTCCAAACTGATCGTAGAGGGGCTGCAGCGTGGCTCGATTCAAGGCGACAATATCCATACCCCTGTCATCATAGGCTGTTGCGGCAATCCCTCGCTGAAAATCGACGATATGAATACGCAGGAACTTGCGGATTCTGGGCTCCATCGGCAATTCCTGAGTGATGCTGGCCCAAAGGAGAGCGTTGATCTGATCCGGGTCGTTGGGAAATTCCGCCTCGTGCCAATATCTGCGCCGGTCTTCGCAGTCCTCATCGTCTAACTCTGTCCGCTCTGCCGGACCAAACTTGCCTTTGAAACCCATCGCAGACAAAGCTGAAAAACTTCTCCCAGCACGCGATGTCCGCCGCTCACGATCGAGATAGTCTATGACGGCAGTAAGGTGTGTCGATCCATGGAACAACGCACTCAAAATAGCTCTGGACCGATCCATTGCCTGAAGGAAACAGGCGGGGACTTCCGATATATCGTCTCCCAGATTGAAACGCAGAGCGAAATCCGTTTGGTAGAACAACGCATAGGGAAAGCCGCTCCAGCCAAAGACTTCAAAAACTCTTTGCGTCGGACGACCGGCCGCCTGTTCTATTCGCATTACCTAGGGCACTCCACGTTCCAAGGGTTTGCCTGACGATTCCACCAACCTCGGCGATCGTTCAAGCGAGTTCCACAACCAGTAGCGTTTTCTTTCTGAGGCCGTAACCCTCTTTGAGACCTTCCAGAGAAACGCCGATGAGAACGGTGCATCGGCTGGCCGAGACCTGACCCCCGGGGGCAGCCGCAGACCGGTTGCAAAAACATCCGCATCTTCCACGTGCGTGGTTGCCGCGACTCTTCTCCTCGCTTAGCTTCGTTCACGTCGTCTTCGGCAATGACTGGATAGCGAGGTCTTCTAAGCTTGAAACATGACCCTGGTGAGATCGTCGCTGACCTGCTGCGCAATGCAAACGGCATCAACCGCGCCTCCACGGAGATCATCGACGACCTGTTGTTCCGCTCGATTGTTGCGATCCGTGATCTGCGACGTCAGGCGGGCATTCCCGAAAGCGGCACCCGGCAGGATGCGATTATCCGTCTGGCCGAGGTGGCGGCCGGATCTGACCGTCAGGAAGAGGCGGCACGGCGCGATGCGCTGCTGGAGGCTGCCGACCTGATCCGCACGCTTAACGTGGTGGTCAAGAGCGGTATCAGCCTCAGGCTGACGGAAGTGGTGCCGGATGAAACGGGCAGATGATGGCCGCGCAAAAGAGGGCCGTGCTGGGCATCGATGCGGCGTGGACGGAACAGCAACCGAGTGGCGTGGCGCTGATTAGCGATGACGGTTCCGGCTGGCGACTGATCGAGGTCGCCGCGTCCTATGAAGGCCTGCTGCGGGATGCCGGTTCTCAGCCCATTGCGCGCCATCGCGGCTCGGTGCCGGATGCTGCGGCGCTTCTGGCCGTGGCGGAGGCGAGGGTGAGTTGCCCCGTCGATCTGGTGGCCATCGACATGCCGCTTTCCCTGCAGCCCATCATCACGCGCAGACCATCCGACAACATGATTTCAACGGTTTATGGTGCCAGGCACGCCAGCACGCACACGCCCAGCGCCACCCGCCCCGGCAAGATCAGCGATGCGCTGCGTGCGGGCTTTGCCGCGCTGGGTTACCCGCTGGCGACAAGCGCCGTCGCAGGCCGCGCCATCGTCGAGGTCTATCCGCATCCGGCCCTGATCGAACTTGCGGCTGCCGAGAGGCGATTGCCTTACAAGGCTTCCAAGGTCGCAAAATACTGGCCGGGCGAACAGCCGACGGTGCGGCGGCAAAAGCTCATTGAAATCTGGGGGCAGATCATAACCATGCTGGAGAGCCGCGTGCAGGGTGTGCTGGCTGCTCTGCCATTGCCCGCGCCGGACGCGCGCGGATACGAAATGAAGGCCTTCGAGGACATGCTCGATGCGGTGATCTGCGCCTGGGTTGGCGCCGCTATTCTGGATGGCAGGGCAAGAGCCTATGGTGATGACATCTCGGCAATCTGGGTGCCAGTGCCCTAGGCTCTGGTCATCGGCCGAGGGAGTATCCGTCGCCGCCGCGGTGCGGACAGCGGCGAGAGCCTCACCACGGAACATCCTTGCCGTCATAAGCAATGAAGGAGCCTGTTTTCTCAGGTGTCAGCGCTTCCAGCGCGCCTGACATCGACACGGCCGCTTCCGCCGCACTGACGGTGTTGTGGCCGGCGGAATAGGGCCCTGACAGGGATGTGCGCACGGTGCCCGGATGCACTGATACCAGCACCGCCTGTGGATGCGTGCGGGCAAGCTCAATCGATGCGGTACGAACAAACTGGTTCAAGGCTGCCTTGGACGCCCGGTAGGCGTACCAGCCGCCCAGTCTGTTATCGCCGATCGAGCCCACACGGGCAGACAGAAATGCTGCAATCGAACGCTGCTGGCGATCCAGAAGCGGCAGAAAATGCTTCATCACGAGGGCAGGGCCGATGGCATTGACGCGGAACTGCATGGCCATCGTTTCAGGGTCAAGCTGCCGCAACGCCTTCTCCGGCGCCCGCCCATCCGTGGTCAGCACGCCAGTCGCACAGATCATCAGGTGAAATTTCCGCTGGGAAAGAGACGCCGCCTGTTCGGCAATGCTATCCTCATTCAACAGATCAAACCCGCTGCCGCTTCTCGACACCCGCACCAGCGCCCCCAGACGCGGCTGCCGCTCCAAGAGATCACAAAACGCACCACCGATCCCGCCAGTCGCACCAACAACCAGCGCATGAAAACCATCGGGCAGCGATCCGAAAACGGTGTGTGCAGCGTCCATGCGCGTTTAACGCAGTGGGTGAGAAATGGTTCGGGTTGTGACCCTCGTATAAATCCAACGACAGCGCAATGTCCCTTTTCAGGGAACCAACCCGCACCTGCCGCGTTTACTCGTCACAACATAAAGAGGAGACATTTCAATGGATTGGAACCGCGTCGAAGGTAACTGGAAACAGGTGAAGGGCAAGGTCAAGGAGCAGTGGGGCAAGCTCACTGACGACGATCTTGACGTCATCAACGGTAAGCGTGAGCAGCTCGAAGGCAAGATCCAGGAGCGCTACGGCTACGAGAAGGACCGGGCCAAGAAAGACATCGATGACTGGTACGGTCGTCAGGGCTGGTAATATCACCAAGAATACAGGCCGCCGGTCATTGATGACTGGCGGTTTCTTTTTCCGGAACGTTTGATGCCGACAGGTGTTTTCAACACGGTCATTCGACCGGACAAAACCTCAAGCGCAGGAAGCTCTAACGCATCGATTTGATCGGCTGCGTCTTGAAAACAAGATTACCGTAGGAGGGTCTCATGAATTCAATCATTTACTTGGTTGGACTGGTCGTCGTTGTGCTGTTTATTCTCTCTCTGCTGGGGCTACGCTGATGGTAGATTCAACCTCAATCGAAACCAATCCGAACCGTAGCTATGTCGATTGGCCAGCCATCTTCGCGGGCACAGTCATCGCGTCCGGGGCGGTTGCCATTCTCACGGCTTTTGCCGGTGGATTGGGCCTGAGCTCGATTTCGGCGGATGATGGTGGTGAGATCAGCATGACATGGCTGATCATCACCGGACTGTTCGTCGTTATCTCGATGGTCGGCTCCTACATGTTGGGCGGTTACATTACCGGTCGCATGAGACGTCCGGCTGGCTCGGCAGACCGGAACGAACTTACGACGCGGGATGGCATCAACGGACTTGTCGTCTGGGGTCTTGGCACTGTTGTATCGGCGTTACTGGCTGTCAGCGTGGTGTCTGGCGGCGCAAAGGCGGTCGGCAGCGTGGCTCAGACTGCCGTTGAGGCAACAGGTTCTGCCGTGGGCGGCGCAGCGCAGGGCGTTGGGCAGCTGGCCGGCGGTGTCGTATCAGGTGCAGGCAACGCTGTTGGAGGCATTGCGCAAGGTGCAGGACAGGCTGCGGCTCCCAGTATCGAACAGGCTCTTCCTCAGGGATTGAAGTCGAACCCGATCGACTATCTGACGGACACTCTGTTGCGTACCGATACACCGGCGATTGGCGGGGATCAGGGCGCTGGAGATTTTCAGCGTCAGGTGAGCGGGATTCTCAGCAACCTGCTGGCAACCGGTGAGATTTCCGATGCCGATCGTGCGTGGCTCGCAAACCAGATTGCGGCACGGACTGGCATCAGTCCAACGGATGCTCAGACGCGCGTAAGCCAGACAGTTGAGCGTGTTCAGGCAGTCAGAACGCAGGCACAGCAAAAGGTCGACGAGGCGCAGAAGCGGATCGATGATCTGAAGGCGGAGGCGGAAAAAGCTCTGCAGGACGCCAAGACAAAAGCCGTCGACGCCGCTGAAAAGGCACGGGTTGCCGGTATCCTGACCGCTTTCCTCCTGGCTGCTTCGGCTCTCGTATCCGCCGCCGCTGCCTACATCGGGGCGGTGCACGGCGGTCGTCACAGGGACGAAGGCCGCGTCTGGGGCGGTCTTGCCTACAGAAAGTAATTGCGCACCCTGGAACCGAATGATCGCCCAGACGTTAAAGACGTCATAGCAGCGCAATAGCGCCGCAGCTTTCAACGTCGACCACGGATGTAATGGCGGCGAACAGAAGCAAGAGAAGGCTGGTGCAGAAACGCGCTGGCCTTTTTCGTTGTTCGGTATACGGGTTTGCCGAGTTTAACGCGGTGGGGGTAGGGTCGTTATGGTTGGTGTCCTTGAGTTCGAATCTCACCTCCGCAACCAACAGCAGGACCGGCCATGGACGCGTAAGCCCAAATAACCAAACCTCACAATGAGGCCTGCTTCCCAACCCATGCGCGTTCTCCTCCGCAGCATAGGTTCATGCGGCCCGTGCCTTTACTGGTTGAGCGGGCTGCGCCGGGTTCCCCGTTTGTGGTTGAGCCCGGCGCTTTTAGTTTCTATCGCTCAATAATGACGCAACGGGATGGATTTGCTGCGCGCTTAATGCATCCAGCCATCGCTTTGGCGTCAGCATCTGCCTGCGTTTTCTGGAATGCAGCCCAGCCGCATCCCCTCATGCCAGTCTCGGTAAATGCAGGGCCTTTAGCGAATGCGATGTAGCCATATCGGCTATACTTGCTTCGATCGTTTCTGAACTTAGCGAGCGCCGCCGAGCAACCGTAAAGAGTTTGCTGTTGACCCATATCAAACGGCCTGTTGTTCTCCTCGTACAGTTGGCATGAGGCTAAACTGATAGTCATTGTGGCAAGAATGAATTTCGATAGTAAGCGCACTAAATTCCCCTTTGCATACCGGCGCCGAAATTAGGTTCAGCAATCCCTCATGGCAACGCCCATTAGCGGGTCGCTCCCGCGAACCTTCGGCTAAGTAAAAACGAAGCAAGACACTACTCACAAGTTATCAGAGAAGACTGCCACTTTAGTGTCTTGAGGTTCGGAGAATCTATGTCTTCGTGATGCCGACTTTTTCCTTCTCTTTGACCTAACGGTCTATCGCATCCGATAACGTGAATCGGTCAGCGTCCCACCGTTCGATGGCACTAGGCTTATCTATTTCAGTTTCCCCAAAATGTACCACGGTTCAGCCTCACCCTTGCGGTCGAATGTCTTGGCTTCTCTGAAAACGATATGACCGCCTTTTTTTCCGGGGGACGGCGCTGTATATAGGGCGCAGTCATCCATTGTTTTCGTGCGTGTTTCTCGTCGGCAAAACACTTCTGTCGGGTAACGACGGTATTGTCGTCTGATGTTGAAAACGATGCATCGAGACAAAAACGCTGATGAAGCGGTACACTAACAAACGGTCATAAGACATTGAATTTCTATAAAGACGCCGTACAATCCGGATCTCCGATCTTCGCGGTTGCGCCTATGATCGATTGGACTGACACGAGGTGCAGATTTCTGCATCGGCAGTTGTCGAAGCGTGCGTTGCTGTTCACTGAAATGATTGTTGCCGATGCCATTATTCATGGGCTGCGGGAGAAGCTGCTTGGGTATCATCCGCAGGAGCATCCGGTGGCGTTGCAGCTTGGTGGGTCTGAACCGGCCAAATTGACCGAGGCGGTGCGTATTGCCAGTGATTACGGCTATGATGAAATCAACCTCAATGTCGGCTGCCCTTCGGACCGTGTGCAGTCCGGCACGTTCGGCGCCTGCCTGATGCGCGAACCGGAGACGGTGGAGCGTTGCGTGGCGGCGATGAAGACCGTTTCTTCCGTGCCTGTGACCGTCAAATGCCGGATCGGTGTGGACGATCAGGAGCCGGAAGTGGTGCTGCCGGACTTCCTGAAGCGTGTTGTTGCGGCCGGTGCCGATGCCGTGTGGGTTCACGCCCGCAAGGCCTGGCTGCAGGGACTGTCGCCCAAGGAGAACCGTGAGGTTCCGCCGCTCGACTACGACCTTGTTTACCGCATGAAGCAGGAAAACCCGGATGTCTTCATTGGCATCAATGGCGGCATTTCCGATCTCGATCAGGCCGAAGCGCATCTGGAACATATGGATGGCGTAATGCTTGGCCGCGCCGCCTATCACAACACGTCCATTCTGGCCGATGTCGACCACCGCATCTATGGCGATGCGGCAAGCGCACCGGACTGGATGGCGCTGCGCGACACGATGATGGCCTATGCCGCAGAGTATATCGCCGCTGGCGGACGCCTGAACCACGTGACCCGCCACATGGTCGGTCTGTTTCAGGGCATGCCGGGCGCACGCCGCTTCCGCCAGATCCTGTCCAGCGACGCCACACGCCCCGGTGCCGGGCCTGAAGTCATCGAGGCCGCTTTTGCCGCCATCGATTTCAACCCCGCGAAAGAACTGGCTGGCTGAGCCGCCCGTCGCCTCACTGCCGAATTCAGCGTCGTGAACGGGCAGGCGGGGCTCTTCCCTGATGGCGGCGATTTTCAGAAGCGCCTGACGGCACGGAGCTACCACGACGGGAAAGTTCTGGACTAGTCGGATGCTGGCAGGTTCCCGATAACTTTGCTGCGATGCCTGTTGTTGCTCGACCATGTGGGCAAGGCGAAGCCTGCGGCCACAGACTTCAATCCTGCCAGAGCGTCTGGCGCACTGGACCGCTTCTCATCTCGCCACAGAAACCAGCCTTTGCGACGGGCAGGTGGGGCTTTTCCTGAATGGTGGCGATTTTTTCAGAAGCACCTGACAGCACGTAGCGACCAAGACGGGAAAGTCTGTTCCTGTTTAGCCCTGCAGGGTAACCGGTGTTCCGCTCGCACGTGTCGCGCCTTCGTGATCTGTGATCGCTTGTCGGCATTCGTGCTATCTGCATGAGCAGTTTTGCGACCGATTATAATGGGCACGTCGCAACCGGAAGGAGTATTACATTTATTGATTTTCCCGTTTCTCATTACCTTTGGTAATGCATAGGCGTCCGACTGGGCGATCAGGTCGGATACCGACGCAGTCGGCTAAGCGAAGAATTCCAAACAGATACGGATTTTGACGGCTGCATTGGCCCCACGGTTGTGCACCGAAAGAGTGATAATCTCTATTGCAGTGCAACCCTTCTTATGAAGATATCTGGATTCGGGGAAAAGCAGAGGGCAAGCAGTAAATGAGCCGGAAACTTTGGCAATTGATTACATACTATCGCCATCGTAGCGAGCTCTGGACCCTTCGTCTCAGTCGATCGCCAACTATCGCGATACGACCTCCACCGATCTTCTTATTGACATTGCTCTGGTATGCCGCCGCTTCTCTTCCGCTCGTTCTGGCATACTTTGTTTTGTTGGGACTTGGCGCCGGCGAGACGGCCGCAGTTCTCATCATGAGCCTACCCGCCGTCGTTTTTTTGTTTAAGGTCGCCCCGTGGTTTTTTCGTTGGTTTTGGATAGGCGTGAGCTTGCAGTTTGGGAGCTTTAAAGCTGCAGACGCCAAAGAAGAAGAACTGTCGAAGCAGCTTGAAGCGTTTAAGGCTAGACGCTCATAATTTCCGTTTGGCGGACCGTATTGGAGAGTTCAATTGCAGACGGACGACCCGCCGACCTATCGCTTTACCGCGAAAGTCGAGAAGCATCATAAAAGCTCTCCAGGCATAAAGATGGCCTACGTCATCGACGCGCAAGGCCTTTCGGTAACGCAAGGACGGTCCGTCAAACTGGTTCCATGGACTTCGTTTCGTTTCCTGCACATTCACGTTACGAGTGGGGTCGGCACCACTGGGTTTCCAGTCTACAGCGCGCGTTTACGGACGCTCTTCAAATCGAGGGAGCTATCCTCGCTGGATTGGCAGGGAGGCAAAGGTCTTGATCAATCCGCCGCATACGTTCAGTTCATGGAAGAACTGATCCCATTTGCAGTCGCCCGTAACCCGCGTCTTCGCCTTCGATGCGGCGGCGACCCTATGATGGAGGCGGCGATCCCGGCGGCGCTGACCCTCTTGATAGCGCCGTTCATCCTTATCCCAATTTTAATCTTCAAACCGCTCGGCGCTCTTTTCGCTGGCTGGACTAAGGCCTTTGGTAAACCCACGGCTGGGGCATTCATCATGATTTTTGGTGTAGTGCTGAACATGCTTCCATGGTCCACCGGTAAGCTGTTCAAGGCCGACGATCTGCCCATCGCAGAACTCCCGCCGCGATATCGGCGAGGTGGCATCTGAAGACGTGGGCAGGGTGCCTAAAGCACTGGGAACGATCTGAACTCCCACGGACACTGCAATCGGGTAGAGCGGTTCACGAGAACCGCTGCCACCATTGAAGCGATCAAACGATCTTCTGCAGCGCCTGTGCACCGTTCGGGGCGTTGACCTTGCCGCCGGTGATGAAGAAGGCGAAGACGTCGCGGGGTTGTTTTTCGGCCTTGCGATCAGGGGCAATCATCGGCAGATCGTGGGGTGCGCCGCCGGCCGCGTAGGTCTTGATGCGTTTTGCCCAGTGGTCGATTTCCGTCTGAGGGTAACAGGTCGGAATGTCGTCTTCGCCCTTTTGCAGACGGCAATAGACGAAATCGGCCGTCACATCCGGCAGCATCGGGTAATCGTGATGGTCGGCGCAGACGACGGCGACATTGTACTTCGCGATCAGATCGATGAACTCCGGCACCTGGAAGGTCGGGTTGCGGACTTCGACGACGTGGCGCAGCTTGATGCCATCCTGCTTTTCCGGCAGGAGCGCCAGGAAGGCGGCGAAATCATCCGGCTCGAACTTCTTGGTCGGCGCGAATTGCCAGAGGATCGGGCCAAGATGGTCGCCCAGTTCCGTCAGGCCCTGCGTCAGAAACCGGGTCATTGATTCCTGCGCTTCAGCCAGAACCTTGCGGTTGGTGACAAAGCGGCTCGCCTTCAGCGAGAAGATGAAATCGTCAGGCACTTCCGATGCCCATTTGGCAAAGGTTGCCGGTTTCTGGCTGCCGTAATAGGTGCCGTTGACCTCAATGGCCGTCAGTTGCCGGCTGGCATGTTCAAGCTGGCGCTTCTTGGCCAGCTTTTCCGGGTAAAAGGTGCCTTCCCAGGGCTCAAAGGTCCAGCCGCCTATGCCGGTGCGGATCGTGCCTGACGTGGCCATGTGCTGTTTCCTCCCTGGGAACGGTATCAGTGTGGTCGGTTCAAGGGGCGACGGTTATTCCGCCGCCACCTGCTTTCCCGCCGGGTGGCGTTCGAGAAGTTCTTTCAGGAACTGGCCGGTGTAGGAGCGTTCCACCTTGACGATGGCTTCCGGTGTGCCGGCCGCAACCACTTCGCCACCGCCGGTGCCGCCTTCGGGGCCGATATCGATGATCCAGTCGGCCGTCTTGATGACTTCGAGATTGTGCTCGATCACCACCACCGAATTGCCCTGTTCCACCAGCGCATGCAGCATTTCCAGAAGCTTCTTCACGTCATGGAAGTGCAGGCCGGTGGTCGGCTCGTCGAGAATGTAGAGCGTGCGGCCGGTGGAGCGCTTGGACAGCTCCTTGGCAAGCTTGACGCGCTGGGCTTCGCCGCCCGACAGGGTATTGGCCTGCTGGCCGACCTTGATGTAGCCGAGACCGACATCGAACAGCGACTGCAGCTTGTCACGCACCGCCGGCACGGCGGCGAAGAACTCGACACCTTCCTCGACGGTCATATCCAGCACGTCGGCAATCGACTTGCCCTTGAAGGTCACGTCAAGCGTTTCGCGATTGTAGCGCTTGCCGTGGCAGACGTCGCAGGTGACGTAAACATCCGGAAGGAAGTGCATCTCGATCTTGATGACGCCATCGCCCTGGCAGGCCTCGCAGCGGCCACCCTTGACGTTGAAGGAGAACCGGCCCGGTGCATAACCGCGTGCCTTGGCCTCCGGCAGACCGGCGAACCAGTCGCGGATCGGCGTGAAGGCGCCGGTATAGGTGGCAGGGTTGGAGCGCGGCGTGCGGCCAATCGGCGACTGGTCGATATCGATCACCTTGTCGATGAATTCGAAACCGTCGATCCGGTCATGTTCAGCCGGGATTTCGCGCGCACCCATGATCCGGCGTGCGGCAGACTTGTAAAGCGTTTCGATGAGGAAGGTGGACTTGCCACCGCCGGAAACGCCTGTCACCGCCGTAAACACGCCAAGCGGCACGGAGGCCGTGACGTTCTTGAGGTTGTTGCCGCGTGCGCCGACGACCTTGATCTCCTTGCCCTTCTTGGGCTTGCGACGTTCGGACGGAACGGTCACGCCCATTTCGCCGGAGAGATATTTGCCGGTCAGCGATTTCGGATTGGCCATCACGTCCTGCGGCGTGCCTTCGGCAATGACCTGACCGCCGTGAATACCGGCGGCGGGACCGATATCGACGACATAGTCAGCCGTCAGAATGGCGTCTTCGTCATGTTCGACAACGATCACGGTGTTGCCGATGTCGCGCAGATGTTTCAGCGTTTCCAGCAGGCGGGCATTGTCGCGCTGGTGCAGGCCGATCGACGGCTCGTCCAGAACGTAGAGAACGCCTGTGAGGCCGGAACCGATCTGCGAAGCAAGGCGGATACGCTGGCTTTCACCACCCGAAAGCGTGCCGGAATTCCGCGAAAGACTGAGATAATCCAGTCCCACATCATTCAGGAAGCGCAGGCGTTCGCGGATTTCCTTGAGGATGCGTACGGCGATTTCGTTCTGCTTGGCGTTGAAGGTCGCCGGCAGGGTTTCGAACCAGGCGCCCGCCGTGCGGATCGACATCTGGGTGACTTCGCCAATGTGCAGCTTGTTGATCTTGACGGCCAGCGCTTCAGGCTTCAGGCGATAGCCGGCGCAGGCCGGGCAGGGCGCTGCTGACATGTAACGTTCGATTTCCTCACGCGCCCAGGCGCTGTCGGTTTCCTTCCAGCGGCGCTCGAGGTTCGGCACGATGCCTTCGAAGTTCTTGACCGTCTTGTAGGAGCGGGCGCCGTCCTGATACTGGAACTCGATCTTCTCTTCGGTGCCCTGCAGGATCGCGGTCTGCGCCTCCTTGGAAAGATCCGTCCACTTGCTCGACAGCTTGAAACCGAAGGCTTTGCCGAGCGCTTCCAGCGTCTGGTTGTAATAGGGCGAAGAGGATTTTGCCCATGGCGCGACCGCGCCGTCACGCAGGGTGCGGGCGGGTTCCGGAATAATCAGGTTCTCATCGACCTTCTGCTGCGAGCCGAGACCGTCACAGGTCGGGCACGCACCGAAGGGGTTGTTGAACGAGAACAGGCGCGGTTCGATTTCCGGAATGGTGAAACCGGAGACCGGGCAGGCGAATTTTTCCGAAAACAGCACACGCTCATGCGTCTCGTTCAGAGACTTGTTGGCGGAGCCACCGGCTGCGGTTTCTTCCGGGGGCAGCGGCTTGTCGGCGAATTCGGCAATAGCCAGGCCATCGGCCAGTTTCAGCGAGGTCTCAAGGCTGTCGGCAAGGCGCGCGGCCATGTCGCCACGCACCACTGCGCGGTCCACCACCACGTCGATGTCGTGCTTGTATTTCTTGTCGAGGGCCGGAACATCGGCGATTTCGTAGAACTGCCCGTCCACCTTGACGCGCTGGAAGCCTTTTTTCATCAGCTCCGCCAGTTCCTTTTTATATTCGCCTTTGCGGCCGCGCACGATAGGCGCCAGAATATAAAGACGCGTGCCTTCCTCGAAGGCCAGAATGCGGTCAACCATCTGGCTGACGGTCTGGCTTTCGATCGGCAGGCCGGTGGCCGGCGAATAGGGAACGCCGACACGCGCAAACAGCAGACGCATGTAGTCGTAGATTTCCGTGACAGTGCCGACCGTCGAGCGCGGGTTGCGCGAGGTCGTCTTCTGCTCGATGGAAATGGCCGGCGACAGACCTTCAATCTGGTCGACATCCGGCTTCTGCATCATTTCCAGAAACTGGCGCGCATAGGCCGAGAGGCTTTCGACATAACGGCGCTGACCTTCGGCATAGATGGTGTCGAAGGCGAGCGACGATTTACCCGAGCCTGAAAGGCCGGTCATGACGATCAGCTTGTTGCGCGGCAGATCCAGATCGATGCCCTTGAGGTTATGCTCGCGGGCGCCACGGATGGAAATCGTCTTCAGTTCACTCATGACAAGGCTCGGACATTGATAACGGGCTTGGTGGGGCGGTCCCTTATGTAGGCACGCAACCGGAGGAGTCGAGGTCTATTCCCAATCGGCCAATCGGTTTTCAGCTCTCTTGACTCGAATTTCGGGGTTTAATAGAACAAAAAAAGAACAAAAATCAAGCGGCAATGTCGCGCGGGTCGGAACGGGATTATTCTTTGTGGATAGAGTCCCGTCTGCGGGTGCCTTTCGCGGGCTGCGATGGTTATTGTGAACGGAATTTTTTGAAATGCAAAGGCCGGGCAGAACAACCGGCGGACAGGATTAAAGAGATGGCTGGCAGCGTAAACAAGGTAATTCTGATCGGAAACGTGGGCGCCGATCCCGAAATTCGCCGGACGCAGGATGGCCGCCCGATTGCGAACCTGCGTATCGCGACCTCTGAAACCTGGCGCGACCGCAACAGCGGCGAGCGCAAGGAAAAGACCGAGTGGCACACTGTCGTGGTGTTCAACGAAGGTCTCTGCAAGGTTGTCGAGCAGTACATCAAGAAGGGCGCCAAGCTCTACATCGAAGGCCAGTTGCAGACCCGCAAGTGGCAGGACCAGAACGGCAACGATCGTTATTCGACGGAAATCGTTCTGCAGGGCTTCAACTCGACCCTGACGATGCTTGACGGTCGTGGTGAAGGCGGCGGCGCAAGCCGTGGCGGTGACTTCGGCGGTGGCGACTTCGGCGGCAGCTCTTACGGCGGTGGCAGCGGCGGCGGTTCGAACTACGGCGGTGGCGGCGGTTACGACCAGCAGTCGTCGCGTGGCGGCTCCTCGCGTGGCGGCCAGCCTTCGGGCGGCTTCTCCAACGACATGGACGACGATATCCCGTTCTGAGAACCGGGTTTATCGGGCTCTGGAATACGAGGTGGCGGCCGAAGGGCTGCCACCTTTTTTATTGCCGGGGTGCGCTCAGGCGGCGGCCTTGTCGGCCAGCATCGACACCATGACATCCGACTGCGACACAATGCCGACCATCTTGCCGTTGTGATCTGTCACCGGCAGGTAGTGCAGCCCTTCCTCGGCAAAGCGGATGATGACTTCCTCCACGGCCATGTCGGGCCTGACGGTCTTCACCGGCGAGGTCATGATATCCTTGACGGTGTCGTTCGGCGCCCTGGCGCCGGTCAGAATGAGCCGCAGCCGCTGGCCGAAGCCGATTGCCGGCCGGCCCTTGTTCCAGCTCGCCTTTTCGAGAAAATCCGTCTGCGTGACGATGCCGACGATCTCGGCCCGGTCATTCGTCACGGGCAGGGCCTTGAAATGGTGGCTGCGCATCAGCGCATGGGCATGGGTAAGCGAATCCTCCGGCGCGACAGCCACGACATTGCGGGTCATGACGCTTTCGCAATCGAGGTGGCTGGCCCTGCGGCGGTAGGAGCGCAGTTCGGTCTTGCGCAGGATCAGTTCCAGCTCATCACGGTCGATATCGAGAACCTGGTCGTATTCCTTCAGAACCTCGTCCAGATCGCTGGAGGCAAAACCGATCTTCTGGATCGAACCGAGATTGCCGGCGCCGTGGCTGGAGGCTGCGGGCTTGATCGAGTGCGGATAGGGGCGGCCCGTCATGTTGTTGTAGAGCAGCGCCAGCGCCAGCAGGATCAGTGAATTGCCGGCGACCGGCCAGAGCAGGAAACCGTAACCGAGATCGTGCACGGCAGGGCCGCCGAGAACGGCCGTCAGCGCCACAGCGCCACTTGGCGGGTGCAGGCAGCGCAGCGCCATCATCGCCGCAATGGCAAGGCCGATGGCCAGCGCACTGGCAAAGAACACATCCGGCACCAGCAGCGCGATCGTGACGCCGACGAAGGCCGCCACCAGATTTCCGCAGAGGATCGACCAGGGCTGTGCGAGCGGGCTGGAGGGCACGGCAAATAGCAGCACGGCGGACGCGCCCATCGGCGCGATCATGGCGGGCAGGGCGGGATCGAAGCGAAAGGCAAGACTGCCGAGAAGGCCGGTGACAAGAATGCCGACGAGGGCACCGAGCGCGGCGCGCAGGCGCTCCTTGAGACTGGGCGGGGCGGCATCCGGGATGAGGCGGCGCAGCATGGATTGCATGGGAGGCACTTTCGATTGGTCGATGGCCGCCTTTTAACCCGCGCACGCGCCGCAATCAAAGAACGGAATTTCCGCTCTCGTCCGACTTCCGGGATTTTGTTGCAAAAACGCCTTTCGGGCGGGCTATGGCAGCGCGAAGGCGGACCTTATGCCATCCACCACGAACTGCACGGAGAGCGCTGCCAGGAGCACGCCCAGCAGGCGCGTCAGGATTGCCCGGCCGGTATTGCCGAGAAAGCGGTCCATGCGCTCCGCCACGATCAGCGCCGCATAGACCAGCGCCATGGCGAATGCGAGGATCAGAATGAGGATGACCATCTCGATGGTGGTTTTCATCGAGCCGGCCAGAAGCACGGTGGCGGAAATGGCGCCAGGCCCGGCAATCAGCGGCAGGGCCAGCGGAAAGACCGCCAGATTGTGCAGATGGTCCTTGGTGATGGCGATCTCGGAGGTCTTTTCCTTGCGCTCCTGGCGCTTTTCGAAAATCATTTCGAAAGCGATCCAGAACAGCAGCAGGCCACCGGCAATGCGGAAGGCGCCGAGCGAAATGCCGAGCAGGTTGAGAATGGCAAGACCAAACAGCGCAAAGACGGCGAGAATGCCGAAGGCGATCAGCGAACCGCGCAGCGCCACCTGCTTGCGCTGGTCACGCGTCATGCCCACGGTCAGGGCAAGGAATACGGGGGCAAGGCCGGGTGGATCGAGCGTCACCAGAAGGGTGGTGAGCGCATTGATGAGCGTTTCGCTGCCAGGCATTTTTTCCCCTGCTTATGTTATTTTGGCCGTGAGCCTACGCAAGTCGATGGCGGTTTTAAAGGGAGGAGCGGTGCTTTTGGGCGGAGAAGGCGAGAAAAGCGCTGTTTGTCTTGCATTTGACGCAAAAGGCTGTTCAAAACTTGCCGGGAAATTGGCTTAACCTTGCTGTTTCCGCTATAAAAATTCATCCGATTCTTAACAGAGAATGTGATCCGTTTTGACTGACCAAAGTCCCCCCGGCGGCGGAAAGCTTCCGCCAGGCATCGAGCCGATTTCCATCATCGAGGAAATGCAGCGGTCGTATCTCGATTACGCGATGAGCGTTATCGTGTCGCGCGCACTTCCCGATGTTCGTGACGGCATGAAGCCTGTTCATCGCCGCATCCTGTACGGCATGTCCGAACTTGGCATCGACTGGAACAAGAAATACGTAAAGTGCGCCCGCGTCACCGGTGACGTGATGGGTAAATTCCATCCGCACGGCAACTCTGCCATCTATGACGCACTTGCGCGTATGGCGCAGGACTGGTCGCTGCGTCTGCCGCTGATCGACGGTCAGGGCAACTTCGGCTCGATCGACGGCGACCCGCCGGCGGCTGAACGTTATACCGAGTGCCGTCTGGAAAAGGCCGCGCACGCGCTGCTCGACGATCTCGACAAGGAAACCGTCGACTTCCGCGACAACTACGACGGTACGCTTCAGGAACCGGTGGTCATTCCGGCCAAGTTCCCGAACCTCCTGGTCAACGGTGCTGGCGGTATCGCCGTCGGCATGGCAACCAACATTCCGCCGCACAACCTTTCGGAAGTAATCGACGGCTGTATCGCGCTCATCGACAATCCGGCCATCGAGCTGGCCGAGATGATGCAGATCATTCCCGGTCCCGACTTCCCGACGGGCGCCTTCATCATGGGCCGCTCCGGCATCCGCTCGGCTTACGAGACGGGCAGGGGCTCGGTCATCATGCGTGGCCGCGCCACCATCGAACCGATGCGCGGCGACCGCGAGCAGATCATCATCACCGAAGTTCCCTACCAGGTGAACAAGGCAACGATGATCGAAAAGATGGCCGAACTGGTCAAGGAAAAGCGCATCGAGGGCATTTCCGACCTGCGCGACGAGTCCGACCGTCAGGGCTACCGCGTCGTCATCGAGCTGAAGCGCGATGCCAATGCCGAAGTCATTCTGAATCAGCTCTACCGTTACACGCCGCTGCAGACCTCCTTCGGCTGCAACATGGTGGCGCTGAACGGCGGCAAGCCGGAACAGCTTACGCTGCTCGACATGCTGCGCGCTTTCGTATCCTTCCGTGAGGAAGTCGTCAGCCGCCGCACCAAGTACCTGCTGCGCAAGGCGCGCGACCGCGCGCATGTGTTGGTGGGTCTGGCCATTGCCGTCGCCAACATCGACGAAGTCATCCGCGTTATCCGCCACGCGCCGGACCCGGCGTCTGCACGTGAAGAACTGATGACGCGCCGCTGGCCGGCCGAGGATGTCGAAAGCCTCGTTCGCCTGATCGACGATCCGCGCCACCGCATCAACGAAGACGGCACCTACAACCTCTCGGAAGAGCAAGCACGTGCCATCCTCGAACTGCGTCTGGCCCGCCTGACCGCACTCGGCCGTGACGAAATCGGCGACGAACTGAACAAGATCGGCGCTGAGATCAGCGAATATCTCGAAATCCTGTCGTCGCGCGTGCGTATCCAGCAGATCGTCAAGGACGAGATGGCGGCGGTACGTGACGAATTCGGCACGCCACGCCGTTCGGAAATCGTCGAAGGCGGCCCCGACATGGACGATGAAGACCTCATCGCCCGTGAAGACATGGTCGTGACCGTATCGCATCTCGGCTACATCAAGCGCGTGCCGCTGACGACCTACAAGGCGCAGCGTCGCGGCGGCAAGGGCCGTTCGGGCATGGCAACGCGCGACGAGGATTTCGTCAACCGTCTGTTCGTGGCCAACACCCATACGCCGGTGCTGTTCTTCTCCTCGCGTGGCATCGTCTACAAGGAAAAGGTCTGGCGCCTGCCGATCGGTACGCCGCAGTCCAAGGGCAAGGCGCTGATCAACATGCTGCCGCTGGAACCCGGCGAACGCATCACCACCATCATGCCGCTGCCTGAGGACGAGACGACGTGGGAAACCCTCGACGTGATGTTCTCGACGACACGCGGAACGGTGCGCCGTAACAAGCTGGGCGACTTCGTGCAGGTCAACCGCAACGGCAAGATCGCCATGAAGCTGGATGAAGAGGGCGATCAGATCCTCTCCGTCGAAACCTGTACCGACCGTGACGACGTGTTGCTGACGACGGCGCTTGGCCAGTGCATCCGCTTCCCGGTCGATGACGTTCGCGTCTTTGCCGGCCGTAACTCGGTTGGCGTGCGCGGCATCAATCTGGGCGACAGCGACCGCATCATCTCCATGACCATCGTTGGCAGCAGCGATGCGGCCCCATGGGAGCGTGCAGCCTACCTCAAGCGTTCGGCCGCAGAACGCCGTGCAGCCGGTGTCGATGAAGAAGACATCGCGCTGGTTGGCGAAGAGGTGACGGAAGAAGGCGAGCTCGGCGAAGACCGTTATCAGGAACTCAAGGCACGCGAACAGTTCGTGCTGACCGTTTCCGAAAAGGGCTTCGGCAAGCGTTCGTCCTCCTACGACTTCCGCACCTCGGGCCGTGGCGGCAAGGGTATCCGCGCCACCGACACGTCGAAGACGACGGAAATCGGCGAACTGGTTGCAGCCTTCCCGGTTGAAGACAACGACCAGATCATGCTCGTCTCTGATGGCGGCCAGCTGATCCGCGTACCGGTTGCCGGTATCCGCATCGCCAGCCGCGCCACCAAGGGCGTGACGATCTTCTCGACGGCCAAGGATGAAAAGGTCGTCTCGGTCGAGCGCATCAACGAGCCGGAAGGCGACGAAGACGCTGAAAACGGCAATGGTGCCGAGGTCGAAGACCAGGTCACCGAGCAGCCGGAGGCACCGGAAGGCGAGGCATAAGCCTC
This sequence comes from Agrobacterium sp. NPDC090273, assembly GCF_044772305.1. Taxonomy (NCBI): domain Bacteria; kingdom Pseudomonadati; phylum Pseudomonadota; class Alphaproteobacteria; order Hyphomicrobiales; family Rhizobiaceae; genus Agrobacterium; species Agrobacterium sp. NPDC090273. Next base: position 745,747 of record NZ_JBIVYN010000001.1, read on the forward strand.
AGCTTTCAGGTCTCGCAAAAATCAAAACCCCGCGGAGCGATGGCACCGCGGGGTTTTTGCTGTCTTGGTGGAGATTGCGGACCCCGCCTTGTCACCGGCAGGAGACCATCAACATCTCAGCTCTGCCATTCAGAATTCAAAACGGCATAAATGAACTCGTCACCCCAGACGCCGTTGAAGCGGTCGTTCTGCACAAGATGCGCTTCCCTGCGCAATTTCAGGCGTTCCACCACGCCGATGGAGCCGTGGTTCAGCGTGTCCAGCCGCGCAAAAATCCGGTGATAACCAAGGCTGTCGAAGCCGAGGCCGATCATGGCGCGCACCGCCTCAGTCGCATAGCCTTTTCCCGAATATGCCGGATTGAAGATATAACCGACCTCGGCCTGAAGCGCCGCCGTACTGGCAATTTTCAGAAGCACCTCACCAAGCAAAGCATCGTCATCACGACGGATGACGGCAAGTCGCAACGTATCGCCATCCTGTTCAAACGCCGCCGAAAGGATCGATGCGAACTGCGCTTCCAGCGCCGCCCTGGCTGGCGGCGCGGCGTAGAGGAACCGGTAAACGTCGCTGCGCGCATGATAATCGGCATAGGCGGAAAAATCCTGCGGCTGGAATGGACGAAGGATCAGGCGTTGCGTTTCGAGAGGCAAGGTCGGGATCATGGATACTCGCTGCAAATGTCTCCCGGCTATTTGGGGTCGCAAGGGCATAGTCACAAGACAGGACTGTACCCGCTTTGCGTCGCGGAGGGCATCCGCCGGATCAGCACCAAAAGAGGCACAAAGAAGGTTTTCAGCTTCGGTGGCGAACCGCATCGACAAACAGGTTGAAGGCCGGGGAGGAGTGTCGGCGGCTTGGGTAATAGAGGTGGTAACCGGGCAGGGGCGGCGTGCTCTCCTCCAGCGTGCTGACGAGACGGCCGGCGGATATATGCCCGGTCACCTGATCGAGCGGCAGATAGGCCAGCCCCAGCCCGTCGAGTGCCGCATCGAGGATCAGTTCAATCGTATTGAAGACCAGCGGACCATCGACATGGACCCTGATCTCACGCCCCTTGTCGATAAACCGCCACGCGTTCAGCACGCCTGTTGTCGGCAGACGCAGATTGATGGCGCGGTGATCGACAAGCTGTTCGGGATTTTCCGGGAGCGGGTGCCGCTCGAAATAAGCAGGGGAGCCAACGATCGCCATCGGCACATCCGGGCTCATCCGCACGGCAATCATGTCTTTCGCGACCTGCTCGCCCAGACGAACACCCGCATCGAAACGGTCGGCGACGACATCGACCAGCCCGTAATCGACGACGACCTCGACATTGATGTCGGGATATCGGCTCAGCAGTTTGGTGACGGCGGGGCGGATGATGGTTTTTGCCGCATGTTCGACCGAGGTGATGCGGATCGTGCCGGCCGGACTGTCGCGGAACTCGCTGAGTTCGGAAATGCGCTGGTCGAGATCGCGCAGCATCGGCGCCAGCGTCTGCACCAGCCGTTCCCCGGCTTCGGTCGGCGCGACGCTGCGGGTGGTGCGCGCCAGAAGCCGTACGCCAAGCCTTTCTTCCAGCCGCCTGACGATGCCGCTCAATGCGGACTGGGACAGGCCGAGTTTCAGCGCGGCGCGGGTGAAGTTGCGCTCTTCCGCGACAACGACAAAAGCCGTCAGATCCGCCATTTCATCGCGTTTCATTTATCACCTCAGTGATAGGTCCATGCAATTCTCTATCATAGAGTGATAGGTGAGATGGATCTATATTTCCAGTCATCCCTTCTGGTGCACGACAGACCAGACCAACCAAGAGGATATGACCATGGGAAAGATCAGCTTCACCAATTCGAACAACCCTGAAATCACCATGTCGGCCGTCATCAATTTCCCCGCAGGCTTTGATGAGAGCGGCCAGTATCCCGCCATCGTCGTCTCCCATCCCGGCGGCGGGGTAAAGGAACAGACCGCTGGCACCTATGCCCGCAAGCTTGCCGAAGCAGGTTTCGTGACGATTGCCTATGACGCCTCCTATCAGGGCGAAAGCGGCGGTGAGCCGCGCCAGCTCGAAAACCCGTATATCCGCACGGAAGATGTCAGCGCCGTTATCGATTACCTGACGACGCTTGCCTACATCGACCAGACCCGCATCGGCGCGATGGGCATCTGCGCCGGCGCCGGTTACACCGCCAACGCCGCCATTCAGGACCGCCGCATCAAGGCCGTTGGCACAGTGAGCGCGGTCAACATCGGCTCGATGTTCCGCAACGGCTGGGAAAACAACGTCAAGGACATCGACGCCTTGCCCTATATCGAGGCGGGATCGAATGCCCGTACGGCCGATGCGGCAAGCACCCAGAAGGGACAGATGCCGCTTGCTCCGCTGAAGGAAGAGGACGCGCCGAATGAAGAACTGCGTCAGGCCTGGGAATATTACCACACCCCCCGCGCCGAATGCCCGACCGCACCCGGTTTTGCGACGCTGCGCAGCCTCAACCAGATCATCACCTATGACGCCTACCACATGGCCGAGGTTTATCTGACGCAGCCGTTGCAGGTCGTTGCCGGCAGCAAGGCCGGTAGCAAGTGGATGAGCGATGACCTTCTGAAGCGTGCCGCAAGCCGCGACAAGGCGCTGCATGTCGTTGAAGGTGCCAACCATATGGAGTTGTATGACGGCGAAAAGTATGTCGATGAAGCCGTGTCGGTCCTGGCACCGTTCTTTCGGGCAAAGCTCGTTGCCGATACCACTGCCAGCCAAGCCGCTGAGTAACGGGACTAGAAACCACCGAGCGCAAGTCGCTTCAGGTAAACAGGAGAGTCACATGCAAACCGTGAACATCCGTAACCCCGGAATGCATTGGAACATCGCCGCCGACATTCACCTCCCACCCGACTTCAACGCCGGGAATCGCTATCCGGCAATCATTTCGAACCATCCTATCGGCAGCTGCAAAGAGCAGACGGCCGGCAACGTCTACGGCGCAGCGCTGGCAAAAGCGGGTTTCGTCGTCATTGTTCCGGACGCCAGCTTCCAGGGTGGCAGCGGCGGACAACCCCGCTGGATCGAAGACCCGGAGCAGCGGGTGAAGGACTATCGTGATGTCATCGACTATGCCCAATCCTTGCCCTACGTCGATGCCAACAACATCGGTATCCTCGGTATCTGCGGTGGCGGCGGCTACTCCATCAAGGCCACCATCATCGATAAGCGCATCAAGGCGTTGGTCAGTATTACCGGTGTCAACTTTGGACGTCTGATGCGAGAAGGCTTCAGCAACTTCGACCCTGTCGGGGCGCTCGAAGGAATGGCCGCACAGCGAACGGCCGAGAACGCGGGAGCAGAAGAGCGCATAAACATCTTCCTGCCTGCCAGCGTCGAAGAGGGCAAGGCCGCGGGTATCACTGACATCGATGTGCTGGAAGCGACGGACTACTACCGCAACCGGTGCCCGGCCGCAGGGGCAGGGACGAGGATGTTGGTCTCGCATGCCGTTTCAGCCGTTGCTTGGGACGCCTTCGCCTTCGCTGAAACGCTGCTGACGCAGCCAATGATGCTGGTGCTCGGCGACAAGCCCGGCGGCTTTGGTGCCTATCGTGACGGGATGGAAATCTATGGTCGCGCCGCCTCGAAGAACAAGGAGCTGGTCGTCGTCGAAGGCTGGTCGCATTACGACCTCTACGACAAGCCTGAACCCGTGGGGAAGGCGCTCAAGGAAATCGTGCCGTTCTTCAGAAAACATCTGGCTGACGCATCAACGGCCAAGACAAAGACAGCCGCATGACAAGACAGACGCCCCGGATGCCAGCCCATGCCGGGGCGTTTTTATGGGTAGGGCGCAGGGCTTTTGCAGGCGGTTCCGTATCGGCCGTCACACAAATCCGGCTTCGGCGAGCCTGCCGCGCAGTTCCTCGTCCGAAGCAGCCTCAAGGTCCAGCAATCCCAGATAGGGATCACCTGCGGACTGCAGAGCGCTCCAGAACGCCGGTTCGGTTTTCAATCCCTCGCTTCGGAGCGCGAGTATTTTCGCTGTGAATGCATTGCCGCCGAGGGCAAGAAGGCGTTTCTCGATCTGAAAATGACGCCATCCCGCCTGTTCGACGACCGGGAGGCGGCTGGCAAATATTTCGAAGTCCCAACCTTCTGCAGTAAAGCTAGCGATGATTGGCTGGTCGTTCGACGTCCACTGCCAGACACAAAACGCCTTGCGGTCTCCATACAGATTCACGACATCAAGCAGAAAGGACTGCTGGTCAGTCGCATGGCACAGGATGTCGATATCGCTCTTTTCGGTATGCACACCCAGAGGGGGTGTTCCGGCGATATGTGGATCGTAAGCCGCAAGCGCCTCCATGATGCCGAGTGCCTGAATGGCCGTTTCATAGTGAGGACGTGTCATGGCGGCGGTCCGTTCCTTTACGCGATCACCGCATCCGTCACCTGGCCGCGGCCGAAGCCATGAAGAAGTCGATGCACCATCTGAGGTGGCGGCGGCGGTCTTCCAATGTGGCCCAGTCGCGGCGGCCGGGTCCGGTTGGGCCGAGCAGCATATCCATCAGCATGCGCGCCCCACTTTCGGGGTTGTCGATCTTCAGTCGCCCACGCTCGACCTGATTTTTCAGCCAGTCGATCAAATCGCGCCTTGAAGGATCGGCGCCTTCGTCGCGGATGAAATCGAACAGTTCGGGCACTTCTTTCGATTCGGCAAAAATGATCGAGAGAAAGCTGTCGCGTTCCGCGTCCATTTCCTCGTCGATATCGATGCGAAAGATACGTTCGATGACGATATCGACAGGTGCGTCTTCATCGGCAGGGCGGGGCAGGTCCAGCATCATGCGGCGGTGATCGCCCACCACGGCCTTGAACAGATCGACCTTGCTCTCAAACGATTCGTAGATCGTCTGCTTCGAAATTTTGCAGCGCGCCGCGACCTTGGCGATGGTCGTGCGGCGAAAACCTTCCTCGGTGAAGGTGCGCCGCGCCTCGTCCAGAATCGTCTGTCGACGCTGCTCATCACTATAGATTTTCGGCCTGCCGCGGCTTCGTTCCGCCGGCCTTTCGGGCGTGTCTGCTGGTGAATTTTCCATGAACGTCTCCCTAGCATGCGTTGACTCTTACCGCAAATTGATTATTTGTACCCACCGTTACAGAAAAAGGTAAAAACCCGTGCCCCCCAGATCAAGACCCATTTTTGCAGCAGGTTTCGCATTCTTTGTGTGTGCAGCGCTCGCCGCCTGCAGCGATGAAAAGGCAGCAGCGCCACCGGCCGCAGCCGCCAAGCCCAATGTCAGTGTCGTGGTGCTGAACCCGCAGGACGTGGCCATTACGGCAGAGCTGCCGGGCCGGACATCCGCTTCGCTGGAAGCAGAGGTCCGTCCGCAGGTTGGCGGCATTATCCGCAAGCGCAATTTCAAGGAGGGCAGCGAGGTGAAGGCGGGCGACGTGCTCTACGAACTCGACCCCGCGACCTACCAGGCGAGCTATGACAGCGCCGTTGCCTCACTGCAGAAGGCTGAAGGGGCTCTGCCGAGCGCACAGGCCAAGGTCGACCGTTACGGCCGCCTGACATCGAACAACGCCGTCAGTGAGCAGGACCTTGAAGACGCGAAGTCGACGCTGGCACAGGCCAAGGCGGATGTCGCGTCGGCCAAGGCGAGCGTCGAGACAGCCCGCATCAATCTCGAATACACCAAGATCCGCGCGCCGATTTCCGGCCGTGTCGATGCCTCGGCCATTACTGTCGGCGCGCTTGTCACGGCGGAGCAGACCACGGCGCTGACGACGATCAGAAGCCTCGATCCGATCAATGTCGATGTGACGCAGGCCAGCTCGAAGATCCTCGATCTCAGAGAGGCCGTCGATGCCGGGCAGTTGCGTTTTTCGGGCATCAACGTTTCGGTCAACCTGAAACTCGACAACGGCAAGGAATACGCCAAGACCGGCACGGTGGAATTTGCCGAGGCGACGGTCGATGAATCGGCCGGTACGGTCAAACTTCGCGCGCAGTTTCCAAACCCCGACCGCATCGTGCTGCCGGGCATGTATGTGCGCGCCGTGATCCAGGAAGGCGTTGCGCCAAACAGCTATCTGGTGCCGCAGCGCGGCGTGTCGCGCAACACCAAGGGTGAGCCGACCGCACGTTTCGTCAGCAAGGACAACAAGGTCGAAGAGCGCGTCCTGACGGTGGACCGCAGCATCGGCAACAACTGGCTGGTGACAGCAGGTGTCGAAGATGGCGACCGGGTGATCGTCGAGGGTACGCAGCGCACACAGATCGGCCAGGATGTCGACGTGAAGGAAGTGACAATCGACAATGCGACTGGTGAACTCAAGGCTGCGTCCATCGACACGCCCAACAAGGTCGCCAGCCTGACGGAGGCGCAGCACTGATGTCTCTGTTCTTCATCAACCGCCCCATCTTCGCATGGGTGATCGCCGTCTGCGTGATGCTGGCAGGCGTGCTGTCGATCACCGGTCTCTCGATCTCGCAATATCCGCAGATCGCCCCGACCTCGGTAACGATCAGCGCCAGCTATTCCGGCGCTGACGCCCAGACGGTCGAAAACTCGGTGACCAAGGTCATCGAGCAGGGCATGACCGGCATCGACAATCTCGACTACATGACCGCCACGTCCACATCGACCGGCGAAGCCTCGATCGAGCTGACCTTCACCAACAAGGCCGACCCCGATGTCGCGCAGATGCAGGTGCAGAACAAGCTGCAGCAGGTGGAGTCCAACCTGCCCACGGCCGTTCAGACGGCCGGCATAACCGTGACGAAGTCGACCTCCAGCTTCCTGCTGATTGCCGCCTTCGTATCGACGGACGGCAAACTCAGCTCCACGGATATTTCCGACTATATCGACAGCACGCTGAAGGACCGCATTGCCCGCGTTGAAGGCGTTGGGGATACACAGATGTTCGGTTCCGGTTATGCCATGCGCATCTGGCTGGACCCCGACAAGCTGTCGAAATATTCGCTGACGGTCGGCGATGTCACCTCGGCCATCGAGGCCCAGAACACCCAGGTTTCGGCCGGTCAGCTCGGTGCCGCGCCGCAGCGCAAGGGCCAGCAGCTCAACGCCACGGTTACGGCGAAAAGCCGTCTCCAGACCCCTGAAGAATTCAGGAACATCATTCTGAAAAGCCTGACGGACGGCTCCGTCGTGCAGATGAGCGACGTGGCAACCGTCGAACTCGGCGCGGAAAGCTACACCACCACGACGAAATACAATGGCCAGCCGGCCAGCGGTCTCGGCGTCAATCTCGCCACCGGCGCAAACGCCATCGACACCGCGAACGGCGTCAAGGCCGCCATCGAGGCGCTGAAGCCGACGATGCCGCAGAATGTCGAAGTGGTTTACCCCTACGACACGACCCCCTTCGTGGAACTGTCGATTGAAGACGTGGTCAAGACGCTCGGTGAAGCGATCGTTCTGGTCTTCGTCGTGATGTTCGTGTTCCTGCAGAGCTTCCGCGCAACGATCATTCCCACCCTTGCCGTTCCCGTCGTGCTGCTTGGCACTTTCGGCATCCTGTCGCTGTTCGGTTACTCCATCAACACGCTGACGATGTTCGGCATGGTGCTGGCCATCGGCCTTCTGGTGGACGACGCGATTGTCGTTGTCGAAAATGTCGAGCGCGTCATGGAGGAGGAGGGGCTCGACCCCAAGGCCGCCACGATCAAGTCGATGAAGGAAATCTCCAGCGCGCTGATCGGCATCGCTACGGTGCTGTCGGCCGTGTTCATTCCGATGGCGTTCTTCTCCGGATCGGTCGGCATCATCTATCGCCAGTTCTCGGTCACCATCGTTTCGGCCATGGTGCTGTCGGTCGGCGTCGCCCTGATCTTCACACCGGCGCTCTGCGCAACGCTGTTGCGTCCACCCAAGCATGACGCAAAGAACAAGGGCATTTTCGGCTGGTTCAACCGCGGTTTTGAAAAGACCACCCAGGGCTACCAGAAAAGCGTCGGCGGCATCATTCGCCGCAGCCCGGTGTTCCTCGTGATCTTTGCGGCCATCGTCGTCGTCACGGGCCTTGTCTTCACGCGCATGGAATCCTCGTTCATTCCGGATGAAGACCAGGGCGTGCTCATCGCCAGCGTCCAGCTTCCGCCGGGTGCGACCGAGGACCGGACCCGCAAGATGCTGGACGACGTCACCAACTACTTCCTCAATGACGAGAAGGACTATGTCGAAGGCGTGATGTCTTCCGTTGGCTTCAGCTTCGGCGGCGCGGGCCAGAACGTCGGCATCGCTTTCGTCAGCCTGAAGGATTTTGCCGGACGTACGGATGACAAGGCGAAAGCCGGTGCCATTGCCGGTCGCGCCATGGCGGCATTCTCCAGATTTACCGATGGCAGCGCTTTTGCCTTGCAGCCTCCGGCCATTCCCGGCTTCGGCACATCCGGCGGCTTTTCGTTCTACCTGATGGACAACAACAGTGCCGGTCACGCGCAACTGATCGATGTCCGAAACCAGTTTCTCGCCGCTGCCGCCAAGGACAAGCAGCTGAGCGGAACGCGACCGAACGGCCAGGAAGACACGCCGCAATATTCGATCCAGATCGATGACAAAAAGGCGAGCGCGCTCGGCCTCGACCTCTCCGACATCAACACCACGCTGTCGACCGCGTGGGGCGGAACCTATGTCAACGACTTCATCGACCGTGGCCGCGTGAAGCCGGTCTATGTGCAGGGTGCAACGGATTTCCGCATGCAGCCTGAAGACCTCAGCCGCTGGTATGCCCGCAATTCCAGCGAGACGATGGTGCCATTCTCGTCGTTTTCGACGGGCAAATGGACCTATGGTTCGCCGCGTCTGGAACGTTACAACGGTGCGTCTGCCGTGGAAATCCAGGGGTCGGCCGCAGCCGGTGTCAGCTCGGGTACAGCCATGTCGTCGGTCGACAGCCTGATGGCGGAGCTGCCTGCCGGTTATGCGCATGAATGGACCGGCCTGTCGGCGCAGGAGCGCCTTTCCGGCAACCAGGCCCTGCAGCTTTATGCGATCTCGGTTCTGGTGGTGTTTCTGGCGCTGGCCGCACTTTACGAAAGCCTGACCATTCCCTTTGCCGTTCTCCTGTCGGTACCGATCGGCATTTTCGGGGCGGTGGTTGCGGCAACCATGTTCGGGCAGACCAACGATGTCTACTTCAAGGTCGGTCTGCTGACGACCATCGGTCTTGCCGCGAAGAACGCGATCCTGATCGTCGAATTCGCCATCGAACAGCAGGCGCATGGCAAGGGCCTGGTGGAAGCAACGCTCGAGGCCGCACGCCAGCGTCTTCGCCCGATCCTGATGACCTCGCTTGCCTTCATCCTCGGCGTGTTGCCGCTGGCGATTGCCGATGGCGCTGGCTCCGGTGCGCAGAACTCGATCGGTATCGGCGTGATGGGCGGCATGATTTCGGCAACGGTGCTGGGTGTGTTCTTCATTCCGCTGCTGTTCGTCATCGTGCGCAGGATCTTCAGGTCGAAAGCTGCAACACCCGCCGCGATCCCCGTCGCGCCGGCAGAATAACCACCCCAGCGTAAGGAACGCTCATTTGCTCAATCCAACCTTCAAGCGCGGTCTTGCGACCTGCGTTAAGGCCTCCTCTGCGTCCATTTTGGCAGTTCTGCTTGCCGGATGTGTTGTCGGCCCTGACTACCAGAAGCCCAATCTTGTCGTGCCCGCCAGCTGGGGGGGCGGCGCGAAAGCCGGGGCGGCGGCGAAGAAACCCAACCTGACTGAGTGGTGGCGCCAGCTCAACGATCCCTTGCTGAACACGCTCGTTGCGCAGGCGGTGGACGGCAATCTGGATGTTGCCAGTGCAAAGGCCCGCATTCGCGAAGCCCGCGCCACCTATCGCCAGCAGACGGGGGCTTTCTACCCGAGCGTCAACGGTTCCGCGTCCGGCACGCGCAACCGCACGGCCAGCTCCGGTGAAACGGCCGTCTATAACCAGGCGCAGGCGGGGTTCGACGCGAGCTGGGAAATCGATCTGTTCGGCGGCAACCGGCGCTCGGCGGAAGCCGCGCGTTATGCGGCACAGGCGGCAGACGAAGATCTGGCGGATACGCTGGTGACACTGATCGGTGACGTCACGTCCTATTACGTTCAGGCGCGGCAATATCAGGCTCTGGTGGCGCTTTCCGAGCGCACCGCAAAATCGCAACGCCAGTCAGCCGTGCTGACCCGCGACCAGGTGCAGGCTGGGGCTGCAACGGGCGTGGACAGTGCAACGGCTGAAGGGCAGGCGGCTTCGACCGAGGCGGATATTCCTTCCTACCGCATTTCCTACATGCAGTCGGTCAACCGTCTCGCCGTGCTGCTTGGCAAGGCACCGTCAGAGCTGCAGCCGCTGATGGCGAAGGCCGGCAAGATACCCTCGCCGAAGATGGCGGCCGGTATAGGCATTCCGGCCGATGTCGTGACCGGACGTCCGGACGTCCGTTCGGCAGAACGTGCACTGGCGCAATACACCGCCAAGATCGGCAAGGCGGAAGCCGACCGCTACCCGTCGATCAGCCTTACCGGCGATATCGCCACGACGGCGAGCAGCGTTTCCGACCTCGGCAAAAAGTCGACGATCAGCTGGGCATTCGGGCCAAGTCTTTCCATTCCGATCTTCCAGGGCGGTCAGTTGAAGGCTGCCGTGGATGTGGCGAAGGCGCAGCGCGACCAGTATTTCGTAGCCTACCAGTCGGCCGTGCTGTCGGCGATGGAAGACGTGGAAAATGCGGTCGTGGCGTTGACGCAGTCGCAGCAGCGTCGCGCCAGACTGTCGGCCTCGGTGGCCGCCTACCGGAGAGCGGCCGAACTGTCGCGTCAGTTGAATGTCGATGGCGCAATCGACCGTCTGGACGTTCTCGAAGCCGAACGCTCGCTCTATTCGGCCGAGGAAGAGCTGATCTCAAGCCAGGCCAATATTGCCACCTATTACATTGCGCTTCACAAGGCGCTGGGTGGCGGCTGGACGGGCACGGTCGATGTCGAAAAACCGGCGGTGGTCGATCCGGCCAGCGGCCCGCGGGTGGCAATGCGATGACGATGGACACCGCGTCTCCCGCAACCTCCAGAGGCCATCTGGTCACCATACTGGTGCTCGGGGCGATGACAGCCGTCACGCCGCTCGCCACGGACATGTATCTGGCGGCGTTTCCGGCGATTGGAGCCGATCTTTCCGCCTCGGCCGGGCAGGTCCAGTTCAGCCTGTCGATCTTCTTCATCGGCATGGCGTTCGGCCAGCTCATCTATGGCACGCTGATCGACCGGTTCGGGCGCAAGCTGCCGTTGATGGCGGGTATGGCCGTCTTAACACTCAGTTCGGTCGCAATGCCGTTTGCGCCCGACATTGTCACTTTCAACGGGTTGCGTCTGTTGCAGGCGGTCGGGGCGTGCTCGGGCATGGTCATCGGCCGTGCCGCCATCAACGATCTGTTCGATGCCACCGAGGGCGCGCGTGTGCTCTCGCACATGATGCTGATCACCGGACTTGGGCCCATTCTGGCGCCGATCCTGGGCGGCTACATCCTGATCTCCTGGGGATGGCAGGCGATCTTTATGGCGCTTGCCGCCATTGCCGCCGCCAGCCTGGTTGCGATCGGCTTTGCCTTTCGCGAAACGCTGCCGCCGGAAAACCGCCAGCCGCAACAGATCGGCGAGACCGGCAGAACCTATCTCAAGCTGCTGAAGAACAGGCAGTTTGTTCTGTTCACCCTGGTCGGCTGCTTTGCGCTTGGCGGTCTCTTCGCCTTCATAACCGGATCGCCGCATGTGATGATGGACCTCTACGGTCTGTCGCAGCAAACCTATGGCTGGGTGTTCGCCGCCAACGCCGTGGCCATGGTCGTCGGCTCGCAGATCAACGGTTACCTGTTGCGCCGGCATCCGCTCGCGACCGTCCTGAAATACTCGCTGCTGCTCTTCGTCGTCACCGGCGCTGCAACGGTGGCGCTCTCGGGGGCGGCGCATCTCATCACCTTGATGATCCCGTTGACCCTGTGCCTTGCCAACGTGCCGGTCGTTGCTGCCAATTCCACCGCTATGGCGATGGCGGCCTGCGGCAAGGATGCGGGCGCGGCATCGGGAATACTCGGCGTTCTGCAGTTCGGCATCGCCGGACTGGTCAGCGGCCTCGTCGGCATGATGGCGAACAATTCGCCGCTGCCGATGACCGTGGTCATAGCGGCGGCAGCTATGGCGGCGTTTGCGTGTTTTGCCGGATTTCAGAAAAACAGGAGAGTTTGAAATGAGACGTCTCACCCTCGCAATCACTTGCGTTTTCGCAACGGCCTTTGCCCTGCCGGCCATCGCCCAGGAACCGCCGCGGCGCCAGCCGGCCAAACAGGTCGAACGCGGCCCGTCGAAAAAGCCGAAACTTCACTGCAAGACGGTGCTGGTAAAAGCCAAAGACCGCTTCGGCCGCCCGATCACCAAGAAGGAAAAGGTCTGCCGATAGGCAAAACCTGACCCGAGAGACTGATCTGCGCCTTTTCAGGTGCGACACATCAAAACCCCGTGGCGCGATGGCGCTGCGGGGTTTTCTGTCCTGGCGGCGATTGATGAGATGAGAACAAGCTCACAAGCACTGTACCGAAACATGCACCTCAAGCGTCAAATCGCGTCCACGGGCGGTGACACCGCGTTCTTTCGTGCTATCACTTGCCAGAAGAACCGTTCATGTCTGGGAGGTATCATGACAACCACTCCGGTAAAGGGCCCCGCATCCTACTTTCCGTCGATCGAAGCCAAATACGGGCGGCCGATTGCCGAGTGGAAAGAGCTGATCCGTGCCCAGAGCGGCAAGAAACACATGGAACTGGTCGCCTGGCTGAAACAGGAACACGGCATGGGCCATGGCCACGCCAACGCGCTGGTGGCGGATACGCTGCGGGAGTGAGGGGATGATCCCACAGCGACTTTCGCGTGGCAGGCGGCTTAAACCTCTCTGATCGTGCCCCATAGCACTTGCGAACGCACCGAAAAGCGCAGCGTCTGATCGGTGGCATGGGGCACCAGAACGTCGCGCAGCTCCGCACCGAACCGGGGCAAGAGTTCGCCAAGCCGAGATGGCGCGAATGTGTCTCTGGAATGCTGGCAGAGGATGAAGTCTTCGATGCTCTGCTCTACCGGCTCCGAACTGAAAAACTCCGTACCCTCGATATGCAGGAATGCCTTGTACTGCGAGCGTTTCTCGTCCTTCCGGTCGTGGTCGAACTCTTCGCCCGTGACGATGGGAACCCATTTCGCCAGAAATGATTGCCAGTCGTCCGCCCAGGCAGGCTCGAATGGCGTATCTCCCGTCACGATCGCGACCTTGTGGGGCTCGGATGCCAGCATCCTGAGCCGCGGAAACAGGCGGCTGTGATCCATCCAGTGAATACTTGCAGCAGCGACCATGAGGTCGAACCTGTCATGCGCCGCACTGTCGTAATCTTCAGCAAGACCAGTAACCCATCGAATATTCGCCGCCGTCCCACCCTCGAGCCGCCGGGCGAGATCGATCATGGCTTTCGAAGGGTCAACAGCAACGACGTCAGTGAAATACCGCGCCAGGGGGCGGCTGATTTTACCGGTCCCGCACCCCAGATCCAGAAGGCAATTGCGATGCGGGGTAATGGACAGAAGCCTGTCGTACACGCCTTGCGGATAGGCAGGGCGGTGGATGTAATTCTCCACAACCAGGGGGTCCTCGAAGGATACTCCATGCCGCTCGATCATTCTCAGCTCCATATCTGTTTCAGCCGAGAACGGTTCTTTAGCCGCTCCTCATGATCGACAGATGACGGACGGCTGATCATCAGATTTTTTGAGATTCTGCATTTGGGGACCAAGCCTCAAATGCCGGTCACATGAACGCGATAGGACGTCATTGGTTATCGCGCTGGGTGGGAGAAACAGCATGGCGTCGCACTACATTCTCTGGGATTTCGAGGGAACACTGGCGAGGCGGCGCGGACGATTTGCCGAGGCACTTCGAACGTCTGCTATGTCGGTTGATCCGAATTTCGAAACATCTTCAGACGATTTGAAGCCATACCTTTCGACGGTGCTTCCGTGGAACAGCCCTGATCGGGGCCATCATTTTACAACTCAAGAGGCTTGGTGGGCTCCACTGCGGAGTGCAAGTATGCAGGCATTGCTTGCTCATGGACTGCGTGTTGACCTGGCAGAACAAGCGTCAGCAAATCTGCGAATGACTTACCTCAATTTGGCATATTGGGATTTGCTTCCCCATGCGGCAGAAACGCTGCAGAGGCTTTCGGTTAGAGGCTGGAGGCACGCTATACTGTCAAACTTTGCACCGGACCTGCAGCAGATCGTTGAAGGTCTCGGTATTGCCGGCAGCTTCGACCGCATATTTTCATCCGGCTCACTTGGTCATGAAAAACCCTCACCCGACAGCTTTTCCCGCGTCGTCGCCGAACTCGCGCCAGCGCAGGTCGTCTGGATGATAGGCGACAATGTGAAGGCAGATATCGAGGGCGGCAAAGCTGCGGGCCTGTCAACAATCCTGATTGGCGAGGAGCAATCTTATGACGGGCTGTCAGTAACTCAACTTGGCGAGGTGCCTGATTTGATTGGGCAACCCAAGCTGACATCGCAGTAGCGACCGACTGGTTTCAGACAAGGCTCCCCGCGCTCATTTCAGCCTTGTGTCAATCTCGCTCATCAGGTCGGAGAGGAGGGTACGGCTTTCTGTGAGTGCGGCCATCTGCTGGTCGACGCCGTCGAGGTGTTTTTGCAGGATGGCGCGCAGTTCGTCGCAGGGTTCGAATTCGTCGCGGCCGTCGAGGGAGCAGGGCAGGAATTGCTGGATGACCGGCAGTGTCATTCCGCAGGCGCCGAGCTTCCTGATCCTTGTGATCGTGGCAAGTTCTTCTGTGCCGTAGTCGCGGTAACCGGCGGCGGTTCGACCGGGCGTCAGCAGGCCCTGTTCTTCGTAATATCGCAGCATCCGGATGCTGATGCCGGTCCGCTCTGCCATGTCGCCAATCTTCATGTTTTCACCCTTGACCCTAACAGTGCTGTCAGCGTCTATAGGATTTGCTCGTCAATGCAAACACATCTGAGGAGCAAGAGACTATGCAAGACCATCCTTCCTTCGTGACCATGCTGGATGGAAACGAGGCGACCGCGACGGATCTGTCGCCGCTGGCCTTTGCGGGCTTTGCCCATTTTACCGCAATGCAGGTTCGTGATGGCAAGGTGCGGGGGCTGGACCTGCATCTCACACGCCTTCGCACCGCCTCGATGGCGATGTTTGGCCGCGCGCAGAGCGATGCCGACATCAGCCGTTTTCTGCGCATGGCGGTTGCGGCCGGGCCGCAGAACCTTTCTCTGACCGCCACTGTGTTTTCGCGGCATGGGGAGTTCACAGCGCAAGCGTCTTATGACGATCCGGCCATCTTGGTGCGGAGCTTTCCGGCATCGTCGGGTCCGGGCGGACCTGTCGCGCTGGATGTCGTTCACCACCAGAGGGCGCTTGCCAGCATCAAGCAGGTGGGTGAGCCAATGAAGACCTACGCGATGCGTCAGGCTGCGCGCAACGGCTTTGACGATGCCGTGTTTGTCGATCAACAGGGGCGTCTGGCCGAAGCCAGCATCTGGAATCTGGCGTTCTGGGATGGGCAAACGGTGATATGGCCGAAGGCCGATATCCTGCACGGCGTCACCATGCAGATCGTCGAGCGACAGCTTGCGAAACTCGGCATCCGCACCCGAACGGAAGACATCAGCCTTGCAGACGCCGAAAGCTTTGCCGGCGCCGCGCTGATGAATTCATGGACGCCCGGTGTCGCAATCCGCAGGATCGGTTCGTTTGAGATACCCGTGTCGGACGCGTTCAACACCTTGCTTCACGCCGCCTATCAGGCAGAACCGGCAGTGCGGATTTGAACCGGCAAAGGCTGCGAAGCGGGAAGGCAGATGCGACAGGGTCGCGCAAAAGCGCTGGCGGCCGCTGCGAGAGTGAAGGGTTGATAGTTCGAAGCGACCGCGCCGAGGCCAAGTACACTGCTGCCCGGAAACCTACCCTCAAGTTGTTTTTATGTTGACCAAAGAAAACCGTGGGATAACACACCAGCTATACTTGAACATCCGATGGTAGTCGTTCTACATTGTTTATGTATTCATGGTTGCCATGGCGTCGGACGTGAAGCTGGACCTGTCCATGCGGATCACGCGCCAAGCAGACCACGCCAAGGTGGCAGTTGCTGCCGAGGTGTCTGTAGTCGCGGCTCTGCCGTGCGCAGTGGATGTGTCGTACCTGACTGTTGGTTCTGAAGCTGTGAATACGCCGCCTTTGGGCGGTCCCCAAACAGCAGATAGCCATTTAAAGCGGCGGGCGCGGCCGGGGCCGGAAACGCTTGACATTGCCAAAAACCTGTTAGGGTGGAAGGTGACGAAATGTGTGGATTTGCCTCGAAAAACCGGCTCGTCGGAGCTGGCTTACCGGCCTGCGCGGCTTCGCGTTGGTCGCAGCGTTCATGGTTGCCATGGCGTCGGACGTGAAGCTGGACCTGTCCATGCGGATCACGCGCCAAGCAGACCACGCCAAGGTGGCAGTTGCTGCCGAGGTGTCTGTAGTCGCGGCTCTGCCGTGCGCAGTGGATGGGTGCCTGTCAACGGTCGGGATAGTATGTGCGGGGACCCGAGCGGAGAAACCATGGCATCACTTATACAAGACGTGCGCTCAGAACAGAACGTTTTTTCAGCATGGCGGCACGTCAAGAAAAACGCATTAAACTCTCCGAAGGGCGATATTCGAGGTGCAGCGTCAGAGTTTGAGCACTCGCACCAAAGGCATATCCGCCGTATCATCACACAATTACGCGAAGACCGGTTCAATTTCGATCCTGTTACGGGTGTACTAAAGGACGCCAAGAAGAGAATTGCAGCCGGAAAAGATCCCCGACCAATTGCAATTGCCACTCTGAAAAACAGAATTGTTCAGCGTGCAATTTTGCAGGTTTTACAGCCAAGGAGGGCGATTGACCCAAAGGATGTCAACGTTCGATACGAAGTGGAATTCGACCATCGATTAGGGAAAATCAACGAGGTAAACCGATCAAAGTTCGGAGTTGGTGGCCTTATGTATCCTTATGGAGGCGTCGAACCTGCCATCAAATTAGTTCGTGAAGCAATAGATAGCGGTTCGAATTATTTCTACCAATCCGATATAAGGTCTTTCTTCAGTCACATCCCGACTAAACAAGTCGTTCAGTTCGTTCGCACTCAAACGAAAGACGATGCTCTCTCTGATCTTTTTGAACGCGCATTAGCCGTTCACCTGGGCAATGAAGACGAGCTCAAAGGCTATTCTTCTCTTTTTCCAAAAGGTGGTATTGGCGTTGCTCAAGGCTCGTCACTGTCAGCGTTCGCTGGAAATGTTCTCCTATATGATCTCGATCATCAATTGAATAAGAACGGCGTTACGGCCGTTAGATACATTGATGACATTTTAATGGTGGCTGCTGATGAGGGAGCATTGGATGCGGCAGTAAAGCACGCCGACCATACACTTCGTTCCTTTGGATTTGGACTGTATGCGCCTGCAAAAGGAAGCGATAAGGCTGCAAGAGGTGAATGCAGTGATGCCATCAATTTTTTAGGCTGTACTATCCAGCCAAAGCGATGCGTACCAAGTGCTGCTTCCGTCAGTCGGCTCAAAGATGAGATCAACAAGTCACTATCTGAATCTAAGGCTGCGATCCAAAGCTTTCTGCGCAGTAACAAAGCCTTAGCCTCAAAATCATCCAAGACGGCTACATTAGATATTGTGGGTAAGCGTATTTATGGTTGGCAAAAAGCATTCTCGTTTTGCACAGACTCCCATCCCTTCGAGCAACTCGATGATTTTGTCTCCAGACAAGTCCACGATTATGAAGCATTCGTAATGCGTAACTTGAGTGGCACTAAGGGTGCCGCCCGTATGAGAGTCCTTGGAATACCCTCAACTATGGAAATGTTTTTTAGCGACAGAGTGAGAAAGAATAGTCGGATGGGAGTATAACTCATCGCTGCGGCAGGTGAGGTAAAGCCCATATGAAGTCTAGTACAAACACAGCATCTTTTGGCGCCGTTTTGAACCCAGAGACTTGCGGTGTAAGCTTGGCGATCGTTGCAGACCTGTGGAGGTGGTCCATGCCGCGTTTTCTAGCCGTTTACACCATGACGCCCGAAGACCTCGCGGCCTTTCGGCGGATGCCGAAATCCGAGCAGGATGCTGTTGATGCCGTCGGCGTCAGGGCATGGGCGGCGTGGGAGGAGAAAAACGCCGCGTCCATTCTGGATCGCGGCGGGATGGTGGGCAAGACGACGCGCGTTAGCAGAAATGGCATACAGGCTGCGGTCAATCCGTTCTGCGGTTATCTGGTGGTTGAGGCTGAGAGCGCCGACGCCGCCGCACGGCTTTTTCAGGACCACCCGCACATCACCGTCTTTCCCGGCGACGGCGTGGATATCATGCCCTTTGTCACGTGATGTCTTTGATGAGTGACATGGCTACACGCTCCCGCGATAACGTGCGCGTGGGCGGATGATTTCGCCGGTTTTCTGTTGTTCGATGGCGTGGGCGATCCAGCCGATCAGTCTTCCGGTTGCGAAGATCGTGAAGGCGGCATCGTCGGGCAGTTTGTGCACCAGGCTCAAGGCGGCGAGGGCGGCGTCTATGTTGGGTGGAATGCCGAGTTCACTGGAGAGCGCCCGGACTGCGGCGACCGGGGATGCTGTTGCGCCGAGGCGGGCGAGGATGAGGCGTGCCCTTGGATCACCCTCCGGGTAGAGCGGATGGCCAAAGCCGTAACCATAGGGTGACTGGTCGGCGTGGTCATTGAGGAAGGCCAGCATTTTGCCGCTCTCCGTGGCTTGCAGCGCCACCCGCGCCAGCGCGGCGACACCGCCGTGCCGCGGGCCGCTGAGTGTGGCGAGACCGGAGAGCAGGGCGGCCGGAAGGCTTGCGCCCGTTGATGCGGCAATGCGCACGGCGAAGGTGGAGGGGTTCAATTCGTGGTCGCTCAGCAGCACCAGGGCGCGGCGCACATCGTCACAGCCGGATGCATCCAGACCCCAGCTCTGCCCGAGGCGCAGGTGGATCGGTCCCGATGCTGATTTGCCGAGGAGGGCATTGGCGACCAGTGACATCAGCCTGCCGCCCTGTTTCGTAGCCGCATCCGGCTTCAGTTCCGGTGCCGCCGGCACCTCCCGGCTGAGAACCTCCAACGCGCGGCCGAGCGGACTGGGCAGGGATGACGCCACCTCGCTCTCCGGCGCATCGACCGCACTGACGGCCCACAGATGTGCCGCCATATCCTCAAGCGTGAAATGCTTCGCGCAGTGTTCGATCGACAGGCCGCGCAGCCAGAGCATGCCGTCGCGCACCTCTGAAATGGCGGTGGAAAGCACGGGCTCGCCCCATCTGATCGCCTGTTCGGCAATCTCCGCGCGGGCGCGGGGACGCCGGTTCTGTTGCAGCAGGGCATCCACATCCGGGCGTGCATAAAGGCTGCGGCGCGCGTCCTCGGCATCCGCTTCGGCCCGCACCTGACCACGGCTGACATAGGCATAAAGCGTCTGCGGTTTGACGCCGAGCATCGCACAGGCCGTCTGGGCGTCGATCCAGTCAAGAGAATTCATATTGATTATATTGATCAAGATTTACAGCCGGTCAACTCGGCGGTCTCATGCGCCAATCACACATTGAAGGCAGGCAGCGATGGAGGCGAAGGTGACGCAGGATTTCGACAGGGAGATCAACGAGGCGCTGGGGCGCGAGTTTGCCCCTGCAGCAGAGGTGTCACGCCACGGTGACGGCGAGTTACCGTCGTGTTTCCGGGTGTCCGATCTGGCGGAGGCCTCGGTGCGCGCAGCCGCAGGCGAGCTTGCGGGACTGACAGGTGCGCGGTCGGTTTCGGTTGACCGCCGGTTGTCGCTGATGTGGTTCAGCATGAGCCTTCGCCCTGCCGGCTGGAGCCTGCCGTCGATCTGGGACCCGATTGCCGGTGATTACCGCGCAGCCGATGGCTGGATCAGGCTGCACACCAATGCGCCGCACCACCGCCACGCCGCGCTGCAGGTGCTGGACTGCGCCGGTGACAGGGAGAGCGTTTCAGGGGAGGTTGCGGCCCGGAACAAGGACGAGCTGGAAGCGGCGATCGTGGCAGCAGGCGGTGCGGCGGCCGCCATGCGCAGCCTCGAGGAATGGAGGACGCATCCGCAAGGGCAGGCGGTGGCGGCAGAACCGCTGATCCGGTGGCGAGAGATCGGGCAGGGACGCAGGATCACCGGTCTTGGTGGCCTGCGGGTGCTGGACCTGACCCGCGTTCTGGCCGGGCCGGTGGCAACGCGGTTTCTGGCGGGTTTCGGTGCTGAGGTGCTGCGCATCGATCCACCCGACTGGAACGAACCGGCCGTGGAACCGGAGGTGACGGTGGGCAAACGCCGCGCCGGGCTGAACCTGCACCGTGCCGAGGACCGCCGCACCTTTGAAGCCCTGCTCTCAGAGGCCGATGTGCTGGTGCATGGCTACCGCCCCGGTGCGCTGGAAAAGCTCGGTTATGGCGATGAAGAGCGCCAGCGCCTGTCACCCGGCCTGATCGATGTCTGCCTTGATGCCTATGGCTGGTGCGGGCCCTGGGCGGGCAGGCGTGGTTTCGACAGTCTGGTGCAGATGAGTTGCGGCATTGCCGATGAAGGCATGACACGATCCGGCGGCGCTCAACCGGTGCCGCTTCCGGTTCAGGCGCTTGACCATGCGACGGGCTATCTGATCGCCGCAGCCGTGCTGCGCGCCCTGCGCCATGCACAGGCAACCGGAACGAGGTTTTCCGCCCGCCTGTCGCTTGCCAGAACGGCGGCCTTGCTGACGGGCGCCGGTGCCCGGCCATTTCAGGGATCGAAACTCGAGGACAGAGATGCCGATCTGGCTCCTGCTCTGGAACAAACATCCTGGGGACCGGCGAGGCGGCTGACCTTCCCGGTTCGCGTCGATGGCAAAGGACCGGAATGGGCGCTGCCGGCGGGCCTGCTGCGCATCGATGCGGCGCGCTGGTGAACACGCGGCGTCCTTCCTCCATCGACATGGCGAGAGCAGATCGCTTTCCTTCTGGCTTGCTCCGCCGCGTTCCGTCAGCGCAGCCGAACGCGGCTTCCGCGCGGGAATTGGCGGGATG
The DNA here is from genome assembly GCF_044772305.1 of Agrobacterium sp. NPDC090273. Lineage (NCBI taxonomy): Bacteria > Pseudomonadati > Pseudomonadota > Alphaproteobacteria > Hyphomicrobiales > Rhizobiaceae > Agrobacterium > Agrobacterium sp. NPDC090273. The sequence goes on from NZ_JBIVYN010000001.1 coordinate 766,893, forward strand.
CGAGCGCCTAGCGCAGGCCAGCGGCCATGTGGCTTCGCGTCGCCGTGCTTGCAAACAACATCGCCGACCGTGCCCACCTGATAACGATGACAAGAACGCCTGACTGAGAAACGGGCCGGCAGGGCAGGTGCGCCATGCCCATTCCGGCTGAAGAGACAAAAAACCCCGCGGAACCGATGGCGCCGCGGGGTTTTGTGATTCCTGTTCGGACAGTCGCGTTTCAGCGCAGCTTCATGTGAATGGGCGCGCGGCCGGAGCGGCCGGAAATGTGAAGATGGATCTTCGCTTCCGGCTGGTTGCTGCGCCATGCGCGGGCGCCGTGGGAAAGCAGCAGGTTGACCAGATCACGCGTCTTATGCCGGGAACGGTTGAGGCCGATATCGGCAATGCGCATTGCGGCCTCATGAATGGGGTGCAGAACGGAAAGGCTGCCCTGACCGTTGCCTGCTGCAATGTCCGAAAAATTCTCGTTGATTGCCATCTTTGAACGCCTCGTTACACAATACAAATTCGAGGGGATTTGAGCGGCGCCAAAACCTTGAGGCACCGCCCGTTCAGGGTGACGACTACTGTGCCGAGGCCCAGCAGCTTACGCCTTTCTTCTTCAACGCATTACACGCATTGACCGCAGCGTTCTGACCATCGAAGCCACCGAAGCGGGCGCGGTAGAACTGGGAACCGTCCTTGTTGAAGGCGACGGTGAAGGGCTTGGCAGAGCGCAGTGCCGCGCCGCCTTTTTCCTGTGCCGACTGCAACAGGTTGCGGGCCGAGGTTTCGTCTGGCGAAGCGCCGATCTGGATGACCCAGCCACTGGCCGGTGCTTCCATCTTCGGGGCAATGGCCGGCTTGGCTGCAGAGGCTGCAACGGACGCGGTGACGATGTTGTCGACCTTGGTGGAGTTGGTGATCAGGCTGCGATCCGGCGCAATCGGGGCGACTGGAACGGGTGCCTGGGTCTTTGCCTTCTGGCGGGTCGTTGCCATTTCCATGGCGTTGACAGCCGCGTTGGAAGACGAACCGGCAAAGGCGCTGACAGGGGCTTCATCGCCGTAACGGGCCTGCGGAACCGGGCCGGAGTGCGGCAGACCGCCAGCGGAGGCTGCGGCAACCGGTGCGGAAGGCACAGCGGCAGCAATGGCAACCGGTGCGGCTGGTGCAATCGGCTCCTCAATCGGCGCGGAACGCGTCTGGGCAATCAGGTTGGAGTTACCGCCACGCGAAGCCTGCGGCAGATAGGTGGCAACCAGCTTGCGCATGGTGGCATCACGGGCTGCGCTGGAACGGCCACCGAGAACAACGGCGACGATGGAGCGGCCATCAAGCTGTGCCGAGGTTGCAAGGTTGGAGCCTGCAGCGCGGGTGTAACCGGTCTTGATACCGTCAACGCCCTTGACCGTGCCAACCAGACGATTGTGGTTGCCGATGACCTGCTTACCGAAGGTAAAGGTGCGGGTGTTGAAGTAACCGTAATATTGCGGGTAGTGCTGGCGAAGGGCGATACCGAGACGGGCCTGATCGCGTGCCGTGGTCATCTGCGCGGTGTTCGGCAGGCCATTGGCATTGCGGTAGGTCGTGCGGGTCATGCCGAGAGCGCGTGCCTTTGCCGTCATCATGCGGGCGAAACGATCTTCCGATCCGCCGAGATATTCGCCAAGTGCGGTTGCCATATCGTTTGCAGAGCGGGTGACCAGCGCCAGAATGGCCTGTTCAACCGTGATGCTGCCACCGGCGCGAACGCCGAGCTTGGAAGGCGGCTCCTTTGCGGCATTGGCCGAAACCGGAACCTTGGAGTCGAGAGAGATACGACCGGAGCTCAACGCTTCAAACGTAAGATAAAGCGTCATCATCTTGGTCAGCGAGGCCGGATAGCGCAGACCGTCGGGGTCTTCGCCATACAGAACCTTGCCTGTTTTCGCATCGATGACGATGCCGGCATACTTCGGTTCTGCCTGTGCGGTCTGAACGGATGTTGCGGCCATGAACGCCGCAGCAAGGGTCAACGCAACGAACCTGACGAAAGACTTCACACCCGCTTTGCGCACATGTGCTCCAGATAGAATTTTCAACACCGCTGAACTCTTCAATCGCATATTCATAATCCGCTCGGACACGCCCCGCCCGAACTCTATGGGTCGGAACTTTATCGAGATGGCGTTACCAAGTGGTTTATGAAGGGTATCCGGATTCCATAAAATGCGACTTTTCGAGTGCATTGCGGGACGGGGCTTCCCGCAGTATTCAGCCTTTATTGAGGCGGGCCTCGACATAAGTTTTCAGTGCCTGGTCGAGTTTTTGCCATTGCGGCAAGAGGCGTGCGGAAAAGCGGTAGAAGATCGTCAGATCCTGACCGGCGCGAATATCCCGCTGGCAATCGTTTCCTGTTGATTCCTCGGGCTTTTGCGGCAAAAGGCAGCGCACCACAAAGTCGGTTTCGCCGTCACGCTTACCAGTCAGAATGACTTCCTTGCCGTAACCGGAATCGGCTTTCAGGCGGTGCAGCATCAGGCCGTAACGCAGGGGCAGGGGCTCTCCTTCCGCCAGCCGCGCGTAGATCGGCAGGAAGCGGCCGGACATATCCTCCGACATGGTGCTGCGCGATATCTGTATGAAGATAAGGTCGGCCGTGCTGTCCGGATTATCGAAAACCTTGCGATTCGCTTCGCCATATCCGCCGAGCTCCGGCCAGGTCAGATAAAGATCGACCCGGTCCGATTCGCCATCCTGGCGCTGCGCGGGCACGCGGATGGTGTTTTTGGCTAGCTGCAGCCTGTCATTGCCAATGGTAACGGTGACGGGATCGGTCGAGGTCGTGTGCCCGGCATTGAGGATCTGGTCGCCGTACCAGCCCGCCGCAAACCACAGCGCCGCCAGAAGAACAAGGAACAGGGCTGCAAAAGCGGAGAGTACGAGGCGGAAACGGGAAGAGAAGAAGGGCGTTTCGTTCTGCATGGGCCCCTCAAGACGTCCACGGCGATAAAACTGTCCGAAAAGATTGGCGCGACCGCAGCCGGCATGCGCGCCTGCTGGCCGCAGAGGACAGGGGATTCGGCCACTCTTTACTCTTAACGTCCGGCCCGAACCATTGAAATGACCATTCGTCGCTGCTACCTGACCTTTGACAGTAAAAAGGACGGCAAATGGCAGCGCGCGACAGATATTCCCGGAAACTCGAATGTTCGAAGTGCGGCCACCAGGGTTTTGCCGAAGCCTCGGAACTGGATGACAAGCGTTTGCCGGATGTGGACTTCCGCATTGACGAGATGCCAAGGGGGTTTCGCGCCGAGCGTCCTTCCGGCAATCCTTCGGAATACATGATACGCTGCGCACAATGCGGCAATATATTCCGCTTTCTGCAAAAGACCGCCTATGCACCGGGCGGCGAACCGCGTGCGAGAGCGCGCTGACACGCACTGAACGAAGGGCAGGAGAAAGATGGCTGTCGAACAAGGCCCACCACCCCCGCCACGACCACCCCGCAAGAAAGCCATGTGGCCGTGGATTGTGCTGCTGGTTCTGACGCTGTGCGCGATCTATTCCTATAACCGGGCCACGGAAATCATCGCCGAGCTTTCCGATACGCTGCCGCCCGCCATTATCGATCTGTTCGAAGACCTGCTGCGTTATGACGGGCACCGCCCGGGCATTGACGTCTGAGGCATCTGGCGGGCTTGAGACACGCAAGCCCGAAATAAAAAAGCCCCGCGATAAGCGGGGCAAGGTTGATCGCTCGGGGAAAGTTGGGCAATGCCCGGGAGCGATGAATAATGAATAGCTCATTATGTCGTGGATGAGATAGGTCACATACGTCCCAATCGGTACGCTTTGCCAAAAAACATGTCAGCACCCCCGACCCATCGTGCACGGCGGGTTTGCGCACCCGGCTATTTGCCACTGAAAAGGGCGGTTTGCGGCGCTGCGCTGCGCAATTTCGTGCCACTATGATACAAAACTGTCTCACGCCCCGATATATTAACTACCGCTTAATCAATGACTTGCGGAAGCAGGGGAGTAATGGCAATCTGCCGTCATGCAGCAAATCCAACCCCCACGTTTTGCAGTTGACCAGACGGCCCGGATCGCCGAATGCCGGGAAACGTTTATTGCTGCCGCGCGGGCCCTGATCGTCAATGCCGTGGCAAATGGCTGGCGGGAAGAAGAGGCGGCGCTGGCGCTGGCCGATGCCGCCGACGATTACGTTCTCTACCTTGCCTCGACACCCGTTTCGAACCGCAAGCCGGCCAATCAGAACAAGCTTCCCGTCTGAAACACGCCCGGCAGATGCCCAGCCGTATCCTTTGCATTGCAAAAATCCGAGACCGTTTCCGGCATAAACTGTTGCAATGGCGCCGGGATGGTCGCAGGTTTGCACGCGGCACTGGATTTGCCCGGTCGCCTCGAATTGCACACATTTGGACATATCATCACGCCCATGCGCAGACGAATGGACAAGTCGGGTTTGGTTTTTGTCGGGCTTCTGCTGGTACTGATCGCGATCGTGCTGAGCATCGCCTTCTTCGAAACCAGCCAGCAGATACCGGCCGTCCCCACAGGACAAGGCTCCCTCCTGCCACCGGGCACCACGCCGGGGCAATAAGCTCTCTGCAGATCACCGGTGGATTATGACGGGGCGGGGCGCATCATGGCGTTAGCGGGATTGACGGCTTTTTTCAAACCGCTATAAAGCCTCACCACTGCAGGGATGGGTGTCCGAGTGGTTTAAGGAACCGGTCTTGAAAACCGGCGTGCGTGAGAGCGTACCGTGGGTTCGAATCCCACCCCATCTGCCATTTTTGTTTCCTGACATTTCTACTTTTTCTCATTCAGCGAAATTCCTTTTATGCAAATCCGAATGGAGCTTGCTTCTGAAAATCGTGCACCTGCGGTTAGGCTTACCATCAATTTCACAACTCAAAATTCCCAGTCTAAAAGCACCTGCCTTTTCTAGATTTTTTAACTACATAAGAAGTAGTGAAATTTTGCGGGGTGCAACTAAGGGCTTTAGTTGTCAGAGTTCGCGGAAGAATATCGTGAAGGACGTGCGAAATGGTTATGGATAAATCACAAATTGACTGGGACGACCGAGATCAATTCGAAGACGACTCCGCGTTGGAAAACGAAGACGATATTAAAGTTTCCGCGAACGATTTCGAGAGATTGTTAATCGCCCCAAGCGATTGGACCGTTAGTACCATTTACGATCTAATTGGCAAACAACTCCAACTTGATCCGGCTTATCAAAGGCGGAATGTGTGGCAAGGTAAAGCGAAGTCGCAATTCATTGAGTCTCTTCTGTTGGGCATTCCGATCCCACAAATCTTGTTAGCCTCGAAAGCTGGCCAAAAAAATTCGTTCTTAGTCTTGGATGGAAAGCAGCGTCTAACGACAATTAAAGAGTTTATTGATGGCAAGTTTTTAGATGGTCGACAGTTCAGACTGAAAGACCTGCGTATCCTCAAAGAATTGGATGGCAAAAGCTGGAATGACCTAGAGAAAGACGCTGAGTGGGGAGACAGGCTGAGAAATGAACCTCTTCGCACGACCGTACTCCGTGGTTGGGAAAGCGAATCTGTCCTTTATGAGATTTTCTACAGGTTGAACTCTGGCAGCGTTAAGCTCTCCCCCATGGAGCTACGGATGTCTCTCCTGCCAGGCGAATTTTTGAAGTTTATCATTGCTTGGACAGAAACGATTGGGCCCATCCATCACTTACTGCGCAAGCGGCAACCAGATGCACGTATGTCTGACGTAGAGTTATCAATTCGCTATCTCGCGTTCAGAGATCAGAAAACACAGTATGCAGGCGATCTAAAATTTTTCCTTGATGAATTTTGCCAAATCAAGAACGGCGAGTTTGCCGCCGACGCTAATCAGGAAAACTATTATCAGGGGCTGCTGTCAGAGATGAATGACGCTATCGATATTGGGATCGCCGAGTTTGGTGAGCGAGCATTCTGTAGGAAGTTTAGCAGCGGACAGTATGAAACACGTTTCAATCGTGCCGTATTTGATGTTTTAGTGGGCTCGCTCTCCAATAACGCAGTTAAACAATGGGTCGCATCAAGTGCCGGCGAAATGAGAACGCTGTATGAAAAAGTCTGTAATGCTCACCCCGAGTTTGTTAAGTCGGTTGAGTCTACAACGAAATCTCCGGCAGCAACTTTTACGCGATTCAGCGTGTGGTATGAGGCGATTAAGCAAGCGACCGGAGTGCAACTCAAGCTTCCCGACATCAAATGAAGTCCCCCACGCCACATTATAAGTCCTTAGTGCGTAGTATACGGAAGGCCAAGCTCGTGGCCGGCGGAGTAAACCTGCTTGGATGCGAGACAGATTTGCAGCACCTAAAACTGCAGGCTTATATACTTCTTTGCCACTCAGCACTTGAGCAATACCTCGAGGAGCTCGGACTCGCAGCAGCGCAGAAAGCTCGTGCCAGATTTACCAATGATGGGACTATCACGAGAACGTTGGTCGCTCTAATTTCTTCGAAGTTGGTTGATGATTTGCCAGAAAAAAGCAAACTGAAGTTGACTGCGGAATTATCTTCCAACGTGGAGGAGTTTTCTAAGGAAGCATTCAACAGATATCGCGCTGCAGTCACATCAAACAACGGAATAACAGATAAAGATCAAGCAAAATTGCTCGTGCCTATCGGCGTCGACCCAGATTCAATAGACTTAATTTTGAAGAATAATTTGGATCAATTTGGCAAGAAACGCGGGGACGTTGCTCATAAATTCAAAGTGCAACGTACTGATACCTTAACGGCAGTGGACACTGACCTCAACACAATCGTAAGCGGCATCTTAGCTTACGACCAAGCCGTTTGTGATGCCCTCAAATTGCGTATGCGTTGAATCACTCGCATTTAATCTCCTAGGCGAGCGCTTTCCGTTTGCGCTTTCCTTGGAGACGATATGATCCGCATATGCAACTGTGCTACACTGCTCCCCAAACTACCTCCCACCCCTCCATCCTAGCAAAAACGCCAAAGACGCGTCTGCCAGTCTGCCAAACGGTGGGCGGAGCAGTTTGGGGAGGTTCCAGCGGCTTTGGGTGAAGATGCCTTTGGCGTGGCTCATGGTGCGGAAGCCTTCTATGCCGTGGTAGGCGCCCATGCCGCTTGGGCCTATGCCGCCGAAGGGCAGGTCGTCCTGGGCGACGTGGATCATGGTGTGGTTGATGCCGACATTGCCTGATGTGGTGGCGCTGAGCAGCGTTTCGCAATCGGCATCCTGCTTGCCGAAATAATAGAGCGCCAGCGGGCGGGGGCGGGCGTTTATGTGGGTGATGACCTCATCGATGGTCTGCCATGTCCGCACGGGCAGGATCGGCCCGAAGATTTCCTCCTGCATCACGGCCATGTCGTCGGTCGTATCGAGGATGAGCGTGGGCGCAAGGGTTTTGGGCCTGTCGGCAGCGGACTGGGGTTTGACGCCGACCTCGTGGATGCGGGCGCCTTTCTGTCTTGCGTCGTCGATCAGGCCCGTGAGGCGTTGATAATGCCGGTCGCTGATGATGGAGGTGAAATCCTTGCCGGTCGGGCCATCGGGGTAGGCGCGGGCGACTGTGCCATCATATCCCGCAACGAAGGCATCAAGATCCTCCGCATGCACGAGTGCGTAATCCGGGGCAACGCAGGTTTGCCCGGCGTTCGAGAGTTTGCCGAACGCCAGACTTCCAAGCGTGTGCCTGTCGACGTGACCGCGTGCGATGATGGCGGGGCTTTTGCCGCCCAGTTCCAGCGTGACCGGCACGAGGTTTTCACTGGCGGCCTTCATGACCATGCGGCCGACCTGCGTGCTTCCGGTAAACAGCAGATGATCGAAGGGAAGGCGGCTGAATTCGGCACCGGCTTCCGGCCCACCCAGCACGACCGAGACCTCCTCGGCGGAAAATGCTTCCGCCAGCATGGTGCGAATCAATTCGCTGATGCGCGGCGTCAGTTCGGATGGTTTCAGCATGGCGCGATTGCCAGCGGCAAGAGCCGTGGCAAGCGGGATCATCGTCAGCGAAAACGGGTAGTTCCACGGCGCCATGATGCCGATGACACCCTTTGGCTGATAGGTCACAGAGGCATGCCCGCCCTGATAGAGGATATCGACATGACGCCGCTCCGGTTTCATGAAGCGGGGCAGGTTGCGGCTGAGATAATCGATCGACTGGATAACGCCGACCAGTTCCATGAGATCGGTTTCGTGGTGCGAGCGATGGCCGAAATCCTGGGAAATGGCATCGCCAATTGCCCGACGATGGGCAAGAACGGCAGCGCGCAGCCGTGAGAGCCGCGCCCTGCGCAGCGCAAGATCGGGCGGGCCATCCTGCAGAAACGCCCGGCGCTGACGCTCCAGCACATTCATCATATCCAACGTTATTTCTGCGGCTTGCGTCATGGCATCCAACCCCTGGGCTTTGCATGGTTCATAGCATCCACCCGCTGATGCCACGAGAGGCAGTTTTCCACGCGTCTGTTTTTACCCGGATAGAATTGACGCGATAATTATACCCGGGTATTAATCCACACATTCAGTTGAGTGAGCGCGCCATGCCCGATACCCAGAACAAATCCTGCACAGCATTTTCCGGCCATAGGATGATGGCAAAGGGCGCTCTGGCGGACGTGGCCGTTGCGCTGAAACGTGCAGGGGACGCGACGGACAGCCTGCTGGTGTTTGACGATGCGACGGGCCGCATCATCGACCTTGATCTTCGCGGCAGTGAAACAGAGGTGGTGCAGCGTGTACGCCAGATGTCGCAGGCACCGGAGATATCAGGGGAGGCGCAGGACCAGAAGGGCCGGGGGCGACCGAAACTCGGCGTTGTCGCCCGCGAGGTGACATTGCTGCCGCGACAATGGGAGTGGTTGGCGGCGCAGCCCGGCGGCGCCTCTGCGGCGTTGCGGCGTCTTGTGGATGATGCCCGCAAGGCAACCCAGCCACACCAGCAGAAGCGGCTTTCACAGGAGGCCGCCTATCGGTTCATGCACGCCATGGCCGGGGATCTTCCCGGTTACGAGGACGCGACGCGCGCTCTGTTTGCCGATGACCTGAAAGCGCTGGAAGGGCGCATCGCCACCTGGCCCGACGATATCAGGGCTTACGCGTTGCAGCTCGCCTGTGCGCCAGTCGATGCCACGAACGGACCAAGTGAGACATGACCCTGACGATCACCAAAGCCAATGGCATCGAGATTGCCTGGGAGAGTTTCGGCAACCCAGGTGATGAAACGTTCCTGCTGATTTCGGGCCTTGGCACACAGATGATCCGCTGGACGACAGGCTTTTGCGAAGGGCTGGCGGCTCGGGGCTACCGGGTCATCCGCTTCGACAACCGGGATGCCGGCTGCTCCACGCATTTCACCAGCTCTGCCGTGCCGGATTTCGCTACACTGGCGTCCACGCTGATGGCCGGAGGCCAACCCGTCGTGCCCTACAGGCTTGATGATATGGCAGCAGATGCAATCGGGCTTCTGGATGCGCTCGGTATTGAGCGGGTGCATGTCGCGGGACGTTCGATGGGCGGCATGATCGCGCAGATCATGGCGAGTGAGAATGCCGCGCGGACCCTGTCTCTCACCTCGATCATGTCGAGCACCGGCAACCCGGCCTTGCCGCAGGCTGCGCCCGAGGTGATGGCGATGATGATGCGTCCGGCACCCGATCCCGCTGTCGATCCCGATGGCTTTCTGACGGTGCGGCTTGCCTTTGCGCGGAAGATCGCCGGAACGGCTTGTCCGTTCGACGAAGCATCGCTTGCGGCAATCCTGATGGAAGAGGCAAGGCGCAGCCACGATCCCGCCGGCGTTGCGCGGCAGATTGCTGCAATGGCCGTGGCAGGCGACCGGCGGGCCCGTCTGGCAACAATCACGGCACCGGCACTCGTCATTCACGGAACGGATGATCCGCTGATCCTGCCCGCCTGCGGCGAGGAAACGGCGGCCTCGATCCCCGGTGCGCGCTACATGCCGGTGGAGGGCATGGGCCACGACCTGCCCGATCCATTCGCCGAGGTGGTGACCGACGCGATGTGCGATCTGGCGAGCAACAGCTCCCTGCGTTCGGGCGCGTGATAGCGCACATCCGTCTGCCTAAGCCAGAAGCTGCCGCTTGAGCAGGGTTTCCAGCCAGTCTGCGAAGACCTGCAGGCGGCGGGAGAGGTGTTGGCGGTGGGGGTAGAGCAGGGCCATGGGCATGGCTTCGGCACGGTGGCCGGGCATGACTTCGACCAGTTCACCGGCCTCCAGGTGGGCGCGCACGTCATAAGCCGGGATCTGGATCAGGCCGAGACCGGCGAGTGCGCAGGCAATATAGGCTTCGGCGCTGTTGGTGGTGACGCGGCCGCGCGTGGCGCTGGTGCGCAACACACCGTCCTCCATCCACTCCCAATCCTCGACCCGGCCGCTGGAGGGTGAGGCGTAATTCACCGCCCAGTGACGTTCAAGATCGTCAGGTGTCTGCGGCTTTCCGTACCGGGCCAGATAGTCGGGGCTCGCAACGTTGATGAGCGGCAATCTGCCGATCGGTCGTGCAATCAGCCCGGAGTCGCGCAACGGCCCGACGCGCAGCACACAATCGACGCTGTCTTCAATGAGGTTGATGGCCCGGTCGGTGACACCGAGATCGATGTCGATCTGCGGGTAAAGATCGAGAAAGCCGGGCAGGGCAGGCGCGATGATCAACCGGCCAATGCGGCCCGGCACGTCGATCCGGAGACGGCCGGATGGTTGTGCCGTCGTCTGGCGGAAGAGGTTTTCCGTCTCCTCTACATCGGCGATGACCCGCTGGCAGCGTTCATAGAAGGCAACGCCATCCTGCGTGGGTGAAACGCTGCGCGTGGTGCGGTGAAGCAGCCGCGCACCGACACGTCCTTCCAGCTCCTGTACCGCTGCCGAGACCGAGGACCGGGGCACACCGAGCATATCGGCGGCGCGGGTGAAGCTGGAGCATTCAACAACACGCGCAAAGATGCGGAAGAGGTCGATACGGTCCAAGATGCGGGCACCCTTATTGTGCGGATTTCCTGACAAGTGATGTCAGAACGACTGCCTTTATCGGCCAATCCTAGACGATATGGTTCCTGCATGAAAGCGGTCGCAATGCGGCCGCCCATTGGCAAAGGAGGCCACCCATGACCGATCACAGCATCAAGGGCAAAACCGTAATCATTGCCGGCGGCGCGAAAAACCTGGGCGGGCTGATTGCCCGCGATCTGGCCGCGCATGGCGCGAAAGCCATCGCAGTCCACTATAACAGCGCCGCCACCAAGGCGGATGCCGAGGCAACGGTGGCGGCCATCAAGGCGGCCGGTGCCGAGGCTGTCGCACTTCAGGCAGACCTGACGACGGCGGGCGCGATGGAACGGCTGTTTGCCGATGCGGTCGCCGCCATCGGCCGGCCGGATATTGCCATCAACACCGTCGGCAAGGTCCTGAAAAAGCCGATCCTCGATATCTCCGAGGCCGAATATGACGACATGAGCGCGGTCAACGCCAAGACGGCCTTCTTCTTCATCAAGGAAGCGGGGAAGCACCTGAACGACAACGGCAAGCTGGTGACGCTGGTAACCTCGCTGCTTGGCGCCTATACGCCATTCTATGCGAGCTATGCCGGCACCAAGGCGCCGGTGGAGCATTTTACCCGCGCCGCCTCCAAGGAGTTCGGCCAACGCGGTATCTCGGTGACCGCGATCGGGCCCGGGCCGATGGATACGCCGTTCTTCTACCCCGCTGAAGGCGCGGATGCCGTGGCCTACCACAAGACCGCCGCCGCACTTTCCGGTTTTTCGAAGACCGGCTTGACCGATATCGCCGATATCGTGCCCTATATCCGCTTCATGGTTTCCGATGGCTGGTGGATGACGGGCCAGACCATTCTGGTCAACGGCGGTTACACCACCAAGTGACATCACGGCGCGGCCTGTCCATCCGGCAGGCCGCGTTCTTCAAGAGGGCAAAGGGCGAGGGCAAGACATGCACATGGTATCAGTCATCGGTGGCGGCGCGGTTCTGTTGGGTCTGTTTGCCCTGTTCGGCAAACTCTGGGGTGGCGATACCGCTGGCATCGTCACCGGAGCGAAATGGTTCGTGCCCGTGTGGCTGGTCATGTCGCTCGTCAACATGACGGTTGGGGTGACCAAAGCCGGCTACACGATTGCCCAGGAACTGCCGATCCTGCTCGTGGTGTTCGCCGTGCCGGCCGTGCTGGCGGCAGGGCTGATCTGGCAACTGGCGAAGACGTGATGGCTGGCGGTGCTGCGGCAGCCAATTCGTTGTCTGACAAGCGTCGATAAGCGGTTGAGAGTTTCAATCCTGCCTTTATAAAATCCTTCGGAAATATGATTCTCGAAGGGGCTATTTATGTGGATTGAAGTCACCGCTGTTGGCAACAGTCAGAAGTTTGCAATCAACTTCGATCACGTGCTGCAGATCCTGCCTTTGGCACAGGGCGCGATGATCGTTCGTGGACCGAACGACCGTGTGCAGGTGATGGAAAGCTACGACTATCTGGTGGCCCGTCTGCACGCTGCAACATCGAAATAAGGCATTTCAGGCCAATCTGGGCCATGTGTGCCGCAAAAATCCCGCCGGATTGGCGGGATCGGGTGTCTTTACACCAATTTTCCGACTAAACTACTGTAATAAAAGCATTTTACGCAGATTGCCCCACCGCAAAGGTGGTTCATTTTGCAACACTTCATTAACCACGTTCGTTACAATTTTATCGATTTTGCAGAAGTCGTTCGCATTTTCGCCACGTTATGCACAAGATTAAACGACTGTTAGGTGCTTCGATGGCAGGGGCAATGCAATCGAAGTAAAAGAGGGTGCGGTTCACCGACCTGCAAGCAGCGTGGGACAGACGATTTGAATTCTCCGGTTAAGAAACTCGGCATCAACGCCAAGTCGGGCGTTAAGTTGCTTGCGATTTCCGTGCTGTGCGCTGCGGCAGCGTCGTGCTCGACCACCTCAGAAACCAAACCGAAGCAAAAGCGCAGCAAAGAGTATTTCTCCGAATCGGAATACGGCGTGAAGGCCAGCCCGCGTGTGGCTGATGGCCACAACATTCCCAAGGGCGGCGGCCGCGAACTGGTCGGCAACGCCTACACGGTGAAGGGACGTCGTTATTTCCCGAAGGAAGAGCCGGGCTACAACAAGACCGGCCTTGCATCCTGGTACGGCTCCGCATTCCACGGTCGCCTGACGGCGAACGGCGAAGTCTACGACAAGGAACACCTGTCTGCCGCGCATCCGACATTCCCGCTGCCCAGCTATGCCCGCATCACCAACATGGAAAACGGCTCCTCGGTTCTGGTGCGCGTCAACGATCGCGGTCCTTTCCATGAAGGACGCCTGATCGACGTTTCCAGCAAGACCGCCGACCTTCTCGACATGAAGAGAACCGGCACCGCGAATGTCCGCGTGCAATATGCCGGACGTGCGCCGCTCGACGGCCACGACATGCCTTACCTGATGGCCTCGTACATTCCGAAGGGCTCGCGCGCTCCAGGCGTTGCACCTGAAGGCCAGATCGCCACCGGCGTGATGGTGGCTTCGGCCTCTCCGAATTTCGTTCCGGTTCCGGCGTCCAGCCCGTCTTACAGCGGCTCGACCCAGACGGCGCTGGTCGGTTCCAAGAAGAATGCCGCCCTGCAGGCCATGCCGCTGGTCAACAACGCGCCGCAGACGTTTGAGCAGTTCGTCGTTCTTCCGGAAATCGGTCCGTTCCTGGCCGAGCGCCCAGATGGTGACTTCCTGCGTGCGCCCAACGATCCCGGCGGTCATTACCTGCGGGTTCCGACGCCATCGTCCAAATATGCCGCCGCCTATTCCGAGGAAGCGTCCGTTTCCAAGGCATCCCAGGCCTTCGACAGCGTTCTGACAGATCGCGGTGCGCTTAACGAAGAGTCCATTCTCGCTTACGTAAAGCGTCAGAACGCGAAGCGCTGACGGTCAAAGTGAATTTTCTGCCGCCGTTATCTGAACGGCGGCCATGCGGGGCGACATGGGCGGCGATCTGGGCAAGGCATTCCAACGGTCATTCATCCGGCTTTCCGTTGTGCTTGCAGTCGCTGTTGCCGGCAGCACAGGCGCTGGCGCCCAGACAGCCCCCTTCATTGCCAAGGCCGAACAGGCCTATATGATCGATGCCGAAACCGGCACGGTGCTTCTGACCCAGAATGAAAGCCAGAATTTCCCTCCCGCATCGCTTGCCAAGCTGATGACGGTCGAGGTGATGCTGGATGCGCTGAAAAAGGGCGAGGTTTCCGCCGAGACGCAATATCCCGTTTCCGAATATGCCTGGCGAACGGGCGGGGCGCCCTCCAGAACCTCGACGATGTTCGCGCAGCTCAAATCCTCCGTCGGCATCAACGATCTCCTGACCGGCATCATCGTGCAGAACGCCAATGATGGCTGCATCATCGTGGCCGAAGGCATGGCGGGGTCGGATGCGGCCTTTGCCAAGCGCATGACGACACGGGCGGCAGAACTTGGCATGAACCGCAGCACCTTTGCCAACTCCACCGGTTTGCCCGACCCCGGCAACCAGACAACGGCGAAGGACATGGTGCGGCTCGCCCAGCATCTGCATGATACCTATCCGGATCAGTACGGGCTTTTCACCAAGCCGGATTTCGAATGGAACCGGATTTTCCAGCGCAACAAGAACACGCTGCTGGCGCTTGGGGTTGGCATTGACGGCATGGGCCTCGGTTTTGCCGAAGGCAGTGGCTACGCCGCCGTGGTTTCGGCCGGGCGTGACGGACGGCGCGTTTATCTGGCGCTTGCCGGCATTGCCGACGAAAAGACCCGTCAGGAAGAAGCCCGCCGGGTGGTGGACTGGGGCCTGACGAACTTCGAGAAACGCCATCTCTTTACAAAGGGGGAGGCGGTCGGCTCGGTCAGCGTCTATGGCGGCGATGTCTCGCATATCGATCTGGCGCCGGGTGAAGACATCAGCGTGCTGGTGCCGGTCAACAATCCCGATCGGCTTTCCGGCCGCATCGTCTACAACTGGCCGCTTCGCGCGCCGCTGGAAAATGGCGCCAATGCCGGCACGCTTCGGGTATTTTCGGGCGAACGGCTGCTGCGCGAAGTGCCGCTTTACGCCACCACGGCGGTGGGCAAGGGCACCCTGACCCAGAATGCCATGGGCGCACTGAAAGAACTGCTGCTCTTCTGGCTTTGAACGCGGCTGTTTTACAAGCCGGCGATATGGTCTAAACAGAACCCGGATTCAAAAAGAAGACTGCACAGGAAATCGCTTTGTCTGAAAAGACCGGATTGTTCATCAGCTTTGAAGGCGGCGAGGGAGCCGGCAAGTCGACGCAGATTCGCACGCTTGCCGAGGCTTTGCGCAAGCGTGGTCTCGATGTGATCGTGACGCGGGAGCCGGGCGGCTCCGCAGGCGCCGAGGCGGTGCGGCATGTGCTGCTGTCGGGTGCGGCAGAATCATTTGGCGTTCGCATGGAAGCCATTCTGTTTGCCGCAGCACGCAACGACCACGTCGAAGAGGTGATCCGTCCGGCACTGGATAAGGGTGCCGTGGTGCTCTGCGACCGCTTTCTCGATTCCTCGCGTGTCTATCAGGGCACGACAGGCAATCTGGAACCGGACTTCATCGAGACATTGCAGCGCATCGCCATCGATGGCGTGGTGCCCGACCTTACGCTGATCTTCGACATTGCCGCTGAAAAGGGTCTGGCACGCGCCAGAAAACGCGCCGATGAGGGGGCAACGCCCGATCGCTTCGAAAAGGAAGAGATCGAGACACATGAAAAGCGCCGCGAAGCCTATCTCGATATTGCGCTTGCCGAACCGCGCCGCTGCCGCATCGTCAATGCCGATCAGCCGGAAGAGCACGTCACCGATGACGTGATGTCCTTTGTCGAGCCTCTGCTGGAGCGGTTCAGGGAAACCGCGGGCGAGACACCATGAGCGAGGTTCAGGGCGTTCTCGACGGCGCCATCGCTCCGCAGCAGAATACCAGACTGTTCGGTCACGCCGAGGCGGAAGCCTTTCTGGCGCAATCCTACCGGTCCGGCAAAGGCCACCATGCCATTCTGATCGAAGGTCCCGAGGGTATCGGCAAGGCAACGCTGGCCTTCCGTTTTGCCAACCATGTTCTGAGCCACCCCGACCCGGCGCTTGCGCCGGCAGAGATGGCCGATCCTGACCCGCAATCGCTGGTCAGCCGCCAGATCACCTCCGGTGCCTCGCACAATCTTCTGCATCTGACACGCCCTGTCGATGAAAAGACCGGTCGGGTGAAATCCGCGATTACCGTGGACGAGGTGCGGCGGGCAGGGCACTTCTTCTCGCAGACCTCGGGCACCGGCAACTGGCGTATCGTCATTATCGACCCGGCTGACGATCTGAACCGCAACGCCGCCAACGCGATCCTGAAAATTCTCGAGGAGCCGCCGAAACGGGCAATGTTCCTGGTTCTCTCGCATGCGCCGGGAAAGCTGCTGCCGACCATCCGATCGCGCTGCATGCCGCTGCGCATGCTGCCGCTGTCCGACAACGACATGGTCCGGGCGCTCGACAATCTCGACATCAGCACCAGCGGCGAAAAGCGCGATGCGCTGCTTGCAGCCTCCAAGGGCAGCGTGGCGCAGGCATTGAAGCTGGTGAACTATGGCGGCAGCGATATCGTCGAGGCGTTTTCAGAGGTGATGACGGCGGAAGGCCCGGCAGCGCGCAAGCTGATGCACAAGCTGGCAGACGTGCTGGCGCAGAAGGACGGCGATGTCATTCTGGGCTTCTTCATGGAACATGCCACCGAAGCGCTGATGGATCAGGCGAGGGCGCTGGCGATTGCCGGTGACATCAATGCCGCAGAGCGGCATGCGCGACTTTCTTCCACGCTTTCGGAGCGCATTACGGTCGCAACCGCCTACAATCTCGACAAGAAACAGATGGTGCTGTCCATCCTCGAAGACATTCGCGGCGTCTGAAACCGATAGATCGTACAAATCGTGCGGCTTTCGCTTTCGCTGGTGCGAACAATGGTTTAAGAGCGGTCTATCCAAAAAACAGTCCGCAAAGCCGATCGAGCGTCATGACAGACAAGACACCTTTCTACATCACCACCGCGATTTCCTACCCTAACGGCAAGCCGCATATCGGCCATGCCTACGAGTTGATTGCGACCGATGCCATGGCGCGCTTCCAGCGCCTGAATGGAAAGGACGTCTTCTTCCTGACCGGAACCGACGAACACGGCCAGAAGATGCAGCAGACGGCCCGTGCCGAAGGCATCACGCCTGAAGAACTGGCGCAGCGCAACTCCGACCAGTTCCGCGAAATGGGCAAGCTGCTCAACGCCTCGAACGACGATTTCATCCGCACCACGGAAGAGCGTCACCACGAGACGTCGCGCAACATCTGGAACCTGATGGCCGACAATGGCGATATCTACAAGGATAGCTACGCCGGCTGGTATTCCGTTCGTGATGAAGCCTATTACGCCGAAGACGAAACCGAAGTGCGCGCCGACGGCGTTCGCTACGGGCCGCAGGGCACGCCGGTAGAATGGGTGGAAGAAGCTAGCTACTTCTTCAAGCTGTCCGAATATCAGGACAAGCTGCTCAAGCTTTATGAAGACCAGCCCGACTTCATCGGTCCGGCCGAGCGTCGCAACGAAATCATGTCCTTCGTCAAGTCGGGCCTGAAGGATCTGTCGATCTCGCGCACGACCTTCGACTGGGGCATCAAGGTTCCGAACGATCCCAAGCACGTCATGTATGTGTGGGTCGACGCACTGACCAACTACATCACCGCGACCGGCTACATCGAAGACAAGAACGGCCCGCGCGCCAAATACTGGCCCGCCGACGTGCACATCATCGGCAAGGACATCATCCGCTTCCACGCGGTTTACTGGCCTGCCTTCCTGATGAGCGCCGGTCTGCCGCTGCCCAAGCGCGTTTTTGCCCACGGCTTCCTGCTCAACAAGGGCGAGAAGATGTCGAAGTCGCTCGGCAACGTTGTCGATCCGGTCAATCTGGTGAACCATTTCGGTCTCGACCCGGTGCGTTACTTCTTCCTGCGTGAAGTTTCCTTCGGACAGGACGGCAGCTACAGCGAAGAAGGCATCGCCACCCGCATCAATGCGGACCTTGCCAACGGTATCGGCAACCTTGCCAGCCGCTCGCTGTCGATGATCGTGAAGAATTGCGACGGCCAGATCCCGACGCCCGGCGCCTTTAACGACGAAGACAAGGCGATGCTGGCTTCCGCCGATGGCCTTTTGGCCATCTGCCGCGAGGAAATGGACAAGCAGCTTATCCATCGCGCGCTTGCCGCCATCATTGCCGTTGTTTCGGAAACCGACCGTTATTTCGCCAGCCAGGAACCCTGGGCGCTGAAAAAGACCGACCCGGAGCGTATGGGCACCGTGCTTTACGTAACGGCAGAAGTGGTGCGCCAGATCGGCATTCTGCTGCAGCCGTTCATGCCGGAATCGTGCGACAAGCTGCTCGATCTGGTGGCAGCACCGGCGGACAAGCGCGACTTCGCAGCGCTTGGCGAAGCTGGCCGTCTGGTACCGGGCACGCCACTTGAAGCACCGAAGCCGGTCTTCCCGCGTTACGTGGCGCCAGAGGCTTGAGCGCCATGCTGATCGATACCCATTGCCATCTGGATTTTCCGGACTTCGATGCTGAGCGCGACGAGATCATCGCCCGCGCTCACGCGTCCGGCGTCAGCCAGATGGTGACGATCTCGACCAGAGTGCGGCGTCTGCCGGAACTGCTGAAGATCGTCGAGAAATATCCGTCCGTGTTCTGCTCTGTCGGCACGCACCCGAACAGTGCGAACGAGGAGCTGGACATTCAAGCCGAAGACCTGATCCGTCTGGCCAACGGCCACGACAAGATCGTGGCGATCGGCGAAGCCGGGCTCGATTATTTCTACGATACGCAGACACCGGAAGACCAGAAAACCGGTCTGTTGCGCCATATCGAAGCTGCCCGCGTCACGGGACTGCCGCTCGTCATTCACAGCCGCAGCGCCGATGAGGACATGATTTCGATCCTGACGGATGAAAGCGGCAAGGGGGCTTTCCCCTTCATCCTGCATTGCTTCTCGGCCGGGCCCGAACTTGCCCGGGTGGGCGTGGAGCTGGGCGGCTACGTCTCCTTCTCCGGCATTCTGACCTTCCCGAAATCGCAGGATATCCGCGATATCGCCGCGACCGTGCCGCTTGACCGACTGCTGGTGGAAACCGATGCGCCGTACC
Source organism: Agrobacterium sp. NPDC090273 (assembly GCF_044772305.1). NCBI lineage: Bacteria > Pseudomonadati > Pseudomonadota > Alphaproteobacteria > Hyphomicrobiales > Rhizobiaceae > Agrobacterium > Agrobacterium sp. NPDC090273. The sequence goes on from NZ_JBIVYN010000001.1 coordinate 786,133, forward strand.
TTGCGCCGAAGCGCTGGCGCGGCAAGCGCAACGAGCCGTCCTATGTCGTCAACACGGCAGAGGTTCTGGCCGAGGTGCATGGCGTTTCCTATGAGCGCATGGCCGAAATCACCACGGAAAATGCGTTTCGCTGCTTTTCCAAGATGACAAGGGTGTGAGGCGTGGCAGGCTATCGGCGCCGTTTTACCGTGCTCGGATGCGCTTCGTCGCCCGGCGTACCGCGTATCAACGGTGACTGGGGCGCCTGCAACCCCGACAACCCGAAGAACCGCAGAACGCGCGCCGCCTTCATGGTGGAGCAGATTGCCCCCAATGGCGGCAAGACCACTGTTGTCATCGACACCGGACCGGATTTTCGCCAGCAGATGATTGCCGCGAAGGTGGAGGCCGTGGATGCCGTGCTCTACACGCACGCCCATGCCGACCATCTGCACGGCATCGATGACCTGCGCATCTATTTCGCCATGCAGAAGAACCGCATTCCGATCCTGGCCGACCCGGTGACGATGAAGCGCATTCATCAGGGTTTTGCCTATTGCCTGGAAACACCGCCGGGCAGCAACTATCCACCGATCGTCGAGCCACGGCTGATCGAGGACATTGCAAAGCCTGTTGTGGTCAAGGGGGCAGGTGGGCCGATCACCTTCCACGCCCACATGCAGCAGCATGGCGATGTGCATTCGCTGGGGTTTCGCATCGGCAACGTCGCCTATTGCACCGATGTCAGCGATTTTCCGGCTGAATCTCTGCCGAAGCTTGCAGGTCTCGATGTGCTGGTGATCGATGCGCTGCAGTATCGTTATCACCCGAGCCACCTGTCGCTGGAGCAGTCCCTCGACTGGATTGAACGGATCGGCCCGAAAAGAGCCATCCTGACCCACATGCATATTCCGCTCGATTACGATACGGTGATGCGTGAAACGCCTGATCATGTTGAACCGGCTTACGACCAAATGCGTTTCGAGGTCGAGATCGAAGCCCTCTGATACCGCCTGCAAAGGAACATCATGTCGACCAAGCCTTTCCGTGCACCGAGTATGGCAAGCTTTTTCGACAATCTGCGCGCCAGTCGCCTGCGCGCCATGTTCCGGCGCGGCGAACTGGGGCTTGTGGCGCTTGCGGTTGTCATCGGCATTGCTGCCGGTCTTCTGGTGTCACTGATCGGTGCCTTGAGCACGGCGCTGCATGTTCTGGTCTTCGGCGTCGAGCGTTTAAGCAGCAGCGATCTCTCCGGGCGGGTGGTGCTTTTGGGGCCGATGATCGGCGGCGTCATTCTCGGCATCATCCTCTTCATCCTGTCGCGAACCCGCAAGAAACCGATGATCGACCCCATCGAGGCCAATGCGCTGCATGGCGGGCGTCTGTCGCTGACGGACAGCATTCTCGTTTGCGTGCAGAACATCGTGTCCAACGGTTTTGGCGCGTCCGTGGGGCTGGAGGCCGGTTACACGCAGATCGCCAGCGGCGTTGCGTCGAAGCTTGGCATCAAGCTGAAACTGCGGCGAGGGGACATGCGTATTCTCGTCGGCTGCGGGGCGGCGGGTGCGATCGCGTCGGCCTTCAATGCGCCGCTGACCGGGGCGTTCTACGCCATTGAACTCATCATCGGCACCTATACCGTCGTCACACTGGCACCGCTCATCGTGTCCGCGCTGGTTGCCACTGTCGTCACCGGCCTGATCGGCGGGCATGGGCTGACCATCGATGTCTTCGACGCCAACCGGGTGACAGCGCCCGATTACGTGCCAACGATCATTCTCGGCATTCTCTGCGCGGTGATTGGTATCGGCCTCATGCAGGCAGTGTCCTTCATCGAGGAAACGGCGCGCAAAAGCGCCATTCCAAGCTGGCTGCGTCCCGCAATCGGCGGCACGGCGGTCGGTGCGCTGGCGCTGATTTCGCCACAGGTTCTGTCCAGCGGCCACGGCGCGCTGCACCTCAACATCGATGCCGACCTGCCGTTTTACGCGCTGGCGGGCCTGTTCCTGCTGAAAGCCGCAGCCAGCGCCATCTCCATCGGTTCGAACTTCCGTGGCGGCCTGTTCTTCGCATCGCTGTTCATGGGGGCGCTACTGGGCAAGATCTTCGCGATCTGCGCGCCCTATATCGGTTACGGTTCGACATCGCCGATCGTCTACGCCGTGATCGGCATGAGCGCCTTTGCAGCCGCCATCATCGGCGGGCCGCTGACCATGACGTTTCTGGCGCTGGAACTGACCGGAGACTTCCAGATTTCGGTTCTGGTGCTGGCTGCCGTCATCACCACCTCGCTCGTGGTGCGCACCACCTTTGGCTACTCGTTTGCCACATGGCGTTTCCACCTGCGCGGCGAAAGCATTCGCAGCGCCCATGATATCGGCTGGATACGCGACCTGACGGTTGGCAAGATGATGCGTGCCGACATTCGCAAGGCCAATGTCAGCATGGGGCTTCCGGCCTTCAAGGAGAAGTTTCCGCTGGGTTCGACGCAGCGTGTCATCATGACCCACGATGACGGACGTTATGCGGGCATCGTGCTGGTGCCGGAAATCTACGCCGACCCGATGGACCGCGACCCTGAAACCATCAGCCTTGAAACCTATCTGCAATACAAGAACGACGTGCTGCTGCCGACCATGAACGCCCGCCAGGCCGCAGCCGCCTTCGATGCTTCCGAAAGCGAAGCGCTGGTCGTCGTCAACGACAAGATCGAAAACCGGCCCGTTGGCCTGCTGACCGAAAGCCACACGCTGCGCCGCTACAGCGAAGAACTGGAACAGCGACGCCGCGAGGCATCCGGCGAACTCTAGGACCGGTGGCCATTCAACAGCGCATCCAGCGCGATCCTGCCTCCACCATAGACCACCAGCGTCAGCGCCATGGCGGCCCAGGGCAGGTGGAAATTGGCCCAGCCGTCTGGAACGGTAAGCTGGATCACCGCCGTCATGACCAGCAGACCCAAGGCGGCGTAACGGGTGAAAAGGCCGAGAACCAGCAGCACGGGCAGAACGAGTTCGGCAATGCCGGATGCTGCCGCCATGACCAGCGGCATGGGGTAGGGGATAAGGCTGCCGAAGATATGCAACCTGAATTCCTGTTCGAACAGATATCTGGCGCCGGTTGATAACGTCAGAAATCCGTCCCACTTGGTCAGTCCCGATTTGAAGAACGGAACTGCAAGGCCGAGCCGCAGCGCCAATAGCGGCAATGATTGCGGAATGGAGGCAAGCAGGCATTCGGCGTGGCGATGAAGTGCTGTAAGCGCGCCACCGAGGCTGCGTGTGGAGGCAAGGTCTGTGGTCATGGAAGGTCCCCTTCACGGTGTTCAACGGCGCTGAAGGCGCCAAGGCCGATCAGGCCGATCAAGGCCGATCCGAAATCAAACGACGATGTTTCCGCCAAGGCGGTCTCGGCTGCTTCGCCAAGGCTTGCGCCTGCAAGCAGGCGCGCTGCGAAGGCGGCATCTGCCGGTGGCAGGACGCTGATTTCGACCTGCATGGCCGGCCGCACGACAAGCACGGTTTCCGCCCGCCAGTTTTCAACCGGTGTCACCGTTTCGCCCTGGTGGGCGCTCCAGATGCTTCCGGCTGGAAACGGCGACTGCACGAGCTGGGCGGAGGGATGTGGGACAAGCGCCCTGTCGAGCAGGTGTTCGGGCGAAATGACGGCGAGCCGGGCGACCTCGAGCGGCACTCGGTCTGCCGCGTGATAAGCCTTCGTCCACGCCACCTCGATCCGCGCCACATCCGCGAGATAGGCAAGAGACGCCGCAGGCGGAAAGGCCGCGATAAAATCCGGGAAATCATCGCCATAATGCATGATGAGCGGTGAGGGCGGCTTGTGATCGGCAGCATAGGCACGCGCCATGCCGGCAAAAAAGTCAGCGCCGACAAGCCGTTTTGTCACCGGAAAGCGCTGCGCCATCGCCGTTGTCAGCCCGACATAGACATTGTTGCGATAGACGGCAAACCGTGCGGGATCGGCAGCCCCCCGCGCTGTGGTAATGCCGTGCGGAAGCGGCTTTTCCGGATGGAGGAGGGCGGCGGCAAAGGCGTTCTGGCTTTGAAAAAATCCCATGGTCATGCCGCCCGGCTGGCGCGGCGCTTCAGGGCCGCTTCGTTCAACATGGCATCGGCGCGCACCGCTTCTGCCTGAAGCGTGGCAAAGTCCGGCACGTCGTTGTCCCATTCGATCAGGGTCGGCAAGGCGCCGCTGCGAGAGAGCGTATGTCGGTAAAGCTCGACAACGTCGGACCTGACTTCGCTGCCGTGGGCATCGATCAGCAGCCGGTCTCCGACGCCATCGACGGTCTCGTCATAACCGGCAAGGTGGATTTCACCCACCAGCTCGACCGGGAAACGGTCGATATAGGCAACGGGATCGAGGCGGTGGTTCACAGCAGAGACCATCACATTGTTCACATCAAGCAACAGCCCGCATCCGGTTCGGCTGGCGATGGCGGTGAGGAAATCCACCTCGTCGATGGTGCTTTCGGAAAACAGCACGTAGGTCGAAGGATTTTCGAGCAGCAGTTGCCTGCCCAGCCATTGCTGGATCTCATCGACATGGGCGATGACCCGCGACAGCGTTTCGACCGTGTAGGGCAAGGGCAGGAGATCGTTCAGGAAGCCGGTGTCATGGGTCGACCAGGCCAGATGCTCCGAAAAGCTCTGCGGCCGGTAGCGATCAACAAGTCCGCGAAGCCGTTTCAGATGCTCGGTGTCGAGATCGCGGGCCGCACCGATCGACAGGCCGACGCCATGCAGCGACAGCGGATAAAGCGCTGCAACGGCTTCAAGATACCGGTGCGGCGGGCCACCGGCCCCCATGTAGTTTTCGGCGTGGACTTCGAAAAAGCCGATATCCGGCCTCGTCTCCAGAATTGTTTCATAATGCTCCGGCTTGAGGCCGAGGCCGGCGCGAGGTGGCAGGACGGTGGCGCGGTCTGCTGAAACGGTCATTGCTGGTCTCCCGGTTTTGACGGATGAGGGGGAGGCCCGGCAAGCGGGCCTCCAGTGTCGCAGCTCAGCTTTTGGATGGTTCCAGCATGCCCTTGTGGCCATCCACGTTCATCGTGGTGCAGGTGCCGGCGGGAACGGCCTTCCAGGCGTTGCCCTGGTAATCCATGGTGGAGGTTCCGGCGCAGGTGGTGCCGGCGCCGGCAGCGCAATCATTCTGACCCTTGAGGGCAATACCGTAGCATTTCTCGTTTCCGGCCATCTGTTCCGGTGTCAGCGGTGCAGCAAAGGACACGGATGCGACGGCGCTGGCGAGCGAGCCTGCCAAAGCGAGGGTGAGCGTGGAACGGTTCATAAGTGATCTCCTCTTCAACGTCCGCAGGCCGTTCATCGGCTGCGTATGTCTGTATTCGGGTGATCACGGCCAGATGTTTCACCGGTTGCAGACACGAGTTCGTGAAGGCGATGTGTCCTACGCACAGGCGCCACCAGCCGCGGCGCAACGGCGACAACCATGCCGGTTGCAGCCGCACCGGTTTGATGGGTGAGGGCGGTTTACCTATCGCGGAGATTGCACTTCACGGAAAGTTTATGACCGTAAAAACGCCTGTTTGCGCGCAGAAATTATCAATTCCCGCCCCTTCTGCGGTGGCTGAGACGAAAGCCGCTTTTGTTGCCGCCGCAAATCTGCTAGGTCGGCCGACACAAGATTTGACTGATAACGGGATATTTTACCCTTATGCCTGACGAAGGCGACAGTAGTAGCGACAGTAGTCGACACCGAACGAGGCTGGCTTGCGAACCGCTAAGCCAGCCTCGTCCTTTCTTGTTTTTCTCAACACGACGGGTTTTTGCCACGGATGGTTTGTCCGGGGCTTTTTGCGTTTGCACCCGTTCCCATAAAGGCCCCTGAACATGGAATTCCTTGCAGATCCGAACATCTGGATCGGCCTCGTCACGCTTATCGTCCTCGAAGTGGTTCTCGGTATCGACAACCTCGTCTTCATCGCGATCCTTGCCGATAAGCTGCCACCGCATCAACGCCACAGGGCGCGGCTTATCGGCCTGTCGCTGGCGCTGGTCATGCGCGTTCTCCTGCTGTTTTCGATCTCGTGGATCGTGACACTGACCCGTCCGCTGTTCACCATCGCGGATTTCTCCTTCTCCGGCCGGGATATCATTCTTATCCTCGGCGGCGCGTTCCTGCTTGCCAAGGGCACCATTGAACTGCACGAGCGGCTGGAAGGCGCGCACAAGCCCAAGGAGGGAAAGGTCGTCCATGCCGTTTTCTGGCAGGTGATCGTGCAGATCGTCGTGCTCGATGCGGTCTTCTCGCTCGACAGCGTCATTACCGCCGTCGGCATGGTCAACAACCTCTGGGTCATGATTACCGCCGTCTGTGTGGCCATGGCCGTGATGATGGCGGCGTCGAAGCCGCTGATGTCGTTCGTGTCGAAACACCCGACCGTCGTCATTCTGTGCCTTGGCTTCCTGCTGATGATCGGTTTCAGCCTGATTGTCGAAGGTTTCGGTTTCCATCTGCCCAAGGGCTATCTCTATGCCGCCATCGGTTTTTCCGTGCTGATCGAAGCGGCGAACCAGATCGGCAGACGCAATCGTGAAAAGCGCATCACCGCCGGCGACATGCGCGAGCGGACGTCAGACGCCATTCTGCGGCTTCTGGGCGGCCGGGTCGGCGAACAGCCGCTTGGCGAGACCGCCGATGTGATTGCCGAACAGGCAGCGCGCGGCGAGCTGTTCAAATCCGAGGAAAAGGACATGATCCGTGGCGTGCTGACACTGGGCGAACGCCCGGTTGTTTCCATCATGACGCCACGCACCGAACTCGACTGGCTGGATATCGGCGCCGATCCTGAGGTGCTGAGACACCGCCTGCTGGAAGTCGACCGCTCGCGGCTGTTGCTGGCGGATGGCAAGCTCGATGCCTTCCTTGGCGTTGCTGCAACAAAGGATCTGCTGCGCGATCTTCTCCGCGATGGAAAGCTCGATCTCGACCATTCGCTGCGCGAACCGCTTGTCGTGCATGAAAGCGCCACGGCGCTGCAGGTCATGGAACAGATGCGCAAATCGCCGCTGCAGATGGCCGTCATCATAGACGAATACGGTACGCTGCAGGGCATCGCCACACCGACAGACATTCTCGAGGCGATTGCCGGCGAGTTTCCGGAGGAGGGCGAAGAACAGCTCATTTCGGAGCAGGCGGAAGACGGTTCGTGGATCATCGATGCCGCTGTCGACGTCAGACGCGCGTCCTATCTTCTCGATATCGATCTGGTCGACGATGCCGACCGTTATTCGACTGTCGCGGGCTATATACTGTGGCGTCTCAACCGTCTTCCAGACGTTGGCGAACGTGTTTCCGGCGATGAGTTCGAGTTCGAAATCGTCTCCCGTTCGGAACGCAACATCGAAAAGGTCCGGGCCTGGAAGCGCGTTCCGGCCTAAAGGATCGGCGCGGCATGGGAGCCCATTGCCGCGCCAAACCCGTTGCACGCATGTCTGCCGCCCGGTGATTGAGCCCGACGGCGAGCCGCGTTAAAAGCGGCATCCTCTCGCAGAAACATACCCAGGACCAGGGCCGATGACGACTTTACCGCGCATACACATCACCGGAGCGTCCTGCTGTGGCGTCTCGACGCTCGGCGCGGCGCTATCGCAGCGGTTTTCCGTACCGCAGCTTGATGTCGACGATTTTTACTGGATGCCGACCGATCCGCCATTCACCACCAAACGTCCACCACAGGACCGCGTACGGCAGATGCAGGAACAGCAGGCTGCACTGGCTGGCTGGATACTGACCGGTTCATGCATGGTCTGGGGCGACGCCCTGATGGACAGCATCGATCTCATCATCTTCCTGCACACGCCAACGCCAACAAGGCTTCAACGCCTCGACGCACGCGAGAGCGAACGCCACGGCACACGCATCCTGCCAGGCGGCGACATGCACGAGGCCCATCAGGCATTCCGCGACTGGGCATCACGCTACGACGACCCGTCGTTTACGGGACGCAACGTGGCACAGCACGAGCGCTGGCTGAGCAGTCAAACCAGACCCACACTGCGACTTCAGGGCGAACAGCCAACAGAAGACCTCGTGCGCAAAGTGGAAGACGAGCTGTTACGTCACAGCTTACATCAGCACGCTGACTAACGACTGAGGGGCTTAAAACGCCTGAAAAGCCCGTAATCCAGCCAATTCGGCCTGTTCCAGCACCTATAAAAGTTCCATAATCTATCTTATGCGATCTTTGTGTGTAGCCGCAAAGTTAAAGTGTCCTGTTTCTGCAAAGTTGGAATGTCACACTCCCCGGGTCTGATTGGCACCTGGGAGATTGCAGATGGGATTGATAGCGATGAGCGAGCGCGATCTGTAGCGGATCGAGGTTTTGTCGAAGGTGATTGCCGGTCGGACGACAATAGTCTCGGTAGTGGGTTCGAAGACTGCAGGTCAGCGTGCTCGCTCTGGTGTTCGTTGACAATGCGACCGGCAAGCTGACGCACTACGCTTTGTGCGTTCCGAACGTACGCTCAACTATTTCAGTGTCCTGTTTGCGGCTTACTCCTGCCCGATCTGATGACCGCTGGATCGCGCCATGGTTCGCCAAGTACCCCTATTTACCGCCTAGCCACACATCCTTTACCCACGTTGCTATATCCGGCCAAGTCTCGGCTGTTGGACCATTATGATCCCAGAAATGTACTTTGCCATCCGGCGCCATACAGTAATAATCACCGTTATCCTCACATATTGGGAGCCAATCACGCGGCACACCAACTGCTCGACCTTGCTCAATAGCTGAGCTTAGTTCTCCATAGATACCAGCCATATCTTCATTCAAAGTCAGTGGTGACAGGTAACCGACGAAAGCGTTGCTGATATTTTTCAAAAACTTTTTATAATCTTCGGGAAACTCAAGTCCTATTGCGACCTCATATCTTGCTACGAGTGCATCACTAGGGAGTGGTTTCTTGCGTTCGCTTGGGTGATCTAACCGATTCACCTCGTCGATAACCTCGTCCATATCGTCAACCAATAGATATACCTCCTAAAAGTCTCTTGGTTGATTTATTCAATAGGCCGGAATGTGGCTGGGTACATTCCATTTCCATATGCGAAAAGCCTACAGCCCCGTCAGGTCTACTTGCGAGATGGAGCCTTCGACGAATTAGTCGTCTGAATCGTTAGACAATTTGGCCCTGCCCCGCCACCGTTTGCCGGGGGGTGATCTGACGGGCCGATTACGAAAAAACGATAATCAATCAGCACATAATCTTGCGAGGAAATGCAAGTCCATGAGAATGTTTGTCTTCAGGGAAAGCGCCAAAGGATTTCGTTTTCTTCGTAAATATTCTCGATAGATCCTGGTCTGGATGGTACTCCAGAAGCTTTTAAGAACGGAACCAATGTCATAAAAGTACCCTGTTCGGGTAGTTTGAAATTCTCAGTGTAACGTTCAGCTTCAAGCTTCCCAACACCTGCGTACCATACTGCTTCACACTCAAGGCAAAACTGAATTATCTCTCTCGTCTCCACTACTTTTACTGGGACGACCCAACCTTGATCACATCTCGGGCACCATTTCTTTAGCGTCAATTTTGTCCCCTTCTTAGACGGTAGGATCGGCTTTCACGATCTAATACTGACGAAGATAGCGCCGCCTGATCGAAATACCCCGTGTCGCATGCGACAGAACGTAAACTTGCATTCAATAGCCCGACTTTCTAAGCAGAGCGCTATAGCAGTTTGGAAGGAGTTGGTCGAATGGAAAGCATAACCATAGCCTTGGTACTGTTGCTCGCCGTTATCCTGAGCGGGACAATATCGCGCCTTCTGCCCCTTCCCATTCCTCTGCCCTTGATCCAGATCGCCTGTGGAGCGGCGATCACAGGCATTACCGGCGACGGTGTCGACCTGAAGCCCGAGATATTCTTCCTGCTTTTCCTCCCGCCACTTCTGTTTCTGGATGGCTGGAGAATTCCAAAGGAGGGTCTGTTTCGCGACAAAGGCGTTATTCTCGAACTTGCCCTTGGTCTGGTTGTCTTTACGGTCATCGGCATTGGGCTACTTGTCCACTGGATGATCCCCTCAATGCCGCTTGCCGTGGCATTCGCCCTTGCTGCCATCGTCTCCCCGACCGATCCAGTCGCAGTATCGGCAATTGCCGCCCGAGTGCCCATTCCTCAGAGGTTGATGCATATTCTCGAAGGTGAATCCCTGCTCAATGACGCGTCTGGCCTTGTTTGCATGAGATTTGCGGTCGCCGCGGCCATGACAGGAACATTTTCCCTGACCGCCGCTATCGGATCTTTCGTCCAGGTCGCCATCGGCGGAGTAGCGATCGGAATAGGTTCAACTTGGCTGATTGTTAAGGCGAATGAGTTTGTGTCGCGCAAGCTCGGTGAGGAGCCTGGATCACAGATCCTGGTCAGCCTGCTCATCCCATTTGGCGCGTACCTGATTGCTGAGCATCTTCATTTTTCCGGCATTCTGGCGGCTGTCGCGGCTGGCATCACAATGAGTTACACGGAGATGTGGAGCAGGACTCTCGCCAGTACCCGTGTCAGGCGGAATGCTGTTTGGGACACCGTACAGTTCGCCCTAAACGGTATCATGTTTGTTGTCCTTGGAGAGCAACTGCCAGGCATTGTGGCAGGTGCGGCAAGGGTTGTGACTGAAACCGGTCATGTGGATCCGCTCTGGCTCATTGTGTATGTTATTTCGATCAACCTGGCACTCGCCGCGCTGCGTTTCGCTTGGGTATGGGTTTCACTGCACTTTACACTTTCGCGTGCCACCAGACGCGGTCAGCCCATCCGCAAACCACATTGGAAACTGCTTGTTGCGACGTCTCTCGCCGGAGTTCGTGGCGCGATAACGTTGGCGGGCATTCTGACACTGCCACTTTTTCTTGACGATGGGACGCCCTTCCCTGCCCGTGACCTTGCGATCTTCCTGGCTGCCGGCGTTATCATCTTCTCACTTATTGCAGCGAGTGTTGGCCTGCCATTGCTCCTGAAGGATCTGGAGCTGCCTCCTGAACCCGACCATCACCTTGAAGAAGACCGCGCTCGAATTGCCTCCGGTGAGGCGGCAATCCGTGAGATTGAAAAACTGCAGCACAAAATGAGTGAGGGTAGACCAGATGCTGATCTCTACGGTGAGGTCGCAGCAAGATTGATGGAGTTTTACCGACAACGCATTGACGGACGCTCAAAGGTCGGCAGCGAGGCCGAGGAGGTACGGCAAATGGAGGCAATAGAAGTGCGGCTGAGACTGGCTGCACTGAAGGCCGAGCGCGATGAAATATTTAGTCTCATAAGGCGGCGTGAGATTTCAGAGGAAGGTGCACGCAAACTCATTCGAGAAATCGATCTGGCTGAGACGCGCCACGCCGGCTGAGGACTAACCGGTGGATGCCAAAATCCAGGACAGCCTTTAAAGCATCTTCAGTCAGAAGATGTCAGACGTCGACCCGCGACTTGGGCTACGAACCGGGATGCCGATCGATTTGCTTGTGACAATGCCAAAATGATCAGCAGGCATTTTTTAAACCCACCAATGTCAGTGGTTATCATCTGCGCCAAGTTGAACAGATTGGCGATTTTGGCAGACGGTCGGCGTGTGCGTCTCCAAAACAGTTATTTCTGGTGGAGTTTCAGGTCAGAAATCGTTTCAAGGCGGTCTGCGATTTCATCGAGCAGCAGTTCACCTTTCTTGAGGTCAGCTGTGTCGATCCCATTGAAGACTTGAGCGCGCATATCGGACGCAACTTTCCTTACCATTCCGGCCTGCTCCTCGCCATGAGGGGTGAGTATTAGCAGCTTAATTCTCCGGTCAGTTGGATCAGGCTTCCGCTCCACCAGACCAATCTCCTCCATCCGATCAACCAGCCGCACCACCGTGGCTTGCTCGAGTTGCAGCTCAAGGGCAAGTTCGGACTGCGTAAGTTGGCCACGCTTGGCGAGCACAAACAGGCTCCTTGCCCTTGGGTAGGTTAGCCCCACGGCGGTCACTTGCTGATTGAAGACGGTTTGTAGCTTACGGCTGAGTTTCGTGAGCTTCTCAAGGAATTCGGTATCTATGTTTTGCTCTTTCATTATCCCGTCCGGTCAGCGCCATGGTTTTGTTGTTGCACAGATAACGATGGAGTGGTAGGAGAAGATACTTAGTGCACTAACGATAAGCACACGATGCAAGACAATCAAGCTAATTTCGTTGACACGGTGACGACGCTCGCGCGTCGGTTTCGCACCTTGCTGGACCAGGAGCTCGCGCCCGAGGACCTGACCTATGCGAGAGCCAGAATCCTGTTTCATTTAAAAAACGGTCGATCGGCGAACCAGCGTGGACTTTCCGCTGCGCTGGGTCTGGAGCCACCGTCTGTTGTAAGACTTGTCGATGATTTGGAACGTCTCTCACTGATCACACGGCAGGAAGATCCGACAGACCGCCGCGCCAAATTGCTTGTCCTGACAACAGTCGGCGAAGCGAGCGCGCAACGGGCTGACTTGATCGCAAGACGCTTGAGCACGCGCTTGCTTGATGCCCTATCGACCGGCGAGGTCGAGCTTGTGTCGTCACTACTTTCGAGACTTGCCACACGCGCCGCCACGGTTAACGGCGAAGCCCTCCCAAATACTTAGTGCACTAACCATACGCTGCGAAGGGATTTTGGATTGTCCAATTCCGCTGTACTGGATTTCAAAGAAGAAGCGGCGAAGCGAGGCCTGCCGGGCTCTGCTGCAAAGGACCATGACGGTCACGATGACGATAAAGTTTCGGCCGAACCCGAACCACCCAAACAGGCAGCACCATCGTTCCAACAGAAACCTGTTTGGGCCGTTGCTGCTTACATCACTGCCGGTTTTCTGATCGGCATCACGCAGGGTCTCGGCATAAGCTTCATAACCACCAACATTCAGCAGATCGCAGGGCCTATGGGACTGACGCAAGTCGAGGCAACTTGGCTCAGCGCGGTTTATTTCATCCCCAATGTCAGTCTCACGCTTCTCCTGTTCAAGGTAAGAGCACAGTACGGCATCCGGAACTTCGCTGAGATTGCAATAATACTCTACGTTTGCGTTTCACTGGCCAATCTCTTGGCAGATTCCTATGAAAGCGCACTGGTGTTGCGGTTTGTTGCAGGTATCGCCGCGGCACCAATGTCCTCACTAAGTTTCCTTTACATTCTCGAACCCTTTCCACCGACAAAGAAAATGTCGGTAGGGCTTTGCGCTGCCCTGACGGCCTTTGCTGTTCCAACTTCCCTTTCTGGAATCCTCTCCCCCTATCTTCTAGAGTTAGGTGATTTTTACAGGCTTCACGTTGTCGAGCTTGGTCTTGCGATGGTTTCTCTTGGGCTTGTTTTCCTGTTGCCCCTCTCCTCACCGCCACGAACCAAGGTCATTCATCCGCTTGATATCCTGAGTTACTTCTGTCTGGCCGTAGCGCTCGCCTGCTTTGCCGTCGTTTTGACGATGGGAAAGCTATACTGGTGGTTTGAGGCTGGATGGATTGGCTGGACGGTTGCCGCAGGAATAGTGGCTTCATCCGTGTTTGCGGTCATAGAGCTCAATCGAAAAAACCATCTCGTGGACGTCCGGTGGCTTACGTCACGAGAAATCCTGCATTTTGCCGGCGCGCTAATGATATCCAGGTTGCTCTTTGCCGAGCAAACCAGCGGTGCGATCAATTTTCTTCGCAATAGCGGAATGCTCACAGAGCAGCTCTCAACGCTCTACTGGGTTATCCTTTTCGGTTCGTTGGCTTCCGGTGTGGTTTGTGCGGCAGTCATCAAGCCTGGACGAGAACCGGCGATCCATGGCGTTTCGTTGCTAATGGTTGCTATCGGTAGCTTTATTGATAGTCAGTCAACCATCGTGACCCGCCCGGAACAGATGTACCTGAGCCAGTTTCTGGTTAGCTTTGCGTCTGGCCTTTTTCTTCCGCCCGCATTGACGGTGGGCATGGGAGCCGCGCTGAAGCGCGGACCAAATTACATCCTCTCTTTCATCGTGGTATTTCTCGCGACACAGAAAATTGGCGGTTACCTCGCAAGTGCCATCTACGGAACCTTCGTTCAGTGGCGCGAGTACTTCCACTCTGCAAATCTTGTTTCCCGCCTCACGCCGACCGATCCGCTTGTCGCAGCGCGTCTCAAACAGTTGAGTTCTGCGTATGGCCGGGTGCTCACCGACCCCGGCCAGCAGTCGGCACAAGGCACATCACTTTTCTCAAAACAGGTACAGCAACAGGCATTCGCTCTCGCCTACAACGATGCTTTTCTTTTGACTGCATGGTTATCGCTGATCGCATTCGCCTGCCTCCTCGTCCACATCGGGTGGCGGCACAAAGAGCGATTATTTTCGCCTCGTCCCCTCGCTACCAACCGCTAAATCAAAGAAGCCAGATCATGTCCAACTTCCTTCGCTCGCTCGCAACCTACGTCGCCGCCATGATCGGCATAGTCGGTACACTCGTCGTCATTTATGCGTGGAACCTTCCTCCATTCAAAAGTTCGGTCGAAATGACAAACGATGCCTATGTCCGAGGGCAGATCACTTTGCTCAGCCCGCAGCTTGCCGGATACATCATCGACGTGCCAGTCCAGGACTACCAAATCGTTCGTCGAGGTGATCTGATTGCGCAGATCGACGATCGCATTTTCGCGCAAAAGCTGGAACAGGCGAGAGCAACGCTAACCACTGCAGAAGCGTCGTTGGCCAATTCTGAGCAGAGCAAAAAGTCAGCGGAAGCGAAGATTTTATCGGCCAAGGCTTCGGTTGAAAGTGCGAATGCCGGACTTGAGGCATCCCGCGCAGCTTTCGGACGGTCTTCGGAATTGAGAGCAAAGAACATCGCAAGCCAGAGTGAGGTTGAACGCGATCGCGCCGCCTTCGATCAGGCCCAGGCCGCGGTCCATCAAGCACAGGCCCAGGCGCTTATCGCCGAACAGGATCTGAGCACAATCATCGTCGGACGCAAGTCGCTTGAGGCAAATGTCCAAAGTGCGAAGGCATCGATACGGCTCGCCGAGATCGATCTGGCAAACACGCGAATAGTGGCGCCCCGCGACGGTCAGCTTGGTGAAGTGACAGGCCGTGTGGGTCAGTACGTTTCGGCTGGAACCCAGATCGCGCTCGTGGTTCCTGATCATGTATGGGTCGTGGCGAACTTCAAGGAAACGCAGGTCGCTGACATGCACGCCGGACAAGCTGTTTCCTTTACTGTTGATGCTCTGAAAAACCAAAAATTCATCGGTAGGCTTGAGCGCTTTGCGCCCGCAACAGGCTCCGAATTCTCAGTGCTAAAGGCCGACAACGCTACGGGTAACTTCACCAAAATCGCTCAACGCATTCCCGTGCGGTTGGCCATCGATCCCGGCCAGGCGATGTTGGAAAAACTGGTACCAGGGATGTCCGTGGTCGCCACCATCGACGTGTCTCAAACCGCCGCAGGAACAACCAAAGCGGGAGGCTGACGCTTCGCCGTCAAGCGCAAGAAAAATCAGGTCATATCGATGTTGGCCCGAAAAGCTTGAACAGCTGACGGTGTCATCTGGTGAAACCTTGCCAAAAACTTCTTGATTTGAGTGCGGCATAAGCGTCTTCGAGCGAGTGATTTCGATTATGCCAGCTGGACGCGGTCTGACTTTTTATGTTGCTTGACCATGATCGCAGCGGTCCTGCTGCGCAGATCCCATGCGACAATCGTCGGGATCACGAGAGACTTACAACCTCAAAGCCAAGCGGTACCGCGGATCTCAAACCCCATTCGCGCCAAGCCCTGCATCGCTTTATTTGACATTGACATTGGTGCTTGCGGCAGGACGCTGCGCTGCGCAACGGATTTGATGCATCGCAGCGTCAAATGCGCGTTGACGCGCAGGACAATTCACATCAACATAAAAATGAAATGGCGTTTCATTATTTGAAACGGTTGAACAGGTCTCAGGAGCGTAATTTTGTCGATTGAAAAAGCAGGCACCGGAACTCTCGATATGGCGCTGAAGGTTGTCGACTATCTTGCCGGCCAGAGCCAACCCGTTGCCCTTGCCCAGATCGCCAAGGCTTTTTCAGCGTCCAAGGCCACGATCTATCGCCATCTTGTAACGCTTGAACGTCACGGCTTCGTCCGCCAGGACAAGGAGACAAGCCGATACGAACCAGGCGTCAAGCTGCTGGTTCTCGGCGAGGCCGTTCGCAACCGGTTCGATGTCGCCACGGCGGCCCGGCAAGAGGTTTCGCTTTTGGGAGAACGGACGGGACAGGCCGTCACGATTTGCAGGATGATCGATGAGCGTCTTGTCGTTCTTGACCTGATCCACGGACGCACGGTTATCGAATTCGGCACGCGTCCTGGCACCGAGTTGTCGGTGCACGCGACGGCACACGGCAAGGTGTGGCTTGCCTACGGAGACGAGGAGCTTTTTGGCAGGATCACGTCTGACGCGTTGAAGGCATGGACACCGCAGACCATCGTTGATCCGACAGCGTTGCGAACGGAGATGGAGCTGGTACGCCGCCGCGGCTTTGCCATCGCGCCCGACGAATTGATCACGGCGGTCAACGCGCTTGCCGCACCGATATTCGATCATAGCAACGCAATTGTCGGTTCTGTGGCGATCGTAGGGGCCACGCAATTCATCCCCGCTGTCCCAAAGCCGGAACAAATCGAGGAGGTCGTCGCAACTGCGCGACGGATATCAGAACGCATTGGATGGAGGAGCAATCAATGACGTATTCACTGGCGGTCGACATCGGGGGAACCTTCACCGATATCGTCTTGCGCAATTCCGATGGCAGGCTGACCGTCGACAAGACCCTGACGACGCATGACGATCTGCTCGAGGGCTTCTTCGGCGGCGTCAATTCTGTGCTATCGAAGACCGGCATCTCATCGGAGGCGGTTGACGGGGTCGTGGTGCACGCCACGACCGTCGTGACCAACGCGCTGATCGAGCGCAAGGGTCCGCCGACCGCACTGGTAGTGACCGAAGGGTTCCGCGATGTTTTGTCGATCCGCAATGAACATCGCTACGACATGTACGACCCGCAGATCGAGTTTCCCGAGCCGCTGGTTCCCGAGCATCTGACTTTTGGCATCGCCGAGCGAACCCTGGCCGATGGCACTGTGTTGGAAACGCCGTCGGAGGAGCAGATTGACAATCTTGCCCGCACAATCCGCGAAAGCGGGGCAAAGTCGGTGGCCGTGTGTTTCCTGAACAGCTTCGTCAATGCACACAACGAGACGCTCGTCGCTGGCCGTCTGGCTCGGGTGTTGAATGACGTCTTTATCTGCACCTCATCCGATGTCGCGCCGCAGATCCGTGAATATCCCCGTGCGTCCACGGCTGCGGTCAACGCCTATACCATGCCAATCTCGCAGCCTTACCTTAGACGTCTAAGCGACAGGCTTCGCAGCGAAGGCTTTTCAAACACACCGTTGATCATGCTGAGCTCCGGAGGAGTGGTCGGAGCCGAAACCGCCGGCCGCAATCCGGTCCGCATGATCGAGAGTGGCCCTGCCGCCGGCGCACTCGCCGCATGCCATTATGCTGAAGTGCTCGGCATTGATCGGCTGATGTCGTTCGATATGGGGGGCACGACTGCCAAGGCCTGCCTGATCGAAAACTGCACACCGCTTATCACGGGTCTGTTCGAAGTTGACCGTCGTTACCGTTTCAAGGAAGGGAGCGGCCTTCCGGTCACTGTCCCCTCCATTGATCTCATCGAGATCGGCGCGGGCGGCGGTTCGATTGCCCACGTGGATGATCTCGGCCTCTTAAAGGTTGGGCCTGAAAGCGCAGGCTCAAATCCCGGTCCCGCCTGCTACGGCCGAGGTGGAGACAATGCCACTGTCACCGATGCTGACCTGATGCTCGGTCTGATAGATGCGGATAACTTCCTTGGCGGCGACATGCATCTCGACAAGCCGGCAACAGAGGCTGCATTCGCTCGATTGGCTCATTCACTCGGCACCACGCCAGTTCTGTCGGCCCGCGGAATTTACCGGGTTGTCACAGAAGCCATGGCGTCGGCCGCTCGCGCGCATGCCACGGACCGCGGCGTCGACTACCGCGGCCTGCCGCTCTTTGCCTTCGGTGGCGCCGGCCCGTTGCATGCCTGCGGTGTTGCCGATCTCTTGCAGAGTTCGTCGGTCATTGTGCCGCCGCGCTCCAGCGTTCTGTCTGCCTTCGGCACATTGGTAACGCCACTGCGCCTTGACCTCGTCCGCAGCGATCTCGTCCGTCTCGACAATGTCGACTGGACGCGGACAGAAGCAGTGATCGGCGATCTGGAGAAGGAAGGCCGTGCGGCGCTGATGGAGGCAGGGTGCGCAGCCTCCGATATCGAAATCCATATCGGTGCCGACATGCGCTACTTCGGCCAGCAACATGAAGTTTCGGTCGTCTTTCCGGAAGATCCGCGCAAGACACATGACACGGCGAGCCTTTCCGCGCTGTTTTCTGACGCCTACCGTACCCTTTACGGCGTCAATCCAGACCATGTCCCGGTTGAGATCGTTTCTTGGCGCATCACCGTCAATGGACCTGCGATCCGCTTCCATGCCGCCGGTCAGCCTGCCTCGGAGCATGGTGTGCCCAAGGCACATCGCCCTGTGCATGCGTGGCAGGACAACGAGATGGTGCCGGTCTACGACCGGAAGGACCTTGCCGTTGGTCAGTCGGTACAGGGACCGCTGATTATTGAGGAACGCGAAACCACGACCGCGATCCCACCGGACTGGATTGCAACGATCGACAGCCTTGGCTGCATCGTCGCAACCAAGAAAAACCAGAACTGAGGAGGATCGGACATGGACGGCGTGGAACTCGAAATTCTCTGGTCCAACATCATCGGCATCGTGACCGAACGGGCAAAGGCCTTGCAGCGCATCGCCTTTTCGCCAATCGTGCGTGAAGCGGGCGACCTTGCCTGTGCTCTCTTTGATCAGCGCGGTCGCATGGTGGCGCAGGCCAATACCGGCACGCCGGGGCACATCAATTCGCTGGCATTCGCCGGTGGCCATCTTGTGAAGGAATTCGCTGGCCGTTGCGAGCCTGGCGACGTCTTGATCACCAACGATCCATGGCTGTCTGCCGGCCACTTCTTCGACATTACCATCCTGACGCCGATCTTCGATGGCGACCATCTGATCGCTTATATCGGCTCGACCATCCATCACACCGATATCGGCGGCTACGGCATCGGTGCCGGTGCTCGAGACGTGCACGAGGAAGGGTTGTGGATCCCGCCACTGAAATTCTACGAGCGTGGGGTGATGAACCCGGTTTTAGGCGCCATGATCCGTCGTAACGTCCGAACCCCGGATGCCGTGTTCGGTGATCTCTCGGCGCAGGTATCGTCTGGTCAGGCAGCAGCAGAACACCTGATCGCTCTGTGCAAACGCCAGGGCGTGAAAGACATCGAGGTGCTTTCAGACGAGATCATCGCCCGTTCTGAGGAGGCGACGAGGGCGGCTATCCGCAAGCTGACGCCCGGCACCTACCACGGTGAATCCCAATTCGACGTTCCCGGTGGCGAGATCATAACCCTGAAGACAGCTGTAACCGTCGACGCGCAGGCCGGTAGCATTACCGTCGATTTCGACGGGTCTTCAAAACAAACGACCACCGGCATCAATGTGGTGCTCAACTATACCCACGCCTACTCGACATTTGCGATCCGATCCTGCCTTAACCCGGACCTTCCGAACAATTATGGCAGCCTCGCACCGATCGAGATCAAGGCTCCCAAGGGCTCGATCGTCAATTGCGAATATCCGGCACCAGTGAATGCCCGCCACGTCGTCGGCATGTACGTCCCGATGCCAATTCTGAAAGCGCTGCATCAGGTTATCCCGAGCCAGGTCCTGGCGGAGGGCTCTGGCGCTGTCTGGACCATCCAGATCCAGGGCAAGAAGGCCGACGGTCAGGCGTTTACCTCTTCGATGTTCAACTATTCGGGCGGCATGGGCGCGCGCGCCGAGAAGACCGGCCCGAGTGCCACCTGCTATCCGACCGGCGTCGCCGCTGTTCCGATCGAGATCCTCGAGGCAGCCATGCCGATTGTTTTCGATCGCAAGGAACTGCGGCGTGGTTCCGGCGGAGAGGGTCGGGTTCGGGGCGGCGATGGCCAGTCGATTGCCTTCCATATGCGCACCAGCGACCAGTGGTTACTCAATGCTGTGCCGAGCCGGCTGAACCACGGCCCGGATGGGATCGGCGGCGGCAAGCCAGGTGCGGCGGGACGCTTCCTCGTCAACGGCAAGAATGTCAGCGAGGCCCGAAAACTTACAATGCAGGCCAATGATCAGGTCTTGCTCGAGACACCTGGCGGCGGAGGGTTCGGGGCGCCGGTCTAAGACGGCGTCCGCAAGGCTATCCATCAATTCAAACAGAACGTGGGAGGATGTTCATGTTTAATGCGAGAGTTAAGTGCCTTTACATGACGGTTGCGGCAATCGCGGTGGCCGGGACGGCACAGGCGGAGGATGTTTATAAGATCGGTATATCGGCAGGCCTGACGGGCTACGCCGCAACAGTCGACCGGGCGTGGAGCGACGGTGTTCAGGTGGCCGTCGATGTGTTGAATGCCAAGGGCGGCGTCATGGGCCGCAAGCTGCAGGTGGTGATCGAGGACAACCGCTCCAACCCGCAGGAAGCCGTCACAGTATATCGCAAGATGATGAGCTCGGACGGCGTCAATCTGTTTTCGTCTGGTTGCGTTTCCGCCGGCAACGCGGCGGCAGCACCGATGGTCGCCAAGTCGGAAATCCCGATGGTGCTCTGCTCGATCCTGCCGAAGGATGTCGGTTGGGCTTTCACCACCCTGCCCCCAGCCGGTTTCGAGGTCGAGACGCGGCTAGCCTACCTGAAAGACAAAACCCCAATCCGGAAGGTCGGCGTTCTGCATGACCCGACGCCTTACGCACTCGTCCAGAAGGATGCGGCCCAGAAGCTTGCAGCAAAATACGGTCTCGAGGTCGTCGGTGTCGAAGCTTACAAGCAGGAAGATGCCGACCTCAGCGTGCAGCTTTCCAAGATGCAGGCTGCCGGCGCTGGCGCGGTCATCAAGATCGGCCTTGGCGGCACGACGCTGACGGCAGCCAAGAACCTGAAGCAGCTCGGCTCGCCTATGCTGTTGCTCACCAGCCTCGAGGACCTCGCCGTCTTCAAGCCGGTGGCCGAGGTGCTGGGCGACAAGTTCTTTTTCGTCGCCTCGCCGTCGCAGGTCTATGACGCCTATCCGGATGGTCCGCTAAAGCAGGCGATGGGCCAGTTTCTCGAGCCATGGCGTGCGAAATTTTCCGACCGCGATCCGAACTGGGCCTCCCGCGGCTGGGACAGCGTGATGTTGGCAGCTGCAGCGATTGAGAAGGGCAAATCGTTCGAGGGCAAGTCGGTGCGCGACAACCTGGAAAAGATCACGGGCTTCCAGGGCACGACCGGCAGCTACGACTTCTCTGCCGAGCAGCACCAGGGTGTTTCCACCAACCCCTTCGTACTTGGCCAGATCATCGACGGCAAGGTCAAGGTTGCACAATGACCGGTGCCAAAGCTGCAGGTGAAGGCTCTCAGGTTCTCGAAGTCCAGGGCATCAGCGCCCGTTACGGACATGTTGAGGCTTTGAAAAGTGCCGATCTTTCGGTCTCCAGAGGTGAACTCGTTGCCGTCCTCGGCCCAAACGGCGCCGGCAAGTCGACCCTGCTGCGGGCAATAGTCGGACTGATCCCAAATCAGGGAGAAGTCAGATTTCTTGGTGAAGGACTGCCGCGTCGCGATCCCGTCGGCGCGGCATCCCGAGGAGTTGTGCTGGTGCCAGAAGGGCGCGGTATCTTCGGGCCTATGACGGTGCTCGAAAACCTCGAACTCGGCGCCTACAAGGCTGGCCGCGACAGGCACGAATTGGAGAGGCGCTACTCTCGTGTATTCGAATTGTTTCCGCGGCTTAAAGAACGGCTGAAACAGGTTGCCGGCTCAATGTCTGGCGGCGAACAGCAGATGGTGGCGATCGGTCGCGCGATGATGGCTGACCCCAAGGTGCTTCTGCTCGACGAACCCTCGCTTGGCCTTGCTCCTCGCATCACAGGCGAGATCATGGAAACGCTTGGGCGCCTTTCGCAAGGCGGCCTGCCAATCGTCCTCGTAGAGCAAAAGGCGCCTTTGGCGTTAAAGCTTGCCTGCCGGGCCTATCTTCTGTCTCTGGGTCGGATCGTCGCGACAATCGATCCGCGCGAGGTGAAATCTCATGACGAACTTGCACAGTATTACTTTGCCTGACCCCATCATGAACAAGCAAACCATAGATAAAGAGCATCCTGCACCTCGGCGCTTCGCCTCTATCGGTCTGTGGGTCCTGATTTCGCTAGTGGTCGGTTATGCGCTGATATTTGGCGGTTACATCGCAACTGTCGTCGCGTTTGCGCTGATCTACGGTGTCTTCGTTTCTGGCCTGAACGTATTCATGGGGCTGACTGCGCAAGTTTCCTTCGGCCAGAGCGCCTTTGCGGCCATTGGAGGTTATGCCTCGGCGGTGCTGACCACCACTTACGAGTGGCCAGTGGTCCCGGCAATGCTGGCAGGGCTTGTCCTATCTCTTCTCGCCGCACTCATCGTCGGTCAGCCGACGCTGAAACTCAAGGGCCATTATCTTTCGATGGCGACCTTGGCGATCGGCCTGATCGTCTATGAGATCGCCGTCGAATGGGAGAATGTCACCCAGGGATATCTTGGTATTTCCGGGATCCCATCCTTGGGCGTTGGCCCATTTGAAGCCTCGAGCGACCGGCAAATCCTCCTGACGCTTTTTGCCATCGTCATTATCGTTGCCTTCGCCGTTTCCCGCATTCGGCGCTCTCGGATAGGCCGTGCCTTTGCGGCGGTTGCGGGTAGCGAAGAGGCGGCCGGAGCCCTCGGCATCAATGTGGCGCGCTACAAGCTCGTCTCTTTCCTGATCGCCGCGGGCCTTGCCTCTATCTCAGGCTCGCTGTTCGTGCATGTCGTCGGTTATGTCAGCCCGGAGGTTTTCGGCCTGCACATGGTTATTCTGGGTTTTACGATGATCTATATCGGTGGATTGGGCACCGTTGCCGGCCCTGTGCTTGGCGCCCTGGTTGTCAGCCTTTTGCCGGAAGTATTCCGCAGCCTGAAGGAAAGCCAGGACCTCGCTTATGCCGTGACGCTTATCCTGATCCTCATTTATGCACCGCGCGGCCTTGCAGGTCTTGCCGAAGCTTTTGACGGACGGAGAACAAGATGAGCGCCATCCTCGAAATCCGTAATGCGACCCGTCGATTTGGTGGGCTGACCGCAGTCGACAATGTCAGTTTTTCGGTGCCATCCCAAGGGGTTACCGCCGTAATTGGTCCCAACGGCGCCGGCAAGACA
The DNA here is from genome assembly GCF_044772305.1 of Agrobacterium sp. NPDC090273. Classification (NCBI taxonomy): domain Bacteria; kingdom Pseudomonadati; phylum Pseudomonadota; class Alphaproteobacteria; order Hyphomicrobiales; family Rhizobiaceae; genus Agrobacterium; species Agrobacterium sp. NPDC090273. Next base: position 809,486 of record NZ_JBIVYN010000001.1, read on the forward strand.
ACGCTCTTCAACATTATCGCTGGCACCTTTGCGCCGAGCGAAGGCGCCATTTTGCTCGCCGGGACGGATGTGACGGCGCTGAAGCCGGAAGAAAAGGCAAAGCACGGTCTGGTCCGCACCTTTCAACTGGTGAAGCTCTTCCAATCTCTGACGGCGCTCGAAAACGTCAAAGTCGGGTTCCACCTGCGCACCACCGGGGGACTGCTGGCAGCCCTCCTCCGGCCGGGCTGGTTCCGCACAGCGGAGGCCGATGTGGAAGAGAGAGCGCTAGCCCTGCTTGATCTCGTCGGACTTTCCGCAGTTGCCCGCAAGCCGGCCTCGATCCTGCCCTACGGGCAGCAGCGGTTGCTGGAGATTGCCCGTGCGCTTGCGACCGAACCACGGATCCTCTTGCTTGATGAACCGGCGGCCGGGCTCAATGCCGAGGAAAGTGAGAAGCTCGCGCATACCATCCGCCGCATTGCGGCGCAGGGCAAAGCGATCTTGCTGATTGAACACGACATGAAACTGGTCATGGACATCGCCGATGAGGTGGTGGTGCTGGATTACGGCCGCAAGATCGCACAAGGCACTCCGGAGGCGGTCAAACTGGACCGCGCCGTGATCGACGCCTATCTCGGATAAGGATGACATTGATGGAGAACATGAACCTCGTCCTGCAGAGCCTTGTCAGCGGCATATCGATCGGTTGCGTTTATGGACTGATCGGAATTGGCTTTTGCGTTATCTATAATGCCAGCGGCATTGTAAACTTTGCACAAGGTGCCTTCGTGATGCTCGGTGGCATGGCCACCTATGTGTTCATGAACACGTTTGAGATGCCGTACTTCATGGCCGGTATTTGTGCGATCGCGCTCACCGCCTTTGTCGGTGCAGGCATTGAACGTCTGGTTGTACGCCCATTGTGGAAGCGCTCCGCACCGATGTTCGTGATGATCCTCGCGACGCTTGCGGCACAGATTATCATCGAGCGGCTAACCTACCTGGCTGTCGACGACCAGCCTAAGACTTTGCCCGCTTTCAGTGACGCGGCACCGATCATGATTGGCGGGGTGGCGATCAACATCCAGTCGCTGTTTATCATGGCAGGGTCGGTCGTGATCGTTGCGGCTCTCGCATTGTTCTTTAAGTCGACGCGCACGGGCAAGGCGATGCGGGCCGTCTCGATTGATGCCCAGGCCGCGGCGTTACAGGGCATTCCGGTGTCACTGATGCTGACGCTTTCCTTTGTGCTCAGCGCCGTGCTCGGCGCGCTGGCGGGCATCCTGCTGACCCCAACGCAATACACTGCGTTCAACATGGGCGTACCGTTTGCGATTTCGGGTTTCATCGCTGCGATCATCGGCGGGTTCGGGCGGCCATTCGGGGCGTTTCTCGGAGGCATCGCGCTCGGACTGATCCAGTCGATGGCAATCCTTCAGCTTGGCGCCGGGTTCAAGAATGTGGCTGCGCTGTCGCTGCTGCTGCTCTTCCTGTTCGTGCGACCATCCGGCCTGCTGGGCAGTTCCAAGTAACAAAGGAGGCACGACCATGGATATCAAGTCGATCGACTGGAACTCTACGCCCTGGCTCAATGTGCGGCCAGGTGTGGACCGCAAGGCCTTCACCGGGGAAGGCGCCACTGTGACGCTTCATCGTTTGCAGCCCGGCCATGAGCCGAAACCGCATTCCCATGAGAACGAACAGATCGCCTATATTCTGAAAGGTACGATCCGCTTTTTCGTCGCCGATGAACAGCATGTGGTCAAGGCTGGAGGCCTGCTGCTCATCCCGCCGAATGTTCGTCACTGGGGCGAGGTGATCGGCGACGAGGAAGTGCTGAATCTCGACGTCTTCACGCCGCGCCGGCCGGAATATGCCTGATCTGAGGAGATGAGCTTTGAATATCGCGCTCTGGCTTGCAAGAACCGCAAAATCACATCCTGATCTATCTGCCGTCGCTTGTGGCCGGACGACGACGGAAACCTACGGCGGTCTTGCCAGGCGCGCATCGCAACTAGCGGGATCGCTCACCAAGACCTTCGGCGTCCGGCCCGGAGATCGAGTTGCAATCGTTGCTAAGAACCATCCAGATTATGTCACGGCATTTTATGCGATCTGGTTCGCGGGCGCTGTCGCAGTTCCGCTTAACGCCAAACTACATGCACAGGAGTTCGCATACGCGCTGGAACATTCCGGCGCACGTATAGCCTTTGCTTCAAAGGATCTGGAGGGCGCATTGGCCGGCGCCAAGAATGTCGTGGTGTTAGGCAGTGCAGAGTTTTCCAAGCTCTGCGAAGGCGATGCCCTTTTGCCCGTCTCGCGACACGGTGACGATCTCGCCTGGCTGTTTTATACGAGCGGCACGACCGGGCGTCCTAAAGGTGCCTGCCTGTCGCATCGCAATCTGGCTTCCATGTCACTTAGCTATCTCGCCGAGGTCGATCCGGCATGCCCTGGCGACAGCCTCGTGCACGCAGCGCCGATGAGCCACGGTTCGGGCCTCTACATGATGGCGCATGTGTTGCGTGGCGCGGTCAACGTCGTGCCGGAATCGGCGGGTTTCGAGGCCGATGAGATCTTTGACCTGGCCCGGCACTGGCGCAACATGTCACTGTTTGCAGCGCCTACAATGGTCAAGCGAATGGTGACGAACGCCTCCAATGCCGATCCGACCGGGTTTCGCACCATCGTCTACGGCGGCGGCCCAATGTATGTCGAGGATGCGATCGCCGCGGTCGATGTCTTCGGTTCGCGGCTGGCGCAGATTTATGGCCAGGGAGAGACACCGATGACGATCACCACGCTGGATCGTTCGGTCATCGCCGACCGCGGGCGGGCGAACTGGAGAACGCAGCTGGGCAGCGTCGGGCGGCCATTCGCTTCGGTCGAAGTGATTGCAGCTGATGAGGATGGAAATGCCTTGCCCGCCGGAGAGACGGGCGAGATCCTGGTGCGGGGCGATACAGTTATGCTCCGCTACTGGGACGACGAGGTTGCAAGTTCAAAAGTGCTCAAGAATGGCTGGCTGCATACCGGCGATGTCGGTGTCTTCGACGAGGACGGGAACCTGACGCTCAAGGACCGGTCGAAGGATGTAATCATATCCGGCGGCACCAATATCTATCCGCGCGAGGTAGAGGAAGTGCTTCTCACCCATCCGGCCGTCAGCGAAGTTTCGGTAATCGGACGGCCAGACGCGGAATGGGGAGAGGTAATTGTCGCGTATGTGGTCGGGGATGCGCCGGCCGGCGAACTTGACCGGCTATGCCTGTCGAACATCGCCCGCTTTAAGCGACCGAAGGATTATGTCTATGTCGACGCTTTGCCTAAGAACAATTACGGCAAGGTCGTGAAGAACGAGCTGCGCGAGCAGGATGCACAAGCCAAGAAGCACACCGCCTGAACGAGGCCAGCGAGGAAAGACAGATGGATCCGATCATTGTGGGCTGGGCCCATACGCCCTTCGGCAAGCATGAAATGAAGGATGCTGAAGCGTTGATCGCCGAGGTGGCGTTGCCGGCGATTGAAAATGCTGGGTTGGCACCGGAGGAGATCGACGCGGTATTTGTTGGCATGTTCAACAGCGGTATGTCGCGGCAGGATTTTCCGTCAAGCTTGGTCATGCAATCGGTACCAGCTTTGCGTTTTAAGCCGATGAGCCGGACAGAAAATGCCTGTGCGTCGGGCAGTGCTGCCATCCATGCTGGCCGTAATTTCCTGAAATCCGGTCAGGGTCGGAACGTACTTGTGATCGGCGTGGAGAAAATGACCGCGAAGACGACCGCGGAAGTGGGCGACGCACTGCTCGGAGCGAGTTACCGGAAAGAGGAGGACGATATCCCGGCCGGGTTCGCGGGCGTCTTTGCGCGTATCGGACAGGCTTATTTCCAGAAATTTGGCGATCAATCGGATGCGTTGGCGTTGATTGCCGCGAAGAACCACCGCAATGGCGTGGACAATCCGTATGCACAGATGCGCAAAGACCTTGGCTTCGAATTTTGTCGCGCAGTCAGCGACAAAAACCCGATCGTCGCAGCACCGCTGAAAAGGACCGACTGCTCACCGATCTCGGATGGTGCGGCGGCCCTTGTCCTGTCGGTGGAGGACAAGCCAGCCCGGTTTTCCCGAGCGGTGCGGTTCCGGGCGGCGGCGCATGTCAACGACCATCTGCCACTGTCGAAACGCGATATATGGCGGCTCGATGGAGCGGGCGAGGCTTGGCGGCAAGCCCTTTCAGATGCAGGCGTAACGCTCTCAGATCTTTCCTTTGTGGAAGTGCATGATTGCTTCACGATCGCCGAGTTGATGTCATATGAGGCGATGGGGTTGACGGCCGTCGGCCAAGGAGCACGGGCAATCACCGGCGGCTGGACGGAGAGGGATGGCCTACTGCCAGTCAACAGATCCGGCGGATTGAAAGCCAAGGGGCACCCGGTTGGGGCCACCGGGGTCTCCATGCATGTGATCTCCGCCATGCAGCTCACCGGCGAGGCTGGCGATATGCAACTACCGAAGGCAAATCTCGCTGGAGTCTTCAATATGGGCGGCAGCGGCGTTGCCAATTATGTTTCCATTCTCGAGGCGGTCTGATCATGGCAAGCGAGTTTGAGCCACTGTCGCAGTTCCGGAAGAAATGCCTGGGAGGAGCGATCGTCACCGGTACATTTCAGAAGACACCTTCGCGGCAGGTTGCGGAAGTCCTGTCGCGCAGCGGGCTCGATTTTGTCGTTTTAGACAGTGAACACGCACCTTTCAGTATCGACGTGATCGACGATATTCTCGCGTCCACGAGGTCGCGTGGTTTTCCTATCCTGGTAAGGGTCGGCGAACCAAAGGCGTCGTTCATCGGCGCCTGCCTCGATGCAGGTGCGGCGGGCATCGTGGTCCCCCACGTCACCTCCGCAGACGTGGCACGGGAGGCAGTTTCATCGTTGCGCTTCGTCGGGGGTGGACGCGGCTTATCGGCATCAGGCCGGGCTGGTGATTATGGTGCGATGACGCTCGGCACCTACATGGAGCAGAGCGACCAGGCCGTCAGCCTCTGGTGCCAGATAGAGGATGTTGAAGCAGTCGATGCGATCGACGAGATCTGCAGCGTAAATGGGGTCGACGCACTTTTCGTCGGCCGCGCCGATCTGATGCGTTCGCTCGGTGCTGTGTCGGTTACCGACCCTTCCGTGGTCGACGCCGTGCAAAGAATAGCTGAGGCCGGCGTCAAGGCGGGAAGAAGACTGGCGATCTTCATTGTTGACGTTAGCGAAGCGGCAGAGCTCCGAAAAATAGGTTTTTCGATCTTCGTCTGTGGCAGCGATCAATCAATGCTAAAATCGGTGGCGCATTCTACGGCGACGGCCGTGGGGGCTATACGTTGAGATCGGGCGTCTAACCGATTTTATCTTCGGCTGCCCCCGATGACGAGCTCCCAGCAGCGTCATGCCTCCACCCCCCAACATGCCTCCCGTTCGAAGTGCTTACTCAGTCTTTAAGCAAGCATTTTCGAACGAGGCACATCGATCTTTTACGGTGTGATGGTCAAGGTTCACCTTCTTTCCCTGTGGCCGCGGAAACGGGCACCGTGCGTCAAGGCTGAGAGAGCGAATGCTTGAGACCATGCACCGACCTTGAACGCTGCTACACGACCAAAAAGATTAAATTGCCGTGACCTGTCGTGGTTTGGCCGATTGCCGTCGCATTCCGTGTAGGTTGCATGTGAGCGTCAAGCCATCATCGCCATAACTTTGCAAAAGACAAAGACAGGGGCAGATCTAAGCGGCAGGCCTGCTTCTTTATAACCGTCGCCAATAAAGGGAACAGTAATGAAGAAACTGCTTGCATCGACCTGTCTGATCTTCAGTGTGCTTGGTGGCGCGTCTGCGTCAAACGCAGCAGACTGTGGTAGCCCCACTATCGCCAGCATGAACTGGCAAAGTGCCGAAGTCCTCTCGGCAATTGACAAGATCATACTCAACGAAGGCTATGGTTGCAGCGCCGATATTACGATCGGCGACACCGTTCCGACCATCACGTCCATGGTCGAAAAAGGCCAACCGGATATCGCGCCGGAAGCATGGGCCGATACGCTGCCCGAAGTGGTCAAGCGCGGTGTAGATGAAGGCAAACTCGTCGTGGCTGCAACGGCATTGCCGGATGGCGGCATTCAGGGCTGGTGGATACCGAAATACGTGGCCGATGCCCACCCGGACATCAAGACGATCGGCGACCTCATGAAGAACCCGAAGCTCTTCCCCGACGCCGAAAACCCTGACAAAGGCGCCATCGTCAACGGCCCGCAGGGTTGGGGTGGAACAGTCGTTACGGCTCAGCTTTTCAAAGCATTTGGCGCGGAAAAGGCCGGTTTCACACTCGTCGATAGCGGCTCTTCTGCAGGTCTCGACGGATCGATTGCCAAGGCTTACGAGCGCAAGCAGCCATGGGTAGGCTATTATTGGTCACCGACGGCACTTCTCGGAAAATATGAAATGGTCAAACTTGAACCTGGTGTTGCTGCTGATGCGGCCGAATGGAAGCGCTGCAACACTGTTGCCGATTGCCCGGACCCGAAGCCTAACGCTTGGCCGGTCGACAAGGTCGTGACACTGGTTGCCAAACCTTTTTCGGAAAAGGCTGGCCCTGAGATCATGGACTACCTCAATAAGCGGTCGTGGAGCAACGATACCGTCAACAAACTGATGGCCTGGATGACGGACAACCAGGCAACGGGCGAGGATAGCGCCAAGCACTTCCTCAAAGAAAGCCCCGACATCTGGACAAAATGGGTCTCTGCTGAAGCTGCGGAGAAGATCAAGGCGTCACTTTGACCAGCCTCCCTTCCGCCTGACCTGCGTCGGGCAGCCACGCAAAAGGACATGCGACTGGTTTTACCGGTCGCATGTCCCCGTGATCATAGGGGAATCGTATGGACTGGTTTTTCACGTTTCCGCACATGAACGACGATACGCTTCGTAATCTCAAAAAGATGATCGACGACGGCTTTCGCGAGTTCACGCGCGCCTGGGGTGGTAGCATCGAGAGCTTCTTTTCACCGCTGCAACAGTTTTTGATCTGGGCAGAGCGGTTCATGACACAAACGCCTTGGCCGATCATCATTCTGATCATTCTAGGGATTGCGTGGGCTGCAAGCCGCAGCACAAAGATCGTCTTTGCGTGCCTGTTCACGCTTCTGGCTATCGGCTACTTCGATATGTGGACCGATACGATGCGGACGATTTCGATGATTTTCGTCTGCACGGTTCTGTCTATCGCCATAGGCCTGCCCATCGGCATCGTCATGTCGCGCTCTGATCGCTTTCAGCGAGTGGTCAATCCGATCCTCGACGTCATGCAGACCATGCCAAGCTTCGTTTACCTGATACCGGTCGTCATGCTGCTGGGTATCGGCAGGGTCCCGGGGCTCATCGCAGTCGTGATCTATGCCATTCCACCGATGATCCGCCTCACCAATCTCGGTATCCGCCTGGTGGACCGGGATGTGTTGGAGGCGGCTGATGCCTTCGGCTCATCCAACTGGCAGAAGCTTTTCAAAGTGCAATTGCCGCTGGCTCTTCCGACCATCATGGCCGGCATAAACCAGACAATCATGATGGCGCTTGCCATGGTTGTCATTGCATCCATGATTGGTGTTCAGGGACTGGGCCAACCGGTTCTCAAGGCTATCGCCAACCAGTATTTCACACTTGGCATTTTCAACGGCCTTGCCATCGTCGGCATTGCCATCATCTTCGATCGCATCAGTCAGGCCTATGGCAAAAGGCTGCAGAAACATCAGGAGATGGCCCATGGCTGACAGCGCTTTCGGCGGGATCAAGATCAGCAATCTCTACAAGGTCTTCGGCGTAAATCCGCTCGCCCATATAGATGCAGTCAGGCACGGGCTGACGAAAACGGAACTGATCGAGAAACACGGGCAGGTTCTCGGTTTAAGGGATATCAATATCGACATACCTTCGGGCTGTATTCAGGTCATCATGGGCCTGTCAGGCTCAGGCAAATCTACCCTTATAAGGCACATCAATCGCCTGATAGACCCGACAGCAGGTGAAGTGCTGGTGGACGGGGTAGACGTCATGAAGATGAACGCGAAAGAATTACGAGACTTTCGCCGCCACGAGACCGCCATGGTCTTCCAGAAGTTCGCGCTTCTGCCGCACCGCAACGTGCTGGACAACACAATCTATGGTCTTGAAGTACAAGGCATGGCAAAGGCCAAGAGCGTGGACATTGCCATGCGCTGGCTGGAGCGCGTTGGGCTGAAAGGCTTCGAAAAGCGGTTTCCAAATCAGCTGTCCGGCGGCATGCAACAGCGCGTCGGTCTGGCGCGAGCGCTTTCCAACGATGCGCCGGTATTATTGATGGACGAGGCCTACTCAGCGCTCGACCCGTTGATCCGCATGGACATGCAGACCGTGCTTCTCGATATCCAGAAGGAAATCAAAAAAACCATAGTCTTCATCACCCATGATCTCGATGAGGCACTACGACTAGGTGACCAAATCGCTATTCTGTGTGATGGAGAGATCATTCAGCAGGGCACAAGTCAGGAAATCGTGCTGCGCCCGGCGAATGATTATATCGCCAACTTCGTCAAGGAAGTGAACCGCGGCCGCGTCATTAATGTTGAGGCGGTCATGTCGCCGGTCAGACCAGGCCAATCGCCTTGTGGTCCTCAGGTCAAAGAAGGAACCACTGTCGAAGAGGCCATGCGCCGGCTCTCGCTTAGCGGACACGACGACAGCGCCGTCACCAATTCATCCGGGGAGGTTCTGGGTATGGTGACTTTCCGGCAGCTCGCCAGCGCCATCGTGAATGCGCAGGTGCCAGAAGGAACCCCGAGCCATCCCGCCGGCAGCACTATTTTTGCGAAGGCCTGAAAAACCGAGCACAATCCCGCGTGCAGGTTGATTGTCTTCCAGAAGCCTTGTCGGCTCTGAACGGCCGTATAAGCTTTCTGATGATAGCGATATGCGAGGCTTCTTTTACCAATTCTCGCGACGGGTCACCCTGCCGTAACACATGCGAAGGGTACTGAATACTTTGCGGCAAGTAGCCAGTTCTCCAAGAGTAGAAAACTCTAATTATGCGCGACACTTAATCACCCCTGCGGCTAGGACCCTTAGGCAGGCAGATTGGAGGTACTGGAAGCGCATGCTGCATGATCTCGGATCAATTGCGCAAATTCGATGTTCACCTTATGGAGATAAGCTAATGAAATATAAAAATAAATACAGATACGACCGCGTGATGTAGACACCTGCTCCGTTTTTCCCATAACCTAAACCAGTCAGAGGCCTTCTGTCGTCACTTCCTCTCGCGCGGTAAAATAGTAAGTCGTGGCGACGGCAATTCGATTTTGTCCTGCGATTTCACAAAGGCTCGCAGGAATAGTTATGGAAGCCGCCATATTACCCTCATAAAAGGGAAGGCCGATATCCAGATTTGCGAATTGAATGACGCCCGTATCGACAAGCGCGGAAACACGCTGTGCGACTGTGCGAACGGCTTCGATTACAGCCATCTTCAGGAGTCATATCGATCTGGGCTGACTGAAAGCCATCTTGGCTTTTTCGTCCCCAATCAACTGGACAACCTAATTCCTCTTCAAGCGTGCACTGCTGACCGACCACGACGTGGAATCGCAACACAATACCCATTGTCTCTAACATGAACGACTATTCCATCTGGATTCTAGGACTACAGATCGTATGCGGTTCTTTGCCACTGAGAAAACTAAAGCCGAAGGGGTGCGTCTCACCTGGCCCCTCCCTACCCTTGCAGCCCGGCCCATCCGGACCGGTCGGGAGCTGATTGCTTTCCGAAATCGGACTTTGGGGAAGTTCGCGTGGTATTCGCCTCCCCCAGCTCCTCGATCATGCGACCAATTAAACCCGGAGCTCCCACCGTTTGGCATCGATCTTTTTTGGCTCGGAGGTCGCGGATGAAAGTATACAATTCTCGACGTCATCCACCCCAATCGTCTCGATTAAAGCGAGCATGTCAGCAAAGTCGTCCTCTGAAATCTGCGAGAACAGATTTGCGTGGTTTTCGTTCATCCACTTCTGCATGTGAGCTTGTCCGTCTTTGGACTGTCCCGAATTTCGGTACTCAACTGCCTCAATATAAAACGGTGTGATGAAGGTCTTGGTGTAACGCTTTCCGAGAGCGCCTTCGGCACTTTGCGGGGCGCACTCAAAGATCGCGGCCGCCACTCGTTCCAGCATTGCTGCCGGTTCCGCCCGGTACATTTCCAATAGCTGTTTCGACTGCCGCACATTGGGAACCTTTATTGTGGCGAGCAAGCCGCCTGCGATAGCAATTACTCCCGCGATAATCACCAGCCCACGCATTTCACCTCCAATGTTTTCGCGGAAGGTAGTGAGAAGTCATAAAGCAACCTTGAGTTGGGCCTATGCAATTTTATCGAATCGTCTTTATCAGACGAGCATAGCCTGTTGATCGGCATGTCCTCCGATCAGGTGATGCCGAACTCTAGAAGATGCGAATGCTCGGGACATGAGGTGGGCTGTAATAAGCGGCTGTCTCGCGCAGACGATAAGCGAGGAATGAAAGGCTGCGAGTTGAGATGATAGTGCGGATACTGACGGCGGTTCTCATGGGATACCTGACACTGACTTTAGCCCAGCCAGCGGCTGCCTGCATGACTTACAAGGGGAGAAGCGCAAAGGATCTAAGTGAGGCCAAGGTCCTCGTCAGAGCAACGCTCACTAAATACGAAATCTTGGAACCGCGCCTCAAGGCTCGTTTGACCCTGGAGATCGTGGAAAGCGTTTTTGGAGCGCGCCGTGAGGGTGAACTGGTTGCAATCTGGGAAAATCCGATGGGCTCCTTGGAGGATGTCTGGAACGGATCGAGCGATCTGCTTGTGGCGTTGAAATCTCTAAAGCCCCGGAAAGACGGCGCAATGTATGAAATCATCCACCCACTGTGCAGCCCACCAAGCATCATGGAATTCAATGCCGTAAACACGTGGATCCTATCGCAGCATTTTTACGACAGGTAACCGCCAATGTCCGTAATGGATAACTGCACTCAGACATTCATTCCGCTCGCTCTGACACTAACCGCACATGGACTGATCAATGGAAATTGAACACATGATGCTCCGCCGAGCCGGGCAATTCACCATCTTTTTGCTCATCGTCATGGCAATCGTTTTCCTGAACTTCGCCTTGAGGCAATCGTCGCCCAGAAAACGCAAACTCGGGATCCTCGGCACATACGTCGCGTGCGTTGCATTTGCGATCACTTCGGCACAATCAGTCAGCTGGTACATCGAAGAGCGCATCAAGAGTTACAACCCAGGTGACTTGTGGTGGATGAACTCCAAGGTTCCGTCGGGATATGAGTACCTTCTCACTGAATGGACACGGGATACCGGTCGCGCAATGGTCTTTATAACGGCGCCAATCTTAACGCCGGCCGTCATGGTCTTCGCTTATGGGTTGATCGTCCTGCACCGACAATTTGGACGGCGGCCTTGATCTCTTCCAAAACCGACGCGGGCCATCAGAGATCATGTTAGTTCAGCGGCTGGTCATACTCGGAGGAGATCGTACATTTCACTCCAGCGCCCCACTTGTGAGGCTCATGGGAGATGCCGCTCCAGAATTCATCGGACGCCATATAATAGTGAAACTTGCCAAGTTCTGTCCGCCAGAGGTGCCTGCCCAACACGCTTTGTCGACGTAGAGTGCAAGGGCCTCCAGAATCTAGTGGAAGTCCACCACCGCCAATACCGCCTACCCCTCTTTCCCAGCCGAGGCGAAGACCATTGACGACAGGACCTCACGACAGCGAGACCGGAGGCCCTGTAGTCAAAAGCGATGAATACGCAGCCCAAGCACCTTTTCCGAAACGACGACCACGATCAGCGTCAGAACGATGGAAACAGTGGAAACCGCCGCTGCCTCCGGCGTGAAATTGGTGCGCAGATAGTCATAAAGCTGGATCGGCAACGTGGCGGTTCCCACAGGCTTCAGCATGAAGGATATGGTGAAGATATCGAACGAGATAATGAAGGAGAACAGGCAGCCGCCGATAACACCGGGCTTTATCAATGGCAGCATGATCCGGCGAAAGCGCGTGAATGGCCCTGCCCCCAGACTGCGCGCGGCAAGGCTCCAGGACGGCTCGTAGGATTCCATGGCAGCCGAGACGTTGATGAACACGAAGGGAATGGTAATCAGCACATGGCCGATAATCATGGCCACAATGGTCGTCGTGCCGATGCCAATGGAATAGACGAAGAACAGCAGCGAGATCGCCGTCAGCACTTCCGGTAAAAGCAGCGGTAGCATCATGCCCAGCCGTACACTTTCCTTCCATCGACCGGAATGCTGGACATAGAAAATCGCCGCCATGGTGCCGATAACACCGGAAATGAGCGTCGAAACGGCAGCCACCCACAATGACGTTCTGATGGCACGCATGAACACTTCGTTCTGGAAAAACACCCCATACCAGCGCAGCGATAGCCCCTGCGGGGGGAATGTGAGGAAAGCTCCAGCATTGAACGATGCACCAACGACCACAAGGATCGGCAATAGAAGGAATGCATAGATAATAAGGCAATAGCCGTTCAGAAAATGCCTGTTCATCTGTCGACCTTCCATTTCATGCGTGTCATGCGGGCAAAAATGGTCACCACGAGGCCACCGGTCAGCGAGAGCAGAAGCGCCATGGCCGAACCGAACGGCCACTGGAACGTATCGATCAGCGCATCCACGACGCTGACCGCCATGGTCTTGACGCGTAAGCCGCCGATCAGTGCGGGCGTAACATAGGCGCTCAGCGACAGCACGAAGACGAGAATGCACCCCGCCTGAATGCCCGGCATGGCAAGCGGCAGAACGATGCGCCGGAATGCGGTGATGCGCCCTGCTCCCAGCGAACGTGCCGCCGCCTCGATCGACGGATCGATGCCCTGAAGCGCGCTCATCAGCGGCAGGATCATGAAAGGCAGGAAGACATGCACCAGTGCAATGACGATGCCGAGCGAATTATACATGAGCGCCAGCGGGCTATCGATGATACCCGCATTCATCAGCGTTCGGTTGATGATGCCATTGTTGCCCAGCAGGATCGTCCAGCCGTAACTGCGGATAACGATGCCCACCAGCAGCGGGGAAAGCACAAGGCCATAGGCCAGTCCGCGAAAGCGCATGTTGCGCTTTGCAAGTTGCCATGCAACCGGAAAGCCAAGCAAAAGGCAAAGCGCTGTTGTCACGAAGCCGATCGCCAACGTATTAGCGACCTGCGAAAGATAGAAGCTGTCGGAAAACAGGCGCAGATAGTTGGCCGCAGTAAAGCCGGGAGCATAGGGTGCACCGTTGCCGGGATTGCGAAAGCTCATCAGAACGATGTTCATATAGGGCAGCACGAGAAAAATGCCCAGAAGCACAATAGCTGGCGCAATGAGCAAAAACGGTTTGGTGGATTTCAGCGAACCGCTCATGCCACCGCTCCGAGCGGCCAGAAACTCTCCTCGCTGACGTGCACCGACACCGCATCACCCGGCGCAAAGCGATGGCGCGGGAATGTCTGCACGCTGATGGTTTCGCCGCTTGCGAGCGTCAACCGGTAGTCGACGAGGCTACCGGAGTAATAACAGGCCGCAACGGTCGCGGGAATACCGCCCTGCCCCGAGGCTGACAGCTCGATCGCTTCCGGCCGCAAGACAAGCATCACCTCACCATTCGAACCGGCCTTTGCGTCAGAGACAGAGAGTTCGCCGAGCGCTGTGGCAATACGCGCCTGTCCGTTTCCTTCAGTGGAAACGAGCTTGCCCGGAACAATATTCACCTGCCCCACGAACTGTGCCACTTCGAGGCTGGCCGGACGCTCATAGATGTCGGCGGGAGAACCATACTGGGCAATGCGTCCGCCGAACATAACCACCACGCGGTCTGACATGGTCATGGCCTCGGCCTGGTCATGGGTAACATACACGGTGGTGATACCGACCCGCTTCTGAAGGTCGCGAATGAAAACGCGCATTTCTTCGCGCAGCTTGGCATCAAGGTTGGCGAGCGGCTCATCGAGAAGCAATATCTTCGGTTCGATCACCAGTGCGCGCGCCAGCGCCACGCGCTGCTGCTGTCCGCCCGAGAGTTGGCGTGGATAGCGGTCTGCATAGCCGGAGAGTTGCACCATATCCAGCACGCGCGCGGTACGCGACGCAATTTCGGGTTTCGGCACCTTGCGCATCTCAAGCCCGAAGGCGAGATTTTGCGCCACGGTCATGTGCGGAAAGAGCGCGTAATTCTGAAAAACCATACCGATATCGCGCTTTTCGGCGGGTACATTGATGACATCCCGGCCATCAAAACGGATAGCGCCTGACGTCGCATCCTCGAACCCGGCTATCATCTTCAATGTCGTGGTCTTGCCGCATCCCGAAGGGCCGAGCAGGGAAATGAACTCGCCATCGGCAATCCTGACGGAAATTCCGTTGACTGCGAGCGATGAGCCATAGTCCTTGGTCAGCTTTTCGATGCTCACCTCTGTCATGATCGTTCTTCCACCTTCTGAACGCTGCGATATCTGCTGGCCGGAAACCGGCGGTATGCGGGGCCACGTTTTGCGCCCCCGCTTCTGGCACTGCGATTACTTCAGCACCTTCGCCCAGGTTTCTGCGAAACCGGCCTGCTTTTCGTTCATGAAGTTCCAGTCCCAGGTCAGAATCCTGTCCATCATGTCACCCGAAATCGGCACGTCTTTCTTGAGGTCATCCGGCACCACCACCTTCGAATTGGTGGGTGATACGAAGAACTGCTTCATCAGCGGAACCTGTCCTTCGGGCGAGAGAAGGAAATTGGCATATTCATAAGCCAGCTCCTTTTCCGGGCCGTTCGCCAGAATGTTCAGAGTCTGATCGAACATCAGAAGCCCTTCCTCCGGCACGACGATATCAATGGGCAAGCCTTGCGCACGCAGGCGCGCCACTTCGCCAAAGTCGAAAGGCGCGACCACGAACTCGCCCGATGCGATGCCAGTCGAGAGGTTGAAATCCGCCTGAATGACCGGGCCGAGCCTTTCGAACGCCTTGAACCCGGCATCGATATCGTACTGATCCTTGCCGAAGATTTTCGAAGCCAGCATCAGTTCCATCTTACCGGCCGTGTTGGCGAAGTTGTAAAGACCGATGCGCCCCTTGAACTCCGGGTTTTCCCACAGATCCTTCCAGCCCTTCGGCGGCGTCTTGACCATATCGGTGCGATAGGCAAGGCCGATGGGGGACACCATGGCAACCGCGCCCCAGCCATCGGTCTTTTTCGCCAGCGGGTAGAGATCGTTGTAGTTTGACAGTTTCGTCAGATCGAGCTTCTCGAAAAAGCCTTCCTTGCGCAGGCTCGATGCAAAAGCCTCATTGGTCATCAGGATAGAATAAGGCGGCTTCTGAGCACCGGCAGCGCGCAGATTGGCACTCCACACACGACCGTTCCCGGCATCGAGCGTGACGGCGGCTCCGCTTTGTTTGGTGAATGCCGGCGCAAGCTCCGAGCGCCAGAACTGCTCCCACGCGCCGCCAAGTGTCGGCACGATCAATGTTTTTTCCTGAGCGCGGACAGGAAGTCCGGCCACGCCGGCTGCTGCCATTCCACCCATGGCCGCCAGAAGCTGCCGTCTGTTGAAATTCATCATGGTTGTTCCCCTTGTTCTCAAGTGACATCGGTTCGCGGCATTGGTCGTGGCGGGCGATATTTCGCTTCCTGCCATCAACCCTTGCTGAACGCCTGGCTGGTTTTCAGTGCAATGTAGTCGCCGTAGCTTATCGGCTCGTATTTCGCGGCCCCTCTCGCGGCAAAGGGTGGCAGGCATTCAATAACCGTGTCTCGCGACGGATTGAGGAAAAACGGAATGGACTGACGACGCGTCGTGCCTTTGAAAGCACCTGGTGGATTGGCGACCCGGTGCGGGGTGGAAACCCACTCGTCATTCGACCAGCGCATGAATGCATCGCCGATATTGACCACATAGGCACCCTCGACATTCGGCGCATCCAGCCATTCTCCGGCGCGGGTCTGCACCTGCAATCCGCCGGGCGAAGCTTCCGAACGAAGGATGGTCATGAAACCGTAGTCAGTGTGAACCCCGGCGCGAAGCTGACCAGGCAGCGGTGTCTCAGTCTGTTCGGGATAATTGATAACCCTGAGCGCCGAAAGGTGATTGTCGAAAGCTCTTTCGAAATAGTCCGCCTCAAGTCCGATCGCCTGACAAAACGCGCGGCGCAGATGTTTCGCCAGCGTTTCCATCTCCGCGAAATAGGCACGGAAG
This sequence comes from Agrobacterium sp. NPDC090273, assembly GCF_044772305.1. Classification (NCBI taxonomy): domain Bacteria; kingdom Pseudomonadati; phylum Pseudomonadota; class Alphaproteobacteria; order Hyphomicrobiales; family Rhizobiaceae; genus Agrobacterium; species Agrobacterium sp. NPDC090273. The sequence goes on from NZ_JBIVYN010000001.1 coordinate 825,779, forward strand.
GCCGCCTCAAGCCCCTCCGGTTTCGATACCCATGCATCGCCCGGCAGGCGCAGGCCAAAGTTGAGGCTTTCCTTGTAGTCTCCGGGTGTCTTGATGCCGAGCGTTGCGCTAAGCGCTTCATCGGCAATCGGCGAGAACGCCATACCACCTTCGACACCGGTACCCCTGCCCTGATGCTTTTTCCAATCCTGCGGCTCATCGAAAAAATCGCGGGCGAGATTGTAAAGCCGCGATGTGATCTCCTTCGAAACACCATGGCCGGTAACGAGGAAAAAACCGGTTTCGCGGCATGCCTTTTCAATAGCGCGCACAACATCGTCAGCGCCTTCGGTACCATTGATGAAGGGGGCAACATCGATAACCGGAATGGCCGGAGCATTCTCTGCCTGTGAAGGGGCGGTCTGCATCAGAAACCTCTGTCAGATGAAAAAGGACGTGGCGGATGGCGGACTGGCTCAGTCCAGTCCCTTGAACGGCGCATCGCGGAATTCGAGATATTCCTTCAGCGTCATTTTTTGGAGATTGCGCATCCATTCGCGGCCGTCCTTGCTGACATGCAGCGCGGCAATGGCATGGATGTTGTAGTCGAACGAAGTCATCAGCCCCGCCGCCATCTGCTGGTTGTTGATGGACGCCTTGGCGAACTTGATGGCCGGAACCGGCATGCGCGCCAACTTGCGGGCCAGGTTTTCGGTCTTTTCCTTGAGCTGATCGGCAGGCACGATGCGGTTGATAAGGTGCATGCGCAACGCCTCGTCCGCATCCACCACATCGCCCGTATACATCAGCCAGCGCACGTCGCGCGTCGCCAGAAGCCAGGGCATGAACAGCGCGGGCGGGCCGGAATTGTGTCGCACTTCCGGCTCGCCGAATTTCGCATTGTCGGCGGCAATCGCCAGATCGCAGGCCATGACCAGTTCCAGCGCGCCCGCCAGCGCATAACCGTTCACCGAGGCGATGACCGGGATCGGCGCTTTCCAGATATTCAGCAGCGACTGGGCGTTTTCCGCCATATCGGCGTGCCAGTCCTCGATATCGACATCGTAATCCGCACCCTGCAAATCGTAACCGGAAGAGAAGGCACGGCCCGCGCCAGTCAGAACCAGCGCGTTGACATCGGGATCAGCCACCGCCATCGCCACGGCGCGATCGATCTCACGCACAGTGGTCTTGTTCATGGCATTGAGCTTTTCCGGACGGTTGATCGTGATCGTCGCAAACTTGTCCTGGGCGTCCTTTTCATAAAGGATCGTCTCGAAATCGCCGGTCGTGCTCATACGCTTTTCCTTGTTGCAATCGTCTCTTCGGTACCCGCAGCAGGCGCCGCAGGCGCAGGCGACAGCAAAGCCGCCCTCGTCATTTCATAACGCTCGATGGCCGCCCTCTTGACCGGGCCGAAGCCCTTGATCTCTTCAGGCAAACCTGCAAGCGACACCGCGCTTTCCAGATTTTCTGCCGAAAGGGAGGCCGACAAGTCGCGCACCAGCGCGTCATAGTCGCGGATCAAGCGGCGCTCTTCACGTCGCTCATGGGTGTAGCCGAAAGGATCAAACGGCGTACCGCGCAGGAACTTCAGCTTCTCCAGCACACCGAAGGCCGGCGTCATGATCTTCTCGCCAATGGCGATCTTGGCCGGATTTCCAGTCCGCTTGTCGAGCTTGCGTGAGAGCATGGGCGGCGCAAGGTGATGCCTGATGGTGAAATCACCCTCAAACTGCGCGGCAATCCTGTCGCGAAAACTGGTATCGCGGTGCAGGCGTGCCACTTCGTACTCATCCTTGTAGGCCATGAGCTTGAAGGCGTTGCGGGCAACAGCAGTGGCGAAAGCATCGCCGCCAACGGCGGTTTCTGCATTGCGGGCAATCTCCACCAACTTACGGTATCGGCGAGCATATGCTGCGCTCTGGTATCCGGTCAGGAAGTCGGCACGGCGCTCAATGATGCTGTCGAGTGTTTCCGTAACCTCCTCCTTCGCCTTACCCAGACCCGCCGCGTCGAGGACAGTTTCCGGTTCGACAACCGAACGACGACCCCAGCCAAAAGCGGCGCGGTTCATGCCGACACCCGTGCCATTCAGCTCGATTGCCTTATCGATTGCGGCAAGGCTGATCGGCACAAGGCCGCGCTGCCAGGCATGGCCGAGCAGGAACATGTTGGCGGCAATCGCATCGCCCATCAGGGCAGCGCCAAGTTTCGTGGCCGCGACAAGGTTCACGGCATCTTCGCCTGCCGCTTTTCGCAGTGCCTTGAGCGTTGCGCCCTGGCGGAAATCGAGCGTCGTATTCTGCACGAAGGATGCGGTAGGCGCGAAATGATCGTCCAGCACCGCCTTCGTGCGCCCTTCAGAGAAGGTGGAAAGCGCGTTCTTGCCAGCAGAAACAACGATATCGAAGCCCAGTACCAGATCGCTTTCGCCGGGACCGATACGCACCGAGTTGAGATCGGCGGCTTCCTTCGCCACCCGCAAATGCGAGACGACTGCACCATTTTTCTGGGCCAGTCCGGTCTGGTCGAGCGTCTGGACGGCCAGCCCTTCAAGATGCGCCGCCATGGAGAGAATGGCGCTGACGGTGATGACACCCGTGCCTCCGATACCGGCCAGAAGCATATTATAAGGCTGACCGGAAAGTGTTTTCAGCACAGGTAGCGGCAGATCATCGAACGACACCTTGCCCGCCTTCGCCGCAGGCTTGCGCAGCGTACCACCTTCGATGGTCACGAAACTCGGACAAAAGCCCTTGAGACAGGAAAGGTCGGTGTTGCAACTCGATTGGTTGATGCGGCGCTTGCGGCCAAATTCCGTTTCCTGCGGCTCCACCGAAATGCAGTTGGACACGGCGGAACAGTCGCCGCAGCCTTCGCACACCAACTCGTTAATGAAGGCGCGTTTGTCGGAAACCGCGAGCTTGCCACGCTTCCGGCGGCGGCGCTTTTCAGCCGCACAGACCTGATCATAGACAAGTACCGTCACGCCTTCCATATCACGCAGTTCGCGTTGCACCGCATCCAGTTCATCGCGATGGTTGACGGTGACGGATTTTGGCAGGTTGCCCTGCCAGACTTCCGGCCTTTCAGCGACGACTGCTACCCGTGCGACACCTTCCGCCAGCATCTGGCCAACGATGCCCGGAACAGTCACTTCGCCATCATGTTTCTGGCCACCGGTCATGGCCACGGCATCATTGTAAAGGATCTTGTAGGTGGCGTTGACTTTGGCAGCTATGGCGGCACGGATGGCCAGCACGCCCGAATGAAAATAGGTGCCGTCGCCCATATTGACGAAAATATGCTTCTCGTCGGTGAATTGCGAAAGCCCGATCCAGGAACCGCCCTCACCGCCCATCTGCGTGAAGGTGGAGGTGTTGCGTTCCTCAAGCCCGATGACCATCATGTGGCAACCGATGCCGGTGGAGGCGCGGCTACCTTCCGGCAGGCGGGTTGAAACACTGTGCGGACAGCCGGAACAGAAATAGGGATCGCGCTTCAAAGCCGGTGTCTCAACAGCGCTGGCGGCAACGATGGCCTCAACACCGATAGCCCGAGCCTGAAGCTGCGTATCCCCAGTGCCGAAGATCGCCATGATGGCTGCCGCTACGGAAACGTCATTGATTTCGCCCGTCACCGGCAGGAGCGGTGCGCCATTGGTGCCGCTTTTACCAAACACGCGGGGGCGCCTGTCAGCATCCATGTTGAAGAGCAGCGATTTGATCTGGTCTTCTATGATCGGGCGCTTTTCCTCGACCACCAGAAGGTTTTCCACCTCGCTGGCGAAACGCGAAATGCGCTCCGGCTCTATCGGCCAGACAAGACCGAGTTTGTAGAGGCGAATGCCAAGTTCAGCGGCACGGCGCTCGTCTATGCCGAGACGGTTCAGTGCCCCCATCAGGTCAAGCCAGGATTTGCCGGTGGAAACGATGCCGAGGCGCGCCTTGCCGGAGGCTGGCGACCAGACAGCGCGGTCGATGCCGTTGGCCCGCGCAAAATCATGGATCGCCGCCATCTTGTTTTCTAACCGCAGTTCCATGGCGTGCGGGCCGTCCGGCCAACGCAAGGAGTATTCACCCGCCTTGCCGGGATAAACGAGTTGGGGCTTGAGTGGATCAAGCTCGATGGTCGCCGTGCACTCGACGATTTCCGTCTGACACTTGAAGCCAACCCATGCGCCTGAATAGCGGCTCATCGCCCAACCCAGCAGGCCGTAATCGATATACTCCTGCACGCCAGCAGGCGAGAGCAGCGGCACCATGGCTGAGATCAGATTATGCTCGCTCTGGTGCGGCAGTGTCGAAGACACCGCCCCGTGATCGTCACCCACCAGCAGCAAAACGCCGCCATTCGGGTTGGTGCCGACAGCATTGGCATGGCGAATGACATCCATGGTCCGGTCAACGCCCGGCCCCTTGCCATACCACATGGAAAAAACGCCGTCGTAACGCGCACCGGGGAACATGGCTGTTTGCTGCGTACCCCACACCGCCGTTGCTGCCATGTCTTCATTCAGACCAGGGCGGAAACGGATATGATGCTCATCCAGATATTTCTGTGCCCGCGCCATTTCGCGGTCAAAGCTCGCAAGCGGCGAGCCCCTGTAACCGGAGACATATCCGGCGGTGTTCAGCCCCTTCGCCAGATCGCGCTGGCGCTGCACCATCGGCAAACGCACCAGGGCCTGCGTGCCGGAAACGAGAATCTTTCCACTTTCCAGCGTATAGCGATCATCAAGAGCTGGAGCTTTTGCGGTGGCGTGGGGTGTTTCGACAGTCATGGTCATGCACCCTCCGGCGCGATTACAGCAGGGAACGCGTCAAAAACACGGCCGGGATTGAGAATATTCTCGGGATCGAGTGCTGCTTTGAGGCGGCGCATTACCGCCATATCGCCTGATGTGCGCACCAGCGGCAGCCATTTTTTCTTGTCCTGCCCAATGCCATGTTCGGCTGAAACCGCGCCGCCGAACTGTGCGACGGCGGCAAACACTGCATCAGCAATCGCATCGTGATACGTCGAACGAACGAGATAGTGCAGATTGCCATCACCCAGATGGCCGAAAATATAAAGCTGTGCGTTCGGGTCGCAAGCGCTGACTAAGGCCGCCGCACTGTCGAGAAACTCCTGCATGGATGAGAGCGGCAGACTCACGTCGAAACCAGATACATTATCCATGCTGAAAATGAACTCGCTTGCCCCTTCGCGCAGAGCCCAGATGGCAGCATATTCGCGACCGGACGAAGAAACGGCGACATCCGAGATCGTTCCGCCTTCATAAAGCTCCATCAGTAACGCTTTGAAACGATCCTCGTCCTCTGCCTCGTTCTGGCCGTGAATCTCAACCAGGGCATAAACACCAGCACCCGCTGCAACAGGCGCGGTCACACCGGAATGCGCCAGCACACCCTCATAAACAGGCGGAAAAATCACCTCGAACGCCGAAAGCAGCGAGCCGAGACGCGCACGCAGCGTCTGCAACAACTCTATGGCCGCACCAAGCGACGGCAAGGCACAAAATGCATTGGCCTGCACCAAAGGGCGCGGATGCAGCCTGAGACACGCGCGGGTAACGACACCCAGCGTACCTTCGGTACCGATCAGCATCTGGCCGAGATCGTAACCGGAATTGTCCTTGGGAAGCCCCTTGAGGCTGGAAATAACTGTTCCATCCGCCAGGACCGCTTCAAGCCCAAGAACCTGGGCGCGAAACATGCCGTAGCGCAGAACCCGGATACCGCCGGCGTTTGTGGCAATATTGCCCCCGATGGTCGCACTACCACGTGCGCCGATATCGACGCCGAACATCATACCAGCCGAGTCAGCTGCTTCCTGAACGGCCTGCAAGGTCGCGCCCGCCTCGACAACGACACTGCCGGACATCCGATCAACCACGCCAACGGCACGCATCCGCTCGAGAGACAGCGACACCTCATCCGCCATGGGGCGGGCGCCACCGGAGAGGCCAGTACGACCGCCCTGGACGACGACAGGCTGTCCGCTTCCATGGCAGGCTGTGAGAACGGCAGCTACACCCGCCGTATCGACAGGCCGGAACACAACCAAAGGTGCAGAACCCTTCTCATCCGTTGAGTCACCGCAATAGCCGGCGCCGATATCCGGGCCGGTGAGAATGCCTTTTGCGTCTAGTCCGCTCTCGAGTTGGCGCGCAATTTTCATTGCCCGTTCAGCCGGATTATTCCGGCCATCAGGGCTTTCACTTGCAGGCACCAGCCTTGCATCCGCCAAGGCATGATGTTGCAAAAAATCACGGTTTTCGGGCGTATTTTGCCCTTTAGTAGCGATCCCCACCAATTTTTGTTCCCCTGGTTATATGGATCTGCGAGGCAGGTTATCGCCAATCCGATATTTGTCAAACCTATATTTAAATAGCTATGGCGTTTTTCTGAAAGCCGTGCCATCAATGGTTTCAAGGGAAGGATGCGCGCCATGAATCTGAGATATGACGAGGTTGTAAGATCCGGCATCGCCAAGCAGGTGGCAGAGAATATTCGTTCCGCCATCATGGACGGACGGCTGAAGATCGATGAGCGATTGCCTACAGAAGACGACCTTGCCCGCAGCTTCGGCATATCGCGCCCCACCGTGCGCGAAGCACTGAAAAGACTTGCTGCCCAGAACCTCATTCATTCCCGCCGTGGCCCGCAAGGCGGCAACTTCGTAAAACGTCCCGATCCGGAGGGGCTTTCCAAAGCTATCACCGGGGCTGCAACACTGCTGGTCGGCATCGGCGCCTTCGATATTGACGAAATCATCACCGCACGCCTCGAAACGGAGAAGATCTGTTGCCGCCTCGCCTGCGAGAACCGTCATGACGACCAGCTAAAGGCCATGGCAGCCGAAATTCTCGTTCAGCAGAATGCCGATCTCAGTGACGAAGACTTCTGTGCATCGGATGTGCGGTTTCATCGTGCGCTGGTGGATTCCACCGCCAACGGCCCGCTTAAACTGATGATGTACACGGTCATCGAATCCTTCATTCCGGTGACGAACATGATCGTGTTCCGGGTTCGCGAGCGCCGGCAGGTTTCGGCGTTTCACCAGCGCATTCTCGATGCGGTGACCGCCCGTGACGCGACCGCGGCGACAGATGCGCTGACATCGCTGCTGGACTACATCCGCAACAGCTACAACGCGGCGCTTGATGCCCGCGCAACGCGTGAGCAGGAAAAAACCGCAAAGACGGAAAACACATAAAAGGGAACGTAATGACTGACACATTCACCGCGATGGTTATTGACGCCGTGGACGGCAAGCCGAAAAGCGGCTTCAGGGAAATTTCACTTGCGGACCTGCCCGATCACGACGTGCTGGTCGAGGTGGCTTACTCCACAGTCAATTACAAGGACGGTCTGGCGATTTCCGGCAAGGGACGCATCGCGCGCCGCACTCCGATGGTTGGCGGTATTGATCTTGCCGGAACGGTGGTGGAATCGCGTTCTCCGCAATGGAAAGCTGGCGACCGCGTTATCGTGAACGGTTACGGCTTGTCCGAAACAGAATGGGGTGGTTACACACGCTATCAGCGCGTCAAGGCCGAATGGCTGATCGCCCTGCCTGACGCCTTCTCATTGGAACAGGCGATGGCCATCGGCACGGCAGGTTATACCGCTGCGCTGTGCGTCAATGCGCTTGAAGATTGGGGCATTTCCACCACAGCAGGCAAACCTGTACTGGTTACGGGTGCGGCTGGTGGTGTCGGCTCCGTCGCGATCAGCCTTCTAGCAAAGAAGGGCTACACGATTACCGCTTCGACGGGACGCGCCGAAACACATGAGTATCTCGCGCGACTTGGCGCCAGCGCCTTCATCGATCGTGCGACGCTCACCGAAAAGGGCGGCCCGCTGCAAAAGGAACTTTGGGTGGGTGCAGTGGATTCCGTTGGTTCCACGACGCTTGCCAACGTCCTTTCCCAAACCGTTTATGGCGGCGCTGTTGCGGCCTGCGGCCTTGCGGGCGGCGCCGATCTTCCCAGCACCGTACTCCCACATATTTTGCGCAGTGTGGCGCTGCTCGGGATCGATTCAGTCATGGCACCGCATGCAAGGCGTGAGCGCGCTTGGCAGACGCTGGCGCAAACGCTCGATGCCGCTCATCTCGCGGAAATGACACGTCTGGAGCCGATGTCGGCGCTGCCAACACTAGCCGATGACATTCTCGCAGGTAAAATCCGTGGCCGCGTGGTTGTAGATGTCACCACCTGAGACGCAGGCTCAATGAACAATGGTCTGACGTTGGCGGCGCATCGAACTATCCGCTTGTCTGGCATCAAGACACGAGAGTGGGGAATCTGTCAGATATCTGAGCATGCAGCGAGAATAGAGGGTTCCCGCCCCCGCGGTGTAGGATAAATGCTATACTTCGGGGTCCAGATGTAGTCTCCGGTCAGGCTGATATGCTGCCAACCCGAATGGAGTGATCTGTTTGACTATATCCGGAGGCGTAGCGATGCCTTCGTGATCGTGTTCGGCGAATGCCGGTTCGAGAAAGAGGTGCTCCAGTAGACGATGGCGTTTATTAACAGGTTCGACCCGGACGCCATATATAACTGGCTTTCGAAGGTTCGATCCCGCAGCTCTGCGAGACGGTAGAAAACCAGCGCTCGGGCGCATTTCCGGGTTCCGTCACCACTACGGCATGCAGATTCCCTATTCCTTCAGCATAATCAGCTTTGCCTCTCCCGATCAACACAGTGCCTAAATACACCTACTGACACGGCGGCGCTACCGGCTCACCCCGTTGAGGATTTGCGCGCGATCTGGTTTTACTTGCCTACCAACCAAGCCGGGCCGAGATTTTGCTGGATGCGTCTTTAAGCAGGACGATAAAACGGTCTACATCGCTTCTTTGGGTGCGAAATGCCGGCGCTCCGACATTGACGGCGGCAATCACCGACCCGTCGAACGCGAGGACAGGCACCGATACCGAAACGAGCTGTTCACTGACCTCCCCGAAACTGACGCAGAATCCCTGGCGCTTGATCTTTTCCAGTTCGGAAATCAGCTTTTTGCGGTCAGTGATCGTCCTTTTGGTCAATTTCGGCAAAACCTCAGGTATCATCTGTTGCTGAACCTGGGGGTGAAGATAAGCAAGAAGCACCTTGTAGGATCCCGCCGTAAGCGGCCTTCGACGCCCGATCATTGCCTGCACGCGCAGATCACGCATCGGTTCGAATTTGGCGATGCACAACGATTCCCCATTATCAATGATGCGCAACTGGGTGGTCTCATTCGCCTTCTGGCCCAGTTCTTCAAGAATGGGGTTGGCGATGCGCACCAGATCGACCTGCGTCGATGCGGCAGTTCCAAGCACGATTGCTGTCGTGCCAAGCCGATAAGTGCCATTGTCGCTTTTCCGAACCAGTCCACGCCGTTCCATTGTGCGTAACATTCGCAAAATTCTCGGCTTGGTCTCCTCGATGTTACGGGCAATCTCCGTCAGTCTGATGTCCGGGTTTTTCGCCACGTTGAGAAGCACGTCAATACAGACATCAACAGACTGTATTATATTGTTTTTTTCACTTTGATCGTCATCCATTTTTCGAAATAACCCTACCCTTTGGACGCTTGATAAACAGCGTCAAAAATTGTTACGACAGCCGTAACACACTTGTTTTCTGTTTGACACACTCGTTTGCCACGCTTTACCAATTCTGCTCACGAGTGGACGGGAACCCACTCGCTCTGGCCTTGCGAAGGTCGGCTTTGGAACGCAAAACTGGGATTGAACACAATGGTCGCAACGACTTTGAAGCGGGCAGCGTTTGCGCTGCTCGGCACAATTGCTATTCCCGCAATGGTAGCGGCGCAGGAAGCACCACTGACAATCGGCATGTCGACAACACCGACAACGCTCGATCCGCATGAGGACAGTTCCGCACCGAACAACGCGACCTCGCGACATATCTGGGACAGTCTTATCAATCTGACCGGCACATCGTCCAACGCACCAGAACTTGCGACGGAATGGAAAGCTGTCGACCCGACCCATTGGGAATTCAAGCTTCGTGACAGCGTAAAATTTCACGATGGCAGCGAGTTTAATGCCGACGACGTCGTCGCCTCTCTTTTGCGGGCGCGAGACAAGCCGAGCCAGGGCTTTGCGTCCTACACCCGCAATATTGCCAATGTCACAGCCAAGGATCCGTTGACTGTCGTCATTGAAACGAAGGTTCCGGACCCACTGCTTCTCAATTCCGTCAGCCGCATTCGCATCATCAGTGCTGACTGTAAGGATGCGCCGGTGACAGATTTCGACAACGGCAAATGCGCAATTGGCACTGGCGCCTATTCTTTCGTTTCCTACCAGCCGGGCAGCAATCTGACCGTCAAGCGCAACGATAGTTACTTTGCCGGTCCCTCGCACTGGTCGAATGTCACACTGCGCTTCCTTCCCGACGATGGCGCACGTCTGGCGTCTCTCCTGTCCAACGAGATCGACATCATCGAAACCCTGCCGGCCGACGGCATGGCCCGTGTCGAATCCAGCGAAAAGCTTCAGATCGTCAATGGTCAGTCGTCGCGTTTCGTCTACATGGGTATTGACGTCAGCCGCGAGGCCTCGCCCTTCGTCAAGGCGTCCAACGGCTCCGACCTCGACAAGAATCCCTTAAAGGACATACGTGTTCGCAAGGCCATGCTGATGTCGATCAATCGGCCGGCAATTGTCGATCGCGTCATGCAGAAGAACGGTACGGTTGCCGATCAGTTCGTGGCTGATGGCTATGCCGGTCACTCGAGCAAGGTTGAAGCGATCAAATACGATCCGGCGGCAGCCAAGGCGCTTCTGGCCGAGGCAGGATATCCTGATGGTTTCAGCCTCACACTGCATGGCCCGTCTGGTCGCTACGTGAAGGATGCAGAAGTCTTGCAGGCCGTTGGGCAGATGTTTACCCGTATCGGCATCAAGACCAAGGTAGAGGTCATGCCCTGGTCGATGTACTCCGAAGCCTATTCCAAGGGTACCTACAGCGTCTATCTCGGCTCCTGGGGTGTCAACACGGGTGAGACTACCAACCCGACCGTTGCCCTCGTCGCAAGCCGTGACGAAAAGAAGGGGACGGGCCGCTACAACGGTGGAGGCGTATCGGACGCTAAGATCGACGACGTGCTCGCCAAGGCAAGCTCTACCCTCGATGAGGCAGAGCGCAAGCCGCTCCTCGAAGAACTGTCAGTACAGACGTTCGATAACCTCTGGCTTCTGCCCATGCATTACGAAAATGTCGTGCTCGGCGCCAAGAAGACGGTTTCCTATAAGCCGCGCGGCGACAAATACACGCTCGCCTACGAAGTACAGCCGGCGAACTGACCCGACAAAAAAAGGGGTCGTCTTCTAGCGGCCCCGCCATCATATCCCCAGGAGACATTCATGCAGGAACTTGGAACGGGCGAAGCCATCGCTCGGGCGAAGGCTATCTATGACTTCGGCTCAACGGCAATCTTTGCCTCAAAGGTCGACCCCCGCCTTCATATGGTTCTTTACGTCCCGCCGACGGCTGCTGATGGGCGAAAGCTCGATCTGCTCGTTGCAATCCATGGAACCGGCCGCACCTCGGCCCTCGATTTCCGTGACGGATTTGCCGAATTTGGCCTTTACAACGACTGCGCCATCCTATGTCCGATCTTTCCTGTCGGCGTGTTTGGAGACGGGGCCCGCTCGGGCTACAAATTCCTGGAAGAAGGCGACATCCGCTACGACCAGGTGGTCATCGCCATGGTCGAGGAGATGGCCGAAAAGTATCGGCAGGACTGGTCGAAATTTGCAATTTTCGGGTTTTCCGGCGGCGGCCATTTCACCCACCGCTTTGCGATCCTGCACCCGGAAAAACTCTGGGCAGCCTCAATCGGCGCACCGGGTTCCGTAACGCTTCTTGATCCGAACCGCGACTGGTGGGTCGGCATCCGCGATCTTGAAACGCGGTTTGGCAAAGCTTTCCAGCCGAAAGAACTGGCAAGGGTGCCAGTACAGATGGTGGTCGGCGACGCCGATCTGGAAACCTGGGAAATTACCCACAAACCGGGCGGCAAATATTACATGGAAGGCGCAAATGATGCGGGCAGCACTCGCCCGGAGCGGCTCGCCTCGCTTGCCACATCGTTTCGCGACGCGGGCGTTGATGTGACCTTCGACACCGTCAAGGGCGTATCCCATGACCGCATTAAGGTGCTCGGCCACGTCAAGGCCTTCCTGGCCAGGGTTTTGAAGGATCGCCGCGCAAAATGAGAAACGCAACCATCGTAGCGCCCCAGCCAGAAGCAGTTGAAGCAGGCGCAGAAGTCCTCGAACGCGGAGGCAATGCAATAGACGCAGCGCTTGCCTGTGCCTTCGTGCAAGGTGTCGTAGACCCGCAAATGGCCGGCATCGGCGGCTTCGGGTCGATGCATGTCTACATGCCGAAAAAAGGCGTGCACGAGATTCTCGAATTTTATGCACGGGCATCGCTCAAGGCGACGCCCGACATGTGGCTGGACAAGATCCTGCATCAGAGCCGAGACGGTTTCGGCTATGTACTCGAGGGTAATATCTCCGACATCGGTTATCATGCCGTCTGCACGCCGGGGTCCCTCAAAGGATACGAGACGGCCCTTCGCGACTATGGCACCTTTGACTGGGCAGACCTGATCAAGCCCGCCGTCAAGCTCGCCCGCGATGGCTTCATGATCCGAAGCCACATGCACTGGTACTGGTCGAAGGACCAGTCGGGCGACGGTTTTGCCAACACGCTCGACAAGTTACGATTTTCCAAGACGGGTCGGAGGGTGTATTTCAACGAGGACGGCTCGCTGAAAAATGTGGGCGAAATGCTCGTCAACCGCGATATGGGGGATACGCTCGAGAGGATTGCCAAAAGTGGCGGCTCCGACATTTTCTATCACGGCGAATTGGCCGAGCAGATCGCAGCCGATTTCGAGGCAAATGGCGGCCTGATAGACAAGGAGGATCTCGCCCGATACGAACTTTCGCGTGTCGCACCCGTCTGGGGTTCCTATCGTGGCAACCGCATCGCTACATCGCCTCCCCCAGGCTCCGGCTTCCCGATGCTTGAACTCCTCCACATCATGGAACAGTTCGACGTCGCAAAGATGCAGCATAGCAGCGCAGAACACGTCCGTATCCTGTTCGAAGCCATGAAACGCATGACAATCGACAAGGATGCGCATATGGGCGACCCGCTCTATGTGGACGTCCCTTACGAAAATCTTCTTTCCGAAAACCATGCACAGGCGCTGGCTTGTTCGATCAAAGCGGGTGACGTTGCCAATGTCGACCGGCTTGACCGCTCACAGCGTGATACAACGCATATTTCGGTTATCGACAAGGATGGCAACGCGGTCGCGATGACCCACACGCTTGGCAGTCCCTCCGGCGCCATCACCGACGGACTGGGCTTCATGTATAATGGCACGATGAGCCGCTTCAACCCGGTTCCCGGAAAGCCCGGCTCGATTGCGCCCGGCAAACGCCGCCCAAGCTCAGCGGCACCCACCATCGTTTTCAAGGATGGGAAACCGAACATCGTCATCGGCGCGCCAGGCGGCAGCTATATAGCGCCTGCCGTGGCGCAGTGCCTCATGAACATGATCGATTTCGACATGACCGTTCTCGAAGCCGTCTCAGCCCCGCGGATCGTCGGCGTATCGAACACGATCGACATCAGCAACCGCATCCGCCACTCTGTCGAGGACGAACTGAAAGCGCAGGGCTACAATGTGGCAAGGTCTCCACAGACCTATGCCTTCGCCGCAGTTCACGCAATCAAGGTTGAAGATGGCACGTCGAAAGGCGCTGCCGATCCACAGCGGGACGGCATGGCGATCTCCGTCGCGTAGGGAAAGGTTCCATGATCACTTCCATCATCAGACGACTAATACAGGCGCTATTCGTTATCGTGGCGATGACAGTCATCGTCTTCATCGGCGTCAACGTAATCGGCAATCCGGTCGATATCCTGATCAATCCGGATGCCAATCAGGTAGAGCGTGCGCGGGTTATCGCACATTACGGGCTCGATCAGCCGCTGTGGAAGCAATATCTGGTTTTTCTGCAGGGATTGCTGCACGGAGATTTCGGCGACAGCTTCGTTTACGGTCGCCCTGCTCTCGGCCTCATCCTCGAGAGACTGCCAGCGACGCTGGAGCTCGCGGTCACCGCATTGAGCATTGCGATCATCGTCGGTTTGCCACTTGGTCTTTATGCGGGCCTTTACCCGAACAGAGTGTCCTCCAAACTGATTATGACCGGGTCGATCCTCGGCTTCTCCCTGCCAACGTTCTGGGTCGGACTGATGCTGATCATGGTCTTTTCCGTCGAGCTTGGTTGGCTTCCGACAAACGGGCGCGGCCCAACCGTGGAGCTTTTAGGAGGGCAATGGTCGTTCCTGACCAGCGAGGGGCTCCGCCATCTGCTTTTGCCCGCATTTAACCTCGCCCTATTCAAGACATCGCTGATCATGCGTCTTACCCGTGCCGGCGTTCAGGAGGTCCTACCCCAGGATTACGTGAAGTTTGCACGTGCCAAGGGGCTTCGCGAACGCCGCGTTATTGCTGTCCATGTGCTGAAAAATCTGATGATCCCCGTCGTTACCATTATCGGACTGGAATTCGGATCGCTCATCGCCTTTTCAGTTGTCACCGAAAGCATCTTCGCATGGCCCGGCATGGGCAAGCTGATCATCGATTCCATCAACCTTCTCGATCGTCCCGTCATTGTCGCCTACCTGATGATGATGGTCCTGCTTTTCGTCGTGCTGAACTTCATCATCGACGTCTGTTACACCATTCTGGACCCACGGATCCGGTTGGACGCAAAGGCTTGATCCATGTCACAACAAAATACTCAGGACAGCACCACCCTGGATGCGGGTCCAAGCCGCCTTGCCAAAGGGGTTTCGGATTTCTTCCGGTCGCCGGCAGCTGCTGTCGGCTTCGTAACGCTCGTTATCATCTGTTGCCTGGCGCTGCTTGCGCCCTGGATTTCCCCGCAAAACCCCTACGACCTCATGCAACTCGACATCATGGACGGACGCCTGCCGCCGGGATCCGAGGCGATGAGCGGGCTCGTTTATCACCTCGGTACAGACAGCCAGGGTCGCGACATTCTGTCAGGCATACTCTACGGTCTTCGCACCTCGTTACTGGTCGGTGTCTTATCGGCCTTTGCCGCTGCGATCATCGGCACCACTGCGGGTCTGCTTGCTGCCTACATGGGCAAGCGCACTGAAACGGTCATCATGCGCCTGGTTGACCTCCAACTGTCCTTTCCAACAATCCTGATGGCACTCATGATGCTGGCAATCCTCGGCAAGGGTGTTACCAACGTCGTTATCGCTCTTATCATTGCCGAATGGGCGACCTACGCCCGCACCGTGCGTGGCACGGCTCTTGTCGAACGCGAGAAAGAATACATCGAGGCGGCGCGCATGCTACGTCTGCCCGGCTGGCGTATCCTGTTTAGACATTTGCTGCCCAACTGTCTCGCACCCGTCATCGTCATTGCGACCATGCAGGTGGCACGTGCGATAGGGCTCGAAGCTACGCTGTCCTTCCTTGGTCTCGGCGCATCCGTGACTGAGCCATCGCTGGGTATGCTGATCTCCACGGGTTATCAGTATCTTTTGACAGGCCTCTACTGGATCAGCTTTTTCCCAGGCATCGCACTGCTTGTAACCATCGTGGCGATCAATCTCGTCGGCGACCGGCTCCGCGATGTCCTCAACCCGAGGAACGTGTCATGACCGCCTTGCTCAAAGTCGAAAACCTTATCACCGAATTTGGTGGTGGCAGAGGAATGCCCGGGCTGCGCGCTGTCAACGACGTGTCCTTTAGTCTGGAACGAGGAAGAGTGCTCGGTCTGGTCGGAGAGTCCGGTTCGGGCAAGTCTGTGACCGGCTTCTCAATCATGCGGCTTCTTGAAAAGCCGGGTCGTGTCGCGGGCGGGCGCATCATCTTTGATGGCAGGGATATCGCCAACTGTTCGGATGAAGAAATGCGCCAGTTGCGCGGCAAGCGTATCGCCATGGTTTTTCAGGACCCGATGATGACGCTGAACCCGGTTTTGACTGTCGGCACACAGATGGTAGAAGCTGTTCGGGCGCACGACAGGGTGTCAAAGGACGAGGCACGCCAGCGATCACGCGATGCACTCGCACTCGTCGGAATTCCAAGCCCGGAGGAACGCCTCAGCGCCTACCCGCACCAATTCTCCGGCGGCATGCGTCAGCGCGTTGCCATTGCAATCGCATTGTTGCACAAACCGGATCTCATCATCGCAGACGAGCCGACAACTGCTCTCGACGTGACGATCCAGAGCCAGATCATTTCGGAATTCCAGCGGCTGACCGAGGAAGCCAACACCGCCGTGATATGGATTACCCATGATCTGGCGATAGTTTCCCGGCTCGCCGATGACATAGCGGTCATGTATGCGGGCCGCCTCGTCGAGACCGGCCCGGTCACCAAGGTCCTGACAGACCCGCATCACCCTTACACCGCCGGGCTGATCGCATCGGTACCTTCTCAGAACCGGCGCGGCGAACCATTGCACCAAATCAGGGGAATGACCCCGGCAATCAATCGCCTGCCTCAGGGCTGCAGCTTTCGCACTCGCTGCGATCGCTCCACGGAAGGCTGTCTCGTCATGCCGCTACTTGTTCCTGACGAGGATCGTTCCTTCCGCTGTATTCATCCCGTATTGAAAGCGACTGCATGATGACGGCAACAAACGCGCCCACGATCAACGCGTCCACCGACGCCTCTACGGCCAGTTCTCCCCTGATCGAAGCCCGCAATGTCTCGCAACGTTTCGGCCCCAAGCCAGACCTCGCCGCGAAGATCGCGCTCAAGCTGAAGCTCGCCAAACCTGCGCCAATCGTTCACGCTCTAGATGATGTCAGCGTGACAATTCGAAACGGCGAGGTTGTCGGTCTTGTCGGGGAGAGCGGCTGCGGCAAGTCAACGTTAGGCAGAGTTATTGCCGGCATCACTTCGCCGAGCGACGGTCAGGTGCTCTGGAAAGGCGTTGATCGGAACACCATGCGCGCGGGAGAGCGTCATGAACTTGGCCTTGCAACCCAGATGATCTTTCAAAACCCGATGGCAGCGCTCAATCCCCGCATGACTGTCGAGGAGCTTCTCTGGGAAGCACCAAAAGCCCATGGCCTTGCGCCTTCATCCGAACGCAACGCTTACGTTGACAAGTACCTGACACTCGCCGGCTTCGATCCGGCAATGAAAAAACGTTATCCGCACCAGTTTTCCGGCGGACAGCGGCAACGTGTCAACATAGCAAGGGCACTCGCGGTACAGCCGCAGTTTCTTGTCTGCGACGAAAGCGTTGCAGCTCTCGACGTTTCCATTCAGGCACAGGTCATCAACCTTTTCATGGAATTGCGCGACAAGCTGGATCTGACCTATCTCTTTGTCAGCCATGACCTTGGCGTCGTCGAACACATCTCCGACCGGGTCGCGATCATGTATCTCGGCCGGATCGTGGAAGAGGCGCCGGTTGAGGAAATTTTCAGGCGTGCCAATCACCCCTACACACAGGCGTTGCTTTCCGAAGTACCACGCATCGAACCCGGGAAACGCCGTTTCAGGCCTGTGGAAGGCGAATTGCCAAGCCCGCTCAACCCGCCGAAGGGCTGCCACTTCCATCCCCGCTGCCCATTCGCGATGGATCGCTGTCGCATCGAAGCACCGGTGAAGAAGCAGGTCGCACCGGGACACCTTTCTGCCTGCCATCTTAACGATCAATGACTGCAGGAGCAAAACCAAAAGCCGCCTGGTCGTAGACTCTAGCGGCGAGCGCCTTCGCCAATTCAGCAGGTGGGACCTTTATCATAGGGATTGATGCGAAGGACGGCCAGACTACACTCGACGACGGCTGGCAGGGACAATCCAAACTGGACTGGATTTATCGTGCCATTGCGGGGGGGGGCTGACTGGCAGAGCCAGTGCCGCGTTTCTAACTGGCTGGCCGTGTCGCAGCCGTATCCAGCTTTGATATTGTGTGCACAGGGTACGCTCTATTTAGAGATGCGACATTCGTCACCTATTGGGATACTGGCGGTCAATGGCTGTCCGAGCATGCCGCACAATGGCATCGTGCGAACAGCCAAAACGGCAGGCATCGACCCCAATGATCGGCCTGAATGAGCAGCAGTCTCAAGCGGTGATCGCTCACAGCCTTAATCAAGAATGCTTATGCAAATTCTATTATTTCAATATATTTCAATTCACTATGATCTATATTTAATCTGAATTCTATATGACATATCGCTCATTAGTCCAGCAATTGCGACGGGTCTTGAGCCGCACAGGACCCATCAGGACTTGCGGGCGGCGGCGATGAGGCCGTCCAGCCAGTCCTGATGACCGTTGATCATCGGGTTTGGTCTTGCTCTGGCGAGATCTTCCGCTGGCTTGCCCTTCTGGGTTTCCTGGGTGAGGATGCGCACGCGGCCGCCATCGAGATCTTCGACGAGCCAGGCGTGATGGACGTCAAGGCGTGTGTCGCCCTCACCGGCCCAGCCATGCCAGGCAATGCGACCCGGATTGCCTTTTACCGGCGCGACATATTCGACGACTTCTGCTTCGACGGGAAAGCCGAAGGTTTCGAAATAGAAACGGCGACCGGTTTCAAGCTGTGGCCCCATTTCGTCGTAGAAGCGCACATTGGCCGAGTTGCTGTAATATGTCGGCCATGCCGTGGCGACACTCAGCAGTGGCCATATGGTCGCGGCAGTCAAACCGGCGACAATGACTTCGTTCGAGCAAAAGTTGTCCGTGAAGCCGGGAATGTAGTCTTCGGGCCATTCAATCGCGCTCATGCTGGTCAAATCTCTCTCCTCGTCTCAGGTGCGTGCAGAACCGTTGCGGTTCGGTTGCCTCCTGATGCCAGATGTGCAGAAATAAGAATAATCGTGATTTGTGATTACGGATATAAGTATGCGCGATATCAAATCTCTCGACATCAATCTTCTGAAGGCATTTGACGCGCTTTTTGACGAACGAAGCGTCACACGCGCAGCCGATCGGCTTGGCCTGACGCAGCCCGCCGTCAGCGGCGTTCTGGGCCGCCTGCGCGACAGTTTTGATGATCCTCTTTTCATCCGCACACAGCGCGGCATCATCCCGACAGCCAGGGCAAACGAACTTGCCGCCCCTGTTCGCCAGATCCTTGCAGACGTCGAAACATTGCTGCAGCCGCCGGTTTTCGACCCTGCGACGGCGCAGTTCACCATGTCTCTGGCGGCCACGGATTACGCGCTACAGGCGGTCGTTTTGCCGTTCCTGCCGAGGCTGCGTGCCGCCTCACCCGGCATCCGCGTTTCGGTCAGCCCCGTCGACAATGACAATGCGCAAGTACAGTTCGAGCGCGGAGAACTCGACCTCGCTTTGGTGACACCGGAAACAGCGCCGCAGGACCTGCATGCCCGCCGGCTTTTCCATGAAACATACGTCTGCGCACTGAGACGCGATCATCCAGCCGCGCGAAACGGCACAATCGATCTTGATCGCTTTTGCGATCTCGACCATGTGCTCGTTTCCTTCTCCGGTCAGCGTTTTCGCGGCGTCACCGATGATGCGTTGGCCGCCATCGGGCGAAAGCGCAGGGTCGTGCTGTCGATCACCAGCTTTCTCGCCTTGCCCGAGCTATTGAAAACGACGGATCTGATTGCCGTTGTGCCGAGCCGGCTCGTCAGCAACGACCCAACCCTGACGACAATGGCGCCGCCTGTCGACATTCCGGGCTTTTCGAAGATCGCCATCTGGCACGAACGGACCCATCGCGACCCCGGGCATCAATGGTTCCGGGCGCTGCTGTTCGACACGCTCCAGGCTTGAAGCTCAAGGCACGTGCGAGAGGATGTTTATGATCTTTCCCATCGGATCAAGCACGTAGAAACGACGCACGCCCCAGGGTTCGTCAGATAGAGGATAGACGATCCTGAAGCGGTGGATGGATAAAACCTTCGGTTGGGAGAAGTCAAAGAAGTGTCCAAAAGTAAAAAAAATAGTTTAGGTCAGCAATTGAATTATTTTCGACAATAGAAAAACTAAAAGCCAGACACAAAATATACGGATAAAAAATCCAATGATAATTCGGAAAGCCATAACAACAATCCAAGTCATTATACAAAGTAATTTAGACTGAATACTGTTCATTTGACGCATTCTCCAAATAAACTTTGCCGCACCTTTACGCGCTTGGCATCGCCATCCAGATCACGTGTCTGGAAATGTCTTTTCTTCTCGTTCTGCATGCGTCTCTGCCCGCAAACTTCAGCTCGAGGTAGCATATATCACTGATGCAAGCCATTATTGCGATCCGGAAATGCTGGAGAGAATGATATTGTTTTGTATGCGCACGCCATGAAAGACGAGCTTATTTTTGAGTTGTGGCTTGATCCAGAACCAGATGGTCAGGTGCTTCCCGGACTTTGCCTGGCAACACCATGATTAAAAGGTCGAAAGCGTGGGAGTTACTCCCTGCCCTTGCCCCCTGCTTTCCCTTGCTATGGACGGGTTAGTGACCTGTGGCGTCGCAGGTCATCTGGCTGACGGTGCAGCCTCGATCCGGCACAAGGCGATCGGCCGGGCGTCGAGCAAGCGGATTCCGCATGGCGCCCAGCATTCTCTCGCCGTATGGCCTTGCCCTCCTGCGCACCATGTCATTCATGACCTTGAACGACGGCCTGCTGTTTCCCAAATACAGGATCAACCCGCTGGTCCGGGCCCCTCTGGTGAAAGTCCCGGCGCTTTCACGATGTCGGACCTTATACCGACAATGACGCCGCACCACGAGGATGGATCATGATTGCAGATATTGCTGCATGGTTGTTCGCCATATTTGTTGTCGACCCGCTTCAGGCTGAAATGAAACAGCAGCTTGATCGCGGCAATGTCTCCATGGAGGCTGTTCAACAGTCACATCAGTGTTTGGCGACCCAGGTACCCCGTCTTATCGACAGAGCCGGAAATGAGCCGGGTTGGGCAATCACAACGGCTGTCGGCATTTCGACGGGATGGACGTCTCCAGATAACCTCTTTGAGGCAAACGACCCCAAATGTGCGGCGCTGCGCGCACTGATCAAATCCGATAACAACCGCGAAGCTGAAGGCTGACCAACAGGCGAAGTCATCGCGCTCTCAAGCGCAGTGCTTCGCCGTTGGCTTGCAAGACGGATCGCTTTGAACGCATTCGCCGGTCCAGACAGATGGACCGTTCGCGTCAGTGTGATGCCGACTTCGAGATGAGGTTCATGATCAACACGCCGCCCACGATCATCGCGATCCCGATATAGGCTGCGATATCAAGCGTCTGCCTAAAGATCACCACGCTGACTGTCGCAGTCAATACGATGCCCAAACCACCCCAAATCGCGTAGGCAATTCCCAACGGAAGCGTTTTAAGCGCGACGGACAGACAGTACAACGATGCACCGAACAACACGCACATAATCAGGGTCGGAACTGGACGGGTGAATTGTTCGGTCTTCATCAGCATTGACGAACCCGCAACCTCAAACACGATTGCTCCGGCGAGAGCTGCATAAGAAATAAGTGGAGACATCGAGATTTTCCTTCCTTTTTTTGCCGGGAAGGATGGAAACTGCCACACCTCGCCCGACCATATGGTCAAGTTGGTGCCATGGTAGTTTCAGGGACCGGAGTACCAACCGGTCATCAATTTAGGCGCTCGAACCATACCCGTTCGCAAAATGATTATCAATTCCGAACTCGTATGGAAGCAGCTCATGAAAGGGATCTGAACCTGCAGGCGCCACCCCAAGTCGATCGGCCCGGGTACGTATCCGTTTTCATAAGCGGATAGCGAAAGCAAGGCGCTCTGTACCCTCCCCTTGCCCCTACTCTATCTTGCCGTGGAAGGTACAGACAACCTGCGACGTCGAAGCTTATCTGGCGGCTGGTGCTTTGGGAAAACGATGCGCGTTACTGGTCATCAGCGCGCAAAAATCCTCTGTAACAGCGCATCCACTTCGGCCGTTTCCTTCGCACTGAACTCGCGATCCAGACTTTCGCACAGGGGGCGTGCCTTTTTCATGGCGTCAGGCAGATTGCTGACGGCCTCAAGCAGCTTGGTCGTCTTCACCGCGATGCAGCCCGCATAAAGTTCGACACTGCTGACGGCTTTTCCGGTTTTCCGGTCGCGGCCGGTCTCTTCGGAGCCGGCGGTTTTATCCTCCCCGTCTTCTTCCGATTGCTCACGATAGATATCGTGCGTGGGTGTGCCGATCGCAGTGAAGGTGACGCTGCCCTGGCCTTGGCCGACGGTTCCGGCCTTGCTGCCCGGCTTTCCGACCTGAAGGTAGGCGCCAGCCTTGAAATAGAGGGATTTGCCCGGCCAGAAGCTGCTGATGGGATCGACGCCGACGTAATCAACACCTTTGTACGAGACCGTTACGCTCAGCCGTTCGGCATTCGCGTCTATGACGTAGGAAAAGCTGGCGCCCAGCGGGATTTTCGGTTCTTTGCCTTTGGCCGATACCAGCCTGAAAACTGTTTCTTCGTGGTCGTCGCCCGCCTTGTCGTCGATGAAATAAAGCTCACCCTTGTCGGTATAATAAAGGCGGCAAAGCTCGTCGTCCGGTCCATGGATCTGGCCGATAACCACTCTGGCGGGCAGATCGCCATTGGCCTTCGGCAATTGATCGACCTTCAGCGTTGCCGAAAGCCGCCCGCCATCGCCGACCTGCCACTCGTACTCATCACCCTTGCCGTCCATCTCCCGTAATTCCGAGCGTGGGTAGTTCGAACCCTTGGTGCGCGCACCATTGGTTGGCGCCACGAAGGTGATCGAGTTCTGCTGCACATCGAAATAGGGCGGTACGGAAAGACCCTTCAGCATCTTGAGTTCGACAGCATCGCCCTCACCGCTTCTCACGCCCTGCTCGTTCACCGGCAAGGTCACCTTCCACCGGCTCAGATCAATTGCGGTGGATCGGCCCGACAGGATGCCCGGCAGGCGTTCTTCGATCGGAATCTTCTTCTTTTTCGGCCTGTCATCGCCATCGACAGCCCCTTCCTGCGCCCTCGCATGAGGCGCCGCATTCAGCAAAAGAGCCAGTGTGGAGAGGCCGAAGATCAAAAACGCGCGCGCCGTAGCCAGAAGCATGGGATATCTCCGATTATCAAATCAAAAATTGGCAGCATCTGGTGTCGTCATGACGACGACTGAATCTGTGGGCAGGAGTCGCGCCATTGAGCCACGCAGGGTGGCATCGGTCAATTGGCTTTCGCCCGAAAATTGCACCCTGCCCTTCGCCCCCTCGTTGCCCCGGCTGGCAACATGCGATGCTGCAGCATCGATCTGCGTTTTTGCGCAGTACCGAATCCGTGGGTTTCGTGGTCTGTGTCGCGCAACCAGAAGGTCCGGGCAAAACCTCGTCCCGACCGTTACCTCCAGACATCGACAGCAGAACAGCCTTGGAACAGAAACTCAATTCCCACATGTCGCGCAGGTCGCTGCTTACCCTTGCCGCCAGTTCGGTGCTGGCAGTCGGTTGTGTGCAGGCTCCAAAGGCAAAGCTTGAGACCGACGCCGGCTTCCTGCCCGAGAAGAAGGAAGAGCCGCAACCCCTCGTCAAAACGGCGAAAGAGAACAAGCCTGGGGATAAGGCTGCCGGTCTCGATTACGATATCATCTATGCCGCTTTGACAGATGGCGGATTTGATGTGCCTGCGGTCAACCACCGCGCCATCGATCCGCAATATCTGCGCCAGGAGGTCGCTTACGCCACGACCGAGCCGGCCTATTCCATTGTCGTCGATACCCGCGAGCGGTTCCTTTACTGGGTGCTGCCAAACGGTCGGGCCATACGTTACGGAGTCGGACTTGGAACACAGGGGCGCTCCTGGAAGGGACGTGCCGTCGTGCAATGGAAGCAGAAGTGGCCACGGTGGAAGGCACCTGACGACATGATTGCGCGCAACCCCGAACTTAAACCATACGGTGTTGAAGCCGGCGGAATGGCCCCCGGCCCGAAGAACCCGCTTGGTGCGCGCGCCATGTATATTTTCCAGAACGGCAAGGACACGCTTTACCGCATTCACGGATCACCAAGCTGGCGCACGATCGGCAAGAATTCCTCGTCGGGCTGCGTCAGAATGCTGATGCAGGATGCCATCGATCTCTACGACCGGGTAAAAGGCAAGACGCCTCTGCTGGTGATCTGATGGCGCCAAGGGTCAAACTTACGCCATAAACGGCACCATATCTCACGTCGTTCACGTCTGCCGGGTGCCGGCGATGGACAAAACATATCGAGCAGCGGGAGAGATCGATGTCTCCCGATATCGGCGCCGACGGAGCAACCACCCCGGAAACTCTCAGGCAAAAGGACCGCTGCAAGATCCTGAAAACTCTGAAAAGCGGGCCGAGGCTCGCGCCGATGGTGTAAGTTCGCCCTGATGTGGTGAGCGAATCTCTCAGGCCAATGACAGAGGGGGTGCCAGAGGCCCGGAAAGACGGGCAAGGAGCACCTATGCCTGGAAGTCACCCTTCCCCATCGACAATCATGCGCGTCATCGCCATCTCAAGACATCGTTCGTGGAAAGCTGCTGCGCGGGCATTAACCCTGCATGCTTTACGCACGCCGGCTGAAAGCCAGCCAGCCTATGCGCATGGCGACCTGAAACAGCCACGGCGTTTCACCCCGCTTCCCTTCAAGAACTGAACGGCCCCGCGGCGTCCCGCGATAACGGCACCGGACTGGCGTGGCGCAAGCCATGCCGTGACCCTGCCCTGTCGTGACGATGCCGACGCGCCCTCCCGTTCCACAATCTCGCTGTCAGGAATATCAAAATGGTCGATTGGGAAGATCTGCGCTTTTTCTCCGCCTTCGCACACCATGGCTCGATTACGGCAACCGCCAAGGCGCTGCGCGTTGACCACACCACCGTCAGTCGCCGCATCGCGTCACTGGAAACAGCGCTGTCGGTCAAGCTCGTAGATCGCAGGCCGCGATCTTATGTGCTGACAACCATGGGCCGCGACGTAGCGAATTTCGCCGAGGAGATGAGCCAGTCGGCCTTTGCGCTGAGCCGCTGCGCCTGCAGCGGCCAGAGTGGCATAGAGGGGGACGTCGTGGTATCCGCCCCGCCCTCCCTGCTTTACAGTTTCATTGCGCCACACATTGCCACGCTGCAGATGCAGCACCCGGACGTTCGGCTTCGCCTGGTCGGCACCATGGAGGCCATGTCGCTTTCCAAGGGGGAAGCGGATGTTTCCATCAGCCTGAAGCGACCGAGCGAAGCCACGCTTGTGACGCGCCGCCTCGGGCAACTGTCCTATTTCCTCTATGCCAGCCCCGCCTATCTGACGCGAAACGGCAGCCCGCTCTACATCAGCTATGACGACACGATGCGCGGGTCGGACCACCATCGCTGGCTGGATGACAGGCTTTCCGCCGACGAGGTGTTCATGTGCAGCAACGATCTGCGCATCCAGGCGGCCGCTGCCGCCGGTGGGGCCGGAGTGGCGCTGCTGCCCGCTTATCTCGCCGCCGAACACGGCCTCGTCAGGTTTGACGCGCTTGATCCCGGCGTCAGCATCGATGTCTGGCTGGTGATCCATGAAGACGTGCGCGACACGCCGCGCATCCGCGTTGCCATGGACTTCATCAGCGAAAGCCTCAAGCCGTTATGGCGTTCCTGATTATGCGCAGACTGGGGCTGCGCGATTGCCGAATTCTGCGCGATTTTCCTCCGTGTAGAATGCCTGATGACAGACCCTGTCAGGCGCGTGTGCAGATGCCGGTTCGAGTTGCCCACAGGCCCAACCTGCCCCCGATGCATGAGCGTGGAGTAATTTCATGTCGCTGATCGCCCGCACCCGCAAAGGTGCCATTGGCAAGCTTGTTCTATCGCCCGTTCGGCATCGTCAGCGTGTGGCGCTGCTGTTTGCCGCTTTCGCCATCGGTTACGGGGTGATTGCGGCGCGGCTTGTCCACTATGGCCAGGTCTCCGAGAGCGACATGACCGCAAGCATTCCGCGATCGCCCGGCGCCATTGCCTCACGCCCGGATATTGTCGACCGGCACGGCCAGCTCATCGCAACGGATGTCAATCTCGTGTCGCTTTATGCGGAACCGCGCCGCGTGGTGGACCCGAATGAGGCAATTGAAAAGCTTGCTTCGGTCATTCCCGGTCTCGACTGGGCGGATCTGCACCGCAAGCTTACCTCCGACACCGGCTTTCAGTGGATCAGGCGACAGCTCACCCCCCGACAGCAGGCCGAGATCATGCGGCTTGGCATTCCCGGTGTCGGCTTCAGGCCGGAGAAGCGGCGCTTCTACCCCGGCGGGCCGGTGGCGTCGCATATTGTCGGTCACGTCAACATCGACAATCAGGGGCTGGCAGGTATCGAGCGTTATCTCGACCGGCAGGGTCTGGCGGATCTGCGCGATATCGGCCTGACGGATGCTACGGACCTGAAACCCGTCAGGCTTTCCATCGATCTGCGTGTACAGAGCATCGTGCACACCGTGGTTGTCGATGCCATGAAGAACTATCGGGCGGAAGCGGCAGGCGCGGTTGTGATCGATGTCGACACCGGCGAGGTGCTGGCGATGGCCTCCGCCCCCGATTACGACCCGAACGAACCCTCACGCCGCCTTGTGGATGGCGCAATCGACAAGGACTACGAAAAGGGGTGGTTTAACCGCATGAGCAATTCCGCGGTGGAAATGGGCTCGACCTTCAAGGCCTTTACGCTCGCCATGGGGCTGGATGCCGGTGTGGTGTGTCTCAATTCGGTGATCGATGCCTCCCGCCCCTTGAAAATGGGCGGTTTCCTTATCCGCGATTTTCACGGTCGCGGCCGACCGCTGACAATTCGCGAGGTGTTTCGGTATTCCTCCAACATTGGCACCGCCAAGGTCGCCGATCTGGTGGGACTGGACAATCACCAGCGGTTTCTTTCCAGGCTGGGCCTGCTGTCACGCCTGCAGACGGAATTGCCGGAGGTGGCCTCGCCCGCGGCGCCCAGACACTGGAAGAAGATCAATTCCGCGACGATTTCCTTCGGGCACGGTCTGGCGACAACACCGCTGCAGACGGCCGCTGCCGCTGCGGCACTCGTCAATGGCGGCATGTTCCGTCATCCGACCTTTATCGCCGGCAGCAATGCCCGCAGCCAGATGGACGGGACACGGGTGATCGAGGCCGCCACCAGCGCCAAGATGCGTGAGCTCTTCGCCTATAACGGCACGCAGGGCTCCGGCCGAAACGCGCAGGTCTCGGGATTCGATGTTGGCGGCAAGACCGGAACGGCGGAAAAGGTCATCAATGGCAGATACGCCAAGAACCTGAACTTCAACACCTTTCTTGCCGCCTTCCCCATGCACCGGCCCCGTTACGTGGTTCTCACCATCGTCGACGCGCCGCTTTCCGGCGAGCGCGGCGGGCGGCTGGCCGCTTACAACGCCGCGCCCATGGTGCGCGATATCATCACGCGGGCCGCGCCACTTCTCGGCGTTCGCCCCTCATTCGGAGACCAGAAGGCATCTCCGCTGATGAACTATTGAGGGTATCTGCAGACATGAGTGAATTTTCAGGTGGTTTTCGATGAGCGCGTCACCCACCAGCGACATCGTCCATATTCTCTATCTCGTTGCCATCGTCGCGGAGGCGATGACCGCAGCCCTCGCCGCCGGGCGCCGCGAAATGGACTGGATCGGTGTCTTCCTGCTCGGCTGCATCACTGCTCTTGGCGGCGGCACGGTGCGGGATGTGTTGCTGAACCACCATCCCTTGTCATGGGTGGCAACCCCCAGCTACCTGCTGGTCACGGGCCTGTCGGCTCTGGCGACGATACCGCTGGCGCGCTACATGCATCATCTGCGCAAGATGTTCCTGTTTCTCGATGCGATAGGACTGGTGGTCTTCACCGTCATCGGTTGCCAGATTGCGCTGACCATGAACCAGCCGCTGGTTGTTGTGGTGGCGGCCGGCATGCTGACCGGGTGCCTTGGCGGCGTGTTACGTGACATCCTTTGCAACGAGGTGCCGCTGCTGTTCCGCTCGCAACTTTATGCCACCGTATCGGTGTTCACCGGCCTGGTTTATCTGGCCGCACCGCATCTCGGGCTGTCGCACACGCTCACCACCCTCCTCGCCATGGGGCTTGGCCTGGTGTTGCGTCTCCTCGCCATCCGCTTTGGCTGGAGCATGCCAAAATTCGTCTACACCAGGGATTTGCATTGACTGACGGCCTCACCGGTTTAGGGTCCGGCCATTCCGATATTCTGGCCAAAAAGGATGCAGGTCTTGGCGCCATTGATGTTTCGCAAAGCCGTAGAGACCGATCTGCCGGCGATTATCGACCTGCTCGCCAATGACGTGCTGGGCGCCAGCCGGGAATCGACCCAACCAGAAGATATGGAACGATACCGCGCAGCGTTTCGCGACATCACCGGCGATGCCAACCAGTTCCTGTGTGTTGTGGAAGACGGCGACGAGATTGTCGGAACGTTTCAGCTCACCGTCATTCCCGGCCTGTCACGCGGCGGCGCAAAGCGCGCCCAGATCGAAGCGGTGCGCGTTGCCCAGAGCAGGCGAAACGAGCAGATTGGCGAAGCGATGTTCAAATGGGCCATCGATTACAGCCGCTCGCAAGGATGCGCGCTGGTGCAACTGACAACCGACAAGGCACGCCCCGACGCGCACCGGTTCTACGACCGGCTGGGCTTTGAACCAACCCATATCGGTTACAAGCTGCGTCTTTTGTGAGCGACCACCCTATGACCTCAAATCTGACTGGGTCAGTGCAATCGATTTCGTCCCGGCCCTATGTTCTTGAAGACAGTGTTGCTTGCCTTGCTGTCTTCGACAGCAATGTCCCGCATTTCTTCGCCGAAGAGGAACGCCCGCAGTATGCGGAATTCCTGACGGGACTTGCCCTGCAGCGGCCGTATCTGGTGTTTGAGGATGCCACCGGCATCATTGCCTGCGGTGGACTGGAGACCTTACCGGAGAAGAGGACGGCGTTTCTGTCGTGGGGCATGGTGGCGCGCGATCATCACGGCAAGGGTGTCGGGCGACTGCTGACGCAGGCGCGGCTTGAGCTTGCCAGAAACCTGCACGATGTCGACAGCATTACCCTGAACACCAGTCAGCACACCAAAGGCTTCTATGAGAAGTTCGGCTTTGTCACGACCAGGGTTACGCCGGATGGCTATGGCGTGGGGCTGGATCGCTGGGATATGGTTCTGACGTTGAAATAAGAGCGACGGCTGAAGTCTCTTCTCGGTCGCGCAAGCAAACCTCGCCATGAAGGCGCTTGCCACGAGGGAGGCGCATTCCCTGCCCGTTCTTTCTCCCATGCGGGGACGGAGCCATCGCATTGGACGCGGATTTCCACGTCCTCGCTGTGGCGTTAATGCTGTACGCGATCGTCGGCCTGACGGTCAGGCCCCGGATGGATTGTCCAGAATGAACAGGTCGTGCCTGTCGTTTGGAACGTCAGGCACAACTGTTGTTTTGCATCACCAGACGATGCGGGCGCCTACGCGGCCGGAGAAGAGGCGGAAGTCCTCGCCGCCGAGGTTGAACTCGTAGGATGCGTTCGCATAGATCGAGGTGTTTTCCGAGACCTTGGTGGTGAAGCCTACGCCGAGTTCCAGGCTGGTTTCTTCCCAGGACGGGCGAATGGCGGTTTCGTTGAAGTGGATCGTGTCGCTGGCCTTGAACTGATGCCAGACATTGGCCAGCACGAAGGGGCTGAACGGCCGCTCGTTGATCGTGTAGTCGCCTTCCAGACGCATGCCGACACGGCCCGTCCAGGAATCGTTGTTATCGTAGCTGATCCGGCCTCCCGGATCGTTGGCCTCGTTGAAATTCTGGTACTGCCAGTAGATCTGCGCCTGGGGTTCGATGACCCAGTTTTCGGAAATATCGAACTTCTTGCCGGCCTCCAGCGAAGCCGTCCATTCCCGGCCGTGGAAGCTGGTGCTGTAGTCGGCAACCGAGTCCGTATCGATGCTGAGCCAGGAGTGCATGAGAATGGCGTCGATGTAGGACTCGTCTTCCCAGGTGTGCGTCCAGTAGGCACCAAGGCTATAGGCGTCGACATCGATGTTGCCGATTTCGATGACCCGGTCGTAGATGTTTCGGGCGCGCATATCGCCCCAGCCGCGCGCATAACCGGCCATCACACCGAAGGTATCAAGCTGGCCATCATCATGCTCGGCACGATAGACCGGCGCACCGAACTGCAGGCCCCACTGGTTGCCCTTGAAGCGCTGATCGGCAAAGGAGCTGAGGTCCTGACGGTATTGATCGCCGAAGAAGCGGGTCCAGACGATATTCTTGTCCGCCTCGTCACCGAACCAGGCCTGTTCGCCGTGACGCTCATGGAACGTGCCAAGCGCAACACGCAGCAGGCCGCGAACAACCGTCGGCGTCGCGCTGAGGATCGGGACTTCAGGACGGATCAGTGTGATGTCGCCGTCGTCACCGCCGCCGCTGCCGCCTCCATCACCATCACCGCCGCCTTCTTCACCGCCGCCGCCGGGCAGCAGCCATTCGGGTAAATCCGGGTTGGTGGTATCAATGCCCTGGAAGTTGTTGCGCAGGTACCAGTTGTTTTCAGTGCCGGTGGTCACGCCGCCCTGAACGAGCTGGTATTCATAGATACCGGCAGAGGCACGGCGGGCGAGATTGAAGGTACCCGAGCCCGTGGTCGCACCGTTAATGGCTTCCACGACGAGAATACCGTTCTGCGTCGTCTCCGCACCGGCGCCACCGACATTGGTAACGACGAGGCCGGTGGTGCCTGATGTCGTGCCGTTGGAAATTACCAGCTTGTCGGAGGGGGAGCTGTCGCTTGCCAGCACGGTATTGAGCCAGAGCTGGCCGCCAAAACCGCGATAATTGCCGACGATGGTGAGGCTGTCCGATGTCGAGTTGGAACCGTTGGTCAGATCGATGAAACCGGAGTTTTGCACCTGAACCAGATTGCCGCCAACCGCCGGGTTGATGCTCCACGTGCCGCTACCGGCTCGCAGATAGCTGGAACCGTCAATGACAAGACCACCTGTCAGGGTTCCAGTGTCCCCCAGTGTCAGGGTGTTGTTCATCGTCAGTTCGGAGCCGTTCGTCAGTTCGATACGCTCCCAGTTGATCAGCCGTCCCGGATTGCTGCCCTTGGTATTCGACCAGGTCAGAATGTCTGTACCGAGACCACCATCGATCTGAATGCCGCGGAGATGTTCATCGGTGAGACCGGAGAAATAGGCCGTGTCGTTTTCGGTACCCATGTCGATACCGCCGATCAGGCCACCGACCCAGACCATCGCATCGGCGCCGGAGCCCGCTACCAGCGATCCCGTGACTTCGCCGCCGGACAGCCGAAACTGGTCGTCGCCATCGTCCTGATTGACCGTTGCGCTGACGCGGCCGCCGCGCATGTCGAAAATATCGTTGCCGGAGCCTTGCGAGACGCTGCCGTTGATCTGGCCCGGATCGTAGTTGATGATCGTATCATTGCCCGTTCCGAGCGAGATGTTGCTCTGGATCGTGCCGTAGTTCTGCACGTAGGTCTGGCTGGCGCCGGTCACGAAGATGCCGCTGTTCAGCGATGCACCAGTATTGTTGGTGATGTTGGTCTGGCCATCGCCATTGATGGTGATGCCATTGTTCAGCGTGCCGTCATTGGTGATGACGTTGGTGCTGTTGCCGGTGAAGCTGAAGGCCGAATTGATGAAGGAGTTGGCGTAGTTGTGGACGATGTAGGTGCCATCGCCACTCACCACCAGACCACCGTTGATGGTGCCGCGGTTATCGAAGACGAGTCTACTGACATCGGTAATGCCGACGCTCTGCAGATTGCCCGAGGAGTCGACCGTCAGAGTGCCCATCGTGCTGGCCGTGAACGGACCATTCAGGTTGGTGCCCTGTTGTATCTGCACATTCAGGCTGCCTAGGCCGGTTGTGGTGAAGCCCGCCGGATTGCCATCACAGACAACCGTATCGCCAGAAGACGGCGTGGTCGGCGTACAATCGGCAAGTGCCGTTCCCGTGTAGGGAAAGAAGAGCAAGGCGCTGGTAAGCGGCAGTCCAAGCTTCAACTGAAATGCACCGGAGTGCGAAAAGGAAAAGAAACCGGGTATTCTGTTCTGTCTCGAACTACGCATCAAACGTGCCCCCGCACAAGACTTGCAAATAATTGAAAAAGCAGAATTTTATCTGACCTAAAATCTCCCGTGCAAATCGGTGGACGCTTCAAAAACATCCCATGAATTTTCCGTCGGCAAGTCTCGATCCTCGCTGGTGAGGCGAGGCAGGCATGCCGACGATCTTCAATTTCCAGCCGATGAGGCTAAAGCGGGAGGAGAATTTTTCGCATCTCCCCTCCAGTCTTGCGCCACCCGGACAATCATGTCGGGGGTATGCGTGATCCGTGTGACGTCTCGTCGGAAAGGCCGTCTCAACACGGAAATCGGAGCGTGGCGCCCCTATGTTTGTTATTGTTTCCGAATGTAAGTGACTGATAATAAAACGCAACCAAAAGACTATACGACTTATTCTAGATTGTTTTTCGCAACTTGACGATGGGGTGATTTGAAAGATTCGCGCTAACGTTTATATGCTGAGCAATGTTGCGTTGCTGTAAGACAGATGCGAGCGATCGAGAACTGCGTCCGCGTTGCTACCGAGACGCAACACTCTTAGGTGGTACAGCGACTGAGTTGGTGGAAAATAGATGAGTTCAAACGATTGCCAAATTCCATCAGAAGCCCTGCATATCTGCTGGGAGTTCGCGCGTGGCGACAGGGACGTGAAAAGCTTTGAAGGATGGCTCTACTCTGCTGCTGAGGCCGAACCGGCGTTAGGTCCTGACAGGTTCCTAGAGGCTATCTCAATCAATTTTGCAGACGCAAAACAGGTTGCAGAGTTTCGCCATTCTCTAACGGAAACATTGCCAGCACCGGGAGCCTGCAAGTGTCATACATTTTCCAGTCCTAAGTGCGTTTCTTTGGGCGGTATTTCCCTTGGCACCTTTGAACATGTGGAGGACGGCGTCGGCCATATGTTCTGGTTACACCATTTTCACTGCAAGGCTTGCGGGACGGACTGGTGGCTGGCAAACGAACAAAGAATTTTCGATGTCTGGATGCTGTTTCGGGGCAAGAACAACCAACCGAGTGTCAGCACATATAGAGAGCTTTTATCGCTCGCCATTCAAATGGGCGGATCGGTAAGATATGTACAACCGGAAAATTCTCTCGAAATTCCTTTTACGATAGAAGACCTCGCAACAGAGCAACCAGGCATTCCACTCAGTGAAATTGCTAAACTACTTCCTATCCCGTTCGATGTAGTCCGCCGACATGCTCTGCAAGTCGTCACGGACAAGGGCGTTCGGATAGACCTCGAAAACTGAACTGCGGCTCACAGACGCCGCCGTCCATAGTCACCCCAGCAGAATGCCCCCTGCTCCCATCAGCACCACCACCAGCCACGGCGGGGTTTTCCAGATGACGAGGAGTATGAAACCCGTGAGCGCCAGCGTGAAATCGTAGGCGTTCAGGATGGCGCTGGTCCAGACAGGGCTGTAGAGCGCGGCACCCAGAATGCCGACGACAGCGGCGTTGGCGCCGCGCATGGCGGCCTGGGCCATGGGGCGTTTGCGAAAGCTGTTCCAGAATGGCAGGGCACCGACCAGCAGAAGGAAGCCCGGCAGGAAGATGGCGACAAGACAGATGATCGCACCGGTGACGCCGTTCGGTTGCGGCTCCATGGCCGCGCCGAGATAGGCGGCGAAGGTGAAGAGCGGTCCGGGAACGGCCTGCGATGCGCCATAACCGGTCAGAAAGGCATCGTTGCCGAGCCAGCCGGGATTGACGACCTCGGCCTGCAGCAGCGGCAGCACGACATGGCCGCCGCCGAACACCAGTGAACCGGACCTATAGAAGGCATCGAAAAGGTCCAGCCCTTGCGAACCTGCCACGGAGGCGATGACCGGCAGGCCGACGAGGAAACCGAAAAACGCAACGAGCGAGGCAACGCCGACGCTGCGGGACACCCGAAACGCCAGATGCGGCGTGCCGGTAACGACGCCATCACGACAAAACACCAGACCCGCCAGCGCGCCAAGACCAAGGGCGGCGATCTGGCCGATGGCGCCTGCGGCAAACACCACGATAGCGACGGCGGCAAGCGCGATGCTGGCCCGTTGCCGATCCGGCGCCAGGCTACGCGCCATGCCCCAGACCGCCTGCGCCACCACGGCAACCGCGACGATCTTCAGGCCGTGCAACAGACCGGTGCCGATGGGACCGTCAAAGGCTGTGGCCAATAATGCGAAGGCCACCAGCAAGATCGCCGATGGCAGGGTAAAGGCGGCCCAGGCGGCAAAGGCACCAAGCGGCCCGCCGCGCAAAAGACCAAGAGCAAAACCCACCTGACTGGATGCCGGGCCGGGAAGAAACTGGCAGAGCGCAACGAGATCGGCATATCCGGCTTCATCGATCCACTTGCGGCGCACCACAAGCTCGTCGCGAAAATAGCCTAGATGGGCAATCGGGCCGCCGAAAGAGGTCAGACCAAGTTTGAGGAAGGCAAAAAATACCTCCGCCGGCGTGCCATGCGGCTGTCCTGCCATGCCTTCACTGCCCGTCTCTGCCGAAGATGTCACCACTGCCCCTCGCCCATGCTGCCCGCAACGCTATGCGGATGCCCGATGACAGTTTTATGAAGGCAATGGCTGTAAATGCAAAGCGGCACTGGCAGATCAGCCGGCGCGCACCTCTTTTATGGCATTCTGCAACGGTGCGGGGTTGGTAATCCCTTGTAATGACGATAAAAGCGCCTGAAACGCCAAAAACAGCGAAGAAGTATCCATGCCGCAAATCTATGTCGATGCCGATGCCTGCCCGGTGAAGCCGGAAATTCTGAAGGTTGCGGAACGGCATGGGCTGGAAGTGACCTTCGTGGCCAATTCCGGCCTGCGCCCGTCACGCGATCCGATGGTGCGCAATGTCATCGTTTCCAGCTCTTTCGATGCGGCCGACGACTGGATTGCCGAACATGCCGGTGAAGACGACATCGTCGTGACCGCCGACGTGCCGCTGGCGGGGCGCTGCGTCGCCAAAGGCGCGCTCGTGACCGGACCGACAGGACGTGTGTTCGACAAATCGAATATCGGCATGGCCACAGCCATGCGCGATCTTGGCGCGCATCTGCGCGAAACCGGCGAAAGCAAGGGTTACAACGCGGCATTTTCACCGCGCGACAGATCGGCGTTTCTGGAGACGCTTGACCGGTTCTGCCGTCGTGTCAAAAAATGACCGGCAAGCCGGAGCGCGCCCATGACAACAACCACCCAGAAGAGCAGTTCGTATCGTCGGCACCAGCCGTTTTATGTCGCCTTTCTCGTCGGCATTGTCGGGCTCGTTCCAGCGGTGATCTTCATGCCGTCGCTGGCGGTTGAAATTGCCGCAATCCTGTTTTTCCTGACCTATCTGGTCATGATCGCCGTGCGGCTGCCGCAACTGACGGCACGGCACCTGAAGGCGCATGCCGATACCGATGACCTGCCGGCACTTGCGATTACCGGCGTCACGCTTCTCGCTGTCGGTGTTGCCGTGGTCTCGCTGTTTCTGGCATTGAACCA
This sequence comes from Agrobacterium sp. NPDC090273, assembly GCF_044772305.1. Lineage (NCBI taxonomy): Bacteria > Pseudomonadati > Pseudomonadota > Alphaproteobacteria > Hyphomicrobiales > Rhizobiaceae > Agrobacterium > Agrobacterium sp. NPDC090273. The sequence goes on from NZ_JBIVYN010000001.1 coordinate 861,422, forward strand.
TGCGGCCGGACAGACCGTGTGGACACTCTGCCTCGCCTTTGGTTCGGTAATCCTCGGCTGGCTGACCATCCACACCATGACGGCGCTGCATTACGCTCATCTCTACTGGCGCCCGACGACCGTGGACGGCAAGCCGCAGCACCGTGGCGGCATGGATTTTCCCGATACCAAGGAACCCTGCGGTTTCGATTTCCTCTATTACGCCGTGGTCATCGGCATGACGGCGCAAACCTCCGACGTCGCGCTGACCACGACCTCCATGCGCAAGGTGACCTTGCTGCATTCCATCGTTTCGTTTTTCTTCAACACGATCCTCGTCGCCGCTGCCGTGAATGCGGCCGTCGCGCTGGCGGGCTGATCTTTTTTACATTCAAGCATCATCAAGGACTGATCTCATGAATATCATTTCGCAAAATACGGCGTTCGGCGGCATGCAGGGCGTCTTTTCCCACACGTCGGAAGCCTGCAAGAGCGAAATGACCTTTGCCGTTTACGTGCCACCGAAAGCGATCAACGAGCTCTGCCCGGTTGTCTGGTATCTTTCCGGCCTGACCTGCACCCATGCGAACGTGATGGAAAAGGGCGAGTACCGCCGCATGGCATCCGAACTCGGCCTGATCATCGTCTGCCCCGACACCAGCCCACGCGGCAATGACGTGCCGGACGAGCTGACCAACTGGCAGATGGGCAAGGGCGCGGGCTTCTACCTCAACGCCACCGAAACGCCCTGGGCCGAGCACTACCAGATGTATACCTACATCACGGAGGAGCTGCCGGCTTATATCGCCACGCATTTCCGTGCGGACATGAACCGCCAGGCGATTTTCGGTCACTCGATGGGTGGACATGGCGCGATGACGATTGCGCTGAAGAACCCGGAGCGCTTCAGGAGCTGCTCGGCTTTCGCACCGATCGTCGCACCGTCTTCCGCCGACTGGTCGGAACCGGCCTTCGAAAAATATCTCGGCGCTGACCGTGCCGCATGGCGCCAGTACGATGCCTGCTCGCTGGTGGAAGACGGCGCGCGTTTCCCCGAATTCCTCATCGATCAGGGCAAAGCCGATGGCTTCCTGGAAAAGGGCCTGCGTCCGTGGCTGTTTGAAGAGGCGGTGAAGGGCACCGATATCGGCCTGACGCTGCGCATGCATGAGCGCTACGACCACTCCTATTACTTCATCTCGACCTTCATGGACGAACATCTGAAGTGGCACGCCGAACGTCTCGGCTAAGACGCCAGAGCGGAGCGCTCTTTTTCACGCGATTTTCGAATTGTCAGGGAAAGAGCGCGGTTGCCAGAGTTGCCGGACCGGGATGATTGAGGCGGAATTCGCGGATCACCCGTTCGGCAACGCCATAGGCCAGCTCCTGCTCCAGCGACTGGCCGTTCAGCCCCACCACCGTTGCAGTGAATTTTGCCTCGGCAATCACCTCGCCCGTCGAGACGGCCGCGGCGCGAACGATGACGCGGGCGGATGCCCTTTCGCCAAACAGCATCGAGGCGCGGGTTACCGATGCAAGCCGGATGGTCAGCACCACGCGGGGCCGCATCTTTTCGCGCGCCGTCATCTTGATGGCGTTCAACACCTGCGCATGAATGGATTGCATGAGAGGCGCGGAGACATCGGGCTTTGCCGCCACGAACGCACCGCGCACATCGTAAAGAAGCCGCCCAGCGTCGGTCGCTTCCGGCTCCAGCCGGAAAGACATGAGCGCGAAACACGCCAGCACAAAAATGCCAAGGCGCCCTGGACGAATGGACATGACCTGCGGCTCCCCTAACGTAAGGTAGCCACATATTCGATCATCAGGGTTAAAAAAGCGTCAAGCAGCCGCTTTCAGCGCCGCCAGAAGCCCGGCAGCAGCCCGCATCTCCACCAGCTTGTAGGCGCGGCGTTCAAGCGCTTCTTCGTCTTCGCCCCACTGTTCCGCCGTCCAGTCCTCGTCGAGATGGGCGAGCGCCCAGGCTTCTTCGAGCGTCAGCTCCTCTTCCGCCACGGCCAGCGCCAGAATGGCGGAGCCGGTCAGCGTCGTCATGGTGTGGAGAGCGGCAAGCGCGATCGGCGTATCGTATTTGCGCAGCGTGAACGCGAAGGCCGACACAGCCTCTTTCGGCTGCTCCTGATGCATGACACCTTCGATCAGGATGAAACGTGCGCCAAGCGTGTTGGCCGCCCAATCCAGAACCGGGTCCCAATGCGTGGCCTGACGTTCCACCAGACGGGCGGGATCGCTGGCGCGGTAGCAGAGGAGATCGCTGGAGGAAAACCGCAGGATATCTTCGAACACGGCCTGTGTGTCGCTGGCAATGCCGTCGATTGCCGTATTCACATGGCGCGAAATCGGCATGATCGCCGGATTAACGACCTCCGTCTGCGCATCCCATTCGTCGCGCAACAGGTCGGCCGCAGCCTTCGTCGGCACGGTCAGGCTGTGCTTGGCGGGTGTGCGCAGGGTCTTGCCATCGAGAAGAATGGCAAAACCGCCCTCTTCCGCCTCGGCAATCGTCACGTCCTTGTAAAAACGCTTCGGCAAGGGGCGCTGCATCTGCTTTTGGGCGCGCAGGATCGGATCGGGGTGGCTCAGCCCCTCGGAAAGATCGTTCAGGAGATCGCGCATAACACGTCCTTCTTGGTCTCTGGTATCGGCTTAGTCGGGAACATAGGCCGGAATTTCATTGGGATGGCTGACGACAGCGTCGGCGCCGGCTTTCCAGAGATCGTCAACCGAGGCGTAACCCCAGGCAACGCCGATCGCCGTTGCGCCCGCAGCCTTGGCCATCTGCATGTCGTAGATGGCATCGCCGATGACGATAGTATCGGCCGGAACCATGCCGGTTTCATGGCAGCATTCCGTGACCATGCCCGGATGCGGCTTGGACGGGCAATCGTCTGCCGTGCGAGACACGATGAAGTGCTGGCGCAAACCGTGCGTGTCCATGATGAGATTGAGGCCACGCCGCGACTTGCCGGTGACAGCGCCCATCAGCACGTCATCACGGGTTGCCAGCCGGTCGATCATCGGAGCGATGCCGTCAAACAGCGGCTCCTGAAAACCGGCTTCGGCGCGGGTTTCCTGAAAGATCGCCTTGTAATGCGCGGTCATCGCCGTTGCCTCTTCATCGACATGCGGTTTGCCCTGCATGCGGGCAATGGCGATATCGAGGGTGAGGCCGATGATTGCCTTCGTCTCGGAAATATCCGGACGATCGTAACCGAAATGCACGAAGGTGCGCGCCATGACCTCGTGGATCAGGCGCGCGCTGTCGACCAGCGTGCCATCACAATCGAACAGGACCAGTTTCATTGATCGTCCCTGTCGCCATCAGCCTGATCGAAACCGAGCAGGTTCCAGGTCTGCACCATGTGCGGCGGCAAAGGTGCCGTGATGCGCAGACGCCCGCCCGAAGGGTGCGGAATGTCGATGTGGCGCGCATGCAGATGCAGACGCTTCTGGACGCCACCGGGGAAATCCCAGTTCGGATCGTCGATGTAATATTTGGGGTCGCCGATGATCGGGTGGCCCATATGCAGCGCGTGTACGCGAAGCTGGTGCGTGCGGCCGGTGTAGGGTTCCATTTCCAGCCAGGCAAGGTTCTGCGCGGCGGTGTCGATGACCCGGTAATAGGACACGGCATGATCCGCACCGTCTTCGCCATGCTTGGCGATACGCATGCGGTCGCCATCCGGCGTCTGCTCCTTGACCAGCCAGGTCGAGATCTTGTCCTGGTGCTTGCGCGGCACGCCCCTCACCAGCGACCAGTAGGTCTTCTTGGTGTCGCGTTCGCGGAAGGCAGCCGTCAGCTTCTGCGCAGCACCTCGGGTGCGGGCAACCACCAGCACGCCGGAGGTATCACGGTCGAGACGATGCACCAGACGCGGCTTTTCGCCCTTCTGGCTTGTCCAGGCTTCCAGCAGGCCGTCAATGTGGCGGTTCACACCCGAGCCCCCCTGCACGGCAATGCCGGCCGGCTTGTTGAAGACGAAGACCTTGTCATCTTCATGCAGCAACATGCGCTTCAGGAGATCGCCGTCTTCGGAGTGCTTGAGGTCCTTCGAACCGATCGGGCCGGTCTTGACCTTCGCATCTGATTCCAGCGGCGGAACACGCACCATCTGCCCCGGCTGCACGCGGGCGTCGGTCTTGACGCGGCCGCCATCGACACGCACCTGTCCGGATCGCATGAGCTTCTGCAACTGACCGAAGCCCAGCCCCGGATAATGTACCTTGAACCAGCGATCGAGGCGCATACCGGCCTCATCGGCCTCGACCTTGATATGCTCGATACCTGCCATAAAAATTCCAGTCTTTCTGTCTGATCGCGCGCTCACGTCATCGGCGCGCCGTTTGGATCAGCCTTTAGAGCAAACTGCGTCCCAAGGCCAGCCCGGCAAAAACAGCAACGATCGAAACAACCAGTGTGGCGATGACGTAAACAGCCGAAAGGCTGAGGGCGCCGCGTTCGAACAGGGCAACGGCATCGAGCGAGAAGGACGAAAATGTCGTGAAGCCACCGAGCACGCCGGTAACGATGAAGAGGCGCATTTCCGCCGATGCATTCAGCCGCCGCGCGATCAGTTCGACGAGAAAGCCGATCAGGAACGATCCCACGACATTGACCACCAGCGTGCCCCAGGGGAAGGCAGGCCCGGCAACGCGCATGCTCCACACGCCGACGAGGTAGCGAAAAACCGAACCGATGGCGCCACCTGCAGCGACGAGTGCGATATTCAGCATCGATAATGTCTCCGGTCTAAAAAAAGAGCCTAAAGGATATGGCACGCCCGGACCATGGATGGAGAGAGCGAAAGGCGCCAACGACTTACCGTGCCGACGCGCCGATTTCACTAAAATTCAATTAAACAACCGCCTCCCGATTTAGCTTCACGGCAAGAGGTCATCGGTATTGTTAAGCTTTCATGACATCGGCAGCAGGGGCCGGAGGGTGAATGACACAGGTTCTTTCAGTTTCGGCGACCACGGCCGCCTATGCTCTTGAAGCACAAAAGCCCGTACAGCGCGTGTCGCGCAAAAGCGAAGTAGAGCACGCCATTGAAGAACTGGCGCGCAAGGCCGAAACGGGCGACGACTTTCAGCTCAGAGGATTGATGACAGCCGTGCGCCCACCGGCGCTGACGCTCTACTTCCTCACCGCCGCCAGTCAACGGCAGGAACCGCAGACGACGCTCTCAGAGGCCGTGGAGGCTTACGACGACAACAGCGGCAACAAAAATCCCGAAAGCGACGGCTCCAATCGGGATATCGCAGAGATCCTATAGCCCGACCTCCGGGCACTGTCTGACGTCACAATCGCCAGGATCGAGACCGCCGCAGCCATGCTCCGGCGGTCGTTTTGTTTCACTCAGTTATGCTGATGCTGGTGTTCATCGCCACGCTTGGCCGAACCGACAGACAAAATGACCTCTGCCTTGCCTGCCTTTTCAAAGGTCAGCGTCAGCGGGATCTTGTCGCCATCGGCGAAAGGCTTCTGCACGTTGAAGAACATGAAGTGCAGACCGCCGGGCTTCAGCTCCACCGTCTGACCGGCCGGGATGACGATACCGTCGTCGAGCTTGCGCATCTTCATGACGTCATTGACCATGGCCATTTCGTGCATTTCCGAGCGACCGGCTGCAGCGGTTTCGACCGCAACCAGCTTGTCATCGGCCGTGCCGGTGTTCTTGATGGTGACGTAACCGCCGCCGACCGGCTGTCCCGGCAGCATGGCCCTGGAGACGCCGCCCGACAGTTCCAGGCTGCCGACGGTGACGACATCGGGTGCTGCCGCCATCGCCGCGTGGTCATGGTGCCCCTCGCCTTCGGTCTTCGCGGTCACGCGGATCACCGGTGCCGGATTCTTCAGCGAATGGGGATCGACGCCCGCTGCCGCGACCTCATCCCAGGCTACCTTACCCTTGTCGCCGCAAAGCTGCGTGACCTTGAAAGCGAGGTTGCCGCCAGCCTCTACGCCGGAAACCTTACCCTGCACATTGAAGGTGTCGTAAAACTCATCCAGCAGTTCGCCGCCCTTCCAGCGGATTTCCACCGGACCGCTTTTGATCTCCTGCCCATGGTTCTTATAGGCCTTCTGGTAATCGCCCTTGATGATTTCCAGTTCCCAGCCGGCCTTGGGCTGCGGCTTTGCGGCAATGAAACCTTCCGGCAGCACCATGCGCACTTCCGTGGTGGCAAGGCCGCCATCGCAGCCATGCGGCACCTGCAGCGCCGCAACGATGGTGCTTTCCTGCTCTGCCGAGCCAATGACGAAAGACGTGTGCGCAAATGCCTGCGCGGTGGAGGCTGCGGCGACAAGTGCTGTGCAGGCGATGATCTTGTGTGTTCTCATTTTCCGGTCCTTTGACTGCCGCCACATCAAGGTTCTGGCAGTCTCCCCTTTGCCGCAAACGGGCGGCGTTTCTGATCGTTATGCGAGGTCAGGAGAGGAGAACGGGAGGGCCGCGCGCTTTTGGCGTTTCCAGGTTCTGATCATTGCGGACACCGCGCTCGACGGAGAGGCCGTTTTCAAGCCAGGCGAATTCGGTCTTCAGCCAGCTCTCGCCATCCGGCACGGGAACGAGAATGGACGAGGCGAGAAGGCAGGCTTCGCAAAACAGGATTGCGTCGCCGGAGTGATCGCTTTTGCCGTGGTCGACCTTGACGCCTTCATCGTGCCCGAAGCAGATTTCGGCGAACGTGCCATCCGGCAGTCTGTAGGTCTCATCCAGCACCGGCTGGGCTGGCGGAAGGGCGAACGACTTGTGGGCAAAACCGAGCGACAGCATCAGCACGGCGCAGAGGATGCGCAGCACCTTTTCCGTCGATGTCAGCCGAGCGTTCCATCCCATCGTCATGATCAAGGCGATACAGCGCTTTGCGGCGCGGAGCAAAGGGGAAATTGCCGCAACGGACCTGTCGGCGTGGGAACAATCGTCGCAGGGGAGCATTTTAATGGCGGCATCGCTCTTTCAGAGGAGGCAGACACATGCCAGCAAAATCCAAGGCACAACAGAAAGCCGCAGGCGCGGCACTGGCCGCAAAACGTGGCGAAACCAGCAAATCCAGTTTACAAGGTGCTTCAAAAGACATGGCTAAGTCCATGACAGAAAAAGAACTTGAAGATCTGGCATCGACCAAGCGCAAGGGCCTGCCGGAGCGAAAGGGCGACTGACCATAAAGCGCCTGCGAATGGGGCATTCGCCGTTTTTTTGGGCGATGGCGCAGATGGAGCAAGAATCTGTTCAGTTGCGGCATTTGGTCCTTGCCAAGAGAGGGCCTTCGCAGATAATGAGCGTCGCATCATCGTTGGGAGAAACCGCTTGAGTGCGGTGCCGAAGGAGCAACCGCCCCGGAAACTCTCAGGCAAAAGGACCAGCGAAGATGACGGAACTCTGGAGAGAAGCCACCTTTCACAAGGACGGCTCGCCGAAGGGATAACAATCTCAGGCGACAAGGACAGAGGGGGCTCTTGAAACCGGCGCTTTTGCGTCACGACCTGAGCCCGCGCGTTTTCCGCGCAACCCTGGAGGCGTCCTTGGACGATACCGCCGCTCTTAAAGTTACCCCGCTTCATTCGTTGCACCTGTCGCTTGGCGCCCGCATGGTTCCATTCGCCGGTTACGACATGCCTGTGCAGTACCCGGCTGGCGTTTTGAAGGAACATATCCAGACGCGCACAGCCGCCGGTGTGTTCGATGTGTCCCACATGGGCCAGGTCATCGTCAAAGCCAAGTCCGGCAACAATGCCGACGCGGCGCTGGAGCTCGAAAAGCTGGTACCGGTCGATATTCTTGGCCTGAAGGAAGGCCGCCAGCGCTACGGTTTCTTCACCGAAGAAAACGGCTGCATTCTTGACGACCTGATGATCACCAATCGCGGCGATCATCTGTTCGTTGTCGTCAATGCTGCCTGCAAGGACGCCGATGTCGCCCACATGAAGGCGCATATGAGCGAGACCTGCGACATTACCCTTCTCGACGACCGGGCGCTGATTGCGCTGCAGGGACCGCGTGCGGAAGAGGTTCTGGCCGAACTCTGGGCCGGCGTTTCGGAAATGAAATTCATGGACGTGCAGGAAGTGCCGCTGCATGACGTTGCCTGCATCGTCTCGCGCTCCGGTTACTCCGGCGAAGACGGCTTCGAGATTTCCGTGCCGGCCGACAAGGCCGAAGAAATCGCCAGGGCGCTGCTCGAACATCCCGATTGTCATCCGATTGGCCTTGGCGCGCGTGACAGCCTGCGCCTTGAGGCCGGTCTTTGCCTTTACGGCAACGACATCGACACCACGACCTCGCCGATCGAAGCATCACTCGAATGGGCGATCCAGAAGGTGCGCCGCCTCGGCGGCGACCGTGAAGGCGGCTTCCCCGGTGCCGAGCGCATTCTGGGCGAACTGACCAGCGGCACAACGCGTCGCCGTGTCGGCCTGAAGCCGGAAGGCAAGGCACCGGTGCGCGGCCATTCGAAGCTGTTTGCCGATGCGGAAGGCAAGATCGAAATCGGCGAAGTGACCTCCGGCGGCTTTGGCCCCACGGTCGAAGGCCCGGTTGCCATGGGTTACGTGCCCACCGACTACGCTGTTGCCGGCAAGGCGATCTTTGCGGAAGTGCGCGGCAAGTATCTGCCGGTGACCGTTGCCGCCCTGCCCTTCATCACGCCCACCTACAAACGATAGTCTTTCTTCAAAACTCCCGGAGATTACCCGATGCTGAAATTTACCGAAGAACACGAATGGCTGAAGATCGAAGGCGATGTCGCCACCGTGGGCATCACCAGCCATGCCGCCGAACAGCTCGGCGACCTCGTATTCGTCGAACTGCCGGAAGTCGGCTCCACTTTTGCCAAGAACGGCGAAGCGGCCACTGTTGAAAGCGTCAAGGCGGCATCCGACGTCTATTGTCCGCTTGACGGCGAAATCACCGAAATCAATCAGGCCATCGTTGACGATCCTTCTCTCGTCAACTCCGATCCGCAGGGTGCCGGCTGGTTCTTCAAGCTGAAGCTCTCCAACGTTGCGGATGCCGATGCGCTGCTCGACGAAGCAGCCTACAAGGAGCTGATCGCGTAATGACGACGCCCACCGAATTCCATTTCACCGACTATCAGCCCTATGATTTCGCCAACCGGCGTCACATCGGGCCGTCGCCGTCGGAAATGGCCGAGATGCTCAAGGTTGTCGGCTACAAGAGCCTCGACGCCCTGATCGACGCGACCGTGCCGGCTTCCATCCGCCAGAAGACGCCGCTCACCTGGGGTGCGGCTCTGACCGAGCGCGAAGCCCTCGACCGCCTGCGCGAAACGGCCAACAAGAACCTCGTCCTGACCTCGCTGATCGGCCAGGGCTATTACGGCACCATCACGCCGCCGGTCATCCAGCGCAACATTCTGGAAAACCCGGCCTGGTACACGGCCTACACGCCCTACCAGCCGGAAATCTCCCAGGGTCGTCTTGAAGCGCTGCTGAACTATCAGACGATGGTATGCGACCTGACCGGTCTCGACGTTGCCAACGCATCGCTTCTCGATGAGGCGACCGCGGCTGCCGAAGCCATGGCCATGTGCCAGCGCGTCGCAAAGTCCAAGGCGACCGCCTTCTTCGTGGATGCCAACTGCCACCCGCAGACCATTGCCCTGATCGAAACCCGTGCAGCACCGCTCGGCTGGAAAATCATCGTCGGCAACCCCTTCACCGATCTCGATCCGGTGGACGTGTTCGGCGCGATCTTCCAGTATCCCGGCACGCACGGCCATGTCAGCGACTTCTCCGGCCTGATCGCCCGTCTGCACCAGACCGGCGCCATCGCTGCCGTCGCAGCCGACCTTCTGGCCCTGACGCTGCTCAAGTCCCCCGGTGAAATGGGTGCGGATATCGCCATCGGCTCGTCGCAGCGCTTTGGCGTTCCCGTCGGTTACGGTGGTCCGCATGCGGCCTACATGTCGGTCAAGGACGCGCACAAGCGCTCCATGCCTGGCCGTCTGGTCGGTGTTTCCGTCGATGCACGCGGCAACCGCGCCTATCGTCTGTCGCTGCAGACCCGCGAACAGCACATCCGCCGCGAAAAGGCGACGTCGAACATCTGCACCGCACAGGTGCTGCTGGCTGTCATGGCCTCGATGTACGGCGTGTTCCACGGCCCGCAGGGTATCAAGGCGATTGCCCAGCAGACCCACCAGAAGGCGGTTCTGATGGCCAAGGGTCTGGAAAAGCTCGGGTACAAGATCGAGCCGGAAACCTTCTTCGACACCATCACCGTCGATGTCGGCCACATGCAGGGCGTTATCCTGCGTTCGGCCGTGGCGGAAGGCGTGAACCTGCGCAAGGTCGGCGCCACCAAGATCGGCATGAGCCTTGACGAGCGCACCCGCCCGGCAACGCTGGAGGCCGTCTGGCGTGCCTTTGGCGGCAACTTCGAGATTGCCGATTTCGAGCCGGATTATCGTCTGCCGAAGGATCTGCTGCGCACCAGCCAGTACATGACGCATCCGATCTTCCACATGAACCGCGCCGAAAGCGAGATGACCCGTTACATCCGCCGTCTTTCGGACCGTGACCTGGCGCTTGACCGCGCGATGATCCCGCTCGGTTCCTGCACCATGAAGCTGAACGCGACAGCGGAAATGCTGCCGATCACCTGGCCGGAATTCTCCGACATCCATCCCTTCGTGCCGGCCAACCAGGCGCTCGGCTACAGGGAAATGATCGATGATCTCTCCGAAAAGCTGTGCTCGGTCACCGGTTACGACGCCTTCTCCATGCAGCCGAATTCCGGTGCGCAGGGCGAATATGCGGGCCTTCTGACCATCCGTAACTTCCACCTTGCCAATGGCGACACGCACCGCGACGTCTGCCTGATCCCGACCTCGGCGCATGGCACCAACCCTGCCTCCGCACAGATGGCCGGCATGAAGGTGGTTCCGGTCAAGGCACGCGAAAACGGCGACGTCGATATCGACGATTTCCGTGCAAAAGCAGAGCAGTACGCAGAAAACCTCTCGTGCTGCATGATCACCTATCCTTCCACGCACGGCGTGTTCGAGGAAACGGTGCGCGAGATCTGCGACATTACCCACAAGTATGGCGGCCAGGTCTATCTGGACGGCGCGAACATGAACGCCATGGTCGGTCTTTCCCGTCCCGGCGACATCGGTTCGGATGTCTCGCACCTTAACCTGCACAAGACCTTCTGCATTCCGCACGGCGGCGGCGGTCCCGGCATGGGGCCGATCGGCGTCAAGGCGCATCTGGCGCCGTTCCTTCCCGGCCACCCCTCGACGGACGGACGCGAGGGTGCGGTTTCGGCAGCACCGTTCGGCTCTCCGTCGATCCTGCCGATCTCCTGGAGCTACTGCCTGATGATGGGCGGCGAAGGTCTGACGCAGGCAACCAAGGTTGCGATCCTCAACGCCAACTACATCGCGGCACGGCTGAAGGGCGCTTACGACGTGCTCTACAAGTCGGAAACCGGTCGCGTGGCGCATGAATGCATCATCGACACCCGACCTCTGGCCGATAGCTGCGGCGTGACGGTGGACGATGTTGCCAAGCGTCTGATCGACTGCGGTTTCCACGCACCGACCATGAGCTGGCCGGTTGCCGGCACGCTGATGATCGAGCCGACGGAATCCGAAACCAAGGCGGAAATCGACCGCTTCTGCGACGCCATGCTGGCCATCCGCGAGGAAGCCCGTGACATCGAAGAAGGACGCGCGGACAAGCTCAACAACCCGTTGAAGAATGCTCCGCACACCGTCGAAGACCTGGTCGGCGAATGGGACCGCCCTTACAGCCGCGAACAGGCCTGCTTCCCGCCCGGCTCGTTCCGCGTCGACAAATACTGGTCCTCGGTCAACCGCATCGACAACGTCTTCGGCGACCGCAACCTGATCTGCACCTGCCCGCCAATGGAAGCTTACGCCGAAGCGGCAGAATAAGGTCTGTAACCTTCACCATGAAAGGCCCGGAGCGATCCGGGCCTTTTTTGTTGCGGCGCGGACGAAAACGTGCGGGCCGAACTCACTTCATCTGGCCGGGCCGTTCTTGGTACCCCTTTAAATTCAGTGGTGCAAAAAGGCCGCTTGCTCGCATTTATTGAAATGCACCCGCATATGGACGACAGCCAAGAGGCAAGGAAAACGCTATTGCTGCGTGCAGTTATTCCAGAGAATCGCACCATCTCAAGTTGATTCACCAAAAGATGATATCGACGGCCAGCAAGACCGCAGCAGAAAAAATGAACAATAAAATCAGCAATATACCGTCGAAATTCCTGACATTCGGAAAGAATGGAGAAGGAGAGCCATCATTTTCCGGGACTAGATTCTCAGTCTTTTATCTGTCGAGATTCATCGCCTCACTTTTATTTCTGCTCTTTGCTTCCTGGACATCCAATGCCTACGCGCTGTCGGCGTCATGTACGACGCTAAGCTCGCTGGATACCAACTCTTTCAGCCAGATTTTTGCAGCGTCTTCCTTCAACAGTGATGAAACAGTCACAGTTTCCTATACAGACAATGGTGGCGACCCGAAAAATTCGCCTATCGAAGCAACTGATCGCGTTTTCGTGCAGGCTGCCAACTATTCCGATCCGTATGACGGGACGTATTACAGCAGCGCGAAAGAGGCAGGTCCCCACTTCTACACAATCACATCCAGCCAACTGACCTCAACCGGTCTCAGATTGCAGATTTCGACTGGAACCTACATCAGTACGGTTGCCGTACGCTGCACCGGCACATCCAGTGCACCGACATTGACATCCGTAAGTCCGTCCCAGGGGCCTGCATCAGGGGGTACGACGGTGACGATCACCGGGACGAACCTGACGGGTGCGACATCGGTGACGATCGGCGGCACGGCTGCAACAGGCATCACTGTCAATAGCGCCACATCGATCACGGCCACCACGCCGGCCCACGCAGCTGGTGCGGCTGACGTTGTGGTGACCACGCCCGGCGGCACTGCAACGCTCGCCGGCGCATTTGCGTATCATGCGCCGACGATCACCCTTTCTCCCGCGACATTGACCAACGGAACGGTTGGTACGGCCTATAGCCAGACGATGACCGCTTCGGGTGGCGCTGCACCCTATTCTTTCGCCATAACGGCAGGAAGTTTGCCGACCGGCCTTTCCCTGAATACGGCCAACGGGATCATCAGCGGAACGCCAGCCGCCTCCGGCCCCTTCAATTTCACTGTGACCGCAACCGATGCCAACAGTTTCACGGTGTCGTCGAGTTATGCGCTTCAGATCTCGGCTCTCGAGCCTGTTGCTCATGACGTCTCAGCGACGGTTGCCGCAAATTCGACTGGCAATACGATCACGCTCGATATCAGCGGTGGTGCGGCAACCTCGGTCGCAGTCGCCTCGGGTGCATCGCATGGTACCGCAACGGCAGCAGACACCTCAATCACCTACACGCCAGTCAGCGGATACTCCGGCCTGGATAGTTTCACCTATACCGCCACCAACGCCAATGGCACATCGTCACCCGCGACGGTGACGATAACCGTTTCCGCACCGACGATAACGCTGTCTCCAGCATCAGGCACACTTCCAGCCGCGACGTTCGGAAGCGCCTACAGCCAGTCTCTCTCAGCCTCGGGCGGCATGGCTCCCTATCTGTATTCCGTCACATCAGGCAGCTTGCCTGCCGGTCTGACGCTATCGGGTGACACGATTACCGGAACGCCAACCACATCTGGAACCTTCAGTTTCACCGTGACCGCAACCGACGCCAACGGTGTTACGGTTTCGGGGGCTTACGTATTCAATGTCGCTGCCGTACCAGTGACACTGACCTTGTCGCCTGCGGCGGGTACGCTGAAGGATGCGATGGTGGGCGAGGATTACAGCCAGACGATCAGCGCCAGCGGCGGGAACGGAACACTTGTTTACAGTTTGACGTCAGGTGTCCTGCCGGACGGCCTATCGCTCAACCCCGCGACGGGCGAGCTTACCGGGCCTGTCACCGCCAATGCCGAAGCCAAGGATTACAACTTCACCATCCAGGTCGCCGACCAGAACAACGGGATTGGAACGGCAACCTACACATTGACCGTCAAACCGCGTTCGGTCACTGCCACGGATACGACGATCGAGGTCGCGGCGGGTGCGACACCCAACAACGTAGACCTGACACGCGGGGCAACCGGTGGGCCCTTCGTCTCTGCCGATATCGTGTCGGTCTCACCGGCCAACGCCGGTACGATCTCGATCGTGCGCGGCGAGTTCGCGCAGTCCTCCACACCGACAACGCTCGGGTGGTATCTGAAGTTTACTCCCAATCCAGCCTATTCCGGCAGGGTCCAGGTGAATTTCAGCCTGACCAGTGCGCTCGGCATATCAAACACCGGCACGGTTACTTACAACATCAACTACGACCCTGCCGAGGTCGCGAACGAAATCGACGCGCTCGTGCATGACTTCGTGCGCAGCCGGCAGAGCATGATCTCTTCTGCGATCAACGTTCCTGGTCTGCTGGAGCGCCGCCGGATGGCGCAGGCTTCCGACCCGGTGACCGCCAACATGACGCCGTCTGAAAACGGCATGACGGTGAATTTCTCCACGAGCCTTGCACAGATGGAATCCGCCCGTGACCGGTCTGATGGTGTTGGCGGCGGCTATGCATCGCCCTTCAACATCTGGATCGACGGCGCGTTCCTTGCTCATAACGACAAGGATATCAACGGTTCGAAGTGGGGCCGTTTCGCCATGATCAACATGGGCGCCGATTATCTTGTCAGCGAGAGGGCTCTTGTCGGCCTGTCGTTCCACTATGATTACATGACCGACCCAACCGATACGGATGCGGAACTGACGGGCAACGGTTGGCTGGCTGGTCCCTATACATCATTTGAAATCGGCAAGGGCGTGTTCTGGAATGCCAGCCTGCGTTATGGCGGATCGTCGAACACGATCGACACGCAATTCTGGGATGGCGATTTCGACACGACGCGCTGGATGGCGGATACGTCGATCGAGGGCCAGCTCGATCTCGGAAACGACATGAGCCTGACGCCGAGACTTCGTGCCGTCTATTTCTCCGAAAATGTCGACGATTACACCGTCAGAAACGAGGCCGGGGATGCCTTGACCATCGAAGGTTTCAACGAGGAACAATTCCGGGTCAGCCTTGGGGCAGAAATTGCCCGCTCCTTCACGTTTGACGACGGCGCTAAGCTGACACCGAAGATCGGCCTGACGGGCGGTTATTCGGGCCTCGACGGCTCCGGCGCGTTCGGATCTGTCTCGATCGGTGCCGCCTGGCAAACCGACGATGCCTGGTCGGTCGAAGGCAGACTGCTATTCAACATCGAAGGCGATGGCGAAAGATCGGCGGCCGCCAAGGCTGGCATCTCGCGAAGGTTCTGACCCTTATGTTCGAGGCCCGGAGCGATCCGGGCCTTTTTCGTTCTGGATGGGCATTCCGTGCTACAGGTGACTTCGGGAGTTTTGCGGTGATGGAGGGGGAATGCGTCTGATTTGCCTGAACGGCTGGGGTGGAAAACTGCATGGGGAGATGATTGCCTATCTCGCGGCGGCCGATCCGGATATTCTCTGCCTGCAGGAAGTCATTCATACGCCAGCGGCGACGCAGGCGTGGTTGATGTATCGCGATCATGGCACTGATCTGGTGCAGCGGGCCAATATGCTCCGCGATGTGGCCGCTACCCTGCCCGATCATCTGGCCGTGTTTTGCCCGGCAGCACAGGGCGATCTCTGGGAAGGCGAGACGCGATATGACTCGCAATGGGGCCTGGCGACCTTCGTGCGCAAATCCATTGCCGTGATCGGACAGGCACAGGGTTTCGTGCACGGGGCGTTTTCCGCCGATGGATATGGCGCGCATCCGCGCTCACGTACCGCACATGCCATTCGTGTTTTCGATTTTGCGACGGGACGGCCGGTCGTGATCGCCCATATGCACGGGCTCCGGGATCTCCAGGGCAAACAGGACACGCCGGAGCGACTGGCGCAGGCACAATGCCTCGTCCGGCTCGTGCGGAACGTCGCAGAGGGGGGCGACCGGATCATCGTCTGCGGCGATTTCAACGTTCTGCCAGACAGCGAGACCTTCGCCGTGCTGAAAGAACTCGATCTGGTGGAACTGGTAACGGGGCGTGGTTTTACGAGCACGCGCACCTCCCACTACACCAAACAGAACCGTTATGCTGACTACATGCTGGTCAATCCGGCCGTAAACATCGACAATTTCGATGTCGTGACCCGTCCGGAAGTCTCGGATCATTGTCCTCTACTGATTGATTTCACTTAGAAATCATCCGTCTGCTCTGCGCGTCATTGACGCAGGACAATACTGTGAACAGAGAGCGGATTGTCATTCGCCCGGGTCTGACGATATAAGGGCGCCTCGCTACGGCGTTTTTCCCATTTACAACCTGTCCAACGGCTTATGCTTTCCACCGTCGTCACATCGCTGAGCATTGTTGTCGTGAGCCTGCTTTTTGGCGTCGCGCTTCTGGTCGCGTGGCGTCAGTTCGGGTTGAAGCAACACGCGATGATCTGGGCGCTGTCCTTCATGTCGTCGGCCATCGGCCACGGTTTGCGTATCGTTGGCGGGCTGATGCCGGAGCAGCAATATCTGACGGCGATGCTGGCCTGCCATGCCTCCATCGGCAGTTTCGCGCTGCTGGCCTGGGGTTTCCGTCTCAGGGCTGGCAGGGATAATCGCGGTGTCGCGATCACCTGGATCGTCTCGACCCTGTTCATTCTCGTTGCCTGGGCGTTCCAGCTGACCGAATGGCGCATGTTTTCGCGCATGGCGACCGCCATTGCCGACGCCGCCTTCGTGGGCATCATCGTTTACACCCTGCGCGGCGCCACCGGCATTGCGCTGACCGTCCGGCGCATTCTCACCGTTTACGGCCTCTACATCAGCAGTGTCGCAATTGCCGCCTGGCTTGCGAGGGCGGGCGGCGAAATCGCCGACGCCAGCTTTATCGTCGTATTGTCGATCGGCACGCCGACCGGCATGATCGGAACCGGTATTCTGACGCTGATGATCGTGGCGGCCGATCTTGCCAAGGAACTGAAACGCCAGGCCCGCCATGACTACCTGACGGGTGTGTTGAACCGGCGTGGTTTTGAAGAAGAAGTGGAAAGGCGGATCGCACTTCGCCACATTCCACGCGGAATTGTCGTCGTCACCGATATCGACCGGTTCAAGACCGTCAACGACCGCTTCGGCCACGCGGCCGGTGACACCGTGATCAAGCGTTTTGCCGACCATATTGATAGCTTTGCGGGCGTGGATCACCTTGCCGCACGTATGGGTGGGGAAGAGTTTGCGCTGTTCCTGTCCAGGGCGGACATGAAGGATGCCCTGAAACTGGTCGAGACGATCCGTGAAGGTGTTCCGGCGCTGTTTGCCGATTGCGACAGCGATCTGCCGATTACCGCAAGCTTCGGTCTGGCCTTCATCAATCCCGGAGAAAGCTTTTCCTCCGCCTATGCCCGCGCCGATGTTGCGCTTTACCAAGCCAAGAACACCGGCCGCAACAGGACAATGGTTGCGGACGCGCTTGCCGCATAAGGCTTACCGCACCAGTCGGATATCGCTTGTCACCACCGTCTTGCCGGTCTTGCCATCCTTGTCGGTTGTGCGCAGTCTGAGGCCGTTCGCACCGACCTTTTCGATGGTCATTGCGGCCACGCGGTCACCATTGATATCGCGGTTCCAGCGCACAGTCAGGTTGATGGCATTTCCCCGGCGATTGCCAGACAGCGCCGAAGGACGGCCGGACGGACCGGTATAGGTGCCGGTGTAGCGCGCCCCGCTGGCGGTCAGGTCGGCCGCGATGGCGCGGTTGACAACAACCAGTCCACGGCAATTGCCTGACATGCTCAGGGCAGCACTTCGGGCATCCGAATTCAACGTGCAATTCACCGAAATGGCCGGTGCACCGATGCGGGTGATGACCGTTCCCTTGCCCGTCCACGTGCCTTCAAGGGACGAGAGAAATGCGCTTTCGTCAGCGGCGGCGGGCTGGGCTGCCACGATACCGGCGAGTGATAACAGGACTGCGGCTGTGCGTTTCATGGCGTCGATCCGTAAGTTTAGACGGACGGTAACTCGCTGAGCCGGAGAAATGTTCCTGTGCCACGGCAGGCTTTTCACCGGTTTTCACAAGCAACATGCGCGATCAGGCTTTTTAGTTTTCCAATGCAACCAAATCCGGCGGCATCTGTTCTTCGCGAACCTCGATGACGCCAAGCATCACCACCGCTATATTTCCGGAGCACTTCTCATGACGGCCCTCAGCGTTTCTGCGCCGCAAGGCAAGCCCTCGGCCGGTCATTCCTCCGGCGGTGCGCCGCGAGCCGGCGGCCTATCCGACCGCACCCTGTTTGCGCTTGCTGCGCTGAACTTCTTTCTGGCCGATGCGCGGGATGGGCTCGGTCCGTTTCTCGATGCCTTTCTTGCCACGAATGGCTGGTCCTCGCTGTCTCTCGGTCTCATTGCCACGGTTGGCGGCCTGGTTGGCCTGATCGCCACGCCGCTCTGCGGCGCACTGGTGGATGGCACGACCTGGAAACGGATGCTGATTGCCGTGCCTGTGGTGCTGGTCACCATCGGCGCCCTCATCACGCTGATTTTTCCCGATGTCTGGATCGTCTGGACCGGGCAGATCATGACCGCCGTGGTGGGTGCTGTCGTCGCACCTGCCCTTGCCGGCCTCACGCTTGGCCTTGTCGGTGAGCGCCTGTTTTCACACCAGATATCGCGCAACGAGTTCTGGAACCATGGCGGCAACTTCGCTTCGCTGTTTGCGACCTATGTCGCCGTGTCCTTCTTCGGCCTGCATGGGGTCATCGGCCTAATGTTGCTCACGGCTGTTGGCGCGCTCATCGCCACCGCCGCCATCGATCCGCACCGTATCGATCACAAGGTGGCGCGCGGTCTTGGCGAGGACAAGGGCGAGCCCGGCCCTTCCGGTTTCAAGGTGCTGCTGCAGGAACGCGGCCTGATCTTCCTCGCCATCATTCTGCTGGTCTTTCATTTCGGCAATGCGCCAATGAGCCGGCTGATCGCCCAGGACTTCGCCATCGAGCTGCAGACGCCGTTCCGCACCACCGCCATCATCACCGGCGTCGCGCAATTCGCGATGATCTTCGTTGCTGCCCTGGCACCCTGGCTGATCCGCCGTTTCGGACTTGCAACGGTGTTTCTGATTGCGCTGATTGCCCTGCCGATCCGGGGTTTTCTGGCATCGTCACACCTGTGGCAGCCGAGCGCATTCTCAAGGGTACCGGACGCTTCAATGTCGGCCTTGCCAGCGTCATGACAGTGCAGGGCATCGGCGCGTCGCTCAGCAACGTGGTGGCAGGCTGGCTGGTGACGCAGGGGGGCTACTCCCTGTCCCATCTCGTCGGCGGCGGCATCTCGGCCATCGCCATCGGCCTCTTTCTCATCTACCGCAACGAAATCGCACCGAAGGAGCATGATGAGGCGGCAAAGGCTTCACACGGCCAATAAAAAAGGAGGCCGTTGGGCCTCCTTCAAAATCTCGGTCTGTGGCGCGACTTAGCCGACGAATGCACGTTCGATGACGAATTCTGCCGGCTTGTTATTGGCGCCTTCCGTCAGGCCTGCCTTTTCGAGCAACGCCTTGGTGTCCTTCAGCATCGCCGAGGAACCGCAGATCATGCCGCGGTCGATCGCCGGATCGAAAGCAGGCACGCCAAGATCGGCGAACACCTTGCCATTTTCGATGAGGTCGGTAATGCGGCCGGTGAAGGCGTAATCTTCACGGGTGACCGTGGAATAGAGCTTCAGCTTGTCGCCGACGATTTCGTTCAGGAACTCGTGGTTCTTGATTTCTTCGACCAGATCGAAACCGTATTTCAGTTCGGCCACATCGCGGCAGGTATGGGTCAGAATGACCTCATCAAACTTTTCGTAGGTTTCCGGGTCACGGATCAGGCTTGCGAAGGGCGCAATGCCAGTACCGGTGGAAAGCATGTAAAGACGCTTGCCGGGGGTCAGCGCGTCGAGAACCAGCGTGCCTGTCGGCTTCTTGCGCATCAAGACCGTGTCGCCGGGCTTGATGGCCTGCAGGTGCGAGGTCAACGGACCATCGGGAACCTTGATCGAGAAGAATTCCAGTTCCTCATCCCAGGCCGGGCTTGCGATGGAGTAAGCACGGTAGATCGGCTTTTCGCCAACCATCAGGCCGATCATGGCAAACTCGCCGGAACGGAAACGGAAACCGGCCGGCCGCGTCATGCGGAAGCGGAACAGGTGATCGGTGTAATGCTCCACCGAAAGAACCGTCTCGGCGTAAACACCATCAGGTATCTTGATCGCGAAATCTTCCGTCTTGGCTGGCGCGTTCATTTCTAGTTCCGTCCATATTCGATAAGCGACATTCTCCGACCGGGCAATTATACCATTTCTGCCCGGTTTTGAAGGCATGAGAATGCCAATACTGCCATGCATTCAGGAAATATGTATCTAAAACTCATATTTCCATTGCGACGCGTCACACAGCGACGCGGCGTCGCCAGCTATAGGTCTCGTTACCGGTCGCGGCACGGGCCGTCGGCTGGTAATAGACGTCGATCGCCGGAAGCCGGTTTTCCGACAGGCGGCGGATCGCAGTTTGGTTGGTCACTGCAAAGCTGGTGAAGCCGGTGCGCAACATCAAGGGCACCTGGTCGATCAGCACATCGCCAACCGCCCTCACCTCGCCGGTAAAGCCGAGACGGCTGCGCAGCAGCGAGGCATGGCTGAAACCACGCCCGTCGTTGAAGGCCGGGAAGCTGACCGCCACCAGGCCGATACGGTCGAGATATGGCTCAAGCTTCGTCACGTCGTCGGCGGGCGCAATCAGCACGCCGAGACCAACATCGTTGCTTTCACCCACGCGCGTCAGAAAGGCGTCGAGCGGCAGAAGAGCCTTCTGGCCGTCCTCGGCCTTCACCTCTTCCGTTTCGATCACCCAGGGATCGTTTTCGACGAAACCGCTTTCGTTCCAGATCTTTGTCATCGTCTCGGTCTCCTTAGGCGGCTTCGGCGGCAGAGCCATAGAGCGCATCCTTGAACGGCTGCGGGCCCACACGGCGGTAAGCTTCGAGGAAGGTTTCTTCCTTCGACTGGCGAAGACCGAGATAGGTATCGACGATGGTTTCCACCGCGTCGGTGACCTTTTCCGGTTCGAAACCGCGACCGATGATTTCGCCGATCGACGTGTTTTCGTCTCCGGAACCGCCAAGCGTGATCTGGTAGAGTTCAGCACCCTTCTTCTCCACGCCAAGCAGGCCGATATGGCCGACATGGTGGTGACCGCAGGCATTGATGCAGCCGGAAATCTTGATCTTCAGTTCGCCAATTTCAGCCTGACGCTCCGGTGCGCCGAAACGCAGCGAAAGCTCCTGGGCAACCGGAATAGAGCGTGCATTGGCAAGCGCGCAATAGTCCAAGCCGGGACAGGCAATGATGTCGGTGATGAGACCAGCATTGGCGGTTGCCAGATCCGCACCGACCAGTGCGCGATAAAGCGGCTCCAGATCGGCGAGCGCCACATGCGGCAGGATGATGTTCTGCTCGTGGCTGATACGGATTTCGTCGAAGGCATATTCTTCGGCGATATCGGCCACCAGATCCATCTGCGCATCCGAGGCATCACCCGGAATACCGCCGATCGGCTTCAGCGAAATCGTCACGATGCCGTAGTCGGGATGCTGGTGCGGCGCGACGTTCTGCTCGACCCAGCGTGCGAAACCTTCGTCGGCACGCTTCCAGCGGGCCAGACTTTCCCAGCCTTCCGAACGGTCCTTCAGTTCCGGCGGCGCGAAATAGGTGCTGATCGCGGCGATATCGGCGTCGGGCAGCTTGAGTTCGCCGTTCTTCAGTTCGGCAAATTCAACCTCGACCTGGCGCGCCAGTTCTTCCGCACCGGTCTCATGTACCAGGATCTTGATGCGCGCCTTGTACTTGTTGTCGCGGCGGCCGTGCAGGTTATAAACGCGCATGATGGCCGTGGTGTAGGACAGCAGGTCTTCTTCCGGCAGGAAGTCGCGGATCTTCTTGGCGATCATCGGCGTGCGGCCCTGACCGCCACCGACGTAAACGGCAAAGCCGATCTCGCCCTTGTCGTTCTTTTTCAGATGCAGACCGATATCGTGGACCTGAATGGCGGCGCGGTCACGCTCCGCACCCGTGACGGCAATCTTGAACTTGCGCGGCAGGAACGAAAATTCCGGGTGAACCGACGACCACTGGCGCAGGATTTCGGCGTAAGGACGCGGATCGGCCACTTCATCGGCGGCTGCACCAGCAAAATGGTCTGCGGTGACGTTACGAATGCAGTTTCCGGAGGTCTGCAGCGCGTGCATTTCCACACTGGCCAGCTCATCAAGAATATCTGGCGTGTCGGCCAGGCGCGGCCAGTTGTACTGGATGTTCTGGCGCGTGGTGAAATGGCCGTATCCACGGTCATACTTGCGGGCAATGTGCGCCAGCATACGCATCTGTTTTGAATTCAACGTGCCATAGGGAATGGCAACACGCAGCATGTAGGCGTGCAATTGCAGATAGACACCGTTCATCAGGCGCAGCGGCTTGAAGGCATCTTCAGCGAGTTCTCCGGACAGGCGGCGGGCCACCTGATCGCGAAATTGCTCAACACGGCCCTGAACGAAAGCGTGGTCGAACTCGTCGTAACGGTACATCGTATTCCTCAGACTGCGATAAATGCTGCATCGGCCGGCTTGAAGCCGGTGGCGTATTGAACGGTAGGGCCGGCCGCGCGGATGCGTTCGCGCAGGCGGGTCGGCCACAGGCGACCATTTTCCTCGACGACATCGACAATGTTGACGTCAACGACCTTGTTGGCGGAAAAATCGCGTTTGCCGATTTCCTCCAGCGAAGCAACGGCTTCCGCATGGCGCGCCACCAGGGAGTTCTGGAGGTTTTCCGTCCATTCTCCATTGGCATCCAGCCAGACGGCAATGCCATCGTCCAGACGGTTGGCGGTCAAAACCTTGTCAGCCATTCTCATACTCCCGCTTAAGGTCCCTGGTTCTTGCCGAAAGAGCAAGAGCCTCAGACCTGTCAAAATTGGCGCCCGCGACGGCATCGCCGATGATAACCATGACCGGGCCGGTCAGTTCATCACGATGTTCCAGATCGGGCAAATCCTTCAATGTGCCATGCAGCAGCTTGCGATCGGCACGGCTGGCGTTTTCGATCACGGCAACCGTGGTTTCAATGCCAAGACCGGCATCCATCAGGCGGGTCGCGACCGAAGCGGCAACGCTGCGGCCCATGTAGACAGCAATCGTCGCACCCGAAACGGCCAGTCGTGCCCAGTCGGGCAGCACGTCGCCGGTCAGGTCGTGACCGGTGGTGAAGATCAGCGACGAGGCAACGCCACGCAGTGTCAGCGGCAACTCGAAATCGGCAGCCGCAGCAAAGGCCGAGGTGATACCGGGTACGATCTCGTAACCGATACCGGCATGGCGCAGAGCCGCCATTTCTTCACCTGCACGGCCATAGACCAGGGGATCGCCGGACTTCAGACGGACGACGCGTTTGCCTTCCTGTCCAAGGCGCACCAGCAGGCGATTGATCTCGTCCTGCGACTTGGTGTGACAGCCCTTGCGCTTGCCAACAGAAAGACGCTCCGCGTCACGGCGACCCATATCGACGATGGCCTGCGGAACCAGCGCATCATAAACGATGACGTCGGCTTCCATCAGAACGCGCTGGGCGCGCAGCGTCAGAAGATCTTCCGCGCCCGGACCTGCACCGACCAGCCAGACATGGCCTTCGCTGCGCTCAGGCGACTGCAGCAGGCTTTCCGCGCTACGGCGAGCGGCGGCTTCATCACCCACGGCAACCGCATCCGCGACGCGACCGGAGAAAAACCGACGCCAGAAGTTGCGGCGAAGAGCACCCTTCGGAACATTGTCTTCGGCTGCATCGCGATAATCGACGGCGAGGCGTGCGAGTCTGCCAAGCGACGGTGCCAGCATCTGGTCGATACGCGCCCGGATCATCTGCGCGAGAACCGGGCCGGCGCCTTCCGTGCCGATGGCAACGGCAACAGGTGCACGTGTGACCAGAGCGGGCGTGAAGAAATCGCAAAACGCGGGCTGATCGACCGCATTGGCCGGAATTTTCCTGCCGCGCGCTTCCGTCACGATCTGGCGGTCGAGGCTTTCATCGCCGGTCGCGGCAAAGACCAGCGTTGCGCCATCGATCAACTCGGCGGAAAAGGCGAGCGGGCGATGGTCTATGCCGTTCTCCACGAGATAACGCTTGAATGCGTCCTCAGGCTGATCGGCAAAAGCGACGATATGCGCGTTGGTGTTGGAGAGCAGCCGGACCTTGGCGAAAGCTTCATCGCCATTTCCGAACACGATAACGACCTTGCCTTCAACGCGGAAAAACGCGGGGAAAGTGGAGAGCCGTTCATCAGCTTGCGGAAAGCGGGTATGATTATTCATGCCACATGTATCCCGCATTTGCCGCTAGGAATGAAGAAACAGAAATTCATGCCGTTCGCGCGGTTGGATTTTTATTTCTCGACCGGTGGGGTTTTTGAGGAAATCCAACCGCAAGGTTTTTTACCTAAGACGAATCCCGCCTTGCATCCCTTGACAAAAGCGGCTTCGAGCCAAAAAAGAGGACATTGTTTTCTAACGGCATTCCGCTCGGAAGCCGCTTTCCATTCCGCCGGCACAAAGGACGATCACCGTGGCCAGCAACACCATCGCCGCCCGCCTTCTCGACGTTATCGAACACGACATCCTGCCGCTGACGGCGCGCGGTGTCAGCCTTGGAAACAAGGTTTTCGGCGCCGCCATTTTGCGCAAGTCCGACCTGTCTCTGGTCATTGCCGAGACCAACAACGAGCTGGAAAATCCGCTCTGGCACGGTGAGGTCCACACCCTCAAGCGCTTTTATGAACTTGGCGAAAAGCTCAACACCAAGGACCTGATCTTCCTGTCGACGCACGAACCCTGCACCATGTGCATGTCGGCGATCACCTGGGCCGGTTTCGACAATTTCTACTCGTTCTTCAGCCACGAAGATTCGCGCGACGCTTTCGCCATTCCGCACGACCTGAAAATCCTCAAGGAAGTGTTCGGTCTGGAGCCCGGCGGATACCGCCGCAACAATGCCTTCTGGAACTCCTATTTCATTTCCGACCTGGTGGAGAGCGAAGCCGACCCGCTGAAAAGCGAACTGAAGGCGCAGACGGCCCGCATCAAGGCCGCCTATGACGATCTTTCGAACAGCTACCAGGCATCGAAGACCGACAACAACATTCCGCTCAACTGAACCGGGAAGTAAAGACATGCCGATGGAAGCCTCGAAGGATATTTCCCGTCTGATCGAGATCATGGAGGCCCTGCGCCAGCCGGAAACCGGCTGCCCGTGGGACATCGTGCAGACCTTCGAAACGATCAAGCCCTACACGATCGAAGAGGCTTACGAAGTCGCTGACGCCATCGAGCGCAAGGACACGGACGATCTTTGCGAAGAATTGGGGGACCTGCTGCTGCAGGTGGTTTTCCATGCCCGCATCGCCGAGGAGATGGGTGAATTCTCCTTTGGCGACGTGGTACATGCCGTGACTTCGAAAATGATCCGTCGCCATCCGCATGTCTTCGACGTTTCGGATGCCGACACGCCTGACACCGTGAAACTGCAGTGGGACCGGATCAAGGCCGAAGAAAAACGCGAACGTGCCGAAAGGCGCCTGCGCCGCGGCATTACCGAGGATTTCAAGGCCGGTTTTCTCGGCGGGGTGCAGCGCAGCCAGCCCGCCCTGACCGAAGCGCTGAAACTGCAGGAACAGGCCGCACGCGTCGGCTTCGACTGGTCGGACCCTGCCCCGATCCTCGACAAGATCGAAGAAGAGATCGCGGAGCTGCGCGAGGCGCTGGCGGAAGGAAAACCGGAGAAAGTCTCCGATGAGCTCGGCGATCTGATTTTCGCGCTCGTCAACATCGGCCGTCACGTCAAGACCGACCCGGAAAACGCGCTGCGCGGCACCAATACGAAATTCCGCAGACGTTTCAATCACATCGAAACATCGCTCACAACAAATGGCGAAACCCTGGAAGCGGCGACGCTGGAGCGAATGGAAGATCTGTGGCAAGCGGCCAAGCACATCGAGCGTTCGCTCGCAGGCTGAGCTGGCCTATGACCTTATCCCGCCTGGCGCACGGCCTGCGGGGTGATACGGTTGAAATCTTCCGGGCGGTAAAATGTCAGTCGATCGCGGCCCGCAGCCTTCGAGGCATAGAGCGCCGTATCGGCCATCTTGATCAGGGCCTGTGCTGACAGGCTTTTTTCCTCACAGACCGCCAGCCCGGCGCTCAGTGTTACGGCGACAGCCTGTTCGTCGAGGTCGTGGGTGATGGCGCTGACTTCGGCGCGCAGCTTTGCGACGAAGGCCATCGCATCTTCCTTGCCGATGCCCGGCATGAACAGCACGAATTCCTCACCGCCGAAGCGGGCGAGAAGATCGTTGGCGCCGACCCGTTCGCGCAATCCGGCCGCAACCGATGCCAGCACGTCGTCTCCGGCCAGATGGCCGAACCGGTCATTGATGCGTTTGAAGTGGTCGATGTCGATCATGGCGATCGCGTCGCCCGGCAGCATGGTGTCGCGCAGCCGGGTGGAAAAGGAACGCCGGTTGGCTATGCCGGTCAGAAGGTCGAGATCGGCCAGACGGCGCAGCCCCTCTTCCGCCCGTTCCTTGACCAGCGCCAGAACGAAGACGGCTATGGCAAAGTGGCAGATGATGGACAGGAAGAACGCATTGCGCGGCGCGATGATGGCGACGGTCGGAAACTGCAGGCCGATGACCACGACGAAACTCAAAAATGCCGTCAGCCCGATGGTGACGCCAAGCGGACGGCGGACAGGGAGCGGCTCCTTCTTGCGGTCGGCGATAACGGTGTAGGCGGCTGCGGCCAGCAGCAAACCGGCCGTGAACTGGAACACGGAGGCTCGTGCCACCAGGTCGCCATACCAGCCCGCCAGTGCAAGGATCGCACCGACGAGGACCGGCAGAAGCAAGATCCACCACTCGCCTGCCCTTTTGCGCTGACTGCTGATGCGGCACATGCCGATCCAGAAGATTGCATAACCGCACATTCCGGCAAGATTGCCGGTGACGATCAACGCGCAGTTCAGGCCGGGAACGATCTTGCCGAAACCAATGAGGGTGGAGGATGTTGCGACCAGCAGGAAGCCGAGGGACAGAAAGCCGAGACCGACACTCTCTTTCGATTGCGAACGGGCATAAAGGAAACAGACGGCGGCAACGAAAAACGACAGTTTATGCAGCAGCAGGACAGTTTCGAGATCTAACGGTGGCAACATCGGCTGGCTCATCATCTAGGATGAGCACTATCCCATCAACAGACTGAGGAAATGCTAACAGTGACCATCACGAGCCGTTCTTTCGCGCATATCTGCCATGCGCGAAAGCCGTATTTTGGGGTATTCGGTTCTATAAAGTGATGTTTTTGCGCAAATGCGCTTCACTTTTCCCAGTCTTCAGGCTCAACTTTTGCAGAGATGCCCAGCTTGCGGTTCAGCTCCGCCGCCTGCGTTTCCGACAGTCTGACATCCAGCGAAACCGAACCGTCCTCGTTGTCTTCACGGCCATCGACGATGGAGTTGTTGTAGACCCACGAGAGCAGCGGCAGCTTGTCGACGGGCAGCGTCACAGTGGTTTCCGTCAGCACGCCGGAAAGACGACGGGAAATTTCGTCCATCAGGGCATCGACACCCTCACCCGTGATTGCTGAAACTGCACGGATGTCGGAGCGGCCTTCGGCCCGCTGCATGATGGCGTCATGGGCTTCCGGCTCCAGCCGGTCGACCTTGTTCCAGACCTCGATGATGCGCTCCTGCGCTTCCTTCTCACCGATGCCGAGATCGCCGAGAATACGCAGGACATCGGCCGACTGTGCGGCGTTGTCGGGATCGGCCATGTCTCGAACATGCAGAACGAGATCGGCTTCCAGCACTTCTTCCAGCGTTGCGCGGAAGGCGGCAACAAGGTGGGTCGGCAGGTCGGAGATGAAACCGACGGTATCCGAGAGGATGACCGTTCTGCCGTGCGGCAGCTTCATGCGACGCAGCGTCGGGTCGAGCGTGGCGAAGAGCATGTCTTCAGCCAGAACGCCCGCGCCGGTGATGCGGTTGAACAGCGTGGATTTGCCGGCGTTGGTGTAACCAACCAGAGCAACAATCGGGTGCGGCACCTTGCGGCGCTTGGCGCGGTGAAGCTGGCGGGTGCGGACAACCTGTTCCAGCTCACGCTCCAGCCGCACGATACGTTCCTGCAGCAGGCGACGGTCGGCTTCGATCTGCGTTTCACCCGGACCACCCATGAAGCCCGCACCGCCGCGCTGACGCTCAAGGTGGGTCCAGCTTCGGACCAGACGGCCCTTCTGGTAGTTCAGATGCGCAAGATCGACCTGCAGCGTGCCTTCCTTGGTGGAGGCGCGGCGGCCGAAGATTTCGAGAATGAGACCCGTGCGGTCGATAACCTTCGAGTTCCACTGCTTTTCGAGATTGCGTTGCTGCACCGGTGTCAGCGGGTGATCGATAATCACCAGACCCGAATTGGTCTCTTCCAGGAGATGACCGATTTCCTCGATCTTGCCGGTACCAAAAAGGGTGGCCGGACGCGGCTGGTTGACCGACACGATCAACCCCTGCGTGACCTCGAGATCGATCGCCAGTGCCAGACCCTTGGCCTCTTCCAGCTTGGCCTCGACGGAACGAGACGGTGCTGCGGGCGCCTGAGCGGCATCGCGATTTTCACGCGTGGGCTTGAGGACCGGGATGATAACAACCGCGCGCATGTCGTCGCGGTGCTTTTCCAGCTCCGGAATGATCGATTCGTTTGAGGTGTCGCGCGTCGAAATGGGCTCAGCCTTATCCAGAAACACAGGTAACACCGACCGCAGCGATGCGGGCGGTGTATCAATCAAAACTTGGTAAGATCACAAACGTTCCCGACATCATCAAGAGAATATCGGAAAACGAGCGTTACCCTCAGGCAGCGTTCTCTTCGCTTTCGAACATCTGCATCGGCTGGCCGGGCATGATGGTGGAAATCGCGTGCTTGTAGACAAGCTGCGAATGACCGTCGCGACGCAAGAGGACACAGAAATTGTCAAAAGAGGTGACAACACCCGTCAGCTTGACACCGTTGATAAGAAAAATCGTCAACGAGATCTTCTGTTTGCGAACGGTATTGAGAAAAAGATCCTGAAGGTTTTGAGAACGTTCCGCCATGGCGCCGCTTCTTTCTTTTTTGCCGGTCGGGATACCGGAAAATAATCAATCAATAATCAACCAGCCAAGTCTCGTCCCCAGCTTGGCAGGCCAGAAAACTCTGGTATCAAATCGCGCCTAGTTCCGCAACGATGAAAACACCCGAACATGCGCAAGTATTGAACGATCGCGCTGATTTCGAAACAGTCAGAAATATTGTATCGAGACGCGGAAAAGCTGTTCCACATCGCGAACCGCCTCGGCGGCGGCAAACAGCACGACACGGTCCCTCGCCTTGATTTTGGTATTGCCGTCGGGACGGATGACCACGCCGTCGCGGAAGATCGCGCCGATGCGGATTCCATCCGGCATGTCCATGTCGCGGAAGGCAAGACCGACCAGCGGCGAGGTCTCCATCGCTTCCGCCTCGATCACCTCGCCGGAACCGCGCTGTACCGCGTAGACCGAGCGGATGCGGCCCTTGCGGACATGCTGCAGCACGCGTGAAATCGTCACCGCCCTGGGGTTGATATAGGCATCGAGGCCGAGTGACCGCGACACATCATGGAACGAGATGCTG
Organism: Agrobacterium sp. NPDC090273; assembly: GCF_044772305.1. NCBI lineage: Bacteria > Pseudomonadati > Pseudomonadota > Alphaproteobacteria > Hyphomicrobiales > Rhizobiaceae > Agrobacterium > Agrobacterium sp. NPDC090273. The sequence goes on from NZ_JBIVYN010000001.1 coordinate 891,273, forward strand.
TTGAGCAGCGCCAGATTCGACTTGCAGCCCAACTGCTTGGCAATGACCGAGGCCAGGATGTTGGTCTGGTCGTTGTTGGTCAGCGTAACGATTAGGTCGGCATCCTGAATATCGGCCTGCTGCAAGATTTTCTGATCCAGCGCCGAGCCGTGCATGACAATCGTGCTGCTCAACTGTTCGGACGCGGCGATTGCCTTGTCGCGGTCGGCCTCGATGATCTTGACCCGGGTTTTCGGCTGCAGTTCCTCGATCTTGTGGGCGACATACTGGCCGATATTGCCGGCGCCCGCGATGACGATACGCTGCGCTTCCTGTTCCTCATGGCCAAACAGGCTGAGGGTGCGGCGCGCGTGCTGGCGCTGACAGATGACATAAGCAAGATCGCCGACCCGCAACTGTTCGGAGGAATTGACGACCTTGAGGATGCCGTTGCGATAGATCGCCACCACCGTGGCAATCAGGTCGGGAAAGAGGCTGGAAAGCTGCTGCAGCGGCGTGTTGATGACGGGGCAATCTTCCATGCATTCAATCGCCAGCATGGAGATGTTGTCATCGGCAAAACGCACCACGTCGGTGGCGCCTGGAAAGGCGATGCGTCTCAGCACCATCTTGCCGACTTCGATTTCCGGCGAAATCGTCACGTCGATCGACATGTTCTCGCGGCTGAACAGATCGGCATATTCCGGCTTCAGATAACTCTGGTCGCGGATACGGGCGATCTTGGTGGGCACGCTGAACAGTGCATGCGCCACCTCGCAGGCAACGATGTTGATTTCGTCATGCAGCGTCACTGCAATGATCATGTCGGCCTGATCGGCGCCCGCCTTCGCCAGCATGTCGGGATGCGCGCCGTGGCCGACGTAACCGCGAACGTCGAGCGTTTCGGTAATCGCGGTAATCAGAGATGCTGCGGTATCGATGACCGAGACTTCATTGTCCTCGCGCGACAATTGCTCGGCAATGCCGTAGCCCACCTGTCCTGCACCGCAAATAATGACCTTCATGACGTCTCTCTGACCGGAAAATGGGGCGTGCGGCGCGGCTCACCCGGCGTTTACACGCCGAGCGATTTCAGTTTGCGGTGCAGTGCGGAGCGTTCCATGCCGACGAATTCGGCGGTACGCGAAATATTGCCGCCAAAGCGGTTGATCTGCGCCACCAGATAGTCACGCTCGAACATTTCGCGCGCTTCACGCAACGGCAGGGTCATGATGTGCTGGTCGCCCTGGGCTGCGATCTTCGGCAGCATGTCGCCGATATCGGCGGGCAGCATGTCGGCCGAGATTGCCGCATCGCCGCCTTCCGGACGGGCGAGGATCATCAGACGTTCGATGTTGTTGCGAAGCTGGCGAATGTTGCCCGGCCAGTCATGCGTCTGCAGGACGGCCATCGCGTCGTCGGCAATCTTGCGCGGACGGATACCCGCCTGCTCGGAAATCTGCCGCATGAACATGTCGACCAGGAAAGGAATGTCCTCACGACGTTCCGACAGTGCCGGCACCTTGACCGGCACGACGGCCAGACGGTGATAGAGGTCCTCACGGAACTGGCCCTCGGCAATCAGGCTTTCGAGATGGTGGGCGGTGGACGAGATGATGCGAACATCGACCTTGACGCGCTTGCCTCCGCCAACGCGATCAAACTGCTGATCGACCAGCACGCGCAGGATCTTGTTCTGCGTTTCACGCGGCATGTCGCCGACTTCATCGAGATAGAGAACGCCGCGATGGGCCTCTTCCAGCGCGCCGACCTTGCGCGGCTGACCCGGCAGGCCTTCGGTGCCGAACAGGGCAATTTCCATGCGATCCGGCGTGATCGTCGCGGCATTCAGGGCCACGAAGGGACCCGTCGCACGCGACGACTTCTTATGGATCATGCGCGCCACCAGCTCCTTGCCGGAGCCGGATGGGCCAAGAATCATGATGCGGCTGTTGGTGGGGGCGACACGATCGACTGTCTGGCGAAGCTGCGACACGGCAAGCGACGCACCGATCAGCTCACTCGCATCGCCCGTCCGCTTTTTTAGCTCCTGTACCTCGCGCTTCAGCTTCGAGTTTTCGAGCGCGCGTTCGGCGATCAGGATCAGACGGTCGGCCTTGAAAGGCTTTTCAATGAAGTCGAAGGCGCCGCGCTTGATGGCGTTGACGGCCGTTTCGATGTTGCCGTGACCGGAAATCATCACCACGGGAATGTCGGGGTGGCGGCTCTTGATTTCGTCGAGCAGAGCCAGACCATCGAGCTTGGAGCCCTGCATCCAGATATCGAGGAAAATAAGGCGCGGTACGCGCTCGGAAATCGCTGCCAGAGCGCTATCGCTGTCATAGGCCATGCGGGTTTCATGACCTTCGTCAGAGAGAATACCCGCCACGATTTCGCGAATGTCCGCCTCGTCGTCCACGACCAGAATATCAGACGCCATATGCTGCTTCCTTGTTATTTTCGCTGCCAGCCGCCTCAACATAGGGCAGCAGCACTCTGATCATGGCGCCGTGGCCATGATCGAAATCCGACGGGGCATCGTGCAATTCCAGATACCCGCCATGTTCCTCAATGATCTTCTTGACGATGGCCAGACCAAGGCCGGTGCCCTTGTCGCGCATCGTCATATAGGGCTCGAGAATGCGGTGACGGTTTTCGACCGGCAGACCACGACCGTTATCGATGATATCGGCCACGAAACGCGAATTGGCTTCATCGAAGGAGGCGCGCACCAGAATCTTGCCCGGTCGCTTATCACCCTCGATCGCCTCGATGGCTTCCGTCGCATTCTTGATGAGATTGCCGAAGGCCTGTCCCAGCATGCGGGCATCGAACATGCCCTCCAGCGGCAGATCGCCGAGTTCTGTGGTGAACTTCGTATCGGCGGCGCTGATTTCCCGCAGGAAGGCGGCATCCTTCAGGATGGCACGCAGGTCCGAACGTTCCTTGGTCGGCTTCGGCATACGCGCAAAGGCCGAGAACTCGTCGACCATGCGGCCGATATCGCCGACCTGGCGCACGATGGTGTCCGTACACTGATCGAAGATGGCGCGGTCGTTCTCGTCGATCTGCTTGCCGAAGCGGCGCTTGATGCGCTCGGCGGACAGCTGGATCGGCGTCAGCGGGTTCTTGATTTCATGCGCAATGCGACGTGCCACATCCGACCATGCAGTCGAGCGCTGGGCGATGACGAGATCGGTGATGTCATCCAGCGTGATGACGTAGGAATCGCCGGAGTCACGCGCATCCTCACGCGTCACCTGCACATTCAGCGTGCGCTCCTTGCCGCGTCGCATGATGTTGATCTGCTTGCGGAAGTCGCCGCGCGACCAGACGCGTGCCTCGGTCACCACCTGCTCAACCTCGGGGGCGATCTCGGAGAGTTGCGCCCCGATCAGCTTGTCCGCTTCCAGCGCCAGAAACTCCTCGGCAGACGGATTGACGATGGTGATATTGCGGTTCTCGTCAACGCCGATGACGGCAGCCGTGACACCCGACAGCACCGCTTCGATAAAGCGACGGCGGTTGTCGATATCGTCTTTCGCCTCGATGATCTGGCCCTGCTGGCTGCGCAGCTCCGACACCATCTTGTTGAAGGTCCGCGACAGGCGGCCAACGTCGCCGTCGATGGCGCGAACCGGCACCAGCACCTGCATGTTACCAGAGGCAACGCTGTCGGCGGCGCCGATCAACAGGCGGATCGGGCGGACGATACGGTCGGCCACGGCAATGGCCGTCCAGATCGCCGCCAGAAGCACGATCAGCGCAAAGCCGAGATAAAGAATGGCGAAGGCAATCTGCAGCGGTGCGCGGCCAGCTTCCATCGCCTTGTATTCGGCACGGTTTTCTTCCATCAGCCGCATCGCCTGCATGACCTTCGGGTCAACGGCGCGCACGGTGTAAAGGAAGGTGCCGCTGATGCCCTCAAGCTTGATGATGGCGCCAACGAGGTTGGTTATACCCGGAGGAATGAGCGTCGGTTGACCGGCTGCAGCCTTCTGCAGCGCATCCTGCGGGATGGCGGGCAGCGGCTTTTCGGTCTTGATATCGGCCTGGGCAACGGCATCGCCATCATCCTGAACGAGAAACGCGCCAAGCAGGCCACGCCCCTTGGCCTGACGGGTCATCATATCCACGAAGCCGGTGCGGTCGAGATAGAAAAGTGCCCGGTTGCTGTCGAGAACGGTCGCCATCTGCAGGGTCTGGCCCTGAAGATAACCGGCATTCTCCATCATATAGGCTTCAGCGATGTTGCTGGAGGAATCGACGATCGACTGCGTGCGCAGCGCAAACCAGCGGTCGAGGCCGACATTCAGCGTCAGACTGGCGAAAATCGCCACGAGTACGGCAGGCGTGATTGCCACGATCGAAAACAGAACGACGATGCGCACGTGGAGGCGGGCAGCGGCCCTGCCCTTCTTGCGCGCTTTCAGCAGCCGGTTGATTTCGCGGCCGATGAGATACATCAGGCCGATGACAAACAGCGCGTTGATGATGCCGGATGCGACGACGACATTCGAGGTCGGCGCAATCGGTGTCAGGCCCAGGAGGACGAACAGCGTCAGCGTCGCACAGATCAGCGCAATGCCGGCAAGAACCAAACCCGGCAAGGCAAACGACATTCTGCGATCGGCGACCACCATTCCCGTTGCATCTTCGGCAACGGTTTTTTCCGCGGCGGTTTTCCGCATTCACGTCTCCCAGTTGCCGGCGAAGCCAGCGTCCCATTTCATTGTCTTTGAAAACATCCGTGGGGCGGAGCGAATCTCTCCGGGCCCCCTAGTGTTTTCCAAGCAACATAATGTGGCGAAAATGCAACGGCAATCCTGAGGTTGTCAATATTGTCAGGCAGGACGCGAACTGCGGTAAACCGAAACGCCAAGCTCGCGAATTTTCTTGCGCAGGGTGTTGCGGTTGAGGCCGAGAAGATCGGCTGCCTTGATCTGGTTGCCGCGCGTTGCCGTCAGGGCAGCGAGAATCAGCGGATATTCCATTTCCCGCAGAACACGGTCGTAAAGACCGGGTGGCGGCAGGTTGTCGCCGAAACCGGCGAAATAATCGCGCATGTTTTCTTCGACCGCCTGCGAGATGGTCAGCGAACCGGTGCGAACCGCCATCTTGTCAAGCGGGCTGTCGGGCACATCCGACTGCAATTCCTGCTCGATGATCTCGCGGGTGATGACTTCCTGCGGATAAAGCGCCATCAGGCGGCGGATGAGGTTTTCCAGCTCGCGCACGTTGCCCGGCCAGGCATAGGCCTTCATCACTTCCAGCGCTTCATTTTCGAAACGCTTGCCTTCCAGGCCTTCCTTTTCACCCTGCTGGATGAAATGGCGGACGAGATCTGGAATGTCTTCGGCACGGTCACGCAGCGGCGGCAGGCGCAGCGGCACGACGTTCAGGCGATAATAAAGGTCTTCACGGAACAGGCCCTGATTGATGGACTGCTTCAGATCCTTGTTGGTGGCGGCAACGATGCGGACATCGGTGCGGATCGGCGTGCGGCCGCCAACGGTGGTGTATTCACCCTGCTGCAGCACGCGCAGCAGTCGGGTCTGCGCATCCATCGGCATATCGCCGATTTCGTCGAGGAACAGCGTGCCGCCCTCGGCCTGCTCGAAGCGGCCGGTCGAACGGTTCTGCGCACCGGTAAAGGCGCCCTTCTCGTGGCCGAACAGTTCCGACTCGATCAGGTCACGCGGAATGGCCGCCATGTTGATGGCCACGAAGGGGCCGTTGCGGCGCTTGCCGTAATCATGCAGGGCGCGCGCCACCAGCTCCTTGCCGGTACCGGATTCACCGGTGATCATCAGCGTCAGGTCGGTCTGCATCAAACGCGCCAGAACGCGGTAGATTTCCTGCATGGCCGCCGAACGGCCAACCAGCGGCATGCCATCCTGCATGTCGTCGTCCAGCTTGGCAGGCTTGCGCTTCGGTTCAGACAGGGCGCGGCCAATGATGGCGATCAGCTCGGTCAGGTCGAAGGGCTTCGGCAGGTAATCGTAAGCACCCTTTTCAGATGCCTTGATGGCGGTCATGAAGGTGTTCTGGGCGCTCATGACCAGAACCGGAAGCTCCGGACGGGCCTTCTTGATGCGCGGCAGAAGATCGAACGCATTCTCATCCGGCATGACGACATCGGTAATGACGAGATCGCCCTCGCCCGCGGAAACCCAGCGCCAGAGCGTGGCCGCATTGGAGGTGATACGCACATCGTAACCGGCACGGCTAAGCGCCTGGTTCAGCACGGTACGGATGGCCGCATCATCATCGGCGACGAGAATCGTTGCTGTCATGGGTTATTTCCTGTCGTGTTCGGCAAGATGTTGTCGTCCAGCGCCACTTCCGGCGAGACGGGCATCAATACGCGGAAAGTCGTTCTGTGGTTCTGGCTGTCGCATTCGACAATGCCGCCATGCGCGCCGATCAGCTTGGCGACAAGCGCCAGGCCAAGCCCGGAACCATTGGTTTTGGTGGTGATGAAGGGATCGAAGAGATGCGGCAGCAGGTCAGCCGGAACGCCGGGACCATTGTCATGCACGCAGAATTCGAGCGGCAGAGAAATGCGTTCACGGCTGCCCGCCACCGACAGACGCATACCGGGACGATACGCGGTGGTCAGCACGATTTCGCCATCCGGCTGGTTGCTCACGGCTTCGGCGGCGTTCTTCACCAGATTGAGGAAGACCTGCACCAGCTGGTCGCGATTGGCATAGACCGGCGGCAGCGACGGATCGTAATTTTCCGAAATCTTGATGTTGCGGGCAAAACCGGCCTTGGCGATGGCTTTGACGTGATCCAGCACCGAGTGGATGTTGATCGGCATGCGATCCACGGGGCGCTCGTCGGAGAACACCTCCATACGGTCGACCAGCGAGACGATGCGGTCCGTCTCGTCGCAGATCAGCCGTGTCAGGGCGCGATCTTCATCTTCGACCGAAGTTTCCAGAAGCTGGGCTGCGCCGCGAATACCGGACAGCGGGTTCTTGATTTCATGCGCGAGCATGGATGCAAGACCGGTGACGGAGCGGGCTGCGGCGCGATGGGTCAACTGGCGGTCGATCTTGTCGGCCATCGACCGTTCCTGGAAGACGACGACGACAGAGCCCGGCTCGCTGACGACAGGCGCAACATAAAGGTCGACCAGCTTCTCCTGGCCGAGACGCGGCGAACTCAGATCGACGCGATATTCATTGACCGGCGCGCGGCGTTCGCGCACCTGATCGATCAGCGCCAGAAGCGGGCTGCCGAAGGGAATGAAGGTCGAAACGCGATAGCGGGCCAGGTGCGATGCGCTTGCACCAAAAAAGGCTTCCGCCTCCCAGTTGGCGAAAGCGATGAAGCCTTCGGCATCCACCAGGATAACCGGGTTCTGCACCGCGTTGAGAACGGCCATGGCCAGCGCGTTCGTATCGACCGGTGTTGATTTGTCAGCGCTCATGCCGCCTTCCTTGCGGCATTGCTGGCCGCGTCTTCGCAAAGCGCGGCGCGGAGGAGATCCGTCACCTGCGCCGTATCACCCGATGTCATGATCGTAGCCTTGTCCTTGGCGGCAGTCCCGGGCGCGAAGCGATCGAGATACCAGCCCAAATGTTTGCGGGCATGCCGGAAACCGGCTTCCCTTCCGTAGAATTCCAGCATCATGCCGTAATGTTCGACAACGATGTCTGCGATGTCACTGCGCTCTGGTGCCGCATGTCCCGCAAGAACCGCAGGCAGCCAGGGCTGGCCCTGCGCGCCGCGCCCGACCATGACGGCATCCGCGCCGGAGCGGGCCAGAATTTCGCGGGCATCTTCCGCCGTTTCCACGTCGCCATTGGCAATCAGCGGAACCGAAATGACATCGCGAACGGCGCGGATCGCATCCCAATCGGCGCGGCCTTCGTAAAACTGCATGCGGGTGCGGCCGTGGATCGTCACGAGCTGAACGCCCGCCTCTTCGGCACGCCTGGCAATATCAGGTGCATTGAGAGAGTTCTCGTCCCAGCCGAGACGCATCTTCAAGGTGACCGGCACATCCACCGCCCTGACGGTGGCCTCAATGAGCGACAGGGCGTGATCCGGATCACGCATCAAAGCGGAACCGGAATAACCACCGGTGACCTTCTTGGCCGGACAGCCCATGTTGATATCGACGATGCCAGCGCCATTGTCGGCGGCGATTTTTGCCGCTTCCGCCATAAAATGCGCCTCGCGGCCGGCAAGCTGCACCACATGGGGAACCATGCCCGCATTTTTCAGTCGCGCCCAGGACTCACCCTTGTTGGCGACCAGTTCGCGACTTGCGACCATTTCGGTGACGACGAGGCCGGCGCCGTAACGCCAGGCAAGCTGCCGGAACGGCAAATCCGTGACACCCGACATGGGTGCCAGCACAGCGCGGTTGCGGATTGCAACGGAGCCGATGCTAAACGGGTCTGACAACTCCGGAAGGGGCAATTGATGATCTTTCATGCAGAATGATTGCGTGCATTATTTTTAGCCAGTGTTTATGCTCTTGCCAAGCATTTTTACTGGCCTGCACGTTTTATTTGCCATTGCTTGCCCGCCTCTTTTGCGGACGATGGCAATTTGTGCAAATTGTTGGCGAGGGAAACGTTCCCTCTGGAAACAACATGCGTCCTGTGCGCATGTGGCCGGGCTGGTCTTTCGGGTTTTGGAGCGCTAAAGCCTGACTGTCAACCATCGAGAGTTGCACCAGCAGCATATGTCCAATGCAGGAACGCATGATGAATATCGGTATTGTCATTGTCGCCGCCGGACGCGGTGAAAGAGCAGGCTCGCCAGAGGAAGGGCCAAAGCAATATCGCCCGATTGGCGGCAGACCGGTGATCGAACACACGCTTTCCACCTTTCTCGCCTGGGATCAGTCCGCACCGATCGCCGTTGTCATCCACCCTGACGACGAAGCGCTGTTTGCGCCGATACCCGCAAGGCTCGCCGCCGGTGAACGAATCATCACCCTGCATGGCGGCGCGACACGGCAGCAGTCCGTGCTAGCCGGGCTGGAAGCGCTTGGCGCGACCGGCATTACGCATGTGATGATCCATGACGCGGTACGCCCGTTCATTTCGAGCGATATTCTCGATCGCACCGTCACGCTTTTCGAAAACGGAGCGATGAGCGTCCTGCCGGCGCTTGCCGTCACCGACACGCTGAAGCGCGGTGCGCAAGGTCAAGTTGTCGAGACTGTCTCCAGGCAGGGACTTTACGCCGCACAGACACCGCAAAGCTTCCGCTATAGAGATATTGTCGAAGCGCACCGGGCAGCCGCAGCCTCCAACCGCACGGATTTTACCGACGACGCCTCGATTGCCGAATGGGCCGGCCTTCAGGTCACGCTCACCGAAGGGTCAGTCGACAACGTCAAACTTACACTGAAACGGGATATTGCCATGGCCGACGAAAAGCTCTCACACGGATTGCCGGATGTGCGCACCGGCAATGGGTATGACGTTCACCAGCTCGAAGCCGGTGACGGCGTGACGCTGTGCGGCGTCTTCATCGAGCATGACCAGAGGCTGAAAGGCCATTCGGATGCGGATGTTGCCCTGCATGCGCTGACGGATGCGCTACTTGCCACCTGCGGCGCCGGCGATATCGGCGACCACTTCCCGCCTTCCGACCCGCAGTGGAAGGGTGCTGCCTCCAGCATCTTTCTCGAGCACGCCGCAAAGGTTGTGCGCGGCAATGGCGGAACGATCATGAATGCGGATGTGTCGCTGATTGCCGAGGCACCTCGGATTGGCCCGCACCGCCAGGCGATGCGCGAAAAGCTCTCCGAAATTCTCGGCATTGCGCTGGAACGCTGCTCGGTGAAGGCCACCACCAACGAGACAATCGGTTTTGTTGGTCGCCGAGAAGGCATTGCCGCCATTGCCACGGCAACCGTCGTTTATACGGGCCGTCCGGCATGAGCCTGTTTCCCGCCGAGATCGAGGCGCTGGCGCGCGAGATCATCGCGGAATTTTCGGCACGGGGTCACATGGTGTCCACCGCCGAAAGCTGCACCGGCGGGCTGATTGCCGGTGCGCTGACCGAGATCGCGGGGTCGTCGGCGGTCGTGGATCGCGGCTTTGTCACCTACACCAATGAGGCCAAGGCAGACATGCTGGGCGTCAGCGGCCAGACGCTTTCCACCTTCGGTGCTGTTTCCAGGGAGACGGCGCTGCAGATGGCGCATGGGGCGCTGTTCCGCTCGCGCGCCGAATTTGCCGTGGCCGTGACCGGCATCGCCGGACCGGGCGGCGGCTCGGCGCAAAAGCCGGTTGGTCTCGTGCATCTCGTCGCCAGATGCCGCAACGGCGCAATCCTGCATCGGGAGATGCTTTACGGCGATATCGGGCGAACCGAAATTCGCCTCGCGACCATCAAGACCGCATTGGAAATGCTGATTCTTCTGTCTCAGGCCGGCGCTGAATAGATCTTGTCGGCGCGGGCTTCGAAGGCTTCCGTGAACATGCGGAAGGCACGATCGAACATCGTCCCCATCAGCGCACCCAGAATGCGGCTCTTGAATTCGTAATCGATGAAGAAGTGGACGGAGCATCCGCCATCTTCAGACGGCTCGAAACGCCAGCGATTTTCGAGATAACGGAACGGGCCGTCGATATACTTCACGTCGATGGCGCGCTCGGCAGGGTTGAGAAGCACCTGCGTGGTGAAGGTCTCGCGAATGGCCTTGTAGCCCACCGTCATATCCGCCACCAGAAGCGTCTTGCCATCGCGCTCCTTGCGGGACCGAACCGTCAGCGCCTCACACAAGGGCAGAAACTGCGGATAGCTCTCGATATCGGCGACAAGGGCATACATCCTGTCTGGCGAGTGTTTTACATGGCGATGCGTTTCGAACTGAGGCATGGGCCGCAGTTAATCCTCGATGCGCAGAAGATCAAGAAGCTGGCGGGTCTGTTTTCGACTTTTGATCTGGAATACCGGTACTTGCGGGCCATGAACACCGAAGTTCTGTTCAAAAATCGGCGCGTGCCGCTTTTCGAAATTCCAGATGTACTTGAGAAAATCGAGATCCAGCCTCTCCGGGCAGCCCTCCGCCATTTCGGGACGCGCCTTGCCATATCCTTTGACGGCGCGGCTGACGGCGCCCCACAGGCAGATCCAACGCGGCATTCTCACCCAAAGCACGATATGTGTGCGTGGCAGGCGCATGTCGAAAGACGATGGATTGCTGCCATCCATCAGCCATGTCTCGTCTGAGATAATGCTCGCTATGATCTGCCGCTGCTCTGGGCGCGAACGCATCTGCCACCCAGGCAACCAGAAGATCTCCTTGTCCATGGAGATGTAGCGCAGGCCGAATGTGCGGGCGAGCTTTTGCGACAAAGTGGATTTACCACCACCCGAACAGCCAACCACCATGATGCGTCTGGCCTGAGAAACGATGGCTGCGGCCTCTTCCACATGCTGGAGATAGTTTGGCATGGCGTGTCTCCTCGGCAGTTCGGGAGTGCTCGCCTCCCCTCATTAGACCCATGCATGCCGTGGAAGCATGGCAGTCTCGGAAAATTGACTATTGCAACGTGCATACAGGGATTGCTATTTAGTCGCGAACGAGACTACACCCATGAGGTGCAAACGCGCCGGAAACACCCGATTTCCACGCCCGTATTCACCTTAAAGTCACAACAAGACATACATGCTTTGAGCTACCGAGTGAGCCGATGGACGACTTTTCCAATATCATCAATCTTCTCGAATCCGCCAAGCAGCTTGCGTCGATGAACGGCATGCCGGTTCTGGCATATCTGATCGACGTCGCCAAGTGCGAAGCGCGTGAGAACAAGCCGGTGTTGCGCAAGCGCAAACGCGGCGAATCGACGGTCAAAAGTGAAGGTTGAACCTTTTTACTTCGCACGCTGGCTCTGTCGGCCAGCGTGTGCGACAATAGCAAAATGAAAATGGCCGCTTCATCATGCGGCCATTTGCTTTTGCACCGGGATATCGGTTCGATGAAAACGCCTGCCGTCGATTTGAGGACCTACAGGAAGGAAAGGCCGAGCGAACGCCACGGCTTCGTCCAGATCGTGTTGCCGGTTTTCGGTCAATTGCGCATGGATGTTGCCGGGCGGGAAAACGAGCTGTCCTCGGCACGCGGCGTCCTCATTGAAAGCGGCAGGCTGCACACACAGGAAGCAACCGCCATCAACCGCTCGCTGGTCGTCGATATCGATCAGAGCACCGTCAGCGACAAAATTCTCGAGCGATTTGCCGCCTCCCCCTATTTCGAGGTTGGCACGACGACAAGGCAGCTTGTCGGCTGGATGCGCCACAGCATGACAACCGACGGGCTTGAAAGCGAGACCGCCGGCCTGTGGGCGCCGCTTCTGATCGACAGCCTCGTGCACGACAAGCCCGCGATCCGGTCCCGCCTCGATGCGCTGCGCGCGATTGTCTCGGTCGATCCGTTCCATCCCTGGACGGTGGAGACGATGGCAAAACATGTCGACATCAGCGACAGCCGCCTGCATGCGCTGTTCATCGAGGAATTCGAGACTTCCCCGCATCAATGGCTCGCCAGCCTGCGTCTGGAAAAGGTCTGCCACCTTTTGCGGGACAGTGCGATGCCGATCGCCGAAATCGCCTTCAAGGCCGGGTTTTCCGACCAGACGGCGCTGACGCGGGCGATGCGCAACACGATGGGGCAGACACCGGCCGCCTATCGCCGCGCCCATCTGAAAGACGTGCACTGACGGCTTGTACGGCGTGCGTCGCAGGAGTTTTTGTCAAGACAGCCGCCCCGTATCCATGTCAAACCGCCGCAATCTTGAATGCGGAATTGAAATGACATGAACAACAAGACCGGTCTCGGCGTATTTTACGGCATGCTTGCGGGCGCGCTCTGGGGCGGCATCTTCCTCGCCCCGAAACTCATCCCGGCAGGATTTACGCCCCTTCAGCTTTCCACGGCGCGCTACCTCACCTATGGCCTGATCGCTCTCGTTCTGATCGGCCCGAAAATCCGTCGTGTCGCCTCGCGCTTCGGCAAGCAGGAATGGATTGCGCTTGCCTGGCTTAGCCTGATCGGCAACATCGTCTATTACGTCTTCATCTCCACGGCCGTGCAACTGAGCGGCGTCGCCTTTACCTCGATCATCATCGGCTTCCTGCCTGTCGCTGTAACGATCATCGGCAGCCGCGATCATGGGGCGGTGTCGCTGAGGCGCCTGTGGCCTTCGTTGTTGTTCGGCGCCATCGGCATTATCGGCATCTCCTGGCAATCGCTAAGCGAAGGCCAGGGGCCGCTCGACATCAACAGGATCATCGGCCTTGCCTGCGCGCTTGGCGCGCTGGTGTCCTGGACAGCCTTTGCGGTCGGCAATGCCCGCTGGCTGACACGCCTGCATGATGTGAGTGCCGACGAATGGAACCTGATGACCGGCGTTGTCACCGGCGCGCTGGCGCTGGTGCTGGCCGTTCCCGCCTTCGGTTTTGGCGACACGGCGGCGCACAGCAGCAGCGACTGGCTGCAATTCACTTCCGTCGCCATCGGCCTCGGCATCTCCGCCTCGATCCTCGGCAACGCCTTCTGGAACCGCATGAGCCGCCTTCTGCCGCTGACGATGGTGGGACAGATGATCCTGTTCGAAACCCTGTTTGCCCTGCTCTATGGTTTCCTGTGGGAACAGCGCGGCCCGACACTGGTCGAGACCGCAGCCATCGTTTCCGTGGTGTTGAGCGTGCTGCTCTGCATGCAGGCGCATCGACCGGCCAAGGTGCACGGATGATTGCGGGGGATGTTCTGCGTTCGGCGGCACAGTCCTGAACGCTCTTCCTCCACTCGACGATGAATGGTGGGGTCCAGGTCGATCCTTGATCGCTGGAGACCTCTTTTGCGTCGAAGACGCGGCGCTCTATTCCAGCTCAAGGCCGGAATGACAGGAAACCTAGGTTGCCGGTTGGGGAATTCGTCTGGCGCGTGCAACCCGATGCAGCCCAAAACCAAATCGCCAGCGTGGAGACGCTGGCGATGTCTGATGCTTACTCGGCGGCTGCCAGAAGCTTCTTTTCGCGGTTGGCGCGCAGGCGCTCGAAATCGTCGCCGGCGTGATGCGAGGAGCGGGTCAGCGGGCTCGACGACACCATCAGGAAGCCCTTGGTGTAGGCAATGGTCTCGTAGGACTTGAATTCTTCCGGCGTGACGAACTTCTCGACCTTGTGATGCTTGCGGGTCGGCTGCAGATACTGGCCGATGGTCAGGAAGTCGACGTCGGCGCTGCGCAGATCGTCCATCAACTGCAGCACTTCGTTGCGCTCTTCGCCAAGGCCAACCATGATGCCTGACTTGGTGAACATGGTCGGGTCCAGTTCCTTCACGCGCTGCAACAGGCGGACGGAGTGGAAATAACGCGCACCGGGGCGAACGGTGAGGTAGTTGCCGGGAACCGTTTCCATGTTGTGGTTGAAGACGTCAGGCTTGGCGGCCACAACGCGCTCCAGCGCACCCGGCTTCTTGAGAAAGTCAGGGGTGAGGATTTCAATCGTGGTGTTCGGCGAGGCGGCGCGAATGGCCCAGATGACCTTCTCGAAGTGTTCGGCGCCACCGTCTTCCAGATCGTCGCGGTCAACGGAGGTGATGACGACGTGGGACAGGCCCATCTGCTTGACGGCCTTTGCGACGTTTTCCGGCTCGGCCATATCCAGCGGGTTCGGCTTGCCGGTGGAGACGTTGCAGAAGGCGCAGGCGCGGGTGCAGATTTCACCCATGATCATGAAGGTCGCGTGCTTCTTGTCCCAGCACTCGCCGATGTTCGGACAGCCGGCTTCTTCGCAGACCGTAACCAGCTTGTGGGAGCGCACGAGCTCACGCGTCTCGTGATAGCCCTTGGAGGTCGGCGCCTTGACACGAATCCACTCGGGCTTGCGCTGAACCTCGGTATCGGGGCGATGCGCCTTTTCCGGGTGACGAACGCGCTTTTCGTCCGAGGATGTCCTGTCGAGAATAGTGACCATAAGAAACCTGCTTCTGTCGCTTACTGCGGCCCTTTAGAACAATTCCAGAAAAAGTGTAAGCATTTTCATCTGGAACTGCATGAAATCTGGATTCTACAGCGTTCGGTTATCGAAAACCTGAACGTTTCTGCCCTGAGCTTTCAGCGCCGGACGAGTTTCGCCAGAAACAGCAACAGGCTTGCGCCAATGAATGACGTGACGAAGTAACCTAGACGGCTATCCTGCACGAACACGTCGAAGGTGCGCAGCACTGCGACCGCAACAACCGAACCGACGATGCCGAGAATGATGTTCATGATGATGCCGAAACGCATATCCATGAGCTTGCCGGCGAGCCATCCCGCCAATCCGCCGATGATGATTGCGGCAATCCAGCCTACACTTTCCATTCCCACGCTCCCTGAAAGACATGTCCAGTCAGACATATGGGATACCCGGCATCGTCAGGCAATGCCGGGCACCGTCGTATGGTATCAGGCGTTCAGCACGCGTCCGTAGGCGTCCAGAACACTTTCCTTCATCATTTCGGAAAGGGTCGGATGCGGGAAGATGGTGTGCATCAGCTCTTCTTCGGTCGTCTCAAGGTTCATCGCAACGACAAAGCCCTGGATGAGTTCGGTGACTTCCGCGCCAACCATGTGCGCGCCGAGCAGTTCGCCGGTCTTCTTGTCGAAGATGGTCTTGACCATGCCCTGATCTTCACCGAGCGCAATCGCCTTGCCGTTGGCTGCGAAGGAATAACGGCCAACGCGGATTTCGCGGCCCTGTTCCTTTGCCTTGGCTTCGGTCAGACCGACGGAAGCGACCTGCGGGTTGCAGTAGGTGCAGCCCGGGATCTTGTTCTTGTCCATCGGGTGAACGTTCGGCAGGCCTGCAATCTTTTCAACGCAGATGACGCCTTCGTGCTCGGCCTTGTGGGCCAGCATCGGCGGGCCGGCAACGTCGCCGATCGCGTAGAGGCCGGGAACATTGGTCTTGCCGTAACCATCGATGACGATGCAGCCGCGGTCGGTCTTCACGCCAAGCGCTTCCAGACCGAGATTTTCAATGTTGCCCTGGACGCCGACAGCCGAAATCAGGCGATCCGCTGTGATCTGCTGAACCTTGCCGTCCTTGGTCTCGACATGGGCCGTAATCGAGTTCGCGCCCTTGTCGACCTTCGAAACCTTCGCTTCGGTGATGATCTTCAGACCACGCTTTTCAAGCTGCTTGCGGGCGAATGCGGAGATTTCCGCGTCTTCGACCGGCATGACATTGGCCATCAGTTCAACAACCGTCACATCCACGCCCATGGAGCGGTAGAAGGAGGCAAATTCAATGCCGATCGCGCCGGAACCCATGACGACGAGAGACTTCGGCAGGAAGTCCGGCTTCATCGCTTCGAAATAGGTCCAGATCAGCTTGCCATCCGGCTCGATGCCCGGCAGGGCGCGCGGACGTGCGCCTGTTGCGACGATGATGTGCTTGGCGGTGTAGGTGCCCTCACCCAGAACGCCCTTGGGAACCGGGTTCTGCGGCTGGACAACAGGCTTGGACGACTTGCCGACGACGATTTCGTTCGGCTTGGTCAGCTTGGCCTCGCCCCAGATGACGTCGATCTTGTTCTTCTTCATCAGGAAGGCAACGCCGCCGTTGAGGCGGGCTGAAACGCCGCGCGACCGCGCCACGACTTCCTTGACGTCAGCCGTGATCGTGCCTTCGAGCTTCAGGCCGTAGTTCTTGGCGTGGCTGGCATTGTCGAGGACTTCAGCGGAGCGAAGCAGCGCCTTGGTGGGAATGCAGCCCCAGTTGAGGCAGATGCCGCCCAGGTGCTCACGCTCGACGATGGCTGTCTTCAGACCCAGTTGAGCGGCGCGAATAGCGGTGACATAACCGCCCGGACCCGAACCGATGATGATGACGTCATATGATTGAGCCATTGTGTTTCCTGCCTTTATCTTTTTGACGGCGGCGTCGCGCCGCTGCGTCAATCGAATCTATCTTCAAATTCCAAGCAGCATGCGCACCACGGGCTCCAGCCCGCGTCCCAGCGCACGCGTATTTTCAGCATCCAGGTGGACGCCATCGAGTGGCGTCGTCACGGCGACGGATGCCGCATCAAAGAAAGCGCATCCCTTGTCGTCCGCCAGATCGCGATAAAGCGAACCCATCATCAGCGATTGCTCGATGGCACCCGCATACATGGCGGCAAACATTTCGTTGCCCGTCTCGCAGATCTGCGGCGGAGACACGATCAGGATTTCCGGCTGCTCCTGGTCCTCGAAGGACCACGCATGATGCCGGACGAGACTCACCAGCCTGTCGATGCCCTTCACCGCACCGACTGCGGAACCGGCGCCGATTCCCCGTTTCAAGTCGTTGGTGCCAAGCATGATGATGACGAGATCGAGCGGCGCATGGCTGTGCAGAATGGTCGGCAGCAGCGTCGCACCGTTGCGGTCGCAATCCGCGAGGTGATCGTCGTAAGCCGTCGTGCGTCCGTTCAATCCTTCGGCGATGACGTTGACATTGTCACCAAGCGCCTTCTGCAGCACGCTCGGCCAACGGTCTTCGAAGGCATGACGGCCAAGGTTTTCGGCGTCATATCCCCACGTCAGGCTGTCGCCGTAGCAAAGAACGGTTTTCATCACATCCGTCTCCCGAACGGGAAGAGCCGAAGGCTGGTGACAGCTTTCGGCTCGACCGTTTTTATCAGACCAGCATGCCCATCGGGTTTTCGATGTAACGCTTGAAGGCGCCGATCAGCTCGGCTCCCAGCGCGCCATCGACGCAACGGTGGTCGGTGGAGAGCGTAACCGTCATGACGTTGGCGATCTTGATCTCGCCGTTCTTCACAACTGCCCGCTGCTCGCCCGCGCCGACGGCCAGAATGGTGGCGTGCGGCGGGTTGATGACAGCGGAGAAGCTCTTCACGCCCATCATGCCCATGTTGGACACGGCGGTGGTGCCACCCTGGTACTCTTCAGGCTTCAGCTTGCGTTCCTTGGCGCGCTTGCCGTAGTCCTTCATCTCGTTGGAGATGGTGGACAGCGACTTCTGCTCGGCCTTGCGGATGATCGGCGTGATCAGGCCACCCGGAATGGAAACGGCAACGCCGACATCCGAATGCTTGTGCTTGACCATGGCGCTTTCCGTCCAGGAGACGTTGGCGTCCGGAACATCACGCAGCGCCAGAGCCAGCGCCTTGATGACCATGTCGTTGACCGACAGCTTGTAGACCGGCTTGCCGTCCTTTTCCGGTGCGGCAGCATTGAGCTGGGCGCGCAGGGCAAGGAGCGTATCCAGTTCGCAATCGACGGAGACGTAGAAGTGCGGAACGGTCTGCTTGGACTCGACCAGGCGCTTGGCAATGACCTTGCGCATGCCGTCGTGCGGAACGAGTTCGTAAGAACCTTCCTCGAACAGCTTGAGGACGGCCTCGTCCGACTGGCCCTTGGCAAGTGCCGGAGCCGGAGCGCCAGCCGATGCTGCAGCCGCCGCCGGAGCAGCCTTTGCGCCACCAGAGGCAACAGCCTTTTCAACGTCGGTCTTGATGACGCGGCCATGTGGTCCCGAACCGGTGACATTACCGAGATCGAGGCCAGCTTCCTTAGCCAGGCGGCGTGCCAGCGGCGAGGCGAAGATGCGCTCGCCGGACTTGGCAACCTGTGCCGGCGTGGACGGCGCGGCAGCCTGATCGGCAACCGGCGTTTCAGCCTTGGCAGGCGCAGGCTCGGCCTTGGCAGCTTCCGCCTTAGGGGCTTCCTGCTTGGGTGCTTCCGCCTTTGCAGGGGCGGCATCGCCGCCCTTTGCAGCCGCAGCCACGTCTTCGCCTTCACCAGCCAGGATTGCGATCAGGGCGTTGACCTTGACCCCATCCGTACCGGCGGGAACGACGAGCTTTGCAACCGTACCTTCGTCAACGGCTTCCACTTCCATGGTCGCCTTGTCGGTTTCGATTTCCGCGATCACGTCGCCCGGTGCAACCTTGTCACCTTCCTTCACCAGCCACTTGGCGAGGTTGCCCTCTTCCATGGTTGGGGAAAGGGCAGGCATGGTAATGTTGATAGGCATCGAAACGCCTCCCCTTACTTGTAGCAGACGGTTTTGACGGCCTGAACGACTTCATCGACGTTCGGCAGAGCCAGCTTCTCGAGATTTGCCGCGTAAGGCATCGGAACATCCTTGCCGGCAACCGTCAGGATCGGCGCGTCGAGGTAGTCGAATGCAGCGCGCTGGACCTGGTTGGAGATGAAGTCACCGACCGATGACTGCGGGAAACCTTCCTCAACGGTGACCAGACGACCGGTCTTCTTGACCGATTCGATAACCGTGGGCAGGTCCATCGGACGGATGGTGCGCAGGTCGATCAGTTCGGCGTCGATGCCGAGCTTTTCGAGTTCTGCAACAGCCTTTATCGCATAGGTCATGCCGATGCCGAAGGAAACGATCGTCGCGTCCTTGCCCTTGCGGTGAATGCGTGCCTTGCCGATCGGCAGGACGAAATCATCGAGCTTCGGAACTTCGAACTGCTGGCCGTAGAGAATTTCGTTCTCAAGGAAGATGACCGGGTTCGGATCGCGGATAGCAGCCTTCAGAAGACCCTTGGCGTCAGCAGCCGTGTACGGCATGACGACCTTGAGGCCCGGAATATGGCTGTACCAGGCGGCATAGCACTGCGAGTGCTGAGCCGCGACGCGTGCCGCCGCGCCCGAAGGGCCACGGAACACCATCGGTGCGCCCATCTGACCGCCAGACATATAAAGTGTCTTGGCAGCAGAGTTGACGATCTGGTCGATCGCCTGCATCGCGAAGTTGAAGGTCATGAATTCAACGATAGGCTTGAGGCCCGTCATTGCAGCGCCGACGCCGATACCGGCAAAGCCGTGTTCGGTGATTGGCGTGTCGATCACGCGGGCTGCGCCGAATTCCTGCAGAAGACCCTGGGTAACCTTGTAGGCGCCCTGATATTCGGCAACTTCTTCGCCCATGACGAAGACTTTTTCGTCCGAACGCATTTCTTCGGCCATCGCGTCGCGCAGTGCTTCACGCACCGTCTGCGTCACGAATTCGGTGCCTGCCGGAATATCCGGATCGGCAGCGACTTCGATCTTCGGTGCAGCCGGAACCTTGGCGGCTTCGGTAGCGGCGGCCGGCTCGGAAGCAGCGGCAGCAGGCGCTTCAGCCTTCGGCTCTTCCTTCTTGGCAGGAGCCGAAATGTCGTCGGCGCTTTCGCCTTCCTGAATCAGGATTGCAATTGCGGTGTTGACCTTGACGCCTTCGGTGCCTGCATCGATGAGCAGCTTGCCGATAACGCCTTCATCAACAGCTTCCACTTCCATGGTCGCCTTGTCGGTTTCGATCTCGGCAATCACGTCGCCGGACGTTACCTTGTCGCCTTCCTTTTTAAGCCACTTGGAAAGCGTGCCTTCCTCCATGGTCGGGGAAAGGGCGGGCATAAGAATTTCTACTGGCATTGTTTTCCCTTTCCCGATCAGAGCAGAATGTCGGTGTAAAGCTCGGACGCATCCGGCTCTGGATCGTTCTGGGCGAAGTCGGCGCTGTCGGCAACGATGTCACGGACATCCTTGTCGATTGCCTTGAGTTCCTCTTCGCTTGCCCAGCCCTGCTCCAGAAGGCGTGCCTTCACCTGCTCGATTGGGTCGTGTTCGGAGCGCATCTTCTGCACTTCGTCCTTGGAACGGTATTTTGCCGGGTCGGACATGGAGTGACCGCGGTAACGGTAGGTCAGCATTTCAAGAATGATCGGACCCTTGCCGGAACGGCAATGTTCCAATGCCTGGTCGGCCGCAGCCTTGACGGCGCGAACGTCCATGCCGTCAACCTGGATACCAGGAATGCCGAAGGACTGGCCGCGCAGCGAGTAGTTCGACTGTGCGGTTGCGCGGGCAGTGGAGGTGCCCATGGCGTAACGGTTGTTTTCGACGATATAGATGATCGGCAGTTTCCACAGAGCAGCCATGTTGAAGCTCTCGTAGACCTGGCCCTGGTTTGCAGCGCCGTCGCCGAAGTAGGTCACCGACACATTGTCGTTGCCGCGATACTTGTTGGCGAATGCGAGACCGGTGCCGAGCGAAACCTGCGCACCAACGATACCGTGGCCACCATAGAAATGCTTCTCTTTCGAGAACATGTGCATGGAGCCGCCCTTGCCCTTGGACAGACCGCCCTTGCGGCCGGTCAGCTCGGCCATGACGCCACGAGCGCTCATGCCGCAAGCCAGCATGTGGCCGTGGTCGCGATACGCGGTAATGACCTGATCGCCTTCCTTCTGCGACATCTGCATGCCGACAACGACAGCTTCCTGACCGATGTAAAGGTGACAGAAACCGCCGATAAAGCCCATGCCATAAAGCTGGCCGGCCTTTTCTTCAAAACGACGGATCAGGAGCATTTCGCGATATGCGTGAAGCTCTTCATCCTTCGAGAAGTCCGGGCTGTTCTTGCCGGTAAATTCGGTGGCGGCTTTCGCCGTGGTCTTTCGGCCGGATACGGACGCGGATTTTCGCGGCGCCATTCATCCCTCCCTGAGTTGCCATTAGAATGGGTAGATTGGGCCGTACCATATGCAAGAAAACGCCACGCAGCAATGCTTTAAACGCATGGCACGTATTCACGCTAAATAGCTGTGAACAAATCAAAAAAGCTTAATTAACCTAATTTCGGTTAATCAGAAATATCCGTTCATGATGACGATTTCGTCCGAACGGGACATATTGAGCTGATACCGGGAAATCTCATCGATCATGTCGCGCTCCAGCGAACCGTCGCTCAGCAATTCGACCTGCCGCTCCAGCGCAACCCGCGCTTCCGTCAGCTTTGCAAGCTCGGTTGTGCGGGCCAAACGCTGGCGTTCCAGGCGTTCCGTTGCCTGAAGGCCGAAGTCGCCGTGGATGGAATGATATCCGAAATAGGAAAGAAAAGCGATGGTGATTGCCGGAACAACGAGGCGGCCGAATCGTCTCTTTTTATGATGTCTTGTCCACATGCCGGATAGATGCCTTCAAACGCGTAACGTGAGTCTGAGACTACGGCGGATTGTTTAACTATCCGTTGACCTTAAAAATTCACCGGTTGCAAAGCACAAAAAAAGATCGCGGTGGGCAGCAGGAAAGATCGGCCGGCGAATCTCAGGCGAACTGGAACTTGATCGCGCCGACACCGGATCGATTCCGGGTTGACGAGCGGGAAGCGGACACCTTCCGAAAAGGAGCGAAGCGGATGCCACTGCCCCAAAACAAAACAGCCCGCCGAAGGGCGGGCTGTCCTTGAACAAATCGAACGCGAATTAGCCGCGCAGGATGGAGCGACCGGCGTAAGCAGCCTGCGGACCCAGCATTTCTTCGATGCGGATGAGCTGGTTGTACTTTGCGAGCCGGTCAGAGCGTGCCAGAGAACCGGTCTTGATCTGACCGCAGTTGGTAGCAACGGCGAGATCCGCAATGGTGGAATCTTCCGTCTCGCCCGAGCGGTGCGACATGACAGCGGTGTAGCCTGCCTTGTGTGCGGTCTCGACGGCGTCCAGCGTCTCGGACAGCGAACCAATCTGGTTGACCTTGACGAGAATGGAGTTGGCCACGCCCATCTTGATACCGTCGCGCAGACGTGCGGAGTTGGTAACGAACAGGTCGTCGCCGACCAGCTGGCACTTCTTGCCGACGAGATCGGTCAGAACCTTCCAGCCTTCCCAGTCGTCTTCAGCCATGCCGTCTTCGATGGAAATGATCGGGTACTTCGCAACGAGATCGGCGAGGTATTCAGCCTGTTCCTGCGGCGAACGGGTCTTGCCTTCGCCTTCGTAGACGTAGTTGCCGCCCTTGAAGAATTCGGTCGAGGCACAGTCGAGGCCGATGAACATGTCGTCGCCCGGACGGTAGCCGGCCTTTTCGATCGACTTCATGATGAAGTCGAGCGCTGCAGGCGCGCTTTCCAGACCAGGTGCGAAACCGCCCTCGTCACCAACGTTGGTGTTGTGGCCCTGTGCCGCCAGTTCCTTCTTGAGGGTGTGGAACACTTCCGAACCCATGCGCACGGCTTCACGAATGTTTTCCGCGCCGACCGGCAGGATCATGAATTCCTGGAAGTCGATCGGGTTGTCGGCATGTGCGCCACCGTTGATGATGTTCATCATCGGCACCGGCAGAAGATGCGCGTTGGGGCCGCCAACGTAACGGTAAAGCGGCAGACCGGAGGCTTCAGCAGCAGCCTTCGCAACAGCCAGCGAAACGCCGAGGATGGCGTTTGCGCCGATGCGCGACTTGTTCGGCGTACCGTCGAGCGCGATCATCATCTGATCGATCTG
Organism: Agrobacterium sp. NPDC090273; assembly: GCF_044772305.1. Lineage (NCBI taxonomy): Bacteria > Pseudomonadati > Pseudomonadota > Alphaproteobacteria > Hyphomicrobiales > Rhizobiaceae > Agrobacterium > Agrobacterium sp. NPDC090273. The sequence continues at coordinate 914,521 of NZ_JBIVYN010000001.1, forward strand.
GATCTGGTTTTCGGCATCGAAACCGCCGATGGCGTCAAAGATTTCGGTGTTGACGGCTTCAACAGCCTTTTCCACGCCCTTGCCGAGATAACGCTTGCCGCCATCGCGCAGCTCTACCGCTTCATGCGCGCCAGTCGACGCACCCGACGGAACGGCCGCACGGCCCATGGAACCGTCTTCGAGATAAACATCGACTTCGACGGTCGGATTGCCGCGGCTGTCGAGAATTTCGCGCGCAATGATATCGGTAATGGCAGTCATGGTCTCTCCCTTGGGAATGGAACAGATATTTTCAGTCGCCTGTCTTAGACGATGGCGAAGAAATTACAATGACGGTGCGCCAAATCAGCGCACTGCTTTCTCATAAAAATCACATGCGGCAAATCGCAGGATTTCATCAGGCTTTCGCGATGGAATCGAAAGCCAGAAGCTTTTCGAGAAGCTTCGGCATGTCCTTCAGATGAACCATGTTTGGGCCATCGGAAGGCGCATTGTCGGGGTCTTCATGGGTTTCGATGAAGAGACCGGCGACGCCAACGGCAACGGCCGCACGCGCCAGGGTCTCGACGAATTCACGCTGGCCTCCGGAAGAACCGCCCTGCCCGCCCGGCTGCTGAACCGAGTGCGTGGCATCAAACACCACCGGTGCGCCCAGCGACGCCATGATCGGCAGCGAACGCATGTCCGATACCAGCGTGTTGTAACCGAAGGAGGCGCCGCGCTCGCACAGAAGCACGTTCGGATTGCCGCTGTCGTTCAGCTTGGCGAGAACATTCTTCATGTCCCAGGGCGCCAGGAACTGGCCCTTCTTGACGTTGATGACGCGACCGGTCTTTGCCGCAGCGACCAGAAGGTCTGTCTGACGGCTGAGGAAGGCCGGGATCTGCAGAATATCGACAACCTTCGCCACTTCGGCGCATTGTTCTTCGGTATGAATATCCGACAGAACCGGGAAACCGAATTCCTTCTTCAGATCGGCAAAAACCTCCATGGCCGTATCCAGACCGATGCCACGCTTGCCCGAAAGCGAGGTGCGGTTTGCCTTGTCGAAGGAAGATTTATAGACGAGGCCAATACCAAGCTTGTCGCACAGTTCCTTCAGAACGCCGGCAATCATGAAGGCGTGATCGCGGCTTTCCATCTGGCAGGGACCGGCAATCAGCGAGAATCGCTCGGTGTTGCAGAAGGACACCTTGGTGGCGCCGTCTCCGGCGGTGACTTTGAGATTGTTGGTAACGCTCATCATTTTTCCTCGAAGGCGAATGCGACGCCCTGACCGGGTGCTGCGGGTACCATCAGACGGGCACCCTCTCTCATATGGGGAACGCCATTAGCAGCAAGCACCGCTTCTGTCACGGCGATATCTGCCGTTGAAAAAACGATGGTTGCGCCGCGCAGCCCGTTCTTTTCGCCAGTTTCTTCCGCACCAGATGCCGATGGCGACATCAGGTCCGAGGCAACATATATATCGACGTTGCCGGCCTCGAACAGAACATCACCATCCGGCGACACCTTGCGATCAACCTGAAAGACGGCCTCGACAAGCGGTGCGGCCGCAGAAGGATCATCCGACACCAGCTGGATTTCGCCGAGACCGATGACACCATTGTCATGGCGCACAAGCGCGGAGCGATCCCCCGGCAGGGCCTTGACCCGCTGGCAGGCGAAGAAAAAGAAATCGGACGCGCTGCCCTCCGCCGCAAAAGCCAGCCGGAAAGATGCTTCGCTTTGCGACCCATCCGGCAACGTCACCGGCCGGGAAAAATCGAAAACATCGCCAGCCGAAATACCGGTTTCGACAAAGCGCTGATGATCGGCCAGAGCATCGTCGGTTTTGGCGACCAGCGCGGAAAAGCCATCGCTGCCATGTGCGTTCCGAAAAGCCTGATCCCTGCCGGTAAAGACATCGCCAGCCTCTATCGACGCCCGATACTTATCCGGGTCAGCAATGGCGAGAGGCTCCAGATAGGTGCCATCTTCGAAAAAGATGCAGGCGTTTTGCGTGCCGAAGGGATGGAGCGCCAGCGGGGCCAGCGTAAAACCGAGACTGGAAAGCCGTCGTGATGCGGTTTCAATGTTGCCAACGGGCAGGACAAGATGGTCGACATCAACAGGCTTTGCCATGACAAGCTCCCTCTCCGGCAAGATCGGCGCCCGTGTCAGACGGCACGCCGAACCATACCAAAGCACATCAGCAACAATGCTGGCAAATCATGGCAGTAACCGGCACCGGCGGCCGGGAGCAGCAAGACCGCCGGACATGCCAAAACCGCATGTCAGGCGGGTAGCGGGTGGAGATGACCTGATGGACATCTTCACCCGTCAAACAACGAAGGGCGAACTAAGCCTGCGCCCTTTTTACCGTGTCAGGATTGTCCTTGACGAACTGCACAAACGGTGCGGCCGATCTCACGGCATCGGCAAACTTGCCGCTGCCCTTCAGTCCGTCCACCTCATCCGGCTTGAAGCCCTGCGTCAGCAGGATGCGATAGACGTGCGTGGCGGTTTCGCCCTGAGCGGAGACCCAGGCGGGCAGCGTTGCTTCCAGCGCTTTCTTTTCGCGCTGGTTTCTGTCTGCAACAACGGCGAGGCGCACCAGACTGCCGAGCGGGATCGGGATACCGTTGATACCGACGTCGGGAATGAAGTTGGCGGCGTGCGGCCCGGCGTTGAGATTGTTGTTCTTCAGGATATATGCGCACTGGTTATCCCGCGTCGGCTCCTTGTTCTGCGCCTTGCGCTTCTGATTGAGCTCCACGATCAATTTGCAGTTGGCGACTGTGGAGTTCAAAAGCAACCGGTCATATTCGGCGCGCTTCAAAGCTTCCGGAGAATTGGGCGACACGGTCTGGCATCCCGTGGCCACCAGCAGGCCCAGAAACAATGCGAATTTCATGCGTTTCATGCGAAATTTTCCCGCTCACGCGCCATATCTCCATGCGGAGACACTGGCAGCGATCCATCACGATTTCAGAAAGATGCTTTGAGCGGCAAAGAGCCTTCTGTCCCACAAGACGATCCGGTCATGTCCACATGACCCTCGAAAGCAGGGCCGTAGATATCGTGACACAGCCATTTGGCAACCCAGAGACGTGGGAAGCTGAGAAGATCGTAAAAAAGGTGTAAGCGTTTTCATTCGAAGCCTGCGGGGTTGCGGCAATCCCCGGAGATTTATCCTGATGCCTTTTTCCATCGAGACCCGTTGCGAAAAACACAAAGGGCGCTCGATCCGTTTCTGGAGAGCGCCCTTTGCAGACCCGGACAGCATTGCGCGAGGAAAACCACTGCTGCAAGCCATCGATAACGGGTGATGATCCCTAGATGAGGTGGCGCCCCTCAGTTTTCAAGGGGTGTCGTGATCCAGCACCGTCTTGCTGTATGGTCGCCAGACGATTCTTTCTTCCGAGTGCCCGCATGGAAACCTCCCTCTACCAACCTGTGAAAGCCTTCCTTGAAAATGCCGGCTATACGGTAAAGGGCGAAATCGGCGGCTGCGACCTTGTCGGGATGAGTGACGGTGATCCGCCTGTGGTGGTGGTGTGCGAACTGAAACTCGCCTTCAATCTCGAGCTGATCCTTCAGGCGATCGATCGTGCCGCGATATCCGACGAAGTCTGGATCGCGGCAAAAATGTCTGTCAGTGGCCGAGGGCGCGAGACCGATAAGCGTTACCGCGATCTTTGCCGGCGGCTGGGAATTGGCATGCTTGCCGTCTCCGAAGGCGGTCATGTCAGTGTCATCGTCAGTTCGGTATCGCCGATGCCGCGCACCAACCCGAAACGACGCTCGCGGCTGATGCGCGAACACCAGAAACGCAAGGGTGATCCGGTCCTTGGCGGCAGCACACGCATGCCGCAGATGACAGCCTATCGCCAGCAGGCGCTGGGATGTGCGAAAGCGCTCTCCGAAGGACCGCTCCGGCTTCGGGAAGTCAAGTTGAACGCCCCCGATGCCGGCAAGATATTGCAATCGAACGTCTATGGCTGGTTCGAACGGCTTGAGCGGGGCGTCTATGGTTTGACGGAAGCTGGCCGCGAAGCCTTGGTGCGCTGGCCGACGTGAGATTGCGTGACGCGCTTTAGGAGCTGGATCAATTTGCCTGAAACGCTGTTTCGGGGGCCTGGGACACACAACCGGAACAAAACGCGTCACTCATCAAAATAACCGATTGCAGTTTCACGAAATTTTAGGGGATTGCAGAACACATATGGAACATATAGTGTTCGTTCTGTATTTGTTTCGCAACTTTTCGATGCGATTCTCAAGGGTGTTTTCCTCATGCTGACGCGCAAACAACAGGAATTGCTTCTCTTCATTCATGAGCGAATGAAAGAATCCGGCGTGCCGCCGTCCTTCGATGAAATGAAGGATGCACTCGATCTTGCTTCCAAATCCGGTATCCACCGGTTGATTACCGCGCTTGAAGAACGCGGATTTATTCGCCGGCTACCGAACAGGGCGCGCGCACTTGAAGTCATCAAGCTGCCCGAGGCCTATTCGCCCGGCCTGAAACCGCAACGCGGCTTCTCGCCAAGCGTTATCGAAGGCAGCCTTGGCAAGCCTAAGGCGCCTGAGCCAGCCCCTGCCCCATCGCTGAAACCCGCCAGCAATGATTTTGCCGGTGCGGTCAATGTTCCCGTCATGGGCCGTATCGCGGCCGGTGTGCCGATTTCGGCGATCCAGAACAACACGCATGACGTGGCAGTGCCTGTGGACATGCTGGGTTCTGGCGAACACTACGCGCTGGAGGTCAAGGGCGACTCGATGATCGAGGCCGGTATCTTTGATGGCGATACCGTCATCATTCGCGATGGCAGCACGGCCAATCCGGGCGACATCGTTGTGGCACTGGTGGATGACGAAGAGGCAACGCTGAAACGCTTCCGCCGCAAGGGCGCTTCGATTGCGCTCGAGGCTGCAAACCCGGCCTATGAAACCCGAATCTTCGGACCTGACCGGGTGAAAATCCAGGGCAAGCTGGTTGGCCTTATCCGGCGTTATCACTAACGCCGCATCGATCTGTATCGACGCTTGAACCGCTGGCCATTGGCTGGCGGTTTTGCTTTTGGGCGTGACACAATGGATTGTGTCATTTGCGGTGTTTTGCGTCGTGCCCATAAAGGGCTGAAACACAGATCCGGTGTGGAACCGGGTCCTGAGCATCGGCTTTATCTCGGCAGGGATATGAACAATCTTTGGCATGATGGAGAGAGATTGGTCGGGTGCTGGATAGTCTTGCCGAATAAATCGTGAGGCTGCGTTTTGTCTGACGAGACACCGCCTGCCGGAGCGCTCCCGCGAAAAACGTTGGTCGAGCGACGGTGATCCTTCACAACAGAAGCCAAGCCAGTCCGGTCGGCATCTGTTGGCGCGAGAAAACGATGAGGAAGCGCGGGGGGCAGACGGTCTGATTTCGACTGAACCGGCCCGCTTCGCTGGATGACAGCGTGCCGGTCTGATTGCATGATCCGGTGTAACGGCTCATTTCGAACCGACCCATCATTTCGGCTTATGGGAGCCATGGAATATTTTCGATATTCGAAGCGTGTATCCTGGTCGTAAGAAAGCCAGATCATATCGGGGAGCATGCCATGTACGATCTTTATATCGCCAACAAGAACTACTCGTCCTGGTCGCTGCGACCGTGGGTGCTGATGCGCACGCTGGGCATCGACTTCAACGAAAAGCTCGTGCCATTCGGGCAGGATGTGCCCTTCACCACTTTTTCGCCAACCGGCAAGGTGCCCTGCCTGGTGGATGGCACGACGACAGTGTGGGAATCACTTTCGATCGTCGAATATCTGGCGGAACGGCATGATGGCGTCTGGGCCGCTGACGCCATCGCCCGCGCATGGTCGCGGTCCGCGGCCAGCGAAATGCATGCCGGCTTTTTCTCGCTGCGCAATTTCTACCCCATGTGCGTCGGCATCCGTGCCACGCCGAACCCGGACAATAAGGGTCTTGCGGCGGATATTGCCCGGATCGATGCACTGTGGAGCGAGGGGCTCTCCCGCTTTGGTGGCCCGTATCTGGCCGGTGCGGAGTTTACCGCTGTCGACGCCTTCTTCTCACCCGTGGCGTTCCGTTTTCAGTCCTTTGGCGCCGACCTTTCACCAGCGGCAAAAGCCTATCTGGAGCGTCTTCTCGCCCTTCCGGCGATGCGCGACTGGTACGACGCCGGCCTGAAGGAAATCTGGCGCGACGAACCGCATGAACAGGAGATCCGCGACGTCTCAACCGTGGTTGCCGATCTGCGCAGCCAGGCTTGAAAAATCGTCATTGGTGCGGCGGCCCTTATGGCGTCGCCGCAACCAGTTCCTCGATCGTTTCAGATGTCTCACGGTCAAACGACCGAGTTTTCCAATCATAGGAGCGGTGTTCGCTCCAAGGGCGGTTCGTGCCCGCCATGGCCGTCGCCAACCGTCCAATCGGCCCGCCTTCATTCTCATGAGACAGCGTCATTTCCACCGAACCTATGCGCCGCAGGACATCGCGGCTGAACAGCACCGCGCCCGAACGGCACTGCTGGAATGAGGTTCGTCTGCTGGTGACGATGATATCGGCGATATCGCAGGCTGCCCCGGTCAGCGACGTATCCTCGAGAACGACGATGCGCTGGCCCTTGGCGCTGCGGGCAGCGCACCAGAGACTTCTGTGGCAGGTAAAGCCCTGACCCGCTGCAGCCAGCGCCTTGCCGATATCCTCAATCGCCTTCGCCCTTTGCTCATCGGAAAGGCGCCGGCTCTCCCTCGACGGCTGGGCGCTCTGCGGATTGGTCTCCTTCATCTTTTTCTCGGTCTTGAGAAAGATCGGTGAGACGGTTTTTTCCGGCAGCAGCAAGGCGCGGGACCATTGGTCGTATACAAAACCGGACGGTCGTGTCTTGGTTGTCGCCACCGTGCTCTCCCCGACCAGCCCGACCAGCGTTCCATCCTCATAGATCAGCAGATCGGGCCTCGGGCGGTGATGTTCGGCCACAGAGAGGCCGAAAGCCAGGAACAGCAGAGGAATGCCTGACAGGGCAAGCCGCGTGCGAAACAGCGAGAGCAGCAGGAAGCCTGCCGTGGAAAGCGCCAGAAACCAGCCATGCTGGCGGCCGATTGCGGCACTGCCGCCCCATGAGGCGACGCCATTGGCGATTTCAATCACCATGGCCATGCCATAGCCCATGACCTTCAGGAACGGCGCATCCAGCCCGAAGGGCATCAGCAGCATGCCAATCAGGCCGAAAGGCATGACAATCAGCGACATGACAGGCATGGCGGCGAGGTTTGCGGCAAGTCCATAAGTGGTGACACGATGAAAATGTTCGATGGAATAGACAGCCGTCGACAGGCCGCCGATCAACGATGTCACGACCACGCCGCCGACAATGGCGATGGCTGCTTCACTGACCTTCATCCATGCCGGTTTCTGACCGACGAACAGCCGCTCGCGATCCACCCGCCAACGGCTCCAGAAGGCATAGGCCGAAACCAGCGCGATGGTTGCGGCAAAAGACATCTGGAAACTCGGCCCCATGACTTCCGATGGCGAAAAAGCCAGAATGATGAGGGCCGACAAGGCGACATTGCGCATGCTGAGCGCCGGTTTGTCGAACAGTACGGCGATCAGCAGAACCGACATCATCAGCCAGGCGCGCTCCGCCGAAACGGCAAAGCCGGAGATCAGGTAATAGGCAAGCGTCATCAGAAGCGCCAGGAAGGCAGCGATCTTCTTGACGGGCCAGTGCTGCGCGAAGGCCGGGAACAGGCTGAAACCAATCCGCAGGCCAACGAAGAATATGCCCGATGCCAGCGCCATGTTGAGGCCGGATATGGCAACGATGTGAGCGAGGCCAGAGACACGCAACGCCTCCATCGTATCGGCGGATATGGCGCTTCTTTCATCCGTGATGATGGACGCCGCGAAAGCACCGGCATCTCCGCCGATAACGGAGCGGACACGTTCGGCAATGGCACTTCTTAAAAGATAGAGCCAGGTGCCCGCATCTTTCAGCCAGCTCTGCGGTTTCTCACCGGCATCACCGGCAAGCGACACCGCTTTCGGTGCGCTATAAAAGAAGCCCGTGGCGCCGATGCCTCGAAAATAGGAGGCGAAGGCGAAATCGTTCAGTCCGGGCAAAGCCGGGCCCGAAGGCGGCGAAAGCCGCGCCTTGCCCTCGATGATGCCGCCAACGGCAATCGCTTCTCCCTTGCTGCGGGATAGCACCGAGACCTTTTCCGGCGGTCGGGACAAGGTCGGACCTTCGGTTGCCGATACGGCGATCAGGTAACGCCAGTATCCGCGCGCATCGACCTCCCGGCGCTCGACCGTTCCGGTGATGGTCGTGGTAACCGGCGTATCGAGCATGACGGTTGCGGCACGGCGCGTTTCGAGATCCGCAAGCAGCATGCCAAGCAGCGCGAATGCGCCGAATGCACATATCTTCGCCGTCCAGCCGGTGCGGTGACGAAGCAGAAGCGCCAATGCAGCCGCAACGATGAAAAACAGCGCCACGAAAATGGATGACGGGGACTCAGCGAAGGAAAACCATAAAACCGCGCCAGCGCTGATAAAGACAGGAATGAAAAGAAATTCGGTGGCGAAGGCGCGTTCGTGTTCAACGGAAACCGCAAATTTTCTGGCGATTCTGGCCGTGCGGTCGCGGCGACGAAATGCTATTGTCACGGCCTCAGCGGCGGCGTCTGTCGAGCGCCTTAACGGTGACAAAATCTCCGCCGTGCCGGGAGCTGAACCCTGCATCGTTTCAGCATATCCGAAATGCTGTTTTTCCCCTTGACTGGTCAATCCGTGCTGCCCCCTGCCGGACTGGAAGGGAGTGTGCAGCTCATCGCTAACGATTGCAATCTTTTGCTTTAACGGGTCGTTCAGAGATATTTAATCGGCTCTTCACCCAACTGCACGAAGGCGCGCAACAGGTTTACTGCAATGCACAATTTGACCTTTGAATAGCTTGGCATTGGCGCAAGGATCATATAGCTAATCATCAGACGCTTAACCGCGGGGCGCTTCCCAGCGCCCCCACCCGCATGTTTTCGGAGGATCAGTATGACGGAAAAAAGCGCTACAGTGACACTTGGCGATAAACAGGTCGAACTCCCGGTACGGGAAGGCACGATCGGACCAAACGTCGTCGATATCGGCACGCTGTACAAACACACAGGGTCTTTCACCTACGACCCGGGTTTCACGTCCACGGCCTCCTGTGAATCCAAGATCACCTACATCGACGGCGACGAAGGCGTTCTGCTTCACCGGGGCTATCCGATCGAGCAGCTCGCCGAACAGGGCGACTTCCTCGAGACCTGCTATCTGCTGCTTTACGGCGAACTGCCGACATCCGCACAGAAGAAGGACTTCGACACCCGCGTAACGCGCCACACCATGGTGCATGAGCAGATGAGCCGATTCTTCACCGGCTACCGTCGTGACGCACACCCGATGGCCGTTATGTGCGGTACCGTTGGCGCGCTCTCGGCCTTCTACCACGACTCGACCGACATCACCGATCCGCATCAGCGCATGGTCGCTTCGCTGCGCATGATCGCCAAGATGCCGACGATCGCTGCCATGGCTTACAAGTACCACATCGGTCAGCCCTTCGTTTACCCGAAGAACGATCTGGATTACGCCTCCAACTTCCTGCACATGTGCTTTGCCGTACCGTGCGAAGAATACAAGGTTGATCCGGTTCTGGCCCGCGCCATGGATCGCATCTTCATCCTGCACGCTGATCACGAGCAGAACGCTTCCACCTCGACGGTTCGTCTTGCCGGTTCTTCGGGTGCAAACCCGTTTGCCTGTATCGCGGCTGGCATTGCCTGCCTCTGGGGCCCGGCACATGGTGGCGCGAACGAAGCTGCGCTCAACATGCTCAACGAAATCGGCTCGGTTGACCGTATTCCTGAGTACATTGCCCGCGCCAAGGACAAGAACGATCCGTTCCGTCTGATGGGCTTTGGCCACCGCGTCTACAAGAACTACGACCCGCGCGCCAAGATCATGCAGAAGACGATGTACGAAGTGCTGGAAGCAACCGGCAACTCCGACGATCCGATCATGCAGGTCGCGCTGGAACTGGAAAAGATCGCTCTGTCCGATCCGTACTTTGTCGAAAAGAAGCTCTACCCGAACGTCGACTTCTACTCCGGCATTACGCTGAAGGCTCTCGGCTTCCCCACGACCATGTTCACCGTTCTGTTCGCCCTGGCCCGTACCGTTGGCTGGATCGCACAATGGAACGAAATGATCGAAGATCCGCAGCAGCGCATCGGCCGTCCGCGCCAGCTCTACACGGGCGCTGGCAAGCGCGACTACGTTCCGGTTTCCAAGCGCTAAGCGCTGGCAACCAAGCCATCAAAAAGGCCGACGGGGAAACCCGCCGGCCTTTTTCTTTGCAAAGTCTGCAGAAGGTAAGACCCGAGTTACGGCAACGCTTCCGGGACGATCGGACAGGCCTCTTCAGAATCGGCAAGCTTCGCCGCAGCAGGATTGGCTCTGCGATGTCAGGTCAACCGAAATGCTGAAATGTCAGTGTCTCGCGCGACGTGCGTTCAGAACATCGAGAAGAATGCGGGCGCCGGTTTCGCCCGGCGGAACATCGGTGCGCAGGCGCTCCTGCACCAGCGCATAGCCTTCCAGCATGGCCTGACGCTGGATCGTGTCGGAAGACAGGCGCTCTGCCCAGCGCAGCATGGAACCGGCGCGCACGACCTCGTTGAAATATTCCGGCACGACCGCGTAATCGGCAATCAGGTTTGGCAAAGCGCCGGTCCAGGTTTTCACGCGCTTGCTGAGCATGGTGAAAATCCAGTCGGTCTTGTAGACGGAAATGGTGGGAACCGTTGCGAGCGCCAGTTCGAGAATGACCGTGCCGGATGCGGCAATGGCCGCATCGGCCTCGGCAAAGGCCTTCCACTTGAAATCAGCGCCAACGCCGATTTCAGGCCGGATGTTGTCCGGCCACGTCGCCGCCAGCTCGCGAATGCGGCTTTCCTGACGCGGTACGGTCGGCAGGACGAAGCGGGTGGGGCCATTGCGTTCCACGAAGGCTTTTGCCGCATCCTGGAACGGCTCCATCAGCCGCGTGGTCTCGGTCGAGCGTGAGCCGGGCAACAGCAGAATGGCTCGGGGTTCACCCTTCGCCGGCAAGGCACGCCCTGCCCGCTTTTGCCGCACGGCCAGCAAATCCGCATCAACGCTGAGGCGATGGCCGACGAAGGTGGTTGGCGGGCCGCCCAGCCGTTTCATGGCTTCCGGTTCGAACGGCAGAAGTGCGAGAACATGATCGACGTAAGAGAGCATCGCGGTGGCGCGGTACTCCTTCCAGGCCCATACGCTGGGGCAGACATAGTTGATGACCGGCAGATCCGGCAATGCCTGACGCACCTTTCTGGCGACACGATGGGTAAAGTCCGGGCTATCGATAATCAGCAGCACGTCAGGTTTTGCCGCGACGATGCCCTCGGCCGTCTGCCTGATTCTGGCGATCAGCTTCGGCAGCTTCTTCAAAACCTGCGTGAAACCCATGATCGACAGTTCGGAATAGTCGAAAAACGAGGTGAGACCTTCTGCCTCCAGCCCCTCGCCGCCCACGCCGACCAGTTCGATCGGCCCTGCATACTGGGTCTTCAGAGCGCGGATCAGGTCTGCTCCCAAAAGGTCACCGGACACTTCACCCGCGATCACGGCCACCTTCAGGGTTTCAGCCATCACATCATGTCTCCATCCAGTGACGTATCAATACCGCAGACGAAGATGCCTTGTGCATCGGCGGCCTGCAGCATGGCGTCACGATCCAGCACCAGGGCTCTGCCCGATTCAACCGCGATCCCGGCAAGGCCTGCCCTGGCAGCATTCTGGACCGTCTCTACGCCGATTGTCGGCAGATCGGCCCTGATATCCTGCTGCGGCTTGCAAAGCTTTACGAGAACACCTTTGCGACGCGCGGAAATACGGCCCTCCGCACGCAACGCGGCAACCCGCGCTAGCATGGCATCGGTTCCCTCGACACCTTCAAGCGCCACGATACGCCCGCCAACGGAGACAGCGCCCTGCCCGACATCAAGCGTGCCGAGCGCCAGAGCAGCCTGTGCCGCCTTGCGGATATCACGCAGATCGTCTTCCTGCGGCTTGTGGAGGCCAAAGGGACCGGTGGTGGCCAGAAGACCGGGCGCAATCTCATGGGCGCCAATGACCCGCGCACCCAGCGTTTCGATGATCTTGATGACCATCTGCAGCACGGTGTCGTCACCGCCGGACAAAAGCGTGCGGACGATCGACGGCAGGCGCAGCAGTATTTTTGCCGAAGGGCGAATTTCGCGCCACTCCGGGCGGCGTGCGACGGCGCCGGAGAGAACGACACGGTCTATGCCCTTGTCTTTCAGCAACCGGCCGAGGCCTGCGACATCGCCGACACTGATGACGGCGCTGTCGAAGCCTTGCCAATCAAGGCGGGAATCATCGCGCAGACGGACAACGAACGGGTTTTCACCCATGTCGCGCGCAGCGCCAGCCACGTAAAGCGGCAATTGCCCGCTGCCCGCAATAATGGCGAGGCGTCCGCTGCCCTTCACGGCTTATTTGCCCCGGTTCGGCGAGGAAATCGGCCGATCGGTTGCAGCCAGGATGAAGTCGAGAACCTCAAGCGCCTGCGGGCAATCGGCGAAATCCGCACGCTCGATGGCCGCAGCATTGCCACGGATCGCGCCTTCGCTTTCGAAGACCTGCTTGAAGATACGGCGAACCTTGTGAATGTCTGCCCGCTCGATACCAGCACGCGTCATGCCGACGACGTTCAGGCCACCGAGAATACCGGGATTGCCATTCAGCATGCCGTAGGGAATGACATCGTAATTGACCGCCGCGAGCCCGCCGATAAACGCCTGGCGACCGATACGGGTGAACTGATGGACGGCGCAGCCGCCACCGAGGATGGCGCGATCGCCGACGGTGACGTGACCAGCCAGCATGACGTTATTCGACAGAACGATGTGGCTGCCGAGGATGCAGTCATGCGCGACATGCGAATTGGCCAGGAACAGGTTGTCATCGCCAACAACGGTCTTGCCGCCGCCATCCGAGCTACCGGCATTCATGGTGACGCCTTCACGCATCGTGCAGCGTGCGCCGACCTCCAGCGTCGTTTCTGAGCCGTCGTGGCGAATTGCCTGCGGTGGGCCACCGATAACTGCCATGGGGTAGATGACGGAATCTTCGCCTATGACCGTGTTGCCCGTCACGACAGCATGGTTCAACAGCTTTACACCATTGTGCAACGTCACCTTCGGGCCGACATAGCTGAACGGACCTATGGAAACGTTCTCTCCGATCACAGCGCCGTCTTCGACGACCGCTGTCGGATGAATTGTGGCCGAAGCCGCGATCTTGCTCATTGCTGATCCTCAGGGATCATCATCGCGCCGACATCCGCCTCAGCGACCAGCACGCCATCCACCTTCGCTTCGCAGTGGAATTTCCAGACGTTACCGCGCTGGCGCTGCTTTGCAACGTGAATTTCCAGACGGTCGCCAGGAACGACCGGCTTGCGGAAACGGGCGTTATCGATGGTCATGAAATAAACGAGGTAACCGCCATCGCCCTGGTTGCGCGCGCAGATCGCGCCGGCCGTCTGGGCCATGGCTTCAACGATCAGAACGCCAGGCATGATCGGGCGATCCGGGAAGTGACCCGTGAAGTGCGGCTCGTTGACCGTGACGTTCTTGATGCCGATTGCCGAATTGTCACCGTTGATCTCGATGATCTTGTCGATGAGCAAAAACGGATAACGATGCGGCAGCAGCTTCATCACTTCAAGAATGTCAGCCGCGCCAAGCGTCGTCGTCGTTTCTTCAGCCATTGTTTTTTTCTCCTGTTTTTTTATCACGTTCTTCGACGCGGGCCAGAATGTCGGCCATGTCGCGCAGGAAATACTTCATCGGACGCGCCGGCGTACCGCCGTAACGCGCACCGGGCGGCACGTCGGCAACAACGCCGCTCATTGCCGCAATCTGTACGCCATCACCAATGGTGATGTGTCCGTTGATGCCTGCTGCGCCGCCAATCATCACGCCATCGCCGATGCGGGTACTTCCGGCAATGCCGACCTTGCTGACGATGCCGCAATGGCGACCAATGCGAACGTTGTGGCCAATCTGGACCTGATTGTCGATCTTGGTGCCTTCGCCGATAACGGTATCATCCATCGTGCCACGATCAACCGTGGTGTTGGCGCCGATCTCGACGTTGTCCTGAATGATGACGCGGCCAATCTGAACGATCTTGAGCATGCCACGTGGACCCGGCGCATAACCGAAACCATCCTGGCCAATGCGTGCACCGTTGTGGATGATGACATTGTTGCCGAGCAGTGCCGCGACAATGCTGGCGCCGCCGGCAATCGTGCAATCGCGACCGACCTGCACATTGGCGCCGATGATCGCGCCCGGCCCGATGCGGGTGCCCGCACCAATATGTGCCTCAGCACCGATCACCGCAAACGGCTCGACAACCACGCCGTCTTCCAGACGTGCCGACGGATCGACATGCGCGGACGGCGAAATCGCCGTGTCCATGCGACCGAAGGTCGAAGGACGCATGGCGGAAGGATGCAGAAGCGCGCCGGCCTGCGCAAACAGCGTATGCGGCGTCTTCGAGATCAGAGCGGGGATATGGGGCGGTATCGAGCTTGCCAGGGCCGCATCGCAAATGACCGCAGCCGCTTCACAGGTCAGCAATTCCTCGCGGTTCTTGCGGGAAAGTATGTAGCAGAGCTGGTCGGATTTTGCCCGGTAGACGGGCGCCACGGATCGCACGATCCGCTCGCCAGCCGCCTCATCAGACAGTTCCGCCCCAAGACGGTCTGCGATGTCTTTCAATCGCATTCCTTCGTGGGGCGGAAAAAAGCCGTTGTATTCCATCAGACGGAAACTCCAGAACGTTCAAAGTTGCAGTTCTGGACTGCCGATATCAGAAAGTGTTGGACATGCCAAACCGGAAACGCTGTTCCTCGTCGTAGTCTTCCTTCATGAAAGGAACGGCATAGTCGACGCGGATCGGACCGAAGGGTGATGCCCACATGACGCCGATACCAGCGGAAGCACGGATCGAGCTGTCGTCCTGAACGGTCTGGGTCGTGGAGACCTTGTTACCGTACATGGTACCAGCATCAACGAAGCCGGCGAGACGCAGACCGAAGTCTTCCGGAATGCCAGGCATCGGAGCAGTGACTTCAGCAGAAGCTGCGAAGTAGGTCGTGCCGCCGATGGAGTCGTTTCCGATACGCGGACCGATACCATCGTTCTCGAAGCCGCGAACCTGACGACCACCAAACTTGAACTGATCGAAGACCAGCAGGTTGTCGTTGGTCGGCATTACGTGACCAGCCTGACCCGTCAGCGAGCCGATGATGTCGTACTCGTCCGAGAAGGTGTGGTAGTAACGCGCCTTGGCGTAGATCTTGTAGTATTCGGAATCGCCACCGAGACCTGCAAACTCGTTGGTGAGCTGCGCCTGCCAGCCTTCGCGTGGCATGTTGCGGTCATCAAGCGTGTTGAAGTTCAGCGTGTTTGCGATGATCGACTGTGTCCAGTCACCGCCACGGATCAGCTCCTGATATGGCTCTGCGAGGTTGGCAGTGTTCTCCCAATCGCCTTCGCCGTCATAGTTGATCTGCTTGTAGGTGTACTTGAACGTCGTGGACAGGTCTTCGGTGATCGGCGCGGTCACGCGCAGCGTGAAGCCCTGTTCGTCGTAATCGTAATAGTCTTCGCTGCTCGTCTGGCTCTTGAAGAGATCGAAACCGGCTGCAAGGCGATAACCGAGGAAGTAAGGCTCGGTGAAGGACAGCGTGTAGCTGCGCGCATCGTCTTCGCCTGCGCCCGCAGCGATACGGATGTACTGGCCGCGACCGAGGAAGTTCTTTTCTTCCACAGAAGCTTCGAGCAGCACGCCGTCGTTCTGCGAGTAACCAGCACCGATACCGAAGGAGCCGGTCGGCTGATCTTCAACGTCAACAACGATCACGACGCGGTCCGGGGCGCTGCCGCCGGCGGTCGAAACGTTGACCTTGGAGAAGTAGCCAAGCGCTTCAAGACGACGCTTTGCGGAGGTGATGATCGACTGGTTGAAAGCATCGCCTTCGGAGATATCGAATTCGCGACGGATAACGTAGTCGCGTGTGCGGGTGTTACCGCGGATTTCGATACGCTCGACGTAAGCGCGTTCGCCCTGGTCGACGATGTAGGTAACGCCAACGGTGTTGCCGCTCATGTCACGGTCGCCACGCGGCGTAACGCGGGCGAAGGGGTAACCTTCGGCAGCAACACGCTTGTTGATGGCTTCCATGCTCTGCTGAACTTCCTTGGCGCTGTAGGTGCCGCCCTGGCGGGTTTCTACGAGACCCTGTAGTTCAGTGCCGTCAACGCCCGGAACAGTCGATTCAACCGCGACATTGCCGAAGTTGTAACGCTGACCTTCATCGACCGTCACGGTGATGTTGTATTCGTTCTTGGACTCGTCCAGCACAGCCTCGGACGACACGACGCGGAAGTCGGCGTAGCCGCGGTTGTAATAGAACTGGCGCAGCGCCTCTTCGTCGGCGCGCAGCTTGTCCTCGTTGTAAACGTCCTTACGCGTCAGGAACGACAGCATATTGGACTTCTTGGTGTTGATAACGGCAGCCAGACGGCCGTCGCTGTAAGCGTTGTTACCAACGAAATCGATGCGACCGATCTTGGTGCGCTCACCTTCGTTGATGACGAAAGCGATGTTCACGCGGCCCTGGCCGACGGAAACGGTCTGCGTCGTCACTTCAATGTCGCTACGGCCAATGGCGGCGTAAGCTTCCTTGATGCGGGCAATATCAGCCGTAACGAGCGCCTGGTTGAACGGACCGAGCGGCTGCGTCGACACGATGCCGGAAAGCTTCTCGTCCTTGATCTTGCGGTTGCCGTTGAAAACCACCTGGTTGACCATCTGGTTTTCGCTGACGGTCACGACCAGCGTATTGCCGGAAACGCGCATGGCGACATTCGAGAAGTAACCGGTGGCGTAAAGACGCTTCACCGACTCGTCGATGTCAGAATTGGAAAAGTTGCGTCCGGGCGCGATGGTGAGATTGGAGCGTACAGAATCTGCACCAGATCTTTCGGCACCCCGAACATCAATTCTGCTGACGACAGCGGCATTCGCAACACCCGCAGAAGCAAGCACCCCCAGGCCTACAACCGAAGAAACACCAGCAGACAGCGCAACCGCCGACACCGCGTTCAAAAATCTTGAACCAGCCTTCATTTCAATTCTTACCTTTTTACGTTGTCCCTCAGCGGGCGGAACCCGACTCCGGCCATCTGCGTCGTTTTACCTGCTTTTCCTCTACAAGCAAGCGCGAACGTTAATTTCTGTTTACTTCGTGACCTAGAGTGGCTCATTCGCCACTTTGGCATAAAAACAAGGTAAACAAGCCGCTAACAAAATCGATAAAACACCCCATTCAACCGATCAAGCTGCTGATATCATTCCAAGTTGCGAATACCATCAGACTGAAGATCATGGCAAGTCCGATACGGAAAGCAACTTCCTGCGCGCCCGCACCGAGCGGCCTGCCCCTGATCGCCTCGATGGCATAGAACACCAGATGCCCGCCGTCCAGAACCGGGACAGGCATGAGATTGAGAAGACCGATCGACACCGAAAGCACGGCTGCAAGCTGTATCACGGCGGAAATGCCAAGCGTCGCCATCTGGCCGGACGCCTGCGCAACCCGCACCGGACCACCGAGCTGATCGGCATTCATGCGGCCAGTCACCAGATTTCCGATGTAATTGAACGTTCCCGTGATGACGTGGCCGGTTTCCTGCACGCCTTCAATCAAGGCCTCGGTCGGCGTGAAGGTAATGTGCCTGAAGTTGCCGCTGTTCTGATCGGTGACGATACCGATGATACCCATTTCCAGCTTGTTGCCGAACTGGTCGGTGGTTTCAGTGCGGGTCGGAACCATCGGCAGACGAAGCTCCTCGCCTGCCCGCTCGACCGTCACGACGATCTGCGTGCCCGGACGGATGCCGACGTAACGGCGCACATCCTCAAAGGTCTTCACTTTTTCATTATCGATGGCCACAAGCCGGTCTCCGGCCAGAACGCCTGCGGCCGCAGCCGCACTGTTTTCGCGCACCTCCGCCACAACCGGGTCAGCGATGACGCGGCCGTAGATCCCGAACAGAAAGGCAAAGATCAGGATCGCCAGAATGAAGTTGGCGATGGGACCGGCCGCAACGGTAGCAGCTCTTTTCCACAGCTTTGCGCCCGACAGAGTCTGGGCGCGCTCTTCAAGCGACATGTGGGAAAGGCCGGAACTATCCGGTTTGCTGGATGCATCCTCATCGCCGAAGAATCGCACGTAACCGCCGAGCGGGATTGCGGAAATCTTCCAGCGCGTGCCGCGCTTGTCGGTGAAACCGATCAGTTCAGGCCCGAACCCGATGGAAAAGGCGGTGGAGCGAATGCCGCACCAGCGCCCAACCAGATAATGGCCCATCTCATGCACGAAAACGAGCAGCGAGAGAACGAGGATGAATGGAATGATATAACCGGTCAGAAACCCGGTGGCAGCCATTACTGTGCTCATAACTCAGCCTCTTACTCCAATGACCCGCCGCACTTCAAAAACCTGGCAACAGGCCGCCGCGTGAACCGGGCGCATCGCCGGTAACCGCCGCATGCACGAAAGCAATGACGAACACGGTAAAGCAGGCAAAAACAAGACCGTCAACCCGGTCCATAAAACCGCCGTGACCGGGAATGAGGTGACTGGAATCCTTCACCTGAAAACGCCGCTTCACGAAGGATTCGAAAAGGTCGCCGATCTGGCTGAAAACGGACAGCACCAGAGCAAGCCCGAGAATGACGAAGCCGACCCGGCCATGATAGACCATGGATACGCCCGCCCCGCCAATCAGCGCGGCAACCGTGCCGCCGATGGCGCCGGACCAGGTCTTGCCGGGCGAAATGGACGGCGCAAGCTTTGGCCCGCCAATGGCGCGACCGACAAAATAGGCCAGGATATCCGTCGACCAGACAACGGCGAAGATGAAGATGATCGAAACGAAGCCATCGAGATCGTCGCTGCGGATGGCGGCAAGCGAAATCGCGCTCAGCCCCGCATAGACAATGCCACCAACCAGCCACCAGTTCTGGCCGCGGAGAATCGGAAACAGCGCCGCTGTCAGGGCAAAACCGGAAAGAAGCGGCAGATCGAGCGATGTCTCGCCGAAAATCGTGTTGCCGGCGATCACAGCGACCGAGAACCAGCCCCAGGCATTGCCCGTCGGGTTTGTTTCAGACAGCCTCGTGATCGAGGACCACTCATAATAGATGAGGATCGCCAGAAGGCCCGCGACGATACGGAAGAGAATGCCGCCGTACCACGTCGCAGTGAGGATGACCGCCGCCATGACGATCGCGGAGACGATCCGCAAACGGAGTTCAGGGCTCATCAGGCGCCTGCCACAGCAACCTGATCGGCCAAGCCGCCGAAACGGCGATCACGCGTCGCATATTGCTCGATTGCAGAATAGAAATGCTGGCGGTCGAAATCCGGCCAGTAGTCTGGAACGAAGAGAAATTCCGAATAAGCAGCCTGCCAGAGCAGGAAGTTCGACAGACGCTCCTCACCGCTGGTGCGGATGATGAGATCCGGGTCCGGGATGCCGGCCGTGTCGAGCCGTCCCGAAATCATCTCCGGCGTGATCGAGGCTGCATCGAGCTTGCCCTGGGCAACATCCTGCGCAAGCGAGGCCGCCGCACGGGCAATCTCGTCGCGGCTTCCGTAGTTGAACGCAATAATCAGCGTCAGCTTGGTGTTATCACGCGTCATGTGCTCGGCTTCCTCGAGAAGCGAGCGAATGTCGGCTTTCAAAGTCTCGCGATCACCGATGATGCGGACGCGCACGTTTTGACGGTGCAGCTCGGCAAGGTCGCGACGGATGAAGGCTTTCAGCAGGCCCATCAGATCCGTGACCTCGGACTCCGGCCGACGCCAGTTTTCCGACGAGAAGGCAAACAGCGTCAGATAGGAAATGCCGCAGTCACCGGCAGCGCGCACCGTTTCACGAACGGCTTCCACGCCGCGGCGATGACCCATGATTCGCGGAAGACCGCGCTGCTTTGCCCAACGCCCGTTACCATCCATGATGATGGCGACGTGCTCGGGAACTGAGGAACGTATCGTCGTCGTCGGCATATCGATCCAATATTGGCAGCGCGGAATTAAAACGAATAAAATACAGTGTCTATCGCCCTGGCGATCAGACCTGCATGATTTCCTTTTCCTTCTCGCCAAGCAAGCGGTCAATTTCCGAAATCGTGTCGTCGGTCATTTTCTGAACTTTTTCCGACTGTCCACGGCTTTCGTCCTGACCGATGTCGCCATCCTTTTCGGCTTTTTTCAGACCATCCATGCCATCGCGGCGAACGTGGCGAATCGCGACCTTGGCCTTTTCGGAATATTCGTGGGCAACCTTGACCAGCGATTTGCGGCGCTCTTCGTTGAGTTCAGGCAGCGGAATACGCAGATTCTGACCGTCAACGATCGGGTTGAGACCGAGATTGGATTCGCGGATGGCGCGGTCGACGGCGTTGACCATCGACTTGTCCCAGATGTTGACGCCGAGCATGCGCGGCTCCGGAACGGTGATGTTGGCCACCTGGTTCAGCGGCACGCGCGAGCCGTAGGCGTCAATCGTGACAGGGTCGAGAATGTTGGCCGATGCGCGGCCGGTGCGCAGCGATGCGATATCGCTCTTGAATGCATTGATGGCACCATCCATACGGCGCTTGATATCGGTGAGGTCAACACCACTCATTTGATACTCCATCTCTGTCGGCCATCGCGGCCGTATTCCGCACGGGGCGGCATCGTTCGTTTGCGATTACTTGTCGTGCACGATGGTCTTACGGCCGCCGCCGGTCAATATCTGTGCGAAGCCACCCTTCTCGTGAATCGAGAAAACGATGATCGGAATGTGGTTTTCGCGTGCAAGCGCCACGGCTGCAACGTCCATGACCGCCAGACCCTTGCCGAGAACCTCGCTGTGGGTCAACTCATCGAAACGGGTTGCCGTCGGGTCCTTCTTGGGGTCAGCCGAATAGATGCCATCGACCTGCGTTCCCTTGAAGATTGCTTCAGCGCCCATTTCGGCAGCACGCAGGGCGGCTGCGGAGTCGGTCGTGAAGAACGGGTTGCCCGTGCCACCGGCGAAAATCACCACGCGGCCCTGGGCCAGATGGTGCAGAGCGGCGCGCTGCGAGAAGCTTTCGCAGATTTCAGGCATGGCGATGGCAGAGAGAACGACCGTGTCGATGCTGAGCTTTCGAAGTGACGTTGCAAGCGCCAGCGCATTGATGACGGTTGCCAGCATACCCATGTGGTCGCCGGTCACGCGGTCGCCACCCTTGGAGGCAACGGCAACGCCGCGGAAAATATTGCCACCGCCGACGACGACGCCGACTTCGACATTCATTGCTCTTGCTTCAGCGATATCGGAGGCAATCCGGTCGGCGACCGCAACATCGATACCAAAACCCTGGTCACCCATAAGGGCTTCACCGGAAGCCTTGAGCAGGACGCGTTTATAGATCGGCTTGGAAGACATCATGACTCCTCGGAAATGTAACCGAAACGCGGATACACGAAGGGCACCGCGTTGTCACGCGATGCCCTCCCGTTTCCCCAAGATTGGGTAAATATAATCAGCCCTTGGCGACTGCGGCGACTTCTGCAGCGAAATCGCTTTCTTCCTTCTCGACGCCTTCGCCGAGCAGCAGGCGAACCATGCCGGTGACTTCGATCGCTGCGCCGGCTTCCTTTTCGGCTTCCTTGACAGCAGCGCCGACCGTCAGGTCAGGGTTGATAACGAAAGCCTGCGACAGAAGAGCAACTTCTTCGAAGAACTTGCGCATACGGCCGTCAACCATCTTTTCGATGATTGCTTCCGGCTTGCCGGATTCACGAGCCTGTTCGATGAAGACGTTGCGCTCGCGCTCAGCAACAGCAGCGTCAACTTCTTCAGCGCGAATCGCCAGCGGGTTGGTTGCAGCGATGTGCATGGCAACCTGACGGCCGATCGAGGTCAGAACAGCCTTGTCACCAACCGACTTCAGGGCAACCAGAACGCCCAGCTTGCCGATGCCGTCGCCAGCAGCGTTGTGGATGTAGGTTGCAACAACGCCGTGCTCAACTTCGAGCGCAGCCGAACGGCGCAGCGTCATGTTTTCGCCGATGGTGGCGATTGCGTCCTTGATGCTGTCAGAAACGGACTTGCCGGTTGCCGGGTAGGTGGCAGCAGCAATCGCGTCAACAGTGCCGTCGGTCGTCAGAGCAACGGCAGCAACGCCGCGAACGATGTCCTGGAAGGCATCGTTACGAGCAACGAAGTCGGTTTCGGAGTTGATTTCGACGACAACAGCCTTGTGACCGGCAGATGCGATACCGACGAGACCTTCGGCAGCCGTGCGGCCAGACTTCTTGTCAGCCTTGGCAATACCCTTGGCGCGCAGCCAGTCGATTGCTGCTTCCATGTCGCCATTGGTCTCAGCAAGAGCCTTCTTGCAGTCCATCATACCTGCGCCAGACTTCTCGCGCAGTTCCTTAACCATTGCGGCTGTGATTTCGGTCATTGTTTGCCTCTTGTCTGTTCAATCGGTCAGCAGGCTGGAAATCGCCATGCCGATGTTTGGGTGACGAATTTACCCTAAAGTGTGACAGGGTGATGAATGAGCACCCCGGACGTTTCAATCACATCAGGACGCCGATCACCGGCGGAGCGATTTGAAACGAACAAGGCCGTCAACCCGGAACGGTCTTTGACGGCCTTGCAGATCATGATCGATGAGGCGGCGTGAAATTCGCCGCCCGACAGACCCTTATCAGGCGCCAGCCTCGTCTTCGAGCGCAGGCTCGATCGGAGCTTCTTCCGAAGCGCCGATGTCACGGCCGGAAGAGCCCTGCTGACGTGCGATGCCGTCGATGGCAGCGCGAGCAATCAGGTCGCAGTACAGCGAGATTGCGCGCGAAGCGTCGTCGTTGCCGGGGATCGGGTAATCGATTGCATCCGGATCGCAGTTCGAGTCGATGATCGCAACGACCGGAATGCCAAGACGCTTGGCTTCTTCGATCGCGATCTTTTCCTTGTTGGTGTCGATGATGAACATCAGGTCCGGAACGCCACCCATATCGCGGATACCGCCGAGAGCCTTTTCAAGCTTTTCGCGCTCGCGCTCGAGGTTCAGGCGCTCTTTCTTGGAGTAGCCGGAAGCTTCCGAGTTCAGGATTTCGTCAACCTTGCGAAGACGCTGGATCGAGTTCGAAATCGTCTTCCAGTTCGTCATCATGCCGCCGAGCCAGCGGGAGTTGACGTAGTACTGAGCCGAACGCTTTGCGCTGTCCGCGATGATTTCGGACGCCTGGCGCTTGGTGCCAACGAACAGAACGCGGCCGCCACGGGCAACGGTGTCGGACACGACCTGGAGGGCGCGCGACAGCATCGGAACCGTCTGAGCGAGGTCGATGATGTGGATGTTGTTACGGTCGCCGAAGATGTACGGCTTCATCTTCGGGTTCCAGCGGTGCGTCTGGTGGCCGAAGTGAACACCAGCTTCGAGAAGCTGACGCATAGAAAAATCGGGCAATGCCATGCCTTGTTACTCCTTTTCCGGTTTAACCCCCGCGAAGCGAACAGCATCGACTTTCATCGACACCACCGGGCGGAACGATCCGGATTTCTCCCGGAACATCCCAAGCTTCGCGTGTGGAATGGTGAGGCGCATACAGTCGCCTGCGACAAAATGCAAGCTTTTATGCGAAAAAACCTGCCTGACGAGGCCGGTTTCAGCGAACCGGCTTGTTTTCGCAGGTTTCGGGCGTGAGGATATCGAGCTTCGCAAGCTTTCCGGTCAGCACGAAGTCACCGTAATCCATGGTCAGGTCGCGGGTGATTCCGTTTTCGTAGAGCTTGAACGACATGCGGTAGATCGGCAGAGAATCCGTACCGGTCTTGTCGTTGTAATAAGCGATGGTGACAGGCCAGAAGGATGCCTTGGCGAAATCGCCCGCCTTACCGGCTTCCGCGTCGCCATCCTTCGGCGTCTGCGACTTGCCGACCAGGGTCGAGGTAATCAGGCTTTCATCACCATCATCGGAGCCATCGAAAATCCGGGATTCGAAAATCCGCTTTCCCTGTTTGGCGTTCTCGATGACCTGGAACATGTGTTCGGTCGGGAATTCTGAGGCGACGAGATCGATCTGGCGCGCATCGGGCCGGGTAATGTCGACCTTCACACCGGCATCGCTGTCGCTGGCAGCGCCCTGCACTTCCTTGTCCAGCTTGTCGTCGGTGTAGGATTTCGTCTCGAAGGTGAACTTCTTGGAGGCCGGGTCCTCAAACGTCGTGGTCTGCTGATCCGTCAAGCGAACGGCGTCGCCGGTATTGATCTGCGTGACGAAACGGAAGTCCGTCTTGTAGCCCTGACAGGCGGAACCGGTGAATTCATAGACCATGCGGCCCGTCATGCCCTCGATGCCGGAGCGATCCGATGCATCCTTCAGCTCCAGATCGTAGACGGCCCGATGGGCAATCAGATTGGGGAGCTGGGCGGGCAAAGCATTGGCAGCGTTCGACAAGCAGGACAAGAGCCCCGTAGTGGCAACGAAACCAAGCTTCCTGACAAACATGCATTATCTCCTGTTGGACTCGCCACTCATATTGTACAAGCAACCGCCCGGCTTTGGGATCACATCTCCTGAATGCCGGATTCTTGAAGGATTTACAACAAAACCGGAGACGAAAATGTCGGACGTCATCGAAGGCCGCCTCAAGGAACTTGGCTTTACGCTTCCCGTCGCCGCCGCACCTGCGGCAAACTACGTTCCGTTCACCATCAGCGGCAATCTGCTTTACGTATCGGGTCAATTGCCGATGGAATCCGGCAAGATTGCGGTCACGGGCCTCGTTGGACGCGATGTTGATGTTCCCGCAGCCCAGCGCGCGGCCGAACTTTGCGCCGTCAACATCCTCGCGCAGGTCAAGGCAGCCTTGAATGGCGACCTTTCGAAAATCCGCCGCATCCTCAAGCTCAATGGCTTCGTTGCCTCCGTTCCCGAGTTCACCGAGCAGCACCTTGTGATCAACGGTGCGTCCAACCTTCTCGCCAATGTTCTCGGCGATGCCGGCAAACATGCGCGCGCCGCCGTCGGCATGGCCTGCCTGCCCTTCAATGCCTCTGTCGAAATCGACGCGATCGTGGAAATAGACGTATGACGCTGAAACTTTCCTGGCTGATTGCTCAGCCTGTTGCCCATCGCGGCTATCATGACATGAACCATGCGATCTGGGAAAACACGCTTTCGGCGTTTTCCCGCGCCATCGAAGCCGGATTTGCAATCGAATGCGACGTTCAGCTTGGTGCCGACAGCGTACCGGTCGTTTTCCACGACCATGAGATGACCCGCCTGACCGGCATCAAGGGTGACATCCGCGAGCGGACGTCCGGCGAACTGTCGCTGCTGTCGATCGGCCAGACCAAGGACAAGATCCCGACCCTCAAGCAGCTTCTGGCGCTCTGTGCCGGCAAGGTGCCGCTGGTGATCGAACTGAAGGGCCACGAGGGTGAAGGCGTCGATGACGGTTTTGCCGAGGCGGTGCTGGAAGACCTCGAAGGTTACAAGGGCCATGTGGCGCTGATGAGCTTCGACCATCATCTCCTGAAGGATCTGAAGGCCGCCGGTTCCCCCTGGCCACTCGGCCTCACAGCCGAAGGCGACAAGCCGGAAGACTTCTTCAAGCATGACGAAGCCATGCATATCGGCCTCGACTTTATCTCCTACCATTGGGGCCACCTGCCCAACAGCTTTATCGAAGCCCAAAGAAAACTCGGCGTTCCGGTGATTACCTGGACGGTAAGGGATGAAAATGCCCGTGCGATTACCTATAAATATGCTGACCAGATGACATTCGAAGGTTTCGACCCGAGAGAGAACCCGTCCGCTACGGCATGACAGAAAACTACTCCATCCGCGTTGCGCAATCCTTCACGGATATCGATCCGGATCGCTGGAAGCAGCTTTCCGGTACTTCGCGCAACGCGGAAGGAAAGTCCTATAATCCATTTATTTCCCACGCCTTTTTATCATCCATCGAAGAGTCCGGATCGGCAACGGCCAAGACCGGCTGGCAGGGACACCACCTGCTGCTAGAAAATGAAAAAGGCGATCTGCTTGGTGCCGTACCGGCCTATCTGAAGAACCACAGCAAGGGCGAATATGTTTTCGACCACGGCTGGGCGGACGCTTTTGAACGGGCCGGCGGACATTATTATCCCAAGCTGCAGTGTTCTATCCCCTTTACCCCGGCGACCGGTCCGCGCCTTCTGACCGCGCAGACATCCGAAAATGACGGCGTCAAACTGCTTCTTGCTTCTGGCATTGGACAGGTAACGGAAAGGGTCGGCCTGTCATCGGCCCATGTCACCTTCGCAACGGATGACGACATTGCAGCCCTCACCTCGCAGGACTTTCTGCACCGGACCGATCAGCAGTTCCATTTCCTCAACAATGGCTACCGCGATCACGACGATTTTCTCGATGCCCTTTCGTCCCGCAAACGCAAGGGACTGAAAAAGGAGCGCCGCGCCGCGCTCGAAAACGGCATCAGCATCGACTGGCTGACCGGCAGCGATCTGACGGAAGACATCTGGGATCAGTTTTTTACCTTCTACATGGATACGGGTGGCCGCAAATGGGGTCGCCCCTACCTGACGCGGACATTCTATTCGCTGATCGGCGAGCGTATGGCCGACGACATTCTGCTCGTCATGGCAAAGCGTGACGGACGCTATATCGCAGGTGCCATCAACTTCATCGGTTCGGACGCGCTTTATGGCCGGCACTGGGGCTGCATCGAGGATCATCCCTTTCTGCATTTCGAGGTCTGTTACCATCAGGCCATCGATTTCGCCCTGTCGAAAGGCTTGCAGCGGGTTGAGGCGGGCGCGCAGGGCGAACACAAGCTGGCGCGTGGTTATGTGCCTGTCACCACGCATTCTGCGCATTACATCGTCCATTCGGGGCTGCGCCGCGCCATTGACGACTATCTGGAACGGGAACGTCAGGAAGTTGAAAACATTGGCGACTACCTCGAGGACCACACGCCCTTCCGCAAGGGGGAAAGACAAGAACCGGATGAATAATCCGTTTTCGATATCACCACATGAGGAGAGACTGCTGATGACCGCCAGCGCTTATGACGACAACAACATCTTCGCCAAGATCCTGCGCGGCGAAATCCCGAGCGTGAAGCTCTATGAGGACGAGCATACGCTGGCCTTCATGGATGTGATGCCGCAAGCGCCGGGTCACCTCCTGGTCATTCCCAAAAGCGGTTCGCGCAACCTCTTGGATGCCGATCCGAACGTGCTGGCCCGCACCATTGCCGTGGTGCAGAAGCTTGCCGTCGCCGCTAAGGAGGCCTTCGATGCCGACGGCGTCTACGTTGCGCAGTTCAATGAGCCGGCTGCCGGGCAGACGGTGTTCCACCTGCACTTCCACGTCATCCCGCGCGTCGAAGGCCAGCCGCTGAAGCCGCATTCCGGCGCGATGGCCGACAGCGACGTGCTGAAGGCACATGCCGAGAAGATCAAGGCCGCCCTGGCTTCCTGACAATCACAGCAACGACCCCGGAGACGATCCCGGGGTCCTGCTCGTGAATACGGGGCTGGTGGCAACAGATCAGATCCGGCCTTCACGCCGGGTTACGATAAGCGTTGCGTTCCGGGAAAGGCCAAGCGTTGAGAAGCGCCATATCCGGGCGGTAGATTTCCACCTTCAGCGGGTAGCAGGCCGCCGCATCGCTTGAGTGGCTGGCGCTGCAATCGCCGCCGGGGCAGGCGGAAAGACCGCCGAGCAGATCCATCTCGGCAAAAAATTCCAGATAATCGCCCGGCCGAACGGGACTTGCCTTCATGAAATACTGGTGTGTGTCGCGGGTGAAGCCCGTGCACATGAAGACGTTGAGAACGTCGTGCACATGCGGTTCGGCCTCTGCAAACGACAGGCCCCTGGACGATGCCAGCGCATTGGTGAGGTTCGAATGGCAGCAATGGTGGTAATCACCGCCGCTTAGCAGGCGATTGGTGTAGGGATCGCAGCGCGTGCCGATCACATCATGCAGTCCGCCGCCATCCTCATCCCAACCGTACCATGCGAGGCTATCACCGGTGATCGTTGCCATCGGGCGCAATGATGGCAGGTTGCTCCACAGCCGGTCGCCGATGGAGACATGGGTGGCATGAAGGGCGCGGGTCTTGCCGCTGAAAAAACGCTCGGTCAGATCATGCGCGTTCCAGAGATTGAGGTCGCCAACCTGCGGACCATCGATGCTGATAATGCGGAAGAAATGCCCCTTAGGCACCCGAAAGGTGCGGCCATCGCGTGGCGGTACAATCACCTCATCCACCTTTTGCATCGTTTCCCTGGCCTTTACGAGACTGGAAAGGTCGGGCGCCTCAAGCGTTCCATTCGGATAAACGACGACTGGGCGGCGGGCGCGCCGCTCAGCGGCATCAGCGGGTTCGGTCATGGCGGTGTGCGACATATAAATCCTCGAAACAAAGGGCAGTGGCAAAAGCGAAACTGCCCTGTGCAAGACGGCCTGACAAGACGGGTTTTTCTTGCCCTGAGCACAAGTATGACTTAGCCTTTGGAGATCATGAAACTACCTCCGCTCCCTGCCCTTCGGGCCTTTGAGGCTGCTGCCCGCCACGAAAGTTTCGCAGGCGCTGCGGCGGAACTGAGCATGAGCGCCGCCGCCATCAGCCAGCATGTCCGTACACTGGAGCAATGGCTGGGCGAACCGCTGTTTGAACGGCAGGCGCGCGGTGTTCGACTGACCGCGGCAGGACGCGAGTTTGGAGCCACGGCCTCCGCAAGCCTGCGGCAGGTTGCAGTATCTGCCGAAGAGATCCGCGGACGCAAACAGCGCGCAGTCGTGCGACTGGCCAGCCTGCCTTCCGTGGTGGCATATTTTCTGACGCCTCGCCTGCCACGCTTCCGCGCACTTCATCCTGATATCCAGGTTTCAATCAGCTATTCGACGACGGGCATATCCGCGCCGGCCGACCTGACCATCCTGCACGGCAGACGACCGACGGAGAGCGCAGTGGCGCTGTTCAGTGCCGCAACCAGGCCAACCTGCGCGCCCGCCTATCTCGAAAACTTCGGACCGATCAAGGATATTGCGAGGCTCTCGAAGGCGGAACTTCTGCATGACGAGACCGAGGCGGCCTGGCGGGACTGGTTCGCAGCGGTGGGAACACTCAGCCCCCAAAACACGGGACCGATCTTTGCCGATTTCAATCTGCTTCTGACAGCCTTGAAAGCCGGACAGGGTGTTGGACTATGCCCGACGGAGTTGATGCGGAACGAGATAGCGATTGGTCGTCTGAGCGTGCTGTTCGATCAGGCGTCTGATCAGGACAAATATTACTGGCTGGTGGCGCCAGAGGCCATGACAGCCCCAGCAAAACGGCTGTTCGACTGGCTCGTTCGGGAGGCACAGGACCAGCTGGACGGTTATTTGGTTGCCAGAGCTTGAGACTGGGAAAAAGGTGCCCTGCGCGCCTTTTCCCGCTCCGCCATGCGGTTCAGCAGCCACGCCGAAACCGGGCAGATGATGGCAAACACCAGTAAACCACCAGCAATGTCCACAAGGTGGTGACCACCCTGTACCAGAACGGCCGGCAGCATCAGGGCATTCAACGGCCAGATCACCGCTCTGAACGCCCAATGGCGCGGCACGAACCAGACAGACATCGCCGCCATGACGATGTGGAACGACGGAAAGCCGATCAGGCCGAGCGTGTCTTTCGGCGTGAGATAGACGACACCTTCATAGGCGAGACGAACCAGTTCCCGACCGTAGCCTGCATCAACCGCCAGAGGGATGACCTGCGTCACCCATTGCGGAAATGTCTGATATGCGGAGGGGCCCAAAGTCGGGAAAAATATCCAGAAGATGACACAGGTGAGTGCACCCAGCACACCGGTCACGAGGAAGTGGTGAAGCGAAGCACGCCTGCCGGTAAAGCCGAGCGTGATAACGATCAGCAAAAGCTGCGGCAAGGATGTCGCGTAAACGGCATAGAGAATCTTGGCGACCAACGGATGGGTCGCAGACCAGGTCACCACATCGGGCCAGCTATAGCCGAGAGCCTCATCGATCCGGAAAAGCAGGGGATCAACAATTGCAAAACGGACCGGCAGGAACATGTAGTTAAAGACAGAAGCGACAAGCGTGAACAGGACGAACAGACCCGCCGAGGTCAGCGCGGCGGCTATGTGCAGATCGCGGCCGCTGTTGCGATAGAACTGACCGAGTATGAAAACGCCGCTGCCGAGCAGCCCGCAGACCAGGTATCCGGCATAGTCGATACGAATGCCTTTCAGCGTGATCAACGTCGCGTCGATCACAAACAGCGCAACGATGATGGACAGAACAAACCGTTCTGCAGGGAAGAGTTTCATGATCGAGCCCCTGTTCGAATGACCACAGTCTAGAACAGGGGGTTTAAAATTCGGATAAGGCTTATCCTGAAAGCCCCACGGGAACGATCCCATCTGGAACAGCGCCAGCTTGATGAGATCGGGCATCCATCCAGTTCAGGAGCCATGCCGACAGCGGGCAGACAATGGCGAAGGCGGCAAGTCCGCCGAAGATATCCGAGAGATGATGGCCACCCTGAACCAGAACGGCAGGCAGCATCAGCACGTTCAGTGTCCAGATAACCGCCATGAAAAGCCAATGCCGGGGCACGAACCAGACCATGAAGATGTGAAACGATGGGAAGCCGATGAGACCGAGGACATCCGCAGGTGTCAGATAGCTCATGCCCTCCTGCCCGAGCCGCATCAACTCACGGCCACAGGCAGGATTGACCGCCATAGGGATGGCTTCGGACACCCATAAAGGCAGTTCGTGGTAAGCCTTGGCACCGTAGGTCGGGAAGACGATCCAGAACAGGATGCTTGCCAGCGCCCCCAAGACACCTGTGACAAGGAAATGGTGCAGCATACGGTCTCGGCCGGTGAAGCCGAGCATGATGACGATCAGGAGAAGCTGTATCAGCGACGTTCCATAGACCACGAAAAGGCCAGTACCGATCCATGGGTAGGTCGCCGCCCAGGTGACGACATCCGGCCAGCTATAACCGAATGCGGCATCGATGCGCATGAGCAGCGGATCGATGGCCGGAAAGTGAACCGGCAGGAACATGTAGTTGAAAACGGATGCCACCAGAGTGAACAGAATGAACAATCCCGCCGAAATCAACGCCGTTGCGATACGCAGGTCGCGTCCGGTTTTTCGATAAAACTGGCCAAGTATAAAAATGCCACCACCAAGCAACACGCAAACAAGATATCCGGCGAAATCGAAATTGACATCTTTGACGACAATCAAAACGGCATCAATCAGAAACAAAGACAAAATGATACTCAGAACAAAACGTTCCGCGGCAAATAATTTTATACTGAAAATTCCTGACTAAAACATCCGAAAGCGAGAACCTGGAATTTAATATTCAGATAAAGTCAGGCACCAAAACCCAGTATAAACAGCCCCGCAGCCAGAAAAATAATGGGGGCTGCCACACCGACCAGAACGCGTTGACCGGCGGCAAGGAAGGTGGCGAAGCCGAGAGTGGCGGCGCCGACCCTTAGCCAGACAGGCGACGCCTCAAGCGAGCCGGTCGGAAAAACAATCAGCTTGGCTGTGACGGCCATGACGAGGGCAGTGGCGACCGCCCTCACCCACGACAACGCCTCCGAATCCTCCTTCAGCCGGTTGCCGGCGAGAACGCCGAGCCAGCGCCAGAGATCGGTTGCCAGCCATCCGGCAATGGCGATGAAAACGTAGGGCGCCCACCATTGATCGGTCATCACGGTTCTCCTTCCGGCGAGACAGGCACGATCTTGCGGCGAAAGAGAAAGCGATCGACCAGATAGGCGAAGGTGCCACCACCAATCCCGGCATAAAGAATATCGAACTCCGGTGTGATGATCGCGAATAAGGGCCCGGCAATGACGCCCACCACAAAGGCGACCTTGACGACGGAGTGGCGGGCCGAGGCCCAGATGGAAGCGATGAAATAGACCGGTGTCAGGAAGAACAGTACGCCAGCCACCAGAGGCGGGAAGGCCGCGACGACACCGTAGCAAAGGCCGACGATCAGCGTGTTGACGAGGGTGAGCGTCATGCCGAAGCCCGCAAACCAGGCGGCACGGCCCTCGCGCGGCACGTTCGAGAGATTTTGCGTGGCAAAAACCCAGGCGGTGATGGCGACGAAATGCGATAGGAACAGCAACAACCAGGTCGGGGTTTTCGCGCCGCGCATTTCCGGAACGATCGAGGCCACCATCGGCATCATTCTGACCGATGAGAGCGTCACCGCCAGAAAGCAGGCGGCGAGATTGGCGCCGCCGACCATGGAGCCGATCAGGATCATCTTGGCCGGCAAAGCCCAAATCATCAGCGTCATGAACACGGCCTCGCCCCTGTTGACACCCGATTCCAGCGCAAAGGCGCTGAAGCCGACAAAGGACGTCATGAGGATGAAGGACGGCAGGGAAAAAATACCCCTCATGCCCCGGAGGAACCAGTGACCCAGGGAAACCTGATCGCTTTCGGATTGCATGGCCATGAAGATACGCTTCCTTGCTCGTTCTGCCGAGGGGATTTCCGGCGGGACAGAGGCGGTTGGCCAAGGGCATAACCGAAGGGACGGCCGGAAACAATCGTCTTTGGCCAAGGGCACGGACGGAGCCGTGTGAATGCCGCCCGATCGGCAACGCCCAGATTTATCTCAGGCAGCAGCTTCGCAGAAACGAAAATGCCGGGCATTGAGCCCGGCATCCTCTTGTCGATCAAGCGATCGATATCACTTCTTTTTCGGAACCTTCGGAACCGCGTTCGCCTTGCGGCGCGGACTTTGAGTCTCTTCCGACTTGTCCGCGTCGAGCGTCAGTACGTCAGCCTGTTCGGCCTTGGCCGCCTTGGAGGCAGACTTGGACTTGCCCTTTGCCGTTTTGGCCGGCGACTTGGCAGCCTTCAGTTCCGCTTCCGGCTTTGGCTTGACGGGTGCCGTTTCCGGCAACACCTCGAGGATCAAGCCGTCGGTTCCGTCTTCCTTCTTGCCAACGGTGACGCTGACGACACCGCCCTTCTTCAGCTTGCCGAAGAGGATTTCGTTGGCGAGCGGCTTCTTGATGTTTTCCTGGATCACGCGGGACAATGGACGGGCGCCCATCTTCTCATCGTAACCCTTTTCCGCCAGCCAGGACACGGCATCTTCGTGCAGGTCGAACGTGACGTTGCGTTCGGAAAGCTGCGTTTCGAGCTGCATGACGAACTTCTGCACGACCTTGTGGATGACAGCGGTCGGCAGCGGCGAGAACGGAATGATCGCATCCAGACGGTTGCGGAATTCCGGCGTGAACAGGCGGTTGATCGCCTCTTCATCCTCACCCGTGCGACGAGACGAACCGAAGCCGATGGCCGACTTCTGCATTTCGGACGCGCCCGCATTGGTCGTCATGATCAGGATGACGTTGCGGAAGTCGATCTTCTTGCCGTTATGGTCGGTCAGCGAGCCGTGATCCATGACCTGCAACAGAATGTTGTAGATATCCGGATGCGCCTTCTCGATTTCGTCGAGCAGAACAACGGAGTGCGGATGCTGATCGACGCCATCGGTCAACAGACCGCCCTGGTCGAAGCCGACATAGCCGGGAGGTGCACCGAGCAGACGCGAAACCGTGTGCCGCTCCATGTATTCCGACATGTCGAAGCGCAGCATTTCCACGCCAAGCGATGAGGCAAGCTGCTTGGCGACTTCCGTCTTGCCGACGCCGGTGGGGCCGGAGAAGACATAGGAGCCAATCGGCTTGTTCGGTTCGCGAAGACCGGCGCGCGCCAGCTTGATGGCCGTCGACAGCGCCTCGATGGCGGTGTCCTGACCATAAACGACCGAACGCAGTTCCTGCTCGAGATTGGCAAGCACCATCTCGTCGTCTTTGGACACCGTTTTCGGCGGGATGCGGGCCATGGTGGCGATCGTCGCTTCGATTTCCCGTTCGGTAATCAGCTTGCGACGCTTGGAAGCCGGCAGCAGCATCTGTGCGGCACCGGTTTCATCGATCACGTCGATCGCCTTGTCCGGCAGCTTGCGGTCGGAGATATACCGTGCCGAAAGCTCGACTGCCGCCTTGATCGCCTCATTGGAATATCTGAGGTGATGGTAATCCTCGAAATAGGGCTTCAGGCCCTTCATGATCTCGATGGCATCATCGATGGACGGCTCGTTGACGTCGATCTTCTGGAAACGACGCACCAGCGCGCGGTCCTTTTCGAAGAACTGGCGATATTCCTTGTAGGTGGTCGAACCGATGCAACGGATCGCACCCGACGACAGCGCCGGCTTCAGCAGGTTTGAAGCATCCATGGCCCCACCGGACGTGGCGCCTGCACCGATAACGGTGTGAATTTCGTCAATGAACAGAACCGCACCTGGAAACTCTTCGAGTTCCTTGACGACCTGCTTCAGACGTTCTTCGAAATCACCGCGATAGCGGGTGCCGGCCAGAAGCGTGCCCATGTCGAGCGAGAAGATCGTGTCGTTCTTCAGCGCTTCGGGAACCTTGCCTTCAACGATACGCTTGGCCAGACCTTCGGCAATTGCCGTTTTACCGACGCCTGGATCACCCACGTAAAGCGGGTTGTTCTTGGAACGGCGGCACAGGATCTGGATCGTGCGATTGACCTCTTCATGGCGACCGATCAGCGGATCGATCTTGCCGTTGCGGGCCTTTTCATTGAGGTTGACGCAGTAAGCCTTGAGAGCATCCTGCTGCTTCTTGGAAGAAGGACCTTCTTCTTCCTGATTGTTGTTGCGAGTGGCCTTGTTTTCGCCTTCGGTTTCCTCGGTGCCACGCGGGGTGCGCGTCTGCGACGTGCCCGGGCGTTTGCCGATACCGTGCGAAATGTAGTTGACCGCATCGTAACGGGTCATTTCCTGCTCCTGCAGGAAGTAGGCAGCGTGGCTTTCGCGCTCGGCGAAAATGGCGACGAGCACGTTGGCGCCGGTCACTTCCTCGCGGCCGGAAGACTGGACATGAATGACCGCCCGCTGAATGACCCGCTGGAAGCCGGAGGTTGGCTTGGAGTCTTCATCGTAACCGGTCACCAGATTGGCAAGCTCATTATCGACGTAGTCGCTGACAGTCTTGCGCAGCGCATCGAGATTTACATTGCAAGCGGCCATAACGGCGGCTGCGTCCGCATCATCGATCAGCGCCAGAAGAAGATGTTCAAGCGTCGCATATTCGTGGTGACGCTCATTTGCAAAGGTCAGTGCCTGGTGCAGCGCCTTCTCGAGACTTGGGGAAAAAGTTGGCACGTTGCGATCCTCATTTCTTTTCCATGACGCACTGCAGCGGATGCTGGTGCTGTCGGGCGAAATCCATGACCTGGCTTACTTTCGTCTCTGCGACCTCATATGTAAACACTCCGCATTCCCCCACCCCATGCTGATGGACATGCAGCATGATGCGGGTTGCTGCTTCGCGATCCTTCTGGAAAAAACGCTCCAGAATGTGAATGACGAATTCCATTGGAGTATAGTCGTCATTCAGCAAAAGAACACGGTACAGATTTGGTCTTTTCGTCTTAGGTTTAACGCGGGTGATAACGGACGTTCCACGGTTGGAACCGTCGCCCTCCCCTTCGCCTTCGCCCTGCATATAGATCGGCTTAGCGATCATCTTTCATCATTCTCCAAACTGTTCTCAAACCGTCGGCTCATGCCAGGAGGGAGAACTTCGCCTCTCCATATCTAGGTCGTTCATCGGTGATTTTAAGCCCCTTGCGAAACACTGCAATCACTATTGCGTTTGCGAAGAGGCAAACTTCAGGAAATTTGCAGATGACGGCGAAGGGCTGCCGCATTCGTGCGCCATCGCACCGGCCCGCCCATCCGGCACACCTGAAAAATACACGCGAAAACGAAAAAGGGGCCGACTGAGCGGCCCCATCGTCAAGCATTGCCACCAGGAGATTCGCATCAGTCCTTGTTGTCGAGCATTTCCCGCACCGCAACGGCGAGTTGCTTCAACGAGAAGGGCTTTGGCAGGAAGCCGAACTTGGCGTCGGCCGGCAGGTTCTTGGCAAAGGCATCTTCCGCGTAACCCGAAACGAAGATGAATTTCAAATCGGGGTGAGACTTGCGCAATTCGCGCAGCAGCGACGGGCCATCCATTTCCGGCATCACCACGTCGGAGACGACGATGTCCACCTTGCCGCCCAATTCCTCCATCACATCAAGCGCTTCGGTGCCCGAACCGGCCTCATGGACGGTATAACCACGCGTTTCCAGCATGCGCTTTCCGCCGCGCCGCACCGCTTCCTCGTCTTCAACGAGAAGAACGACGGCAGACTTGCCAGTCAGATCAAGAGGCTCTTCCTTGGCCGCTTCCACCGCTGCAACAGGTGCGGCCACGGCTTCGGATGCCAGTGCGCCCGGCTGAACCGCTTCGACGACATGGCGCGGCAGCAGGATGCGGAACGCCGTTCCCTTGCCCACTTCCGATTCCGGATAGATGTAACCGCCGGACTGCTTGACGATGCCGTAGACCATCGAAAGGCCGAGGCCGGTGCCCTTGCCCACTTCCTTGGTCGTGAAGAACGGCTCGAAAATCTTGTCCATGATTTCGGGCGGAATGCCGGTACCATTATCGGCAACTTCAACCATGACCATGTCTTCTGCCGGAATATCCGGACGCGCGAGCGCGGCCGCTTCCTGCGCTTCGACATTGCGGGTGCGAATGGTGATCTTGCCGCCATTCGGCATCGCGTCACGCGCGTTGACGCAGAGGTTGATAAGCACCTGCTCGAACTGCGACAGGTCGGTCTTCACCGGCCAGAGATCACGACCGTAATCGACTTCCAGCTTGACGTTGGTACCCGAGATCAATCGATCGACCAGCATGCGCAGATCGCCGATCACATCGGTGAGATTGAGAACCGCCGGACGCATGGTCTGCTTGCGCGAGAAGGCCAGGAGCTGGCGCACCAGAACCGCGGCGCGGTTGGCGTTGCGCTTGATTTCCATCAGGTCGGCAAAGCTCGGATCGGCCGGACGCGCCTGCAGCAGCAGGTGGTCTGACGAAAGCAGGATCGCCGTCAGAACGTTGTTGAAGTCGTGCGCAATACCGCCTGCCAGCGTGCCGACCGCATTCATTTTCTGCGTCTGTGCCATCTGTGTCTCGAGCGCCTTCTGCTCGGTCACTTCGATGGCGTAGACGATAGCGATTTCTTCAGGCGCTTCATCGTCCTGGTCGATCACCGCATTGACGTAGAAACGGAAATGGCGGCCCTCGTCAGTCGGATGGCGGGAATCGAACGGCGCGATATCGCCCTGGCGATCCCTCGCCTCGGCCAGCGCATCCTTGAGGCGTGTCTTCTCGGTATCATTGATGACCGTTTCGAACGCGATGCCGCGATCGATGTCGTCACGGCCGACAACGCCCGAGAACATCTTGAGGAATGGCGCATTGATCCGAAGAATGCGGCCTTCACCGTCCAGCGAGGCAATCGCCATCGGCGTGTTGTTGAAGAAACGCGTGAAGCGCATCGCCGAAGACGATTCGGCGTCTTCATGACCCTTCGGACGCATCAGAACGATAGTTCGGCTTTCACCCGGTGCACCATCCTGCGCTGTCACCTGATGCACGAGACGGGCCGGCATGCTCTGGCCGTTGACGCGGCGCATGTCGAGATCGAGGATTTCAGTGCGCTTGGCGTTGTTCTGTGGCTGGACGGATTCGATCAAAGCCATGCCTTCGCCCGCGACGATATCCGAAACGGTCATGGACCCCGGTGAGAACTGCGCAAGATCGATGCCCAGCCATTCCGACAGCGTGGCATTCAGATAGACGATTTCGCCCTTGCGGCCGGCGGAGAAGAAACCGGCCGGCGCATGGTCGAGATAATCGATGGCGTTCTGCAGTTCGCGGAAGAATCGTTCCTGGTCTTCGCGCTCGGGGGTGATATCGGCGATCTGGAAGACATGCAGGTCTTCGTCACCGGCATCCTTGAGCACGCGGCCCTTCAGGCGATACCAGTGCGGTCCGCCATTGGTGGCGTTTTCGCTCAACGGCTTCAGAAGCCGGAACTCCTCGTAACCGTCGCGGCCTTCCCGCAGAAGATTGATCAGGCGGTAAAGCGCCTCGGTCGATTCCCGGCTGCGCGACAGCAGGGTTTCCAGGCTCTGAATGTCACTCGCCTTGGTCGTGCCGGTCATGCGGCAATAGGTGGCGTTGGCATAGACCATGCGGCCCTTGGCATCGGTAATCAGCGTTCCATCCGGATGAGCGGAGAGGAAACGGCGGGCCAGACCATCGGAGCGCGACTGCGGCATCACCTCGATAAAGCCGATGATCGACGAGACGAGGAAGAATATCCCCATCATGGCCAGCACGCCGAGAATGCCGAGCACGATCTCGTTTTCCAGCGAATCCTTGAAATAGACGAAGGCGGCGGCGGCGGCGACCAGCACCAGCGCAAGCAGCAGGATGCGCAGAACCGTGCCGGACCGGGCACGCCTGTCCACCAAAGGAAGGTCGTTGTCGCTTGGCTGGCGCACCCGTGTCATTTTTGGCCTCGCAATCGTGCAGGTCGTCGTCATCAGAAAGGCCCGGTTCCTTTACGGAATCGGGCAGAAAGACTGTCTTGTAGCAACTCGCTCAAACATCAAAAAGCTCTGCTGCGACACAAAGACTTAAAAACGCACAGCCAAAGCGCCTCGGAGCAAAGAATTTTGCGATTTTTACCGGATGGAACCGGATAAAGCTTCAAGGCTTTTTGCAAATGTGGGGACATGGGCGGATAAAACTTGTAACGAACCCAAAAAAATCGTCTTTTCCTGCTAACGCACGGTAAAACAAAGAAACACGGCATTTTTTGCCCGAGAAAATCTAAAGGGAAGATCTCCATGATGGACGATTTTATCGGCACCTATGGAAACAATCTGATCGTCGCCGTCGTCGGCGTCGGTGTTGCATTGCTTCTTCTGGCAATCGCGCTGTGGATCATTCGTAGACGCAGCGGTTCGGCGCCGTTCATTCGCGGCGGTCGAAACCGCCAGCCGCGCCTGCAGGTGCTGGATGCGACAGCGGTCGATGCGCGTCGCAGGCTGGTGCTGGTGCGCCGTGACAATGTCGAACATCTGGTCATGATTGGTGGACCAACGGACATCGTCATCGAAAGCGGTATCGGGGCGATCCCAATCGTCAAGGAAGTGCGCGAGCCCGAAGAACTGCCGCTGAAGTCGCTGCCTCGCCAAGAAAACGAGACGAAAGCGCAGGAGAATGCGATCCAGCAGGAACGCCGCGAAGCCCTGCCGCAGCAGTCTCCGGCACCCTCCATTGCTGCCGCACCGATTCTCCAGACCGAAGAACCGGCCAAACGCCCATTGAGGGCAGAGCCTGCAGCACCCGTGGCCCGCGCGCCCGCAGCGGCAACGCCGCAGCCGCCACGCCCGGCGCCTGTTGCGCGCGATGTACCGCCTGCTCCGCGTCCCGCGCCACCGGTTGTCGCGCGCGACATTCCGCGCCCTGCTCCGCAGCAAGCCCCGCAACCGGCGCCTGCTGCAACCCCTGCGGCTGCACCCGTTTCGTCTCCGGTCGCATCGGCACCGGTAACGGCCGCTGCCCGGCCTGCACCGGACGTGGCGACACCTGTTCGCCCGCCCGTCGCCGTTCAGGCCGCCGCCGCCCTGCCGCTCGCAGCCGCGGTGATCGATACGCCTGCGCAGAGCGCGGAGCCGAAGCAGGTGGATGCACCTGTCGTTTCGATCGCGCCGCAGCCAGTGATAACGGTCGAGACGGAAGCGCCACACCCAGCTGCACTGTTTACAGCGCGTGAAGCGGTTATCGACCAGTCCAGCGCCGCCGATTTTCTCGATGCGGCGCGCGAGCGCGTGCTTCCGACACTGACACAGCCGGCCCCCTCGGTGGACAGGCCGGACGCCGTCGTCGTTGCCTCCGACGCCGAGCCGAAGTTTTCCGACGATCTTGCCAGCGACTTCGAGAGCTTTCTCGAAGCGGAAATTGCCAAGGGCCAGGATGCGGCAGCAACCGCGTCCAATGACGCCACCCCAGCACCGAAAGCACCTGTAAAGGCCGAGATCGTAGAGCCGCCGATGACGGGTGCCACGCCCGAAAAGGACATGCAGAAGGAAATGGCGCGTATCTTCGGTGAGCTTTCCGTCACCCGCGATCGCTGAGGCATGCCGAAACGCATTGCTGCCTTCAGCATGAAGGAAAACAAAAAGGGCGCGGACAGAAATCCGCGCCCTTCTTTTCTGTGATGTCTGGTTGGCCTTAACCGGAGGCCCGTGACTTATTCGTCGCGGTAGACCTTCTCACGACGCTCGTGACGCTCCTGCGCCTCGATCGACAGAGTTGCGATCGGTCGCGCATCCAGACGTTTCAGTCCGATGGGCTCGCCAGTTTCTTCGCAATATCCGTAAGTGCCGTCGTCAATGCGCTGGAGCGCGGCATCGATCTTGGAAATCAGCTTGCGCTGACGGTCACGGGCACGAAGTTCGATTGCCCGGTCTGTTTCGGAAGACGCCCTGTCCGCAAGATCCGGATGATTGGCGCTTTCCTCCGCGAGATGGCCTAGCGTCTCGCGCGCTTCTCTCAGGATGTCGTTCTTCCATGCAATCAGCTTCGCTCGAAAGTACGCCCGCTGATTGACGTTCATGAACTCATCGGATTCCGAGAGTACATAGCTGCTAAGATCGATCTTCTCACTCAACGCGATTCTCCTCGAAGAACATCTCAATGTGGCGGTGTATACTCCAATGATATAGATCGATTCAAGTCTACAGATCAGTTTTCAGGCATTTTTAAAACTGACACAAAAATCATCTAAATGACTAATTTTTATCCTTTATTGCGTTTCGCCCAGATCTCTTCTTCACGCACATTTACGCGACTTGCTGAAAGGTGAAGGGACTTGCGGGCTGACAACTCTATCTTGTAGCATGGCAGTTGCTCCTTTCTGGTTTCGAATGCTGGTCCATGCTTCAGATCGATTCTCCGCCGTACCGCATCTATCTTCTGCGCCACGCAAAGGCCGCCTGGGCGGCTCCGGGCGAGCGCGACTTCGACCGCAGATTGAATGAATCCGGTTTTGCCGAAGCGGAAATCGTCGCCGATATTGCCGCCGACAAGGGCTACGATCCGGACATACTGCTGTCTTCCACGGCAGAGCGTTGTCGGCAGACGACAGAGGCCTGGCAAAGAGCTTTTAACGAAGAGATCAGCGTCTCCTTTGTCGACGAGATGTATGAGGCGCAGGTCGATATCTACCTCGCCCTGATCGCCGCCCAGAAAGAGGCGAAATCGGTGATGCTGGTCGGCCATAATCCAACGATGGAAGCCACGCTTGAAGCGCTGATCGGCGAAGATCTTCTGCACGCCGCGCTACCCTCCGGCTTTCCGACAGCCGGTCTTGCGGTCCTGGATTTCATTGAGGACGCTTATAACGGAAAAGGCCGCTGGCGGCTTGTCGACTTCGTTTCGCCAGGAAAATAATGGCGGCACCTTTACGGCGAGCCAAGCGGCCGGGGCATGGAAATGACGTGAAAATCCGTTATTCCGCTTCTTTTTTGGGCACGAAAATTTCCTATATTGTTGGCGTAACTATCGAAACCAGACGGGAAACCGCCATTGCCGCCTTCATTTACGTCCCTGACTGACAGCGCGCTCGTCGCTTTGGACAATCTGGCCGACCGTGCAAGCACCCTCACCCACCCGACCCTGAGGCTTGGCGTGACCGGTCTTTCAAGAGCCGGCAAGACGGTGTTCATCTCTTCGCTGGTCCATAACCTGCTGAATGGCGGCCGCCTGCCGCTGTTCGAAGCGATGCGGTCCGGCCGTGTTTCCAATGCGCGGCTGGAGCCGCAGCCCGACGACGCCATTCCGCGCTTTCAGTATGAAGATCACATTCAGGCGCTGGTGCGCGACCGGTTGTGGCCCGACTCGACCCGCGCAATCTCCGAACTGCGCATTACGCTCGATTACCAGAGTGCAAGCGGCTGGGGTCGCTGGTTTTCTCCGGGCAAGCTTTCCATCGACATCGTCGATTATCCCGGTGAATGGTTGCTGGACCTGCCTTTGCTTTCGCAGGACTACAAGAGTTTCAGCGACAGCACAGTGGCGCTGGCCAAGACGGGAGTGCGTGCCGAACTGGCGCGTGAATGGCTGGCGATTGCCTCTTCGCTCGATCTCAACGCACCAGCCGACGAAATGACGGCGCGGCGGCTTGCGGAAAGCTTTTCGGCCTATCTCAAGGCCTGCAAGTCCGACGAACGCTCGCTTTCCACCCTGCCACCCGGCCGCTTCCTGATGCCCGGCGATCTGGAGGGATCACCGGCACTGACCTTTGCACCGCTGCCGGGCCTGACAGATGAAAAGGCTGCGAAGGGTTCGCTGCGCGCCATGATGGAACGGCGTTACGACGCCTATAAATCAATTGTCGTCAAACCGTTCTTCCGCGAGCACTTTGCCCGCCTCGACCGGCAGATCGTGCTGATCGACACGCTGCAGGCCGTCAATCGCGGTCCCGAGGCGGTACAGGATCTGGAACGGGCGCTCGGCGACGTGCTGGCCTGCTTCCGGCCCGGCACCAACAGCCTGTTGTCGTCCCTGCTGGGCCGGCGCATCGACAAGGTGCTGATTGCCGCCACCAAGGCCGACCATCTGCACCACGAAAGCCACGACCGGCTGGAGCGACTGACGCGCCGCCTTGTCGACCGTGCGATCACCACCATCGGCATGAGTGGCGCCGGCATCGAGGTGATGGCGCTTGCCTCGGTGCGCGCCACCAAGGAAGCGAGTGTTCGCCAGGATGGCCATAATCTGCCCGTGATCGTCGGCACGCCAATTGCCGGAGAAACGATCAACGGCGAAACCTTCGACGGCAATCGCAAGACGGCCATTTTCCCCGGCGACCTGCCCGATGATCCCGAACCGCTGTTTCGCAGCATCGATGTGGACGGTGACAAGGCAACGCTGCCGGATGTCAACGTGGTGCGGTTTCGCCCACCCGCAGTCGATGAACCCGGTAGCGGTGGCATCCGGCTTTCCGTACCGCATATCCGGCTCGACCGCGCCATGCAGTTCCTTTTCGGAGACAAGCTCGCATGAAGCTTCCTACCCCCAGCGATCAAAAGACACGTCGCCCCGCGGCCTTCACGCTTGAACCTGAAAGCACGGAAAAGCCAACCGCCACGCAGAAGCGCGCACCGCAGAGCTTTGCCAGCGAAGTGACAATGACGCCGGACGAAGATGACCCGTTCGTGATCCCTGATGACGTCGATGCCACCGCCTTGCCCGTCGCCACACCTAAAAAGACGCGCTTTTCCTTCGGAAAACTCGCGCTCGGCGCGCTCGGCGTGCTGTTCTCGCTCGCCTTCGGTCTTTGGGCGGACCAGCTTGTCCGCGACCTCTTCACCCGCTCCGACTGGCTGGGTTACACCGCAAGCGCCGCGCTGATCCTTGCCGTTTTTGCCGTTCTGGTTCTCGTCGGACGGGAGGTCTTCGGCATCATGCGGCTGAATGCCGTGCAGGCGCTGAAGGCCGATGCCGAAGCGGCGAGCCTGGAGCGCAGCCCGACTGCGGCCCGTGCCATTGTCGCGCGGCTCAATGCCGTGCTGTCGCATCGCGCCGAAACGGCCAAGGGACGTGCAGCGCTGAAGGAAACAGACAATGACGTGATCGACGGCCCGCATCTGATCGATCTTGCCGAGCGCGAGCTGCTCATTCCGCTCGACCGGCAGGCGCGTGCGTTGATCCTCAATGCATCGAAACGGGTCTCGGTGGTAACGGCCGTCAGCCCGCGCGCCATCGTCGATCTGTCCTATGTGCTGTTCGAGGTGACGCGTCTGGTGCGCGCCATGGCCGAACTTTACGGCGGCCGTCCCGGCACGCTTG
Source organism: Agrobacterium sp. NPDC090273 (assembly GCF_044772305.1). Classification (NCBI taxonomy): domain Bacteria; kingdom Pseudomonadati; phylum Pseudomonadota; class Alphaproteobacteria; order Hyphomicrobiales; family Rhizobiaceae; genus Agrobacterium; species Agrobacterium sp. NPDC090273. The sequence goes on from NZ_JBIVYN010000001.1 coordinate 958,625, forward strand.
GCATGTTGCGGCTGTTGCGCGACGTTGTCGCCCATCTTGCCGTAACGGGCTCGATTGCCGTTGGTGACGGGCTTGCCCAGCAGGTGCTGGGCCACGGCCTTGCTTCCAAGCTTTCGGCCCGTCTTGGCGAAGGTGTGATCAACGGCCTGATGACGGCACGAATCGGCATTGCCGCGATGGATCTTTGCCGTCCCCTGCCGTTCAGGGCCGTCAAACGTCCTGGCATCGGTGATTTCGTCTCCGATCTGACCCCTGACCTAACTGGCGGAAAAACCCGCGAAAACGCCTGATTTCAAGGGCATCCACCGGTTCAAAAGGTTACGGAGTTTGCGCTGTTTCGAGGCCAAATAAACCGTTCATTAACCATTCCGCCAGTAGATTGCCCCTTATCGAACAAGGCTTCTTCGCCGGGGAAAGTATCATGTATTCGCGCTTCTTTTCGCTTTTGGGCGGACTTGCCGCCGCTATGTCCTTCAGCGGTGGCCTGGGAATTTCCGACGTTCAGGCTGCCTCGCGCGACCGTGACGACGTGTTCTTCCGTTCCGTTGCCGGAAGCTGGAAGGGACCGGGCGAAATTGTCGCCGGCAAGTACAAGGGCACGAAATTCACCTGCGACCTGACCGGCGAACCGCTGGAAGACAAGCAGACCGGCATCAAGCTTGGCGGCACCTGCCGCGTGGGCGTGTTCAGCCAGCCGATGTCCGCCGTCATCGCCCAGAAGGGTGGCAGCTACGAGGGCAAGTTCCTTGATGGCGCCGAAGGCAAGGGCCTGGACATCATTTCGGGACAGGTCAGCGGCGACAAGGTGGTTGTCGGCATCAACCGCGCAAAGCTCAATGGCGCCATGGTTGCCCGCGTTTCCAGCGACAACTCCATGAACATCACGATTTCGGTCAAGGTTGCCGACCAGATGGTTCCGGTTATCGGCCTGACGCTGGCACGCGATGTGGATCAGATGGCTGTCGGCTCGATCAAGCCGTAAGCGAAAACCAGGCTTTATCCGATTTTCAAAGCGGGAGTGTCCACCACTCCCGCTTTTCGTTTGCCTTGACGATACCGGCCGTATCGACAGCCTCCAGCCAGTCGCTCACCGTGCGGCCCTTGACCAGCAGGTCGGGGGCGATATCGGCAAGCGGCATCAGAACGAATGCGCGCTCGGTCATGCGCGGATGCGGCACCTCGATGGTTTCCGCAACGTAAGGTGCGTTACCATAGGTCAGCACGTCGATATCGATGGTGCGCGGACCCCAGCGCTCGATCCTGACCCGCTTCATGCTTTTTTCGATGTCGAGGCAGGTCTGCAGCAGCGCCTCCGGCGACAAGGACGTCTCGATCCTGGCGCAGCAATTGAAAAAATCCGCCTGATCGGTCTTGCCCCATGGTGGCGTGCGATAGAGCGCAGAAACCGCCAGCAACCGGCAATCGCCGCGCGCATCGAGATCGTGCAGCGCCTGCGCCATCGCAGCCTTGGGATCACCGATATTGCCGCCAAGCCCGAGCGTGGCGACTGTCATCTGCCTTGCCTCAGGCATGATGCTCGACACTCACTTGCGCGTAATCGAGAATTCCCGGAACCGGCGCCGACGGCTTGCGCACCGTGATGCGTACCCAGACGATCTGCGGATAACGTTCGCGCAGCGCCTTGGCGATATCGTTTGCCAGTGCCTCGATCAAATAACGGCGCTGTCCGACGACGCTTTTTTCAATGACCGAGAAAGCAACGCCGTAATCGACAGTGTTTTCAATCGAGTCGGTTTCCAGTGCGTCACCGGCCTCGACCTCCATCTCGGCATCGACGAAGAAGCGCTGACCCAGCACCTCCTCCTGCTCCAGCAGGCCATGACGGGCAAAGAACGAACAGTTTTTCAGTACGATGGTGTAGCGGCTCATGTGTCAGCCTTCCCTTCAAGCCTTCGATACGCGGGCGAACACCGCATCGGCAATCGCCAGCGTGTCGCGTGTCATGGCAACATTGTGGACGCGGAAGACAGAGGCTCCCGCCATTCTGAGGATCGCCGTTGTCGCCGCCGTACCAATATCGCGATCGGTGGCAACATCCCTGCCCGTCAACGACCCGACGAAACGCTTGCGCGACGTTCCGGCCAGGATCGGCAGGCCGAAAGGATCGAGTTCACCAAACCGCGCCATCAGTTCCACGTTTTCATCCGTGTCCTTGGCAAAGCCGAAACCGGGATCGAGAACGATGGCGCCGCGGGCGACACCTGCCTTTGAGGCGATCTCAAGCGAAGTATCGAGGAACGCAAACTGATCCTCGATGACGTCATCGAGCTTTTGCCGTTCGCGACCGGTGTGCATGATGCAGACACCTGCGCCAGTCGCAGCCACAACAGCGGCCATGTCAGCGTCCTTCTGCAGACCGAAGACATCGTTGACGATGTGGGCACCTGCCTCGATGGCCCGCTTTGCCGTCGAGGCGCGGTATGTATCGACCGAGATCAGAACGTCGCTTTCGCGCACCAGTTTTTCGATCACCGGCAAGATCCGGTCCTGCTCTTCGCTCTCCGTGACATCAGCCGCACCGGGACGTGTCGATTCTCCGCCGATATCGATGATATCAGCGCCTTCTTCCACACATTTGATGGCGTGAGAAAACGCCTGATCGGCGGCGAGATAGCGGCCGCCATCGGAAAACGAGTCGGGTGTGGCATTGACGATTGCCATAATACGGCCACGTCCATCAAGTTTCAGGGAGCGGCCATGGGCCGCTTGCCACACATTGCTGCTGGCTGTTATCACGTAACACGAGCCTTTCAGGAATAACGGAGTGTTATGCAAAGTCTTATAAGTTCCGCTCCGCCTATGCAGCAAACGATTTTCGAATTCAACCGGAAGGCCGGGTAATGACCAGACCAACACGCGCCCTTTGCGCCATTCTTGCCGGCGCATTGGCCGTTTCTTTGCCGACAGCGGCATTTCCGGAAACGGTTCTGCGCAAAAGCTATTCCTATTTCTCGATTGGCGGCAAAACGGCTGGTGATCTGGACAAGGAGCTTTCAGCGCGTGGCCCACTGACGAAAGCGACAGGCGCGCGTCATCCGGGTGCGACGGAAATCAAGTTCGGCGGCGACGTGACCTATGTCGAACGAAACGGACTCTGCAGCGTCGGTACGGCCAAGGTGTTGCTGAACACGCGCATCCTGCTGCCGCAATGGAAGAACCGCCGCCGTACAACGGCAGAACTTGCCTTCATCTGGGATACCCTGCTTGCCGACATCAAACGGCACGAGGAACGGCACGCGGAAATCGCCCGAACCTATGCACGTTCGCTCGAACGCCAGTTGAAGGCGATGCGGCCGCAGTCATCCTGCGACAAGCTGCAGGAAATGGCCGGAAAGATCACCCAGACCGTCATGGAAGAGCATGACAAGGACCAGTACCGGTTCGATGTGGTGGAATCGAAGAACTTCGATGCGCGCATGACGCGGCTATTGAAGCATCGCCTGGAGCAAGGCCAGAACCGCCGGTAACGGAAGCCGGCGAACAACACGCCATCAACTCATAAAAATCAGAGACTTAACGTCGCATTCTGGCGCCCGCGCCATAGGCGGCGTTACGTTACGTCATGCCCGATTTTACCGGTAACTTCTCACCGTGGCGCGCGCAAATAGACTCATTGTAGCCTGCTTCCAGAATACGAAATTCAGGAAGAAGCCGAACAAAACCATCGGCATAAGACATCCGACAGCAGTTCTCCCGGTGCGCGCTTGAGGGCTCGCAGGTGTTTCCTCCCTCGCCTGCATGCTGCGTACCCACCTTGCCCCGCTCTCCTCCCAAATCAGGCGAGCGGGGTTCTTTGTGCGCAAAGCGGAATAATCAGATATCAGCCCTGGCGCTCAGGCACATGAACGACGAGACCATCGAGCTCGTCGTTCATCTTGATCTGACAGGAAAGACGCGACGTCGGACGCACATCGAACGCGAAGTCGAGCATGTCCTCTTCCATCGGCTCCGGGCCGCCGACGCGTTCGGTCCACGCATCATCGACATAGACATGACAGGTCGCACAGGCACAGGCACCGCCACATTCGGCATCGATACCGGGAATGGAGTTGCGCACGGCATTCTCCATGACGGTGGAACCGTTGCTTACATCAAGTTCATGGGACGTGCCGTCGAAGGCGACGATGGTCAGTTTGGTCATGTCGGAGATCCAGGTCGTGTTCTGTGACTGAGGTGTGTTCTAAGAATTGTTCTAAACACATAGAAAGGCCGGCTCCGCTTGGCAACCCGCAGAAGCGGTACCAAGCCCGGCCGGCCTGACAAAATCGATCAATCCCGGCTTAGCGGCAGAGCTTGAGAACGAAATTTTCCGCTTCGACGATGGCTGCCACGAGCTTTGCCATGGCGGCGCCGTCACCTGCATTGTCTTCGAGCTTGGCAGCGGCGGCGGAAACGGCGAATGCGCCAACCGCGTCGGCGGCACCCTTCAACCGGTGTGCGATGGCCTTGACGGCGGTCGCATCAGCGCCATTCAGCTCGTGCAATGCCGAGCGGGCGCTGCGGCTGAAAAGCTGCAGGACTTCAATTTCCAGTTCCTTGTCACCCATCGTCTGACGGGCAAGATGAACAAAATCGATCGGCTTTGTGCTGGCGGAAGCCGCGCCACCGGAATTATCCGGAGCTTCGAAAGCAATACTGACCGCTGCCATGTCTCAATTCCTTGTTTCTGTCTCGCCGTTTCTTGTTTTGCGTCACATCTGTGCCGGATTTACGCATGTATGGCGGTGCTATCGGCTTAAATTACGGCGCGGCATTGGTGAAAATCTTTCGCTATGGTTAATTTATGCTAAACTTATATGAAACAAGGCATTCGGCGCGGGACCGAGGTTTAAATACTGTTAAAAAGCCGACACTTCGCCCTCTCTGCAAATCCGCATTAATTGTTTCGAAGACGCAAATGTGTCACTACGGTACTGCCGTTCCGACCAGGCTTTCGCTCAAGCTTTGTTATTACGGCACAGTGATGTAATTTCGCCCGAAAGCTGGGTCACCAGCATCCGGGAATGTGTAATGAGCGGAATCGATTCCCTTTCTCAGGGGCTTTTCCGTTGGCAGATGGCGGCAATTCGTTTGCGGGCGGCAAACGGGTTCTACGGCATGAAGCCGGGCGTATGTGTAACGAGGCGTAACCGCATGGCGAACAACAAGATTAGCGACTCCGTCGACGAGACTGCATTTCAGGCGTTGGAAGACGCCTTGCAACTCGGCGCCTTTGAAGACACGCCGGAGCAGCGAAAATCTACAACGCCGAAGCAGCCGGAGGCCAGATTGAAGGAAGCCAGCAGACAGCAGCGTTCCGCACCCGAACCGGCGCGCGCTGCGGCCGAACAGGCGCCAAAATCCCCCAATCTGGAAGCGGCCAATGACGGCTCCAAACGCAGCCCGGCGATGATTTTGAAATCGCTGGAAGGCGGCTCGATTGGTGGTGCGCTGCGCAACGCGGCGATCATGTCGGTCATCTGGGCGATCGGCGGCCTCGGCATCGCGCATCTGTTCTACGGCAACGCGCTGTGGAACATCGCATCGATTGCCGATCTCGCTGCTATCCCCGGCCTGATGGCGATCATTGTCGGCATCATCGTTCCGGTCATGCTGTTCTTCGCCTTCGCCATCATGATGGCGCGCGCCCGTGACCTTCGCAATGCCGCACGCTCCATGGCGGAAGTCGCCCTGCGTCTGGCAGAGCCGGAAACCGTTGCCTCCGACCGCATCATGTCGGTCGGCCAGGCGGTTCGCCGCGAAGTTTCGGCCATGAATGACGGCATCGAGCGCACCATTGCCCGCGCCACCGAACTCGAAACCCTCGTCCACTCCGAAGTCAACGCACTTGAGCGCAGCTACGCCGACAACGAATTGCGCGTTCGCAGCCTCGTGCAGGAACTGACGGCGGAACGTGACGCCATCGTCAATCACGCCGAACGCATCCGCTCGTCCATCGTTGGCGCGCAGGAGCAGATCAAGGAAGAACTGTCGATTGTCGGCGAAGAGCTGTCGATGCGCCTTGCCACCACCGGCGAGGCTTTCGCTTCGATGATCGATACGCGCTCGGCGGCACTCCTCGAAAAATCGCGCGCTTCGACCGAAGCCATGGGCAGCCTGATTGCCGCCAAGACGGAAAACCTGCTGCAGGCTCTGAACACCTCCGGCTCGGCGCTCTCCAATGAATTCGACATGCGCCTGCACAATCTTTCCTCGACGCTCGACGAGCGCGGTGAAATGTTGCTGGAGCGCTTTGCAATCCACGCTTCCACCCTCGATAGCGGTGCAGAAAGCCTGAACAGCGCGCTTGAAGAGCGCACCCGTCAGCTCAACGACACCCTGTCGACGCGCACGCTGGAACTGAACCGCAATATCGACCGCGGCCAGCAGATCATTGGCGGCTCGCTCGACACCGTTCTCGACAAGCTCAGCGCGACGCTGGAAGAAAAGGGTCTGTCCTTCCGTCAGAACCTGCAGAGCACGGCAGACGACGCGATCATGGATCTCGATCTGCGTTCGGGTCTGTTCGAAGAACGCCTGCAGGCGACCGTCGGCCTGGTCAACTCCGCCTTCGACGAGCGTGTTGCCGAATTTGCAAGCGCCTTCGACCAGCGTGCCGGCAGCCTCGACAGCAAGCTGATGGAGAGCCTGGCTCGCATCAACGAAACCGTTGCAGGCGGCTCGGAAGCCTTCGACACCATGCTGAACGGCAGCATCGAGCGCCTTGGCTCGACAATGACCGATCAGTCGCTGGCACTGGCGACTGCACTCGGAACCGGCCAGGAAATGCTCGAAAGCGCGCTTGACGATCGCACCCGCGCCTTTAGCGATGCTCTTGGTCGTCGCACGGCCGAAATCACCGGCGCATTTGCCGATACGCATGAAAAGATCGACAACGTGCTTGCAGAGCGCAGCAATGCCCTGTTCGGCGCGCTTTCTGCCAGCCAGAACCGCTTCGATGAGGCGCTTGCCAGCCGTTCGCAGGCCATCACCAGCTCCGTCTCTGGTACGGCCGAACATCTGGCCGCGCTGCTCGACGAAAGAGCTGCGGCCATCAACAACGTGGTTGCCGATGTTGAACGTCGCCTGACCGAAACGCTCGAAACCCGCGCAGCCGCCATCACCGGCGCTGTTACCGGCATCGAAGACCGCATCGCCGACACGCTGGAAAGCCGCACGGCAGCCCTCAACGAAGTTGTTTCGGGCGCGGAAAACCGTATCGCCGATACGCTCGATGGTCGTACAGCGGCGCTCTCCAGCGCGATCTCCGGCGTCGAGGAACGCATTGCAGACACGATGGACAGCCGTACGCTGTCGCTCGACATGACCTTTGCCAATGTCGAAGAACGTCTGTCGGAAACCCTCGATAACCGCACCTCTGCGCTGGCAGGTATCGTTGAAGGCGCCGAAGGCAAGATTGCCGACGCGCTCGATAGCCGCACGGCGGCCCTCACCTCGGTCGTCTCTGGCGCTGAAGAACGCATCGCCGATGTACTCGACAGCCGCACCATGGCCATCGACATGGCTTTCTCGGGTGCCGAAGAAAAGATTACCGAAGCACTCGACAGCCGCACGGCAGCCCTCACCTCGGTCGTTTCAGGCGCTGAAGAACGCATCGCCGATGTGCTCGACAGCCGTTCCATGGCCATCGACATGGCTTTCTCGGGTGCCGAAGAAAAGATTACCGAAGCACTCGACAGCCGCACGGCATCGCTGCAGACCATCGTTTCGGGCGCGGAAGAGCGTATCACCGATGTGCTCGACAGCCGTTCCATGGCCCTCGACATGGCCTTCTCCGGTGCTGAGGAAAAGATCACCGAAGCACTCGACAGCCGCACGGCATCGCTCAGGACCATCGTATCGGGTGCGGAAGAGCGCATCACCGATGTACTCGACAGCCGCACCGCAGCCCTCAGCGGCGTCGTCTCGAATGCCGAAGAGCGCATCGCCGAAACTCTCGACAGCCGCACCATGGCTCTCGACATGACCTTCTCGGGCGTCGAGGAAAAAATTGCCGACGTCATCGAAGGTCGCACCGCTGCCCTCAACAACGTCGTTTCCGGCGTTGAAGATCGGATCGCATCGGCACTCGACAGCCGCACGGCAGCACTCAGCGGTATCGTTTCGAATGCCGAAGAGCGCATAGCCGATGTGCTCGACAGCCGCTCCATGGCGCTCGACATGACCTTCTCCGGCGTCGAGGAAAAGATTGCCGACGTCATCGAAGGCCGTACCGCCGCCCTCAACAACGTCGTTTCCGGTGTCGAAGACCGTATTGCCTCGGCACTCGACAGCCGCACGGCAGCACTCAGCGGCATCGTCTCGAATGCCGAAGAGCGCATCGCAGACGTGCTGGACAGCCGCTCCATGGCACTCGACATGGCAATTTCGGGTGCGGAGGAGCGCATCGCCGAAACTCTCGATGCCAAGTCCGCTTCGCTTTCGCTGGCGGCTTCCGGTGTTGGCCAGCGCCTGGAGGCAACCGCCTTCACGCTTGAGAACGCCCTCGCCGGCGGTCACGAACGTCTTGAAACCATGCTGGGTTCGCAGGCCGAGCGCATTGCCGGCACGCTGGAACGCAACAGCGGCCTGATCGAAGACAGCGTTGCCGGTGCAGCCCACCGCATCGAAACCGCCGTTGAAGGTGGCAGCAGCCGCTTCTCGCAGACCGTTGAAGAAGGCGTTTCGCGCCTGGAGACGAGCCTGTCGCAGTCGCAGGCCGATATCGCCACCACCCTCGACCAGCGCCATGCCGATATTGCCGCGACGCTGAATTCCGCGTCGACGCAGATGAGCGACCTGCTCTCCGAACAGGCCATGATGATCGGCACGACGGTCGCTTCCAGCGCCAGCATGCTCGAACTCTCGCTCGAAACGCAGCAGGACAATCTGCAGAAAGCCATCGACGGAAGCGCTGCAAGCCTCGAAGAACGCCTTCGCAACGGTGCTGGTGCCATTGCCGGCAAGATCAGCGACGCCGCGCGTGAAATCGGCGGTGCGACGGACCAGCTTTCCACCCGCATCGAAACCTCGCTCGGCAACATCACCAACCGTCTGGACGAGACAGGCACGCGCATCGAGGTCAGCCTCGACACGCTGCAGGAGCGCGTTCATGGCGACCTCGGCAATGTCAACACTGCCATCGACGATGCGAGCCGTCGTTTCGCCGAAACGCTTGATGACAAGACCGCAGCCTTTGCCCGCAGCAGCGAGGACGCGGCACAGCGCATCACCGGCCTGCTCGACGAGCAGTCGGCACGCGTTGCCGATACCTTCGAAAGCCGCACCAGCCGTCTGGCGGAAACCTTCGACAGCGGTTCGGCCAAGATCGACGAACGCCTTGGCACCATGGACCGGGCGCTGACGATCGGTCTCGAAAACGTCAACCGTACCATCGAAGGCAAGGCTACCGATCTGGCGCTCAGCCTGCGCGGCGCCGTTATCTCGGCCACGGAAAGCATTGGCGAAGAAGCCACACGCTCCACCGCTCTGCTGGCCAAGACCGGTTCCGACTATGTCGAGCAGGTTCAGGCGCAGAACGAAGCCTTCACCAAGGCCATCGAAGAGCGCTCCGGCGAGATCGTCAACCGCATCTCGGATGCGCAGACCCGCCTTTCGGGCCAGGCTGCGGCCGTTGCCCAGACCTTCTCGGAAGCCGGCAACATCATCGTCAACAAGGTGGCCGAGGCGGAAGCTGTCGTACGCTCGCAGGTTGGCGTGATTTCCGAAACCCTGACCAATGTGGAATCGGCTCTCGATGCACGCGGCGAATCCATCCGCTCCGCACTCGACAACCGCACCCGCGAACTCAACTCGATGCTGGCCAGCCGGTCTGCCGAACTGTCGCGCCTCATTGAAGAAAAGGCCAAGCCGGTTGTGGACGAATACGCCACCATCGGTCGCGAAGCCGCCGAAAAGATCGTCTCCGCCGCACAGCAGAGTGCCGATCTTCTGACGCAGAGCAACAGAGGCATGGTCGGCATGGTCGAACAGGCCATCAGCGATTACGCCACTGCCGGCAACGAAGCCGCCAGCAAGCTCGTCGCAGCAACTCGTCAGAGCACCGACATGCTGTCCGAAACCCACACCGCCATGGCCGACGCCGTGGAACAGGGTATCGACAAGTATGGCCGTGTCGGCAGCGATGCCGCCAACAAGCTGGTTGCCGCCACCCGCCAGAGCACGGACATGCTGTCTCAGACGCACAACGGCATGGCGGAAATCGTCGAGCAGTCGGCAGCGAAGTTCAACTCTGCCGTCGAACGCGCCGCTCAGGAATTCAGCGCCGCAGATCAGGCTCTGAATTCGACCGCGACGCATTTTTCGGAAGCTGCTTCCCAGGCCGCCGATATGGTGTCCAGCTCCAGCCGTCTGCTGGAAGGAAAGATCGACCGTCTGTCGAACATTTCCGGTCAGACGCTGGCACAGGTCGCCGGTATAGTTGGACGTTTCGAAGAACACTCCAAGGTTCTGAGCCAGGCATCCGAACTGCTGAACGCGGCACAGTCGAGCCTCGTCGGTACGCTGGAAGAACGTCAGGATGCACTGCGCAGCCTCTCGGTCGGCCTGCTGAAGCGCTCGGAAGAAATCGAAAACTCCATGCGCGGTGTTGTCACCGTGGTGGAAGACACGCTCACCGCCGCCGAAGAGCGCTCGCAGAATGTTGCAGGCAACCTGCGTGACAATCTGCAGTCCTCGTTCTCCGATATCGGCCGTTCGCTGGACGAAACCGAACAGCGGGCCCGTTCGGCTGCACAGACCATGCGGGGCGCCCTGCTCTCCGCCGGTCAGGATGCCACCCGCTCGATCGAGAGCACGCTGGCCGATGCGCAGAAATACTCCGACGAGCTTGTCAACCGCCTGCGCGGTGGCGTGGAATCGTCGCTCTCGGAAGTTGACACCCTGCTGGGCAGCGCCTCCGAAAAGTCGAATGCCGCAGCCGCCAATATGCGTGACACGCTGCGTCAGGCCGTGGAAGAGGCCGTTGCCCGCTTTGCCGGTGCCACGGACGAAATCCGCCGCTCCAGCCACGATATCCGCCGCGAACTCGACTCGACCCGCGCCGAACTGAAGCGTGGTGCCTTCGACCTGCCCGAAGAGGCCAAGGAAAGCGCAGCCGCCATGCGTCGCGCCGTCTCCGAACAGATCAAGGCGCTGCAGGACATTTCACAGCTCGTCGGTCGCTCGACACAGCAGATGGAAGTGTCCGAACCTGTTGCCCGTGCGATTGCGGCAACGCAGCCTGTCGAACGTCGCGTTGAAGCGCGTCAACAGCCTGCGGCCCCTGCTCCAGCACCGGCCCCGGTTGCTCCAGCACCTGCACCTGCACCCGTTCAGCAGCGTGTTGCACAGCAGCCAGCCGCAGCGGCGCCTGCCCTGCGTGGCAACCTGCCGATCGAAAACCGCCAGCCCGTCGCGCCTGCACCGGCAGGACGTCGTGAAGAAGGTGGTGGCTGGATCAGCGATCTGCTGCGTGGCGCATCGCGTGACGGTCAGGAAGCGCCTGCCGCAGCCGCACCGCGCGCTGCTGCAGAGCAGCCGACCCGCGCTGCTGACACCCGCAACCCGCGTCATATGGTGGAATCGCTGAACTCGCTTTCTGTCGATATCGCCCGCGCCATCGATCACGATGCCTCGGTCGAATTGTGGCGCCGATACCAGCGCGGCGAGCGCGACGTATTCACGCGTCGTCTCTACACGCTGAAGGGCCAGCAGACGTTTGACGAGATCAAGCGCAAGTATGATCGCGAGCAGGAATTCCGCACCGCGGTTGACCGTTACATCGCCGATTTTGAGAAGCTGCTGGCCGACGTGGCCCGCACGGATCGCGACCGCACCGTAACGCAGTCCTACCTCACCTCGGATACCGGCAAGGTCTATACGATGCTTGCCCATGCGGCGGGTCGGTTCAACTGATCCGACGCTACGCTGGACAAACAAAAACCCCGGTCGAAAAGACCGGGGTTTTCTTTTGCGGCTATGAATGGATCTGGCCGGACGGCGTGTGCTGCCCGGCCCTTCTGCGTCAGAGTTCGAACACACCCGATGCCACGCGGACAGCATTGCCGCCGATGCGGGCGCGGGCGACTTCGCCGTCCTTGATGTCCATGCGCAGATGAATGTGCGACGGGCGGCCCATTTCCACACCCTGCTCTATCAACAGCGGATACTGGCCGTCGGACAGGCCATCGAAATAATGAATGGCGCCGGACATTGCCGCCACGGCAGAGCCCGTTGCCGGATCTTCGGGAATGCCCATTTCCGGCGAGAACATGCGGGCATGAAACTTTGCGGCGTGGTTGATGCCACCGCGACAATAGATGAACGCCGCAGCGAGGCGTCCTTCGACCAGCGGGGCTGTTCTGAGCCACAGGCTGGCGTCAAACTCCATTTCCTGTACGGCAGCCAGATTGTGCAGCGGTACCAGCAGGAAAGCCACGCCGGCCGTCCAGACCGAGGGCACGTGGTTTTCGAAACCGATATGACCTTCACTGACGCCGAGCGCGTCGGCGAGCCTGGTGTTGTCGAGCGGCAGGTCGACGCGCGAAGATTTGCGCGGCAGGTCGAATTCGGCGAAACTTGCCGCACCCTCACGGATTTTCACCGCGCAGCGGACCGGTCCGACCTTTTCCTCCAGCACGCTGACCATGTCGAGATCACCGCCGGCCGCATGCTGGCGCTCGGCAATTGCCACCGCCGATCCGACTGTCGGATGCCCGGCAAAGGGCAACTCGCCAAACGGCGTGAAGATGCGCAGCGATGCGGCATGGGCCGGATTGGACGACGGATTGACGAATACCGTTTCGGACAGGTTCATTTCCCTGGCAATGGCCTGCATGGTCGCATCGTCGAGACTTTCGCCGCCATACATGACAGCCAGAGGATTTCCGGCCATCTTTGTTTCGGTAAAGACATCATAGATTGAGTAGTTCAGAACCACGCTTTGCCTCCTGCCAGACGTCAATTCATGTCGGCGCATGTTGGTGTCGAGCAACCTGCCCCAGACGAAAGCGCATCGCAACCCTCGGCGCGCAGGTAAAAACAACAAGCTGTGGACCGGATCTGGTGCAGAGACCCTCGCAGAACCGATCTCGGTCAAAATAGCTTGTCGCGACATAAGCTCTTCATGTACCAAGGAAAATATACCTGCGAAGGATCGGCGGATTTTCGTCGACGATTCGCCTGCAGACCGGAAGATTGCGAGTTGCCTCAACAAGTTACCCACATTTTCGCGTGTCATCTCTGTCCCGCGACATTGTCAAGGAAAGCGAATGTCGCGTCCTAGCTCTTCATTGTCCTTTGTCGCTGCAAAAACCGAGGACGCCGAGGCCGCGCTCGAGGAGCTGACGGCACTTTACGGCAATATGCCGTTTGAAGAGGCCGAAGTCGTCGTGGCTCTCGGCGGTGACGGCTTCATGCTGCAGGTGCTGAACGAAACCATGAACTCGGGAAAACGTGTCTATGGCATGAACCGTGGTTCTGTCGGCTTCCTGATGAACGACTACAAGATCGAGGGATTGCGCGAACGCATTGCCGTGGCAACCGGCAATGATTTTCATCCGCTGCGCATGACCACAACGGATTCCGATGGCGACGAGTTTACCGCGCTTGCGATGAACGAAGTGAGCCTGTTCCGCCAGTCCCACCAGGCCGCCAAGCTGCGTGTAGAGGTGGATGGCAAGGTGCGGCTGGAAGAGCTGATCTGCGACGGCATGATGGTGGCGACGCCGGCCGGCTCCACCGCCTATAATTTTTCCGCGCATGGACCGATCCTGCCGCTGGAATCGCCGCTTCTGGCGCTCACGCCTGTCAGCGCTTTCCGTCCACGCCGCTGGCGCGGTGCGCTTTTACCGAATAAGGTGACGGTCGACATTCATGTTCTCGAACGCGACAAGCGCCCCGTCAATGCCGTTGCGGACCATACGGAAGTCAAATCCGTAACCCATGTCAGGATCGCCCAATCGCAGGACAGGACAGCACGGATTTTATCCGACCCGGATCGTTCATGGTCCGACCGCATTCTTGCCGAGCAATTCACCAACTGACGAAGACCCGCATGCACCCGAAATTGACGCTCCTTGCCACATTGTTTCTGGCCGCCAGCACGCTTTGCGCGCCTGCGCAGACGCAGGAGATCGATGCGCTGCCGGTTTCCACGATCTTCGTGACGAGCAGCGGCCTTTGGGAAGACGCCAACCCGCCCGCAGCCCCTGCGCAGAACGGCGCTGACGCCCAGAGAACGCCACCGAGCGCCCCGACACGCGGTTACTACAAGGTGATTGCGCTGCGACAGGGCGACGGAACCGCCAAGATCTATCTGCAGCGCATTGCCTTTACGGCCAATGGCCCGCACCTCGTCGAGACGGTCGAGCTGGAAGAATTCAATCAGATGAAGTCTTACGTGACGGATATTCGACCCGAAAGTTCCAACGGTGCACCGACCGCGCCGGGGCTGTTTGTAACGGTCTACCTCAAGACCGATCCGATGGCCAAGGAATCGGAAAGCTGGACGATCCTCATCGATGAACTCGGCGAAATGAAAATCGAGCGCGCCTCGAACTGAGACCGGAAGACCGGATGTAACCCGCCCCGCTCTACTGGCCCAGTTCGTTCGGTCCTGACAACACCGCGCCGAAATGATGTTTCCAGAGCCTTTCGCCGAGCCCACCGCTCCGGTCCAGGCTGGAACCAACCGTCAGCCACGGCAGCAGGGTCGGGGTGAGACCGGCATCGAACAGTGCAAAACCGGCGGCGAGCACGCAGGTATCGGCCTGAATACCGCACACGAGCACACGCTCCACGTTCAGCGAGCGAAGATAATCGATCGCCTCTTTCGGCGGCGCATAGCCGTATTTGATGAACACCCGGTCTGCCGGCACCAGGCTCTCATCGTCCCGGCCCGGTTTCCAGCCCAGTTGCCGTTCGAAGGGCGTGATGGCCTCATCATGGCGTTCGACGCTCGCCGCACTTGGCATGGTCGTCGCCAGTCGGGCAATCTCCGTGACCAGCGCGGCCGGTGGATTGAAGCTTGGCTGAACATCGACGATGTATAGAGCCTGTCTCACGCATTCCTCCAAACAAAAAAGCCCCCCGCAGTTTTCTGCGAAGGGCGAATTCTACGACACTGGTCTGTCAGCCTTCATCAATCGATGTCGGCGACATCCACGCCCGCGCCACCGCTGATGCGATGGGCAAGAGCCGCTTCCATGAACTCGTTCAGATCGCCGTCCAAAACGTTGCCAGGTGCCGTGCTTTCCACACCGGTACGCAGGTCCTTGACCAACTGGTAAGGCTGCAGAACGTAAGAGCGGATCTGGTGACCCCAGCCGATATCCGTCTTGGATGCAGCCTGCGCATTGGCGGCATCTTCGCGCTTCTGAAGCTCGACCTCATAAAGACGCGAGCGCAGCATTTCCCACGCCTTGGCGCGGTTTTTGTGCTGGGAGCGTTCCTGCTGGCAGGCAACCGCGATACCGGTCGGAATGTGCGTGATACGAACAGCCGAGTCCGTGGTGTTAACGTGCTGACCGCCCGCACCCGAGGAACGGTAGGTATCGATGCGGCAATCGCTTTCGTTGATGTCGATCTGGATCGAATCATCGACCACCGGATAGACCCAGATGGACGAGAACGACGTATGACGACGGGCGTTGCTGTCGTAAGGCGAAATACGGACGAGACGATGTACGCCCGATTCGGTCTTCAGCCAGCCGAAGGCATTGTGACCCTTGACCAGGATCGTCGCGGACTTGATGCCCGCTTCTTCGCCGTCATGAACTTCCAGAACCTCGACCTTGAAGCCTTCGCGTTCCGCCCAGCGCGTATACATGCGCAGCAGGATATTGGCCCAGTCCTGGCTTTCGGTACCGCCGGCGCCGGAGTGCACTTCGAGATAGGTATCGTTACCATCGGCTTCGCCCGACAGCATGGCTTCCACCTGACGGCGGTTGGCCTCGTTCTTCAGTGCCTTCAGCGCGTCTTCGGCGTCCTTGACGATTTCGTCGTCGCCTTCCATCTCGCCGAGTTCGATCAGCTCGATGTTGTCGCTCAACTGACGCTCAAGCGCCTTCACGCCGCTGATGCTGTCATCAAGCTGCTGGCGCTCGCGCATCAGCTTCTGGGCTTCTGCGGCATCGTTCCAGAGGGTCGGGTCCTCTGCCTTGTTATTCAACCAGTCCAGTCGTCTTATCGCCTGGTCCCAGTCAAAGATGCCTCCTCAGCAGGCTTATGGCCTGCTTGATTTCGTCGACTACGTTCACAATTTCATTGCGCATTTCGCTGGTTCTTCACCTTGTTTGAAACTGGCTGCTCAAATAAATGCGAGGGGCGCGGATGTAAAGACCGCGCCCCTTACGAACTCCTAGATGACGGATCAATAAAGGCCGCCGCCACCGCCGGTGATGGCCTGCTGGGCCTGTGGCGATGTCTTCAGAATATCTTCCTGAGACATATAGCCGTCCATGCCGCCAATGACCGAGAAGCTGTCGGCCGGACCCGTGCCGGGCTTGAAGGCTTCCATGATCGTGTCAGGTTCACCTTCCATGGCTGCCATACCGGTCTTGCGGTTGACGGCGATGAACTTCATGCCCTCCGGCACGATGAACTGGCTCGGCTCCGTATGCTTGGCAAAATCAGCCACGAACTCACCGAAGATCGGCGCCGACAAGGAACCACCGGTGCCACCGCGACCGAGCGGGGCCGGAGAATCGAAGCCGATATAGAGGCCCGCAACCATGTTCGGCGTATAACCGACGAACCAGGCGTCCTTTTCATCGTTGGTCGTGCCGGTCTTGCCTGCAACGGGGCGGTCATTGACCGGGATCTTGCCCGCAGCCGTACCGCGACGAACAACGCCTTCCAGCATCGACGTCGTCTGGTAAGCGGTCATCGGGTCGAGAACCTGCTCGCGGTTGTCGACGATGACGGGCTCGTCCTGGTTCTGCCAGCTCGTCGCATTGCAGCCTTCACAAGCGCGCTCTTCATGACGGAAGATTGTCTTGCCGTAACGGTCCTGAATGCGGTCGATCAGGGTCGGCTTGATCTGCTTGCCGCCATTGGCAATGACCGAATAGGCCGATACCATGCGCATGACAGTGGTTTCACCCGAACCCAGCGACATGGCCAGAAGCGGCGGCATCTTGTCGTAGATGCCGAAACGTTCGGCATATTCGGCGACGACGTTCATGCCCATGTCCTGCGCCAGACGCACGGTCATGAGGTTACGCGACTTTTCAATGCCGAGGCGCAGCGTCGAAGGACCAGCCGAACCGCCGCCGTAGTTCTGCGGCTTCCAGACCTGACCGCCTGAGACGACTTCGATCGGCGCATCGAGAATAACGGATGCAGGCGTGTAGCCATTGTCCAGCGCCGCCGCGTAGATGAACGGCTTGAAGGAGGAACCCGGCTGGCGCATGGCCTGCGTCGAACGGTTGAACTCCGACTGGCCGTAGGAGAAGCCGCCGACCATGGCCAGAACACGGCCGGTATGCGGGTCCATCACCACCATGCCACCCTGCACTTTCGGCGGCTGGCGCAGACGGTATTCGCTGCCCGTGGCATTCAGCGGCTGGGCATAGATGACGTCGCCGGGTGCGAGAACGCCGACCGGCGATTTTGCCGTCGAGCGCTTGCCATTGGCGTCGCGATAAGCCCAGCGCATGTTTTCAGGGGCGATATGGCCGCGTGTCCGTTTGTCGCCGCTTTCGTCCTCGGCATCAGGATCGGCCTGAACGCCAATGGTCAGACCGTCTGCGGCAACCGCCAGAACCACACCGACCTTCCACTCGGGAACGTCGCGCAGGCCCTTGATCTTGGCGAGAGCCGCGCTCCAGTCACCGGTCGTATCGATCTGCTCGATCGGGCCGCGATAACCACGACGCTCGTCATATTCAACGAGGCCATCCTGAAGCGCCTTGCGAGCTTCAAGCTGAACCTGCGGATCGAAAGAGGTACGAACCGAAAGGCCGCCTTCGAGGAGAGCCTTTTCGCCGTATTTTTCAACGATCTGACGACGGACTTCCTCGGCGAAATAGTCGGAGGCGAAGATATGGGCGCCACCGCGACGCACGTTGACACCGAGCGGCTGCTTCTTGGCATCGGTGGCGTCGGCAACGGTGATGTAGCCGTTTTCGGCCATGCGGTCGATCACCCAGTCGCGGCGCTCAAGGGCAGCCTTTTCACGACGGAAGGGATGATAGTTGGCAGGGCCCTTCGGCAGAGAGGCGAGATAGGCCGTTTCGGCAATCGTCAGTTCGGTGACCGACTTGTTGAAATAGGTCAGTGCCGCACCAGCGATACCGTAGGAATTCAGACCGAAGAAAATCTCGTTGAGATAAAGCTCGAGAATCTTGTCCTTCGAGTAGGTCTGCTCGATGCGGAAGGACAGGATCGCTTCCTTGATCTTGCGGTCGAAGGTCTGGTCGTTGGTGAGAAGGAAGTTCTTGGCGACCTGCTGGGTGATCGTCGATGCGCCGACCGGGCGACGGCCGGAACCGAGGTTCTGGACGTTGACGAGGATCGCGCGGCCAAGACCCCAGACGTCGATACCGGGATGGTTGTAGAAATTCTTGTCTTCGGCGGAGAGGAACGCTGCCTTCACACGGTCCGGGATCGCCTGAATCGGCAGGAAGAGGCGCTTTTCATGCGCATATTCCGCCATCAGCGCACCGTTACCGGCGTGCACGCGGGTCGTTACCGGCGGCTCGTAGGTGCTCAGTACGGCATAGTCCGGCAGGTCTTGCGACACGCCGCGCAAATAAATTGCACCGGCGGCGGCGGCGCACAGAAACAGCACGCAGGCCAAGCCGAAGAAATATCCAATAAGTCTGATCATACCAAGCTACCGATAATTCGAATCGTAACCATCAACGCCCATCGATATCGGGACGTATCCTTGCATATCGGGTGCCGTTTTGCACACCATACCTTCAATGACAAGCCGAATGCGCTGCATTCGCCGATATGTTACCACACGATCGACAAAGGCCGCGTCCCGACTATCGCCGAATCCGACCTCCGAGTAACGCGTCGATTGTGAGTAAAATAGGGCTCCCGCCTGTTTTACCCTGTGTAGAACCCATGGTTTTGTTGCACTATGGCGATGATACAACGGATTGCAGGCGCTCGCAAAATTTCGTCAGCCGCCGTTTGCCATCGCCTTTTCACGATAACGACCGACGGCTTTTGCCAGCGTATCGGCAACCTTCTTGCGCCATTCGGTGTCAAGCAGAAGCTTCTCGTCCTCGGGATTGGACAGAAATCCGAGTTCCAGCAGAACAGACGGCACGTCGTGGGCACGCAGAACCATGAAACCGGCGTAACGATGCGGGTTGTTGATGAGACCCACCTGCCCCTCGAAGGAGGAAACGATATTTTCCGCCAGCGTCACCGAAAACGCCTGGGTTTCGCGACGGGTGAAATCGAGAAGGATATCGGCAACCTCGGGCGGCTCGCTCGAGGCGGCCACGCCGGCGATCTGATCGGACTTGTTTTCGCGTTCCGCCAGTTCCTGCGCCATGCGGTCGGAGGCGCGGTCGGACAAGGTATAGACGGTGGCGCCGCGAATACCCTTCTGCTTCAGCGTGTCGGCATGAACCGAAATGAAGAGATTGGCATTGTTCTGCCGGGCCAGCGTCACGCGTTCGGAAAGCGCCAGAAACGTATCGGAATCACGGGTGAGGAACGCCTTCACACCGGGTTCGCGGTTCAGGCGCTCCGCCAGCTCGCGGGCGAAAGCCAGCGTGATGATCTTTTCTTCCGTTCCGGTTGTGCTGCCGGATGCGCCGGCATCGATACCGCCATGACCGGCATCGACGGCAATCACGAAGTCATTGGTGCGCGATGTCTTGTCATCAGGGGTAATGGAGGCCGTGGAAACCGGCGCTGGCGTCTGCCATTGCTGCGTCTTCAGCAGTTCGGCGAATTTCGCCTTGGTGGTGATCTCCGTATCCAGAACGAAACGATAGGAGTTTCCATCTTCGCCGGGCTTTGCCTCGGCCACGGCCACCTTGACCGGTTTCTTCGCCGTCAGGACGATACGGGCGTTGCCCTCGCCCATGCTGCCGAAGCGGATATCCGAAAACAGCCCGGTCGCGGCAAGATCGGATGCCGGGAAGGCAAAGTTCACGGCGGGGAAATCGACGACGATACGCGTCGGCGAGTCGAGATAGTGAATATCGAACTCCGGCTCTTCGGCGAAATCGAGAACAATACGCGTGCGCGCCTCGTCTCCGATGATGCGGGCCTGATGCGCGACCAGCGGTCCATTGGCCGATGCAGCGCGGAGCCCTGGAATCGATACGACGAAAGACAACGCGACGACGCACGCCAGACGTGCGATTCGCGCGCCAAACGCTCTTGTCTCACCCGAAAAGGCTGATCCTCGATAGAAAATCATGGTCTTCTAAAAAAATCCGTATTTCAGTCATTTGCACGAACAACGCCGCGTTGACGCCGGTTTGTGGCTATTTCAGCCCCGACGCATATGCCTTTGCGCCATTTGGCACCAAAATCGCAGGCGTTGATGAACCAATTCTTAACCCGCCAATTCCACCAACAATATGGCATATTTAGCCAGCCTATTGCTATTATGACAGAGAAAACATACAACACGGGAGAGGGTTAAAAGTGTTGACGGGATAGACGCCCGCCGGCTGCCAATCGACTTAGAAGCTGGCGCCGCAAAAGCGGGTAATCATCTGCCGTTGTTACATTTATCCTGAAACTGGATCAATTCCGGAACTGTCCGGAAACGTACCCGGTGGCGTTGCCACCGCCGCTCTGAGGAGAGCAAATTCATCGGACCCCAAGGGGTCTATATATTATTGTCGTTCCGCCTGGCCCAAGATGTCGCAGCAGTTTTCATATGAACCGGATACCAGGAGCAGGCCCAGCGCCTCGCCGTCGGTCCGGATGCTGCCAGTTTACGGAGGTCAGGCTGGAGACTTCATTTCCGGCACATCCTTGCACTCATATGAAAGGCCCGTCCTCCCGGCGGGCCTGTTCTCGTATAATACAAGGCTGCGCCGAGGAGCACAGCTTACATGGCAGACAAAATGCTTATCGACGCCTCCCATGAAGAGGAGACGCGCGTTGTAGTCGTCCGTGGAAACCGGATTGAGGAATTCGATTTCGAATCGGAACACAAGAAGCAGATTCGCGGCAACATTTACCTTGCCAAGGTAACCCGCGTTGAACCTTCGCTTCAGGCGGCCTTCGTCGACTACGGCGGGAACCGTCACGGCTTTCTCGCTTTTGCGGAAATTCACCCTGACTATTACCAGATCCCGCTTGCCGACCGTCAGGCACTGCTGAAGGCCGAAGCCGAGGATCATCGCCGCAGCGACGATTTCGAATCGGCTGACGCACCGGAACCGGGCGCACCTGCCGTCGATCTGTCGCAGGTAGACCAGCCGGATGTCGGCATTGTGGCGAGCGAAGAAACAGCGGTTGCCGTTTCAAGCGAAGAACCGGTTGCCGAAGTCACCGAAACGGAAGCGGAAGCCGTCGCTGTTGAAGCGGTCGCAGAAGACGCCGTTGTCGAAGAAGAAAAGCCGAAGAAGCGCACCCGCCGTCCCCGCGCCAAGAAGAAGGTCGCGGAAGACGAAGCAGCGGCTGAAGCCGTAGAAGGCTCTTCCGAGGATGATGGCAGCACCGGTGGCGAAATGGCCGCCATGGTGGATGCCGACACGATTTCTGAAGAAGTCGAAGGTCTTCGTCGCGATAACAACGACGACGACGATGACGACGACGATCACCACGAAAAGGAAGTGATCGAATCCGTTGGCGCCGAAGACGCCATGGAAGAAGTTCCTGATCGCGTTTCGCGCAAGCCGCGCAAGCAGTACCGCATTCAGGAAGTCATCAAGCGTCGCCAGATCCTTCTGGTGCAGGTTGCCAAGGAAGAACGCGGCAACAAGGGCGCGGCTCTGACCACTTATCTGTCGCTGGCAGG
The DNA here is from genome assembly GCF_044772305.1 of Agrobacterium sp. NPDC090273. Lineage (NCBI taxonomy): Bacteria > Pseudomonadati > Pseudomonadota > Alphaproteobacteria > Hyphomicrobiales > Rhizobiaceae > Agrobacterium > Agrobacterium sp. NPDC090273. Next base: position 980,577 of record NZ_JBIVYN010000001.1, read on the forward strand.
ACGTTATTCGGTTCTGATGCCGAACACGGCACGGGGCGGCGGTATTTCCCGCAAGATCACCCAGCCGGCCGACCGCAAGCGCCTGAAGGAAATCGCACGCGATCTCGAGGTGCCGCAGGGCATGGGCGTGATCCTGCGTACCGCTGGTGCCAACCGTACCCGCGTCGAGATCAAGCGCGACTTCGAATATCTGATGCGCCTTTGGGAAAACGTCCGCACGCTGACGCTGAACTCCACGGCCCCCTGCCTCGTTTACGAGGAAGGTTCGCTCATCAAGCGCTCGATCCGCGATCTCTACAACAAGGATATCGGCGAGATCATCGTTTCGGGTGAAGACGGCTATCGTGAAGCGAAAGACTTCATGAAGATGCTGATGCCGAGCCACGCCAAGGTGGTCCAGCCTTACCGCGACATTCACCCGATCTTCTCGCGCTCGGGCATCGAAGCCCAACTCGACCGCATGCTGCAGCCGCAGGTCACGCTGAAGTCGGGCGGTTATCTCATCATCAACCAGACGGAAGCTCTGGTTTCGATCGACGTGAACTCCGGCCGTTCGACCCGCGAACATTCGATTGAAGAAACCGCGCTGACGACCAACCTTGAAGCCGCTGAAGAAGTTGCCCGCCAGCTTCGCCTGCGCGACCTTGCCGGTCTTGTCGTCATCGACTTCATCGACATGGAAGAAAAGCGCAACAACCGCTCTGTCGAAAAAAAGCTCAAGGATTGCCTGAAGAACGACCGCGCCCGCATCCAGGTCGGCCGCATCTCGCATTTCGGCCTTCTGGAAATGTCGCGCCAGCGTATTCGCGCATCGGTTCTGGAATCGACCACCCAGGTCTGCTCGCATTGCGGCGGCACGGGCCACGTTCGCTCGGAATCGTCCATCGCGCTGCACGTACTGCGTGGCGTCGAGGAATATCTGCTGCGCAACACGACGCACAACATCACCGTTCGCACCACGCCTGAGACAGCGCTCTACCTGCTCAACCACAAGCGTGGCACGATTGTCGATTATGAAGGCCGCTTCGGCGTCTCGATCATCATCGCAGCCGATGCCAGCGTTGGTGCACAGCACTTCGCAATCGACCGTGGCGAAGCCGTCGAAAATCCGGTGAAGATCGAAAGCCTGCTGCAGGCCCTGCCCGACTTCGCCGAAGAAGAAGACGATATCGTCATCGAGATCGAAGAGGACGAGGACGAAGAAGAAATCGTCAAGGCTCAGGGCGCCGAAGCCCGCCAGCCGCAGGGCGAAAATGGCGAAGATGGCAAGCGCAAGCGCAAGCGTCGTCGTCGTCGTCGCGGCAAGGGCGGCCAGAACGGCCAGGGCGGAGACAATCAGGCCGAAGGTTCCGAAGACGGTGCTGGCGATGAGTCCGATGCCGACGAAGACAATGGCGTGGATGCCGATGAGGATGCCGTTGCAGAAGGCGATGCCGCTGCTTCCGATGAAGACGGCAAGCGCAAGCGTCGTCGTCGCGGCAAGCGTGGCGGTCGTCGCAACCGTGCGGAAGACGAAGCTCTTGATGCCGATGGCGAACAGCAGGCCGACGGCGAAGCAGAAAGCGACGAGGCGGAAGCTCCGGTCGCCGCTGCCGAAGATGTCGAGGTTGTCGAAGTTGTAGAAGCCGTTGCAGAACCGGTAGCCGAAGAAGCGCCGAAGAAGCCACGCCGTACCCGCAAGGCCAAGGCGAAGGTCGAGGACGAACCGAAGGCTGTTGAAGTCGAAACGGTCGAGCCTGTGATCGTCGAGCAGACCGTTGCCGAAGTGGCAATCGAGGAAGCCGGCGAAGCCTCGGCAGACCTTGGCGCTGAAACGGTTGCACCGGAAACGGAAGCCGAAGCCGAAGGCAAGACTGCCCGTGCCAACCGTGGTGAGAACGTCTCCACGTCCGAGCCAGTCGTGACCTCGTCCGGCAATGACGGCGATGAGCCGAAGCCGCGCAAGGGCGGCTGGTGGCAGCGCCGCGGTTTCTTCTGAGACCAAGCGAATAGACACTGAAAAACGCCCGCAACGAACATTGCGGGCGTTTTCTTTTGTGCAGAGACGTGCGGTTCAGCGAAGGGTACCGGTCCAGCCGTCAGTTGTTCTCGTGCATCGCACGGCTGTCGGACGGTGCATGGTCTCTTTCGTTCAGACCGTAGTCGCGCATGACGCTGGCGACCCGCAGCCGGTAATCGGCAAAGACACCTGAACGCCCTGCAGACTGGGCGGCCCTGTGGCCGCTGCGGTTGCGCCATTCCTTCACTGCCGCCTCGTCGCGGAAGAAGGACAGGGACAGCATCTTGTCGGGATTGACGATGCTCTGGAACCGTTCGACGGAGATGAAACCGTCGATCACCTCAAGATCGGCGCGCAGCGCGGATGCGATATCCAGATAATGCTGTCGTTCGCCTTCCGCCGGCCAGACTTCGAAGATGACAGCGATCATCTCCCGCCCACCCCATGCGGCGCGGAGGCGAGTTGAAGGAACAGCCGGTCTTCGCGGCGAATGAACTGCTCGCGCCTGGCAAACTCGTAATTTTCGCGACCGAGCGGATCGGCGGCCAGACGGGCGCGATAGGTCTCGTAGGCGGCAAGGTTGTCGATGTTGTAAACGCCATAGGCAACGGTGCTCGATCCCTCCTTCGGGGCATAATAACCGATCAGATCGGCACCACAGCGCGGAATGGCCTCCCCCCAGTTGCGGGCATACTGGTTGAAGGCGTCGACCTTGAACGGGTCGATTTCATAACGAATGAAACAGGTCAGCATGGCAATCTCCCTTGATGTGACATGCCCCTGTTTACGCCATTGCTGCGCGTCGATGCTTCGGCTATGATCGAAGTATGAAGGATGGACCGATGATCGCCAATGTTGCCGCACTGATCGGCGACCCTGCCCGCGCCAACATTCTGACGGCGCTGATGGATGGGCGTGCGCTGACGGCAAGCGAGCTTGCGCAGGCGGCCGGGGTCACACTGCAAACCGCCAGCGGCCATCTGTCGAAACTCTCCGACGCGCATCTTCTGAAAGCCGAAAAGCAGGGACGCCACCGTTACTTCCGGCTCTCCGACGAAGATGTTGCGCAGGTTCTGGAGGCCTTGATGGGCCTTGCCCAGCGCACCGGGGCGGTGCGGGTGCGGACCGGCCCGAAAGACAAGGCGCTGCGCGAAGCGCGCGTCTGCTATGATCATCTGGCTGGCGAAAGCGGTGTCACGCTGCTCAACGCCATCATCGCGCAAGGGTTTGTCACCGATGGCGATGACCCTGCCCTGACCGACAAGGGGTGCCATTTTTTCGAAGACTTCGGCATCGATCTTACGACGCTGGAGAAAAGCCGCCGTCCCATCTGCCTGCAGTGCCTGGACTGGAGCGAACGTCGCCATCACCTCGGCGGCGGACTTGGTGCATCGTTGCTGTCGACCATGCAAAGCCGCGACTGGATACGACGCGGACAAGGCCGTGTGCTGACCTTCACCACCAAGGGCGAGAAGGCTTTCCGCAGCACCTTTCAATGCGATGCTGCGGAATAACAGGGTCTAGGCTACGTCAGCCCTGTTTCAGCCAGCCGGCAATGCGACCGACAGCTTCGGCGATATCCGACACCGACCCCGCATAGGAAATGCGGAGTGCCCGGTGGCCTTCTTCCGGATCGAAATCCATGCCTGGCGTTGCCGCCACGTCGATTTCAGCCAGCATGCGCTTTGCAAAATCCATGCTGTCATTGGAATAACGGCTGGTGTCGACATAGGCATAAAAGGCCCCGTCCATCGGAGATGCCAGCGGCAGGCCGATTTCCGGCAGGCGCGCCATCAGGAAATCGCGGTTGGTGCGGTAGCTTTCCTTGTAGACATCCAGTTCAGCCTCGGCCGAAAACGCGGCCGCAGCCGCGAGCTGCGACAGTTCCGGCGCGGAAATGTAGAGGCTTTGCGCAAGACATTCGACCGGGCGAACGAGTTTTTCCGGCAGCACCATCCAGCCGATACGCCAGCCGGTCATGCAATAATATTTGGAGAACGAGTTGATGACGACGGCGTTGTCGGTAATTTCGAGCGCGCTGGTCTCATCACCGACAAAGGTCAGGCCGTGATAGATCTCGTCCGAGATGAAGGCGATATCGCGGCTGTCGCAATAGGCAGACAGGCGTTTCAGCGCCTCGCGTCCCGTTACCGTGCCGGTGGGGTTGGCCGGGCTTGCCAGCAAAACGCCCTTCAGCGTGCAGCCCGCCTTGGTTTCGGCGCGCTCCAGGCTTGCAGGTGTCAGCGTGTAGCCGGTTTCGGCGGTGACTGGCACCTCCACGACATTGAGGCCGAGGGCCTTCAGAATGTTGCGGTAGGCAGGATAACCGGGTCTTGCGATTGCGACATGGTCGCCCGCATCGAAAAGGCCGAGAAAAGCGAGATTGAAGGCGGCCGAAGATCCTGTGGTCACCGCAATGCGGGCGGGATCGACCGAGACCTGATGGCGGCGCTGATAGTGGCCGGCGATCGCTTCACGCAGATCACGCAGGCCAAGCGCGTCGGTGTAACCGATGCGGCCATGTTTCAGCGCGGTCTCGGCGGCAGCGAGTGCAGCCTTTGGCGCGGGGTGAGACGGCTGGCCGACGGCCATCGAAATCACCGGACGGCCTGCCTGCTTGCGCCGGTTCGCTTCCGCCAGAATGTCCATGGCATGGAAGGGTTCAACCGCGCTTCGCTTCGACATCGTTATCAATGGCGTCTTCTTTCCTGAAATGTTTTTCGAGACTTGCCGCAAAATCGCAGTCTTCACAATGATGCGATCATAATGAGGACAACTATTTTTGCCGTATGATATTTGGCTTAAGGTAAGGTAAGTGCCAGAGTGATATTCCAGTGGCACTGCCCACACACATGACGAGGACCGATATGGCGCACCTTCTCCGTTCAACCGTTTTCGCCAGCATCACGGCCCTTTCGACCGTTTTTGCCTTCCAGCCTGCGCACGCGCTTGACGCGCAGCAGAAGAAGGAGATGGGCGAATTCATCAAGCAATACCTGATCGAGAACCCGGAGATCATGCTTGAGGTGCAGGATGCGCTGGAGCGCAAGCAATATGCGGCGCGCAACGCCAAGGCATCCGAAGCGGTGGCCGACAACCAGAAGGCCATTTTCGAATCAAAATACGATCTGGCGCTCGGTAATCCCGAAGGCGATGTCACACTGGTCGAGTTCTTCGACTACAATTGCGGCTACTGCAAACGCGCCATGAGCGACATGGACAACATTCTCAAGTCCGATAACAAAGTGCGTGTCGTTCTGAAGGAATTTCCGATTCTCGGACCGGAATCGGTCGCGGCCCACCGGGTTTCGAATGCCGTGAAACTTCTCTCGCCGGAAAAATATCCGGAGTTCCAGCGCACCCTGCTCGGTGCGCGCGGCCGCGCCAATGAAGAAAGCGCGATGGAAGTTGCGACCTCTCTCGGCCTCAAGGAAGCGGATATCCGCAAGTCCATGGAAGAGAACCCCAACGACGCGCAGGTGCAGGAAGCCTACCAGCTCGCCAACAATCTCGGCATCACCGGAACGCCGTCCTATATCGTCGGCACGGAGGCCGTGTTCGGCGCCGTTGGTGCCGCACCGCTGAAAGAGAAGATCGCCAATATGCGCACCTGCGGTAAGGCCACCTGCTCCTGATTTCTCAAAAGCCCCTGCATAAACCCTGAAGTTGCCGGACAACCCGGTGCTTTACGGTGTTCAGGGGCTTTTCCTTCGAAGCTGTGCAGTCTATAGGTGTCGCTGATTTTCTTGTGGAACCACGAATGAGCAACACGATCTTCGTCCTGAACGGACCCAATCTCAACATGTTGGGAAAGCGGGAGCCGGGTATTTACGGCGGCAAAACGCTGAAGGACATCGAAAACGACTGCATCAAGGCCGGCGAAGAACTCGGATTTTCCGTCGAATGCCATCAGTCCAACCATGAGGGCGCGCTGGTCGATCTGCTGCATGAAGCAGGCGACCATGCAGTCGGCGTGGTCATCAATCCCGGTGCTTATGGCCATACGTCGATTGCTTTGCACGATGCCATTCGCGCCATTTCCGTTCCCGTGGTGGAAGTTCATATTTCCAACATCCACGCCCGCGAGGAATTCCGTCACAAGTCGATGATTGCCCCCGCAGCCAAGGGAATGGTCTGCGGTTTCGGGCCATACGGCTACATCATGGCGCTCAACGCGCTGAAGAATATCACGGCATAAAAAGAAACAATCAGAATAGGGTTTGTCATGTCTGAAAAGAAAAACGGTATCGACAAGGAACTGATCCGCGAACTCGCGAACATCCTCAACGACACCGACCTTTCCGAGATCGAAGTCGAGCAGGACGACCTGCGCATTCGCGTTTCCCGTTCTGCCCCGCCTGCAACGGTCTACGCTGCACCACCAGTCGCCTACGCTCCGGCAGCACCGGTTGCCGCACCTGCGGCTGTTGCTGCGCCTGCCGCACCGGCAGCAGCGGCTGCGGCCCCTGCCCGCAACCCGGCCAACACCGTAACCTCGCCGATGGTCGGTACGGTTTACCTGTCGCCTGCTCCGGGCGCTCGCCCGTTCATCGAAGTCGGCGCCACCGTCAAGGAAGGCCAGACGCTTCTCATCGTTGAAGCCATGAAGACCATGAACCAGATTCCGGCAACGAAGTCCGGCAAGGTCGTGGAAATCATCGTCAACGACGCACAGCCCGTGGAGTATGGTGAAGCCCTCGTGGTCATCGAATAAAGGCGGTCCACAATGGTTTCGAAGATCCTCATAGCCAACCGCGGCGAAATCGCCCTTCGCGTGCTGCGCGCTGCGAAGGAACTTGGCATCTCGACCGTCGCCGTGCACTCCACGGCCGATGCGGACGCCATGCATGTTCGCCTGGCCGACGAAAGCGTGTGCATTGGCCCGCCGCCGTCGCGTGACAGCTACCTCAACATCCACCAGATCGTCGCAGCCTGCGAGATCACCGGTGCTGATGCGGTTCACCCCGGCTACGGCTTCCTGTCGGAAAACGCCAAGTTTGCCGATATTCTCGATGCGCACGGCATTACCTTCATCGGGCCGACCGCCGAGCACATCCGCATCATGGGCGACAAGATCACCGCCAAGCAGACGGCTATGGAACTCGGCATTCCCGTTGTTCCCGGTTCCGATGGCGAAGTGAAGCCTGAAAACGCGCTGGAAATTGCCAGACAGATCGGTTTCCCGGTTCTGATCAAGGCAACCGCCGGCGGCGGTGGACGCGGCATGAAGGTCGCCAAGACCGAAGCCGATCTCGACGAAGCCGTGAACACGGCCCGTTCCGAAGCGGCTGCCGCTTTCGGCAACGACGCCGTTTACATGGAAAAGTACCTCGGCAAGCCGCGCCACATCGAAGTGCAGGTTTTCGGTGATGGTGAAGGCAATGCAATTCACCTTGGCGAACGCGATTGCTCGCTGCAGCGTCGTCACCAGAAGGTTCTGGAAGAGGCTAACTCTCCGGCCCTGACGGTCGAACAGCGCATGGAAATCGGCGAGATCTGCGCGAGCGCCATGCGCAAGCTGAAGTATCGCGGAGCAGGCACGATCGAGTTCCTCTACGAAAACGGCGAGTTCTATTTCATCGAAATGAACACCCGTCTTCAGGTGGAGCATCCGGTCACCGAAGCCATCACCGGCATGGATCTCGTGCAGGAGCAGATTCGCGTCGCTTCCGGCCAGGGCCTTTCGGTGACGCAGGCCGATATCGAATTCCATGGCCACGCCATCGAATGCCGTATCAACGCCGAAGATCCGCGCACCTTCGTTCCGTCTCCGGGCACCCTCACCTATTTCCATACGCCCGGCGGTCTCGGCGTGCGCGTGGATTCGGGTGCCTATCAGGGCTACAAGATCCCGCCTTATTACGACAGCATGATCGGTAAGCTGATCGTTCACGGTCGCGACCGTGACGAATGCATCCGTCGTCTGCGCCGCGCGCTGGACGAGTTTGTCGTTGACGGTATCAAGACGACCCTGCCGCTGTTCCAGGATCTTCTGCAGAACGAAGACATCCTGAAGGGTGAATACGACATCCACTGGCTGGAAAAATATCTGGCCGGTGACGCACACTAAGAATGGGACGGCGCGGCAGAAATAACGATCTCAACGTCGATATTCTGCTGCGCGCCTATTCCGTCGGCCTGTTTCCCATGGCCGATTCGGCGGATGACCCAGAGCTGTTCTGGGTCGAGCCGGAGCTGCGGGGCGTCATCCCGCTCGATACGTTCCACGTTTCCAAGAGTCTCGGCAAGGCCATCCGCAAACGGCCGTTCGACATCCGTTTCGATACGGATTTCGAAGGCGTGATGGCGGGCTGTGCGGCCGAAGCGCCTGACAGGCCAAGCACCTGGATCAACCAGACGATCCGCAATCTTTACACGGAACTGCACCAGATCGGCCATGCCCACAGTGTTGAAGCGTGGGAAGGCGATACACTTGTCGGAGGCCTTTATGGGGTCTCTCTCGGCTCGGCATTTTTCGGAGAGAGCATGTTTTCACGGCGCACCAACGCGTCGAAAATCTGCCTCGTCCATCTGGTCGCACGTCTGCGCGCACAGGGCTTCACCCTGCTCGACACACAATTTACCACCGACCATCTGAAGACGTTCGGCGCCATTGACGTTCCCAAGGCTGAATATGTGAAGATGCTCGAGGCTGCCGTGAACCGGCCAAGCCTGCCATTCTGAATTTTCAGAGTTTCCGTTAGGTCAGTTGCTTGCCGTAGAGGGAGCAGGCACTTCCGAGTCCTGCTTGCAACCGGTCAGCCAGACGTCATAGATCGGATGTTCCACAGCGTTGAGGCCGGGGCTATCGGCAAACATCCAGCCGGTGAAGATGCGGCGGATCTTGCGATCGAGGGTGATTTCGTCGACCTCGATGAAGGCATCGATCTTCTGGGCTTCCGTCTGATCGCGGGAATAGCAGACCTTCGGTGTGACCTGCAGCGCGCCGAACTGCACGGTTTCATCAATATAGACGTCGAAGGATGTGATGCGGCCGGTAATCTTGTCGATGCCGGAGAAAACCGCCACCTTGTTTTCCAGGCGTGCCGCCGGTGCGGGCGACACGAGAACTGCCGTAGATGCAATTGCCAGCAGCGATGTTGCCAGCGCACGCAAAGAACGAACCCGCGTGTTTTTGCTCATACGACCTGTCTCCAAAAATTCTTCCTGAGTCGTCTCTTCGACCGGATCACGCCATTGCTCTAAGGGCGGAATGTGGCGAAAGCGGGTGAGGACGAGGTTTCAAAGGCGGCATCCACAAGCATGCCGCCCGAAACGAAAAATCAGTTGCCGGGGGTCCAGGCGTCGTAGTCGCCGGTCACGCGCGGACGTTCACCTGCAACGACAAGCGAACCCTGCGGGCGGTAGGCCTGGGAAGAACCAGTCAGGTTCGGCTGGTGCGGCTTCTGCCATTCACGCGCAACATAGTTTTCCTGGCTTGGCGGGGTATCGGTGCGGTAATGCATCCAGCCGTGCCAGCCCGGAGGAATGGCGGAAGCTTCTGCGTAACCGTTGTAGATCACCCAACGACGCGGCATGCCCCAGGAGGTGGTGCCACCTTCGTAATAGGTGTTGCCCAACTCGTCCTGCCCTACCTTCTTTCCGAAACGCCAGGTGTGAAACCGTGTTCCGATCGTCTGGCCATTCCACCAGGTGAAGATTTGCGTCAGGAGAGTCTTCATAATGCGTTCCTCAGGCTTATAGGTGCTGCGGTTTTTACGCCTGCACCGCCAAAAGCTTATGCCGTCATGTGCGTGGATTGTCCAGCATTTCCCGTCTGGCAAACACTATTTCAGCTTCATTCTGAAGCCGAACTGGCGCTTTTCAAAACCGAGCCGCTCATAAAAGCGATGTGCATCCAGACGCTTCATATTCGAGGTGAGCTGAACCGCGTTGAGGCCACGTTTTTTCGCGTCCTCGATGCAGTGGCGGATCATCGCAGCGCCAATGCCGCGCCCGCGCCGGTCAGGGCGCGTATGCACGGCCTCGATCATCATCGACACGGCCCCTCGCCCGACCATCTTGGTCAGGATCGCGGTCATGAAAGTTGCGACGACCTCGCCGTCCAGTTCGGCGACGTAGAGCGTTTCACTGGGCGATGCTTCTATCGCCCTGAACGCCGTCACGTAGTCGGCCAGAGCGGATTCGTCGGACGTGTCGCCGTGTCCGCCAAGCTCGTCCGACGCATAAATTGCCACGAGTGCGGGAATGTCATCTTCCCGCGCCTGGCGGATTGCGAGATTATCGAGCGCAGCACTCATTTCGGCAGGCTCTTTTCCATGACGATGCCGGGAAGACCCTCGACGCCGGCCATGCGTTCGATTCGGTCCACCTCGACAAAACCGACGCCCTGGTAAAACGCGATTGCAGCAGTGTTCTTCGGCTCGACTTCAAGACGCATGATTTCAGCCGATGGGAAGCAGGTTTCGAGTTCGGCGAACAGATCGCGTCCGATTCCCTGACGCTGGAATTCGGGAGCAACGTAAAGCTGGTAGAGCAGCGCCGTCTTGGTCATCTTGCTGGACATGGCGGCATAGCCCATGCCGGCGATACGCTTGCCGTCATCGGCCACCAGAAACTCGCCGCCCTTCTTGTGAACGCGGTCCTTCATGGCCTGTGGCGAATGCCAGCTTTCCATCATCTTCACGACGTTTTCAGCGCCGTAGATATCGTCGTAGGTGGCGTGCCAGGTTTTGTCGAGCAGCGCCCTTACCGGCTCGATATCGCGCTCGCTGGCTGTCCGAATGAAAAACACCATCGTGTTCCTTTGCTCCAAATGAAAAAGGCCGGGTACCGTTTCCGGCCCCGGCCCGGCACCGCCTCAGCGATGCTTATTCCTCAATGCCGAGCTTGGCCTTGACCAGCGCCTGAACGGCCTGCGGGTTGGCCTTGCCGCCAGTCGACTTCATGACCTGACCGACGAACCAGCCGGCCAGCGTCGGCTTCGCCTTGACCTTCTCGACCTGATCCGGGTTGGCGGCAATGATCTCATCGACAGCCTTTTCGATGGCGCCGGTGTCGGTCACCTGCTTCATGCCACGGCTTTCAACGATCTCCGCCGGGTTGCCGCCTTCGTTCCAGACGATTTCGAACAGGTCCTTGGCGATCTTGCCGGAAATGGTTTCGGCCTTGATGAGGTCGATGATGCCACCGAGCTGTTCCGGCGAAACCGGGGTCGTCTCGATGTCCTTGCCGAACTTGTTGAGCGCGCCAAGAAGGTCGTTGATGACCCAGTTGGCAGCAGCCTTCGGATCGCGACCGGCAGCAACAGCCTCGTAATAGTCGGCAATCGCCTTTTCGGAGACCAGGATCGATGCGTCGTAAACCGACAGACCGAGATCGGCGACGAAACGTGCCTTCTTGTCGTCAGGCAGTTCGGGCAGGTCGACCTTCAGGGCTTCCACGAAAGCATCGTCGAATTCCAGCGGTAGCAGGTCCGGATCGGGGAAATAACGGTAGTCGTGCGCGTCTTCCTTGGAACGCATCGACCGCGTTTCGCCTTTGCCCGGATCGAACAGGCGGGTTTCCTGGTCGATGACGCCGCCGTCTTCGAGAATGGCGATCTGGCGACGTGCTTCGTATTCGATCGCCTGACCGACGAAACGGATCGAGTTGACGTTCTTGATTTCGCAACGCGTGCCGAATGCACCGCCCGGCTTGCGCACGGAAACGTTGACGTCGGCGCGCATGGAGCCTTCGTCCATGTTGCCGTCGCAGGTTCCGAGGTAACGGACGATGGAGCGCAGCTTGGTCAGATAGGCCTTCGCCTCATCCGACGACCGCATGTCCGGCTTGGACACGATTTCCATCAGCGCAACGCCCGAACGGTTAAGGTCCACGAAGGACATGGTCGGGTGCTGGTCGTGCATGGACTTGCCGGCATCCTGCTCCAGATGCAGGCGCTCGATACCGATTTCGATATCCTCAAAATTGCCCTGACGGTCTGGACCGAGCGAAATGGTAATGGTGCCTTCACCCACGATCGGGTCCTTGAACTGCGAAATCTGGTAGCCCTGCGGCAGATCCGGATAGAAGTAGTTCTTGCGGTCGAAGATCGAACGGTTATTGATCTGCGCCTTCAGACCGAGACCGGTGCGAACCGCCTGCTTGACGCATTCCTCGTTGATGACGGGCAGCATGCCGGGCATGGCCGCATCAACCAGCGACACGTTGGAGTTCGGCGCATTGCCGAAGGTCGTGGACGCGCCGGAGAAAAGCTTGGAATTGGACAGAACCTGCGCATGCACCTCCATGCCGATGACGATCTCCCAATCGCCGGTGGCGCCGGGGATAAAGCGTTTCGGGTCTGGGGTGCGCACGTCTACAAGGGTCATCTGAAGCTCACGGAATACGTTTTTCTGTGCGTGGGGTAAAACAAATAGGCCGCATACGCAAGGCTTCTCACGGCATGCATAAAGGTGCACGGCTTATTGCCATGACGATAGGGATTGAATAGCCTCCCTCAAACTCCGCCAAACCCCTCGATATCAAAATCCGGCCTGTTCCAAGAGGACTGACATGACAACGCTTCCCCTGTTTCGCGGCCTGCTTCTGGCAGCGGCTTTTCCCGCCTTTTGCGCTGCGGCCGATGGCGTGCCGGTAAAGGACCAGGTCGCACTGATGAGCGAGGCAAAAGCCCGCCACGAGACCGGAATTGCCCGCAAGACACGGGAAATCGACGCCCGTCCTGCGCTTGCCGGTGAAATCATCATCACGACGATCAAGGGTGAAGGTGTGGAGACACGCTCAAAGCCAGCTGAAAATGGCGACTGGGTGGTTCGCAACCGCTGCCCGGAAACCGGTAACGAGGAAATTCTCGTCAAAGCCGCCAAATTTCCGCAGCGTTACGGCGAACCCCTGTCTCAACCGGACGAAAAAGGCTACCGCACATTCAAGCCACTGGGCGGTGACATGACCTATTTCATCGTCAGCGACAAGATCGGCGCTTTCAACTTCACCGCCCCCTGGGGTGAGACGATGATTGCCAAGCCGGGAGATGCGATCGTTCAGGTTCCTTCAGACGAGAAGGACACCTACCGTATCGCCGCCAGTTCCTTCAAATGCACCTATGAGATAACCACCCCGGCAAAATGACCTTGGAGCCGTCTCCTCAGAAGCCCGGCCCATAGGTACCGCTTTCGATCTCAACGAACTGCTTGTGCAGGCCGACCGATTGCACGTCGCGATCGAGCTTGGGCGCATAGGACACCGAAAGCCAGCTGATGCTGTAACCGTGGTGACGGAAGAAGGCGACGGCCGGTTCATTCTGCGCATGGGTCTCCAGCCGTGCGCTTTCAAACCCCTTCTCGGCGATCTGTTTCTCAATCTCGCCCAGCAACAGGCTGCCAATGCCGCGGCGCTGAAAATCGGGATCGATCCAGAAATCGCTGATCGTATCATCAAAGCGTTCACGCGATGCCCAGCCCGCAACGACCCCGCCGGTCTCTGCAACGATGATGCTCAACCAGGATGAACCGGTGAAATTGGCAAAAGCGCTGCTGGCGTTTTCATAAAGCGCTGTCGTGATGCCGATAGCGGCAGTTGCCTGCTGCCAGGCGCGCAGGCCGATTTCCGCCAGCACTGCCGCCTCTTCCTCACGCGCATTGCGAATGACGATCAATCCGCGCCCTCCATTGTCCACCGAAGTAAAGCATTGGCCGAACGATTCGGCCAGCGCAACCTTGAGACGCAATATCGCCTGAAATGATCCTTCGACAGAGTAGAGACGCAGCGCAGGATGGAAATTGCGCCAGACTTGACCGCGTTCGTCTCGCGGTTTAACCAGAAGGCGCAAACAAGGAGCTTTTATGTTCGCTCAATCGGAGTCCCGGTAAAGGCCCTGCCCGCAAGTCTCTTGCGCGCCGGGCCAAAATGAAACCGAGCCGGATGCCTGTGGCACCCGGATTTGTTTTCACGCGTCCAAAAGACGCCGACCGGATTTCCGAAAATGGACATTTCCCGCGCCGAACAGCGCATCCTTCACCTGCTCGCACAAGGCGGCAGCATCGAACTCGTTCGTGACATCAATCGCAAAGTCGAAAAGCTTTCGCTTTACACACGCGACGGCTGGATTTTCAGTGGCCTCGACCTCGAAACCTTTCGCAAACTGAAGCGCAAGAAGGCGATCGCCTCTTCAGGCGGCAGACCTTATCGCATCACCACGCGTGGGCTCGTTCTCGTTCGAGGCGAACTGGACAACCGATAAAAAGAAATCGCCGGGCTGCAGCGACTGCGGCCCGGCGAACACATCAGAACAGATGTCTGGTAAAACTTCTTACCACCACTTGGCGGGCGTGAACTTGCCTGCAGCCTGTTCGATGGCATGCGCCGTCTTGAACAGGGTTTCTTCCTCGAACGGCTTGCCGATCAACTGCAGGCCAAGCGGCAGACCCTTGCCGTCGAGACCGGCCGGGACCGACAGGCCCGGAAGGCCGGCCATGTTGACGGTGATGGTGAAGACGTCCTGCAGGTACATCTTGACGGGATCGGATGCGAGTTCCTCATCGCCGACAGCAAATGCGGATGATGGCGTGATCGGTGCCAGAATCGCATCGACGCCAGCGTGGAACGCATCTTCGAAGTCGCGCTTGATAAGGGTGCGAACCTTCTGCGCCTTGAGGTAATAGGCATCGTAATAACCGGCCGACAGCACGTAAGTGCCAACCATGATACGGCGCTGAACTTCCTTGCCGAAGCCGGCAGCGCGGCTCTTTTCATACATGTCGGCAATGTCCTTGCCATCGACGCGCAGGCCGTAGCGAACGCCGTCGTAACGGGCAAGGTTGGACGAGGCTTCAGCCGGTGCCACGATGTAATAGGCTGGCAGCGCGTATTTGGTGTGCGGCAGGGAAATATCGACGACTTCAGCGCCGGCATCCTTCAGCCACTGAACGCCCTGCGCCCAGAGCTTTTCGATTTCTTCCGGCATGCCATCGACGCGGTATTCCTTGGGAATGCCGATCTTCAGACCCTTGAGCGACTGACCGATAGCCTTTTCATAATCCGGAACCGGCAGATTGACGGAGGTCGTGTCCTTGGAATCAACGCTTGCCATCGACTTCAACAGGATCGCAGCGTCACGCACGTCACGGGCGATCGGGCCGGCCTGATCGAGCGAGGAGGCGTAAGCGACGATGCCGAAGCGCGAGCAGCGGCCATAGGTCGGCTTGATGCCGACGGTGCCGGTGAAAGCGGCTGGCTGGCGGATCGAGCCGCCAGTATCGGTTGCGGTCGCACCGGCGCACAGATGCGCGGCAACGGCAGCGGCCGAACCACCCGAAGAACCACCCGGCACGAGCTTCTGCTCGGAGCCGTTGGCGCGCCACGGGTTGATGGCCGGGCCATACCAGGAGCTTTCGTTGGAAGAGCCCATGGCGAACTCGTCCATGTTGAGTTTGCCGAGCATGACCGCGCCCTGATCCCAGAGGTTCTGGGTCACGGTGGATTCGTATTTCGGCTTGAAGCCATCGAGAATGTGCGAGCAGGCCTGGGTGTGGACGTCGCGGGTCGCAAACAGGTCCTTGACGCCGAGCGGAATACCTTCGAGGTCACCGGACTTGCCGGCAGCGATGCGCTCGTCCGACGCCTTTGCCATTTCGCGGGCCTTTTCCGGCGTCAGCGCGACATAGGCATTCAGCGCGCCGTTGGCGGCATCGATGGCCTTCAGATAGGCGTCCGTCAGCTCAAGGGCGGAAAACTCTTTCGCCTTCAGCTTCTCGCGGGCTTCAGCGATGGTAAGGCTCGTCAGTTCGGTCATGGTCGGCAACGGCTTTCGAAAATCTCGGAAAAATCGGGCGAAGGAACGGCGGTCGGTTTATTCGACCACTTTCGGAACCATGAAGAAGTTCCGGTCAGTCGCGGGCGCATTGGCAACGATATCGTCGGCCTTGTCGCCATCGGTCACAGCGTCGGCGCGTTTCTTCATTTCCACCGGGGTGACGGAGGTCATCGGCTCAACGCCGTCGACATTTACTTCCGAAAGCTGCTCCACGAAACCGAGAATACCATTCAACTGGCCGAGCATCTTCTCAGCCTCTTCTTCGTTGACGGCAATACGGGCAAGGCGCGCAACGCGCTTCACGGTGGCGAGATCGACGGACATGGTTCTACTCCGGTAGGAATTTTCCTACCCGCTATAATCAGCATGTCCGCCGTTCGCAACGGTAGAAAGCATGTCGGGTAAAACTCTGACGCGGTTTTACGGTGCCGACATGCTTAAAAACGCGATATCAGAAGGACAGGGTCTCGCCTGGCTTCGGGGTGTGAACGCGGGTCTGCTCACCGTCCATACCATCCACGAACTTCTCCGGCGTCTGATCGATGATCGGGAACGAACCGTAGTGGCAGGGGATGGCATGCTCGAACTTGAAGAAGCGCTGGCAGGCCAGAGCAGCCACCGCGCCACCCATCGTGAAGCGGTCGCCGATCGGCACGAGGCCGATGTCTGGCGCATGCAGTTCATTGATAAGCTTCATGTCGGAGAAGATATCGGTGTCGCCCATGTGGTAGACCGTCGGGCCGTCTTCGAAGTGCAGCATCAGGCCGTTGGCATTGCCGAGCGAATGGGAAACGCCGTCTTCGGTGATCTGCGCCGAGGAATGAAGCGCGTTGGTGAAGGTCGCCGAAAATCCGTCGAAATGCACTGTACCGCCGGTGTTACCCATTTCGAGCTTCGAAACGCCCTTGGAGCCGAGCCATGCAGCAAGGTCGGCATTGGCGAGAACCGTTGCGCCTGTTTCATTGGCAAGCTGGATCGTGTCACCCACGTGGTCGCCGTGACCGTGGGTCAGGAGAATGTGGGTGATACCGCCAGCGGCGCCCTTGGCGTCCAGCCCGGCAAAGGAAGGATTTCCGGTGAAGAACGGGTCGACGAGGATTTTCGCCTTTGCGGTTTCAATGCGGAAGGCGGCGTGACCGAGCCAGGTGACTTTCATGGAAGTTCTCCTTTGTATTAACGGTATACTGTGACATAGGACGGGCCGGATAACCGGTTACCCCAGCAAGGCGTAGAGATTTTCAGTTTCACAACGCTTTGCAGATTTCTTGCTTTCGCATGTCATTATCGCAAAACCGCCTGACGTATTTTTGCGCGACATGCTTTTGAATTGGATTGCGAACATGGCCGCAGATGATGACGAATATGTGTATGACGAAGCGAGCGGCGAATGGCGCCCGGCCTCTGAAATAGCAGCAGAAGCGGCAAAGGCAAACGCAGTCTATGACGCGGCGGGAAACCTCCTGGCCGATGGCGATTCTGTTACACTTATCAAGGATCTGAAGGTCAAGGGCGCAAACACGACGCTGAAGCAGGGAACGGTTATCAAGTCGATACGCCTGACAGATAATCCCGAAGAGATCGATTGCAAGCACGATGCCGTCAAAGGGCTGGTGCTGCGCACCGAATTTGTTCGCAAGCGGTAAGAGAAAACGCATGGCAACGCTGACAATCGAAGAACTTGCGGGTTTTCTGCAGCCGGGACAGGCCATTGCCGGACTGGACCTTGGCACGAAAACCATCGGCCTTGCCATGTCCGACCTTTCTCGACGCTTTGCCACACCGCGCCCCGTGATCAAGCGAGTGAAATTCACGCAGGATGCCGAGGTGCTGTTGTCCTTTGCTGAAAAGGAAAAGGTCGCAGCCTTCGTGATCGGTCTGCCGATGAATATGGATGGCTCATCCGGTCCGCGCGTGCAGGCCACGCGCGCCTTCGTTCGCTCGATGAGCGACAAGACCGCCCTGCCCTTCATCTACTGGGACGAGCGGCTTTCGACGGTTGCAGCGGAACGGGCGCTTCTGGAAATGGACGTGTCACGCGCCAAGCGGGCCGAACGCATCGATTCGGCTGCGGCAAGCTTCATTCTTCAGGGTGCGCTGGACAGGCTTTCGGCGCTGGCGCGCTCCACAGACTGACGGCCCTGCCACCAGGCGATGATTTTCTTTCTTTTGCGGAAGGCGACGATTGCCAGCACGATCAGGCTGTCGACCGCAATGGCGCGTGCCACCATCGGCGGCAGGCTTTCCGGCGGCAATCCGAGAATGTTGCCGTAGACCTGGAAGACGAGATCATGCGTCTGGCGGGTGAGCATGTAGAAGCCGAAACTCATGTCGTAATAGGAAAGCCAGTACCAGCCGGCCAGCAGAGCGACGGGACCGGCCCAGAGGATAAGAAACCACTTCATGCCATCTGCTCCCGTACGAAAAACGTCTCGGGAATGCCAGCAAGCACCGCCCAGCGCGCGAACGCCATAAGGCATAGGTTCAGCGCTGGCACGTCGATATCCAACGGCAGCATGGCAAAAAACGTCATCATGACGCTCAAAGCTATCCAGCGGCTCACTTGCGGCTCCCTCTGCGCAGTCATTGCGCATGGTTAACGAATTATTAACACAGTGAACCGGCGGCCGCCGCCAGGCAAACAAAAGCTGCCAACATGGTTAACAAACGGGATGCGGATGTGGATAACCCTCGACGTCACCCGCAAGAGACATCGGTGCCACGAATAGAAAAACCGCTGCGAAAGACGCAAGCGGCCAGATAGGGGAATATGAAGATCAGTCCTTGCGGCTATCAGCCGTAGACGCCACGCACCAGTCTCTTGACGGCGGTTGCGACCTTTTCCCAATCCTTGGTGGATTTGAGCGGGACGCCGGCGAACTGGCCGCTGGCGGCGGAGGAGATAACGAGATGCTGGATCGCCGCAAACAGCACGGCGTTGACGGCTGCGGTATCGACGCCTTTGGGCGCCTCCAGCGAACCGCGCATACGCTCCAGCCATTTTGCCAGGGACTTTGCACGCGCTTCGGAAAGCTGGCGCACCTGCGGCGAGTTTTCGGACACTTCCCAGGCGATGATCTTGCAGACGAGCGGGTCGGCGCGCAGCGCATCCATGAAATAAAGCGCCAGCTTCTCCATGAGGTCGCCATAGGTCAGCAGGAACATGCCACCGGTATCTTCAGGGATGCGATCCTTGACCCATGAGCCCAGGTCTTCACCGATTGCTTCGATCAGGCCTTCAAGACCCCGGAAATAGCGGTAGATGAGCTGCTTGTCGCAACCGGCCCGGCGCGCAATGGCATTGATGCCGAAATTCTGGAAGCCCTCTTCCGCCAGAATGGACTTGGCGGCATTGAAGATGGCCTTCTCGGTGGCGGCGCGATCCTTGATGCGCTTTTCCGGTTTTACGTCCGAAATCATCTCTGCGGCGGCGCTCGCAAGCATAGTGTCTACCCGTCCTTCTCGGAAGCTGAACCACCGGGTTAACAAAGCATGAAGGGAAGAACAACGCACGAGGCGCGGCAAGGCCAAGGTTCCTGTGGATGACGGCCAAACTGCGCACCAGCGCTTCTTTTTTGAGAGATGCTTGACCTAAACTGCACTTGAGCTTGCAGCATGTGGCAACCGAAAGGACAGCCATGACGACGATATTGACGGATCAGGACCTGAGCGGCGGCGACATCATGCCGATCGCTATAGAAGCGGTTGAGGCGGCCATGCGGAAAAAAGCGCTTGGCGAACTGGTTGCCCCACCCAGACACCATGTCGCCTTTCCCGGCAAAGGCGATCTTGTCTTTACCGTCGGCGGCCTTGTCGGGGATGATGCGATCGCGGGTTTTCGTGTCTACGATACCTTTGCCGGCAACGAACATTCGCAGATCGTTGCCGTCTGGTCAGCCGACACAGCCCGGCTGGAAGGGCTGGTTCTGGGAGAAAAGCTCGGTGCAATCCGAACCGGTGCAATCGGTGGCGTCGCCATTCGCCACCTCAGCTCCGAAAATGCCAGAACGGTCGGCATCATCGGCAGCGGCCTTCAGGCCCGGACGCAACTTGCTGCGGCAGCGGCCGTGCGGCGCCTTTCACATGTGCGCGTCTTCAGCCGGGACAAAGCGAACAGACATGCCTTCGCAACAGAAATGCGGCGTCAGCTGGATATCGACATCCAGCCTGCCGAGACGGTCGAGGATGCAGTCGCGGACGCCGATATCGTCATCTGCGCGACCAGCAGCAAGACACCCGTCATCCATGCGCGATCATTGAAACCCGGCGTCCATATCAACACGGTTGGGCCGAAGACCGTCAATGCACACGAACTGGACAAAGACGTCGCCGCTGCTGCGAGCCTGATCGCGACAGATTCGCCCGACCAGATTCGCGCCTACGCATCGCCGTTTTTTCTTGTCGGCACGCCGGACGAACAACGCATCAGGGATCTCGCAGAGATCGTTGCGGGACAGCAGACCGGCCGTCGGTCACCGAACGAGATAACGCTGTTCTGCTCGACCGGCCTTGCCGGTACGGATGTCGCGGTGGCTGCGGCGCTGTTGCGCAGGAAGGCGTAATTTCCGCGCAGGCCAATAGAAGCGCTATTCGAGCGCCATACCAAACCAGACGGTGCCGGGCGTTTCGTGGCTTTCGAGACGCTTGAAACCGCGGGTCTCCCAGAAGCGCATGCCGGTTTCGTTGCGTTCGCTGGCACCGAGATGGATACCGCCGACGCCATTTTGCCTCGCCATGTCGAGCCAGCGGGACAAAAGCCGGGTGCCACCGCCCTTTCCTTGCGTGCGCGGCAGAAGGTTCATGTGGATGTGAGCGGCAAAAGGTTCGGTCAGCCAGGTCGGCGTGCGGCGCGGGTGATGAATGTAGTGGGCGCGGCGCTGATCGGCGTTCCAGCTTTCCGGATCGCCTTCAGGATCGGGATAAAGCGCGCGCAGGTGCGGCCACCACTCCTGTTCCAGCCGTTCTTCGTGCAGCGCCGTATCGAGCGCCCCGACGATATAACCGCAGACACCCTCGTCATCCTCGGCGACAAAGACAGCGTCCGGCCACAGATGCAGATAGGGAACCGCGTAGATATGGCCGACCATGCGCCCGTCGCGGTAAAGCTGCGTCGCATCCTGGCCGGCATCACCGGTTGCCAGGCTGATGGCGTAAAGGGCGTCCTCGTCTTCGGGTCGTGCAGAGCGAAAGATCAGCATGGTGTTTCAAGCCCCATGACCGCGCCCATAAGCACGGCATGCGAAAGACAAATCGGACAGATGAATACGCCACCACTGCTGTTCAAATCCCACCCCTCCCACAGGATCGCGTGTGCCTGATCTTCCCAATCGCCACCTTATGTCGCTGGCGGATAGAGAAGATCGATAATGTATGTCGGATCGAAGCGCGAATCGAGCATGCCATAGGTGTGCCTCCAGCCGCCGGCCAGACGCGTTTCCAGGAAGGCGTCGGCGATCTTGCCGGCACCGAGACGGCAAAGCTCTGCGGCAGCGGCCGCAAGCGCAAACTGTTCGACCAGAAGACGGGCTGCACCCTCGTCGCGCTCGGCAAGCGCAATGGCCGCACGCAGAACATCCGTGGTCTTCTTGCCCGAAGGGCCGAGATCGCGCTCCAGCGTCTGGAAGACGAGATCGAAGAGATCTTTGCCGCGCTGAAGGACGCGCAGCACATCCAGCGCCATGACGTTGCCGGAGCCTTCCCAGATGGCGTTGACGGGAGCTTCGCGGTAATGGCGAGC
This sequence comes from Agrobacterium sp. NPDC090273, assembly GCF_044772305.1. Classification (NCBI taxonomy): domain Bacteria; kingdom Pseudomonadati; phylum Pseudomonadota; class Alphaproteobacteria; order Hyphomicrobiales; family Rhizobiaceae; genus Agrobacterium; species Agrobacterium sp. NPDC090273. The sequence continues at coordinate 1,002,087 of NZ_JBIVYN010000001.1, forward strand.
AATCGGTCGCTCTTCGACGTAACCGTTGCCGCCGAGGCATTCCATGGCCTCGTAGATCAGCGCCGGTGCGATCTTGCAGCACCAGTATTTGACGATCGGCGTCATGACGCGGGCATAAGCCGCTTCTGCAGGATTGTTGCGGGCTGCGTCGAAGGCCGTGGCCAGCCGGAACGAAAGGGCCGTTGCCGCCGCCGCATCAAGCGCCATGTCCGCAAGCACGCGGGTCATGATCGGCTGGCTGACCAGCATCTTGCCGAAGACAGAACGGCCACGGGCATAGTGCACGGCTTCGGCCAGCGAGGCGCGCATCATGCCGGCAGAGGCGAGCGCGCAATCAAGGCGCGTCAGCGTCACCATATCGAGAATGGTGCGAACACCGGCACCGGGATCACCCAGCAGATAGCCGAAGGCATCGGTGAACTCGACTTCGGCAGAGGCGTTGGAGCGATTGCCAAGCTTGTCCTTGAGGCGCTGGAAATGCAGGCCATTGGCGGAACCGTCTTCAAGGTAACGCGGCACGAGGAAGCAGCCCATGCCATCGCCCATCTGCGCCAGCATGACGAAACCGTCACTCATCGGCGCGGAGAGGAACCATTTGTGACCGGACAGGCGATAGATGCCCTCGCCCACCCGTTCAGCCGTCGTACGGTTGGCGCGCACATCCGTGCCGCCCTGTTTTTCCGTCATGCCCATGCCGATGGTCACGGCGGTTTTCTGCAATGCCGGCTTCTGCGACGAATCGTATTTGCGCGACAGGATTTTCGGCGCCCACTCCTTCTGCACGCGCGGCGAGGTCATGATCGCGGCAACGGATGCGCTGGTCATGGTCAACGGGCACAGATGCCCGGCCTCAAGCTGCGAGGTCAGATAGAACTTGGTGGCGCGTGCCTTGTGTTCGTTGCCGCGCGTATCCGGCGAATTTTCCCAGGCGGCGGAATGCAGGCCAGACGACATGGAGCGGCGCATCAACGCGTGCCAGGCCGGATGAAACTCCACCTGATCCAGCCGTTCGCCGCGCGGGCCGTGGGTGTTGAGTTTCGGCACGCCCTGGTTGGCCATGCGCGCCAGTTCCTGCGCCTCGTGCGAGGTAACGTAACGGCCAAGCTGGTCGAACTCATCCCGCACGTTTCGCGACAGCCCCGACGTCAGATCAACGATCAGCGGATCTGAGCGATAAGCATTGATGCCGGTCCAGAGGCTTGGCTGGTTCAATTCGGCGAGCGATTCATCGGTCCGGGAATTCTGGGTCATCAAGTGCTTCTAGCTGCTTTTAATTTGAATTGCATAGTGGGTGATATTGCATAATTTTGCCCACAGGAAGCGATTGAACGGATTAAACGCCCGGTTTTGGCATTTTTCGGACGCTGTTCTCAGAGAATGCCGAACACGTTTCCGGCAAGTCCAAGTGACAGCACAAGCAAAAAGCACGATGCCGTGCCGCGAACCAGACGCGGTGACGACTGGCTGGCATGGCGAATGAGAAAGGCACCAGCACAAAGCCACGCCAACGCAGCAAACGCCACCAGCAGCGAAAACAGCAGAATATACGACCAGACCTCGGCAACCGGCGCCTGCGGCAAAAGCACGAGGCCGACGATCAGCGCCTTTGGATTGAGGCATGTCGTGACGAATACGCGGCGAACCGAGATGGCCTCGCCGATCGACGCGGACGGCGGCAGGCTCCAGAGCCGAACCGCCAGAAAGGCCACCCAGACCGCCGCGCAAAGCTTGATGGCAGAGGCAAGCCCGGCATGCGCCTCGAGAAAACGCGAGACGAGCAGAACAAGCGACAGGATGACGAGAAGATAACCGGCAATTTCGCCAAGCATCAGCGGCAGTGAGGCTTTAACGCCGCGACCGGCACCGGACAGCGCCAGAAGCGTGTTGGTCGGGCCTGGCGTCAACAAAAGCGCAAGAGCCGCCAAAGCAAAAACCGAATAGGAAGACATGGCATAATTCCGATGATCTGCGCGCAAAACCCTGATCGGCTGCGACTACCACTGGAGAGTGCCTGACGCCACAAAGACGCGCTTTGATATAAAGCAAGCGGGGAAACATCGCCATGTTTTCATTTCACAGGGTCGCGGACGCTTGCCCCTCGCCCAAGCAGTCTCTATAGAGCGCAGGACCGAATTCCGCGGCGCTCCACAGGCGTGTAGACAGCGAATGGGAGCGCACGGACCAGCATTCGGGCGTTCCGGGCATTTTCACGGGAAAATGCGACGCCCATCAGGAGGCAAACCGCATGGTCTTCTTCCCCCACCGCCATCTCCTCGGCATCAAGGGGCTTTCCCACCAGGACATCACCCTTCTTCTCGACAAAGCCGATGAGGCGGTGAAAATCAGCCGTCAGCGCGAGAAGAAAACCTCGACATTGCGTGGCCTGACGCAGATCAACCTGTTCTTCGAAGCTTCGACGCGCACACAGTCCTCTTTCGAGCTGGCTGGAAAACGCCTCGGTGCCGACGTGATGAACATGTCGGTCGGCAACTCCTCCGTCAAAAAGGGCGAGACGCTGATCGACACGGCCATGACGCTGAACGCCATGCGCCCCGACGTGCTGGTGGTGCGCCACTCATCCGCCGGTGCCGCAGCGCTTCTGGCGCAGAAGGTGGCCTGCTCGGTGGTCAATGCCGGTGACGGCCAGCATGAACATCCGACCCAGGCCCTGCTCGACGCGCTGACCATTCGCCGTGCCAAGGGCGAGCTGTCTGGCATCACGGTTGCGATCTGCGGCGACGTGCTGCATTCGCGCGTTGCCCGCTCCAACATCATTCTGCTGAACCAGATGGGAGCACGGCTACGCGTCGTCGCGCCTGCGACGCTGCTTCCTTCCGGCATTCGCGACATGAGCGTGGAAGTTTACCACGACATGAAAGAAGGCCTGAAAGATGCCGACGTGGTGATGATGCTGCGCCTGCAGCGCGAGCGCATGTCCGGTTCCTTCGTGCCTTCGGTGCGCGAATACTTCCATTATTACGGCCTCGACGCGGAAAAGCTGAAAGCAGCCAAGGAAGACGCCCTCGTGATGCATCCCGGACCGATGAACCGTGGCGTGGAAATCGCATCCGAAGTGGCCGACGGTCCGCAGAGCGTGATTGAAAGCCAGGTTGAAATGGGGGTTGCCGTTCGTATGGCGGTGATGGAAACCCTGCTTGTCTCGCAAAACCAGGGTGAGCGCGCATGAGTGCCGTTACTGTTCTGAACAATCTCCGCATCATCGACCCTTCCCGCAGTCTCGACGAAACCGGCAGCATCGTCATCGGCGCAGACGGAACGATCCTTGCCGCTGGCAAGGACGCCCGCAATCAGGGCGCACCAGAAGGTGCTACCGTGCGCGACTGCAAGGGTCTGCTTGCCGTTCCCGGCCTGGTCGATGCCCGCGTCTTCGTTGGCGAACCCGGTGCCGAACATCGCGAAACGATCGAATCCGCCTCACGCGCGGCAGCGGCCGGCGGTGTCACCAGCATGATCGTCATGCCGGATACCGATCCCGTCATCGACGAGATCGCGCTGGTGGAGTTCGTCAAGAAGACCGCACGCGACAAGGCGCTGGTCAACGTGCACCCGGCAGCCGCGCTGACCAAGGGTCTGAACGGCGAGGAAATGACCGAATTCGGCATGTTGAAGGAAGCGGGCGCCGTTGCCTTCACCAATGGCCGCAAGGGGCTCTACGATACGCTGGTGCTGCGCCGGGCCATGACCTACGCCCGTGAACTGGGTGCCGTCATCGCGCTCGAGACACGCGACAAATATATCGGCAACGGCGACATGAACGAGGGGCTTTTCGCAAGCTGGCTCGGCCTTCCCGGAATTCCGAAAGAAGCCGAAATCATTCCGCTGGAGCGCGACCTGCGGATCGCCGGACTGACGCGGGCGCTCTACCATGCCGCCAAGATTTCCGTGCCGGAATCGGCAGAGGCGATCAAGCTGGCAAGATCGCGTGGCGTACAGGCCACCTGCGGCATCTCCATCAACCACCTGACGCTCAACGAGAACGACATCGGTGAGTATCGCACCTTCTTCAAGCTTTCCCCGCCGCTTCGCGCGGAAGACGACCGCAAGGCCATGGTGGAAGCGCTGAAGGACGGCACCATCGATATCATCGTCTCCTCGCATGATCCGCAGGACGTTGACACCAAGCGCCTGCCCTTCTCCGATGCGGCAAGCGGCGCGGTCGGACTGGAAACCATGCTGGCGGCAGCGCTTCGTCTGCACCACAGCGGCGAAGTTCCGCTGATGCGGCTGATCGATGCGCTCTCGACCCGTCCGGCCAAGATCTTCGGGCTCGATGCCGGCACGCTGAAGGCTGGTGCCAAGGCCGACATTACCTTGGTCGATCTCGACGAACCGTGGCTGGTCGCCAAGGAACAGCTCGTTTCGAAATCGAAGAACACGCCGTTCGAGGACGCCCGTTTCAGTGGCCGTGCCGTTGCAACCTATGTAGCCGGCAAGCAGGTTCATGCATTGTAAGACATGTGGGCATAACCACGGTGCGGAACGCACGATGACTGGGGACATTTGAATGACTGCATTGACTGTCTGGGAGACGGCGCCCTCCCTTCTCGCACTGTCCGCGCTGGTGGGTTACCTGCTCGGCTCGATCCCGTTCGGGCTGATCCTGACCCGCATGGCGGGTCTGGGAGACGTGCGCAAGATCGGTTCGGGCAATATCGGCGCTACCAATGTGCTGCGTACCGGCAACAAGAAACTTGCTGCCGCGACATTGCTGCTCGATGCACTGAAGGGTACGACAGCGGTGCTGGTAGCCAACGCGCTCTGGGGCTACGAGGCATCGCTGATTGCCGGCTTCTTTGCCTTTCTCGGCCACCTGTTTCCGGTCTGGCTGGGCTTCAAGGGCGGCAAGGGTGTGGCGACCTATATCGGTGTGCTGCTGGGTGCCGCACCGCTGATGATGCTGGGCTTTGCCGTGGTCTGGCTGGTGACGGCATTCGTCACACGCTATTCCTCGCTTTCCGCACTGGTTGCGATGCTTGTCATTCCGGTTGCATTGTGGATACTCGGCCCGGAAAAGACCGCGCTGCTCGTGACGGTGCTGAGTGTGATTTCCTGGTGGAAACATCGCGAAAACATCAAGCGCCTGATGGCAGGCACGGAAAGCAAGATCGGCCAGAAGGGCTAAGACGACAGGTCTTACGCCCTCTTTCGGGGGCGTTTGATGCCGCATGACGGGACGAAACGGCAAGGCATGGCGCTTTCCGAGCGGCAAAAGATCGCCTGGCTGCGGCTGATCCGCAGCGACAATATCGGTCCCGTTACCTTTCGCGAACTCATCAATCACTATGGCAGTGCCGAAAAAGCGCTGGATGCCCTGCCGGAATTGTCCCGGCGAGGCGGCGCGGCACGCAATGTCCGTATCGCCACGCAGGCGGAAGCCGAGCAGGAAATCGAGGCGGCAGAGCGCTTCGGCGCCCGCTTCGTCGGCATCGGCGAGCCGGATTATCCGCCCGCCCTGCGGCATGTGGATGGCGCCCCGCCGCTGATTGCCATGAAGGGATCGGGTGCGGCCGCGATACGTCCCTCCATCGGTATCGTCGGCTCCCGCAACGCCTCGATCAACGGCGCGAAATTCGCCGCCATGCTGGCGCACGAATGCGGGCGTGCCGGTTATACCATCGCATCCGGTCTGGCGCGTGGCATCGATGCCGCCGCACACCGGGCCAGTCTTGCGACCGGCACTGTGGCCATGCTGGCAGGCGGGCTCGATCGCCCCTACCCGCAGGAAAATTTCGGCCTGTTGCAGCAGATCTATGAACAGGGTGGCGCGACCATCAGCGAAATGCCCTTCGGCTGGGAGCCGCGCGCCCGGGATTTTCCCCGCCGCAACCGGCTGATTGCCGGTGTCTCGCTTGGTGTCGTCATCGTCGAGGCCGCCGAACGCTCCGGCTCCCTGATCACTGCCCGGCTTGCCGGCGAAGCGGGCCGTCTGGTCTTTGCCGTGCCGGGGTCGCCACTCGACCCACGCTGCCAGGGTACGAACCGGCTGATCAAGGAAGGCGCGATGCTGACAACAGGCGCCGCCGACATTCTGGATGCGCTGCGGCCGCTTGTCGAACCCGGGCTGCCGCTTGGCCGCAAGGTCGAGGAACCGTCCCGCGACGCGGACATGTCACCGCCCGCAGACAATCAGCGCGAGATTGTTGCCGCAGCCATTGGCCCCTCGCCGGTCGAGACCGATGATGTCATCAGGCATACGGGTCTTTCCGCAGCGACGGTGCATATGGTGCTGCTGGAACTGGATATTGCCGGGCGACTGAACCGCCACGCTGGCGGCCAGGTTTCCCTTATCATGGCCGAGTGATTGCCGACGTCGTCGATATCTGCGGATTGCGCCATCGCCACGCGACACCATATATGTGTCAGCCAGCCACCACGAAGGCAGGATCTTGGGTGTCGTCACAAGCATCATGCAACCGGGGATCGATGACCCGAAGTTGCGAATCCGGCAAAAATAACCCATCGGCTGCATTCGTGCCGATATGAGAAAATCGCCCTTGCCTCTTGACCAGCGCGCATTACCTGTCCATGTCGAAATATAAGGAAGCCTTGCTGCAGTACGCCAATGCACCGGGCACACACTAACGGACCCGTTCCCAGAGAAAAAAATATGAATGTCGTCGTCGTAGAATCTCCGGCCAAAGCCAAGACTATCAACAAGTATCTTGGTTCGGGCTACAAGGTTCTTGCATCCTTTGGCCATGTTCGCGACCTTCCTGCCAAGGACGGCTCGGTGCTGCCCGACCAGGACTTTGAAATGTCCTGGGAGGTTGACCCTGCCTCGCAGAAGCGCATGAAGGACATTGCCGACGCGGTCAAATCCTCCGACGGACTGTTTCTGGCAACCGACCCTGATCGCGAAGGCGAAGCGATTTCCTGGCACGTTCTCGATCTTCTGAAAAAGAAGAAGGTGATCGGCGACAAGCCCGTTAAACGCGTGGTGTTCAACGCCATCACCAAGAAGGCGGTGCTGGATGCGATGGCCAACCCGCGCGACATCGACGTGCCGCTGGTGGACGCCTATCTGGCACGCCGCGCACTCGACTATCTCGTCGGCTTCAATCTTTCGCCGGTGCTGTGGCGCAAGCTGCCGGGCGCACGCTCGGCTGGACGTGTGCAGTCGGTGGCGCTGCGTCTCGTCTGCGATCGCGAGTCCGAAATCGAGCGTTTCGTCTCGGAAGAATACTGGAACCTTTCCGCCCTGCTCAAGACACCGCGCGGTGACGAATTCGAAGCCAAGCTGGTTTCTGCCGACGGCAAACGTCTGCAGGGCAAGTCGATCAAGACGGGCGATGACGCCAACCGCCTGAAGGCTCTGCTCGATGGTGCGACCTATCTTGTCGACACGGTCGAGGCGAAGCCCGTCAAGCGCAATCCCGGCCCGCCCTTCACCACTTCGACGCTGCAGCAGGCCGCGTCGTCGCGCATGAGCTTTTCCGCCTCGCGCACCATGCAGGTGGCGCAGAAGCTTTATGAAGGTATCGACATCGGCGGCGAGACTGTCGGTCTGATCACCTATATGCGTACCGACGGCGTGCAGATGGCGCCGGAAGCGATCGATGCGGCGCGCAGCGCCATCGGTGAGCAGTTCGGCAGCCGTTACGTGCCGGAAAAGGCCCGCTTCTATTCCACCAAGGCCAAGAACGCCCAGGAAGCGCACGAGGCGATCCGTCCGACCGATTTCAACCGTACGCCGGATCAGGTGAAGCGTTTCCTCGATCCCGATCAGTTCCGTCTCTACGACCTGATCTGGAAGCGTGGCATCGCCAGCCAGATGGCATCGGCCGAAATCGAGCGCACCACGGTTGAAATTCTGGCCGACAACAAGGGCGACCAGGCCGGTTTGCGTGCGGTTGGTTCGGTAATCCGTTTCGACGGTTTCATCGCTGCCTATACCGACCAGAAGGAAGATGGCGAACAGAGCGACGACGGTGACGATGAAGGACGTCTGCCGGAGATCAATGCACGCGAGAACCTCGCCAAGCAGAAGATCAACGCCAGCCAGCACTTCACCGAACCGCCACCGCGCTATTCGGAAGCATCGCTCATCAAGAAAATGGAAGAGCTCGGCATCGGCCGCCCTTCCACCTATGCGGCGACACTGAAGACGCTGAGCGACCGCGAATACATCATCGTCGACAAGCGCAAGCTGATCCCGCATTCGCGTGGACGTCTGGTGACGGCGTTCCTGGAAAGCTTCTTCACGAAATACGTCGAATACGACTTCACCGCTGCTCTGGAGGAGAAGCTCGACCGCATTTCCGCCGGTGAACTGGACTGGAAGCAGGTTCTTCGCGATTTCTGGACGGACTTCTTCGCGCAGATTGAAGACACCAAGGAACTGCGTGTCACCAACGTTCTCGACGCGCTGAACGAGGTTCTGGCACCGCTGGTATTCCCCAAGCGCGAAGACGGTTCCGACCCGCGCATCTGCCAGGTTTGCGGCACCGGCAACCTGTCGCTGAAACTCGGCAAGTATGGCGCCTTCGTCGGCTGCTCGAACTATCCGGAATGCAACTTCACCCGCCAGCTCAACTCTGACGGTGCGGAAGCGGAAGCTGCAGCGCTGAACGAGCCGAAGGCATTGGGCGCAGACCCGATGACCGGCGAGGAACTGACGCTGCGTTCCGGTCGCTTCGGACCTTACATCCAGCGTGGCGACGGCAAGGATGCCAAGCGCGCATCGCTGCCCAAGGGCTGGAAGCCGGAAGAGATCGACCACGAAAAGGCTCTGGCGCTGATCAACCTGCCGCGCGACATCGGTCAGCATCCGGAAACCGGCAAGATGATTTCTGCCGGTATCGGCCGCTATGGCCCGTTCCTGCTGCATGACGGCGGTTACGCCAACCTGGAGAGCGTCGAGGACGTGTTCTCGATCGGCCTCAACCGTGCGGTTACTGTGATTGCCGAGAAGAAGGCGGCACCGGGCCGTGGCCGATCCTCCACGCCTGCCGCGCTGAAAACACTTGGCGATCACCCCGATGGTGGCGCGATTACCGTGCGTGACGGACGTTTCGGTCCCTACGTCAACTGGGGCAAGGTCAACGCCACCATTCCGAAGGCTCAGGCGCCTGACAGCGTGACGCTGGAGGAAGCGCTGGTGCTGATTGCCGAGCGTATCGCCAAGACCGGCACCGGCAAACCTGCGAAGGCCAAGAAGGCGACGGCAAAGTCTGCGGATGGTGACACGGCAGCCAAGCCGAAGGCGACCAAAGCAAAAACGGCCACCAAGGCCAAATCCGCTGCCAAGCCGAAGGCCGCAGCAAAATCGAAGAAGGCAGAATCGTGAGCAAAGCGCCGCGTCAGGGACAGGGTTCGGCTAAGGACGGTTTCGGACGCACTGCGCGATCCAAGCGCGTCAACGAAGGTGAAGGCATCATCCACGGTGAGGTGCCTTCCCGCGAAGTGCTGCTGAAATTCATTGCCGACCATCCGCAACAAGCTTCCAAGCGTGAAATCGCCAAGGCTTTCGGGCTGAAGGGTGAGAACCGCGTGCTGCTGAAAGCAGTGCTGAAGGAGCTGGAAGGCGACGGCATGGTGCAGAAGAGCCGCAAGTCGCTGGTGCGACCGGGCGGCCTGCCGCCTGTCACGGTTCTCGATATCACCACCCGCGACAAGGACGGCGAATTGATCGGTCGGCCAGCGGAATGGCCGGATGATCTGGGCGCAGCCCCTGCCGTTCTGATCCGCCAGTCGTCACAGGATCGCGGCAAGAAGGCGCCGACCGCCGGTCTCAACGACCGGGTTCTGGCAAAAATCTTTCCAGCCAAGGAACGCGGTGGCCCGGCCTATACGGCGCGTGTCGTCAAGATTCTCGACCGCAGACAGGGTGCGCTCCTCGGCGTATTCAAGCTGTCGCCGGGCGGCGGTGGTCGCCTGATGCCGATCGACCGGCGCGGCGAAGAAATGGTCATCGACCCCGATGGCGTGGGCGAGGCCAAGGACGGCGATCTGATCGAGGTCGAAACCTCGCGCAACAGCGGGCGTTACGGCCTGACGCGGGCAAAGGTTCTGTCTGTCGTCGGTTCGGTAGCATCCGAAAAGGCGATCTCGATGATCGCAATCCATGCGCATGGTATTCCGCACATCTTCCCGCAGAACGTTCTGGCCGAGGCTGACGATGCCAAGCCGGCGACGATGTCACACCGCGAAGACTGGCGTGACCTGCCGCTGATTACCATCGACCCTGCCGATGCCAAGGACCACGACGACGCGGTTTATGCCGAGCCCGATCCTTCGCCCGACAACCCTGATGGCGTGATCGTGACGGTGGCGATTGCCGATGTCTCCTGGTACGTGCGCCCAGGTGCGCCGCTGGACCGTGAAGCGCTGAAGCGCGGCAATTCGGTTTATTTCCCGGATCGCGTCGTGCCGATGCTTCCCGAACGCATTTCCAACGACCTCTGCTCGCTGAAGGAAGGTGTCGATCGCCCTGCCCTTGCCGTGCGGATGATCTTTTCGAAGGAAGGCCGCAAAGCGGGCCACACATTCCATCGCATCATGATGAAGAGTGCTGCCAAGCTGTCCTACCAGCAGGCACAGGCCGCCATCGACGGCAAGCCGGACGACAAGACCGGACCGATGCTGGAGCCGATCCTCAAGCCGCTGTGGCACGCTTATGAGGTGATGAAGCGCGGGCGTGATCGTCGCCAGCCGCTCGAACTCGACATGCCGGAGCGCAAGATCCTGCTTCGCCCCGACGGTACCGTGGACAAGGTCGTTATTCCGGAACGCCTCGATGCGCACAAGCTGATCGAGGAAATGATGATCCAGGCAAACGTTGCCGCCGCCGAGACGCTGGAAAAGAAAAAGCAGCGCCTTGTTTACCGCGTGCACGATGCGCCGACGCTTTCCAAACAGGAAACGCTGCGCGAATTCCTGGGCACCATCGGTATTTCCATGGCCAAGGGTGCGGCGATGCGCGCCAACTCCTTCAATGGCATTCTGGCACGTGCGCTGGATACGCCGCATCAGATCATGGTCAACGAGATGGTGTTGCGCGCCCAGAGCCAGGCGATCTACAGCCCTGAGAACATCGGGCACTTCGGCCTGAACCTGATGAAATACGCGCACTTCACCTCGCCGATCCGCCGTTATGCCGACCTGATCGTGCATCGCGCGCTGGTCGGTTCCCTCGGCCTTGGGGAAGGTGGCATCACCCCGCAGGAAGAAGCGACGCTCGACGATATCGCAGCGGAAATCTCGACCTTCGAGCGCCGCGCCATGGCAGCCGAGCGCGATACCATTAACCGCCTGATTGCCCATCACCTGTCCGAACGTGTCGGCGAGGAATTCGAGGGTCGCATCGGCGGTGTCACCAAGGCGGGACTTTTTGTCGCGCTGCCTCAGTTTGGTGCCGATGGTTTCATACCTATATCAACGCTCGGAACCGATTATTTCATTTACGACGAGGCGCATCAGGCCTTGACGGGTGAAAAGACCGGTCTCGGCTATCAGCTTGGCGACAGCGTGCAGGTACGTCTTGCCGAAGCGGTACCGTTGGCGGGCGCCCTGCGTTTCGATATGCTGAGCGAGGGAAGGAAGATGCCGGTCGCCACACGGTCGTTTCATAAAGCGGGGCGGCGGACATCGCGCGTGGCGGCAAAGCCCGGAACGCGCCCGCCAAGACGGCGGCGATAAAACGGCGGCAGGAACCGCCACGGGAAGGAAACGAGCATGGGTAATGAACACAGCTCCGACATTCTGACGTTCGGCGACAAAGGTGTGGAGCGGCCGCTTGGCCGTTCGATCATGCGGGGCATGTTGAACCGCTGCCCGGCCTGTGGCTCGGGACGCCTGTTCCGTGCCTGGCTGAAGCCCGTGGACAATTGTGCGGCCTGCGGCGAGGAAATGCACCACCACCGCTCCGACGATCTGCCGCCCTATATTTCCATCGTCATCATCGGCCACATCGCCGTTGGCGGTTTCATGATGACCGACCTCATCATGCAGGTTCCGATGTGGGTTCACTTCGCCATCTGGGTGCCGATCACCATTCTTGCTGCACTTCTGACACTGCAGCCGATCAAGGGCGGTGTCGTTGGCCTGCAATGGGCGCTTCGAATGCATGGTTTCGACAGCCGGCCGGCAAAACCCGTCATTGACGGCTCCTCGCATTAGGCTGTCGCGTGACGCCACTGAATTCCACCACAGACCCGGGCCGAACGACGGCTGTGCTGCGTCCACGCGACGCCGCTGCCCTTCTCCTGTTCGACCGCTCGAACCGAGGGCTGCGCGTGCTGATGGGCAAACGCAGCGCGGCACATGTCTTCATGCCCAGCACCTATGTCTTTCCGGGCGGCAAGCGTGACCGACAGGACCATGCCCTTCCCTATTGCGGCGATCTGCACCCGAGTGTGCTGGAGCAGCTTTCCGCATCCGTGCCGCGCCGTCTAAGCGTTGCCGGTGCGCGCGCTCTGGCGCTGGCTGCCGTGCGCGAACTGGCTGAGGAAACCGGTATCCGGCTTGGCAAGGAAAACGCCGGCCCCGATCTGTCGCAACTGCGTTTCGTGGCACGTGCAATCACGCCACCGGGATTATCGCGCCGCTACGACACGCGATTCTTTTGCGGTTTTACCGATGAAATCGACGTGGATATCGATGCGATCAGCGATTCGGACGAGCTTCACGACGTGCGATGGGTTGACACGGCGGAGCTTTCCGGTCTGAACATGCCGACGATCACACGCACGGTTCTCGAAGATGTCACAAAACTTATGATAGGTGATCCCTCACTGCCCTTTGAAAGCCCCGTGCGGTTCTACTTCACGCGCCACGGCCGGTTCATTCGAGACTTTGTATAAAGGCCGTTATGTCACAGACGAAATGCGAAGAAGACGCCATTCACTGGCCTTCCCTGATCGCCGCCATTGCTTCCATCAGCGCGGTCGGTGTGGCCATCGGTCTTGGCCTGCCACTATTGTCCATCATTCTGGAAAAGCGCGGCATCTCCTCGACGATGATTGGCGTCAACACGGCCATGGCCGGTGTGGCGGCAATGATGGCGGCACCTGTGGCATCGAAAATCGCCCACGACTTCGGCGTCGCACGCACCATGCTGGTGGCGGTGGTGATTTCGGCGCTTAGTGCCCTCGGTTTCTATTTCGCCGATGCCTTCTGGATGTGGTTTCCGCTGCGACTCGTTTTTCACGGTGCAACCACGACGCTGTTCATCCTGTCCGAATACTGGATCAACATGGCCGCACCGCCGAAAAAGCGCGGCATGGTGCTCGGCATCTATGCCACCGGGCTTGCGGTGGGGTTTGCGGTTGGGCCGCTGCTGTTTTCGGCTGTCGGCAGCGAGGGTATTCTTCCCTTCCTCGTTGGCGCCGCGATCATTCTTCTGGCGGCTATTCCGATCTACATGGCGCGAGGCGAAAGCCCGGAGTTGGATGAACGGCCAAACCACCATTTCGCACGCTACATCTGGCTCGTGCCGATGGCATCTGCCGCTGCCTTCGTGTTCGGCTCGGTGCAGGCGGGCGGTCTCTCGCTCTTTCCGATCTATGCCACGCGTGAAGGCTTCAACGAATCGCAGGCGGCGCTGCTGCTAACGGTGATGGGCATCGGCAACATGGTCTTCCAGATCCCGATCGGCCTGATGTCCGACAGGATGAAGGATCGCCGCACGCTGCTTGGCCTGATGGCGCTTGCAGGCGTCGGTGGCACGCTGGCGCTGCCATTGATGGTGGACAGCTGGTTGCTGGTGGCCGGTCTGCTGCTGTTCTGGGGCGGCCTGGTGTCCGGCATGTATACAGTTGGCCTGACGCACCTGGGCTCGCGCCTGACGGGTGCTGACCTGGTGGCAGCCAATGCCGCTTTCATCTTCTGCTACGCGCTGGGAACGATCTGCGGGCCGCAGGCGGTGGGTGCTGCAATGGACATTGCCGGCACCGATGGTTTTGCCTGGGCGCTTGCCATGTTTTTCGGTCTTTACGTCGTGCTTTATGTCGTCCGTTTTGTTTTCCGGGCAAAACAGACTTGACTTTTCGGGCGCGATACGTAGTTTCGCGCCAGATTTAGCCGAGGTGAAAGCGCCTGCGGCTTCTCTTTTGTTTAAAGGCAGGACGACCATGGCGAAAGCTACAACAATCAAGATCAAGCTGCTGTCGACAGCCGACACCGGTACCTTCTACGTCACCACCAAGAACAGCCGTACGTTCACGGACAAGATGACGAAGACGAAGTACGACCCGGTTGTACGCAAGCACGTAGAATTCAAGGAAACCAAGATCAAGTAATTCTTGATCGGTATTCCGACAAAAGCGCGCCCTCCGGGCGCGTTTTTTGTTTGTGGCGACGCGAACGCCTCTCCCGCCGCAGATAGAGCCACAAAGCCGCGACAGGCCATCCGCCTGCGCGAACCTGATCACCTGCCTCGAGAATCAGTGCAGCGCCGAACCAAACCGCGACGGTTGCGCAGAGCGCACGCGAAAGCGCCTGAAGGCCAAAAGCAGCCGGTAAAGATGGATTGGATGTCAGTGGGGAAATAGGGGGTCGGCCAACGATGTGATTACGGCACGAGGAACCGATTCGAACATCGCCGGCCGACCGACCCCACGATTCAGGAGATGCGGCGGACCTGGCATCATGGGGTATTCTAAGCTACGCAATACGACCCCTGATGAGCAATATTCTGCAGCGTCTTCGCCGCAACCATCACTTCATCCGCGGCAAAAAAGCCGCCTTAAAGATCCTTTTTCGTTGGCTTAGATTTTCGCAGAACCTAAAGAAAAATCAACAAATTCTTAAGCGAAGCCCATTTCCGTCGAAAGATATGGTTAAATATACCAGTATGATACACAATACTGCGCGATGCGATTGAATTTATTTTAAATTTCAACTTACGCTATAGTCGCACAAAAGCTTGCGGTACCGGGCTTTTCCGCCTGTAGAACGCAGGAGACAAAGCAACCCGGCTCAAAATATGGTGATCGGCTGGTTAAGCCGCAGCGGCAACGACCCGGTTGCGGCCTGAATTCTTCGCTTCATACAAAGCCTTGTCAGCCTGCTTGAGAAGCTGATCCGGCAAAACAACCGAGGGACTGTTGGTGGCGATGCCAAGCGATGCAGTGATCCTCAGCTCACGGTCGATGGAGCGGACATAGAAGGGCTCGCCTTCGACAATCTCGCGCAGACGCTCGGCGACGCCGACGGCATGTTCCATCGACGTATCCGGCATGACCACAACAAATTCCTCCCCGCCATAACGGCAGGCAAGGTCGGCGCCACGGACAGCCGACCGGATGCGAGCTGCGAATTCACGCAGCACCTCATCGCCAACGTCGTGGCCATAGGTGTCGTTGACCGTCTTGAAGCGATCGATATCGGTGATGCAGATCGAAATCGGCCGGCCACGCGCTGCCGCGCGGTCGAAGAGGATCTTGAGATGATTGTCCAGGTAACGGCGGTTGTTGAGGCCAGTCAGCCCATCGACAACAGCAAGTTCCATCGTGTGCTGCAGGTTGCGGCGCAGATGGTCGTTGAAGCGCTTGCGCTTGATCTGCGTGAGCGTGCGGGCGACCAGCTCATTGGGATCGATCGGACGCAGGATGTAGTCGTTGACGCCAAGATCGAGCGCACGCGCCACCATATCGTCAGCGCCCTGCTCCGCCACCAGGAGAAGCGGCAGGAAGCGGGTGCGTTCCAGTGAGCGCAATTGCGAGCACAGGCGAAGCGGGTCGTAGTCGTCGAAGTTCGCGTTGACGATCACCAGTTCGAAAGGGTTTTCCGCTGCCGTGAACAGGGCGGCTTGCGGATCGCTCATGACCTCGACCTCGGCAACCGGCTTCAGCGCCCTGATGATGCGCTCCTGCGAGCTTGCACGGCCATCGACGAGCAGAACACGGCCTGGCGTCTGCATCGTGCTGTCGCCGCGCAGCAGGTCTTCCATACCGATCTGCCGCGCCGTTTCGGCGCGCATGCGCAGTTCGTCGCTGACGGACTTGAGACGCACCAGGCTTTTGACACGGGCAATAAGCTGGAGGTCATTGACAGGCTTGGTCAGGAAATCGTCGGCGCCGGCTTTCAGGCCACGCACGCGGTCGGAAGGCTGATCGAGCGCCGTAACCATGACAACCGGAATGTGCGCCGTGTTCGGATTGGCCTTCAACCGCTCGCAGACTTCAAAGCCATCCATGCCCGGCATCATGATGTCGAGAAGGATGATATCCACCTGCTCGCTGTCGCAGATGGCCAGCGCCTTGAAGCCATCTTCGGCTGTGACAACGTCGAAATACTCCGCCAGAAGCCGCGCCTGAAGCAGCTTGACGTTTGCGGGTATGTCATCAACGACAAGAACTCTCGCTGTCATGGTTTTCCCCAGCCGCCTTACGCGTCACCAAGATAGGTCTTGATGATCTCGATGAATTTCGGAACGGAAATCGGTTTCGAGACATAGGCCTCGCAACCGCCCTGACGAATACGCTCCTCGTCCCCTTTCATCGCAAAGGCGGTAACCGCGATGACAGGGATAACGTGCAGCTCATCGTCTTCCTTGAGCCATTTCGTGACCTCCAGACCTGATACCTCAGGAAGCTGAATGTCCATCAGAATGAGATCGGGACGGTGTTTGCGGGCGAGGTCGAGCGCTTCCATGCCGTTGCGCGTCTGAATCGTCGTGTAACCCGATGCCTCGATCAGATCGCGAAAGAGCTTCATATTCAGCTCGTTGTCTTCGACTATCATGACCTGTTTGGGCATGGCGAACAGTCCCCGCTCCGCTTTGAAACCTTCATCAAGACATATAAGTTGCCTCAGAGCCGATTCCATCGTCCAATTGTCGCGCTAGGCTAAAGCGATTTGGTTTCAAAATAGGTAACTTCGGAAGAGAAATGCTGCGACACACCAAAAACAAAGATAACATCGAAAAAGATCCGCAAGAAACGGCAGCCGCCATACTTGGCTGGCTGGCAAACGAGCCGGACATGCTCTCGCGGTTTCTGGCATTGAGCGGATTGCAGGCCAATATGCTTCGCGAGGCGTCGAACGACCCAGGCTTTCTGGCGGGGCTGACCGACTTCCTGATGAGCCACGAACCTGATCTGATGGCGTTCTGCGCGGCCACGGAAACAACACCCGAGACGGTTGCTGCGGCATGGCACCACTTTTCAGGCCCCGGCCTCGATTCCGGTGTGTATTGACGGCGCAACGCTTGAGCGCAGATCGCTTGCAAGCTATGGTTGGCGACGTTCCCGTTTTGTTTAGGCTTCGGTTTGCTGTCAGGCCATGTCCACGTCGCACGCATATGATCCCGGTTTCTGCCGTGACTGCCTGACGGGCCAGCCTGCCGGGCTGAAGCGTTGCCGTGCCTGCGGCAGCCCTCGCCTGCTGTATCACGACGAACTCTACCAATTGACGATTGCCCATATCGACTGCGACGCCTTTTATGCGTCCGTTGAAAAACGCGACAACCCCGATCTTGCCGACAAGCCGGTGATTATCGGCGGCGGCAAGCGCGGCGTGGTCTCCACCGCCTGTTACATTGCCCGTATCCACGGTGTGCGCTCGGCCATGCCGATGTTCAAGGCGCTGGAAGCCTGCCCCGACGCCGTGGTCATCAAGCCGAATATGGAGAAATACGTTCAGGTCGGTCGCCAGATCCGCAGCATGATGCAGGAGCTGACGCCGCTGGTGCAGCCACTTTCCATCGATGAAGCATTTCTCGATCTGTCCGGCACCGAGAGATTGCACCACGATCCCCCCGCCCGCGTGCTAGCGAAATTTGCCAAGCGCGTGGAAAAGGAAGTGGGCGTGATGGTGTCCGCCGGGCTCTCCTACTGCAAGTTCCTCGCCAAAGTCGCGTCTGACCTGCGCAAGCCACGCGGTTTTTCGGTGATTGGTGAGGCCGAAGCCCTGTCCTTTCTGGCCACACGGCCTGTCACGACCATATGGGGCGTCGGAAAGGCCTTTGCCGCAACGCTGGAGGCGGATGGCATTCGCATGATCTCGCAACTGCAGGAGATGGAAGAAGGCGACCTGATGCGCCGCTACGGATCGATGGGACAGCGGCTCTATCGCCTGTCACGCGGCATCGACGAGCGCGATGTGCAAAGCAACGATGCCGCCAAGAGCGTGTCGTCAGAAACCACGTTTTTCAACGACATCTCGCGCCATGACGATCTGGTGCCGATTTTACGGTCGCTTTCGGAAAAGGTATCCGCCCGCCTGAAAAAGCACGGCATTGCCGGCAATACCGTCGTTCTGAAAATGAAGACGTCAGACTTCAAGATCCGCACCCGCAACCGCAAGCTCGATGATCCCACCCAGCTTGCCGACCGGATATTCCGTATCGGTCTGTCGCTGATGGAAAAGGAAACCGACGGCACCAAATTTCGTCTCTTGGGAATTGGCGTGAGCGAGCTTTGCGATGCGGCGCTGGCCGATCCGCCCGATCTCGTCGACAAGCTGGCAGGGCGACGTGCTGCGGCGGAAGCCGCCATGGACAAGCTGCGGGACAAATTCGGCAAGAGCAGCGTCGAGACCGGATACACCTTCGGCACTCGAAAATAGCGGCTGCTTTCAGCCGCGCCGACAATGCGGGGTTATTTTAGCATTTACACAATCTCGTGATGGCACAGACAAGGCCGTCCTTAAACTTCCTTAAACTTAACATGGTTGAGTAGAGGCAGTTTTGTACATGTGGTGTATTGCGTCATGTCCCTTCGCCTGCGTCTCCTGACCGGCATGTTGTCGGCCAGCATTCTTGCCTTTCCAGCTCTTGCTGCCGACCAGAAATCGCTCCAGATCGTCGTCTCGAAAAGCGAGCAATCGCTGGCGCTTTACGAGAATGGCGAAATCATCGCCACCTCGAAGATTTCGAGCGGCAAGGCGGGACACGAAACGCCAAGCGGCATCTTCTCCATTCTGGAAAAGCGCAAATATCACGAGTCCAACATCTATTCGGCCGCGCCCATGCCGTTCATGCAACGGCTGACATGGTCCGGCATTGCACTGCATGAAGGCAAGGTGCCGAACTATCCGGCGTCGCACGGATGCGTACGGTTGCCCTCCAAGTTCGCTCAGTCACTGTTTGGCCAGACCGATCGCGGTGTGCATGTGATCATCACCGGTGCACCTGTCTCGCTGCGCTTCGTGCAGCATCCAGCCCTGTTCCAGCCGCGCGACGATTCCGATGACGGCAAGCTGCTGCTTTCCGACGTCGAACTGCGCCCGGCGACATTCGACACTGCCCTTGGTTCAGTCGAGGTTGCCGTCAACGAGCGCACCAACGCCATCAAGCCGACGGTCAGGGAAAAGCAGTCCGCACCGCTACGCATTCTCATCACCCGCCGTGGCGAGCGGGAAAAAGTCATGGATATCCAGTCGCTTCTGACCCGGCTCGGCTTCGATGCCGGCACGGCCGACGGTTACACGGGCGAGATGACCATCAGCGCCATCAATGGCTTCAAACGCTGGAAGGGCATGAAAACGACCGGCCCGCTGCTGACGGATGCCTTTACCAGGGCACTCTACCAATCCGCCGGAGAAGACCACGCGCCAAGTGGCCAGATCATGGTGCGGCAGGACTTCAAGCCGTTGTTTGAGGCGCCCGTCGATATCAAGGACCCCAACATCGCGCTCGGCACACATTTCTTCGAGGCGGTTTCTGTCGATCGCGACAGCGGTCATGCCGAATGGAACGGCATGACGCTGGAAAACCACCTGCCGGCAGCAGCCCGCAAACGGCTCGGCATTACCGAGGCCGAGGCACCTGGCGGTTTCGATCAGCTAAGCGCCGTGCTCGACCGCATCGACATCCCGGGAGACATCCGTGAAAGGATCGAGGAAGAGCTGTCGACCGGAAGCTCGATCACGGTGTCTGATCTCAGCCATGCGATGGAAACGGGCCAAGGCACGGATTTCATTACGGTGACGAAAGAAGGGCCGGTCTGAACCTTCGGGATCAGACCAGTTCGACGTCCACGACGCCGGGTGCAGAGCGCAAGGCGGCGGCGATTTCCGGCGAGATGCGGTATTTCTCCGTCAGTTCCACCTCGATCTCACGGCTTCCCTCGTCCTTGATGACGATGAAATACACCGAGCCATCGCCTCTGGTGTTGAGGTGGCGCGCTACGGTTTTCAAAGGACCGGAATCACGGACGTAAACGCGCAGCGCCTTCTGCATCTGCACGGATTTTTCCTCCAGCGACTGCGCCGTCTGGATACGCAGTCCGATACCTTCCGGCCGCTCTTCGGCCTGAACGGTGATTACCAGCGACTTGCCGACTTCGAGCAGGTCACGATACTGCCCGAGACCTTCGGAAAACAGCACGGCTTCAAACTGGCCGGATGAATCCGAGAAGGTGATGATACCCATCTTGTTGCCGGTGCGTGTCTTGCGCTCCTGCTTGCCGGTAACGGTGCCGGCCAGGCGCCCGGCTGTCG
The DNA here is from genome assembly GCF_044772305.1 of Agrobacterium sp. NPDC090273. Classification (NCBI taxonomy): domain Bacteria; kingdom Pseudomonadati; phylum Pseudomonadota; class Alphaproteobacteria; order Hyphomicrobiales; family Rhizobiaceae; genus Agrobacterium; species Agrobacterium sp. NPDC090273. The sequence goes on from NZ_JBIVYN010000001.1 coordinate 1,022,490, forward strand.
CGCCTTGTTTCACCGCGCCGGAGAAATCCGCGAAGGTCTGCACCCGGAGTTTTTCGAGAATGGGCTTATAGGTATCGAGCGGATGCGCAGTGAGGTAAAAACCAAGCACCTGATATTCACGCAGCAGCTTTTCCGAGGCAAGCCAGGGCTGGAAGGCGGGCAGAACCAGCTTTTCCGGACCGCTTGCGCCGCCTGAACCGAACATGTCCGACTGGCCGGTGACACGGCTTTCCTGCGCGCGCTGCGAATAGCCCATGATGCGATCGAGACCGCCGATCAGTTCGGCGCGATCCTTGCCGAAACAATCGAAGGCGCCGGCATTGATAAGGCTTTCCAGTACGCGCCGGTTGATCTGTTTGGGATCGATACGCAGGCAGAAATCTTCAAGGCTCGAAAACGGCTTGTCACCACGCACCGCAACGATGTGTTCGACCGCGCCCTCGCCGACGCCCTTGATGGCGGCGAGCGAATAATAGATGCGGCTCTCACCCGTTTCGAACTGGCGAAAGGAGGTCTGCACCGATGGTGCAACGATCTCGATACCAAGACGACCGGCATCCTGACGGAAATCGTTGAGCTTTTCCGTGTTGGCCATATCGAGCGTCATCGACGCGGCCAGGAACTCGACCGGATAGTGCGCCTTCATGTAGGCGGTCTGGTAGGAGACGATAGCGTAAGCGGCTGCGTGTGACTTGTTGAAGCCGTAGTTCGCGAACTTGGCGAGAAGACCGAAGATCGTATCGGACTGGGCTTTCGATACGCCATTCTTGATCGCGCCATCAACGAAACGTTCGCGCTGCTTGTCCATTTCCTCCTTGATCTTCTTACCCATGGCGCGGCGCAGAAGATCGGCTTCGCCAAGCGAATAACCGGACAGAACCTGGGCGATCTGCATCACCTGTTCCTGATAGACGATAACGCCCTGCGTTTCCTTCAGGAGATGATCGATGGTCGGATGGATCGACTCGATCTCTTCCTCGCCGTGTTTACGGGCGTTGTAGACCGGAATGTTTTCCATCGGGCCCGGACGGTACAGGGCGACCAGCGCGATGATGTCCTCGATGCAGTCGGGTCGCATGCCGATCAGGGCTTTGCGCATGCCCGCACTTTCCACCTGGAAGACCCCGATGGTCTCGCCGCGGGACAGCATTTCATAGGTTTTCGGATCATCGAGCGGGATTGCGGCAAGGTCGACACTGACGCCGCGCTTGGCGACGAAATCCACCGCGACCTTCAGAACCGTGAGCGTTTTCAGGCCGAGGAAGTCGAACTTGACGAGACCGGCGCTTTCCACCCACTTCATGTTGAACTGGGTGACAGGCATGTCCGAACGCGGATCGCGATACATCGGCACGAGCTGCGACAGCGGCCTGTCGCCAATGACGATACCGGCGGCGTGGGTCGATGCGTGGCGATAAAGCCCTTCGATCTTCTGGGCGATATCCAGCAGGCGTGCAACGACCGGTTCCTTGTCGGCCTCTTCCTGCAGGCGTGGCTCTTCCTCGATGGCCTTCGACAGGGGCGTTGGATTGGCCGGATTGTTCGGCACCAGCTTACAGATCTTGTCGACCTGGCCGTAAGGCATTTCCAGCACGCGGCCGACGTCGCGCAACGCGGCACGCGCCTGCAACGAACCGAAGGTAATGATCTGCGCCACCTGCTCGCGACCATATTTCCGCTGCACATAGCGGATCACCTCTTCGCGACGATCCTGGCAGAAGTCGATATCGAAGTCGGGCATCGATACGCGTTCCGGGTTGAGGAAGCGCTCGAACAGCAGCGAGAAACGCAGGGGGTCGACGTCGGTGATCGTCAGCGCATAGGCAACCAGCGAGCCCGCACCCGAACCGCGGCCGGGACCAACGGGAATATCGTGCTGCTTGGCCCATTTGATGAAGTCGGCAACGATCAGGAAGTAACCGGGGAACTTCATGCGTTCGATAACGCCGAGTTCGAAATCGAGCCTGTCGCGGTACTCCTGTTCCGTATAACCAGCCGCCATGCCGAGTGCGGCCAGACGATCATTCAGACCTTCGACGGCCTGACGGCGAAGCTCACCGGACTCGGCGCGTTCCGCCGCCTCCGGATCGTCGCTGGCGCCGGTAAAGCGCGGCAGGATCGGTCCACGCTTCTTCAGAACGTAGGAGCAGCGCAGCGCGATCTCGACAGTGTTTTCCAGAGCCTCGGGAACGTCGGCGAACAGCGCCATCATCTCGGCGCGGCTTTTCAGATAGTGGTCCGGCGTCAGGCGGAAACGGCTGTCATCGGACACGATGGCATTGTGCGCCACCGCCATCAGGGCGTCATGCGCCTCATAGTCGGCCTTCGACGGGAAAAACGCCTCGTTGGTGGCAACCAGCGGAACCTCGTGCTCGAAGGCGAGACCGATCATCCGCCGTTCATGGGCACGGTCGAAATTGCCCTGCCGCTGCAGCTCGATATAGAGCCTGTCACCGAACAGAGACTTCAATGTCAGCAGCCGGTCTTTCGCCTGATCGGCGTGACCTTCCCGCAAGGCGATATCGATTGGGCCGCCCGAAGCACCGGTCAGGGCAATCAGGCCGGCATTGGAACTCTCCTCCAGCCAGGCGCGCGAGATGTTGACCGCATGGTGGCCGCTGCCCTCACCTTCCAGGTATGCGCGGCTGACGAGGTCCACCAGACGCTCATAGCCTTGCGCGTCGGCAGCAAGCAGCACGATGGAAGGAAGTTTTGCGAGATGTGCATTGTTGTTGCGGCGGTCTTCCACCGCATCCTGCATGTCGATGGAGACCTGACAGCCGATGATCGGCTGCAGACCCTCATCACGCGCCTTCTCGGAAAACTCGAGCGCAACAAAAAGGTTGTTCGTATCGGTGATGGCAATGGCCGGCTGGCCGTCTGCCACCGCCTTCGACATGATCTTCTTGAGGGGAAGCGCCCCCTCAAGCAAGGAGTAAGCGGAGTGAACCCGCAGATGGACAAAACCCGGCGTCGTCAGTTTTTCGCCCGAGGTTTCGCCGCTTGCAGTCATCTCGCCCATTCCGTCATCCCGTCATTCTGAATCGCGGCCGATTTTCGAACTTCCGGGCGGTAAAGTCCACAGGCAAGAGGGACATATTCAGGCTTGAATTCAAGCCAGCCAATTCAAGCCTGCCATCAGAGGGCAGTGAGGATCATCGAAAAGCTAGCGACAAAAACGGCGATCGAGGTGAAAGCGGCGACGTCACGAACGAAATCAGTCATTTGGTCTCTCCTTACTCGTTATGTTCCAACTTTGTTCTCATTTTGTTTCATTGTCAACAGGCTTTTGCCCGCTTCTGTCTTGTACAAACGGCAGAATCGACTCCGGGTTCCCTCGCCTCCAAAGCAAGCCTTTGACTCCAAAACGAAAAACCCGAAGGTGCAGAAAGCGCCTTCGGGTTGAAAAAATTCTGGTGTGGAGAACAAAGCGGCTGAGTGGATGTTCCTCTCAGCCCAAAGTCGCCCGGCTTCCGCCGTGATCAGAAATCGACGATCTTGCCTTCGGACAGCGTCACACGGCGATCCATACGAGCGGCAAGTTCGTGATTGTGGGTGGCGATCAACGCCGCAAGACCTGACTGGCGCACCAGCGCCTCCAGCGCATCGAACACATAATGCGCCGTCTCGGGATCGAGGTTGCCGGTCGGCTCGTCAGCAAGCAGCAGCAGCGGCGCATTTGCCACGGCGCGGGCAATCGCCACACGTTGCTGCTCACCGCCTGACAGCTCGGCCGGGCGGTGTTCGGCGCGGTGACCGACACGCATGTAGTCGAGCAGCGCGCTGGCGCGTGCTGCCGCTTCCTTGTTCGAAAGACCGGCGATCAACTGCGGCATCATCACGTTCTCCAGCGCGGTGAACTCCGGCAGCAGGTGATGGAACTGATAGACGAAGCCGATATCGCTGCGGCGGATTGCCGTGCGGGCCTCGTCACCCAGATCGCTGCAGGGCTGGTCATTGATGAAGACCTCGCCTGCATCGGAATGTTCCAGCAGGCCAGCCAGATGCAGCAGGGTCGACTTGCCCGTTCCGGATGGAGCGACCAGGGCCACCATCTCGCCGCTCTTCATTTCAAATTCGGCCTTGCGCAGAATGGACAGCGAGGTTTCACCCTGACCGTAGGTCCGCTCGATGCCGGTAAGCCGCAGCACAGTTTTTTTAGCCATATCGGGAAGCGGTCCTTATTCGTAACGCAGAGCCTGAACCGGATCGAGCTTGGAAGCCCGCCATGCAGGGAAGATGGTTGCCAGGAAAGACAACGTCAGCGCCATGATGATGACGGAGATCGTTTCGCTTACATCCATTTCCGCCGGAAGCTGGCTGAGGAAATAAAGCTGCGGATCGAAGAGCACGGTACCGGACACCCAGGAGAAGAACTGGCGGATCGATTCCACGTTCAGACACACGAGGATGCCAAGCGCCACGCCGGCAAAGGTGCCAACGATACCGATGGCCGCGCCAGTCATGAAGAAGATGCGCATGACCGAGCCTGAACTCGCACCCATGGTGCGCAGGATGGCGATATCGCTGCCCTTGTCCTTCACCAGCATGATGAGACCGGAGATGATGTTGAGCGCCGCGACCAGAACGATCAGCGTCAGGATCATGAACATCACGTTTCGTTCCACCTGAAGGGCGGAGAAGAAGGTCTGGTTTCGTTGTCTCCAGTCGGTGATATAGACCTGCCGTTCGGCAGCCTGCTCGACCAGCGGCCTGATGCCGTCAACATTGTCGGGGTGGCTGACGTAAAGCTCGATCGACTGGACGATGCCCTCGGCATTGAAATAGAGCTGCGCCTCGCTGAGCGGCATATAGATCATCGACGCATCATATTCCGACATGCCGATCTCGAAGACGCCGGAGATCTTGTAGGATTTGACGCGCGGATTGACGCCCATCGGCGTCACGTCGCCTTCCGGCGAAATCAGCGTGATGTCATCGCCTGCCGTCACGCCGAGCTGTGAGGCGAGCCTGGAGCCGACCAGAACGCCCTCGCCCGACATGAAACCGACGAGATCGCCCGTCTTCACGTTGGAGGAGACTTCCTTGATCTTCTCGATGTCCTCGGTGCGAACGCCGCGCACCAGCGCGCCGGAACCTGCACCGCCACGGCCGGAGGCCAGCGTCTGGCCCTCCACCAGCGGCAGGGCCATGGTGACGCCCGGGACGGCGCCGAACTTCTTCGCCAGATCGTCGTAATTGTTGAAAGGCGTATCGATCGGCTGCACGATCATGTGACCGTTGATGCCGAGAATGCGGGAAATCAGCTCGGTGCGGAAACCGTTCATCACCGCCATGACGATGATGAGTGTCGCCACACCCAGCATGATTCCAACGAAGGAAAAGCCGGCGATGACGGAAATGAATGCTTCCTTGCGCCGCGAACGCAGGTAGCGCCAGGCCACCATGCGTTCAAACGCAGAAAACGGCCGGGCGGCAGTTTCCTTTACGGAAGCTGCCGCACTTTTGTCAGCCTCGGCTTTTGCCATGTCGTCTCCTCGATCCGGCTTCTCAGCCAAGCACCTTGTTCATCGCAGCTTCGATCGTAACGGTTTCGCGCTCGCCGGTTCTGCGGTTCTTGACTTCGACTTCGCCGTTCGCAACCGAACGCGGACCGACGATGATCTGCAACGGAACGCCGATCAGGTCGGCAGTTGCAAACTTCTGGCCCGCACGGTCGTCCGTGTCGTCGTAGAGAACATCCTTGCCCGCTGCTGTGAGCGAATAATAAAGCTTTTCGCATGCCGCATCGCAGGCAGCATCGCCAGCCTTCATGTTGATGACGACGACGTCGAAAGGCGCGACTGAAGCAGGCCAGATGATTCCGTTCTCGTCATGCGAGGCTTCAATGATGGCGGGAACAAGGCGCGTCGGGCCGATACCATAAGAACCCATGTGGACAAGGTGTTCCTTGCCATCTGCGCCCTGAACCTTGGCGCCCATCGGCTCGGAATATTTGGTGCCGAAGTAGAAGATGTGACCGACTTCAATACCGCGTGCGGAAAGCCGCTCGCCGTCCGGGATCGCATCATAAGCCGCTTCGTCATGCATTTCCGAGGTTGCGGCATATTCAGACGTCCACTCGTCGAACACGGCCTGCAGGGCATTCACATCATCGAAATCCGTATCGGCCGAAGGGATGGCGCGATCGAGGAAGCTCTTGTGGCAGAAAACTTCCGACTCGCCGGTATCGGCCAGAATGATGAATTCGTGGCTATGATTGCCGCCGATCGGGCCGGTGTCGGCGCGCATCGGAATGGCGCGCAGGCCCAGACGCTCGAACGTGCGCAGATAGGCGACGAACATCTTGTTATAGGAATGGATCGCGCCTTCCTTCGTCAGATCGAAGGAATAGGCGTCCTTCATCAGGAACTCGCGCGAGCGCATGGTGCCGAAACGCGGACGAACCTCATCACGGAACTTGAGCTGAATGTGGTAGAGGTTCAGCGGCAGGTTCTTGTAGGACTTCACGTAGGAACGGAAGATGTCGGTGATCATCTCCTCATTGGTGGGGCCATACAGCATCTGACGATCCTGACGGTCCTTGATGCGCAGCATCTCCTTGCCGTAGTCGTCATAACGACCGCTTTCCTGCCACAGCTCGGCAGACTGCAGGGTCGGCATCAGAAGCTCGATGGCGCCCGAGCGATTCTGCTCTTCGCGGATGATCGCGTTGACCTTGTCCAGCACACGCTTGCCGAGCGGCAGCCAGGAATAGATGCCGGCGGACTGCTGCCGGATCATGCCTGCACGCAACATAAGACGGTGAGAAACGATCTCCGCTTCCTTGGGATTTTCCTTCAGGATGGGCATAAAATAACGGCTGAGACGCATGACGGCTTCCATTGTATCTGGCGAGAGCCCACCGACGCGGGAATCGCCTCTAATAAAGGGATATTGGCGCCGTACATAACCGTTTCGGGTGAAGAAGAAAACCCGCCGTTGAAACGGGCCGCAGGGCGTTTTCATGACAATTTTGAGACACGCGGTTCTCACAAAACGCTTTGATCGGAATATTATTCTTGATTGGGTGCGACAAATTGAAACGCAGAGAATTTTTTGCCGACTGTAACAAATATGCAAAAAATTAGATGACAAGCCTGGGGGATTAGGCTAATTTTAGCTCACAAAAGAGGCAAGAAGTCTAAATTCTTGTCGTTTTCGCGGTCAGTCTTGGGAGGATCAGATCTTAGGCGCGCTAGTTCGCTGCCCCGGTAACGGTTACAGATCACGCGAAACCTAAAAAACAAGGCTGAAATGCCTTGTTTTTTTTTGCTTTTTTCAAAACAACGCAAAATTGCGTTTCATCAATCCGGTAAAATTGTGATTGTCAACCGAACGAGTTTGGCGCTCCTCGTAGCACCAGACTCATGACAGCCATATGACAGGTTTCAGTCGTAGACTGGTACGATGCGTGGCAAATCATCCAGGGTAAAACCAAACCACCAGGATGCGCCGTACCAGATGCCGCAGACAAATGCCGAAATCGCCGTCGTCATCAACAGCACGCGCAGCCCCCTGAATTTTGCTGGCGCGCTGGCGACCGTGCCGAGCGCAACGTCACCATCTTCTGCCTGCGTGCGCAGGCCAATCGGCAAAACGACGAAAAGAACCGTCCACCAGACGATGAAATAGACGGCAAAAACCGAAAGCCACTGCACGAATATCCTCCCAGACTTCGAAACGGCGGGAACCGAAGACGGTAACGTCGCCGCGCTATTTTCTTTGGCGCATATGTTTATCGCAAAACCACCGCTCTGCGCGACGTGCTGCGGGATCAAATCGGCGTTTGATCCCGCTTATCCTTGTAGCGCATTCGCCGGGAAACCGGAATGCAGCCTCATTCCTGCGCAAGCCCCGGTTACGGAGCCTGCCCACCAACGCGGTATGCCGATCAGACCTTTGTGAGGAAGACCGTAACGATCGGCTTTTTGCCCCAGGCCTGATTTGCCGCGGCACGAACGGCGCGGCGCACCGCTTCGCGTACCATTTCGAGATCCTTGCGACGGGCACGCGGAATGCTTTCAACGGCGCCGAGAACGGCGTCGTACAGCGTGTCTTCCATGTCTTCGCCTTCGTCATCGAACTCCGGCAGGCCGAACGGCACGACATCGGGGTCGCCCATGAAGTCGAACCGGCTGTCCAGCACGACATTGACGGAGACTTGACCAGCGAAGGAGAGCTTGCGGCGGTCGCTGATGCCCATTTCGTCCATGTCGCCGATCAGTTTGCCATCCTTGAAGACACGGCCATGCGGCGCATCGTCGATGACCTCTGCAGGACCCGGCGCAAGGCGGAGAATGTTGCCGTTGCGGACCTTCGGTACCTGCGGAATACCAGCCTGCTCGGCAAGCTCCTTCTGGGCGACCAGGTGAGCGGCTTCGCCATGCACGGGAACGACGATCTGCGGCTTGGTCCATTCGTACATGCGCAGCAGTTCATTGCGGCGCGGATGGCCGGAAACGTGCACGAGCGCCTCGTTATCGGTCACGATATGGATGCCCTGCTCGATCAGGCCGTTCTTGATATCGATGATTGCCTTTTCATTGCCAGGAATGGCGCGCGACGAAAAGACGACCGTGTCACCAGACGCAAGCGCGACATTGCGCATTTCATCACGAGAAAGCTTGGCGAGCGCGGCACGCGGTTCGCCCTGCGATCCGGTCAGGATCAGCACGACCTTGTCGCGCGGAATATAACCGTACTCATCTTCGGCCAGGAATGGCTTGATACCTTCCATGATGCCGAGGTCCTGCGAGACATTGACGACGCGCTTCAGGGACGAACCGAGCAGCAGCACCTCGCGGCCTGCGGCCTCCGCCGCCTGTGCGATGGAACGGATACGGCCGACGTTGGAGGAGAAGGTGGTAACAGCCACACGTCCTTCGGCATTTTCGATGATCTGCCGCAGACCTTCGGATACCTCATGTTCGGAGGGCGAAACACCATCGCGAACCGAGTTGGTGCTGTCGCAAAGCAGCGCCAGGACACCTTCTTCACCAATGGCGCGGAACCGTGCCTCGTCCGTCAACGGCCCGAGTGATGGCGCTTCGTCGATCTTCCAGTCACCGGTGTGGATGACATTGCCGAGCGGCGTACGGATGACCAGCGACATCGGCTCGGGAATAGAGTGATTGACGCCCACAGCCTCGATTTCGAACGGACCGACATTGATGCGGTCGCCCGCCTTGAACGGCGTGATCGGAATTTCGGCGCGTGTACCCTCATAGTTGCGCTTAGCCTCGAGCATGCCGGCGGTGAAGCCGGATGCATAGACCGGCACGTTGAGGCCGGGCCAGAGGTCGTTCAGAGCACCGTAGTGGTCCTCGTGGGCGTGGGTGATGATGATGCCCTTGAGGTTTTTCTTCTGCTGCTCGATGTAGCTGATATCGGGAAGCACCAGATCGACGCCCGGCAGATCGGGACCGGCGAAAGTAACGCCGCAATCGACCATGATCCACTGGCGCTTGCTTGCCGGTCCATAACCGTAAAGCGCCAGATTCATGCCGATTTCACCGACCCCGCCGAGCGGCAGGAAAACGAGTTCGTCCTGTATAGCCATTGTTGTTCTTGTCCATTCATAACGGCATGCGGGCCGCAGCGGCTGGCTGCAACCCGGTATCCATTGTCAAAGCATCGGACATATCAAGCGTCAGGACAACCGGGCCGATGCGGAACCGGTCTGACGCCCTGCTTTTCATGAGCAGCAGGGATACTCCAAACCTTTTGGGCAGGCACGGCGCGTCCGTTGCAGCGCGTGGCTCTTACCCGAAAAATACGTCGCCGGCGGCAATTGCCCGTCTTGGGCCATCGTCCTCATCCAGCAAGAGATAACCGTGATCGTCGATCCCGACGAAACGCCCGCCGACAGACCGGTCCGGGAAATTCACGGTGATGCGTTCACCAATACCACAGGCGGCTGCGCGCCAGCCTGTCATGACTTCTGCGACACCTTTGCCCTGATCCCACGCCTGCAACACCTCTGCCGTCTCACGAAACAGATGCGCAAAGAGCTCGTCCGGCGAGCAGGCAGCGCCATGCTCGGACAGCATGGTAACAGGGTAATGCGGATTATCGGGTTTGTGGGCGATATTGATGCCGATGCCGATCACCACCGCACGGCGGCCATCGGGGAGAATTTCCGCTTCCATCAGAATACCGCAGGTCTTGTTGCGGCCAATCAGGATGTCGTTCGGCCACTTGATTTCGAGCGGAGCACCGCCGGTGGGCAGAACAGAGCGAACGGCGCGATATACAGCTAGCGCGAAAGCGAGCGGCAGGGAGCCGACATGCTCCATCGGCGCGGGATCGATGAGGAGAAGCGATGCGTAGAGATTGCCGGGTTCCGAAACCCAGGGCCGGCCACGGCGGCCCTTGCCGCCAGTCTGGCGGGATGCGGTAACCCAGAGATTGCCGCTGTCCCCTGCCCGCGCACGGGCAAAACATTCGATGTTGGTCGATGGCGTTTCCGCCATCGCCTCGTGCCGGAAGTCTTCGATCGACATCCGGCCCGTGTTTTTCAGCGTATCAATCAAAAGAACGTCTTTGCTGCGGCGGTAACCGCGTTGCCCAAGGCGCCACCAAACAGGATGAAGCCGAGAACGAAGATACCGGAGAAGGCATAAACGATCTTCAGTTCGCCAGCAGGACGGTCGAAGCTATCCTTGGCTTCGTCGAACCACATCACCTTGACGACGCGGATATAGTAGTACGCGCCGACAACCGAACCGATGACACCGATGATGGCAAGCGCATAGAGCTTGGCTTCGATGGCAGCGAGGAAGACGTAATACTTGCCGAAGAAGCCGGCCAGCGGCGGAATGCCTGCGAGCGAGAACATCAGAATGGTCAGCACCACCGCCATGAAGGGGTTGGTGGAGGACAGACCAGCCAGATCCTCGACATTTTCAACGTTGCCGATTTCCTTGCGACGCATGGCAAGAATGCAGGCGAACGTGCCGAGCGTCATGACCATGTAGATGGTCATGTAGAGGATGACGCCGGAAACGCCTGCCTCCGTGCCGGCGGCCAGGCCAACCAGCGCGTACCCCATGTGACCGATGGAGGAATAAGCCATCAGGCGCTTGATGTTCTTCTGACCGATCGCTGCGAAGGAGCCGAGCAGCATCGAAGCAATCGAGATGAACACGACGATCTGCTGCCAGTCGGCAAATACCGGCTGGAAGGCTTCAACGACGATGCGCACGAGGATTGCCATGGCGCCGATCTTAGGAGCAGCGGCAAGGAATGCCGTAACCGGGGTCGGTGCACCTTCGTAAACATCCGGCGTCCACATGTGGAACGGCACAGCCGAGATCTTGAACGCCAGACCGGCGAGAACGAAGACCAGACCGAATACGAGGCCGAGCGAACGGGTTTCAGCCGTCAGAACCTGAGCGATTTCTGTAAAGCCGGTGTTGCCGGTGAAACCGTAAACCAGAGACATGCCATAAAGCAGCATACCGGAGGACAGTGCACCAAGAACGAAGTACTTCAGACCGGCTTCGGTCGAACGGAGGCTTTCGCGGTTGATCGCGCAGATGACGTAGAGAGCCAGCGACTGCAGCTCCAGCGCCATGTAGAGCGAGATCATGTTGTTGGCCGAAATCATCAGCAGGATGCCGAGCGTCGCCAGCACCAGCAGGACCGGATATTCGAAACGGCCGATCGGCTCGAAACGGCTCTGGCCGACAGAAAGGATCATCGCCGTAATCGAACCGATCAGCGCCAGAACCTTCATGAAGTTGCCGAAGGCATCGGCGACGTAAACGCCGCCGAAGGCCAGTCCCGAAGCGGGAGCGAAGACGATCCAGAGACCGACGACAAGAAGCAGCGCCACGGAAAGGCCCGTGACCGTCGTCGTCGACTTGTCGCCCGAGAAGACGCCAATCATGAGCAGCGCCAGTGCGCCGACCGCAAGGATCAGCTCGGGCGTCGCGATGTGCAGACTGGCAAAAAGAATTTCAGCGGTCATGTCCAACGGGTCCTGTCGTCAATTCATAGAGAGCGCAACATTCTGCGCCGCCTGCAATGCAGCCGTATAGTTGTTTACCAGAAGATCAACCGATGCAGCCGTGGCATCGAACACCGGCGCCGGGTAGACGCCGAAGAAGATCGTCAGGACAACCAGCGGATAAAGGATGACCTTTTCGCGGGTCGACAGATCGAGCATCGACTTCAGGCTTTCCTTCTCGAGCGCACCGAAAATGACGCGGCGGTAGAGCCACAGCGCATAGGCGGCCGAGAGGATGACGCCGGTTGCCGCGAAGAGAGCAACCCAGGTGTTGGCGCGGAACACGCCGACCAGCGTCAGGAACTCGCCGATGAAGCCAGACGTACCCGGCAGACCGACATTGGCCATGGTGAAGATCATGAACGCCACGGCGTATTTCGGCATATTGTTCACGAGACCGCCGTAAGCAGCGATTTCACGGGTATGCAGACGATCGTAGACGACGCCGACGCAAAGGAAGAGCGCGCCGGAGACGATGCCGTGCGACAGCATCTGGAAGATCGCACCCTGCACGCCCTGAACGTTGGCGGCAAAGATACCCATGGTCACGTAACCCATGTGGGCAACGGAGGAATAGGCGATCAGCTTCTTGATGTCGTCCTGCATCATCGCGACCAGCGAGGTGTAGATGATGGCGAGAACCGACAGGGTGAAGACGAACGGCGCGAAATAGTCTGATGCCAGCGGGAACATGGCGAGCGAGAAACGGATGAAACCGTAACCGCCGAGCTTCAGCATGACGCCAGCCAGAATGACCGAACCAGCGGTCGGAGCCTGAACGTGCGCATCCGGAAGCCAGGTGTGGACAGGCCACATCGGCATCTTCACCGCGAAGGCTGCAAAGCACGCCAGCCACAGCCAGGTCTGCATGCCGGCCGGGAAGCCGTATTTCAGCAGCTCGGTGATGTCGGTCGTGCCGGCCTGCCAGTACATCGCCATGATGGCGAGCATCGTCAGAACCGAACCGAGCAGCGTGTAGAGGAAGAACTTGTAGGATGCGTAAACGCGATCCTTGCCGCCCCACACGCCGATGATGACAAACATCGGGATCAGCGTCGCTTCGAAGAAGACGTAGAAGAGAACGGTGTCGAGCGCGACGAACACGCCGATCATGACGACTTCCAGAAGAAGGAAGGCGATCATGTATTCCTTGATGCGCTTTTCAACCGAATCCCAGCTTGCCAGCACGCAGAACGGCATGAGGAAGGTGGTGAGGATGACGAACAGCATGGAGATGCCGTCAACGCCGAGGTGGTAGGAGGCAATGTTGCCGAACCAGTCATGCTTCTCCACCATCTGGAAGCCCGGGTTCGAATTGTCGAACCCGATCCAGACAAACAGCGAAACGATGAAGGTGAACACGGTCGTCAGCAGCGAAACATTGAGAATGTTGCGGCGACCGTAAGGACCGTTCTCGTTGGTGAGCAGCAGCAGCACCACGCCGACCAGCGGCAGGAACGTGACCGTTGAAAGAATGGGCCAATCGGTCATCAGAAGGCACTCCCGAGCATCATCCAGGTGACAAGCGCCGCGATGCCGATCAGCATCGCAAAGGCATAATGATAAAGGTAACCGGACTGCAGGCGGACCATGCGGTTGGTCACATCAACCACACGCGCTGCAATACCGTTCGGACCGTAATGATCGATGACCGCCACGTCGCCCTTCTTCCACAGGAAGCGGCCGAGTGCCTTCGCCGAACGGACGAAGAGGAAGTCATAGAGTTCATCGAAGTACCACTTGTTGAGAAGGAACTGGTACAGGCCACGATGGGTCTCGGCCAGACGCTTCGGCGTCTCCGGCGACTTGATGTACATGTACCATGCCGTCACGAAACCAAGAGCCATGGCTGCGAACGGGCTCCACTTCACCCACTTCGGAACATTGTGGAACTCATGCACGATGTGGTTTTCAGGACCGGTGAACAGCGCACCCTTCCAGAATTCCTCATAGTGATGGCCGAAGAAATATTCGACGAAGCCGACACCAGCAAACAGTGCGCCAGCGGTCAGGATGAACAGCGGCAGCAGCATCACCATCGGCGATTCATGGACATGGTGCATGACATCTGCGGAAGCGCGCGGCTTGCCGAAGAAGGTCATGAACGCCAGGCGCCAGGAATAGAAGCTGGTGAACAGTGCAGCGATGACGAGAAGCGTGAAGGCGAAACCGCCAAGGCTCGAATGCGAGGCAAATGCCGATTCGATGATGGCGTCCTTGGAGAAGAAGCCAGCGAAGCCGATGGACGTGCCGGGGAAACCAACACCGGTCAGCGCGAGCGTACCGACAGTCATCGTCCAGAAGGTGACCGGGATGTGCTTACGCAGGCCGCCCATGTAACGCATGTCCTGCTCGCCATCGACGGCGTGGATGACGGAACCGGCGCACAAGAACAGCAGAGCCTTGAAGAAGGCGTGCGTGAACAGGTGGAACACGGCCGCACCATAAGCACCAACGCCAAGCGCCACGAACATGTAACCGAGCTGCGAGCAGGTCGAGTAAGCGATGACGCGCTTGATATCGTTCTGAACCAGACCGACGGTCGCGGCGAAGAACGCCGTGATCGCACCAATCAGCGTAACGAAGGTCAACGCATCCGGCGACAGTTCGAACAGTGGCGACATGCGTGCCACGAGGAAGACACCGGCGGTCACCATGGTTGCGGCGTGAATGAGCGCCGAAACCGGCGTCGGGCCTTCCATGGCGTCCGGGAGCCAGGTGTGCAGCAGGAACTGCGCCGACTTACCCATGGAGCCCATGAACAGCAGCAGGCAGACTGCGGTGATGGCGTGGCCCTTGTCGAGGCTCATGCCGAACAGGTTGATGACGGCGTCGGTGGACGCAGCGCCTTCAGCCGGCAGATAGGTCGAGGCGGCAGCAAAGATCGTTTCAAAGTTGATCGAGCCGAACAGAACGAAGACGCCGGAAATGCCGAGGATGAAGCCGAAGTCACCAACGCGGTTGACGATGAAAGCCTTCATGGCCGCAGCCGATGCGGACGGCTTCTTGAACCAGAAACCGATAAGAAGGTAGGACGCCAGACCCACGCCTTCCCAGCCGAAGAACATCTGCAGCAGGTTGTCGGAGGTGATGAGCATCAACATCGCAAAGGTGAAGAGCGACAGGTATGCGAAGAAGCGCGGACGATGCGGATCGTGGTGCATGTATCCGATCGAATACAGGTGCACGAGACAGGACACCGTGTTGACCACGACGAACATGACAGCCGTCAGCGTGTCGATACGGAACGCCCACTCGACATCGATGCCGCCGGACTGAATCCAGCGCATGACGCTGACCTTGATGATTTCGCCGCCCTCACCGTGGCCGAGAAGCGCGACATTCACAAACACGATCCACGACAGGACCGCGACCACGATCATCAGACCGGTGGTGACATATTCCGAGGCCTTGGCACCGATCGAGCGGCCAAACAGGCCAGCGATCAGGAAGCCGATCAGCGGAAGAAAGACGATAGCCTTGTAGATCATAGCCTTATCAGCCCTTCATCATATTGACGTCTTCCACCGCGATCGATCCACGGTTGCGGTAGAAGACAACGAGTATTGCAAGACCGATGGCCGCTTCGGCAGCAGCGACGGTCAGGATGAACAACGCAAAGACCTGGCCGACGATGTCGTTCAGGAAGGACGAGAACGCCACCATGTTGAGGTTGACCGCAAGCAGGATGAGTTCGATCGACATGAGGATGACGATGACGTTCTTCCGGTTGAGGAAGATACCGAAGACGCCGATCGTGAAGAGGATCGCGCTGACCGTCAGGTAGTGGGAAAGACCGATTTCCATTCTAATATTCCTTAGATCCGTTCGCGCCTCAGATACCCTGGCCCGGCTTGACCTTGACCGTCGTAACGGCGGTCTTGGGGTCACGTCCGACCTGGGTGGAGATGTCCTGCCGCTTGATGTCGGTGCGGTGACGCAGCGTCAGCACGATCGCGCCGATCATGGCGACCAGCAGCACGAGACCCGCGAGCTGGAAGAAGTAGACGTAGTTTGTATAGAGAACGTCGCCGAGAGCTGCCGTGTTGGTGCGCTCAGTGACAGGCGGGATCGGCATGGTGATCGACTTGGCCGCCTGCGGCGACAACATGCTGCCGCCGATGACGACGATCAGCTCTGCCGCAAGGATAAGACCGATCAACGCGCCAACAGGCGCATATTGCAGCACGCCCGAGCGAAGTTCGGCGAAATCGACATCCAGCATCATGACGACGAAGAGGAAGAGCACCGCCACGGCGCCGACATAAACAACCAGCAGGATCATGCCGAGAAACTCGGCTCCCGTCAGCAGGAACAGCGCAGCCGCGTTGAAGAAGGTCAGGATCAGGAAGAGAACCGAGTGAACCGGGTTCTTCGATGCGATGACCAGAAACGCCGACGCCACCGCGACGAAAGCGAATATGTAAAAGAATATAGCGTGCAGACCCATGTTGGTGCCTTCTCGTCCTCATCCGGGCAGAGAAGACCTCCTCGGTCCCCTCACCCGTTTGTCCCTGCCGGTAACACCGGACAGGCATTTACTCTCTCAACGTTCATCGAAGCCGAAGCTCCGCGGAACACGGTTGCGCCTTAACGATAAGGCGCATCCAGCGCGAGGTTGCGCGCGATTTCACGCTCCCAGCGGTCGCCGTTGTCGAGAAGCTTCTGCTTGTCGAAATACAGCTCTTCGCGCGTCTCGGTTGCGAACTCGAAGTTCGGACCTTCGACGATCGCGTCGACCGGGCATGCTTCCTGGCAGAAACCGCAATAGATGCACTTCACCATGTCGATGTCGTAGCGCACGGTACGACGGGTACCGTCGTTGCGGCGCGGACCAGCTTCGATGGTGATCGCCTGAGCAGGACAGATCGCTTCACACAGCTTGCAGGCGATGCAGCGTTCTTCACCGTTGGGATAACGGCGCAGAGCGTGTTCGCCACGGAAGCGCGGAGAAACCGGACCCTTTTCAAACGGGTAGTTCACCGTCGCCTTCTGCTTGAAGAAGTGACGCATCGTCAGGAAGATTGCGCCGACGAATTCCTTGAGGAACAGCGAATTGACGGCTTGGGAAAGGCTTGCCATCTCAACCTCCAGTTCTTTGAGCGAGGAGTTCAGACATCAACCGGCCCACCCCGTCAGCTTCAATACGAATGCAACAATAACAACCATGGCAAGCGACAGCGGCAGGAACACCTTCCAGCCAAGGCGCATGAGCTGGTCATAGCGGTAACGTGGAACGAAAGCCTTAACCAGAGCGACCATGAAGAAGACCATGCAGCCCTTGATCGCGAACCAGACGATGCCCGGTACCCAGTTCAAGAACCAGACGTCCACGATCGGCAGCCAGCCACCGAGGAACAGGATCGTCGTCAGGCAGCAGATCAGAACGATGGCAGCATATTCGCCAAGCATGAACATCATGTACGGCGTGGAGCCATATTCGACCATGTGACCGGCGACCAGTTCCGATTCCGCTTCCGGAAGATCGAAAGGCGGACGGTTGGTTTCGGCAAGACCCGAAATGAAGAACACGATGAACATCGGGAATAGCGACAGCCAGTGCCAGTCGAGGAACGACGGCGGCAGGCCGAGCATCGTGCCGAGACCGGTGCGCTGTGCCAGAACGATGTCCGTAAGGTTCAGCGAACCCACGCAAAGCAGAACGGTGACGATGACGAGACCGATGGACACTTCGTAAGAGACCATCTGCGCGGCGGAACGAAGCGCGCCGAGGAACGGGTACTTCGAGTTCGAAGCCCAGCCGCCCATGATGATGCCGTACACTTCAAGCGAGGAAATCGCGAAGATGTAGAGAATGCCGACGTTGATGTTGGCAACCACCCAGCCATCCGCAAACGGGATAACGGCGTAAGTGGCAAGTGCCAGCGTCACGGCAACCAGAGGTGCCAGCAGAAATACGGCCTTGTTGGCACCGGCCGGAATGACCGGCTCTTTCAGAATGAACTTCAAAAGGTCGGCGAAGGACTGGAACAGACCGAAGGGACCAACGACGTTCGGGCCGCGACGCAACTGTACGGCAGCCCAGACCTTACGGTCGGCCAGCAGCAGGAAGGCGATGGACACCAGCAAACACACGAGAAGCAGCAGGGACTGGCCGACCATAATCAGCGCGGGCCAGACGTAGCTCCAGAAAAACGATTCCATAATCCCCTACCCTTACTCTGCCGCAGCCTTGAAGTTGTTGCGGGCCAATGCGGAGCACTCGGCCATCACAGCGGAGGCGCGCGCAATCGGGTTCGTCAAATAAAAGTCTTTTACCGGCGAGGCAAACGCCGATTTGTTGAGTGAGCCAACCTTGCCGGCCAGTGCCTCGATATCCTTGCCATTGCCGGCAATGACGTCGTCGGTTTCAGCCAGATGCGGATGGGCAACGTAAAGCTGGCCGCGCAGAGCCGACAGCGAGTCGAACGGCAGCTTCTTGCCGAGAACGTCGGAGAGCGCACGCAGGATTGCCCAGTCTTCGCGGGCTTCGCCAGGTGCGAAACCTGCACGGTTGCCAACCTGAACGCGGCCCTCGGTGTTGACCCAGATACCGGACTTTTCGGTATAGGCCGCACCTGGCAGGATGACGTCGGCGTGCATTGCGCCGTGGTCACCATGGCTGCCGATGTAGACAGTGAACTTGGCACCCTTGTTCGACAGGTCGATCTCGTCTGCACCGAGCAGGAAGAGAACGTCCATCGACGCGACCATGTCAGCAGCGGCAACACCGCCCTCACCCGGTACGAAGCCGATATCCAGACCGCCAACGCGGGCAGCCGCCGTGTGCAGAACCGAGAAACCGTTCCACTCTTCGGTGACAGCGCCAACCGAAACGGCAAGCTTTGCAGCAGCGGCCAGAACGGCAGCACCATCAGCGCGCGCCACAGCACCCTGACCGATGATGATCAGCGGGTTCTTGGCAGACTTCAGCTTGTCAAAGAAGCTGTGCGAGCCGTTTGCCAGATCCGACAGCGTTTCTGCGCCGGAACCGAGGTATTCGTAGTCGTAACGCAGTTCGCCGCCTTCACCGATCACACCGATCGGGAAGCCGCCACGACGCCAGCGCTTGCGGATGCGGGCGTTGAGAACGGCCGCTTCGTAACGCGGGTTGGCGCCAACGATCAGCAGCGCGTCAGCCTGTTCGATGCCTTCGATGGTGGCGTTGAACAGGTAGCTGGCGCGGCCGAGCGACGGATCGAGAGCTGCACCATCCTGACGGCAATCGACGTTGGCCGAGCCGAGCGATGCGAGAAGCGACTTCAGCGCGAACATTTCTTCAACAGAGGCCAGATCGCCGGCGATTGCGCCGATCTTGCTGCCCGAGGTTGAGCCGACGGCGGAACGGATCGCGCCGAAAGCTTCGCCCCAGGTCGCAGGCTGCAGACGGCCATCCTTGCGAACATACGGACGGTCAAGGCGCTGCGTCTTCAGGCCATCCCAGATGAAGCGGCTCTTGTCGGAAATCCACTCTTCGTTGATGGCTTCGTTGACGCGCGGCATGACGCGCATGACTTCACGGCCACGCGTATCGACACGGATCGCCGAACCGAGCGCGTCCATGACGTCGATGGTTTCGGTCTTGTTGAGTTCCCACGGACGCGCCGTGAAAGCGAATGGCTTGGAGGTCAGCGCGCCAACCGGGCAAAGGTCAACAACGTTGCCCTGAAGCTCGGAGGTCATCGCCTGCTCGAGATAGGTGGTGATCTCGGCGTCTTCGCCGCGGCCGATCAGGCCAAGCTCTGCAATGCCGGCAACTTCCGTGGTGAAACGGACGCAGCGCGTGCAGTGAATGCAGCGGTTCATGACCGTCTTGACGAGCGGTCCGATGTACTTGTCTTCAACCGCGCGCTTGTTCTCGGCGTAACGCGAACCGGCAATACCGAAGGCCATAGCCTGGTCCTGCAGGTCGCACTCACCGCCCTGGTCGCAGATCGGGCAATCCAGCGGGTGGTTGATGAGCAGGAACTCCATCACGCCTTCGCGGGCCTTCTTGACCATAGGCGTGTTGGTGAAAACTTCCGGCAGTTCGCCGTTCGGGCCGCCGCGGATATCGCGCACGCCCATGGCGCAGGATGCAGCAGGCTTGGGCGGTCCGCCCTTCACCTCGATAAGACACATGCGGCAGTTACCCGCGACCGACAAGCGCTCGTGAAAACAAAAGCGCGGAACTTCGGCGCCAGCCTCCTCACACGCCTGCAACAGCGTGAAATGATCCGGAACCTCGATCTCTTTACCGTCAACCTTGAGCTTTGCCATGGTTCTACTTACGTCCTGTTGCCTGTTCGTCCCGTGTCCCACACAGTCCGCAACAAATCCTTAATCACGCCCAACACTTCAATGAGTTAGCCAGACGCTTCATGATGGTTCGACGCCGGTTGGGGCCAGCGCCGCAGCCAACTGCCGAATGATTATTCGGCAGCCTCGAGAACAGCGCCATCATCCATGGCCCTGTAGGTATACTGATCGATCCGCTTTTCGATTTCCGGACGGAAATTGCGGATCAAAGCCTGAACCGGCCATGCAGCCGCATCGCCGAGCGCGCAGATGGTGTGGCCTTCGATCTGCTTCGTCACTTCGAACAGCATATCGATTTCGCGCTTCTGCGCGTTGCCCTTGACCATGCGCTCGAGAACGCGCCACATCCAGCCCGTGCCTTCGCGGCAAGGCGTGCACTGGCCGCAGCTTTCGTGCTTGAAAAAAGCTGCAATACGGGCAATCGCCTTGATGACGTCGGTGGACTTGTCCATGACGATCATGCCGCCCGTACCGAAGGACGACTTGACTTCACGCATGCCGTCGAAGTCCATGATGGCATCCTTCATGTCCTCACCGCGAACGATGGGGCACGATGCGCCGCCAGGGATAACGCCGAGGAGATTGTCCCAGCCGCCGCGAATACCACCACAGTGGTGTTCGATCAGCTCGCGGAACGAAAGACCCAGCGCGTCTTCGAAGGTGCACGGACGCTCGACGTGACCCGAAACCATGAACAGTTTCGTGCCGACGTTGTTCGGACGGCCGATGGACGAGAACCATGCAGCGCCACGACGCAGGATGGTCGGAGCAACGGCGATGGACTCAACGTTGTTCACGGTGGTCGGGCAGCCGTAGAGACCCATGTTGGCCGGGAACGGCGGCTTCAGACGCGGCTGGCCCTTCTTGCCTTCAAGGCTTTCGAGCAGCGCGGTTTCTTCACCGCAGATATAAGCGCCGGCGCCGTGATGGACGTAAACGTCGAAATCCCAGCCGTTCTTGTTGTTCTTGCCGAGCAGGCCGGCGTCATAGCATTCGTCGATCGCGGCCTGAAGGGCTTCGCGCTCACGCATGTATTCACCACGAACGTAGATATACGCCGTGTTTGCACCCATTGCGAAACCGGCAATCACGCAGCCTTCGATCAGCGTATGCGGATCGTTGCGCAGGATTTCACGGTCCTTGCAGGTGCCGGGCTCGGATTCGTCAGCGTTGACGACGAGATAGTGCGGACGGCCGTCGTTTTCCTTCGGCATGAAGGACCACTTCAGACCGGTCGGGAAGCCAGCGCCGCCACGGCCACGCAAGCCGGACGCCTTCATCTCGTTGATGATCCAGTCACGGCCCTTTTCAATGATCTGCTTGGTGCCGTCCCAATGGCCGCGCGCCCGCACACCCTTCAGGGACTTGTCCTTGAGGCCGTAGAGATTGGTAAAGATGCGATCCTGATCTTTTAACATACTTCACCTCTTACCGCGGCTTCTTGCCGAAGACCTTGATATACTCGGCTTCGCCACCCTTGGCGAGCGCCTCGGCCTGCTTGAGCCATTCGTCACGCTCGATACGGCCCTTGAAATTCAGATAGCCATCAACCCAGTCGCATTCGGCCTTCTTCCAGGCAGCAATCTGCGCGAACGTGAAGATGCCGAGTTCATGCAGCGTGCCTTCGATCTTCGGGCCAACGCCGGAGATCAGCTTCAGGTCATCGGGCGTTGCAGGCTTTTCGATACCAGCTGGGCGATCCTTGCTGTCGAGCGAAGGCTTTGCGGTCTCGGCAGAGCCGGACGCTTCCTTTTCGGCAGCCTTGACGTTTGCTTCCGCAGCCTTCGGCTCGGTTACCGGCGTCTTCAACTTGGCATCGGCTTCCGGTGCAGTCGTCTTCGGCTTGGCAGCTTCAGACGGCGCAGGTGCCGCTGCGGCAGCAGCAGGTGCGGCAGGCGCCTCGGCAGGCTTGTCCAGGTTCGAACGATCCGGCTTGATTTCTTCGGTCAGCGTGGTGAGGCCGCCGACGGGAACGGACTGGTGACGATCGATCTGCGGACCGGTCTTGACGGTGTCGCCCTTGCCTGCCTCGAACTGATCGATGATCTCTTCCAGACGCTCAGGCGTCAGATCCTCGTAAGCATCCTTGAAGATGATGACCATCGGCGCGTTGACGCAGGCGCCCTGACATTCGACTTCTTCCCAGGAGAGCGTGCCGCTCTCGTTGGTGTGCAGCGGATCGTGATGGATCTTCTTGCGGCAGACATCCATCAGCGCTTCGGAACCGCGCAGCATGCAGGGCGTGGTGCCACAGACCTGAACGTGGGCGCGCGTGCCGACCGGCTTCAACTGGAACTGGGTGTAGAAGGTCGCAACTTCGAGCACGCGGATATAGGGCATATCCAGCATGTCGGCGATCTTCTCGATACAGGCGCGGGTTACCCAGCCATCCTGTTCCTGCGCACGCATGAGCAGCGGAATGACCGCGGACTGCTGGCGTCCTTCCGGATATTTCTTGATCGTCTTTTCCGCCCAGGCGGTGTTATCCGCATTGAATACGAAACCCGTGGGCTGGAACTGATCTTCGGCTAGTCGACGAACGGACATACTTCCTCACGCCTTTTTCAGTTTAGCGTCTCACACCGCGAATTCGTCACCGTAACGAACTCACAGGCGTAAGCTGCCTTGTCTTTTTGCATGAATACAATGAACTTGCTGCCGTTCGGGACCGAGGCCTTGATCTCGTATCCTGACGACAGAAGCTGCTTGATGGTCGAAGAACCGCCGCTTGCCTTTGAAGACACGCCGTCACCCGCCGCAGTCTGGGCGAGAACAGGCGTGGCAAAAGCAGCAAGAAGAGCCAGAATGGCCAGCGGCAAACGCATCAGCGGTCGACCTCCCCGAACACGATGTCGAGAGAGCCGAGAACGGCTGTTACGTCGGCAAGCTGATGTCCCTTGCAGAGGAAATCCATGGCTTGCAGATGCGCATAACCCGGCGCGCGGATCTTGCAGCGGTAAGGCTTGTTGGAGCCGTCGGCGACCAGATAGACGCCGAACTCACCCTTGGGCGCTTCCACGGCGGCGTACACTTCGCCAGCCGGC
The DNA here is from genome assembly GCF_044772305.1 of Agrobacterium sp. NPDC090273. NCBI lineage: Bacteria > Pseudomonadati > Pseudomonadota > Alphaproteobacteria > Hyphomicrobiales > Rhizobiaceae > Agrobacterium > Agrobacterium sp. NPDC090273. The sequence continues at coordinate 1,045,845 of NZ_JBIVYN010000001.1, forward strand.
ACGTGGTAACCTTCGGTGTAAAGCTTGAAGTGGTGGATCAGCGCTTCCATCGAACGCTTCATCTCGCCACGCTTCGGCGGAACCACCTTGCCGTCGAGCGACGACACGGGGCCAATCCGATGTTTGCCGGAGAGGAGTTCGACGCACTGCTTCATGATCTTTACCGATTCACGCATTTCCTGCATGCGGATCAGGTAACGGTCGTAGCAGTCGCCGTTCTTGCCGACCGGAATATCGAATTCCAGATCGGAGTAGCATTCGTAAGGCTGAGCGCGACGCAGGTCCCAGGCAGCGCCCGAACCGCGCACCATGACGCCGGTGAAGCCCCAGGCAAACGCGTCTTCCAGCGAGATGACGCCGATATCGACGTTACGCTGCTTGTAGATGCGGTTGTCGGTCAGAAGACCTTCGATGTTGTCGAGAACCGTGATGAACGGGTCGCACCACTTGCCGATATCGTCGACGAGTTCCGGCGGCAGGTCCTGGTGGACGCCACCTGGACGAACGTAAGCGGAGTGCATGCGCGCGCCGCAGGCACGCTCGTAAAACACCATCAGCTTTTCGCGCTCTTCGAAGCCCCAGACAGGCGGGGTCATGGCACCAACGTCCATGGCCTGCGTGGTGACGTTCATGATATGCGACAGGATACGGCCGATTTCCGAGTAGAGAACGCGGATCAACTGACCGCGCATCGGAATTTCGAGGCCGAGCAGCTTTTCAACGCCAAGCGCGAAAGCATGTTCCTGGTTCATCGGCGCAACGTAGTCCAGACGGTCGAAATACGGGACCGCCTGAAGGTAGGTCTTGGTTTCGATCAGCTTTTCCGTACCACGGTGCAGCAGGCCGATGTGCGGGTCCACGCGCTCGACGATTTCACCATCGAGTTCGAGAACGAGACGCAACACGCCGTGCGCGGACGGGTGTTCCGGGCCGAAGTTGATCGTGAAATTGCGGACGTTATGCTCTGTCATTCTTAGTGCTCCGCCGAGGTAATCATGGCGATGAATTCGGGGCCGGTCATGTTTTGCGTGGTTTCAGCGAAAGAGTAGCTGGAAGGCTTCTCATCGATGAAAATCTGCGACGCAAACTTGAAACTGGAAGGGTTGTCGAAGGCCTGCAGCGATACGGCAAAATGATTACCGTCCTTTGAACGCCACAGAAGCGTGCTGCCGCAATTCTTGCAGAAGCAGCGCTCACCCGATTCCGAGGAAGAATAGACGCCCAAATTCTGCTCGTTTTCGAAAGCAACTTCGGTGCATTCTACAGCAAGGAATGTTCCGCCGGACCAACGGCGGCACATAGAGCAGTGACAAACGCCGAATTCACGGGCACCAGCCTTCGCTGTAAAGCGAACGGCGCCGCAAAGACATTGTCCCTGCTCTGTTGCAACGGCTTCGCTCATTGCTTGGCCTTTTCGTCACCCGGAAGAACGTAGTCCGTGCCTTCCCATGGGGAAAGGAAATCGAAGCTACGGAATTCCTGCTTCAATTCGACGGGTTCATAGAGAACGCGCTTGAGAACGTCATCGTAACGTACTTCAACGAAGCCGGTAACCGGAAAATCCTTGCGCAGCGGATGGCCTTCGAAGCCATAGTCCGTGAGGATGCGGCGCAGGTCGGAGTGACCTTCGAATGGAATACCGTACATATCCCAGGCTTCGCGCTCGAACCATTCCGCACCGTAGAAAACGGATGTTGCCGAAGGCACGCCCTCGTCTTCCGCCACCTGCAGCTTGACGCGCACGCGCATGTTCTGGCGCGGCGACAACAGATGGTAGACGACATCGAAGCGCTTTTCGCGCTGAGGCCAGTCAACGCCGCAGATATCGATGAAGTTGACGAAACCGCACTGCACGTCGTCCCGAAGGAACGTCAGAAGTGCGATGACGCTCTCCGGCGTCGTCGTCAGCGTCAGTTCGCCAAAGGCGACGTCAGCCGCCTCGACCAGAGAACCGCGCGCTTCCTTCACGTAAGCAGCAAGATCCTTGAGAGCTTCGCTCATTGCCTGTCTGTCCTTTGCCCTTAACGCTCGATCGTTCCGGTACGCCGGATTTTCTTTTGCAGCAGAAGTACGCCGTAAAGCAGCGCTTCCGCCGTGGGGGGACAGCCCGGAACATAAATGTCGACGGGCACGACACGATCGCAGCCACGCACTACGGCGTAAGAATAATGGTAATAACCGCCGCCATTGGCGCAGGAACCCATCGAGATGACGTAACGCGGCTCAGGCATCTGGTCATAGACCTTGCGGAGCGCAGGCGCCATCTTGTTGGTCAGAGTGCCGGCGACGATCATGACGTCCGACTGGCGCGGTGAGGCGCGCGGCGCCACACCGAAGCGCTCCATGTCGTAACGCGGGCCGGAAGCCTGCATCAGACCTTCAACGGCGCAGCAGGCCAGACCGAACTGCATCCACATCAGCGAGCCCGTACGAGCCCAGGTGATCAGTTCGTCGGTCGAGGTAACGAGAAAGCCCTTGTCGGCCAGCTCATCGTTGATATCGGTAAAATAGGCGTCATCACTGCCAACAGGCTTGCCGGTGTTGGGATCGATGATCCCACGCGGCTTGGGTGCGACGAGCGTGGTATCGTTCTGGCTCATGCCCATTCCAGCGCTCCCTTCTTCCATTCATAGATGAAGCCGATGGTGAGAACCAGGAGGAACACCATCATCGACCAGAAGCCGAACCAGCCCATCTCTCCGAACGAAACCGCCCACGGGAAAAGGAAGGCGACTTCAAGGTCGAAGATGATGAAGAGAATCGACACCAGATAAAAGCGGATATCAAACTTCATGCGGGCGTCATCGAACGCGTTGAAGCCGCACTCGAAGGCAGACAGCTTTTCCGGGTCCGGATTTTTATATGCAACCGCGAAAGGCGCAATCAGAAGCGCCAGACCGATAACAAGAGCGATACCGATGAAGATTGCAATCGGAATATAGGAACTGAGGAGTTCAGTCATGGTCTCTTCCCTGCCCGGCCGGGTGCCGGACCTTACCTTGCGACGAAACGTCTCAAGGCGAAAAATATGTTGCAACGCCAAAGTCGTTAGCGCAGCCGCGCTCTCTCTGCAAGAGTTTCGGCACCATTTCAAGCCGCCTGCCGCATTGATTGGCAACAATATTGCCGGAATTGACGCAAAATTGGGCCGGTTATCGCGGCTAAGTCCCTCAAATAAAATAATAATCGATTGAATGGTGCGGCCGCAAAAAAGTCACACAAATTTTACGCAGAAAAACCACGAAAGTGACGATTTTCAAGATGCGAAACTTGACTAAAAAATGCAGGAAAAATGACGCCGCGAAGGCCATCAAAAGAGCTGGAATCAGAGAGCAGAAACCAGACGCAAAACCGCTATCAGCGGCTCACATATATATAATGTAAGGGAGGACAGAAAAATGGCGCGAGTGACGGGGCTCGAACCCGCGACCTCCGGCGTGACAGGCCGGCACTCTAACCGACTGAGCTACACCCGCGCATGTTGCAGATTTTCATCTGCGTTTCCGAGGATCAGGATGGCGCGAGTGACGGGGCTCGAACCCGCGACCTCCGGCGTGACAGGCCGGCACTCTAACCGACTGAGCTACACCCGCATCTCCTGACAGCGAAGCTTTCGTTTCGCCGTACGAACCAGCCTCGGCTGTTCGTTGAGCGGCTAACTACGGCGTTCGTGCTGGGGTGTCAAGCGAGTTTCACGACAAAAGAATAAGCTTGTGCATTTTCCGATGGGAAAAACCGGTTCGAACCACCCAAAAAACGAACTAAGCTATTGTTTTATATTATAGTTATTCGAAAAAAGAAAAACTTTATCCACAGACACTAGGCGGTTTCCGGCTGATTTTGCAGTGCAGCATTACAGGGCTCGACGATGCCGATTTGGGCAAAACCCCGGTTTTCCGGGCTTTCTGCCCGTCACCATCGAGGCTCGACAAAACAAACTCGAAAAAAAACAAAAAAACTTCACAAAAGCACTTGCGGTTTTTTTCTGATCCGCATACATCACGGCCACCGACGCGGCGGACACGATCCGCAAGACGCGAAGGGCGATTAGCTCAGTTGGTAGAGCGCCTCGTTTACACCGAGGATGTCGGGAGTTCGAGTCTCTCATCGCCCACCATCACTTCCCAGGACAATGTAGAGACTTGAATGTAAAGCGGGCTTTGGCTCGCTTTTGGCGTTTTATCGCCTCCTCATGTTGGCAGAGCCTTTTCTCATCGCATTTGAGACGTTCTCTCTGCTTCGAAGATTATCCCTCCCCCAGTTCGCATTCGCCTTTCCATTAGAAAAAGAGATTCGTTTGGCGGATGAATCGATTTGCCTGCTCAAAAAAAGTTTTGAGCACTCGTCGACGACGTCGCAACCAAATCGGTACACGCAAATAGACGCCGGTGTGTTGATTCCGGACTCAATGTTTCAAAAGGCATCGTCCAGCCCACTATCTGCTGCGCCTGACCTTCCCTGTTCAAAACAGCGTCCTCTGACGCGAAGTAACGCGGCGTCGGTGATTCAGTATTTCTCAATAGTTTTATCGCAAGGTCAGCTTGCCGGCTCATGATGAGCGGTTTTAATGATGGATGAAACCATGTCGATCGACGCGTTTGTAACACTCGCGCTCATTGCGCTGCCTATTTATATTTTTTTCCGCTGGGTCCAGCAGGACTCAGAAAAGCAAGATACTCCGGGCAAGAAAAGCTCCCCCGGTCGCTAATCCTCCCCTCACCGTCAAAACAGCAATCGGCATTTGAACGCGACATTACGTTTGAATGGCGTTGCGGCTTTCTCACGCTGATATCCTCACCGATGGCATCCGGCAGCCCCCCGCGCCCGATTCCTGTCGTCTGATGAGACCGGTGGCAAACGCGCTCTGTGTACCCCCCCAATCAACGCGCGCGCCGAGAAAGCCTGCATTTCCAGCCGCAACTGCGGCCGAAAGCAAAAAAGCCGGTCGAAAGACCGGCTTTTTCTTTTCCATATGATCGATGCGATCAGTTGATTGCCTTCAGGTTGACCGTGAAGAAAAGGGTTTCGCCGGAAGAATCATCCACGCCGTCATTGTCGGTCACAACGTAAGCGGTGCCATCCTTGTCGAAAGTGAAGCCTTCCAGCTTGTCGACGACGTAACCGTTGGTCTGCGCCTTCAGGTCCGGCAGGAAGTCATGAGCTTCCTCTTTCTTGACCAGCGGCAGTTCGCCACCGATCTTGGCCGGCTTCAGCTCGGACAGAGCGACGCGGTAGAGCTTCTTGAGCTTTGCCTTGTCACCGATCTGGTTGTCGCGCTCGACGATATAGACGTGATCACCAAAAGCCGCGATTTCAGACAAGCCGACCCAGCCTTCAGCCGCCTTTTCGAGCGGATAACGCACTGCGCCCCATTCCTTGGACTTTGGCTTGTAGGAGACGAGCTTGACCGTTCCTTTCTCGTCCGTACCCCATTCGCGCTGCACGGCCATCCAGAGGGTCGCGTCGTCACCTTCGCCGATAACGGTCACCCCTTCGAAGCCGAAGCGTGTTTCGCCGTTGAGAAGTTCCTTCGGCAGAGCGATCTCGGCCTTGATCTCGCCCTTGGCGTTGACGTTGTAGAGCGCGTGCGGGACGAGCTTGCTGCTATCGCCTTCAGATGCCAGCCAGAAACCACCCTTGCCATCGCGTGCGATGCCTTCGATATCGAGCTTCTGGGCAGCCATGCCGTCACGCTTGACGCGCAGGACGCTGGTGATGACGGCAGGCTTCTTGGTGGCGTCGATGGTGAAGATCGACGGCTGGTTGCCGTATACCGAGTCGGAGACGGCATAGAGAATGCCAGGCTTTTCGGTGTCGGCGGTCAGACCCGACAATGCACCCCAGCCGATCGGCAGTCCATCGACTTCAGCGGAAACGAGCTGCGGGTAAGCTGCCTCGCCTTCGCTGCGCTCATAGAGCATGACGTGCGAACGCGCGCCACCATCTTTGCCGAGGTCGGCTTCGTTGGCGGTGACCAGCAGGTTGCGCGAGGGAATGGCAACAGCACCTTCCGGGGAAATACCGGATGGCAGTAGCTGGACGAGCTGCGGTTCAGCGCCGGTGTCCTTATAGACGCCAACAACAGAAGCGCGCTCGCTGAGAACGAAGATATATTTCTCACCGCCGAAGGTCGCGGCTTCCAGACCTTCCGGCTCGATGCCCTTGGCCTTGGAGCGCTTCTCCGGGTAGTGGCCGATGGCGGCAATGGCGTGCTCGAGTGAAGCGCCCGCCTCGTAAACCAGCTTGCCGGTCTTGTCGAAAATGGTGAAACCGCGCGAACCGCCCTGCCAGTCACCCTCATTGGCGATGACGATACGGTCATTGTCGAGCCACTTTACAGCATCGGGCTCGCGCTTTCGGGCTTCCTGCTTGTCGGTGAACTTCAACTGGCCATCGGATTTCGTGTCGATGCCTTCCAGATCGACCGAACCGGCCGAGAAATGGCTGGTCACCTTGCCGGACTTGCCGTCGATGATGGCGATGTGGTTGTTTTCCTGCAGTGTGACGGCGATTTCGCCATTGGCATTGATGGAAACGAATTCCGGCTCCGGATCTTCCGGAGAAATCTCTGCAAGACCGGTCAGGTCGATCTTCTTGAGCGTCGCGCAGTCGGCCGCACCGTTCTTGAGGCCAACGGTAACGAGGAAGCCAGCCGGCATCTGCGGCAAGGCGCCTTCGTTGACCTCTTCATCACGCTCGTTTTCGATAGCGATGGCGGCAAAGGTCTTGTCAGGCGAAATGGCAACCGAATCCGGCTGGCCGCCGAGATCGCAGCTTGCTTCAACCTTTTTGGTGGCAATATCCACGGTCACCAGCTTGCCGGACGGATTTGCGCGGTTCTCGGAGGTGTTGACACCGGCCAGAACCTTGGAACCTGCAACGGCAACCGAGGTGGGTTCGCCGTCCAGCAACAATGCACCGCCAGCCTTCGGCGCCTTTGCGTCGGTGATGTCAACAAAACCGATGCCACCCAGCGGGCTGTCCGAATAGATCAGCGTGTTGCCGTCTTCGCTTGCGGTGATGATTTCGGACGAGGTCGCGGTCTTGGCGTCCTTGTCAGCCGGGAGGTTGTTCGCGACCGGAAAAGACGCGATGCGGTTGAAGACCTGGTCCGCAGCCGCCGGAAAAGCGGCTGACGTCAGCAATGCTGCGGTCAAGGCCATGTGAGAAAATCGGAGCGCCATAGTAAATCCCCCTTTGCGTCCAGAAACCGTTCCCAAGGCTTCTGCGTCAAAGACATGACAGGGGCATGACACCGGCTTGCCGCGTGCTGCTGAATCGATCTTCAGTTGCACTTATCCAGCCCTGTTGTGCGACGTCTTCCGACAGAATCAAAAAGCCCGGCCAAAAGGCCGGGCTTCTTTTCGTTTGTGCGCACATTCCGCGGTTAGGCTTCAAGGCGTCAAAACATGTTTCCTCGTGAACCTGAAGATCGCACGCACGCCGCACGGCGAAACGATCTTCCGGAAACCTTACGAGTTGACAGCGTCCTTCAGGCCCTTGCCTGCGGAGAATTTTGGAACGTTGCGAGCCGGGATGTCGACTTCAGCACCCGTGGACGGGTTACGGCCCTTGGAAGCTTCGCGGCGGCTGACAGAGAAGCTGCCAAAGCCAGCGAGGCGAATGTCGCCGCCGTTCTTCAGTTCGTTCTGTACAGTTTCGAATACTGCATCAACAGCGGAAGCAGCATCTGCCTTCGTGAGACCAGCCTTTTCGGCAACAGCAGAGACGAGCTCGTTCTTGTTCATGTTTCCACCCCTTTCATCGGTATGAAACGACTCAAATTAAGCCGGCGCAGAATACTTTTGCATCCGCGCGTAGCAACCCAAAAGCGCTGGAATCGCCTGAAAAACAAGAGGTCTGGAGTTATTTTCACAAAAAAGGCCGGCATTTCTGCCGGCCTTCCCCATAAATCGTGCCAAATTCGCATCACTCATTCCGAGTGCGGTGCATCAATGCGCGATACCGGTGTTGTTATCGTCGACGCCTTCAACCGTCGCGATGACCGGAGTCTCGATGCTGCCGTCCCATTCAATGGGTTCCGGCTGGCGGATCAGCGCGTGTTTGATGACTTCGCCCATACGTGAAACCGGAATGATTTCCATTTCGTTTTTCACGTTGTCCGGAATTTCCGCCAGATCCTTGGCGTTCTCTTCCGGGATCAGCACCTTCTTGATGCCGCCGCGAAGTGCTGCAAGCAGCTTTTCCTTCAGGCCGCCGATCGGCAGAACACGACCACGCAGGGTGATTTCACCCGTCATCGCCACATCCTTGGAAACCGGAATGCCGGTCATGATGGAAACGATGGCGGTTGCCATGGCAACACCGGCGGACGGTCCGTCCTTCGGGGTCGCACCTTCCGGTACGTGCACGTGAATGTCGCTCTTGTCGAAGCGCGGTGGCTCGATGCCGAAGTCCACAGCACGCGAACGGACGTAAGACGCCGCTGCCGAGATGGATTCCTTCATCACTTCCTTGAGGTTACCGGTCACGGTCATGCGACCCTTGCCCGGCATCATCACGCCTTCGATGGTAAGCAGCTCACCGCCAACTTCCGTCCATGCGAGACCGGTGACAACACCGACCTGATCCTCACGCTCGGCTTCACCGTGGCGGTACCGCGGAACGCCCAGGTAATCCGGAACGTTGGCAGCGGTGACTTCAACGGACTTGACCTTGCCCTTGATGATCTCGGTCACGGCCTTGCGTGCAAGCTTCATCAGCTCGCGCTCGAAGCTGCGCACACCGGCTTCGCGGGTATACTGCTGGATCACGATCATCAGCGCATCATCGGTGACGGAGAATTCCTCCGGACGCAACGCATGCTCCTTGATCGCCTTCGGCAGCAGGTGACGCTTGGCGATTTCGCGCTTTTCGTCTTCCGTGTAACCGGCAATACGGATGACTTCCATACGGTCCATCAACGGGCCAGGAATGTTCAGCGTATTGGCCGTCGTCACGAACATGACGTCGGACAGATCGTATTCCACTTCCAGGTAGTGATCCATGAAGGTGGAGTTCTGTTCCGGATCAAGCACCTCGAGCAGAGCCGACGACGGATCGCCACGGAAGTCCATGCCCATCTTGTCGATTTCGTCGAGCAGGAAGAGCGGGTTCGACTTCTTGGCCTTCTTCATCGACTGGACGATCTTGCCCGGCATGGAGCCGATGTAGGTACGGCGGTGACCGCGGATTTCCGCTTCGTCACGAACGCCACCCAGCGCCATACGAACATATTCACGACCGGTCGCCTTGGCGATCGACTTGGCAAGCGAGGTCTTACCAACGCCAGGCGGACCGACGAGGCACAGGATCGGGCCGCGGATCTTCGTCGCACGGGCCTGAACGGCCAGATACTCGACGATGCGCTCTTTCACCTTGTCCAGACCGAAGTGATCCTGATCGAGGATCTTTTCAGCGTTGTTGAGGTCAGCCTTGATCTTCGACTTCTTGCCCCAGGGCAGGCCAAGCAGCCAATCCAGATAATTGCGCACGACGGTGGCTTCGGCCGACATCGGGCTCATCTGGCGAAGCTTCTTCATTTCCGCCTCGGCCTTTTCCTTGGCCTCCTTGGAAAGCTTCGTCTTGGCGATGCGCTCTTCCAGCTCGGCCATCTCGTCACGGCCGTCTTCGCCGTCGCCGAGTTCCTTCTGGATCGCCTTCATCTGCTCGTTCAGGTAATATTCGCGCTGGGTCTTTTCCATCTGGCGCTTGACGCGCGAGCGGATGCGCTTCTCCACCTGCAATACGGAAATTTCGCCTTCCATGAAGCCGAGCGCTTTCTCAAGCCGCTGCTTCACGCTGACGGTTTCCAGCATTTCCTGCTTTTCGGTGATCTTGATCGACAGGTGCGATGCAACCGTATCGGCAAGCTTCGAGTAATCGTCAATCTGGCCAGCGGCGCCAACCACTTCCGGCGAAATCTTCTTGTTGAGCTTTACGTAGCTTTCGAATTCCGAAACGACGGAACGCGACAGCGCCTCGATCTCGACCGGGTCTTCCGCAGACTCGACGAGCTGCGTTGCCGTGGCTTCATAGAAATCTTCGCGACCGGTGTAGGAATCGATCTGCGCGCGGCCCTTGCCCTCGACCAGCACCTTGACCGTGCCATCGGGAAGCTTCAGAAGCTGCAGAACGTTGGCAACCGTACCGACCTTATGAATGGCCTCCGGCTCCGGATCGTCATCGCTGGCGTTGATCTGGGTGACAAGCATGATCTGCTTGTCGGAACCCATGACCTCTTCCAGAGCACGAATAGACTTTTCCCGCCCGACGAACAGGGGAACGATCATATGCGGGAAAACAACGATGTCGCGCAGGGGAAGTACGGGATAGGTACCGCCGGATGCCGCAGACGTGATGTTCGTCATATCATTTCCTTTCCATGGTCCCTCTTCGGGACATGTTGCCGGATGTCTTGGGAGCACCCGACATATTCATTTCTCGAGACTGAAAGTGGAGTTTGCGAACACCGATTTCAAGTCGCCGGAACAGACGGCTTCGCGTGGCGACAAAGCCGTGAAATTCTACAAAACCCAGCGCAGGCCTTAACTCTCAACATTCCGGTTATCCTTCCCGTAGCAAAGAACCGGCCCGCCGACGGATATTCACATTCCCGTCATGTCGCGCTGCAAATCAGTTGTAAGACATTATCAGTAAAGCGCAATCCGCTCAAAACGCAAAATGGCGGCTGACGCTTTCCCTCCACGCCATTATTACCACGAACACTCTGCGTCCCCGACACACAACTGCGTTCAACTCAAAGTTTTCACCATCGGACCACGAAGACCGACGCAATTGCCCCAGGGATCACGAAACTGGCACATCCAGAGATCGCCATCGATTCTCATCGGGCCACGATAGAGAACGCCGCCAATATCGCGCCAGTGGGCCATCGCGCCCTCGAAATCATCCGTCCACCAGTAGACGACAGAGCCGGCTGCACCGCTTGCGACTTTCTCATCGGCAGGCACGATCTCGAGCTGGACGTCGCCCACCTGAAGAAACTCAAAACCGGAGGGATGACTGACCGAGGGTAAAGCTTCGGGAAACGCCCTTGCGTACCAGGTAAGCCCCTCCTCCACATCGGCGACATGAACCAGAATTGCAGTGATAAAACTCATGACGACACCTGAGAGATCGCGCGGCACAAAAAAGCCCCCCGCGGCTGAAACCGCGAGGGGCTTTGATGATTTTCAGTTCGCAGATCAGGCCGAAACGTTGGCCTTCTCGTCCTTGCGATCGGCGTAGATGTAGAGCGGACGAGCGAGACCGCTGACAACTTCGTCGGAAATGACCACTTCGCGAACACCTTCCAGGGTCGGCAGTTCGAACATGGTGTCGAGAAGGATCTTTTCCATGATCGAACGCAGGCCACGGGCGCCGGTCTTGCGGGTGATCGCCTTGCGGGCGATTTCGCGCAGGGCGTCTTCGTGGAAGGTCAGCTCGACGTCTTCCATCTCGAACAGGCGCTGATACTGCTTGACGAGCGCGTTCTTCGGCTCGGACAGGATCTGGATCAGTGCGTCTTCATCCAGGTCTTCCAGCGTTGCCAGAACAGGCAGACGGCCGATGAATTCCGGGATGAGACCGAACTTCACCAGATCTTCCGGCTCCAGTTCGCGCAGCACTTCGCCGACGCGGCGATCGTCTTCCGCCTTGACCGTCGCACCGAAACCGATGGAGGTCTTTTCGCCACGGGCAGAAATGATCTTGTCGAGACCGGCAAAAGCGCCGCCGCAGATGAACAGGATGTTGGTCGTATCCACCTGCAGGAACTCCTGCTGCGGATGCTTGCGGCCACCTTGCGGCGGAACGGAAGCGACCGTGCCTTCCATGATCTTCAGCAGTGCCTGCTGGACACCTTCGCCCGATACGTCGCGCGTGATGGACGGATTGTCCGACTTGCGGGAAATCTTGTCCACTTCGTCGATGTAGACGATGCCGCGCTGGGCGCGCTCGACGTTATAGTCGGCTGCCTGGAGCAGCTTGAGGATGATGTTTTCAACATCCTCACCGACATAACCGGCTTCGGTCAGCGTGGTTGCGTCCGCCATGGTGAAGGGAACATCGATGATGCGGGCCAGTGTCTGCGCAAGATAGGTCTTGCCGCAACCGGTCGGGCCAACGAGCATGATGTTCGACTTCGCCAGTTCCACGTCGCCGTTCTTGGAGGCGTGTGCGAGGCGCTTGTAATGGTTGTGAACGGCAACAGAGAGGATCTTCTTCGCCTGCTTCTGGCCGATAACGTATTCGTCGAGGATCTTGATGATGTCCTGCGGGGTGGGAACACCCTCACGCGACTTCACCATCGACGTCTTGTTCTCCTCGCGGATGATGTCCATGCACAATTCGACGCACTCATCGCAGATGAATACTGTCGGTCCGGCAATGAGTTTCCGGACTTCGTGCTGGCTCTTGCCGCAGAATGAACAATAGAGTGTATTTTTAGAGTCGCCGCCGTTGCTGCCGCTGACTTTGCTCATATCTCTTTCCTTCCAGCACGCCGCAGGTCCGTCGAACGGATCGCGGTCAACTTACCGCTCGCCGACACGGCTGTCCTTGGGTGCACTACCGTGTCCGCTTCGCTTCCCGGGGGTACTAACCGTATCAGATACATGACCTGACAACCGGCGGCAACGAATTCCCCATAAAACCAAGGCTACGTCATAAAAATTCAACACAGCCTTAATATGTACTATTAGCGCTTTCTTTTCCGCTTGAAAGCCCCGAAATTATTTTTACCGGGGCTAACAATCTTCAAAAAGCCGTGCGCCTCAATTCGCGGAGGCGCCTTCGATTTCCTGACGCGAGGTGAGGATCTTGTCGATCACGCCCCAATCCTTCGCCTCTTCCGAGTCCATAAAGTGGTCGCGATCGAGCGTCTTTTCAACCTCATCCAGCGTGCGGCCGGTGTGCTTGACATAGACCTCGTTGAGGCGACGCTTCATCTTGATGATGTCACGAGCGTGGCGTTCGATATCGGATGCCTGACCCTGGAAACCGCCGGAAGGCTGGTGAACCATGATCCGCGCATTCGGCGTCGCAAAACGCATGCCCTTCTCACCGGCGGCGAGAAGCAGCGAACCCATGGATGCAGCCTGGCCAACGCACAGCGTGGATACGGCAGGACGGATGAACTGCATCGTATCGTAGATCGCCATGCCAGCGGTCACGACTCCACCTGGAGAATTGATGTAAAGCGCGATTTCCTTCTTGGGGTTTTCGGCCTCAAGGAACAGAAGCTGCGCGCAGACGAGCGATGCCATGTGGTCCTCTACCGGGCCGGTGAGGAAGATGATGCGCTCTTTGAGAAGACGTGAGTAGATGTCATAGGACCGTTCGCCGCGATTGGTCTGCTCTACGACCATCGGCACCAGAGCCATGGCGGTATCAACTGGATTTTTCATGTCCGTCCTTTGTCAAACTCTTACCCGATGCGGAAACCCGCTCCGGAATCACTTCTAAACTTCATTTCTCTACATAGAGTGTCACTGCCCCGTACTTCAAGACACGAAGCCGCATATCCTTAACGACAGAAGCGCGTTTCGGCCTGCTCCTTAACAGGTCCGCGGTCTCCTGAAACCGGCAAACGTGGTCCAGACCCGTTTTCCACGAAGGAAGCAATTCTTGGTAACCGACGGGTAAACATAAAATCATTTGGTTATACACAGATGTAACTTATCAATGGCAAGAACTCGTTAGGTATTTGGTGGTGATACTACCTTCGAGTTTCGCCGCCTGCAGTGGTACGGTCCATCGTGGACGAAATGGCATTCTGATAGGTTTTCAGTGTTCGCGACATTGATCGAGCGCGGGAACCTGCCCTTTTGGGGCGTGATCGCGCGAGTAGGATTTTTTTGCAATGCTGGATGCGAAGACTGGCCTATTTCTATGGGCCGCCGAAACTCTGACCCTTGCCGTCCTGCTCGGTACGCTCTGGCTGCACCGCCCGTCCCGACCGCATAATCTCTACTTCGCAGCAGGCTTCATCGCGACCGGCACCGGCACCATCCTGATTGCCATGCGTGGCGATATCGCCAGTTTCCTGTCTATCGAGGTCGGCAACACGTTGACCCTGGCCGCCTTCGGTTTCTGGCTGGCAGGCCTGATGACGTTCGAACAGCGCAAACTCGCCGGCTGGATCGCGATCCCGGCGCTGATCTGGATCGCCGGCATGTTCCTGCAGCCGGTGCGCGAAAACATGGTGTCGCGCATTCTGCTTTATCAGGGCTGCGCCGCCATCGGTTACTTCATGCTGGCAGCCATCGTTCTCAAGAAGGATGCGCCGAACCAGGGCAACCGCAAGGCGCTTGCCGCCATTCTGGTGTTTCAGGCAGTCTCCAGCGCAATCACCGCGTTTTTCGTGCTGCCGAAAGACATGTCGTCCTCACACGCCATACCCTTGACCGTGCCGCTCGCCTTCTCCAGCGCGCTTGGCTTTACCGCCATCATCATGATCAGCGCGAAGATCATGATGGAGGAGACCGAGCGACGCCTCAACCGCCTGGCGATGACCGACCATCTGACCGGCGTCCTGAACCGTCGCGGCCTTGCCGAAGAATTCGACCGCATCAAGTCACGCGTGCCTGCCGCAGCCAGTCATGTTGTACTGACGGTGTTCGACATCGACCATTTCAAGAAGATCAACGACAGACACGGGCATCAGGCCGGTGACGCCGTGCTGGTGCACTTCTGTCATCTCGCAGCAAAGATCATCAATGAGCGGGGTCTTTTCGTGCGCATGGGAGGCGAGGAATTTGCGCTGATCTGCGCGGCCGACGATCCGGCACAGGCGATCATCCTGGCCGAAAACATTCGTATGGCTCTGTGCAAATCACCGATCCTCGCGGAAGGGCAGCAGATTCAGGTCACCGTCAGTGCCGGCATCGCCGATTCCGTCATAGGTGAGGCAGACCTCAACAAGTTGCTGACCGAAGCCGACCGGGCGCTTTATTCCGCCAAGAAATCCGGACGCAACCGTACTGTCGTCAACCGCGATTCCATGAATATCGTCGTTCCCGCTGTCGATCGTCAGGAAGATCCGATGGACAACAATGCCGACCGGCAGGTTGCGGCGCTGAACAAGATTGCGGCAATCGCAAACCGCTGAAACGCCCTGTCCCGAGAAAAAGAAATTCTTGCTACCGCAAGATGAAAAGGCACTCTTTTCAAATCTGCGAAGCCGGACTAAATCTTGGAAATGACAGCATCATCTCCCTTTTATAAAATCGATGCCGCTACTCGCCGCGTGTCTTTCGATGCGCGCGAACCGGCGTTCTACCGCAATCCGAACGCGGCCTATGCCATGCTTCATGCACAGTGTCCCACCTTTTACTGGGAAGAGCAGAAGCAATGGTTCTTCACCGGCTACGACCACGTCAGCAGCCTGTTGCGCGACCGTCGTTTCGGACGACAGATCCTGCATGTTGCAAGCCGCGAAGAACTTGGCCTGCCGGAACCGTCCGAACATGTGAAACACTTCTATGCCGCAGAACGGCACTCGCTTCTCGAAATCGAGCCGCCGGAACACACGCGGCTGCGCACGCTGGTCAACCGCGCATTTGTTTCCCGCCATGTCGAGAAGATGACACCGGAGATCATGGCGCTCGCCAACAGGCTGATCGATGCCTTCGAGAAGGATGGCAAGACGGAGTTGCTTTCGACCTTCGCTGACATCATTCCGGTGACGATGATTGCCAACATGATCGGCATTCCCGAGGACATGGGGCCGCAATTGCTGAAGTGGTCGCATGACTATGTCGGCATGTACATGTTCAAGCGCACCCATGAGGACGAGCTTGCGGCAGACAAGGCATCCAGGGAATTTGCCGATTATGTGCGTGGCGTGATCGCGGAGCGCAGGGCAAAGCCGCAGGACGACCTTCTGAGCCACATGATCCACACGGAACACAAGGGCCAGTATCTGACCGACGATGAACTCATTTCCACGACAATCGTACTGCTGAATGCAGGCCATGAGGCAACGGTGCACCAGATCGGCAATTCGGTGCGGATGATCCTGGAAAGCGGCATCGCGCCGGAAACGATGTTTCGCGACGAAACGACGACCGAACGCGTCGTTGAAGAGACATTGCGCATTTGCGCGCCTGTCCACCTGTTCCAGCGCTGGGCGCTCGAACCCGCCGAGATTGACGGTATCTCGTTCAAGCGTGGTGACCAGATCAACCTCATTCTCGCTGCGGCCAATCTCGATCCATTGAAATTCAGCGATCCGCTGGACTTCAGACCGGAGCGCAACGAAGGCGCCAACGTCTCCTTCGGCGCGGGCATTCATTTCTGCATCGGCGCGCCGCTGGCAAGGCTGGAGCTCAATCTTGTTCTGCCGCTGCTTTTCAAACGGCTGCCGAACCTCAAGATTGCGGCGTCCCCGAGCGTCAAGAACGTCTACCCCTTCCACGGGCTGGAGCGGCTTGACCTGACCTGGTGAGGTCGAGCGCGGTTCGTCAGGCGACGGTCTCGCTTCTGGCAAGATCAAGCCAGGCGCGCGCCGCATGTGAGAGATAAGCGCCCTTTCGCGATATCCACGCCATATGCCATTGCATTCCCGGTGTCGAAACCGGGATATGCACAACACCGGGGCGAACACGTTTTTCCGCGATCATACGCGGCAGGAAACCGACCCCCAGACCTGCGCCGACCAGCTCGACGATGAAATTGATCTGGCTACTTCTGGCGGCGATGCTGGGTGAAAATCCGGCCTGCCGACACGCATCGAGAATGATCGGATTAAGCGCAAAACCGGCATCGAAGAGAATGAAGGGGATGTCCTGCAATTCATGCAGGTCCACCACGCTACGCTCCGCCAGCGGATGATTGCTGCGCATCAGCACCTCGAGCGGCTCCTGACGCACATCCTGCCATTCAAAATCGTCCGGCACCGGCAACAGCGATGCGCCGAGATCGACCTCCCCCGCCTTGACCAGCTCTTCCAGACGTTTGCTGCCATGTTCCACAAGCTGGATGTCGATGCCGGGGTAGCGGCTTCGGTAAATGGCGAACAAGGGCGCGAACAGCATGTCCGAACCGATGGGCGGAAGACCGAGGCGCAAGGTTCCGCGCTGGAGGCCGCGCAGATCGGAAAGCTCGGCAATCAGGTCGGCGCGCTCCGCCAATATCCTGATCGCCCGTTCGTAGACGATCTTTCCCGCCTCCGTCAGCGTGGAGCGATGTCCCAGCCGATCCAGAAGCACCAGACCCAACTCATCCTCCAATTGCTTGACCGCCTTGCTGACGGTCGACTGCGTCATGAAGACGGTTTTTGCAGCCTGGGAAAAGCCGCCCTGACGGACAACTTCAACAAAGGCATTCAGGGTTCGCAGCTCCATACTATTCCAATCTTGACTTGATAGTATTCAATCAATTCATTTTGAGAATATAGGGGCGCAAACTATAGTGCTGGTCAAGGGAGGTTGTCGCAGCAAGGGTCAGTCAGATGACGATAAACAAGGCAACACAAACTCTGCACAACCGCATTGTCTCCAGCAGGCTTTTCCAGATCATCATCATCAGCGCCTTCTGGCTGCTTGGCGAAGCCATCGTTCGTATTGCGCATCTGCCGTTTCCCGGTGCGGTCGCCGGATTGGCACTCGTGCTCATTCTGCTCGCCTCGGGCAAGATCAAGCCGACAAGCATGCGTGGCGGCGCGCAATGGCTGCTGGCGGACATGCTGCTGTTTTTCGTACCTGCTGTTCTCGCGGTTCTCGACCACCAGGAATTTCTCGGCATTGTCGGGCTGAAAATCCTCGCCGTCATTCTCGGCGGCACGGCAGCCGTGATGTGTTCGACCGCGCTCGCCGTCGATTTCGGCTACCGCATGATGATGCGGCTGGAGCAACGCCATGTTCCCGTCTGACAGTCTCATCTTCCAGACGGCATTCTGGTCGGCAGCAACAATCGTTCTCTATTACGTCTCGAAGCGGATTTATGGCCGTTGGCCGAAACCCTATCTCTCTCCGCTGCTTCTGGCGCCGCTGTTTCTGATCTTGATCGCGCTTGCCATGAACACGGGTTATGCCGAGTACATCCACGCAACACACTGGTTGATGCTGCTGCTTGGCCCGGTGACGGTCGCCTTCGCCATTCCGATCTATGAGCAGCGGGCGATGATCCGCCGGTACTGGCCGGTGCTGGCCTTCGGCGTAACGGTTGGCAGCACGACGGCGATGGCGACCGCATGGGCGCTGGCGAGCCTTCTCAGCATCGACGGGGCCTTGCGTCTCAGCCTCTTGCCAAGATCGATCAGCACGCCCTTCGCCATGACCATTTCACAGGACATTGGCGGCGTGCCCGATCTGACTGCCGTGTTCGTGGTGCTGACGGGCGTGCTGGGTGCCGCACTTGGCGAAACGCTGCTGCGCTATCTGCCGCTCAAGTCGTCGCTGGCACGCGGCGCCCTGTTCGGCATGGGCGCGCATGGCGCCGGTGTCGCAAGAGCACACCAGATCGGTCAGGAAGAAGGCTCGATCGCAGGACTGGTGATGGTGATTGTTGGACTAGTCAACGTTCTTGTTGCGCCAGTCCTGGCCATGCTGCTGCGTTAACGGCACGGTATCATCCGCCGTTACAGGCGGATGACGTAATCCTTGCGGGTCGTTTCGATGACTTCCCAGGTTCCCTTGAAACCAGGTCGCACAATGAGCCTGTCGCCTTTTTGAAGGTGGATGGGCTCGCCGCCCTCCTCCGTCAGCACGGAGTGACCTTCAAGGATGCTGAAATATTCCCACTCATCGTAGACTACCCGCCATTTGCCCGGCGTCGACTGCCAGATACCGGCATAAAGACCACCTGAAGCCTCCTCCAGATTCCACGTCGTGAATTTGGGATCACCGGAAACCAGCCGGTCGGGCGCAGGCGCACCCTCTTCCGGTTGAACGCCAGCAAGATCGCCATCGGTCGCGAAGGTCAGAAAATTCGTCATGGGCAAGGCAAGCTCCGGCGGGATCAGATCTTGGCGAGCGACTGCTCGAGATCGGCGATGATGTCGTTGACGTCTTCGATGCCGATCGACAGGCGGACGACATCCGGGCCGGCACCTGCGGCCTTCTGCTGTTCCGGCGTCAATTGCGCATGGGTGGTGGAGGCCGGGTGGATGACCAGCGAGCGCGTGTCGCCGATATTGGCAAGATGCGAGAAGAGCTGCAGTCCCTCGACCAGCTTCTTTCCGGCTTCATATCCACCCTTGATGCCGAAGGTGAAGACAGAGCCTGCGCCCTTCGGCGAATAGTGCTGCTGGATCGCGTGATTGTCGCTGTCCTCCAGCCCGGCATAGTGCACCCAGCCGATCTTGGCATGCGACTTCAGCCACTTGGCTACGGCAAGCGCGTTGTCGGAATGGCGCTGGACGCGTAGCGGCAGGGTTTCGATGCCGGTCAGAATAAGAAACGCGTTGAACGGCGCAATCGATGGGCCGAGATCACGAAGCCCGAGCACCCGGCAGGCAATGGCAAAGGCAAAGTTGCCGAACGTCTGGTGCAGCACGACGCCTGAATATTCCGGACGTGGCTGAGACAACGCCGGGTAGCGATCCGTGGCCGACCAGTCGAAAGTGCCGCCATCGACGATCACGCCTCCCATGGAATTGCCGTGACCGCCGAGAAACTTGGTCAGCGAATGCACAACGATATCCGCGCCGTGTTCAAGCGGGCGAACGAGGTAAGGGCTTGCCATGGTATTATCGACGATCAGCGGCAGTCCTCGGCGGTGTGCGATATCGGCAATGGCGGCGATATCGACGAAGGTGCCGCCCGGATTGGCAAGGCTTTCGATGAAGATTGCCCGGGTGCGATCATCGATCTGATTTTCGAAGCTTGCCGGTTCGGCCGCGTCCGCCCAGCGAACCTGCCAGCCGAAATTCTTGAAAGCATGACCGAACTGGTTGACGGAGCCGCCGTAGAGCTGGCGGGCGGCAACGAAATTGTCACCGGGCTGAAGAAGCGTGTGGAACACCAGCATCTGAGCCGCATGGCCGGATGCGACGGCAAGGGCTGCCGTGCCGCCTTCCAGTGCCGCAACGCGTTCTTCGAGTACGGCCTGGGTGGGGTTCATGATGCGCGTATAGATATTGCCGAATTCCTTCAGCCCGAACAGAGCAGCGGCATGTTCGGAATCCCGAAAGGCATAAGCCGTCGTCTGATAGATCGGCGTAGCGCGGGCACCCGTTGTCGGATCGGGCTGTGCACCCGCGTGTACGGCAAGCGTGGCGAAACCGGGACTGCTGCTCGACATAATGTTTCCTCCAATTGAAATTTTGGAGGGATCATAACGCCTTGGCGGCAAATGGTAAGCCTGTTGCGTTCCAACTATCGCTTAATATTGAGACGCGGATACTCAATTGCCGGGCAACGGTCCATCACAACATCTATGCCGTAGGATTCCGCCTTGGCGGCTGCATCGTCGTCGCGCACGGAAAGCTGCCCCCAGAGCACGGCTGGGCGTTCAGGCAGGAGAATCGCCTCCTCGACGACATCCGAGAGATATTCCGGCGCGCGAAAAACATCGATCATGTCGACCGGCTCGGGAATATCGGAAAGACGGGCATAGACCTTCTGCCCCAGGATTTCCTTGCCTGCCTGCCCGGGATTGACGGGAATGACATGGTAGCCCTTGGCCAGAAGAAACCGCATGACGCCATGGCTCGGCCGCGCAGGGTTGGGAGACGCGCCAAGCAGCGCAATCGTTTCGACTTTCGTCAGGATCGTTCGGAGGTAGTCCGGATTGTAGTGGTCATGTTGCATGCCGACTTGTCCCTTTCTTACGCTCTTCTTTTCATGCCCATCCGTCGGATGCTGCGTAAAAATGCGCCGCTCCAACAATCGTCCTTCGAGCCCCTCGCTTTTAGCATAGCCTTTTTTCTGGCTCGTACGATTTAACACAGGCACTGCAAAGGTAACGGTCTTCTTTCATCTAGGTTGCCCTTCGACCGGAATGAAGGCGCGATTTGCGAATTTGCGACTTATCGGACAAGTGCTGCAACTTTTGCAAAATGATTTCACGGTGCATTGCAATCCAGGTTGCAGAGTTTTCACGCGGAGATTGTGCAACAATCAAGCAACCTCGAAAATAATCCTAGACGACACCATAAACGTGCATAACATCCGCCATTCGTCTCCTGTTTGTTTTCATTCCGTTCACAGCAACATTAGCTAGGTCTAATTTTCAAGATATGCGGCGGCGCAGCAAAAAAACATCAACCTGAAACGTTTCAGTTCGTTAAATTAGCGATTTTTGAAATTCATTTTCATTTGTGACATTGCCAAGAAAGCCGTTCGCACCGTGACGAAACGAACCCATGCAAATCGATTTGATCCGTAACATCCTCACGTAACATCGCGATCGAAACATGTCGGAAGACACACCAGGAGCAAAACCACAAGCTGTGCAGTGAGGTCAGCAAATTTGCAAATGACAGGCTAAATAATGGGCACGCCCCACCGCATTTGCGCTGATAAATTTTCTGACGGAAAGGTTTGGCGCTTTTGCGACATCGCCACTCACAGCATCAATATCGAGAAGAGTACCGCGCCTGCAGGAAATACGGTAGATGAAGAAAAAATGACGCGGGCGAATCTATCGTGACAATCGAGATCTTCTTGCTGGTGCTCCTGGGCGCCTTGCTGCATGCGGGCTGGAACGCGCTGGTGAAGGCCGGGTCCGACAAGTCGCTCGATGCTTCTCTCATTGCAGCCGGCGCGGCTGCGTGCTGCGTCCCTTTCCTGCCCTTCCTGCCGTTTCCAGAGCCGATTTCCCTGCCCTTTCTGATCGCATCTGCCTTTCTGCAGTTTGCTTATTTCAGGCTTGTTGCGGCTGCCTACACGATTGGCGACATCGGCCTGGTTTATCCCGTCATGCGCGGCGTGGCACCTTTGATCGTCGCGGCATCGAGCAGCCTGTTTCTCAGTGAAATACTGAGCCCGGTTGCGCTTCTTGGCATTGCGATCATCTCAGCCGGTATTCTGACCCTGGCGTTCGAAGCACGGCGCGGTGGCGGACGGGCTATTCTTGTCGCCCTTCTCAACGCTTTCGTCATTGCCTCCTATACCTTCGTCGATGGCGTCGGCGCGCGGCTTTCCGGCAACGCGATTTCCTATACGCTGTGGATGTCGCTTCTGCCGCCGGTGCTGCTTTTCACATTCGCTTTCTATCAACGCGGCGTCACGCCCGTTGTCCAGCACGTCAAGCGTTACTGGTGGCGTGGGCTGATCGGCGGTGGCGGCTCCATCCTGTCTTACGGGCTGGCACTTTACGCGATGACAAAAGCCCCTGTGGCCGTGGTCGCGGCACTGCGCGAAACCTCAATTCTGTTCGCCATCGTCATTTCCGTGGTGATCTTGAAAGAGCGGGCGAGCATCTGGCGTTATGCGGCCGGAGCGATCATTGTGGGTGGCGTTCTGGTCATGCGGCTGGGTTAAATGGCCCGACTTGATGGGGTAAAATAATACCACATAGACAAACCATTGTTTTTGCTTGATTATTTTTACGACCCTGAAAATCGCCGATATTGACGCTTTTTCCGCCGCACCGTATAAGCGCGCCAGACTGAATTCCTGCCGGAAAGCGGTCTTTTGCGGTTGCTGACAAGGCAACCAACCCAAGCAACAAGAAACGCCTGCATACGCTTTTTACCGCGCATGACAGGTTCAAAGAAAGTGAAAACTATGTCTACTTTCGTTCAGAAGCCCGCTGAGGTGGAGAAGAAGTGGATCATCATCGACGCCGAAGGCCTCGTTGTTGGTCGTCTCGCCACCATCGTTGCTACCCGCCTGCGCGGCAAGCACAAGGCAACCTACACCCCTCACGTCGATGACGGCGACAACGTCATCATCATCAACGCTGAGAAGGCTGTCTTCACCGGCAACAAGTATTCCGACAAGAAGTACTACTGGCACACCGGTCACCCGGGTGGCATCAAGGAGCGTACGGCTCGCCAGATCATCGAAGGCCGCTTCCCGGAGCGCGTCGTTGAGAAGGCCGTTGAGCGCATGATCCCGCGCGGCCCGCTCGGTCGTCGCCAGATGAAGAACCTCCGCGTTTACGCTGGTTCGAACCATCCGCACGAAGCACAGCAGCCCGTCGCTCTCGACGTTGCATCGCTGAACAAGAAGAACGTAAGGAGCGCCTGATAATGGCCGATCTTTCCTCCCTGAAAGACCTCGCCCCGGCATCGGAAGCTTCGGCTCCCGTGCACGTCCGCAAGGTTGACACCCTCGGCCGCTCCTACGCGACCGGCAAGCGCAAGAACGCCGTAGCCCGCGTATGGGTCAAAGCTGGTTCTGGCAAGATCATCATCAACGGTCGCGACTTCACGGCGTACTTCGCTCGTCCGGTCCTCCAGATGATCCTGCAGCAGCCGATCGTTGCTGCCGCTCGCACGGGTCAGTTCGACATCATCGCTACGGTTGCTGGCGGCGGTCTGTCCGGCCAGGCCGGTGCAGTTCGTCACGGTCTGTCCAAGGCCCTCACCTACTTCGAACCGGGCCTGCGCTCTGTTCTGAAGAAGGGTGGCTTCCTGACCCGCGACAGCCGCGTTGTCGAGCGTAAGAAGTACGGTAAGGCCAAGGCTCGCCGTTCCTTCCAGTTCTCCAAGCGTTAATCGCTTCCGGAATACAGAACTACGAAAAGGCGGGGCTTCGGCTCCGCCTTTTTTCGTTGTCATGCGCCCTTGTTTTTGGCCCGATAAAACCGCAACCTCGCGGGTAAACAGGACCGTCGGGGAAACACATGCCATCGAAAACCATCGATCACGCCTTTACCGCCACCACACTGACGTCGGCTGCAACCGATCCGACCCATGCGGGCACGCTGTCTTTCATGCGGCGCAAGTTCACCAAGAACCTGAAGGGCGTTTCAACGGCGGTCTGGGGCATTCCTTTCGATGCGGCAACGTCCAACCGTCCCGGTGCACGGTTCGGGCCACAGGCTATTCGCCGCGCTTCGGCGATTTTCGACAACGACCCGCAATATCCGTTCGAACGCGACCTGTTCGCCCATATGCCGACCATCGATTATGGCGACTGCCTGCTCGATTACGGCAACCATTGGAAAACGCCTGAGACGATCGAAAAAGAAGCGCGCAAGATCATTTCCAAGACGGACTATCTGCTGACGCTGGGAGGCGACCACTTCATTACCTGGCCGCTTCTGAAAGCCCACGTGGCCAAACACGGTCCGTTGGCACTGGTGCAGTTCGACGCGCATCAGGACACCTGGTTCGACGACGGCAAACGGATCGACCACGGCTCCTTTGTGGCGCGCGCCGTGCGTGAGGGGCTGATCGATGCAGACCGCTCGATCCAGATCGGCATCCGTACACACGCGCCCGACGATTTCGGCATTCACATTGTGCATGGCTATGAGGTGGAGGAGATGCGCGCGAGCGACATCGCCTCGCTGATCGTCCGGCATACGGCAGGCATGCCCGTCTATCTGACCTTCGATATCGATTGCCTCGATCCGGCTTTTGCCCCCGGCACGGGAACGCCTGTGGCGGGTGGCCCCACCAGCGCCAAGATCCTGTCCGTTCTGCGCGGGCTCGGCCAGCTCGATATTCGCGGCTCGGATGTGGTCGAGGTCGCACCGGCTTACGACCATGCGGATGTCACCGCCATTGCCGGGGCGACGGTTGCAATGTATATGCTTGGCCTGCGCGCTGAGCGACTGGCGAAAGCAGGTTGAGACAAGACCTGCCGACGCATGAGAGATTGAATCCGAAAACAGATACAACCCACTGAAAAGTCAGGACAAGGACATGACAGCGAAGATCTTCATCGATGGCGAACACGGCACCACGGGTCTGCAGATCCGCACGCGCCTTGCTGGCCGCCGCGATATCGAGCTGCTGTCGATTCCCGAGGCCGAGCGTCGCAACGCCGCCATGCGTGAAGACATGCTGAATGGCGCCGATGTTTCCATCCTGTGCCTTCCCGACGACGCGTCGCGGGAAGCCGTCGGCATGGTCGCTGGCAACAACAATGTCCGCATCATCGACACGTCCACCGCGTTCCGGACACATCAGGACTGGGCTTACGGCTTCGCTGAAATGGACAAGGAACAGACCGACAAGGTGCGTTCGGCCCGTTTCGTCGCCAATCCCGGCTGCTATCCGACCGGCGCCATCGGCCTTATCCGGCCGCTGCGTGCCGCCGGCATTCTGCCTGACGGCTACCCGGTCAGCGTCAACGCCGTTTCCGGTTACACCGGTGGTGGCAAGCAGTTGATCGGCCAGATGGAAGACCTGAACCGCGATGACGCCATCACGGCCAACAACTTCCTTTACGGGCTGACGCTGAAGCACAAGCACGTTCCGGAAATGAAACAGCACGGCCTTCTGGACCGTTCTCCGCTGTTTTCGCCCTCCGTCGGCCGCTTCGCGCAGGGCATGATCGTACAGGTACCGCTGTTCGTTGCCGACCTGAAGGACGGCGCGAGTGTCGAAACCGTGCATGCAGCACTTGTTGCCCATTATGCCGGCCAGGACATCGTTACCGTTGTGCCGCTTGAAGAGAGCAAGGCGATTGCCCGCATCGATGCCGAGGAACTGGTCAACAAGGACACGATGAAGCTTTACGTGTTCGGCACCGGTGAGCACATCAACCTCGTTGCTGTCCTCGACAATCTCGGCAAGGGCGCATCGGGTGCGGCTGTCCAGAACATGGAACTGATGCTCTCTGCATGAGCGGGAGCGGCTTGCCTTTTCCGCCCGAATGGCAGATCGCGCAAGCCAGGCAGATTGCCGACACGGTTGCGGGCACGGTCTATGACGTGACCCGCGCCGACGGTTCACGCGATATTGCCAAAACTCTCAAACCCAAGGCGCTTGAAGACAGCCTGCGCGGTGCGGATTTCATCGCATGGCGCGGCGGTATTGGCTGCGTCGAATTGATCGACCGCACCGATACAATCCTCCTGATGGAACACGCCGGCGAGACAACGCTGCGTGACATTCTGGAGCAGGATGGCGATGTGGCAGCAACCGGCATCGCCGCCGAGGTCCTCCTCGATTACCACCGCCCGTCGGACACGCCGCCGCCTGCCAGCCTGCAGCCGCTGCAGCGTTATTTTGCCAGCCTGTTTGCCAAGGCAGAACAGGACAGACGAGCCGGTCGCGACAGCCTGTACACCGAAGCTGCCGGCATTGCGCAGGCGCTGATTGGCAGTCAGCAGGATATCAAGCCGTTGCATGGCGACCTGCACCACGAAAACATCATGAAGAGCCCACGTGGCTGGATCATCATCGATCCTGCCGGCCTGATCGGCGATCCTGCACTCGACGTCGCCAACATGTTCTCCAATCCGCTCGACCGGTTCGATCTGACCCGCAGCGAGGAGAGAATTGCCGCCATGGCCTCTGTTTTTGCCGAAACGCTGAAGCGCGACATGCGCACCATCCTGCGTTACGCCTTTGCCTATGGCTGCCTTTCAGCCGCCTGGCATGAGGAAGACGGCAATGAAAAAGACCGCGACGATGAACTCTCCGTCGCGGTCTCGATAAAATCCGTCCTCGGACAGCTGTGAATCAGTCGCGAAGCTCGACCGCGACTGCCGGCGGGTATTCACCGATAAAACCACGCCAGTGCGCAATCGCGAAGCCAAGCACGATCAGCGCCATGCCCTGATGGGCGAGTGCCACGTGGATATCGACATGCATCAGCAACGTCGTGATGCCGAGTGCGGCCTGGATGCAGATCAGCACGAAGAAAAGCACACTGCGGCGCGCATGCGGCGTTCCCGGCAACTCCCGGCAGATGCCGACCATATGCCAGAGACTTGCGGCAAACAGCGTGTAGGCGCCCAGACGATGCACGAACTGCACGGTCTTGGGGTTCTCGAACAGATTGATCCACCAGGGCTGCTGCAGGAAGAGATCGCCCGGAACCAGTGAACCGTCCATCAGCGGCCAGGTGTTATAGGAGAGCCCGGCATTCAGCCCGGCAACCAGCGCACCGAGATAGATCTGGAAAAGACAGAGTACGGCCAGCACCATGGCAAACCGCCGGCCGGTGCGTTCATCGGCGGCATCCGGTGAGTGCACCGACAGGCCACGCAGGATCCACATGCACCCTGCAAAGATCAGACAGGCGATCGTCAGATGGGTGGCAAGGCGATATTGCGACACATCCGTGCGGTTGACGAGGCCAGACGACACCATCCACCAGCCGATGAAGCCCTGAAAGCCGCCCAGCGCCAGCAGTCCGACCAGTGGCAAACGCAGACGTTTTTCGATGCGGCCGGTCAGCCAGAAATAGGCGAGCGGCAGCGCGAAGATCAGGCCAATGGTGCGGGCCAGCAAGCGGTGCGCCCATTCCCACCAGAAAATGGTCTTGAACTCATCAAGGGACATGCCCCTGTTGATTTCCTGATATTGCGGAATGCGCTTGTAAAGCTGGAATTCCTCTTCCCATTCGGCAACCGAAAGCGGTGGAATGGCGCCGTGTATCGGCTTCCATTCGGTGATGGAAAGGCCCGATTCCGTCAGGCGCGTCGCGCCACCGACAAGAACGAGACAAAACAGCGTGAAAAGCACCACGCGCAACCAGATTCGCAGAAGGCGACGATCCTTCTCCTGTTTGTGCAGGGCAGTTTCCACCGCCAGCTCCACAGAACCGTTTGCCACCGTCATGCCACTCGAACGCATTTCGCCGATCTCCATTGTTCAGCCTCTGTCTGATTAGCCCCAACCGACCCTGCAAAACAAGACCCGAGGGTTTGCGGCATCCCGTCGCGGCGCTATAGTCGGGCAAGACATTTGGGGTGGAGCATTGCATGGGTGAACGTCATTTGGTTTCGGCAATACAACCGAAAGGGGATCGGAGCGTCGGGCTATTTTCCTCAGAAACGACAAAACCCCGCCTCAATGCCCGAAACCTGAACCTCGGTTGATCCTCATGCGCCCTCGCCTCAGATCCTTCATCGGCACCATCGTCATCATCTGTCTTGTCGTGGTTTATGCCGTCGTGGCCACCTCCGTTGCGGCTGCGATCTTGTCGCAATCCCCCTGGTGGGTGCACCTCGCCTATTTCATTCTGACCGGGCTTTTGTGGATTTTGCCCGCCATGCTCATCATTCGATGGATGGCCGGGTCAAAACAGGCAAAATAGCGTGGACAAAAGCGCGTTACCGCCAGCGGTTGCCTTCGGCTTATAAAGACATTGTTTGCCGGTGGCAGCTATAGTCTCGCCTGATCAACCGGAGAGAGCGGATGACGGCGGTGGGGCCGGTCACGACCAAGGATGGCGAAGCGAAGTTCACTTCGGTGGACGGTTCTGCGTTGCCTGAGCGGCGCCGCGCCGACCGGCTCGTCGTCGATCTCGTCGACGATATCGATTCCATCCGCACCGAATGGGACGCTCTCGACCGCGATGCTCTCAACTCGCTGCATCAGGGACTGGACTGGTGCCGCATCTGGGCGAAAACCCAGAATAGCCCGTTGCATGTCATCCGTGGCCGTCAGGGTGGCAAAACCGTTTTCCTTCTGCCACTCGAACTGGTCCGTGAGGGTGGCATTCGCCAGGCGCGCTTTCCGGGCGGCCGCTTCAACAACATCAATACCGGTGTGTTCGATGCGGATTTTGCCGAGAAGGCAAACAGCGCCAGGACCGCAGCCATTACCCGCGAAGCCAAAAAGCTTCTGCATGGAAAGGCCGATATTCTGGCGTTGCAGAATGTGCCGCTGGTCTGGCGTGAGCGCACCAGCCCGCTAGCGCATCTCGCCTCTGTCGAAAACCAGAACCCCGCCTTCCAGCTTCCGCTTCTCGGCAGCATGGAAAACACGATCCGGCAGGTGAATGCCAAAAGGCGCCGCAAGAAATTTCGCATCCAGAGCCGACGTGCCAAAGAACTGGGTGGCTACACCCACGTGATCGCGCAGACGCCGGAGGAAAAATGCCAGTTGCTGCAGACCTTTTTCCGGCAGAAATCGACGCGGTTTGCATCGCAGGGCATACCAGACGTTTTCCGCGACCAAGCCGTCAAGGACTTCTTCTACGACCTGGCATCCGTCGAACCGGCCGGGACTGACACCGCGCTCGAGCTGCACGCCATCCGCCTTCACGGCGAAAATGAAGGTTTGATTGCCGCGGTTGCCGGTCTTTCGCGCAAACAGGACCATGTGATCTGCCAGTTCGGCTCGATCGATGAAACGGTTGCCAAGGACCTGAGCCCCGGCGAATTGCTGTTCTGGCTGATGATAGAGCGGGCCTGTCAGGAAAAGGCCGTGCTGTTCGATTTCGGCGTCGGCGACCAGCTTTACAAACGAAGCTGGTGCCCGATGATGACGGTGCAGCACGATATCTTCCTGCCGCTGACACTGAAAGGCCGGCTTGCAGCGTCTGTGTTCGTGGCGATTGCCAGAACCAAGAGTGCGATCAAAACCAACCCGACGCTTTATGCGCTAATCCAGCGGCTGCGTGCCCGCACCTGGGATGGAGGCGGATCAGCCGCCTCCAGGGACGATTAGGATCAAGATCCCATCGATGTAAGAAACGCCATCTGCGCTCACGCGGCGCTGAGATGATCGCGCTTGCGCATTCCCGACATCGGCAGAGCCTGTTCGTAGCCATGCGCGAGCAGATCACCGAGGGTCTTTTCCAGCACGACATCTTTCGTGTCGGGAACGGAAACGACGATTTCGGCAGGCATACGCCGCAACATCTTCTCAAGGCTCTGAATCTGGACCGCGCCGCATTCCACGAGAACCGTATCATAGGCATCAGACAGCGCGTTGATGATCATCGTCAGCCGGTCGATGGCGCGCATCGCTTCACGCGGCTGCGCATTACCCTGCGGCACAATATGGGCATCGGACAGCCTATCGCTGTGAATCGTCTCGCCAAATGCGGCTGCACCAGCCAACAGGTCCATGATACCGGGAAGGCCGGTGTCGGGAGCCATCAGGCGGGTCGGGCACGCGGACGCCGTCATATCCACTAGAACGACGGAACGGCCGAGTTCGGAAAGAGCACGGGCCAGCATGACTGTGGTTGTGGAACCGCTATCACCAGTCGGAGACACGACCGCGACCACAGGTTTGGCAACCCGTGCCGCCAGGAATGCCGCAACGGCATCAACCGAAAATTCGCCCTGGTCGTCATCGTCTTCCGCTGCGGCAATCTCTTCCTGCGCGGCTGCGGCGACGGCGGCGGCCTGCGGCTTTTCTTCCGCGATAGCGGCAGGCGCCACCACTGGCGGTATTATCGCGGTGGCGGGTGCCGGTTCGGCATAAGCCGGCGGCGCAACGACCGGCGGCTTTTCTTCCGCCTTTGGCGTTTCCATCAATTCCGCCTCGTCGGCGCGTTCGTTCCTGTCCTCTGCGGCGGCAATACGGTTGGGATTGTCGCCAGCGACTGGCGCAGGCGCACGACCAACCGGCTTCAAGGCGCGACCGGTGAACAGTTCCAGCAGCATCACCACGATGCAGGAGAGAAGGAAGGTCGCCAGCGTCACGACGATGGTGATCGCCCCTGTTTTGGGGAAATAGGCTTCGCGCGGCTCGACGGCCGAGGAAATGACACGGGCGTCGGCAGGCGTCGATTCTGCCGATCCGGCGCGAGAGGTCGCTTCGCGGTAACGGGCGAGATAGGTTTCCAGCAACTGACGCTGGGCTGCAGCTTCGCGCTCCAGATCGTTCAATCCGACCTGCTGCTCGCCAGCGCGCGCACTTTCGGATTTCAGCACATTCATCTGCTGCACGAGTTGACGTTCCCGCAACCGCGAAACATTCGCCTCGTTTTCAAGGCTCGCCAGAACTTTGCGTGTCTCTTCCTGAATTTGCCGCTGAATGCCATCAAGCTGGCTGCGCAGCGCCTTGATACGCGGATGGCCTTCCAGCATCGAAGATGAAAGATCGGAAATCTGGCTACGGATCGTCGCCTCGCTTTCCTTGAGGCGCTGGATCATCTGCGAACTGACCACATCCGGGAAAGTGTCGAGCGGGCGGCCACTTGAGAGGGCATTGCGTACGCTTTCGGCGCGTGCCTCCGCATTGGCCCGTTCCGTTCTGACGCGGGCAAGTTCGGTCGAGGCATCGCTCAATTGCCGTGTGGCAAGCGTTTCGCCCTGCCCGGCCGACAGAAGATCGGAGGAAGAGCGATAGTCGGCAACCTTGCGATCGGCGTCACGCACCTTTTCGCGAAGACTGGCGATCTCCGGTTCAAGCCAGCGGGCAGCCTCGGTGCTGGTGTCCAGCTTCGCGCCGCTTTGCAGCGCGATGTAGACCTTCATCATCTCGTTCGGGATCGCGGCAGCGAGCTTGGGGTCCTGCGAGGAGAACTCGACGGCGATAACGCGCGAACTTTCAAGCTGATAGACCTGCAGCTTTTCCCTGAAAGCCTTGAGAACCCGTTCCTCCGGCGCAACCTGCAGCGGATCGCGCTTCAGACCAACGGAGACAAGCAATTGCGAAAGGAAGGATGGATTTGCATCCGGGTCGAACTCGTTGAGCTCGTGCAGCTTCATGTCCCGCGCCACCTGTTTGATCAGGTCGACCGATTGCAGGATCTGCACCTGGCTCGAAACGGTCAGCTCATCCAGCGCAGGTTCGGCAGGCGTGTTCGACTGCGGCGATGCACCAAAGGATGCCGCGCGGGATTCGATCAGCACGCGCGCTTCGCCCTTGTAGGCTGGCGCCATCATGCTGGATGCGACAAAGGCAGCCCCGCCCGCGAGAAGCGTAATCAGGGCAATGCGCCCCTTTCGCTCCCATATCGCCGACATCAGCCGGGCGAGATCGATATCCACATCCCTGTCGTCCATGCGCTCGCCGTTCATACGGGCTCCATAGCCGGGGCAACCCCGTTTGTTCAAATATAGATCACCAATTTCGCGCAAAGCTTAAGTGTTGCCGGTAACACAACAGTTAATCCGGCAAACAACCGACGCAAATCGCGCAAAATAAAGCCGATTTCATCGGCCATACGCGCTGCCGTTTACCGGCCATTAACCCTAACAGACCGATAACAATGGTCATTGAACGACTCGGAGCCTGACGAAATGCCGCTCGCCGGATCACGACATGTCACAGCACTCATTGTAGCCGCCCTGTCGGCCCTTTCGGGATGCGCGGCATATCAACCCGCGCCGAAAGCATTCCATGAGGTTGCCATGCAACCCTATCACGTCGATAGCGGTGATCGGCTGCGCATCAATGTCTTCGAACAGGCCGGGCTGACCAACACCTATACCGTGGATCAGGCCGGTTATGTTGCCTTCCCGCTCGTCGGCCAGGTTTCCGCCCGCGGCAAAACGTTGCCGCAACTCGAAGCCGCAATCGCTGCCAAACTCCGCCAGGGCTATCTGCGCGATCCTGATGTCACGATCGAGATCGATCGTTACCGCCCTGTCTTCATCATGGGCGAAGTTGGCCGGCCGGGTCAATATTCCTACGTGCCCGGCATGACGGCGCAAAATGCCATCGCCATTGCCGGCGGCTTTACCTCGCGCGCCAACCAGGCCGATGTCGATATCACCCGCAAAATCAACGCCGATGTCATCACCGGCCGCATCGGCATTACGGCACCGATCCTGGCGGGTGATACGGTTTATGTTCGCGAACGCTTTTTCTGACGGGCGGGACAGCATCGATGTCGAATGACGGGCCTCCGCTACGCATCATTCACTGCTTCCGCTCCCCTGTGGGCGGTGTCTTCCGCCATGTGCGCGACCTCATCGAAGAACACGTCAAGCAAGGCCACAAAGTCGGCATCGTCTGCGACAGTTCGACCGGCGGCGTCTATGAAGAGAAGCTTTTTGCCCAGATTGCTCCGATGCTGGAACTCGGGCTGACACGGCTGCCAATCCGGCGCTCGATCAGCCCTGGAGATCTGTTTGCGCTGTGGCGTTCCTATAAACACATCAAGAGTTTGCGGCCGGACATCTTGCACGGACACAGCGCCAAGGGCGGCGTGTTGGCACGATTGATCGGCTCACTGCTGCGGGTAAACAGGTATCGCGTCGCCCGCCTCTATTCGCCTCACGGCGGCAGCCTGCATTATGACAGGCGCAGCCTCAAGGGTCAGCTCTTCCTTCGGATCGAACGATTTCAGGAGCGTTTTACCGACGCGCTCTGCTTCGTCTGCCGGTTCGAACAGGAGACTTACGAAACGAAGGTCGGAAAGCCGCGCACCCGCACGGCGATGATCTACAATGGCGTTCAGGAAAACGAATTCGAGACCGTGCCGACGCAAGAGGGTGCAGCGCAATTTCTCTATATCGGCATGTTGCGCGACCTGAAGGGGCCGGATGTTTTTATCGATGCCTTTGCCAAGGCGGAGCGCATGACGGGCAAGACGTTGTCCGGCGTGATTGTCGGCGATGGCCCAGACAGAGACAAATATGCCGGAATGATTGCCCGTGCCGGTCTCTCGCGCCGCATCTCCATGCATGCGGCCATGCCGGCCCGCAAAGCCTTTGAAATGGCGTCGACCGTGGTGGTTCCCTCCCGCGCGGAAGCCATGCCCTATATCGTTCTGGAGGCGCTCGCGGCCGGCAAGACAGTCATTGCCTCGCGCGTTGGCGGCATTCCCGAAGTGCTGGGCGCAAAAAGCGAGGCGCTGGTACCCGCTGGCGATTCCGGCGCTCTGGCCAAAATCATGGTTCAGGATGCCAGCGACCCCGTCTGGGCAGATCGGGTCATGCCTAAACCCGAGGACTTCAAGGCGCAGTTTTCCACACCGGTGATGGCCGCAGATATGCTGACGCTCTATCGCTCTTTGACCTGAGACGCCGCCAGCCCCAAAGTTACACGCCCTGACTGCACGCAGCGTTAATAATCGCTGCCATAAACGTTTCTTAGTATGTTTGGACTAGATTTTCGCTCGTAAAGGGTGTGGGCTGTAGCGATGAGCAAGGATAATGAAGAGCGGCACGAATTCGATGTAATTTCGTTCCGCAAGAAAATGTCCGAACGCGACAATAGAGACGCTTCCATTTCCGAAAGCGTCGAACTCAATCCGCTTGCGCGGCAGGTTGCCAGCCAGCTTCGCGCCGGAAATCACTCCCCCAACATGGTCATCGGCCAATTGCGGATTTTTGAATTCGCGCTTCTTGCCGTGATCGCGGCGGCCGTCAACGGCTTTGCCGCCTATGATGGTGCCGGCGGTTTTGCCCACTGGTTTGTCGGCGGGTTGCTCGGCGCGCTTGCCTGCGTGATGTTCATGCAGGCTGGCGACTGCTACCAGCTTCCGGCGTTGCGTGCTCCTTTCAAGGTCTTCTTCCGGGTTCAGGGCGCCGTCATCCTGTCATTCGCGCTGATTGCCGGTTTTGCGCTGGTGTTCTTTCCCGATACGCCGCGCTCGCGGGACATGTTCGTCACCTGGTATGCGCTTTGCGCCATCGCACTGTTTGCCGGCCGCACGCTTCTTGGTTTTGCCATCGGCCACTGGTGGCGAAACGGCGTGATGGAACGCCGCGCAGTGATTGTTGGCGGTGGCGACATGGCCAAGGATCTCATTCGCTCTCTCGAACAGCAGACCGACAACGATATCCGCATCTGCGGCATTTTCGACGACAGAAAAAGCAGCGGTCGTTCGCCCGATGTCGTCGCCGGCTATCCCAAGCTTGGCACCTTTGCCGAACTGGTGGAGTTTGCCCGGCTGACGAAGCTCGACATGCTGATCATTGCCCTGCCGCTGAGTGCTGAAGCGCGCATTTTGCAATTGCTGCGCAAATTGTGGGTGCTGCCGGTGGATATCCGCATTGCCGCACACGCCAACAAGCTGCGTTTCCGCCCGCGCTCCTATTCACATGTCGGCGAAGTGCCGATGCTGGATGTTGTCGACAAGCCGATCCGCGACTGGGATTCGGTGGCAAAACGCATCTTCGACATCGTGTTCAGCATCATTGCCATCGTCCTTCTGTGGCCGATCATGCTGGGTGCGGCGATTGCCGTGAAAGCGACCTCGAAAGGTCCCGTGCTGTTCATGCAGAAGCGTCACGGCTTCAACAACGAGACTATCAATGTCTGGAAGTTCCGCTCCATGTATACGGAGCTCAGCGACCCGACCGCCAAGAAGGCGGTGACGAAAAACGATCCGCGCGTCACGCCGGTCGGACGTTTCCTGCGCAAGTCATCGATCGATGAGTTGCCGCAGATGTTCAACGTTCTACGCGGCGATCTTTCCCTCGTCGGGCCGCGGCCGCATGCCGTTCATGCGCAGACGGGCGACCTGAAATATACCGAGGTGGTGGAGCATTATTTTGCCCGACACAAGGTCAAGCCGGGGGTTACGGGCTGGGCGCAGATCAATGGCTGGCGCGGTGAAATCGACCACGGCGACAAGATCAAGTTCCGCACCGAATATGATCTCTATTACATCGAGAACTGGTCGCTGTTCCTCGATCTGAAGATCCTGTTCC
Source organism: Agrobacterium sp. NPDC090273 (assembly GCF_044772305.1). Lineage (NCBI taxonomy): Bacteria > Pseudomonadati > Pseudomonadota > Alphaproteobacteria > Hyphomicrobiales > Rhizobiaceae > Agrobacterium > Agrobacterium sp. NPDC090273. Next base: position 1,081,212 of record NZ_JBIVYN010000001.1, read on the forward strand.
TGACGCCCATACGCCTGCTCAAGTCGGAAAACGCCTATTGACCAAAGCCGCCTACCAGCACGCTCCGGATTTTGATGCGCCGCTGGCCACCATGCGGCTGATCGGCTCGTTCTTTATCGCGTTCGGGGTGTTTCTGTCCGGATTCGTCATCTCGGAACCTGCGCCTTACGAACTGATGATGGTGGGACAGGTCGCGCTGTGGTTTTTGCTCGGCCTGCGCCTGTCGCGCACCGTCGTCATTCTGTTGTCTCTGCTGCTGGCCTTCAATGTGGGTGGATATCTGTCGCTGACCACCATGGCCAATCTGGATGAGGGGCCGCTTTATCTTGCGGTATCGACCTTTCTGGCGCTGACATCTGTTTTCTACGCCGCGATCATCGAAGACAAATATCAGCGACTTCTGCTGATCTTCCGCGCCTGGCTTGCGGCCGCGCTGATTACTTCAATGCTCGGCATTCTCGGTTATTTCCACGCCCTGCCCGGCTTTGAGGTCTTCACACTTTACGACCGCGCCAAGGGTGCATTTCAGGACCCGAACGTCTTCGGTCCCTTCCTGGTGGCGCCGTCGCTCTACCTGATCTACGGCCTGCTTACCGGCAAGACGATGCATGCGCCCTGGCGTATTACCGGGCTGCTGGTGCTGGCGCTCGGCATCTTCCTGTCCTTCTCGCGCGCAGCCTGGGGCCTCTTTCTGTTTTCAGCGGTCCTGCTGGTGTTCGTGATGCTGCTCAAGGAGCGCACCTCGGCGTTTCGGCTGAAAATTCTTGTGCTGTTTCTTCTGGCAGTCGCTTTCATGGTGGCGGCCGTCATCATTGCCCTGCAATTCAAGCAGGTCGCGGATCTGTTCTCCAACCGTGCATCTGCCGTCCAGTCCTATGACGGTGGGCACCTCGGCCGCTTTGCCCGCCACTATCTTGGTTTCCTGATGGCGATGGAACACCCGCTAGGGATCGGCCCGATGGTGTTCGACGACATCTTTCCCGCGGCCGAACACAATATCTGGCTGAAAAGCCTGACCACGCATGGCTGGTTCGGTTTCGTCATCTATCTGGCGATGGTCTGCTGGACGATTGCGGCGGGCTTCAACAACCTGCTGCGTGAGCGGCCGTGGCAACCGTTCCTGATTATCGCCTGGGTGACTTTCGTTGGTCACGTGCTGATTGGCAATGTCATCGATACCGACCACTGGCGGCATTTTTTCCTGCTGCTTGGCGTGATCTGGGGATGCATGGCGCTGGAGAAACGCGAGACCCTGAAACGACGCCGAACACTGGCCGCGTCCCCTCGCCTGCCGTAACGGAACTTTCCCTGATCATCGGCGTTTATCCCGCGATATCACGATCATACGGGGATAATTTGCATGACTCAGACCAATAATCTTTACCTCATCATCGGCGCGCTGGTTGTGGTGATCGCCGGCCTTGGCGCCTATGTCTGGCATGAAGAAAGCAAACCGCAGGGCATTGAGATGAACATCGGCCCGAACGGTGTCTCCGTCGAGCAGAAATAATATACGCAAGCGTGAGGCAACCTTGCCCCAATAGACCGGTCGCAGACGTTTAAAAACGTCGTGACCGGACTTCTGATGTGAGAAGCCAAGGAGTGGCCCGCGCCACCAACATGAGGTCGATGCGCATGAAACGCGTTGGCCTGTTCAGGACGCAAGATCGACATGGTATCTTCCATCGACCTTTCCACACGACTGACGGCAACAAAACTGGCACTCAAGGCCATCAAGGAACAGGAAGACGCAACAGAAAGCGCATCCAACCAGCGCACACAGCTTCTTTCGTCCTACGGTATCGATACCTCGGCCTCGACCACCACAACGCTGAACAATCTGCTGACGCGCCTTTCGGAGCAATCGGGAGAAACCACCGAAGCAGACGATTCGACGCCGGTTTCCACTGACATCACCTCGGCCGATTTCATGACCAGCCTGAAGAAGAAACTTCAGGCGCTGGCGGAAGAAACAGCAACCGCCGAACAGGCGAAGGAAATGCTGGCGGCGCTGGAAAAAGGAACCCTTACCGTTTCGGACCCGCTGAATGGCGTTCAGATGACCGCCTGGGACCCGTCGGATGAAAACGACGTGACGACGCAAGCCAGAACGCAGATCGACAGCATGGGCTGGAGCGAGTTTCTGAAACAGCGGCTCGAGCGTGAAGGCGGCAGCTATGTCCGCTCATCGACCGGCGCCTATACGGATGCGACTTCCGGCAGCAATGCGTTTTTCGGCAGTGTGGGCGACCACTATTATTATCTGACCTGGCCCAAGGCAGACGCAAATACCGTGACGGTTTGATGCAACGAGATTTTGCGACACGCCGCAGAGTGCTGCGGCGTATCGCCAAAACCTTGATTAGACAGCAGGAGCCGGCGTTTCCACGGAGCTGCCAGACAGCGCCTTTTGCAGTTGCGCTTCCTGCTCTGGCGAAAGCGAGGTTTTCAGGACGCGACCGCGCAGTCCTTCGAACTCAGCCATCACCTTCTCCGGCTGTACCTTGCGGATCAGCACGAACAGGGCAGACGATCCGTTTGGAATGGTTTCGCCCAGCGATTTGATGAAGTCGTCGTCAATGCCGTAATCACCAAGCGAACCGGCAAGCGCGCCCGTGCCCGCACCGAGAACGCCACCAATGGCGAAACCTGCCAGCGGATTGAGGAACAACAGGCCAACAAGGCCCCCCCAAAGGCCGCCAGACAGCAAGCCGGAACTCGCACCAAGTGCCGTCAGATTGACGCTCTGCTTCAGATGCACCTTGCCGGATTCATCACGAACGACAACGACTGCGTCTTCGAGATCGACCAGATATTCCTTTTTCAGACCCGCAAGCTTGAGAAGAACGCGGTCAGCTTCTTCTTTCCCGTCAAAACCGACGACCACCAATTCGGACATGAGCTATCTCCCTGAGTTTAGATTGCCTGCAACTGAACGTTTTGGACCGCAGCAGGTTCCCGTCTATGCTGAAGAGAAGATGTGTCGGGCGTTTGACAGTAAATGCGCGGTAAAAATCAGGGCCGATGCATCGCTGCACCGACCCTTTTTAATTTTTATGCTCTGAGTAAAACCTTAGTGCACGGATGGCTCTTCGCCGTCGAGGAAGCTTCTGATGCCATCCTTTTCGCAGGTTGCCAGAAACTCTTCCCAGGCATCCTTGTCGGTGGCGAAATTCTCTTCCCAGGTCGTCACGTCGTCCTCTTCGCTGATGACCTCCAGCGTCCAGTCCTGCTGTGTGCCGGCAGGTCGGTAAATATCGACGAGTACCGTGATGCCGTCGTCTTCGAACTCGCCCGAAAACTCGGAATGTTCGATCTTCTCTTTCTTCGCCATGTCAGCCTCCTGCACCTGTGGGCGCATCCGGCGCCATGTGCTCCGGATACTGCACTGTCTCGGGACTTACAATCTCCGGATTCGGCGATTTCAGAAGACGCACACCGGGACCACCCGCCCCACTTGTCGCATTGTCATCAATAAATGAGATACCGCCGGACTGCAGCGCCTGGAGCAAAGCAGCAACCGCATCGCTCGCCACCGGCTGACCGGCTTCAAAGGCTTGAACGGTAACGGCTTCAATCTTCGATTGATCGGCAAGTGCCTTTTGCGACCAATCCAGGAAAGCTCTCGCGGCGCGGCATTGTGCAGGTGTCAGCATTACCAGAGGCTACTGCAATTTTGGGGGAATGGCCAGAAAGGACGTTTTCTCGTTACCTCCACATGAGACGGCAACGGCAGACCGTAAACCAGCCCCCAATTTGCAAACGGTGCGTTGGAAATATCCGGTGAGTAGGACGACGGCATAGAGCCAACTCCCGCTCCACAGCCGCGCGCAATCAAAAGCCGCTCCAGTTTCCCGAAGCGGCGCTCTTGATAAAAATGACTATGAATAAAGAAGCAATATCGATTTCAATATGGTGAATTGAGCTAAAATAAAGTGCCCGTCCCCTAAAACATGCGTATTGATTTAGCACATCAAGCTGGGAGTCAAGCAACCGGCCACAACCTGTAGTGCCAAGTGTGTGTTTTCTGTTTGATAGCTGCAAACAAAAACAGCGTGTGCAGCCAAGACGTCACGCATTGGAAGGTTCTTCACCTCAAAGCGGAAGGGTTCGAGTCCTGCAGGGGGCGCCACCTCGAAGCCAGCTTCTTAATCACTCTGACAGACCGGTCAGCGCTCTCTTCGCCAATACGAAAAAGCACGTAAGAGAGAAAAAATTTGCATCTATTGAATAGCTGAGAACTTTCAAGCCAGCCTTGGGGGCATCTGGCTTGGTTTTCAATGGTCGGAGCGACAGGACTTGAACCTGCGACCCCTTGACCCCCAGTCAAGTGCGCTACCGGGCTGCGCTACGCTCCGAACCTGAAAAGGGCTTTATATAGATGGCGTTTGGAGAGCAAGCGGAAAATGACCTTTTTCCTGAAAAACGAAAAATCTTCATGCCCTCCCCGAGCCATCAACACCCTCCCTCTGGGCGTATCAAGGCTCCTGCCAGGCGAACAGCCAGTCTTGCGGGATCAGCGTCTGCTCCACTGTTTCCCAGGTCTCGTCCATGGCGTAGGCCTTGGAGAGATAAGGGAGGCTGAGGTGACCGAAGCGGAGGGAGAGTTGGCTTTCGGCGGCCTCTTCGCCGGCGCCCAGGATGCGGGCGAGATAAAGGGCTGAGGCAAGGCCGCTTCGGTCTGCGCCAGCCTTGCAGTGGATGAGAATGGGTTTGGGCGCATCGCGCATGACTGCGACCAGTTGGTCGACCCTTTCCATGCTGAGCTGCTCATTGGCCGACATGCCGAAATCGATATGGGTGACACCCAGCCTGTTCGATTCGGATGTTTCATCCCGATACCAGCCTTGCGAGGGATTGGCGCCGCGCAGGTTGATGATGGTCTTGATGCCGTATTGTTTGACGTAGCGGTCCAGCTGCGCTGTTTTCGGCTGATTGGAGCGGTAAAGCTGTCCCGGTACGACCTCGTGGAAGTTGCCCAAATACTGGATACCGAAGAGGTACAGGCTGACAGAGAGTGCGATTGTCGCCACGGCCCAGGCAGAGCCCTTTAAAATTCGTCGCATGATAGCGGTTCCTCGTCAGAGCACCGCGTCGCTACAAAGGCAGACGGCAGCGCTCCATTTTTCTCAATCGACGCGTCAAATGGCCTGAAAACCGGGATTGATTTTCTGGCCGTGCGTTGGTCGAGGCACCGGATATCCGCCATTTCTGACATCAAACTGAAAGTTGTGCGCCGAAGATCCTGAAGCGGGTCACGCGAGAACGAGAAGCGTTTCGCGCCCACTCACGGGCAGCCGCCGGCACGTTCAACCCGCCTGCGGAACATGGCAGGCGTCTCAAATCCCGACCATGTCACCGAACGAAGACATAGACCGCATAGACGGCAATCAAGGCGCCGGCAGCGGCCGCCGTGATGAGACCGAGCCGCTTTTCGATGAAGTGGCGGATAGACTCGCCGTATCGCTGCAGCAGGCCGGCCAGAATGAAGAAACGTGCGCCGCGCGTTACGACGGCAGACAGGATAAACAGCCCGAGACTGATGTTGGCTGCTCCCGACAGAATGGTCACGACCTTGATCGGCGGCAGGTGCGCGAGACCCGATGTCACCAGCAGGAGAACGATGGTCTCGTAATTGACCGAGCTTTTGAGGTGCTCGAAGCTTTCGAGCTTGCCATAGAATTCCAGGATTGGCCGCGCCAGGCTTTCAAAGGCGTAGTGCCCGAGAAACCAGCCGGCGATACCGCCGAGAACCGAGGCGACCGTCGCGACCAGAGCATAAAACATGGCGCGTTTCGGTTTTGCCAGCACCATCGGCAGGAACAGCACGTCAGCGGGTACGACGAAGATCGAACTTTCCACGAATGCCACAATCGCCAGCCACCAGACGGCGGTTTTGCGTGCAGCAAGCGCCATCGTCCATCCGTAAAGATTCTTGAGCATTTCCGTATCCCAGAGTGAAGCAGTTGATCAGGAAGCCATGCGGCAGGCGGGGCGCGTATTTTCAAGCCTTACGCGACGGCAATAGAGACAATGCAACAGAATGGCAAATGTTGGGAAGATGGTTTCCGCAATGCGGAATCGATGAAAAGAAAATGATTCCAGCCAATAAGGCTCAAGCCTCACCGCAACGCAAAAATATCGTCCTAAGGTAGATAACTATCGGATTTTATTGTAAAATGTTCCTCGGAGGAAATTGGAGGAACGCATTATGGAATATGTGAGCTTCATTACGTCGATCAATCCGGTCATCCTTGTCATCCTGTTTGTCGTGCTCGTGGCAGGCGCCTACAGCAACTGGGTTTCCCACTAGGCTGCAAACGCCATTCGTTGCAGGCGCATTTCTATCGGTGATAGGCATGGAGCCCTATAAATGCTATCGGTTCCGGGAGTAAAACAACTTCCGGGAAGTCTGCATGACGAATGAATTCGCATTTACCGATACGTCCGAGAAACTCAGCACCACGCTGGAAAAGCTGATCGGAAGGGTTCGGGGCAAAACGATCACCCTGCGCGAACTGATGGAAGCGATTGGTGAACAAGGACTTTTGCTGATCTGTGCGATTGCGTCCCTGCCCTTTCTCATTCCCGTGTCGATACCGGGCGTCAGCACCGTGTTCGGTGCAGCGATCATTCTTGTCAGCCTGGCGATCACACTGAACCGGTTGCCTTGGCTGCCGAAGAAAATTCTCGACCGCCAGATGGAAACGGAAAAGCTCGTCCCGGCGCTTCAAAAAGGCGTGGCGATCGTCTCCAAGCTTGACCGTTATATTCGCCCACGCATGCCGGCACTGACCACCGGGCTTGTTGCCAACCGGATCAACGGTCTGGCTCTGATGACGGCGGGCGTGCTTCTAATGATGCCGCTGGGCTTCATTCCGTTTTCCAACACCCTGCCAGGTGTTGCGATCCTGCTTTTTTCCGCCGGCATGATCCAGCGCGACGGCGTCACCGTTCTCGGCGGTTATCTGTTCCTGCTGTTGACGTCGATTTACTTCGCAGCGCTCGCCTATGCCGCCTTCTGGGCCGGCCAGGGCATCAGCAATTCATTCGGCGGCTGATCCGCCATCCTTTTTGCCGACACCATCGCGGCGCTTCTGCCGCGATGCCCACCATACGGTCACGCGCCGACGATGACGGCGTACTGCCGGCAGGTCGTGAGACAGCACGACGAGACCAAGCGGAATCATCCAGAATCCGAGGATCGGCAAGAAGCCGAGCGTTCCCCCGACGACCAGAACCGAGCCTGTCGCGATCCTGCCAGTGCGAGAACGCGGCATCGCCACGCTCCATTTGCCGACATTTAAACGGCCTGTTCTGGCATCGACTCCGAATTTCATTTCCTGCTGCCCTTTTTCATCCAGCCTGTGGATAAGTTTTTTGCACGCTACAAGCCCTGAAAAGTGGGGCTCTCAGGAGATAAAACAAGACGAATGCGTTTTTTTTGAAAAAACCGCTTGGCAAATCGACAAAGCATTTGTATTACCCCGCCAACGCCGCAACAAACGGCGCCAACGTTCCCTGGTAGCTCAGCGGTAGAGCATTCGACTGTTAATCGACAGGTCGCCGGTTCGAATCCGGCCCGGGGAGCCATTCTTCTCTTCAAGAGAACTTTTCACCCAATACCGCTGATTTCCATGACGACATAGCCGTTTGACCGGCTATTGGTTCCAGAGACCTATTTGGTCTTCTTTTTCGCACTCGGGCGTTTGGTCGCCACTGTCGTGTTTGTCACCGCAAGCGGATCGCTTGCCGGGAAGCTTTCTTCCAGACCTTCGGTCAATTCGTCCTTATCATCGGCCCGTGAAGCCTTTTGTTCGTTCTGAAGGGATTTTACGGCTGGCGACTTCGGTTTGCGCTCAGCGGGCTTCTTGACCGGTTTTTTGGCGGTTTCTGTTGCGACTTCGCGCTCCGCTTCTGCCCAGTGCCGCTCATGAGACCCTTCCGGTCTGCCTTCCTTTTCCCAAAGGGCGTGCGCCTTGGCACGGATAGAGCCTTCACGATCTGCAGTCATAACGAACCTCCCTTTGATCTCATCCATATGACAACAAAAACAGAGAAAGATGACATTTGTTCCTCGTTCCTGACTATGAAGAGGTTTCATTTGACGGTCGTCAACAGCAGGCTGGATGCACGGCGCAGTTTCCTTCAAAAAAGGCATAAAAAAAGCGGGCCTCAGCCCGCTCTTTTGGAATTGCCAGTGGCATAGTGTCGGGTCGGCCCGAAAACGGTTAGCGACGCACCGACACGATGGACTTGCGGCTGAAGTTTGAAACCTGCACGCGGCCCGACTGGTTTCCGCCAAGGATCTTTGCCGTCTTGCCGCTCATGCTTTTCAGGATGCCGGCGTGATAACCGCGTCCGTTGCGGACAACAACGACATCACCGGGTTTCGCCTGGCCCACCGGCACAGCGTAACCGAAAGACGTCCAGGATTTGGCAAAACCATAGGATTTCGGAGATTGCCGCCCTGCCTTGCTGGCAACGGCGTGGAGGAAAAGACCGCACCAGGGGGTGACGCGGGGATTGGCACCCAGAATGTTCTTGAGGCTCTTGTTATTCTTGGTCTCGTGCAGACCCGAATATCTTTCTGCCTGGTTCAACATTCCGGCAGAGGCTGACGCCGCCGCTGTTAAAGACACTACAGCGGCTAGAAATAACGCGGATACTTTCAAACTTGTCGCCCTTTTGTTAGAGGGCGCCCATGTATTGTGACAATTCAACGACAATTTGACGAGATATTGGCGAAAATTTGGACGGTCTATACAGCACGAATCTGTCGTTGCTTCAAAACAGGCTGCCCTGGGCCTCGTCGTCAGAAGCCCGCCCGGCATTTTCCAGTGCCAGCATCCGCAATTTCGTCGTTGAGCCGCCCGGTGCGGAAAAACCGCCAAGCCTGCCGCCGGCGGCCAGAACGCGGTGGCACGGTATGATCAGCGGCACCGGATTTTTCGCCATCGCCTGCCCCACATCGCGCGCCTTTTCCGGCCCGCTTCCCAGCGTCTTTGCAACCGCGCCATAGGTGGTCGTGTTGCCCCAGCCAATAAGGCGAACAGCCTGATAGACATCGAGATGAAAGGGTTCCGCTCCGGCCAGATCAACCGGCGTCCTGGAGAAATCCGTCGCCTCACCGGCGAAGTAACGAACGATGCTTTCGATGATCCGCCGCAGTTCATCATCCGGTGCTGCAGCCGACAGGGACGGGACCCGCCGCATCAGCAGCTTTTCCGTTTCGGCAGCATTGGCGCCCGGCAATTGCAGACGTTTGATGCCTTTCGCGCCCCAGGCAAGACCGCAATGGCCAAGCGCGGTCGGAAAAACGATATAGCCCTGATTTTGCATCGTAACGTGCCGATCACCTGTTGTGTGTGGCAAAGTTCGCCCCTGATGGCCACATTTTCAACCCGTTTCGCGAAGGCCCCAACAAAAAAGCCACCCGCACCGTTACGGATGGCTTCGTTCGAGATGATTTTCCGGTTGAAAATCAGGAGGCGATCTGACGATCTTCGTCCATCAGGCATTCAGCCTGCCGGCTTGCCGCGATGAACGCCGCTCTGGCGATTTCGCCGTCGACGCTCCCCATCAGAGAGGCGCGGCAAAGTCGTAGCGCCTGCTCATAAGCCTGTCCGGTGCGCTCCGGCCATTCGTGCTGCAAGAAGTCAAACGCTTCGTAGGCGCCGTTGAAAATTCTGGGCGAGCCGTTCTGCAGGGAAATGGTAACGGGGGTTTTCCATTTGATGTCGTTCAGAAGCATCGATTGTACATCCATAGTTTATTGCCCCGTTGAAACATTGGCGCCTTCACTTGGTTCCCGCCCCCGACGGTTTCAAGTCTAAAAAAATCCTCATCAGAAAACCGCGTCCGTCCATCTTCCCATTCTAGCCGATTTGAGGAACAAAGCCGTTCAATTGTCATTCAAGCAGAGGTGAACCGGAAAAGCCCATGTCAACAAAGCCCTCTGCCGTTATCGTCTGGTTCCGCAAGGACCTGCGCCTGTCCGACAATTACGCTCTGCGCGCTGCACTCGATCACGGTGGGGCGGTGATTCCCGTTTATATCAGGGATGATAAGGTTGGATCGGCCGGTCCTCTGGGCGGCGCACAGGAATGGTGGCTGCATCATTCGCTGGAAGCCCTGGCGGCCTCGCTCGAAACATGTGGCAGCCGCCTTCTGCTTCGCAGCGGCAAGCCTTCAGACATTCTCCATTCGCTGATCTCGGAAACGGGTGCCGACACGGTTTTTTGGAACAGGCGCTACGATCCCGATGGCATGGAGACGGACAGCAAACTGAAAGAGGCGCTTCGAGGTGACGGCCTGACGGTGAAAAGCTTCGCGGGCCACCTCATGCACGAGCCATCGCGGGTCAAGACCAAAGGCGGTGGCCCCTACCGTGTCTACACGCCCTTCTGGCGGGCGATCGAAGGTGCCGAGGAGCCGCATGTGCCGGCAGAGGCACCGGATAAGCTGACAGCACCCGGCACCTGGCCGAAGACGGAAAAACTGGCCGACTGGAAACTTTTGCCAACCAGACCGGACTGGGCAAAGGATTTTGCCGATCTTTGGACGCCGGGCGAAGCAAGCGCGCAGGAAAAGCTTGAGGATTTCATCGACGGCGCGCTGAAAGGTTACGAGGAAGGCCGGGATTTTCCTGCCAAGGATGCCACCTCCATGCTCTCGCCGCACCTGGCGCTTGGCGAGATATCGCCTGCGGCTGCATGGCATGCGACCAAGGGGCTGTCGCACAAGATCGGGTCTCAGGATATCAGCCGTTTCCGCAAGGAACTGGTCTGGCGCGAATTCTGCTATCACCTGCTGTTTCATTTTCCTGAACTGGACGAAAAAAACTGGAACGACAGTTTCGATCCTTTCCCTTGGAAAAACGACAATGCGGGCTTCAATGCGTGGAAGCGCGGCATGACGGGATATCCGATTGTCGATGCGGGAATGCGGCAATTGTGGAAGCATGGCATCATGCACAACCGTGTCCGCATGATCACCGCGTCCTTCCTCATCAAACATCTGCTGATCGACTGGCGCAAAGGCGAGAAGTGGTTCCGCGATACGCTTGTGGATGCCGACCCGGCATCGAATGCCGCCAACTGGCAATGGGTGGCCGGATCGGGCGCAGACGCCTCACCGTTCTTCCGGATCTTCAACCCCGTGCTTCAGGGCGAAAAATTCGATGCGAATGGCGACTATGTGCGCATGTTCGTTCCCGAACTGGACAAACTGGAGCGGAAATACATCCATAAGCCATTTGCAGCACCGAAGGACGTTCTGGAAAAAGCCGGAATCGAGCTTGGGACAACCTATCCGAAACCGGTCGTCGATCATCAATTTGCGCGACAGCGGGCACTCGATGCCTACTCCGGCCTCAAGAAACACGCATAAAAACGGGGAACGGCAAATTTTTGCGTGGCAGACGCAAAGCCGGGAAGATAATTTCTTGTCACGATGCAGTTGTAACGGGACATAACCCCTCTTAGTTTCTGCTCAGACAAGAAGGCTCGCCATGACCATTCACTCCTCTGCGCTTACCGCCATCGGCAACACGCCACTCATCCGCCTCAAGGCTGCGTCCGAAGCGACGGGCTGCGAAATTCTCGGCAAGGCAGAGTTTCTCAATCCGGGCCAATCGGTGAAGGATCGCGCCGCGCTCTACATCATTCGCGACGCGGAACGCCGCGGCCAGTTGCGGCCAGGCGGCACGATTGTCGAGGGCACGGCGGGCAACACCGGCATCGGTCTTGCACTCGTCGCCAACGCGCTTGGCTACAAGACCGTCATCGTCATTCCGGAAACCCAGAGCCAGGAAAAGAAGGACGCGCTGAAGCTTCTTGGCGCCAAACTGGTCGAGGTTCCGGCTGTCCCCTATTCCAACCCGAACAACTACGTGAAGGTTTCCGGGCGCCTTGCCAAACAGCTTGCTGCGACCGATCCGAACGGCGCTATCTGGGCCAACCAGTTCGATAACATTGCCAACCGGCAGGCCCATATCGAAACGACCGCGCCCGAAATCTGGGACCAGACGGACGGCAAGGTGGATGGCTTCATCTGCGCTGTCGGTTCGGGCGGCACGCTGGCTGGCGTTGCAGACGGTCTTCGCGACTTCAATCCCGACATCAAGATCGGTCTTGCCGATCCCGATGGTGCGGCTCTCTTTGAATATTACACCAATGGCGCGCTGAAATCGGAAGGCTCATCCATTACCGAGGGCATCGGCCAGGGACGTATTACCGCCAATCTCGAAGGTTTCCGCCCCGACTTTTCCTACCGTATTCCGGACGCAGAAGCGCTGCCGGTGCTGTTCGACCTCGTTACAAAAGAAGGCCTGTGCCTGGGTGGTTCGAGCGGCATCAACATTGCCGGCGCGATCCGCCTTGCCCGCGAACTCGGTCCGGGGCATACAATCGTGACCATTCTTTGCGACTACGGCAACCGTTACCAGTCAAAGCTCTTCAACCCCGACTTCCTGCGCTCGAAGGGCCTTCCTCTTCCCGCCTGGCTGACGGAAAAGAGCGAGATTTCGGTTCCGTACGAAACTGTTTGAGGACCTGCCGAAATGCCTGTGAATGCCCTGTTTCGTGACGATTTCTATCTTTCAACTGCAGAAGCGATCGTCACGGCGGTGCATGAAGATGGCGGCATCGAACTCGACCAGACCTGCTTTTACGCCACGTCGGGCGGCCAGCCCGGCGATTCGGGCGTGCTTGAACGTGCCGACGGCTCAAAAATCGACCTTGGCGTAACCAGGCACGGCGCCGACAAGAGCATCATCATTCACGTTCCACTCGAAGGTCAGGCGTCGCCCGCTGTCGGCGAAAAGGTGACGCTGCACGTGGACTGGCCGCGTCGCTACAAGCTGATGCGTATGCACACGGCCTGCCATCTGCTGTCCGTTGTCTGCCAGTGGCCGATCACCGGCGCAGCGGTGGGTGAGGACGAATCCCGCGTCGACTTCGACATGTCGGAAACGATTGACAAGGACGACGTAACGGCCAAGCTGATGGAGCTGGTGAAGGCCAACCACCCGGTTTTCCTGCAGTGGATCACGGATGAAGAGCTTCTGGCCAATCCCGGCATCGTCAAATCCAAAAACGTGCGCCCACCGGTCGGCCTTGGACGCGTGAGCCTTGTCTGCATTGGCGAGGCATCCAGCATCGACAGCCAGCCCTGCGGCGGCACCCACGTTTCGGAAACAAAGGAAGTTGGCGACATCCACATCGCCAAGATCGAAAAAAAGGGCAAGGAGAACAGGCGTTTCCGCATTCGTTTCGGCACACCTGAAGCTACGGCCTGAGATCGGGAGAAATATCGTGAGCACGGATAAAAGCCGCTTCGTCGTCTCGGCGGACTGGGTAGAGGCGCAGCTTGGCACGCCAGGTTTTCGCATTGTAGATGCTTCCTGGTATCTGCCGGCGCACAAGCGTAATGGCGCGGAAGAATTTGTCGCCGGGCACCTTCCGGGTGCTGTGTTCTTCGATCAGGACAAGATCGCCGATCACACCACCGGCCTGCCGCATTCCCTGCCCTCGCCGGAATTCTTTGCCGAAGAGGCGGGCAAGCTTGGTCTGAGCGACAGCGACACGATCGTCGTTTATGACGGTCCGGGGTTCTTTTCCGCGCCACGTGTATGGTGGATGCTGCGCGTCATGGGCGTGCAGAAAGCCTATGTGCTGGACGGCGGCCTGGATGGCTGGAAACGTGAGGAGCGCCCGCTCGAAACCGGCACGCCCGAGATTGCGCCCGCAACCTTCACGCCTGACTTCGATGAAAGCCGCGTCACCTCCCTGTCTGCCATGCGCGGCATTGTCGACAGTGGTGACAAGCAGATCGCCGATGCGCGTGGCGCCGGCCGCTTTACCGGCGATGAAGCGGAACCGCGCGCCGGCATGCGCTCCGGTCACATGCCCGGCGCCCGCAGCCTGCCTGCCACGGCCTTTTCCGAAAACGGGCATTTCAAGGACCTCGCAACGCTTCGCAAGATGATCGGCGATGCCGGTATCGATCTGTCGAAGCCCGTCGTGACAAGCTGCGGCTCCGGTGTAACTGCCGCCGTCATCATGCTTGCGCTGGAATCGCTCGGCCATTCCGAGAACTCGCTTTATGACGGCTCATGGTCGGAATGGGGCGGACTTCAGGACACGCCCATCGTTACCGGTGCGGCCGACGCCGTGCCGGCCGTGTCGCATGGACCGCTGAAAGCGCATGTGACGCAACTGGAAATGACGTCGCCGCCAAAGGTCAGCCTGCCGATCCCTGTCAACATCCAGACGGCGCTGATGCGGGTCAACAATATTCCCCTGCACTTCTACCGCTACCTCTACTGGCGCGTCGGCAAGCGCTGGCACTGGCAAAAACGCATGCGCATGAATGATGCAGCTCTTTCCGCCGTGCTGCGCGATCCGGCCAACAGCGTGACAGTGCTTTACATGAATGGCGCCCCGGCCGGTTTCTTCGAACTGCACAAGGTCGATGAGGACGTGACCGAACTGTCCTATTTCGGCCTTCTGGAAGAGGCAATCGGCGCTGGTGTCGGCAAATGGTTTCTGCTGCAGGCGCTCTACGCCGCGTGGCAGGACAACACGAAGCGCGTGACGGTTACGACCAACACGCTCGACCACCCACGCGCCCTGCAGCTTTACCAGATGATGGGCTTTTCGCCGGTTGGGACTTACGAGGCCTGGGTCGAGCCGCTGACCGAAACGGAACTGCTTGAAATTTCAAGAAAGAGCTGAGTGGCAGGCTCGTCCACAGGCGAGCCCCTATCCGGTTCTTCCAATCAAAAGGTGCGTGGCGTTTTCGCCGCGTACCGTTTCACGGCACTGATAACCGAGTGCAGGCAGATCAAGCCCGGACAGCAGATTTTCGCCCTTGCCCAACAGCACCGGCGACTGGGCAAGATGCAGATCATCGATCAGTTGCTGCTGCAGATATTGGCGGATCACGGAAACGCCGCCACCTAATCTCACGTCCTTGCCGCCTGCCGCCGCTTTTGCTGCTTCAAGTGCTTCCTCGATGCCATGCGTGATAAAGTGAAACGTCGTACCGCCCTTCATGTCGAAGGAGGCGCGTGGATGATTTGTCAGCACGAAGACCGGCACGTGGTATGGCGGCTCTTCGCCCCACCAGCCCTTCCAGTTCTCATCCGGCCACGCGCCACGGACAGGGCCGAACATGTTGCGCCCCAATATCCAGGCGCCGATATTTTCGAAACCGCTGGCTGCGAAGCCTTCGTCTACACCGGTCGATCCTCCGTCCTGGCCGAACATCGTCCTGAAAGTCTTCGTGCCGAAAGCCCAGTTGTGGAGTGTTTCGCCTTTAACGCCCAGCGGGTTTTGAAGGCTTTGATCCGGACCTGCGCCAAAACCATCCAGTGAGATTGAAAAACTGCGAACGACCAGCCGTGACATCTCATCCTCCTCATATGTCGGAGGAAAAGGTAACAGAGTTTGTTCGGGTTACAATTCCAGGCCGAGATTCACTGCGGTCGGAATTTCCTTCACCGACTCGCTTTCCTTCTCGCTTCCGCCTTCCGACAAATGCGCCGAGATCAGCTCCGCCTGGAACTTGCCGAGTTCGTAGCAATAGGTGATTTCGCGGTTTTCCGCCGACCAGTAGACATCGGGTCGACCGCAGGATTTTGCCGTCAACTTGACGTCGCCCTTCAAGGCGTAGGCGCCGAAGCTGCGGCTGATGAGATCGAGAACCTTCGATTCCCGGATCATGATCGCGTAGGATTCAAGCGCCGGATCACGGGCTGGTTGATAGCTGATCGTGAACTTGCTGGTCGGCTTGCCCACCTGATGCGGACGCAGGAAATCTTCCCAGGCCGAAGCGATCGCCGGATAGGATGCCTCGCATTTCTGAAAATCGCCGCCCTCAAGCCCCATCATGGCGGCAAGGTCGCCGTAGCCTTCCTTGTCCCGTCCGACCATCAGGCAGGCCATGTCACGGTCACGGTTCTTGTTGGGAATGAGGACCGAATGAACCGGCGGCTCATGCAGAGGCAGGCTTTCCGCATCGCGGCCGAGATACCAGCTATCGGTGGCATTGACGAGCGCGGTATCGAGCCACTCCTCATTGGCCTGAAGGATCATTGTTCCGGCCAGTTGATCGGCAGGCTCCTGACTGCTGCCGGCATCCGCAACACCGAAGTCGGTAATCATCATCTTCGCGCTTTCATGATAGAGCGAGAAGATTGCATTGCCGATGACGAAGTTGACCGCCTGCTGAAGCTGATCGTCCGAAAGGTCGTCCAGACCCGAGGCAAATTGTGCCTGGACGTGCGTTGGTGCAGTCAAGGAAACAAGGACCATCGGCAAGGCAGTCAGCAAACGACGGATCATAAAATCGGACCTTCCGGAATCGAGGAGCAACACTGATTCCCCAAGGCAACGCATCCCGCAATGGGGTGGTTGCATCCCATCGCAAGAATCGGGTGGATAGCCGAGCGTTTCGGGATCATAGCGGCAAAGTAGCAACGCCTAACTGACCGGAGACCACCATGACCCAAATCGTTTTTACCGCCATGTCGGAACAGGAAGCCGCAGCCTTTCGCGCCGGCGAAGCCGATGCCTATGGCAATGCACCGGAAAAAGCCGTGTCACCGGGTGGTATGCCCTGCCGCCATTGCCTTGGCGACATCGGCGAAGGCGAAGGCATGCTGATCCTCGCCTATCGCCCCTTCAGCGCACTGCAGCCCTATGCGGAGACCGGGCCGATCTTTCTTCACGCCGATGAATGCCAACGCTATCCCGAGACGGATGCGCTGCCGCCGATGCTGGAAAGCCCCGATTACATCGTGCGCGGATATGGTGAGAATGAGCGCATTGTCTATGGCACTGGCGCCGTGACCGCGACGGACCAGATCGCCGCGCGTGCCAGCCAGCTTCTGCAGCGTGACGACGTCGCCTATGTGCATGTTCGCTCGGCCCGCAACAATTGCTTCCAGTGCCGCATCGATGCCGCGTAATTCGCAAATTGCCTGCAATTTTAAGGATAGTGCTAAATGCGGTTCAAGCTTTGTGTGCCAGCATAGGACAGTCGAAACAATTGCGTGAGCAGACAATGACGAACAATCTCAACATGCCAACGCGTGGCGCGCAGCGCAGCAGGACTCGGATTTTTGCCACCGTGCGTTATGTCAATCAGGCAACAAAGGCGCGCGTGATCGATCTTTCCGAAACCGGCATGGCGCTGGAGCTGGACGGAGCGTTTTCTGCCCAGAAAGGCAGCCGCGTGAAGGTGGAGAGCGAGGACCTCGGTTATCTCGAAGGCGTCGTTCAGTGGCAGCACATGAACCGTCTGGGACTTCAGCTGAAGCTCTCGACCAACACGCTGGCGCAGCTTTCCTCCTACTTCCGCTTCTTCCATGAAGAGGTAAAGCCGACCCTGGCTCGCTAGCGCCTGCGGGATATCCGATCGGAAAATCGCTCCGTTTCATGCCTGAACGGGGCGATTTCTCTTTTTATTCTTGCCGTCTGAAAATGCCTTGATCCTCATCGGGCCCGTCAGCACATTCCGGTCAATCGACAAAAAATTTATCAAACGGTTGAAAAACCTCACGACCGTCACCGGCTTGTCATTTTGGTGATGGACTCCTCTGCGATTGCTTCTAGGTTGTCATCTTCATGACAATGCACGCTTCCACTGAAGGAGTTCCCATGTCGTCGCACCTTGCCCTCCATCCGATCACCAGACGCTCGCTTCTCGGCGGCATTGCCGCTTCCTCGGCCTTCGTGGTGCTGCACCCCTTCGCGGCACGCGCCGCAAACAATCAGGCGCATCTGCGCATCATGGAAACGACGGATATTCACGTTCACGTCTTCCCTTACGATTATTACGCCGACAAGCCGAACGACACGATGGGTCTTGCCCGCACCGCGTCGATCATCGATGCCATCCGCGCCGAGGCCGGAAACTCGATGCTGGTCGACAATGGCGACTTCCTGCAGGGCAATCCGCTCGGCGACTACATTGCCTATGAGCGCGGCATGAAGGCCGGCGACAAACATCCCGTCGTCAACGCCATGAATGTGCTGGGATACGATTGCGGCACGCTCGGCAACCACGAGTTCAACTACGGGCTCGACTATATGTTCAACACGCTGGCCGGCGCGAGTTTCCCTTATGTCTGTGCCAACCTGACCAAGGGCCAGCTTGCCTCCGACCCGAAGCAGGACGAACTTTTCTTCAAGCCATATGTCATCATGGAAAAGCAGATCCGTGACGGTGCGGGCGCGACGAGCCCGATCAAGATCGGCATCATCGGTTTCGTGCCGCCGCAGATCATGATGTGGGATTCGAAAAACCTCGAAGGCAAGGCGCAGACCCGCGACATCGTCGAGGCGGCAAAGGCTTGGGTTCCGGTGATGAAGGAACAGGGCGCCGACATCGTCATCGCACTCTCCCACTCCGGCATCGACGGCAAGGGACAGAGCGAACGCATGGAAAACGCCTCGCTTTACCTTGCAGGCGTGGAAGGCATCGATGCAATCTTTACCGGCCACCAGCATCTGGTCTTCCCCGGCCCGAAAACCTGGGACGGCATTGCCGGCGCCGATCCGGTAAAGGGCACCTTGATGGGCAAGCCCGCGGTGATGGCCGGCTTCTGGGGCTCGCATATGGGTCTGATCGACCTGCTGCTCGAAAAGGACGGCAAGAGCTGGAAGATCGTCGATTTCACATCGGAAGCACGGCCGATCTATCACCGCGACGACAATCGCAAGATTGTTGCCGATGTGAGGGACAAGCCGGAAGTCGTGGCGGCGGCCAAGGCGGAACATGAGGCAACGCTTGCCTATGTGCGTCGCCCCGTCGGCAAGACATCTGCCCCGCTCTACTCCTATTTCGCGCTGGTGGCCGATGATCCGTCCGTTCAGATCGTCTCCAATGCGCAGACCTGGTACATCAAGGACATGCTGAAGGAAGGGCAGTACAAGGATCTGCCGGTGCTTTCGGCTGCCGCTCCCTTCAAGGCCGGAGGACGTGGCGGTTCCGACTATTACACCGATGTCCCCGCCGGTGACATCGCCATCAAGAACGTCGCCGACCTCTATCTCTATCCGAACACCGTGCAGGCGGTCCTGATCACCGGGGCGCAGGTGAAAAACTGGCTGGAAATGTCGGCGGGCATGTTCAACACGGTAGAGGCCGGCACCAAGGACGCACCGCTGTTGAATGCGGACTTCCCGTCCTACAATTACGACGTCATCGATGGCGTGACCTACCAGATCGATGTGTCCAAACCGGCGAAATTCGACAAGGACGGCAAGGCGGTCAATCCGGATAGCAACCGCATCGTCAACCTGCAGTTCGAAGGCAAGCCGATCGATCCGGAACAGAAGTTCGTGGTTGCGACCAACAATTACCGTGCCAGCGGCGGCGGCAAGTTCCCGGAGATCGGCACGGACAAGATCATCTTCGTGGCACCGGATACCAACCGCGATGTGATTGTGCGTTACATCATCGATCAGGGCACCATCAATCCGTCGGCCGACGCCAACTGGTCGTTTGCACCAGTCGCCAACACTACGGCGATTTTCGAAACCGGTCCGAAGGGGCGGCAGTTTGCCTCGGAGGTCAAGGGCGCGAAGATCGAGGAAGCAGGTGACGGCGCGGAAGGTTTCGCCAAGTTCCGCCTCCTCCTCTAACACCGAAAAAACCTCCCGGCGCTTTCATGCCGGGAGGTTTTCCTATTTCAGTGCATTGACCGCTCGCGACAACAGCGGCAGCTCTGGCGGAGGTTTCTGCTCGACGCGCTGATAGTCGCTGCCGTCCCTGTTTCGGCGCACAAGCCCAAGCCCGAACATGTCGCGCCTCAGCATCGCAGCATCGCCAAACAGATGCAGTTCGTTCAGCAGGTTACTGAACTGCTTTTCCGTGAACCGTTGCCCGGCGGGGATTTTCGACCACAGATACCAGAGGCAGAGTTCCTGTTGCGACCGCCGGGCAGGCCATTGCACCAGTCTGCCGTCCCGATCGAAAAGCCTTGATGATTTCAGCACCCGGCTTTCGTTCGGCGCAGGGATCATGCCGATAACAGGAGCCAAGCCTTCAACCGGATTGCTGCGAGTGGCACGCAAATGCTGGACATTGCGAAATCCGGCAGCCCGGCTCAGGAGATTGAGCATTTCGACATGCGACGGCTGATGACCGAGCCTGTTGATCTGCTCGCGAACGGATTTTGCGAAGGTGGAGAGGTCTGCGACCTCCATGGAAAGAAGCGAACGTGGCATAACTTACCCTCAAGTGTGCCATTCCAGATTGGTGTCGCTGATCGCCGGCTTTCGACGTGGCACGGGATAAGTGCTGTCTTCGAATGTTGCGCAGGTTTAGCTTCCCTTGCGGGACGGCGATGCCTCGGTGAACTGCTGACCGTGGCTTAAATCTATAGTCAGCAGCTGCACCCCGTCAATGCGCAGCCGCCAAACAGCCAAACGGCAGCATGTCACTCTGCGGCGACTTTGAGTTTCTTGTCCGTTCCAGCCTCGATCAGATCGTGGAAATTCTTCTGGTTCGGGCATTGTGACAGACGCGTCTGAAACGCTTCCATCAGCCATGTTCCGGCCGGACCGGCGGGCGTATCCAGCCTGCGCAGGGCAAAGAGCGGATATTCGCCCTGCTCGTAGGCGTCGAGATCGAGCACCTTCAGGCCACCATTGACGAGATCGTTGCGCACGAGCGAGGCGGGAAGCCCGCCCCAGCCAAGACCACCCTTGATGAGCTGATATTTCGTGGCGATATCGCTGACCTTCCAGGTTTTGTAGGAGAGCACGTTGAAGTCGCGTCCCTTTGTCAGACCTGAAGCGTCGGTGACGACAAGCTGCACTTCCTCGCGCACATCGGCCAGAACAAGCGGGCGTTCGATCTGAGCCAGCGGATGATCTGCCGCGATGACCGGCAGCAGGAACGAATGGCCGATCTTTTCGGTGACCAGTTCGTCATCCTGCCGCAGCAGCGCGCCACCAATGCCAATATCGGCCTTGCGGCTCAGCACCATGTCCATGACCATACCAAGCTCACCGACATTGAGGCTCAAGCCGATGGTCGGAAATTGCCGACGAAAATCGCGCAGCACCGCGACGACGGCTTCGGCCGGAACCATGGTGCTGATGGCCACGGACAGTTCTGCCTCCAACCCCTGTTTCAGCCCTTTTGCACGTGCGCGCATTTCCTGCAGCCCGGCGACGATGCGCCGGGCATCTTCCAGCATGGCGCGTCCCTCGTCCGTCAATCGTGGCTGGCGCACGCCATTGCGCTCGAAGAGCGTCACCTCAAGCTGCGCCTCGAGATTGGCGATGGTGTAGCTGACCACGGATTGCGCACGATTGAGAGCGCGCGAAGCAGCGGAAAAACTTCCCGTTTCGGCAACCGTCAAAAACACCTGCAACTGATCGAGTGTCGGGTTCGCGTCCATGTCCCATCCAATTCTTCGATAGATTGGTTCCACATTATCACAGTTTTCTTGATAACGAGATTTTTCCATATAAGCAGCAAAGGAGGCGGAAACCACCCTCCTCCAACGACCTCCCAAGGCGTCACTAGCCCGTTGCACACAAGGAAAAGACCATGTCCAACATTCTTCTCATCACCTCCAGCCCGCGCGGTGACGAATCGGTTTCCAACAAGTTCGCTGGCGAACTCGCAACGAAGCTGCAGGCCAAGTCGGCAGCAAACACGCTGGTTCACCGTGACCTCGCCGCTGACCCGATCCCGCACCTCGACACGGTCAAGACCTCTGCGATCCGCAAGGCTCCCGACCAGCGCACGAGCGAAGAAGCCGTTGCAGCCGAATACTCCGACAAGCTGGTTGCCGAGCTCATGGCTGCCGACACTGTCGTCATCGGCACCGGCCTCATCAACTTCAACATCTATTCCGGCCTGAAGTCCTGGATCGATAACGTTGCCCGCGCTGGCCAGACCTTCCGTTACACCGAAACCGGCCCGGTTGGCCTTGCCACCGGCAAGAAGGTCTACATCGTTCTGGCGGCTGCCGGCGTTTACTCCGAAGGCCCGGCTGCTTCGATGAACCATGCGGTTCCTTACCTGAAGACCGTTCTCGGCTTCATGGGCATGACTGACGTGGAAGTCATCTACGTTGAAGGCCTGGCATTCGGCCCTGAGGCCGTTGAAAAGGCTGTTGCTGCCGCAGAAGCCAAGGTTGCCGAACTGGCGCTGGCTGCCTGATACGACAGCAGATTGCCTGGAAATTCCAGGCAATCTATCTAGCTTTCGACTGAAAATCCATAACGGCCGCGGACCTGATCGCGGCCGTTATTTTTTGCCGCGTAGAGGCGAATATCCGCCTCTGCGAGCAGATTGCGGAAATCCGCCCCGTCCTCGGAAGAAGTGGCAACACCGATACTGACGGTCAAGGGCGTGCCATCCGGCCGCTGCAAATTCGTCGCGATCGTGCATCTGAGGTTCTGCGAGCGTTCAATGGCATCGTCATGCGGCATCGACGGCAGCAGCACGACGAACTCTTCGCCACCGAAACGGTACAGGCTGCCAAAGGGCTGCACGGCATCTTTCAGCACGGTTGCAAACTCCTTCAGGATCTCGTCCCCCTTCAGATGCCCGAAGGTATCGTTGACGGCCTTGAAATGATCGATATCGACCAGGAGCACGCTGACAGGCTGTTTCCGTTCCAGCCCTTCTGCGACGACAGCAGGTGCATCCAGCTCCATGCGCGCACGATCCGAGACCCCCGTCAGCATGTCGCGACCCGAACGCGACAGAAGCTCCTCATACCGTTCGCGGAACGTGAGGTCGTTGAAGACGTCGGCAACGTTGCGCCGATGCAGGAAACGGCCCTTTGCCGATGACAGTCTCAAATAGATGGCAAACAGGATCGAATAGATGGCGACGGCCACCATCTTGGCCGTCCAGCCATCGTAAAAGACACCGATAGGCGCGTCGAACATGAAGCGCAAAGCGCCGTAGAAACCGGTCTGGTCGAAGCTCAGAACCACCACGCCGCAGATTGCAAAGCGCAGCACGGTTTGGCGCTGCAGATAGCGCCCCAGCTTTTCATAGAGCAGGATGATGGCGATTGCGTCGATGTAGAGAAGGCTGGTTCCCCAGACCATCAGCACGCCCATCTCATCGAGAAAGCCGGCGCTGACGGCCCGTCCCGGCACCACGGCCACGGTCTGATTGAAGCGGATGATCTGCGCCATCACCACGGTCAGGATATTGCCGAGGAAGAGGCCGTAAATGGGCTGGCGGACAATGGCTGCGTCCTCTCTCATGTAGAGCATGAGGATCATCATCAGCTTGCCGGCAAAAAGAATGGACGAACCGGGGGACGCAACGCCGAACGGCAGGTCGACATAGAAGACCGCCGCAAGGTAGGTCTCCAGAAAGTGCATGACGCCGAGCGCGGTCAGGAAAACGCCGAGACCGAGGATATGACGGTAATGCAGGAAGGCCGTCATGACCGAGAAATAGACGATAGCCTCTAAGACAAAGAGTGCCTGATTAGCCCATTGCATCGGCACACGCCCTAACGATCCACATCGCGCCAACAGACCGGCGCAACTTCATGTCCACATCGCGAGACGATAGGGCGAAGCGACAAACGGAATCTTAATGAGAACTGGAAAAAGGCGCCCTCATTTCCCGGAAAAGAGCGATGCGCCGTTCTGATCGATGATGAGCTGCGCCTTGCGAACCGTAAACTCCACCGCATCGTCCATGCTGGTGAAAACATCGGCGCGCACGAACTCGTGCACCAGGGTTTCGTCTCCGACCTTTTTCTCGATGCGACCAGCGAGGCGGAACTGACCGCCTTCCTTGATCGGCGTCGGGTAGATCAGATATTCGCCATGCGCGTGCGGCTCTACCTGTGCGACCTTCTGCGGAGTATCGGACGGCTGACCGGAACCGAAAGCGGAAAGGATTTTCGAGAAAAACGAGGCCATGACTTTCACTCCCTGTGTCAACGTCGTGTTTTGAAGGGAGAGCGTTTCTCTCCCTTCCCTGTCCGCTCCGGGATCAGATAATCAGGTTCGCCAGAATATCGTTCTCGGTTATGTCCTCATAACCAAGACCCGCCGCCTCGAAACGTTCCAGCAGGCCGGAGAAGTTATCCTTGTCGCTGGTTTCGATGCCGATGAGGATCGAACCGAAGTTGCGGGCGGATTTCTTCAGATATTCGAAACGGGCGATATCATCGTCCGGACCGAGCAGGTTGAGGAAATCTCGCAGCGCGCCAGGACGCTGCGGCAGGCGCAGAATGAAGTATTTCTTCACGCCCGCGTAACGCATGGCGCGTTCCTTGACATCGGGAAGGCGCTCGAAATCGAAGTTGCCGCCCGACACGACAGCGATGACCGTCTTGCCTTCGAGCTTTTCGCGTCCGAGTTTTTCCAACGCGGCGATGGACAGGGCGCCAGCAGGCTCCAGAACCACGCCTTCGACATTCAGCATGTCGATGATGGTAACGCAGATGGCGTTTTCGGGAATGAGCATGACCTGCTCTGCCGGAAAGCTCTTCAGCGCTTCGAAGTTCAGGTCGCCGATACGGGCAACGGCTGCACCATCAACGAAGTTATCGACCTTGTTGAGCGTGACCGGCTCGCCTTTTTCAAGGCTGCGCTTCAAGCTCGGCGCACCCTCCGGCTCGCAGAAGATGAAGCCGTCCTTCTTGACCGTTCCCGCCAGAAAACCGGAAAGACCAGCCGAAAGGCCACCGCCACCGACCGGCATCACCACCAGATCGGGGGTCGTGCCATCGGGAAGCTGATCGACAATTTCGGCAGCCACGGTCGCCTGACCTTCGACGATGTCGGTGTGGTCGAAGGGCGGCACCATGTAGCCGTTGTTTTCTTCGACATAGGCGCGCGCTGCGGCATAGCACTGGTCGAAGATATCGCCGACGAGGCGGATGGAAATGTACTCACCGCCGAAGATGCGGGTCTTGTCGATCTTCTGCATCGGTGTGGTAACCGGCATGAAGACGACGCCGCGAACGCCGAAGTGACGGCATGCGAAGGCAAAGCCCTGCGCGTGGTTGCCAGCGGATGCACAGACGAAAACCTTGTCCTTGCCAGCCTTGGCAACGGCCTTACGCAGAAAGTTGAATGCGCCTCTAATCTTGTAGGAACGAACCGGCGTCAGGTCTTCACGCTTCAACCAAATCGAAGCGCCGTACCGACGGCTAAGATGTTCATTCAACTGCAACGGCGTTTCAGGAAAGATTTCCCGTACTTCCCGCCGCGCTGCCTCCACAAGCTGCTTGTCCACGATTGTCAATCCATTGAAATTCATGATGGCACTCGCTATGCCATAGGAAGACGTCGGAGACAAAGACTCATTTCAGCGCGGCCACGAACTCTGGGTTTCATTTCTTGAACAGTAACCTTCTGCGCTCGGTTATCTACGTGGCTTCGATCTTCGGGCTTTACATGGCAACGGCGATGTTCGTGCCCGCCCTGACCGACCTTTATTATGGCAATGACGACTGGAAGGTGTTTGCGCTGTCCGGTTTCATGTGTGGCGGATTCGCGCTTGCCTGTGCGCTGGCGACACGCGGTCCCATCACCAGCTTCAACAAACGGTTCGGCTTTCTGCTCGTCAACCTTCTGTGGCTGGTCTTTTCGGTGATCGGCGCGGTGCCGTTCTTTCTGTCGGAACTCAATCTGACGCTTGGGCAGGCCGTTTTCGAATCCGTTTCCGCCATTACCACGACGGGGTCTACTGCCATTTCAGGGCTTGATCACGCTCCGCAGGGCATCCTGATCTGGCGTTCGCTGCTATGCTGGCTCGGCGGTATCGGTATCGTGGCACTGGGGCTCTTCATTTTGCCGTTGCTACGCGTCGGCGGCATGACGTTCTTTCGCATGGAATCATCCGATACCGGCAACGACCGACCCTTCGCCCGGCTTGCCAGCTTCACCCGCGCCTTCGTCGGCATCTACATCATCATGACATTCGCCTGCACCGTCGCCTTCGACTTTGCCGGAATGAGCCATTTCGATGCGCTCAACCATGCGATGTCTACAGTTGCGACCGGTGGCTTTTCCACGCATGACGCCTCGTTCGCCTATTTCAACAACACAGCCCTTCTGTGGATTGCGACGATCTTCCTGATCTTCGGCAGCCTGCCCTTCTCGGTGATGATCCTTTTGGCCGTGCGGCGCAGGCTGGAGACGTTGCGCGATCCGCAGATTTTCGTGTTTCTCGGTTATCTCTGCGCCATTTCCATCGCTGTTGGCGTGTACCACCATTTGCGAAATGGCGTGGCGCTGGACGAAGCCCTCAGCCACTCCTTCTTCAACATGACCTCGATCCTGTCGACCGGCGGCTTTGCCAGCGACGATTATACGCTGTGGGGGCCGTTCGTTGTGGTGGTGGCGTTCTTTGCGACCTTCATGGGCGGCTGTTCAGGCTCGACGGCCGGCGGCATCAAGGCCTATCGCTTCCTCATCATGTTCAATGTGGCGAGAGCAGGCCTGAAGAAACTCATCTACCCCAACGCGGTCTATTCGGTGCGCTACGGCAAACAGGTGGTCGATCCGGAAACGATCCGCACCGTCTTTCTCTTCGTCAGCTGTTTCATCGCGCTGTGGATTGCGGGCAGCCTGGCGATGAGCGCCATGGGATACGACTTCCTGACGGCAACCTCGGCCGTGGCAACCTCACTCGCCAATGTCGGTCCCGGCATCGGGCCGATCATCGGGCCTGTCGGCAACTTCTCGACCATCAGCGATCCCGCACTTTACCTGCTGTCGGTCCTGATGCTGCTTGGACGCCTCGAAATCCTGACGGTTCTTGTTCTGTTGATGCCGATTTTCTGGCGGAGCTGACGCCGACAAAAGGCGATGGATGCAGTTGACCGAAACCGCCCGCACTGTGTAGATGGGAGTGAGCGCGGACGTGGCGGAATCGGTATACGCAGCAGACTTAAAATCTGCCGGCCCTTGGTCTTGCGGGTTCAAGTCCCGCCGTCCGCACCAATGAAGATAAAAAATACCTGATATTTCAAAACTCTAAGCGGATGAGACTGCTTTCAGTCGACGTTGCCGTGTGACAGGCATCTGATACCTGCGGTCAGGTCTGCCAAATATTGAGACATGCCCAGTTGCTCCCACAGTTCCGCTGTGAGCTGCGGTCGAATTAGAACATCTGACACCTCATAAGTTTCAGTTGCATCGACTCCACTGCAAACGCTAAGCGTGTTTTTTCAAAAGGTTTGGGGGTATCTATGATGAAAACGACAATCGCGCTTCTTGCGTTCTTCACTCTTTCCAGCTCGGCCTTCGCAGCGTCCTGCGAGAAAAACTTCAGTGTTTCGGGCGTACCCATGCTGACGGCTGTGTCCTACAAATCCTGGCAGGAGTTGCCGAAGGCGAAGGCGCCTGCCGTTCTTCAGAAGCTTGCTCAGGCTGTTGCGGCAGAAGGTTTCTCCGGCATCCAGGTCAACAAGGCACTTTCTACCGTGGACGCTCACCAGGAGACGTCGGGCAGCGGCAGAATTCAGACGCTGCGGGTTGTTGCCCGGCAGAAAGGCGCCGGCGTGCGGATCGATGTCGTGTTCAGCATTCAGGCGGGGCAGGTTACCGACAAGAACATCGTTCGCAAGGGTATCTGCGACATCATCGCTGGCGCGTGATCGTCACCGACAGAGCGAATATCGTACGGTCATCCATGCGCGCCGCGTTCACTCGCGGCCGCATCATCATTCCGGCCTGTCGGGAATAATCAACCAGAAGAGTTGCACGAGATCGTTCCAGAGGCGAACGGTGTCCTCGATCATTTCCATGACGTCCCAATAGACGTAGATGGCGCCCAAGGTCAGCGCGCCAAGTAGGAGCCAGGGCCAGATCGGGCGGCGTTTCGAATTGGCTTCAGGCTGTTCGCTTGGATGGTTCATTGGCAATCTCCCCTTCCCGGACCTAAGGCAAAATCGCCATCATCTCAAGACGGCAAAGACTCGGGCTTGACTCATTTGCCCATGAGAACATAATAGGAACATCGCTCGGCACGGCGGCGTGTGCCTTTCGAAAAATGCAGGGCAATTTTGAACTCTTGAACCGGAGAATGAGAACGTGCGCCTACAATCAAGAGAGCCGGAGGCAGATCCGGTTGAACATATCATTGCCTGGCATGACGGCGACAGCCGCGCTGCGATCGAGACGTTGATGGAGGACATTCAGCATTTACGTCTGCAGCTTGCGCTCGCAACGGCGGCCATGGGTAGAGGTTTTACGCGAGGCTGGCTTCCAACTGAAAACCGGGGTGATATCGAGGAATAAAGCGCAAACACCCTAGCAAGAGACAGCACAATCATCCTGTGCCGATTGGCTCAAACATTATCCCGAGGGCGGTGCAACGATTGAAAACGCCCTCTTCTCATTCCGCAAAGCTGTGATGCGCCAAAAGTAGCTCGCGATTTTCCGAGAACTCTACGGGCACGGGATTGCCGACATGTCTCGGCACGGGACGCATCTCAATTCCGCGCAAGAACCAACACTTGCGGTGAGCAGGTATCGGAGATCATGACTTTTTTCGACGGGGTGTTGGCGTAGAGACTGGTACGGTTTCTTGCGCTTCCCGCATGAGACGCAACCGTGCGGTTTTCTGCGCACGCTGGGCTGCCTCTACAGCAATGATCTGTTTTGCAGCACTATCAGTTGTAGAGGCCTTATTTTGAGTTGGGGCCTTTTCAGGCTTGAAGAATGCCTCTTTCGTAATCGTCATAACGAATTCCTTTCAGGAAGATATAACGCACAGTCAACGTGGACGGACAGCTCTATGGAGCAGGAGTGTGACCGATACCGTCAATCCTTGGCGTCCGGCTGCTCTTCCAGGGTTGAGTCTTCGGTGACTTCCGCTCCCAATTGACTCTGTATTTCACTTTGAGACTGTCCAAGCACCTGAAGAAGCGCTGAATGTTCTGGCTTTCCAGCGTGTTCTTCAAGGAAATCGGCAAGTGACGTGCGCGTCTGGTGCCCGCCGGATGGCTCATTCGCTTTGTGCACCACAGTCATTTGGCCATCCTCGACTTCCAGAGACCACCGATCACCGTTGCTGCTAACCGAGAATTCCTTCGTTTCGCTCATCGACGTTCCAATCTTTTGTGAAGTCTGTCGGAAATGTCCTGCCCTGAAAAGGCGCTGGCGCTTCTCAAGCGCAGTCCAGAACGATCAGACTGGCGGCAGCTCCTCACTGTCTTTTACAAACTGCGCAATGAGGTGTCGCGCAGCACGCATTCTGATCAACTGCTCTGTCGCATTACTGAAGTTTCGCATTCCTGCGTCGACAAGAGCAGTGTTCAGTCGTTCGAATTCTTCTACGGACGTTTTACAGACGGAAGACATCTCAACCTCTCATGTTCAATGCCAGGAACTCTGGAATCCAAACGGAATGACCGTGTAGTCAGAAACCCTGCAGTAACCTCCCAGAGGGTGCGAAAGATCGCTGTTTCAGACCTCAAATGACGTGGTCAACGTGGTCGAACAGCCTTCTTTGGAGCAGGAAGCAATCCCTCACGCTGCATCTTCTTTTTCAGCAGTTTGCGGTGACGGCGAACAGACTCGGCCTCTTGGCGGATGCGCTTTTCGGATGGCTTTTCGTAGGCACTGCGGGCCTTCATTTCACGAAAGACACCTTCGCGCTGCAATTTCTTTTTCAGGACACGAAGCGCCTGCTCAATATTGTTTTCCCGAACGATAACTTGCAAAAACTCTCCTTATCTGACGCTGGTCTATTTCCTGGTTTTGAGAGCGGACAAATCGATCCAGCTCGAACCAGCCTTTTGATGTGCGGATGCCCGGTTCACCTCAATCACGCGAGCCGTGGAGGCTTCGGTGTCGATATCGTCCTCGTCGATATTACGATCGAAATTTTCGCCATTAAGACGGACCCGGTAGCGGGCAAGGCCGTATGTGATTGGCAGCACTGCAAGGATCTGACCCGTTCCCTTCGGTTGCACGCTGCCACGGGTGCGTGCTTTGAGTACGATTGTATCGCCGGTGTGATAACGGACGTTCGGCATGAGAGCCTCCTAGGCCCAGAAAAATAAAGGCCGGGCGTTACCCCGACCTCTCATCGTCATCCACTCTGGCCGCCAGTACATCCGTGGTCGGCTGTGAGCAAATGACAAATTTATGCTGCCTGAAGATTGTCAGCCGAGCTTTTACCGGACTTGCGGTCCTGTACGATGTCGTAACGGACCTTCTGTCCATCAACGAGCGAGCTCAGGCCAGAACGTTCAACAGCCGAGATGTGGACGAAGATGTCCGTCGAGCCGTTGTCAGGCTGAATGAAGCCGAAGCCTTTGGTTGCGTTGAACCACTTTACGGTACCAGTGTTCATAACGATTTCCTTTCAAAGCAATCGTTGTTGTTCCCGCGAAACCTCGCAGGATTGGATCGATATTTTGAGAGGAAATCCGACGGGAGCTAAGCTCTGGACCGACGTCACAAGCAATGTGTCGATGACTGTATATATGATGAAATTTCAAGATTTGCAATGAAATTGCCAAATTTCATGATAGATTGTTTTGAAGTCACTGTTTTAATGCAGTTAATTTATCTCAGATATTTTCTTTTCCCTTCGCAATTTTTACAATCCTATTATTTTTCACCTGGGAAAAATCGAATGAGTTGAGTTGCCGTAATCTTTTCTCGGCTCACCACATCTGAAGAAATACAGGATTCAATATTTCTGCGTAGATCGACTGGAACCTCCGGTCCACCAGCCTTCAAAAGCTTGTCGCTCATCGCAAAAAGTGCCGTGACCTCCACACTGCATTGAGAGGCTGACATAATTTCTATTGCCGATGCCTTGGGAGCCATCACATCCAAATCGGTCCTGGCCGCATAAACGGTCAAAAGATACCAGACAGAAAAGAACACTCCCCAAAGCAGCATGCTGCCGAGAACATAAGCGCGCACGGGTTTTTCCCCACTATTTGCTGAGTATAGGAAGGCCCTGAATGGCATATCGCGGGAGCGGTTTTCGAAATGTCACGCGGTCCCGCTTCTGTATCCCGAACAAGAAGAGCATTTCTTCTTTGAGGTCATCAGGATCGGTCATTCCATCCTGAAAAAGCTGAATAATTTTACGTGCGGCAGCGTTAAAGGATCGCTCGTCCTCTTCGAGCATATGGAAGCCGAAGCCCGCATCAGACAATACGACTTGCAACATCTTCAGATCGTCAGAGGTAATCAGGCCTTGTTCACTTATGGAAGACATCATGTCCTCCTTTCGTTGGGGCCAAGGAATTTAACCTTGAAACGGTAACGCCCTTTTAAAAAGCTACCGGAAGAAAGAGCCTGCGCGCTTCATCGACAATTAGCAAGCGAATTCCCTAAAGCGAATTCGACACTAAAGCCGACCGCACCAGGACTGGTTTTTTGCCCCTGCCGGATGCGCCAGTCCTTCGCGAACGAGCTGGTCGGCGAAGGAAACGCCAGAGCGGGAGAGTTGAGCACCGTTGTTACCGCCGGAGGCTACGTTGAAGGCACCGGCGTTCAGCATGTCGCGCAGGCGAACCTTGGCGACGAACCCACGCTGGCGCTCTTCCATGCAACGTGCGCCGTCGATCTGCGGCACATTGATGCCTGCGATCTGCATCTTCACACCCTTCATCCAGAAGGTATTGCCGTCTGCCACACAATTGTTGAGACCGGACTGTCCGCAGAAAGCAAAGGCGCCGCTCTTTTCACCAAGCGAGACTTTTTCAACGGCAGGCCGTGTCTCAGGCAAGGTGGCAACCTGCGCCGACCGTGAGGCAGGGACCGTGTTGATGGGGCGTGGCGGGATGGGGCCGTTGCCCGGCAGCGTGGGCGCAGAGGGACGGATAGACGCGGTTTTCACCGGTGCCGTCGCCTCGCGTCTGGCGGTCTCCGTGGGGCGTGACGGGTTGGCCGGCTGCTGCGTTGTCTTGGCAAATTGCCGTTTTGGCAGGAGGCTATCGCGATGTTCGTAAGCCTGAATGCCGCCCACAACGACGCCGAACATCAACAGCCACGGCCATACACTGCCGCCACTCGATTTTCCTGACGTGCGCCGCCGCGCTTTCGTTTTTCGATTGCTCACGGTTGGACTCCTTTTTACGGAGCCGCATTATCGGCCAAAGGAGTTTCCGAAAGGTTGGCATTTCAAGATGCCTGTGGATAACGGATCAACGAACCTGATCGAGCAGGCGCTTGCATTCCAGAAGATCAAACAGGGCTTCCTGCAACAGTGCCTGGTCATCCTTGCCGATGCTGGACTTGCCGATCGACACATCGGAATCGCTGCTGCTGCCGCCAAAACCGAAGAACCGGCCGCTTGGCTTAACCTTGGCACGGCCGACGACTTCGTCCTCATCCGCATCCAACACGCGTGGTTCGGCCACTTCCTTCTCGCCGCTTGCCGCCATGATGGCTTCCATCGTGGCAAGATCGCCGGATGCAATGGCCGCAACGAAACGGTTTCCATTGGCTTTCAGAAGCTTCTGAACGCCTTTGATAGTGTAACCGTGATCATAGAGAAGGTGGCGAATGCCCTTGAGAAGATCGATATCGTCGGGACGGTAATAACGACGCCCCCCACCCCGCTTCATGGGCTTGATCTGAGGAAAGCGCGTTTCCCAGAAACGAAGCACATGCTGCGGCAGGTTCAGATCATCCGCCACTTCACTGATTGTGCGAAACGCGTCGGGGCTTTTGTCCAACTCTTAACTCCCATCCAGACCGTCGATAGCGCAGCATGCCAGATCCCTCACGCAGCGCGTGAAAACCGAGATCGATTTTCGACGGGACGATGCGCAAATTCAAATCGCTAAAATTGATTATGATGCGAATCGACTTCATTTCAACGGCTTGAACGTTGAAATTCAAGTATGTTCACAGGAAGGAACGGAAAACGCAGGATGCTGCCGGTAAAATCCGGCAACCGACAGGCGTTTAAGAGCCGGCTTTCTGGCTCTTCTGCTTGACCTTGCGGGCCGTGTGCGCCTTGAGAATGCGCTGCTTCAGGACATTGGACGCCTTGAAGGTCATGACGCGACGTGGAGAAATCGGCACTTCCTCACCCGTTTTCGGATTACGGCCGATACGCTCGTTCTTTTCGCGGATCTGAAACGTTGCAAAGGACGAGAGTTTGACAACCTCACCGCGTGTGATGGCGTTGCAAATCTCGTCGATGATCGTCTCGACCAGTTCAGCGGATTCGGTACGGGACAGTCCTACCTTACGAAACACAGATTCTGCCAGATCTGCGCGTGTCACTGTCTTCCCGGCCATTTTTCCCCGCAAACCGTCAAAAAAAATTTTCTCTTGAGCCGCCGAGATTATTTCCCTTGTGACGACCGGTCAAGCGATTGTTCCAGATTCACGTGTGGCTTTCGGCAATTGCTGCAATGGTTTAGTCATTGCCGAAACACAAGTGTTACCAGCGCAACAGCACCGCGCCCCAGGTGAAACCGCCACCCATGGCTTCCAGCATCACCAGATCGCCCTTCTTGATGCGTCCGTCACCGGCAGCAACCGCAATTGCCAGCGGAATGGAAGCGGCAGAGGTGTTGCCGTGCTGGTCCACGGTGATGACGACCTTCTCGGGATCGATGCCGAGTTTTTTCGCCGAGCCGTCGATGATGCGCTTGTTGGCCTGATGCGGCACGAGCCAATCCAGGTCGTCGGCGGTGGTGCCCGTCGCGTCAAACGCGGCTTCGATCACGTCGGTGATCATGCCGACAGCGTGTTTGAAGACTTCGCGGCCTTCCATGCGCAGATGACCGACCGTACCGGTGGTGGAAGGGCCGCCATCAACGAAGAGCTTGTCCTTGTGCGAGCCGTCGGAGCGCAGCTGCGAGGTCAGAACACCACGATCAGCGGACGTGCCTTCGCCCTCACCTGCCTCAAGCACCAGTGCACCGGCACCATCACCGAACAGAACGCAGGTCGTGCGATCCTTCCAGTCGAGAATGCGCGAGAAGGTCTCGGCACCGATAACCAGCACGCGCTTGGCCATGCCACCGCGAATGTAGAGATCGGCCGTCGACACGGCGTAGACGAAACCGGAACAGACAGCCTGAACGTCGAAGGCAAAGCCATGCGTCATGCCCAGACGGTTCTGGATGTTGACGGCCGTTGCCGGGAAGGTGTTGTCGGGCGTCGACGTCGCCAGGATGATGAGGTCGATGTCAGCAGGTGTCAGACCGGCATTGTCGAGGGCTGCGCGTGCTGCCGCTTCACCCAGCGACGCCGTCGTTTCGCCTTCGCCGGCGATGTAACGCTGCTTGATGCCGGTGCGCTGCACGATCCATTCGTCGGAGGTTTCGACAACCCCTTCGATTTCCTGGTTGGTCATGACACGCTTCGGGAGCGCTGCCCCGAAACCACGTACGATAGAGCGGATCATTCCGTTATTCCTCATCAGCCACGAGTGCTTCGGGCGCCGGTGGCGGAAGCCGTCTTGCGTGGTAAACCTTCAGGTCGTTTTCTATTTTTGCTGTCAGGCCGTTGTGGACCATGTCGTAGCCAACGTCGACCGCGGACGCAAAACCAAGGGCGTCCGTGCCGCCGTGGCTTTTGATGACAATGCCGTTCAGGCCGAGAAACACACCACCATTGACCTTGCGCGGGTCCATCTTCTCACGCAGCACGTCGAACGCGCTCTTGGCCAGGATGTAACCGATCTTGGCAATGAAGCTGCGCGAAATCGCCTCACGCAGCAGCGTGGTGATCTGGCGTGCCGTGCCTTCGGCGGCTTTCAGGGCAATGTTGCCGGTAAAGCCCTCGGTGACGACGACATCCACCGTACCCTTGCCGATATCGTCACCTTCAACGAAGCCGCGATAATCGATGGTGGCGAGATCGGCTTCACGGATCAGACGGCCCGCCTCGCGAACCTCATCCTGACCCTTGACCTCTTCGACGCCGACATTCAGCAGGCCGACCGTCGGACGGTCGATATCGAACAGCGCCCGCGCCATCGCGCCACCCATCAGGGCGAAATCGAGAAGCTGCTGGGAATCCGCACCGATCGTCGCGCCGACATCAAGCACGATGCTTTCGCCTTTCAACGTCGGCCAGATGCCGGCAATCGCCGGACGCTCGACGCGCGCCATGGTGCGCAGGCAGAACTTGGCCATGGCCATCAGAGCGCCGGTGTTACCCGCAGAGACGGCAACGTCTGCTTCGCCCAGTTTCACGGCCTCGATGGCGCGCCACATGCTGGAGACGTAGCGACCACGGCGTAACGCCTGGCTCGGCTTTTCGTCCATGCCAACAGAAACTTCACAATCGTGAAAGACCGACTTTTCCCGGAGCGCGGGATACTGTGCCAGAATGGGTTCGCATTTGCTTTTCTGCCCGTACAGCAGAAAAGTCACATCGTTATGCCGATCAAGCGCCTTGGCGGCACCGGGGATGGCAACATCAGGGCCGAAGTCGCCGCCCATGACGTCAATTGCTATTCTGATCACTCGTCCCTTGTCCTTCTTGCCGCCGTTGCAGCGAATTTTTGCGCGAAAATACCTTTTCCGGCTTTTGTTACAATAAAATTATTCCGCCGCCTGGCGCATTCAGTCTTTTTTCCAGTCTTTCAGCACGGCAAAGGGCGAAGGCCGTTTTTCCAGTTCCGGCTCCTTTTCGCCTTTCACGGCGAATTCAGCGTCGGGTTTGCGTGGATAGGGATCGATCGCCAAAGCTGCGAATTCCGCAACCACGGCGCCAACATCAATGCTGTCACCGGTGAACTGGTCGGGAATATCCGGACCATCCGGATCGAGAACGATCTCGCCCTGTTCGTTGGTGACCATGCGCGCCAGCTTCGATCCCTCGGGAACGAAAATATGCTCCACCGTTTCATCGATCTTGCTCGGCACAGGCTCGAGCGTCACGACGCAAGACTGGGTTATGGCAGCGTGCACTTCGCCCTTGATTTTGATACCGTCCTTTTTCCAACGGGACACCTGCAACTCCGCCTTCAGGTATTCGACGGAGACAACATCCCAGAATTTAGCCAGCGCCTTCAGCTCTTCCGCATCGGCTTCGAGACCAATCCTGACGGGATTGGCGGAAATATGGCCTACCTTCACGGGATAGGAAAAAGGCACGTCGTCGTTTGCTGCATGTCGCGCGTTCATTTTGAACCTCACTGTCCGGGCAAGGGAAGCGTCAGGCTTCCAGTCGCAACCCTATCTTCGGATTGCGCGGAAAGAACGTCTGACGCCTTCATCATCCATTGTGCCAGCGCCATCATGTCGGGCGCGGCTTCATCTGATTGCGGATATATATTGCGCTTCAGGGCAGCCGCAAGAGCTGCGGAATCGGAAGCATCGAGCGCGGCGTCGTAGGATTCGAGCCGCCCGTAAAACATGCCGGCAAATTTCTTCATGCGTTTGGGAACGCCCTGATCACCGATCCCCAGCTCCCGCATTGAGTGGTCGAGGTCCTGAAAAAAAGCGTCGACAATCTCCTGGGCGATCTCCTGACCGCTGACATCAGAGGTTTTCGTGCGGCGAAAATAGAGAATCATCACCGCCGCCAGCATCTCGAAACGGCCCATGACGGTATCGGGGACGCCCATATCGAGATAAAATTCGGGCGTACGTGCTGCCGAGGTCAGGACCGTGTATTGCCGGTCGACTATGGCGCGATTGTTATTTCTCTTCTTGAACAGCCCGAATATCATCGTTTTTTCCGCACAGAACCGGTGATTTCGATTCCGACCCATCGCACTTGTTGCATGATCGTGAAAGCTGGTTTACCGAAGCATCCACGAATTGCAATGCCATCGCGGTCACGTTCATCTTGCGGCTGAAACAGTCGAAGAGAACCGGAGGAGGTTGAACCGGGCGCGAAAGCACTGCATTCAAGGGGAAAGCGGACGTGTCCGTCCCCGGATTGACATAATCATGTGCACAGACACTGTGCACCACGTAATGCCGGAAGGTATGATTCATGACCGCAGTCGGGGAGTCGCAGTTGAGCAAGCAGAAATCGACACGTCATAGCAAGACCCTGAGCGCAACCGCCATCGCCGTTGTACTCTCAGCCGGTCTTCTTTCTGCGTGCAGCAGCACGACCGATGTTTTCCATAACGGCTACGTCATGGACGAACAGTCGCTTCCGCTCATTCCGGAAGGTTCCAGCCGCGAACAGGTTCTGCTGACGATGGGCACGCCGTCCACGACCGCGACCTTCGGCAACGAAGTCTTCTACTATATTTCCCAGAAGCGCGTGCGCCGCGCCGCCTTCCTCAAGCCGCAGCTTGTCGAGCAGAACATTCTGGCCATCTATTTCAACAAGGATGGCGTAATCGAGCGCAAGGCCAACTACACGCTTCAGGACGGCAAGGTGTTCGACACGATTTCGCGCACGACGCCAACAGGCGGCAAGGACCTCACCTTCCTGCAGCAGCTTCTTTCGGGTGGCACGTCCGGCGCCAACATCGCCAAGAGCATTCTGGGTGCGGAAAGCAATACGCCGTAACGGGCAAAACCCATCCCAAAACAACAAGGCCCGTGGAGCGATCCACGGGCCTTTCTTGTTGGCGGGACTTTCGAGGCCTCAGCCGGCGAGAATCGCCAGAAGCAGCAGGGCCACGATATTGGTGATCTTGATGGCCGGATTGACGGCAGGACCGGCGGTATCCTTGTAAGGGTCACCCACCGTGTCGCCTGTTACGGATGCCTTGTGCGCATCAGAACCCTTGACGTGACGCACGCCATCCTTGTCAACGAAACCGTCTTCAAAGCTTTTCTTGGCGTTGTCCCAGGCACCACCGCCCGATGTCATGGAAATGGCGACGAACAGGCCGTTGATGATGACGCCCAGCAGAGAAGCGCCAAGTGCTGCGAAGGCTGACGCCTTGGAGCCGGAAATCAGCAGCACACCGAAGTAGACGACGATGGGTGCGAGAACCGGGAGCAGCGAAGGAATGACCATTTCCCGGATCGCCGCCTTGGTCAGAAGATCAACAGCCTTGCCGTAATCCGGCTTTTCCGTCCCGGCCATGATGCCGGGCTTTTCGCGGAACTGGCGACGAACCTCTTCCACGATCGAGCTTGCAGCCTTGCCAACCGCCGTCATGGCAATGCCACCGAACAGATAGGGAATAAGGCCGCCAAACAGCAAGCCTGCGACGACGTAAGGGTTGGAAAGGCTGAAGGAGATTTCCCCGACATCCTTGAAGTAGGGATAGGTCTCGCCATTGGCGGCGAAGTAGGACAGGTCGTTCGAATAGGCGGCAAACAGCACCAGCGCACCAAGACCGGCAGAGCCGATCGCGTAACCCTTGGTCACCGCCTTGGTGGTGTTACCGACGGCATCCAGCGCGTCAGTCGCCTTGCGCACATCCGGATCGAGACCGGCCATTTCCGCGATACCGCCGGCGTTATCGGTGACGGGACCGAAGGCATCGAGCGCTACGATCATGCCGGCAAGACCGAGCATGGCCGTAACCGCAATGCCGGTGCCGAAAAGGCCACCGAGCTGATAAGTGGTGATGATGCCGCCGACGATGACGATGGCTGGCAGCGCGGTCGATTCCAGCGATACGGCAAGTCCCTGAATGACGTTGGTGCCGTGACCGGTGACGGAGGCCTGTGCAATGGAATTGACCGGGCGCTTGTTGGTGCCGGTGTAATATTCGGTAATCACCACGATCAAGGCCGTCACGACCAGACCGATGATGCCGCAGAAGAACAGATTTGTGCCCGTCACCTCCATGCCGGCGACCGTGCCGATCGGACCCCAGCCGATTGTGCCGAAAGTTGCGACGGCGAGACCGGCAATCGAAAAGATGCCCGTTGCGATCAGTCCCTTGTAGAGTGCGCCCATGATGGAGTTGTTGGTGCCGAGTTTGACGAAGAAGGTTCCGGCAACCGAGGTCAGGATGCAGGCGCCGCAGATCGCCAGGGGATAGGCCATGGCGCTTTCCAGCACCGGCGTTCCCGCAAAGAAGATGGCCGCAAGAACCATGGTTGCGACGACCGAAACGGCATAGGTTTCGAAAAGGTCGGCCGCCATGCCGGCGCAGTCGCCGACATTGTCACCGACGTTGTCGGCAATGGTTGCCGGGTTGCGTGGATCATCTTCGGGAATGCCCGCTTCCACCTTGCCGACGAGGTCGCCACCGACGTCCGCACCCTTGGTGAAGATGCCGCCGCCGAGACGGGCGAAGATCGAGATCAGCGATGCGCCGAAACCGAGCGACACGAGCGAATCGATCACTTCACGCGAACCTGCCGGATGGCCCATCACCGATGTGAGGATGAAATAATAGATCGACACGCCCAAGAGAGCGAGGCCAGCCACGAGCATGCCGGTGATCGCACCCGACTTGAAGGCGATGTCGAGACCGGACGAAAGGCTGTGGGATGCGGCCTGCGCGGTGCGCAGGTTGGCGCGCACCGAGACGTGCATGCCGACGAAACCGGCAGCGCCTGACAGCACGGCGCCGATGATGAAGCCGATGGCCGCCATGGCCGACAGGAGATACCAGGCAAGGAGTGCAACAATCAGCCCGACGATGGCAATGGTGAGATACTGACGAGTGAGATAAGCCTGCGCACCCTCGCGGATATAACCCGCTATTTCCCGCATACGCTCGTTGCCTTCATCGGCATCGAGAACGCTTTTGGTCGCCCATGCCGCGTAAACCACGGACAGGAAACCGCATAAAATTACAATGGGTATTACGGTCATGCGCACTTACCTCCCAAAAGGCCGGGTCTCACTCCCTCCCCGGCGCGGCGAAACCATGTGCTGCGGCCATTTGTTCCCCTCCCAAGGAAAAAATGCCTGCACGTCGAGATTGCGTTGCCGGAAGGCGCGGCGTCAACCCCTACATTTGATTTGGAATTTACCCAGTTCAGCGTGGCGCAAGCTGCGCCGGGCCGTCACGCGGTCTTTTTTCTGCCGCTCAGCAGAAGCGAAAGGACCAGCAGAAGGCAAAGCCCCGCGACAGGCCAGATGACGAGGTTCATGACCGACCAGCCCCAGGCCGTGAACACCTTGCCGGACGAGAAGGACGAGAGCGCCACGGTGCCGAACAGCACGATATCGTGGAAACCCTGCACCTTGTCGGCCTCATGCGGGCGATAGCAGGAGGTGATGATCGAGGTCGCGCCGATGAAACCGAAGTTCCAGCCAAGGCCAAGCAGAATGAGCGCCGCCCAGAAGTTCCAAAGCTCAATGCCCATATGCGCAACGATGGCGCAGCCCATCAGCACGATCAGACCGGTGGCGACGATCTTTTCAGCGCCAAAGCGGGAAATCAGCATGCCGGTAAAAAAGCTCGGCCCGAACATGGCAATCACATGCCACTGGATGCCAAGCGTGGCGAGTTCGGAAGGAAAACCGCAACCGATGACCATGGCAAGCGGCGCACCGGTCATCATGAAGGTCATGAGCGCATAACTGCCAATGCCGCAGACCATGCCGGTAATAAAACGATGCGAACTGACGATTTCCGAAAGCGGGCGCGCAGGTTCCGCCGCACTTGCCGAGGCTTTCAGATCCGGCAGCTTCAGGAAGGCAAGAACGGCGATGGCGGCAAGGCCGAGCGGCACCAGCGCCAGAAAGGCTCCGGCAAAGGTCACGGGGGCCAGAATATCCTTGCCGAAAATCGCAAGCTGCGGCCCGACGATGGCGGAAACGATGCCGCCGCCCAAAATCCACGAGATGGCCTTGGGCTTGTAAAAGGATGGAGAGGCGTCGGCCGCCGCAAAGCGGATCTTCTGGGTAAAGCCACCGGAAATACCGATCAGCAGCAGGCCGAATGCGAAAAGCCAGAATTCCGAACGGAAAAGTGCCAGTGCCGCTACCGCGCCGCCTGTCGAGGACATCAGCGCGCCAACGATAAAGCCCGCCTTGCGTCCCAGAAAGCGGGAGGCGAAGGCAACGCAGATGGCGCCAAGTGCCACACCGAGATTGAAGCCGGTGAGCGGCGCTGTTGCCAGCGATTTGTCCGCTCCGAGAAGCTGGTAGCCGGCAAGGCCCCCCACCGCAAAACTCAAAGGCGCAGCCGATCCCATGATCGCCTGCGCCACAGTCAGCAGAAAGACATTCCGCTTCGCCGCAACCAGTTGAGTCTCAAGTCCGGTGGCGGGTACTGCGCTCATGTCTTCCTCACATTCTCATAGTCAGCGTTTTGTCTCGCCGCGAACCTGCTTGGCAATACGGTCAAGCACCGCATTGACGAGCTTCGGCTCGTCTTCCGCAAAAAAGGCGCGGGCGATTTCAACATATTCGGTCACGACAACGGCAACCGGTACGTCCTTGCGCTCAAGAATCTCGAAAGCGCCGGCGCGAAGGATGGCGCGCACCGTGGCGTCGAGACGCGACAAAGGCCAGTCTTCCAGAAGGGCGGAGCGAACGATCGGATCGATCTTCGTCTGGTCGCGAACGACGCCTGATACGATCGAGCGGAACCAGGACGGGTCAGCCTTGAGGTAGGTGTCGCCATCGACTTCCTGGCCGAGACGATGCGCCTCGTATTCCGCAACGACTTCCATCACGCCGGTGCCCCCGACATCCATCTGGTAGAGCGCCTGCACAGCGGCAAGACGCGCAGCGCCACGCTGGTTGACGGGCTTGACCGAAGGCTGGCGCGGTGCGCCGCCGTTTTCAACGTTCGACATGCGTTCAGCCACCCAGCTTTTTCTTGAGTTCGATCATGGTCAGCGCGGCGCGAGCGGCAAAACCACCCTTGTCCTTGTCGGAACGGCGAACGCGAGCCCAGGCCTGATCGTCGTTTTCGACGGTCATGATGCCGTTACCGATGGCGAGAGATTCGCTGACAGCGAGGTCCATCAGAGCGCGGGACGACTCGTTCGAAACGATGTCGAAGTGGTAGGTTTCGCCACGGATGACCATGCCGAGAGCAACGAAGCCGTCATATTCCGTGCCTTCATTGTCCGCCGCGTCGAGCGCCATGGCGATTGCCGGCGGGATTTCGAGAGCACCGGGAACGGTGATGATGTCATAGGTCGCACCGGCTTCATCGAGCGCAAACTTGGCGCCATCAAGAAGAGCATCGGACATATCATCGTAAAAACGTGCTTCCACGATGAGAAGATGAGGCTTGGACATGGGATTTTCCTGAAAAGGTTCGCGCCGGATCAAACCGGCTTTTGGGGCGGTCAAACCACGGCTTGCCGTTCTTGGCAAGTATTTTTAACGCATGGCTGCCCCACCCGGCAGCTTTGCGGGGACATTGCAGGCCAGGTTTTGACCGTTTCGATCAGCTTTTCTGGAAGGCCAGATGAACGCCAAGCCCCATCAGAACCGTTCCGGCCGCACGTTTGGCGAACCTTTGAACCGCACTCGAACGCTTCAACCGTCCGACCATAGCGCCAGCCAGAAGCACACCGACCAGATCGGCAGAAGAGAAGATGAAATTGACGGCGATGCCGAGGATCAGGAATTGCAGCCAGACAGGAAAAGCAGCCGAGGGATCAACGAACTGCGGCAGGAAAGCCAGGAAGAAGAGCGCAGTCTTGGGGTTCAGAACATCGACGATGATGCTGTCGATGAAGGCGCGTCTCGCCGATTTCGGCTCGATGGCAAGATTGACGTTTTCACCTTCAAGCTTGCTGCGCAGCATCGAGAAACCGAGCCAGATCAGGTACAGGGCGCCACCCAGCTTAACTGCGAGATAGAGCCATGGAACCGCCTGAAACAGGACCGACAGACCGGCGGATGCCGCAAAAATGTGGAAGTAGCAGCCGACATGGATGCCGAGAACCGCCATCAGCCCGGCAAACCGTCCGCGCGCCATGGTCTGCGCCGCCGCATAAAGCATGGCGGGACCTGGAATATAGGCGAACAAGGCGGTGGTGACAAAAAACGCGGTCAGCACTTCCAATGACGGCATGTCGAAATCCCCTCTCCTCGACCGTACTCACGTCGCACCGCTGAACGGCACCATTCCCGTCAGTTCGACGGGAATTCGGCCAGACGTGCGGCGTAACGTGCCATGGTGTCGACTTCGAAATTGACGAAATCGCCCGGCTGGCGCTCGCCCCAGGTGGTGACGGCCAGCGTGTGACGGATCAAGAGAACGTCGAAATCTGCACCCTCGACCGCGTTGACGGTCAGCGAGGTGCCGTCGAGC
The DNA here is from genome assembly GCF_044772305.1 of Agrobacterium sp. NPDC090273. Lineage (NCBI taxonomy): Bacteria > Pseudomonadati > Pseudomonadota > Alphaproteobacteria > Hyphomicrobiales > Rhizobiaceae > Agrobacterium > Agrobacterium sp. NPDC090273. Next base: position 1,124,277 of record NZ_JBIVYN010000001.1, read on the forward strand.
GCGACAGAACCCTTGGGCGCGACGAACTTTGCGAGATGTTCGGGCGCACGAAGACGAATGCGAACCGCTTCACCTTCCGATTCGACCGACAGAATTTCCGCCTTGCCATCGACATGGCCGGAGACAATGTGGCCGCCGAGTTCGTCGCCGATCTTCAGCGCGCGTTCCAGGTTGACATGCGTACCCTTCTGCCAGCTTGCGATCGTCGTCAGGCGCAGGGCTTCTTCCCAGGCTTCGACTTCATACCAGCGCTCGTTGCTGCCGGTATCGGGTAGTTTCGTCACTGTCAGGCAAACGCCGCCATGCGAAATGGATGCGCCCATGTCGATGGTCTTGGGGTCGTAATTGGTCGCCACGCGAAGGCGTACGCCTTCCGGCAGGGCCTCAAGTTCGGACACGGTTCCAACGTCGGTGACAATTCCGGTAAACATCAAAGCGGCCTTTCAAAATCGAAGCAGCGGTCGGCGCCATAGGCGGTTTCGCTGACAAGCAGATAATCGTCCGGGATATCGGCACGACGAAGCGGCGTTTCAACCCCGTTTTCGCCCACCACCACCGGGCTTTCGAACAGCATGATACGATCGACGAGACCAGCCTCGAGGAATGCGCGAGCGACAGAGGCGCCGCCTTCGACCAGCAGTTCCGACATGCCCCGTTCCGCTAAAGCGTGAAGGAGGTCATCAAGCGTCGAGGCTTGCTGGATTTCAACGCCGGCACCCTGAAGCGCGACAGATGCATCGAGGGGTGCCTCGGGTGTCACCGCAATCACCGGCACGTTCCCCGCCGTTGTTACCAGCTTCGAGGTCAACGGCAACTCAAGCCGGCGATCGAGAACGATGCGAACGGGCGAGCGCTGCTCGAGGCCCTCGATACGCACGGTCAGTTCGGGATCGTCGGCCAACGCCGTACCGATGCCAACAAGGATCGCGTCGCAACGCGCCCTCAGTTCATGCACGGCGCGGCGCGCTTCCGGGCCGGTGATCGCCACCTGTCCGTCGCCCCGACGGCCGATCATACCATCTGCAGAAACCGCAAGCTTCAGAATCACATGCGGGCGATTTTTAACCTTGCGTGTGAGGTAACCGGCAAGTGCGCGCTCGCCTTCTTCACGCAGCAGACCGGTTTCGACCACGATACCGGCGGCGCGCAGAATTTCGTAGCCGCGGCCCGATACGCGCTCGTCGGGATCATCAACGGCAACGACGACACGGGCCACGCCATAGTCAACCAGCGCATTGGCGCAGGGCGGTGTCTTGCCCCAGTGCGAGCAGGGTTCGAGAGTGACATAGGCCGTCGCACCGCGCGCCGCCTCGCCTGCCAGTTCAAGCGCCTGACGCTCGGCATGCGGACGACCGCTGATTGCGGTTACGGCTTCGGCAATGATCTGGCCGTCCTTGACGAGGACACAGCCGACAGAGGGATTGGTTTCGGTCTGACCCTGATGGCGCAGCGAAACGTCGATCGCCCGCGCCATGAATCTTTCGTCATCGGCACGGGTCGTCACGTTCAGACCCCGCCTTCCGTATCACGCGCAATCTTCGCGTTGATCTCGGCAATGACGTTTTCGAAGTCTTCGGCGTGGCTGAAATCGCGATAGACCGAGGCGTACCGCACGAAGGCGACGTCATCGAGGCTTTTCAGCGCTTCGAGAACCTGCAAGCCGATTTCTTCCGATGGAATTTCCGTCTCGCCGGAGCTTTCCAGACGACGGGCGATGCCCGAGACGGCACGTTCGATCCGGTCACGATCAACCGGGCGTTTGCGCAGCGCGATCTCGAAAGATCGCACCAGCTTTTCCCGGTCGAACGGCAGCTTGCGGCCGCTTTTCTTGATAACCATCAGCTCGCGCAATTGCACGCGCTCATAGGTCGTGAAGCGGCCGCCGCAATCGGGGCAGATGCGCCGCCGGCGAATGGAGGTGTTATCCTCCGCCGGACGAGAGTCCTTGACCTGCGTGTCTTCAGAACCGCAAAAAGGGCAGCGCATCTCGTTCCTCTCTTACATGTACGGGTACATGGGGAAGCGATCGGTCAAAGCAACGACCTTCTCGCGTACGGAAGCCTCAACGGCAGCATTGCCTTCATCCGAATTGGCAACCTTGAGACCGTCGAGAACCTCGACGATCAGCTTGCCGATTTCACGGAATTCAGCTTCCTTGAAGCCGCGCGTCGTGCCGGCCGGTGCGCCAAGGCGAACACCCGACGTCACGAAAGGCTTTTCAGGATCGAACGGGATGCCGTTCTTGTTGCAGGTGATGTAGGCGCGGCCGAGGGCTGCTTCCGCACGCTTGCCGGTTGCGTTCTTCTTGCGAAGGTCGACCAGCATCAGGTGGTTGTCGGTGCCGCCGGAAACGACATCGAGACCGCCAGCGATCAGCGTTTCTGCCAGTGCCTTGGCGTTCTTGACGATCTGCGCGGCGTAGTCCTTGAATTCCGGCTGCAGCGCTTCACCGAAGGCAACAGCCTTGGCGGCAATGATGTGCATCAGCGGACCGCCCTGGAGGCCAGGGAAGACAGCCGAGTTGAACTTCTTGGCCAGATCTTCGTCATTGGTCAGGATAACGCCACCGCGCGGGCCGCGGAGCGACTTGTGCGTCGTCGTCGTGGCAACGTGGCAATGCGGGAACGGCGACGGATGCTGGCCACCGGCAACCAGACCGGCGATGTGCGCCATGTCGACCATCAGGTAAGCGCCGACTTCATCAGCGATCTCGCGGAAACGCTTCCAGTCCCAGATACGGGAGTAGGCCGTGCCGCCGGCGATGATGAGCTTAGGCTTGTGGGTACGAGCCTTTTCAGCAACGTCGTCCATGTCGAGCAGGTTGTCGCCTTCGCGCACGCCGTAAGACACGACGTTGAACCACTTGCCAGACATGTTGACCGGCGAACCGTGCGTCAGGTGACCACCCGAGTTCAGATCGAGACCCATGAAGGTATCACCCGGCTGGAGAAGCGCGAGGAACACCGCCTGGTTCATCTGCGAACCGGAGTTCGGCTGGACGTTGGCGAAATTGACGCCGAACAGCTTCTTGGCGCGTTCAATCGCCAGCTCTTCCGCGATGTCAACGAACTGACATCCGCCGTAATAACGCTTGCCTGGATAACCTTCAGCGTATTTGTTGGTCATGATCGAACCCTGCGCTTCAAGCACAGCGCGGGAGACGATATTTTCCGAGGCGATCAGTTCGATCTCGTGGCGCTGGCGACCGAGTTCCTTCTCAATCGCGCCGAAAATTTCCGGATCGACATCGGCAAGCGGACGGGAGAAGAAAGCATCTGTGTTCGACATGGTGAAGGCTCCTGAAACAGTAATGCGAAGGCGTCTTAGCGCCCTCCCCCTTCAAGAGCAATACGGACAGCGAGATTTGCCCGTCAAACTGCGACGTGACCGCAAAAAACGACATTTCCTTTCGGCGAAATCGGCCGCACAAACAAAAAACCGCGCCGGAAGGGCGCGGTCTTTTCAAACTCAGGCGAAATTCGCTTAGTTGCGCGGCAGCAGATCGTCGTCCACGGAACCGGCAGGCTGTTCCATGCCGCTCGTGGTGTTGAGCGCCAGTTCGGCATTGCCATCCTTGCCGTAGATGTCGTCGCGGAACTGAACAACGCCGTCCTTCGCCGACCAGGCAGTGATGTACACGAAATAAACCGGCACTTCCTGTGCAAGCTTGATCGGCGTGCTGACGCGCGATGCGATGACGCGTTCCATTTCCTGACGCGACCAGCCTGCCGTGTCGCGCAGCAGCCAGGAAGTCAGGTCGCGCACGTTCTGCACGCGGACGCAGCCGGACGATTCGAAACGCATCAGCTTGTTGAACAGGCCCTGCTGCGGCGTGTCGTGCATGTATTCGTTGTTGGGGTTGTGGAAGTTGATCTTCGTCGACGACATGGCGTTGATCTTGCCCGGGTCCTGACGGAACATCAGGTTCGGAGCCTTCGGCGCAAACCAGTCGACCGTCGTCGGCGAAACTTCCTGTCCCTTGCCATCGATGAGGCGGATGTTGTTCCGCTCCAGATAGGTCGGGTCCTTCTGCATCAACGGCACGATGTCCTTTTCGACGATCGAGCGCGGCGCAGTCCAGTAAGGGTTGAGGATAACCTCGTAGATCTTGGAATTGATGACGTGCGTCGGGCGGCTGGCGCGGCCAACAACGGCCGTGTTGCGCAGAACGACGCGGCCATTTTCCACAGCTTCAATGGACGCAGCCGGAATATTGACCATCAGGTGACGCTGGCCGAGATCGCCCGACATGGAATCGATGCGCACTAGGTTGGTCTGAAGCTGCGCCAGACGGATCTGCGCCGAAACATTCAGAGCCTTGGTGGTGTATTCGCCGATCACGCCATCTGCCGGCAGACCGTGACGAGCCTGGAAACGCTTCAGCGCGCCATCCACATAAGAATCGAATGCGCTGGAGATGCCGGCTTCACGCGGCAGATCGCCAGAAACCATCAGACGCTGACGCAGAATCTGAACGGAAGGGTCGCTGACACCGATCTGGAGACGCTGCTGGCTTGTCGGAACGTCAGGCCAGCCGCCGTTCTGAACGATCTGCTGATACTGCATAATCGCCTGCTGCATGTAGATCGGCGCTTCCGAACCGAGAACCGGATTGTTGGAAACAACGCCAACCGCCGAACGCGAGGTGTTCGCATCGAACTGGTCGTCCCAGTTGCCACGACGGGAAGAACCCATCAGGTCGTTCAGCGCATCCTGCGCCAAAGCGGGCGCAGCCAGCGCAACAGCGCCAACGGAAACGGCCGAGCGCAGAAGCGCGCGACGGGACACGGGATCGGAAACGGATTTCTTTGTCATTTTACCTACCAGCCACTCTATCAGGCAATCTGAACGATGCCTAAAGCAATATGATTAACAAACACGTACAACGCGTCTGCCGGCCGGAAATACTCGTTACGCTCTTGCCTTCGATAACGGTCGGACACGACAATCTGGCCATGCCGAGAAAACAGGAGAAACCGCCGGCTCCTTCGTCTTTGCCGGTCCCATATCAATATGGCCAATTCGTGTCACCAGCCCTTTTCTCACGAAGCTGTGTGCACTGTAAAACAAGGCGAAACGCAAAGCCGGACGCAATCGCCTTGCGTCCGGCTTTGAAGAAAACTGCAATCGAAATTACAGGCGATATGCGATCGAGTCGTTCCAGAAACGGTCGAGGCGCTGCAGTAGCTTGTTCATTTCGGCGAATTCGCCGGTGCCGATGCCGCCGACCTTTTCGATCGAGCCGACGTGGCGTTCATAAAGGCGGGCAACGGTTTCGGCGATCTGCTGGCCCTTTTCGGTCAGGCTGATGCGAACCGAGCGACGGTCGACACGCGAACGCTGGTGGTTGATGAGACCGAGGTCGACCAGCTTCTTGACGTTGTAGGAAACGTTCGAGCCGAGGTAGTAACCGCGCGAACGCAGTTCACCGGCGGTCAGTTCGGAGTTGCCGATGTTGAACAGAAGGAGTGCCTGAACTGCGTTGACGTCATCGCGACCCTGACGATCGAACTCGTCCTTGATGACATCGAGCAGACGGCGGTGAAGACGCTCAACCAGGTGCAGCGACTCCATGTAGAGCGAACGGATGGTTTCTTCCTGTACGTCAGCGACGATAGCCTGCGGCTTTGCTTTGGTATTGATCATAACTGCCTCACTGTTTTGTTTGGCGGTGTGTTTGTTTGTTCCCGCCTTGAGTGAGAACCTAAGCAATGCGCATAAAATTCTACTTAAAACGTACGATTAACAAATGCTTACCTGCATTGTTCAGATCGCACCGAACTTGTGGCAATCCTGGACTGCCCTAGCTAGAACCTATAAAAATCAAATACTTAAGATAGAAAATTGCCTTGGAAACGGGCCAAATTGCTTTCTTTTTATGGTAAATCAATTCTTGCGCGCTCTTCGTTCTGACGCGCATCCAGCCAGAAAGCGACCAGAAATAGTATATAAACGGTTGCCACGAGGCCGTGCAAAACAGGAACGAGAGTGTTTGCACCGAAGATATGCGGCCACACCTTATACATGGCGATCTGAGTACCAGCGCCGATGACCCACATGGCCGCCCCCCAGGAGGCACCAAGCCAGAGCCCAAGTGCAGCAACCGGGAAAACCATGGCAAGTCCGGTGCCCGCCACGCGCCAGGGAAGGTTCAGAAGATCAAAGCGTCCGTGACCGCCGAGCGAATAGCCGGTGAGCATTGCCCAATATTGCAGGCCGAACCAGAAACACGAAACGGCGACCAGTCGCATGAAGACCAGGTAGAGTATCCCGGTAAGCGGGCGTTTCGGCTGTGGTTGAGAATCAGGTTCCATGGCCGGAAGATACGGTCTCAATAAGCGGGCGAACAGCCCATATTGTTTCTTTGCCCATGCCTTGTCAAAAACATCCGCTCAACCGGGATCGATTGTCGCATTCGCACGGCGCGTCCTTCGTGTTATGGAGCAGTCCGGATTTGGAAGGACATTCTCTCATGCAGAACAAAACCCATCTGGTCGACGAGATTACCGGCCACCGCCGCATGCGGCGCAATCGCAAGGCCGACTGGACGCGCCGTATGGTTCAGGAAAACCGCCTGACGGTCGACGATCTGATCTGGCCGGTGTTTATCGTTCCGGGTACGGGCATCGTGGACCCCATCCCTGCCATGCCTGGCGTCAACCGCATGAGCGTCGACAAGCTTGTCGAGGCCGCCAAGGAAGCCGCCGATCTCGGCATCCCCGCTATCGCGACATTCCCCAACATTGAAATGGAACTGCGCGACGAGACCGGTTCCAACGCCCTTCTCGCCAACAACCTGATCAATCAGGCCACGGCTGCCGTCAAGAAAGCCGTGCCGAACATCGGCATGATTACCGATGTGGCGCTCGACCCCTTCACCAGCCACGGCCACGACGGCATTCTTCGCGGCGACGAGATCGTCAATGACGAAACCGTCGAACAGGTCGTCAAGGCTGCCATTCTTCAGGCCGATGCCGGATCGGACATTATCTCTCCATCCGAAATGATGGACGGCCGTGTCGGTGCGATCCGTCGCGGACTGGATGCGGCCGGCCACCAGGGCGTTGGCATCATGTCCTACGCGACCAAGTTCTCGTCGGGTTATTATGGTCCCTATCGCGAGGCGATTTCGACCGCCGGCCTGCTGAAGGGCGACAAGAACAGCTATTACATCAACCCGGCCAACGGCACGGAAGCGATGCGCGACGCGGCCCTCGACGTCGAGGAAGGCGCCGATATGCTGATGGTCAAACCCGGCCTGCCCTATCTCGATATCTGTTGGCGGCTGAAAGAGGCGTTCGGTCTTCCGACCTTCGCCTATCAGGTCTCCGGCGAATATTCGCAGATCAAAGCCGCAGCAATGAACGGCTGGATCGACGGCGACCGCGTCATGATGGAAACGCTGCTCTGTTTCAAGCGCGCCGGATGCGACGGCATTTTGACCTACTTCGCCGTTGAGGCGGCACGCAAACTGGCCAAGAGCTGACGGCACGGCGGGCTTATTGTATTCGGCGGTTTCGTCCCCATATTGTTTGCTGACATTATCAGGAGACAACCGCCGATGAGCCTTGAACAGAATCCCACCTATATCGCACCGGACGACTGGCGCGCATATAGCGGCGTGCTGAGCAGGCGTGTGTTTGCGTTTCTGATCGATTACGCCATCGTGCTGCTTCTTTGCATTCCCGCGGCGGTGATCGTGTTCTTTCTTGGCGTCATCACACTCGGCCTCGGATGGTTCCTCTATCCGGCGCTGTTCGTGATCGTTGCCGTGCTCTATTTCGGCATCTCGCTTGGTGGCCTGTCGCAGGCGACGCCCGGCATGCGCGCTATGGGCATTGCCATGGCGCGGCTGGACGGTCGGCGAATCGACTTCCTGCTTGCCACGGTTCACATCGTGCTTTTCTGGGTCATCAACTCGGTTCTGACGCCGCTGATCCTGCTTGCGGGCCTGTTTACCGAGCGCTCCAGACTGGTTCACGACTTCCTTTTGGGCACCGTTGTCGTCAGAACCCGTTAAAACCCGTAAAATCACGGCGTTCAAATAGGCTTGATGCCGCATCTCGTGGTTGACGTTTTGCGGCATTTTGCCATTCTGTGACACTATGTGACAGGCGAAGGAGGCGATCACGGTTCGATGAACACGCAGACGACGCCCTCTCCTCAATTTTATCTGACGGCACCGGCCACCTGCCCATATCTGCCAAATCAGATGGAGCGAAAGGTCTTCACCCATCTGGTGGGACCGCGCGCCTCGGAAATGAACGACCTGTTGACCCAAGGCGGCTTCAGACGTTCCCAGAACATCGCCTATCGCCCGGCCTGCGAAAACTGCCGGGCATGCGTCTCGGTCCGCATTCTGACGGCAGAGTTTCAGCCGACGAAATCGATGCGGCGTGTCCTGTCCGCCAACAGCGATATCGTTGCCACGGTCCATCCCGCAGAACCGTCCACCGAACAGTTTGCCCTGTTCCGCCGTTATCTCGACAGCCGCCACCAGTCGGGTGGCATGTCCGATATGTCGGCGCTCGATTATGCAATCATGGTCGAGGATACCCACGTCAACACCCGCATCATCGAATATCGTCTGCGCGAACCGGGGTCTGGCATCGATTCCAGCAAGCGCGGAGAACTGCTGGCTGTCGCCCTGAGCGACGTGATGAGCGACGGACTGTCGATGGTCTATTCGTTCTTCAATCCCGCTCTGGAGAAGCGCTCGCTCGGCACGTTCATGATCCTCGATCACGTCGAGCGCACCCGTACACTTGGCCTGCCGCATGTCTATCTCGGCTACTGGGTCGATGGTTCGGAGAAGATGGGCTACAAAACCCGCTATCATCCGCAGGAACACCTGACCCCACGCGGTTGGGAGCGCTACACGCCGCCGAGTGAGCAGGCGGAATAGAGTTCATCGAGCTTGAACGGGGCTGATTGAGCCTCCCTGTCGGTCGTGTTATAACGGCGTTATAACCGGAGCTTTCGTCATGAACGTCACAATCCGCAAGATCGGCAATTCGGAGGGTATCATTATCCCGAAAGAGGTTCTTGAACGCATGGGTCTTAAGGCTGGCGATACTTTCGAACTGAAAGAATCTTCTGGCAGTATTGAACTCGTGCCGGAGCAAGAGGATTTTGGCGAACAACTTGAGGCAGCGCGACGTGGTATGAAGAAATACCATGTCGCCTTGAAAGAACTGGCCAAGTGACCAAGGTGAAATGGCTGTCGCGTGCCGCCATTGAAATCATGCATAGGGAACAGATCTCCGAACATGGCGGCCTGCCGGGATTAAAGGATGCGAATGCCCTGGAAGCGGCTCTGGCTCGTCCGCTGCATAAGGCAGCCTATGGTGAGAGCGATATTGTCAAGCTGGGCGCAGGCTATCTCTACGGCCTAGCGCGCAATCATCCATTTTCTGATGGCAACAAGCGTATCGCGTTCCTGGCCGCCTACACTTTCCTTTTTATCAACGGCTACGAGATCGTGGCCGAGCAAGCAGATATCGTGGCTTTTGTCCTGGATATCGCTGCTGGAAAGATTGATGAAGAAGGTGCGACGCGGTTTCTTAGGGATCATACCTTGCCGGTGAAATGAAAAACGCCGCATATCCTGGATATGCGGCGCCATTAAACGATATGATGAGGCGTGGCCCTTACCCGCCGAACTTGCCGCTGCGCGGGAAGCCCTTTGGTACGGTGCGTCCGGCGGTGGCGCGATCTGCCAGCCATTCGCGCAATTCTTCGCCGACCTTGGTGAAGACGCGGCCGGCACTGTCCGACCAGCTCAGGCCGTCGGCCAGCGCAAAGCACTTCACATCGACCACGCCGCCGTCCTTGTAACGCTGCAGGCGAACGCCCTTGCCGCGCGACATTTCCGGAACCTGCGAAAGCGGGAACGCCAGGAGCTTGCGGTTTTCACCGACAACAGCAACATGGTCACCCGTCACAGGCACAATCAGATTCGCCTCATCCGGCATGGAGACATTCATGATCTGCTTGCCCTTGCGGGTATTGGCGATCATTTCCGTCTCCGGCACGATGAAGCCGTTACCCGCCGTCGAGACGAGCAGCAGCTTGCGCGATGGATCGTGCACGAAGGCGGTCAGGATATCCTGATCGTTCTCCATATCGACCATGATGCGGATCGGTTCGCCGTGGCCGCGACCGCCAGGCAGCTTGTCCGCACCGAGCGTATAGGCCTTACCACCCGTCGTCAGCAGCAGAAGCTTGTCGGTGGTCTGGGCCGGGAATGCCACCTTCAGTGCGTCGCCTTCCTTGAAGGTCAACGAAGACGTGTCGGCGATGTGACCCTTAAGCGCCCTGATCCAGCCCTTTTCCGAAATGACGATGGTTACAGGCTCTTTTTCGATCATAGCCTGCTGGATGGCTTCGATGTCGGCATCCGGCGCATCGGCAAACTGCGTGCGGCGACGGCCGATTTCGGTTGCCTTGGCGTATTTCTTTTTAACTTCGCCGATTTCCCAGGCGATCGTCTGCCACTGCTTTTCATCCGAACCGAGCAAAGCTTCGATTTCCGCCTTCTCATTGCTGAGTTCGTCGAACTCCTTGCGGATTTCGAACTCCTCGAGCTTGCGCAGATTGCGCAGGCGCATGTTGAGGATGGCTTCGGCCTGAAGGTCGGTGAGCGACCACTTGGCCATCATCACCTGCTTCGGCTCGTCTTCCTCGCGGATGATGCGGATCACCTCATCAAGATTGAGGTAGGCGACCAGCAGACCGCCAAGAATTTCAAGGCGGCGATCAATCGCGGCAAGCCGGTGGCGGGAACGGCGGATCAGCACGTCCTTGCGGTGTGCCAGCCATTCCGTCAGCACCTCGTTTAGCGCCATGACCTTCGGCACCTTGCCGAGCGACAGGACGTTCATGTTGAGCGGCAGGCGGCTTTCGAGATCCGAAAGACGGAACAGCGATTCCATCAGCAGCGTGGCATCGACTGTGCGGTTCTTCGGAACCAGCACGATACGCACATCTTCGGCAGATTCGTCGCGGATATCTTCAAGGAGCGGCAGCTTGCGGGCAATCAGCAGCTCGGCGATCTTTTCGATGAGGCGCGACTTCTGGACCTGGAATGGAATTTCGGTGATGACGATCTGATAACCGCCACGACCGAGATCTTCCGTTTCCCACTTGGCGCGCACGCGAAAACCGCCACGGCCGGTCTTGTAGGCATCGAGAATGCTCTCGCGGCTTTCGACAATGACGCCGCCTGTCGGCAGGTCAGGACCGGGAACGAACTCGACCAGCTTTTCCACCGTCGCATCGGGATGCTTGATGAGATAAAGCGCCGCATCGCACAGTTCATGGGCGTTGTGCGGCGGGATCGACGTTGCCATGCCAACCGCAATGCCCGAAGCGCCGTTTGCCAGCAGGTTCGGGAATGCGCCCGGCAGCACGACCGGTTCCGAATTGGATTCGTCATAGGTGTCGCGGAAATCGACGGCATCCTGATCGATACCCTCAAGCAGGAGTTCGGCGACTGCCGTCATCTTACTTTCGGTGTAACGCATCGCGGCAGGGCTATCGCCGTCGATGTTGCCGAAGTTACCCTGACCGTCCACCAGCGGGTAGCGCAGAGAGAAGTCCTGTGCCAGACGCGCCAGCGCATCGTAAATCGCCTGGTCGCCATGCGGGTGATAGTTACCCATCACTTCACCAACGATCTTGGCGCATTTGCGGAATGCGGACTGGGGTCTCAGACCCATTTCACTCATGGCGTAGACGATGCGGCGATGCACCGGCTTCAGGCCGTCGCGAACGTCCGGCAGCGCGCGATGCATGATCGTCGACAGCGCGTAGGCAAGGTAACGCTCTTCAAGCGCAGCCTTGAGATCAACCGGATGAATGTTATCGTCTCCGCCGGACGGAGGCACAAGATTTTTTCCCATGACGCTTGACTAGCGGAAATGGCGATTCCCGGCAAGAATTGCCGGGGTTTCCACTGTGGATGAAAGTACCGTCATTCGTCAGTTTTTTGTTAACTGCGTTCCAATCGCCGCAGTGGGCATCCCCTGTGGGAGAGATGAAATCCGGTAGACCTTTGATTAATCGCGAATATAAATGCCACTATCGATGTCGATAATACCGCGCGAGTCTGCGGTTCAAGGGAAGAAACATCATGAAACTGAAATTCACCCGGCAAGTTCTTTTCACGAGCGCGGCCGTTCTCGCGCTCTCCGCGCCAGCTTTTGCGCTTGATGGCGCCGATGTTCTGAAGAAGATCAATGCCGCCTACAGCGCACAGGGCGGCGAAATCAGCGCACAGTCCACCGTCGTCAACGGTTCTACCGTGACGCTGGGTGACGTGACCTTTGCGGCAGCCAGCGATCCTTCGCGCAAGATCCCGGTTGGCACGATCACCCTGGAAGGCGTGGAAGAAAACAACGGCGGCTACAAGATCGAAACCGCACGCTTCGGCAATGTCGACTACAATCAGGACAACGTGTCGATCAAGGCAAGTGACATCTACATGTCGGGCCTGACCATTCCGGCCGATGCGACGACCGGCACGATCGAGGCACTGATGTTCTACGACGAGGCCCACAGCGGCCCGGTTTCGGTGACCCTTGGCGGCAAGGAAGCTTTCGCGCTGAAGGAAAGCACCGCCACCATGTCTCTGAGTGATGACAAGAACACGATGAGCTTCGATTTCGACGCCACTGGCTTCAAGGCCGACCTCAGCGGCATCGAAGATCCCAGCACCAAGGATGCTGTCGAGAAGCTCAATCTCCAGTCCATCTCCGGTGCGATGACCATGAGCGGAAGCTGGGAAGTTTCTTCCGGCACGATCGATGTTGAGGAATATGCACTCGACCTCGACAACGTTGGACGCCTGAACATATCGTTCGGTTTCTCGGGCTATACGCTCCCCTTCATCAAGTCGATGCAGGAAGCGGTGAAGGCACAGACCGAGAACCCGAACAAGGAACAGGCCCAGCAGGCCGCCAGCCTTGCCATGCTCGGCCTGATGCAGCAGCTTTCCTTTATCAATGCGGAAGTCAGCTTCGAGGACGCCAGCATCACCAAGCGCGCCATCGATTATGCGGCAACCCAGCAGGGGATGACGGGCGACCAGCTTGCCCAGACGATCAAGGGCATGGCACCGCTGATGCTGGCTTCGCTCAATGTGCCGGAACTGCAGAACATGGTCTCGACGGCAATCAACACCTATGTCGACGACCCGAAGAACCTGACCATCACGGCAGAGCCGGAAAGCCCGGTTCCGTTCCCGATGCTCATGGGTGCGGCGATGGGCGCACCGAACACGCTCCCGAAGATGCTGGGTGTAACGGTCACGGCAAACGAATAAGACAGACAGAAAAGCCCCGGTTTCCCGGGGCTTTTTTATTGCGTTGTTCAATGTGGCGAAAGTGCCGCGCCGTCCGCCTTGTCGTGCACCGCGAACCGGTCGATCATGTGCGCGCTTGCCGCATTGAGCCCGACAACCTCCACCGTCTTGCCGTTCTTGCGGAACTTCAACACGACCTTGTCGAGCGCACCTACCGCCGATATGTCCCAGAGGTGCGCCTCTGAGACATCGATCGTCACCGTCTTGACCTCCTCGCCAAAATCGAAGGCGGCGATGAAGCTTTCCGTCGACGCAAAGAAGATCTGGCCATCGACGCGGTAAACGCGTCCCTGCCCGTCATCGACAAGCTCGGAGCGGACATGGAACAGCTTGGCGACCTTGCCGGCGAAGAACACGCCCGAGAGCAGCACACCCGCAAGCACGCCCTTGGCCAGATCGTGGGTGGCCAGCACCGTGCCAACCGTCACCAGCATGACGATGCTGGAGGATGGCGGATTGCGGCGCAGATCAAGGATCGAACGCCAGGAGAAGGTGCCGATGGAGACCATGATCATGACCGCAACAAGCGCCGCCATCGGGATGATACGGACGAGATCGTCGAGCACGAGGATCAGGAAGAGAAGGAACGCGCCAGCCACGAAGGTGGAAAGGCGGCCACGGCCGCCGGAGCTGACATTGATGACCGACTGGCCGATCATGGCGCAGCCGCCCATGCCGCCGATCAGGGCAGAGGCGATATTGCCTGCCCCCTGCCCGATGCATTCCTGGCTCTTGTTGGAGCCGGTGTCGGTCATGTCGTCGACGATCTGTGCCGTCAGCAGGGATTCGAGAAGACCCACCGCAGCGAGAGCGAAGGAATAAGGGAAGATGATCTGCAGCGTTTCCCAGGTGAGTGGCACCTGTGGCAAGGCGAAGACCGGCAAGGCCGAAGGCAACTCTCCGAGATCGCCGACAGTGCGGATATCCATCCCGGAAAATACTGCAACGCATGTCAGAACGACGATGGCGACGAGCGGCGACGGAATGACCCTGGTGATCATCGGAAACAGATAGATGATCGCCAGACCGGCCGCGATCATCACATAGGTCTGGACTGTTACACCGATCAGTTCCGGCAATTGTGCCATGAAAATCAGGATCGCCAGTGCGTTGACGAAGCCGGTCATGACCGAACGGGATACGAACCGCATGACCCTGCCAAGCTTGGCAAAACCGGCGGCGATCTGCAGCACGCCCATCAGGATCGTTGCAGCAAAGAGATATTGCAGCCCGTGTTCCTTGACCAAAGTTACCATCAGCACGGCGGTGGCTGCAGTTGCCGCCGAAATCATGCCAGGGCGGCCGCCGGTGAAGGCGGACACGCAGGCAATGGCGAAGGAGGCGAAAAGACCGACCTTCGGATCGACGCCGGCAATGACGGAAAATCCGATTGCCTCGGGAATAAGGGCTAGCGCGACGACAATACCGGAAAGAATGTCGCCACGAATGTTGTGAAACCATTCGCGTTTGTAGGCTTGAAACGTGTTCATATGATTTTTCGCAAAGAAACATGCACCGGCCGGAGCCATGTCCGGTAGATCGAAAAATGTCGTCGGTGCTTTGCGTTGTCTGGCGGATCGGCGGCCAGAAGAGCCACCCGGAATTTCACCGGGTCCGTGGTGAGTAACCAAGCTATAAACGTCAAAAAAGCGGGCGACAAGTTTTGCGCCCGCTTTTTGTTTTCGATCCGGCTCAATCAGGCCGCGTGCCGCATCCTGTCGTCGGACGCCCGCACACCGCTGAGCTGGAACAGCGATACCAGCTCCTTGAGCCGCGCCGTCTCGTTTGCCAGAACGGCACTGGCGGCATTGTTCTCCTCAACCATGGCAGCGTTCTGCTGCGTGCCCTGATCAAGATGATTGACGGCGGTGTTGATCTCACCGAGCCCCAGCGACTGCTCTTTGGTTGCGGCGGCGATTGCCTCGATGTGGTCATTGATCGACTTCACCGAGCCGCCAATGCGCGACAGGGCCGCGCCGGTTTCACGCACGTAACGGGCGCCTTCCGCCACTTCGTCGGCGGAGGTCTGGATCAGCGCCTTGATTTCTCCGGCTGCGCGCGCCGAGCGCTGCGCAAGTTCGCGAACTTCCTGGGCGACGACGGCAAAGCCACGCCCGGCCTCACCGGCGCGGGCTGCCTCGACACCGGCATTCAGCGCCAGAAGATTGGTCTGGAAGGCGATTTCGTCGATCACGCCGATGATATTGCCGATCTTGCCGGAAGACTGCTCGATCTTCTCCATGGCGCCGATGGTGTCGTTGACAAGCGAGACGGTTCGGTTCGCATCCTGATCGGCCGATATCGCAATCGAACGCGCCTCCATCGCCCGGTCGGCGGAAATGCGGATGTTGGCGGTCAATTCATCCAGTGCTGCGGCGGTCTGCTCGAGTGATGCTGCCTGCTGCTCCGTACGACGTGCCAGGTCTTCCGCGCTGTGGCTGATTTCCTGGCTGCCGCCGTCAATCACCATGCTTGACTGCACGACGCCCGACATGACGGCATCAAGCTGCTGCAGGGTCTGGTTGAGATCGTGGCGAAGCGCTTCGAAATCCGGTGCGAAGGGTTCGTTCAGTTCGAAAGACAGGTCACCGGCGGCAAGGCGCTGCAACGCGGATGCGAGGCCTGTCGTTGCCTGCATCAATCGGGCCTGCGCCTCCGCTTCGGCGCTCCGTTGAATGTAAAGCCGCTCTTGCTCAGCCTGTTCGCGTGCGGCCAACGCCTCGGCCTCGAGTTCAGCCTTGGCGATGGCCGACTGGCGGAACACTTCCAACGCACCAGCCATGGCGCCGAACTCATCCCTGCGGCCAAGTCCGGGTACGGCAAAGCCGGTTTCGCCGCCAGCTAGGAGCCGCATGCCACCTGTGATCGCGTTAACCGGACGGGTGATCGACCGGCCGATGAAATAGACGCCGGCAAACAGGGTGACGACGGTAAGAGCAATAAAGCCGATCACGATCGAAACGGTCGTTTCCGCCGCGCGCCGGTTTTCGATGGCATTGGCTGTCCGCTCATCCTGATAGGCAGAGGCGATCGTCGCCACGACCGGCTGCAATGCATTATAGGCATTCGTCGCAGTCTCGCGCGCCTTCTGCTCATCGAGCGTGGCCTGAGCGTAAAAACGGAAGGATGCCGTGTAAATTTCCAGTGCGTCCATGATGCGCTGACGGTCGGCACCGGGACGATATTCCTGCTTGATCAGGCCCTTGAAGGTTTCCACCTCGGTGGCGTGTTTTTCGGTGTAGGAGGCATCCCGTCGCAGGATGAAATCCTTCTCGTGCCGGCGCATCATCAACATGCTGGCGCGGATTTCCGGATTGACGACACTGTCGACAAGTTTCTCGATCGTGTGCACGCTGTTGCGCATGGCACCTTCCAGCCCTTCGGAGGGCTTGAGCCCAAGCTCCTGATTCCTGGCGAACAGTGCCTTTACCAGTTCAACATAGGACGCCGTGCCCTGCCCGAGATTGGCAAGTTGATCCTGAAGCTGCTGCGCAGAGGTGCCTTGAAGGGTCTGCAGAGACTGCTGCACGCGGGTCATGGCGACATCGAATTCCGCTGCGGCATTCATATCCTTGGCGAGAAGAAAATTCTTCTGGTGCAGCAGGCTTTCACGCAGGTCTTCCGTCAGCGTAACCAATACGTCATCCTGCTTCGCCAGAACCTCTTGTGCAACGCGTTGATCGGCTTCTGCCTGACGCTGCCACAGCAAGGTACCCGCAATAACGGCAATGCCGCACAAAGCCACAAGCGCCAGCATCATCACGCGATGCGATATTCTGAACGCGGAAAACAGAGAAGACATTCGACCCCCGGATGAAACATTTCTCGCCGAGCGATGAAATGCCAGCCAAGGCTTAAGGAGTTCTCTACCGGAGCCGCCATCTGGATGAAGGTTTTATGACAAACCCCTGAATTTTAATGGGTATTACCCGCAGCGTCAGGATTTTTGTCTGAAGAACAGGATTGTGACGGCAACGCCGATAAATGCGCCGACGGAAACGTCAAGGAAGCGCACGAAACCAGCGCTCTGCGGACCGAGCAGCAAGACCAGCATCGCGGATGCGCCAGCCTGGATTGGCACCACTGCCGACAGGCCGAACAGGGATGCGAGCATCATCGACGCGAAGGTGGCAACCGCCATGCGGACTTCGCCATAGTCGTGCGGAACAAGGAGCGTCAGTTCGCCGATCAGAATTCCGAGGGTAACACCGATCATCAGGCCCATGGCCTGCTTCAAGTGATCGCTGATGCCGGGCGCAAGGCAAATGAGAGCGCTGACAGCGGCAAAGACAGGCTGCGGGTGCCCCAGAAATTTATGCGCGATCCAGAACGCAAAAGCGGCGGCAAGCGCCGCCGCCAAGGCACGGGTGAAAGCTGCACGAGCCCGTTCGAACAGCTTTTCCATCATGACATTCTCAACCCGTTCTCGACATCATCTCAAAGGTATAGGGCAGCCAACCGGTCACCACAACACTACCAATGCAGGCAGCACCCTATCCGCCCGGTCAGATGCCGGGCGGAGGCTGATGATGTTATGTCATCGGGTTGGACCGCGTATTGGACGCCGACCAATCCACACGCCGTGTCGCATACATGGTCGCGGCAATCGCCACGAAGGAGATCATCGCACCTGCCAGCAGGGCATATTCGTCTTCGTTGAGAACCAGATACATTACGCCATAGGCACCGGCGAGCGCTGCAAACAGCGAGATGCCGTTCTTCCTGCTTGCCGTCGCACTGCCGAGATAGGACGCGATCAGCACCGCTGTTGCGAATGACGAGGCGACATAGGCGATGGTGAAGCCTGTATGTTCGGCAAGCGCCAGCAACAGGACGTAGAACACCACCAGCGCAAGCCCCGTCAGCACATATTGTATCCAGTGCACCATTCGCCCACCCCTGAGTTCGATGATGAACACGGCGAGGAAAACCAGCGAAATGAAGCCAATCGAATATTTCAGCGTGCGCGACACGACCTGATAGAACTTGACCGGTTCGACGAGATTGATCGCCATCAGGCTGTTGGAAAGCGGCAATTGTCTGCCTTCGATAATCCTGTCTATGCCCCTGGCGAGATAGGGTACCGTCCAGTTTGCCTCAAAGCCGGAGGCGGTGACGGTCTTCTGTTCCGGCAGGAACAGTCCTTCGAAACCGGGATGCGGCCAGTCAGCGTTGGCCGAGAAACTGGTCGTCTGGCCTGCTGGTGCGACGGCAAAACTGCGCGATCCGTTCAGAGAAAATGCAATATCGAAGGCAAATCCCGTGCTGACGAGATCTTGGCCGATTGCCCGATGAACACCGGCTTCGGATTTCAGCAGAAACTGACCATAGTCGTCACGGGCAACCGGTGCGGTGATATCCCGCATTCCCGGGTCAAACGGGAGTACTGCGCCGTCGTTGATCTTGACGCCAGCGTCCGAGCGGATGCCGGTGATGTCGTTGATGTTCATGACCAGAATGGCCTGATCGAGCCTTGGCGTACCGGAAAAGCGAGCGAGATCCTGCAATATATCCGCGCCAAAGCGGCCTTTGAGCGTGAGGTTGCTGTTATAAACCGGCAGACTGTAGATGGAGAACTTTCGCTCCTCGACCCTGAAGCGGGCAGAGACGGCCAGCGTCTCGGGCATAACGAGGGCCCACTGCGTCTTGCGCTCGACAACCGTACGCCCATCCACCTCGCGGCGGCTTTCGACGTCAAATGGCACGGCAAGATAGGGGCCATTCACCACCTGCTCTCCGCCCCAACCGGCCGCGATGCGGGATGATACCTCTTCTGCCCGCTTGGCACGCTCCTCTGTCAATCCCCAGACCAGCAAAAGGGGAACGAGCAGGACGACCGAGATGAACCCGATCATCAGAAATTTCGCGCCCGGCGAGCGCAGGCCGGCGGCGATATTGCCGCGTAGCTGGCCGGAGGCAGGCTGTCCCGTCTGAGGCGACGGATCTTTTTCCGCTTCAGTCATGAGTAAAACGTCCCTTTTCAATATTTTTTCTAGCAATGCAGCGACACACGAATGAAGGCAGGCCAGCCCCTTGGGAGCCCTGATGTTCCCGCACCTGGATTCGGATGCACCTTTGAATTGTGAAAAGGGATTTCGACTGATTGCGTACCAAATCTGGTTCAACCAGCGGTCAATTTGCGGCTTTTCTGGCATGAGCCAAAAACAACAAGGGCCGGCGTTTCCGCCAGCCCTCATCAAGACCTTTTTTACGGCGCATCGCGCGCCGTAAATCTTAGTCCTTCTTGGACGGTACGACGCGCAGCGCCAGTTCGCGAAGCTGCGTCGGCGTTGCCGGCGACGGCGCGTTCATCAGCAGATCCTGTGCCTGCTGGTTCATCGGGAACAGCGTGATTTCACGCAGGTTCTTGGCGCCGACGAGCAGCATGACAACGCGGTCGATACCGAATGCGCAACCGCCGTGCGGAGGAGCACCGTACTGGAACGCGCGATAGAGACCGCCGAAACGCTCTTCAACGTCGTTCTGGCTGAGACCGACCTTCTCGAACGCCTTGACCATCAGTTCCGGCGACTGGTTACGGATCGAGCCCGAAGCGATTTCGAAGCCGTTGCAGACCGCGTCGTACTGGAAAGCCTTGATCGAAAGCGGGTCGTCACCTTCCAGCGCTTCCAGGCCGCCCTGCGGCATGGAGAACGGGTTGTGCGCAAAGTCGATCTTCTTTTCGTCTTCGTTGTATTCGAAGAACGGGAAGTCGACGATCCAGCACATTTCAAAACGGTCGCGGTCGATCAGGTTCAGTTCGTCGGCAGCGCGGGTACGCGCCTCGCCGGCAAACTTGTAGAACTTGGCCGGATCGCCAGCCACGAAGAAGCAGGCGTCACCGGCTTCGAGACCGAGCTGCGTGCGCAGCGCTTCGGTGCGTTCTTCGCCGATGTTCTTGGCGAGCGGGCCGGAGCCGCCGATCTTGCCGTCTTCTTCCTTCCAGAAGATGTAGCCAAGACCAGGCTGACCCTGCGACTGCGCCCAGGCGTTCATGCGGTCGCAGAATGCTCTGGAGCCGCCGGTCTTTGCCGGAATGGCCCAGACCTGAACCTTCGGGTTGGACGCGATCATGTTCGCGAAAACCTTGAAGCCAGAACCGTCGAAGTGTTCGGTCACAGCTTCCATGATGATCGGGTTACGCAGGTCCGGCTTGTCGGAACCGTATTTACGGATCGCTTCGTCGTAAGGAATGCGCGGCCACTGCTTCGTGACCGGCTTGCCTTCGGCAAACTTCTCGAACACGGCCGTCATCATCGGCTCCATGGTTTCCCAGACATCTTCCTGGGTCACGAAGCTCATTTCGACGTCGAGCTGATAGAACTCGCCCGGCAGACGGTCAGCACGCGGGTCTTCATCGCGGAAGCACGGTGCGATCTGGAAGTAACGGTCGAAACCGGCAACCATCAGAAGCTGCTTGTACTGCTGTGGTGCCTGCGGCAGCGCGAAAAACTTGCCTTCGTGGATACGGCTCGGCACGAGGAAGTCGCGCGCGCCTTCCGGCGAAGAGGCGGTCAGAATCGGCGTGGTGTATTCGGCAAAACCAGCGTCGCCCATGCCGGTGCGCATGGCGGAGATGATCTGCGTGCGCTTGACGATGTTCTTGTGCAGGGTTTCCCGGCGCAGGTCGAGGAAGCGGTACTTCAGGCGTACGTCTTCCGGATATTCCGGCTCACCGAAGACCGGCAGCGGCAGTTCCTTGGCAACGCCGAGAACTTCAATTTCCTGTGCGTAGAGTTCGATTTCGCCTGTCGCCATGCCCTTGTTGACGGTGTCTTCCGAACGCGCCTTGACCAAGCCGTCGATGCGGATGACCCATTCGCCACGTACGGTTTCGGCAACCTTGAAGGCAGGGCTGTCGGGATCGGCCACGACCTGCGTGATGCCATAGTGATCGCGAAGGTCGATGAAGAGAACGCCGCCATGATCTCGGACGCGATGAACCCAGCCGGAAAGACGAACAGTCTCGCCGACATGCGACTTGCGGAGAGCGGCACAGGTGTGGCTGCGGTAACGATGCATTTTGTTATCCTGAAACATAGCGGCGATCACACGGATGGATCGCGTATCTAAATCGGGCGGAAAAGCGCATGACGCGCCTGATTTGTCAAGGCAAAGCGGAATATTGTCGCGTATCGCGCTGTCTTTCAGCGTATTACACGGTTAAGTATGGTCTATCTGCAATCTCTGCCGATCTCAAATCATATCCGCCTGCCGGTGCCCCACGCATGAACCAGATCAGACCGCTTATTCCCCTGCTGATTACCGCCGGCATTCTGATCGGAGGCAACGGGCTTCAAGGAACCTACATTGCGCTGCGCGGCCTTTCGGAAGGTTTTTCCGCCAGCACCATCGGCCTTATCAGCGCCGCCTACAGCATGGGATTCGCCCTCGGCTGCATTTCCGTGACCCGGCTTCTGCGCAAGGTCGGCCACATCAGAACCTTCGCCACGATGGCGGCTGTGGCATCGGCCGCGTCCATCGCCATGCCGCTGATCATTCATCCGCTGTTCTGGATGTTGATGCGCTTCATCATCGGCATCGCGGTCGCCTGCCTTTTTGCGGCGATCGAAAGCTGGATCAATGCGCAGGTCACCAATTCGAACCGCGCGCGCACGCTTTCCATCTACCGTTTCGTTGACCTTGGCTCAGTGACGCTCGCCCAATACGTGATCCCTCTGGCCGGTATCGAAGGGCCGATCGTGTTTTCACTGATCGCCATGGCGCTGTCACTGTCACTGGTGCCGATCTCGCTTGCCGACAAATCCAATCCGGCACCGCCGAAGCAGATCCCCTTCAATCTCTTTGCGGTCTGGCGCATCTCGCCGCTTGCCGTGGTTGGCTGCGTTGCCGTCGGTCTCAGCATGGCGGCGTTCCGCAACATCGGCCCGATCTACGGTGAACAGATCGGACTCTCCGTCACCTCGATTGCAACCTTCATGAGCGCCGGGATCATCGGCGGCGTGGTGCTGCAATATCCCCTCGGCGTCTATTCCGACCGCTATGACCGGCGCATCATCATCCTTGCGACCACGGCCGGTTCGGTCGTCGTCGGCCTGTTCCTGGCGCTGTTTGCCGGCACGGACGAGTGGAGCAACATCATCGGCGTCTTCATCTTCGGCGCCTTTGCGCTGCCGCTTTATTCGCTGAGCTCCGCGCATGGCAACGACCATGCCAAGGAGGGAGAACATGCTATGGTGTCGGCCGGGCTATTGTTCTTCTGGTCGGTCGGCGCGACGATGGGGCCGTTGATCGCTTCGGTGCTGATCGACGCGTTCGGGCCAAAGGCGTTGTTCACTTATACGGCGGCGATACAGATCGTTTTCATTGCCTACACGATCCACCGGCTGCGGGTGCGCGAAGGCGTGCCGGTAGAAGAACGCAACTGGCGCTTCCGCTCGTTACTGCGCACCTCGGCCTATTTCCAGAAACTTGCAACCCCCGGACGCCCCAAAGACGACAGCGAGAAGCCACATTCGCCGGAGAAAAACGATCCTTGAGACCGGAAAAGCGGCCTTTGTATTGACATGCGTGCGGCAAAGGGAAAGTAAGACGAATACTTTTCCAAGATTGGCCAATAACAATGATTGAAACGACTGCCGCCCTCGCCGAAGCCTGCAAGGAACTGGCGAAATCGGAATTCATCACCATCGATACGGAATTTCTGCGCGAGACGACATTCTGGCCGGAACTGTGCCTCGTGCAGATGGCAAGCCCGACGCTGGAAGTGCTGGTCGATCCGCTCGCCAAGGGTATTGACCTTGCGCCGCTATTCGAACTGATGGCCAATCCCAACGTCGTCAAGGTCTTCCACGCCGCGCGGCAGGACATTGAAATCATCTATCATCTGGGTGGCCTCATACCTCACCCGATCTTCGATACGCAGGTCGCCGCCATGGTGTGCGGCTTCGGCGATTCGATCTCCTACGACCAGCTCGTGCAGAAGATCAAAAACGTCCAGATCGACAAATCCTCGCGCTTTACCGACTGGAGCCGCAGGCCACTGTCGGACAAGCAGCTCGATTATGCGCTGGCTGATGTGACCCATCTGCGCGACGTCTATCTGGCGCTGAAGGCCGAACTTGAACGCGAAGGCCGCTCGCTGTGGCTGACCGAGGAAATGAACATCCTCGAATCGCGCGACACCTACGACATGCATCCCGACGACGCCTGGCTGAGACTGAAATCGCGTCTGCGCAAGCCGACCGAACTTGCAACGCTGAAGTTCGTGGCCGCCTGGCGGGAGCGCGAAGCACGCTCGCGCAATGTGCCGCGTTCGCGGGTTCTGAAGGACGATGCCATTTTCGAAATCGCCCAGCAGCAGCCGAAGGACACCGAGGCGCTGTCGCGCCTGCGCACGATTCCCAAGGGCTGGGAGCGCTCGTCTTCCGGCACGGCCATCATCGAGACGGTCAATGCCGCCTTGGCCCTACCGCGTGAAGAAATGCCGAAAGCACCGCGTCACACGCACTCTCCGGAAGGATCGGGGGCGGCAGTCGAACTGTTGAAGGTTCTGCTGAAACTGACGGCGGACAAGCATGGTGTCGCCGCCAAGGTTCTCGCCAACAGCGATGACCTCGACAAGATCGCAGCAGAGGGTGAAAACGCCACGGTTGCGGCCCTTTCCGGCTGGCGGCGTGAACTGTTCGGCGACCTGGCGCTGAAACTCATCAATGGCGATGTGGCACTTCGCTTCGTCAACAAGAAGGTCGAAACCGTCGATATCGGCGGATAAAACACTGCCCTGCATACGCAACGGCCGGTCAGAACG
Organism: Agrobacterium sp. NPDC090273; assembly: GCF_044772305.1. Lineage (NCBI taxonomy): Bacteria > Pseudomonadati > Pseudomonadota > Alphaproteobacteria > Hyphomicrobiales > Rhizobiaceae > Agrobacterium > Agrobacterium sp. NPDC090273. Next base: position 1,148,411 of record NZ_JBIVYN010000001.1, read on the forward strand.
GTTCGTTGCGAAACATTTCTGGCGTCTATCGGAAGCTCTGGAAGGGTCGTTGCGGCATCATGGCAACAGCCCTGCCAATCCTTTTCCCGACCTTACCGAAACGTCACTTTTTGCGGCGCTTTTTCCACATTAATGTCGCATATCATCGGGAAGAGGTGTCGCCGGACGAACCCGGCGAGTCTTTCGCTTTGTTGCAAGATCAAGAAACACAATGAGAAAACTGCTGCCAATTCTGGATTACGTGGTGCTGTTCGTTGCCGTTGCCGGCAGCGGCGTCGCATACGCGTTCCTGGAATATGGCGGTGGTGCATTCATTGGCGCGACCTACGCTCTGTTTGCCTGTGCACCGATTCTGGCGTTCGAACGCGGTTACATCATGCCGGGACTTGCCCGACGGGTCAGCGCCCTGCCAACACCAGTCTATATCGCCATAGGTTTTCTGATCTATGCGGTCCTGGTGTTCTGCGGCTTCGGGCTTGGCGGCACGATTCTCTGGGCAAGCGGCATCTTTCCAGGCACCTGGCGACGGGCCGTTCATGCCGAGCTACAGACGCTTGTTTTCACACTCGTCGTTTGTGGCATCATCGTCTTCATCATGCGTGTGCGCGAACTGCTCGGGCGTGACATCTTCACCGACCTCATTCTCGGCCGCTATCGTCGTCCAGTGAGCGAAGACCGTGTCTTCCTCTTCATCGACCTCGTCGGCTCGACCTCCTTCGCGGAAACCAACGGCGACCTGAAAGCGCAGGAATTCCTCGGCGAAATTTTTGCCACCTATGCCGCGCCGGTCCGGAAATTCGGCGGTGTCATCGATGACTATATCGGCGACGCGGCCATCGTTACCTGGCCCTACCACCTTGCCGTTCGGCGCGCAGCCTGCATCAATTGCGTCTTCGATATTCTGGGCGCCATAGAAGACAAGCGCGATCTTTGGCTGAAACGATTCGGCGAAGTGCCGCGTTTGCGCTTTGCCATTCATGGCGGCCCCGTCATCACCGCCGAAATCGGCGTCGACCACCACAAGATCACCTATTTCGGCGATACGGTGAACACCACCGCACGGCTTGAATCGCTGAGCAAGATGCTGGGTCATCCAATCCTGATTTCCGCCGATCTCGCTCACCAGATCGTGCTGCCGAAAGGCGTGCGCAGCGAGTATCTGGGCGAACACGCGGTCAAGGGACGCGGCCAGACGCTGGGTGTGTGCACGCTGAGCAAATATCCGGTCGCGGTCTCGCAGGTTGCGATCGCAAGCTAAATTCATCAAAGCTTCAAACTGAGATCACCTGACTGTCACATGCCGCCCCTATCGGATCGAACCTGTCTCAACAGGTCTCCGAGGGGGTACTTCACCATGAAACATATTCTCGTCGCTTCTTGCGCTGTTCTCGCGCTGGTCGGCACGGCCAACGCCGCCGAAAAAGAGTTTCCGGCAAAGCTGGTTTCGCATGCCATCCTGCCGGCCAAAACGATCATTGCAGCGCCAGCCGATGCACCGGAGCATCTGAAGACGTCGGCAAAATTCACGACCTCCGACCGCAAGCGCGCAGAAGGGCTCGAGACGGTTCCCGGCCAGGACGGCGTGCGCCCGACCGGCCTTTCCATGCCTTTCAACGGTCAGCCGATGCAGGGCTTCTCCGGCATCAAGGCCATGGATGACGGCACGTTCTGGAGCCTCTCCGACAACGGTTTCGGCTCGAAGCTCAATTCGAGCGACGCGATGCTGATGCTGCATCACCTGAAGTTCGACTGGGATCAGGGCAAGGTGAATGCGCTTGAAACCGTGTTCCTGTCCGACCCGGACAAAAAAGCCCCCTTCCCGATCGTCATGGAAGGTTCGGACAAGCGCTATCTGACCGGCGCCGATTTCGACGTCGAGTCCATTCAGCCCGTTGCTGACGGCTTCTGGGTTGCCGAAGAATTCGGCCCATACGTTCTGAAATTTACCCGCGACGGCAAACTGACCGACGTTATCGCCACCAAGGCAGGCGACATCGATGTCAAGTCTCCCGACAACCCGATCCTGACCCTGCCAGGCAACCCGACCCAGAAACTGCCGGGCTTCAACCTGAAGCGTTCGGGCGGCTTTGAAGGCATGGCCATGTCCAAGGATGGCAGCAAGCTCTACGGCCTGCTGGAAGGGCCGCTCTACAACACCGACGGCCAGGTGGAAAAGACCGAAGACGGCGCAACCGGCCTGCGGATCATCGAACTTGACGTCGCGTCGAAGAAGTGGACCGGCCGTACCTGGTTGTACCCGCTGGCAGAAGGTGGCGAAGCCATCGGTGACTTCAACATGCTGGATGCGACCACGGGTCTCGTGATCGAACGCGACAACGGTGCCGGCACCGTCGACAAGGCTTGCGCCGACCCGAAGAAGCCGGAAGTGACCTGCTTTGCCGTGCCTTCCAAGGTCAAGCGCATCTACAAGATCGAATTCAACGACGCCAATGTCGGCAAGGCAGCCCGCAAGATCGGTTACATCGATCTCCTGAAGATCGCCGATCCCGACAACAAGAGGCGCCAGGGCGGCGGCGAAGGTTTCTACGACATGCCGTTCGTGACCATCGAGAACGTCGACCGCGTCGACGCCACGCACCTCATCGTCGGCAACGACAACAACCTGCCATTCTCGGCAGGCCGTGCACTCGACAAGGCTGACGACAACGAGTTCGTCCTGCTCGAAGTCAAGGAACTGCTCGAGGCGAAATAAACCTTTTGCTGCAGATCTGAAACGAAGCGCCCGGCACAGAGCCGGGCGTTTTGTTTTGTACCGGCGAACGTCGCGCAGCGAGATTCGGGCTTAATCATCATAGTCGAGTTGCAGATGATATGACCCATCCGGCTGCAGCATGAAAACGAAACGCGACCATTTTCCCCTGCCCTCCTGCTGCAAACCATCGCGCAGTTCCACCAACCGGTCATGGATGATTTCGTTGTCCTCATAGGAAGGGACGAAATAGTTGCGCTCTTTGTCCGTTGTCGAATAGACGAACAGTAGATCGCTGTAACCTTCCCCCACTTCGCCTTCGATCCACGCTTTCAGCCAACCGGCCGGTATGTTCCCGAGCAGATGGCGGGCGATGATTGCGTAGGGATCAGCATCTGTCATGTCTGCCTTCCTGCCTTGTCGTATTGCCCGAGATAGTTCTGCAAACGCGCGGCCTTTGCGGCATCCCACTTGCCAAGGGCGCGTTTCGGTTCGTCATGGCTGAAGCGAAAACGGAAGCGGTCATCAGGTTCGATGGTCAGGTCGAAACCGGTGATCTCGTCACCGGCTTCGTGTCGCTGCGCATAAAGTGCCAGCATGGCGTCCTGTCCGGCGGCGTCGATGGAAAACGGGTGTTTGGCCGGCTGCCCGTCTTCAGCCCGCACAATGGCGAAACTGACTGTGCTCAGCGAATAATCGTTCTCATCCTCGGCGATTTCGGCATCGATGAAAATCTGCTCCCAGCCGTCGACACCAATGCAGGGAACGACGGTTTCGACCACCCGTGTCTGAGCGGATATGAAGTCCATACGGCAACTCCTGTCGTTGATGCCTTGCCCAAGACTTTGGCTCGCTGCATCTTTTGGGAATGTCGTGGATACTTAACGGCGAGCGCGCTTCATCTGTACGCCGCGCTTACGTGGTCAAAACAAGGATAAGACAAGAAGCGAAAGCGGCAATCTGGCCATGATCTCTTCCCTTTATCGTCCTCCAACGATCCTCCTGAATATAACTTCAGGTTTTTACCTGTTTTTTGTCAACCCATAGACGTACAAATCACCCTCATATGCCATGAAACGAATGAGGCGCCGGTTGAAACCGACGCCTCATCGATGTGATGGGATATGGAAAAGTGCTGGCGCGTTATTCGAACACGAAAGCCAGGCGCTTGCCTGTCAGTTTTGCCAGTTGCTGAAGGCGGCCATCGAGTCGCTCACCGGCAAAGTCGCAATAGTCGTGCGGTACGACAAATTCCAGATCGATATCGGGATTGTCGGATTTGCGAAATTTCAGGTGATCGACCACGCCGGGCATCGATGCCGAGAACAGGTAAACCACGCGCAACAGACCACCGAGAAGCTTCGCGAGCTCCAGGAAGCGGTCGCCGGCGACGCTTGCCAGAGGCTGCGTCGTGCCATTGTCGTTCAGCCCTTCGAAGCGGTAATAGTTGGCAAGGGCGATATAGGCACGCCCCGGATGACTGATCGCAACGAAGGACGAATGGGCGATGATGTTGAGCGCCTGTAGCCCGCGATAATCGGGATGGGCGCGCCAGCTTATGTCAGCCAGAAGGCAGGCAGCCTGGCGGTAGCGGCTTTCTTCCTCTGTCTCGTCGATGCCGAAAACCGGAAAGGTCCGACCGCTCCAGTCTGCGAGTTCGCGGGCGTGTTCGGGCGAACGTGCACGCAGAATTGCCAGTTCGTCGGCTGTCACCAGCAAAGGATCGGAATCGCGGTCCGTTTCAGACAGCAGGGAGTAGAGATAACCTTCACGTACGCCCTGAGCGGAGAAGGCAACCTTGGACGGTTTCATGACCTTGAGCACTTCGCGCATGGCGATGGCGCCGAACGGCAGCAACGAGCGACGGTTCTTGGAGACCGCCTGCCATGCCGGGTCCTTGCTGTCCTTGGAGGTAACGACCTCGTCCAGAAAGCGCAGCATTTCATCGAGCGGAAGCTCGTAACCCTGCATCATGTGCAGCGGGTAACCGGTGATTTCCATGTGCAGCTTGGCAATGTTTCGCCACGTGCCGCCAACAGCGTAGAAAATTCGTCCTTCGCCAGCGGCGAGAAGATCCGCTGAAGACTTGACGTGCTTTCGGGCAATCACGGTCGCCTTCTCAAGCGAACCGTTCGACTGTTCCGACAGTCGCAAGCCACCGAGCGGCAGGGTTATGCCCTCACCGCAGCTCTTGCCCTTGATGTCGATCAGTTCCAGAGAACCGCCGCCAAGGTCACCGGCAATGCCATCGGGATTATGGAAACCGCTGATCACGCCGTATGCGGAATAAAGCGCTTCCTTTTCGCCTGACAGTACCTCGATCTCACAACCAAGGATGGCCTCGGCCTCACGAATGAAATCAGGACCGTTTTCCGCCTCGCGTGCGGCAGCCGTTGCCAGAACGTAAAGCTGCTGCGCCTGCGCCTGCTCGGAAAGCTTGTGAAAACGGCGCAGCGCCAAAAGAGCGCGGCTGACACCTTCCTCGTGCATACGACCGGTCAGGGCCAGCCCTTTGCCAAGGCCGCACAACACCTTTTCGTTGAAAAGGACCGCCGGAGCGCGCGAAAGACCTTCATAGACGACGAGGCGAACGGAGTTCGAACCGATATCTATAACGGAAACGGGGGCAAGGCCGGTCAGCCGCCCCTGTGCTTCTGATCGTGTCATTCAGCCTGTTTCTTGCGGGACGAAATCAACCCGGCTATCAGTTTAGGCGCACTGGATTTCAAGGCTTCACCACGTCCGGAAAGGCTGGGATTGGTCATGAAATAGTGCTGCGCGTTGAACGGTTCCTCGCCCTTGCGCACCTCAATGCGCCTGGACGTTCCGTCGGCAAGTATCTCGTAGCTCTGCTGATTGTCAATCAAATTGCCCAGCATAATCTGTGAAAGAACCTGCTCGTGAACGGTCGGGTTCGTCAACGGAACCAGTGTTTCAACACGTCTGTCGAGGTTGCGCGGCATCATGTCTGCAGAGCCGATATAGACCAGCGCCTTGTCGGATGGCAGGCCGTAACCGTTGCCGAAGCCGAAGATACGGCTGTGTTCGAGGAAGCGGCCAACGATCGATTTGACGCGGATATTGTCAGAGAGGCCCGGCACCTGCGGACGCAGGCAGCAGATGCCGCGTACCACCAGATCGACCTCGACGCCCGCAGCGCTCGCACGGTAAAGCGCATCGATGATCTCGGGATCGACGAGTGAGTTCATCTTCATCCAGATTGCCGCCGGCACACCGCTCTTGGCGTGCTCGATTTCCTCGTTGATGTGCTTGAGGATACGCGGGCGCAGCGTGTAGGGCGAAACGGCGAGCTTCATGCCCTCCTCCGGCTCCCCATAACCCGTGATGAAGTTAAAGATATTCGCCATGTCATGGGCGATCTTCGGGTTACAGGTGAAGAAGGACAGGTCCGTGTAGATCTTCGCCGTGATCGGGTGATAGTTGCCGGTGCCAAGGTGGCAATAGGTTCTGAGCTTGCCATCTTCACGGCGCACGACCATCGACATCTTGGCATGTGTCTTGAGTTCGATGAAGCCGAAAACGACCTGCACGCCGGCGCGCTCCAGGTCGCGCGCCCAGCGAATGTTCGCCTCTTCATCGAAACGGGCCTTCAACTCCACAAGCGCCGTCACCGACTTGCCAGCTTCCGCCGCGTCGATCAGGGCACGCACGATCGGGCTGTCGTTTGAGGTGCGATAAAGCGTCTGCTTGATGGCCAGAACTTCCGGATCGCGCGCGGCCTGAAGCAGGAACTGCACGACAACGTCGAAGCTTTCATATGGGTGGTGGACCACCATGTCCTTTTCGCGGATCGCGGCAAGGCAATCGCCCGCATGTTCACGCACACGCTCCGGGAAACGGGCGTTGTAAGGCGCAAACTTCAGATCGTCGCGCGGCGCCTTAACGATTTCCGAGATGGTGTTGAGGGCCAGAAGGCCCGGCAGAACGGCAACGCGGTTGTCAGGCACGCCAAGTTCGTGCACGACGAACTGGCGCAGCGATTGCGGCATTTCGCTATCGGTTTCGATGCGGATCACCGAACCGCGACGGCGGCGCTTCAGCGCGCTCTCGAAGAAGCGCACCAGATCTTCGGCTTCTTCCTCGACTTCGATATCGCTGTCACGAATGATACGGAACGTACCGAAACCACGCACCGTGTAGCCGGGATAAAGACGGTGAATGAACAGGCCGACGACATCTTCGAGCGTGATGTAACGAATGGCGTTCTTGTCATCCGGCAGGCGGATGAAGCGATCGAGCGCTGGTGGCAGGCGCAGCAGCGCGGTCATCGGCTCGCGGCCGTTGACGCTGTCGAGCTGCAGGCCCATCGAGAAGCCCAGGTTGGGAATGAACGGGAAAGGATGTGCCGGATCGATGGACAGTGGCGTCAGCACCGGGAAGATGCGCTCTTCGAACTCGTTTTCCAGCCATGTGCGATCGTCATCCGAAAGCGCTGCGGGGCGAACGATGAAGATTTCTTCCTTGGCGAGATATTGTTGCAGCACGGCGAGCGAAGCCTGCTGCTCCATCTGCAGATTGTCGATTTCTTTCAGGATGTCTTCGAGCTGTTCGGCCGGGGTCTTGCCATCCGGGGTACGGATGGTGATCGACTGGCGCACCTGACCTTCGAGGCCTGCAACGCGCACCATGAAAAATTCATCGAGGTTCGCAGCCGAAATCGACAGGAAGCGCAACCGCTCCAACAGCGGATGATCGGTGTTCAGCGTCTCTTCGAGAACGCGGCGATTGAACTGGAGCCAGGAAAACTCGCGGTTGATGAACCGTGCCGGGCTATTCCAGAGATCCTCGCCCTCGTTCAGCGTCTGCACCATGTTCATGCTTTCCTGCCCTGCCGCGTCCATCCGATTCCCCAATTTCGTGATTGTGCCACTGCCCGTATAACAGTTTGACGACGGAACTGTGACAGTTATTCAACAGCCATCAGTCGGGCTCCGGTCCGCTGCCCAATGCATTGAGAACCTCGGCAACCAGCGGACGTGTGATGCGTGTTGCCCGCGACAGCGCAAGCCGGTCGATCCTGTCGACAATGGTCTGCGCCGTATCCAGCGAACGCTCCATGCGGTTGACGATATAGGCGATGAGTTTGTCGTCCATATAAAGCTGCCGGTCGGCAAAAAGCTTCATGAGCACCTGGCCCAGCAACGCCTCGTCAGGTTCCCCGATTTCCACGACGGTGGCCGCTTTCAGGCGGGAGCGCAAATCCGGCAGCGTAACCTGCCACGCGGAAGGCCAAAGACGGCTTGTGACCAGAAGTGCCGTGCCGTGCTGGCGTACGCTGTTGATGACGTGGAAGAGTTCGGTGTCATCAAACCGGCGGCGGTCGGCATCTTCGAAAAGCACCGGCCCGGCCTGCGCCAGCCGCGCTACATCCGCACCCGTTTTCGGATAAATCTCCTGAGCGCCGCTGATATTTTTCCAGATATTCGCCAGATGCGACTTGCCGGAGCCTGGCGGCCCGGCCAGCACCACGACGGGCGACGGCCAGTTTGGCCATTCATCAACCAGGCTGACGGCTGCCTCCAGAGGCGCGGACACAAGAAGGTCGTCCCGTCCGAGCGCGGACTGGTGCGAAAATACGAGCGGAAGCTGCTCGGCGCTCAGCCGGGCGTTATCGGTTTTAATTGGGTCAGTCATCGATCAGCTCTGAGAATCGCTCTTTTCCTGGGGCACTTCCTGTTCCTGCCAGGGAAAGTTTGCGCCATGCCCATGGTAAAGATCGCTCTGAAGATATCGCGACAAGGCGAAGCGGACAAGCACGCCCACGGCCGCAGCCGCCGGAACCGCCACAAGCAGGCCGACAAAGCCAAAAAGCGCACCGAAAGCAAACAGCGCAAACATCAGCCAGACGGGATGCAGACCAACGCTGCTACCAACCAGTTTCGGCTGCAGAATATTGCCCTCGATGAACTGCCCGGAGAAAAACACCACCAGTGTCAGAACGACATAGATATAATCCGGCCAGAACTGCACGACGGCCACGCCGACCGCAAGAATGAGACCGACCATCGAGCCGACATAGGGAATGAAACTGATAAGGCCGGAAAAAAGGCCGATCAACAGGCCGAAATTGAGCCCGACCAGCGACAGGCCGACGGCGTAATAGACACCCAGGATAAGGCAGAGTGAGCCTTGCCCACGCACGAAACCGGCAATGGTCTTGTCCATGTCGCGGGCGATCTGACGCACCGTATGGACGCTGTCGCGCGGTATCCAGCTATCCACCTTGTCGATCATGCGGTCCCAGTCGAGCAGCAGGTAGAATGCAACCACCGGCGTGACGACCAGAAGCGAAACGACATCGACGAGCGACTTGCCGGAGTTCCAGATCTGCGTCAGCAGCGTTCCGATGAAGCCGGCACCTTCGGCCAGAAGCTTGGAGAAGTTCTCCTTCACCGCATCGATCTGGCTGCTGACCCAATCGGGCAGCAGGTTGGTGTCAGCACCCGCAATAAGCTGCTGCAGGGACGAGATATATTGTGGAATGCGGGTAATGAACTCCGATGCCTGCGCCACGACCAGCGGAATGATGATGATCAGCGACAGCGCAAACAGCAGGACGAAGGAAATGAGAATGACGACCGTCGCCATCATTCTGTTCAAACCGCGGCGCTCAAGCCAGTCCGCAACCGGATCGAGAAAATAGGCAAGCGCCATGCCCGCCACGAAGGGCAAGAGAATGGAGCTGAAGATCGTCAGAAAAACGATGAAGAGAATAAGCGCGCCGAGCCAGAAGAATACCTGTCGGCGAAGATTCGTACCGCTTACATGTTGCTGCATCCGCTCATCCTCTTGCCGCTCTGCCGTCATCCATCCCGATGGAGATAGGATGCAGGGGCGCGCATGGTCAAGACCGCGCGCCTCAACGAGCGCGCTCCTCCACGGTTGTCGATAAACCATCGGTTGACCGCCATTGAATATTAGATAAGTATTACGCAAGTAATTTCGTGTTCAGCGATCGTTGTTGGCCTGGGGGAAACAATGCAAAGCGTGAATGAAACCAGCATGGCGGAGCACAATGCTGGACTATTCGACCATCCTGATGTGGCTGCCTGGTATGACAACCAGCAGCTTTATCCGGCCGAACGCATCATCCTTGAACAATTCCGTCATGCCTATGCCGGCAAGCGCCTTCTCGACCTCGGCGTCGGAACGGGCAGAACGACGAAACCGCTCTTGCCGCTGGTCGGTGACTATGTCGGCGTGGACCGGTCGCAGCCCATGCTGGCGCTGGCTCGGCGCAACTTTCCCACAGCAACCTTTCTCGACATGGACGTGCGGGCCATCGGCGAGTTCGGCGAAGCGCGGTTCGACTGCGTGCTTGGCGCCCTCGCCATCCTCAGCGCGTTCGGCCACGTGGACCGGCTGTCGATCATCCATTCTGCGCGGAAAATCCTTGCACCCGGCGGCTACTTCATCTTTTCCTTCCACAACAGAAATTGGGCGCGTGCCGGCGGCATGCCCCTGCACGCCCGTTCCTGGCGGCCGCGTGAGGTGGTGAACTCGTTTCACCCGCAAAGCTGGCTGAACTATCTGCGCCTGCAACAACAGACGCACAAGACGGAAGAGTATGCCATTCTGGTCGATCAGGCACATCGGTGGAGTGGCCTGTTCTATTTCATCGATCTGGCCAACCAGACGCGGCAACTGGAAGCCGCGGGTTTCGAGATCGTTGCCCGTTACGGTGAAGATGGGCGGCCCATCGACGAAAATTCAGACACGTCGCGCGACGGCCTTCTCAATCTCGTTTGTCGCGTCGCCGCGAACTAATCCCGAACAGACGACCGGCGGCAGGCGCAAACCCGTTAAAAACGGGAGCTTTTGCCACTCTTACCCTTGCATATGCCCCCGTCTCATGCGAATGGCGACGCCAACGGAACCAGCGGAGACGAGAGCCATGAGCCAGTCGGGCAAGAACGGTCTTACCTATAGTGACGCAGGTGTGGATATCGACGCCGGCAACCTGATGGTCGAGAAGATCAAACCGGCGGTACGCTCGACGCGGCGCCCGGGTGCGGATGGCGAAATCGGTGGCTTCGGTGGCCTGTTCGACCTCAAGGCAGCCGGCTTTACCGATCCGGTTCTGGTTGCGGCCAATGATGGCGTCGGCACCAAGCTCAAGATCGCCATCGACGCAGACTACCACGATACGGTCGGTATCGACCTCGTCGCCATGTGCGTCAACGACCTCGTCGTTCAGGGCGCAGAACCGCTGTTCTTTCTCGACTACTTTGCCACCGGCAAGCTTGACCCGGATCAGGGTGCGGCCATTGTTTCCGGTATTGCCGCTGGCTGCCGCGAGTCCGGCTGTGCGCTGATCGGCGGCGAAACCGCCGAAATGCCCGGCATGTATTCGGATGGCGATTATGACCTTGCCGGCTTTGCTGTCGGCGCTGCCGAACGTGGCCAGCTTCTTCCTGCGGGCGACATTGCCGAAGGCGATGTCATTCTCGGCCTCTCCTCTTCCGGCGTTCACTCCAACGGCTTCTCGCTGGTTCGCAAGATCGTCTCGCTGTCCGGCCTCGGCTGGGATGCACCGGCGCCCTTCGCCGACGGAAAGAAGCTCGGCGAAGCCCTGCTGACACCAACACGCATCTACGTAAAGCCGCTATTGAAGGCGATCCGCGAGACGAGTGCCTTGAAGGCTCTGGCGCACATCACCGGCGGCGGCTTCCCGGAAAACATTCCGCGCGTTCTGCCGAAGCACCTTGCCGCTGAAATCGATCTTGCTTCGATCAAGGTTCCGGCAGTCTTCTCGTGGCTCGCCAAGACGGGCGGCGTAGAAGCAACCGAAATGCTGCGCACCTTCAACTGCGGCGTCGGCATGATCGTTGTCGTCTCGGCAGAAAATGCCGAAAAGGTCACGGACGTACTGACCGCTGAAGGCGAGACCGTCTTCCCGCTCGGCCGTATGGTTGCCCGCGCTGAGGGCGCACACGGTACGATCTACAAGGGTACGCTCGGCCTATGACAAGCCCTGCGTCCTCGTCCGCTCGCAAGCGCGTCGTCGTCTTCATTTCCGGCGGCGGATCGAACATGCTCTCGCTTGCGAAAGCCTGTCAGGACGCGGACTTTCCGGCGGAGATTGCCTGCGTGATCTCCGACAGGGCATCGGCCGGCGGACTGGCCAAAGCGCAAGCGCTTGGCATTCCAACCCTTGCCTTCGAACGGAAGAACTACACCAGCAAGGCCGAACACGAGGCCGCCATTCTGGCCGCACTTGGAGAGATCGCTCCCGATATCATCTGCCTTGCGGGCTACATGCGCCTGATCTCCGGCGACTTCATCAATCCGTACGAAGGCCGGATCATCAATATCCACCCTTCCCTGCTGCCACTGTTTCCCGGTCTGCACACGCATCAGCGTGCCATCGACAGCGGCATGAAGGTGTCCGGTTGCACGGTACATTTCGTGACTGAGGGCATGGATGAGGGTCCGGTCATCGGTCAGGCGGCCGTGCCGGTTCTGGCTGATGACACGGCCGACACGCTGGCTGCACGTGTTCTGACCGTCGAGCATCAGCTGTATCCGCTGGCGCTCAAGCATCTTGCAGAAGGCAAGGTGCGTATGGAAAACGGCCGCGCCATCAGCGAAGCCGGCAATACGGATGCGACGGCACTCATCATCTCGGCGTGAAGCATCGCTTCACACCGGCCACACATTACAACTGAAAAAGAGCTCTTGAGCCCGCATTGCCCTCAGCGCAACTGCTGACGGTTGAGCATCGCCCATTGCAGCAGAATGATCGTCTTGGAATCGGTGATCTCACCGGAAGCGATCATCGAGAACGCCTCGTCCAGCGTATAGGTCAGAATTTCGAGATCCTCACCTTCTTCGTCCAGACCGCCGCCCTCACCCGCCCTGACGTCTAGATCTATGCGGGCAACGAACAGGCTGACCTTCTCCGTCAGGGTGCCGGGGCTGGCATACATGTCGAAGAGATACTGCACCTTTTCAACCGCATAACCGGATTCTTCCATTGCCTCGCGGCGTACGGCCTCCGCCGCGTCGTCGTCATCCAGCAGGCCGGCGGGAACTTCGATCATGAACGCAGGATCGCCATTGACGAAGACGCCGGGGCGGAACTGGCGCACCATCACCACGCTGTCCTGCGACGGATCGTAAAGCAGGATGGCTGCGGCTTTGCCGTGATCATGAACCTCGCGGGTGATGCGGATAACCTTACCATCCGGCATGCGCTGATCGAAGATGAGCTTCTGCATGTGCACGAAGCCCTTCCAGACAGTTTCCTTTTCGACCAGGCGAACCCTGTCTTCGTCGCTGACGACGACAGACGAGCCGATAGCTGAACCGTGCATTCGAAACTCCGTTGGCAATCAAATCTTCAGGCGCTGAGCGAGGTGCGGTTAAGGGCCGCCCATTGCAGCAGCATGATCGTCTTTCCGTCGCAGATATCGCCGTTTTCTATCATTTTCATGGCATCGGTTAGCGGAATTTCCACGACCTCAATATCCTCGCCCTCATGGGCCGCACCGCCACCTTCTTCTGCCTGATCGGAACTGTCGATGACGGCGGCAAAGAAATGCACGATCTCCGTCACTGATCCCGGCGACATGAAGGATTTGAACAGGAAGCGTACATCCTTCAGCAGATATCCGGTTTCCTCCATGACTTCGCGACGGATGGCTTCGGCCGGGTTTTCACCATCGAGAAGACCGGCTGGCGTTTCAAGAAGCCAGCCGTGATAGCCATTTACATAGGTCGGTACACGGAACTGACGCACGAGCACGACCGTATCGCGGCGTGGATCGTAAAGCAGGATCGTCGCGCCATTGCCGCGATCATAAGCCTCGCGCTTGTGGATTTTCGTCTCGCGCCTGGAATCGGTATAGCGATAGGTGATGTTGCGCAGGTGATACCAGTTGTCCGAAAGGGTTTCGTCCTTCAGGATTTCAATTTTCACAGTCTCGAATTTCGACATTCAGCAGTCTTTCCGCAGCCAAACCTTGTTGTCGTGGAACGCCGCGCCGCCATAGGGAGCAACGGCATCGGCACCGGTCAGCACATTGATGCCCTCACCGTCCAGATGCGCCTTGTTGGGCCACAGCCCCTCGGCAATCACCACGCCCGCGCGCGCACCCTCAACGATCCTGGCGTGAAGGCGAACCTCACCCCGGCCATTGCCGATCCGCACGATATCGCCTTCGCCGATATCGAGGCGGGACGCGTCCTCGGGACAGATCATCAGTTCGGGACGACCTTCCTTCTGTACGGAGGTCTTGGTTTCCGCGAAGGTGGAATTGAGGAAGTTGCGGGCGGGCGATGTCGCCAGCCGGAAGGGATGATCTGCATCGGCAGTTTCGATGACATCGACCTGATCCGGGAACTTTGGAAACTCTCCGACAGGACCCATGACGCCGATGCTTGCCGGCGGTTTGTCCGGCGCCGGCCCATTCACCCAATCCGGGCTGAACCGGAATTTGCCGTCCGTATGGCCGAAGCCTTCGAGATAATGGGCGACCTCAAAGGATGGCTGCGCATCGATCCACTTTTCTTCGGCAAGGTTGTCGAACGTGCCCCAACCGCTTGCCTGCAGGATACGGTCGACATGTTCGCGTGCCGACAGCCCAAAGCCCGGCATGTGATCGACGCCGAGACGCTTTGCCAGTTCCTCGATGACGAAGAGATTGGTACGCACGGTTTCGGGTGGGTCGACCAGTTTCGGACCGAGCAGAATGTGGTTCTGCCCACCAGCGCGATAGAGATCATCATGTTCGAGGAACATGGTGGCGGGCAGGACGATGTCGGCGACCTCGGCTGTCTCGGTCATGAATTGCTCATGCACGGCAACGAAAAGATCATCGCGCAGGAAGCCCTGCTTCACCAGCCGCTGCTCCGGCGTGACATTGACCGGGTTGGTGTTCTGGATGAGAAGTGCTGTTACCGGACCACGATGGCGCAGCGCTTCGGCGTCGCCCGTCAGGATACGACCGATCTGCGACTGGTCGAGCTGTCGAACATCGGGATCGGCATAGGCCGTGCCCATCAACTCCGCCTTGTTCAGACGGAAGATCGCGCCATTGTTGTGGAACGCGCCGCCGCCTTCATATTGCCAGGAGCCAAGGACCGTGGAGATGGACAGCGCCGCGTGCATGGCGATAGCGCCGTTGCGCTGGCGGGCAAAACCATAACCGAGGCGGAAAAAGGTCTTCTTGGTTGCACCGACGAGGCGTGCGAAATCCTCGATCTGGTCAACGGAAAGACCGGTGATTTCAGCAGCCCATTGCGGCGTCCGTGTTTTCAGGTGCGCTTCGAGACCGGCCGGATCGTCGGCAAACTTCGCCATATAGGCGCGGTCGGCATAGCCGTCGCGGAAGGCAATGTGCATGACGGCGCAGGCGAGTGCGGCATCCGTACCCGGCCTGACGACAAGCTTCATATCCGCCTGTTTCATGGTCGGATTGTCGTAGATATCGACCACGACGATCTTTGCGCCACGTTCCTTGCGCGCCTTCACCGCATGGGTCATGACGTTGACCTGGGTGGCGACCGCATTGGTGCCCCAGATCACCACCACATCGGCCTTGGCCATTTCGCGCGGGTCCGGGCCGCGCAACGCGCCGGTGCCCATGACGTAACCGGTCCAGGCCATGTTGGTGCAGATCGTGCCGAAGAAGCCAGAATATTTCTTGGCGTGACGCAGGCGCTCGATAGAATCGCGCTGCACCTGCCCCATGGTCCCGGCATAAAAATAAGGCCAGACCGCTTCCGCACCGTGTTTCGCTTCAGCCTTGATAAAGGCATCCGCGACTTCATCCAGCGCTGCTTCCCAGGAAATCTCCTGCCAGTCGCCAGCACCCTTGGCGCCCTTGCGGCGTTTCGGGGTCATCAGGCGGCCGGGATGATAGATACGCTCGGAATAGCGCGCTACCTTGGCGCAGATCACGCCTGCGGTATAGGTATTGGAATTGGCGCCGCGCACCCGGCCAATTCGGCCGTCGGCATTGATGTCGACCTCCAGCGCACAGGCGCTCGGACAGTCATGGGGACAGACGGTATGGCCGACGCGTGTAGCATCTGCCTGAGTTTTGGCGGAAATCGGGGTCGCAACGTTCATATCTTTTGTATATTGCAACAACGGAGCGGCCAAAAGACCGAAGTGACGCTCATCAAGAATATTCATCCTGATCATCGGCAAGCGAGATACCTCCATGAACTACCGCCATATCTACCACGCCGGCAATTTCGCGGATGTCCTCAAGCACGCCGTGCTGGCGCGGCTGGTGCGCTACCTGCAAAACAAGGACAAGGCGTTCCGCGTGCTCGACACGCATGCGGGCATTGGCCTCTATGACCTTTCGAGCGAAGAGGCGCAGAAAACCGGCGAATGGCAGACCGGCATCGGCAAGCTGATGGAGGCTGATCTGCCGCCGGCTGTCGCGGACCTGCTGGAGCCCTACCTCACCGCCGTGAAGGAACTGAACCCGGAAGGCGGCATCCAGTATTATCCCGGCTCACCGAAGCTGGCGCGTATGCTGTTTCGCCCGCAGGACCGCCTTTCGGCGATGGAACTGCATCCTGACGATTGCCGTGCGCTTTCGCGTCTTTTCGAGGGGGACTATCAGGCACGCGTCACCGAGCTAGACGGCTGGCTGTCGCTGGGCGCGCATCTGCCGCCGAAGGAAAAGCGCGGACTTGTCCTGGTCGATCCGCCATTCGAACTCGAAAACGAATATCAGCGCCTGGCCGACGGGCTGAACAAGGCCTACCGACGTTTTTCGACCGGCACCTATTGCCTGTGGTACCCACTGAAAAAAGGCGCGCCGATCAGGGATTTCCACGAACGCCTGCAATCCTTTGACATTCCGAAAATGCTGTGCGCCGAACTGTCGGTCAGAAGCGATCGCCTCGATGGTCTAAGCGGTTCTGGTCTGATCATCGTCAACCCGCCTTACACGTTGAAGGACGAGTTGCACACGCTTCTGCCGGTTCTCAAAACCATCATGGCGCAGGACCGTTACGCCTCGCACCGCGCATTCTGGCTGCGCGGTGAGGAAAAAACCGACGACAGATAAGGGCTATTTCAGCCCTTCTTCCCTCTGTGCTGCGGCAAGTTGCGATCGTTCGAAGAACAGGATGACGAATAGTCCCAGCACGAAGGGAACGATGAGGTAAAACAGGCGGAAGACTAGCAACGCCGCGATGACATCAGCCGGGTTCATATCCGGCAAGCCGGTCACGAACACCAGCTCCAGTACGCCCAATCCGCCCGGTGCGTGGGAAATCAGCGCCGCCGAAAAGGAAATCAGGAATATCCCGAGAATGATCATGAAGCCGGGATTGCCTGCCTCGGGCAGCGCAAAATAGATGATGCCGGCCGCACCGATCAATTCGATCGGCCCGATGACCAGTTGCTGCGCCACCAGCCGTGGTGCGGGATAGGGCAAGAAGAACGAGCCAATCTTGAGTGGCTTCAGCTTGAGCAGGCTTCCAAGCACATAAAGACCGACAACGAGGAGGAGAAGAACACCGGTCGTGGTCGACGCCTCGACCGGCAGGATGCCCGTGAAGCGTTCGGTGATATCGGGTTCATAAAGAAGCACCAGGCCGATCAGCATGATCGTACCGATGACGAAGGTGAAGGAGCAAAGCCCGACAAGCACGCCGACCTCTCCGACCGTCAGCCCCTTTGAGGTATAAGCCCGGTAACGGACAACGGCACCGGAGAACACCGACGCACCGACATTGTGGGACAGGGCATAGGTGGTGAAGGACGTCAAAGTAATGAACAGCCAGTTCACCTTGCGCCCAAGGTGCTGGAGAGCAATACGATCATAACCGGCAAGTGCTGCGTAAGCGACCAGTGTCGAAAGACCGGAGCATATCCAGTCCTTGGCACTGATGGCCGTAAGACTATCCCACAAATCGTCCAGCGAGAGACCACGCAATTCGTGGTACAGCAGCCACGCAGAAAAACCGATCGTTGCAAGGCCCACGACAGGCCAGATGTACTTCTTCAACTTCATGCGGCCATGCCCGCCAAATTCCTCCAGTTTCCCCGATTTATTCATCGTTTTTGGGAGATTCGACAGACCTTATTCTTTATGGCCGACGGCTTTCAACCTTTTCATCAGCGATTGTCGGTTTGCCTCGTTCACAAGTTGATGTAAGACCCTAGACGTTACCAAGCCATGCGGTCGCCAGCCTTCCGGAGAACGTGCCTACCCATGAAACGTTATGCCGGTTTCATCGCTCTTGGACTGTTATCGCTTGCGGCTTTGTGGTGGACACGGCAAGACCAGCCTGTCCGCACGCCTGCGACACCCACCCCTTCTGCCGAGACGCGCGCGAGCGTACCAGCCGGCACACAAAACAGGCAGACCTCCGGCGGCACCAAGGCGTCGGTTCCTGTCGGCACCGGCTTTGATTTCTACGTTCTTTCTCTCTCCTGGTCGCCCGCATTCTGCGCCGGTGCGGACGGTTCCGGCAATCGCCAGCAATGCGGCAGCGACAAGCGCTTCGGTTTTGTCGTGCATGGCCTGTGGCCACAGAACGAAAGCGGTTATCCCGAATTCTGCAAGAGCAATGAGCCGGAGCGCGTGCCGGATGCTCTCGGGCGGACAATGTTCGACATCATGCCATCGATGGGCCTGATCGGCCATCAATGGCGCAAGCATGGCTCCTGCTCCGGCCTTTCGCAGAAAGAGTATTTCGCAATCACACGGACAGCCTTCGAAGCCGTGACGTTGCCCGCAACAATTTCTTCGGGCGCACAAGCGACAACGCTCTCGGCAGACGCCATCGAAACCGCGTTCACCGACAGTAATCCGGGCATGTCCAAACGCGGCATTTCGATCAGTTGCGATGGCAAGCGCCTTGAAGAAGTGCGCATATGCATGAACAAGGACATGAGTTTCCGCGACTGCCCGGAACTTGACCGCAAGGGCTGCCGCGCCAGCACGACCGAAATCATTCCCATACGTTAACCCTTAACAGGATCAGACCATGGAACTGCTTTATTCGCCCGCCTCGCCCTACTCCGCCAAAGCGCGGATGGCAGCGCGCCATCTCGGCCTAGATATCACGGCTGTCCGCGTTGACACCAACGCCGAACCTGCGACGCTGATGGACAACAATCCGCTCGGCAAAATTCCGGTTCTGCTGCTCGACGACGGTGGTTCGGTCTATGACAGCATTGCCATCATGCATTATCTCGACCGTCTGTCGGGTGGAAAGCTTTACCCCAAGAAACATCAGAAACGCACGGATGCGGAAGTTCTCGAAGCACTGTGCGACGGCATCATGGATTGTCTGCTTGCCATCGTTTACGAGCGCCGCTTCCGGCCGGAGGAAAAGGTCCACCAGCCGTGGATCGACAAGCAGTGGAAAAAAGTCGTCCGCGGACTAGACTATCTCAATGCCAACCTGCCGAAGACAGGCAAGAAGCTGCACGGCGGCCATTTCGCCCTTGCCGCGATGATAAGCTATCTCGACCTGCGTTTTGCTGGCGAATGGGCCGAAGGCCGCAAGAAACTGGCAGCATGGCCGGAAAAATTTGCCAAGCGTTTTGAAGCCTATGACGAGATCAAGGCTGCCGCCTGATACGTCCTGGTCTTGATGCGACATTCGGAAAACAAAAAAGCCGGGGCGTAAACCCCGGCTTTTCCAATTGATGATCCGATAAGGATCAGAACTTGACGCCGATACCGGCCTTGACCGAGTGGTCGTCATAACCGCGCGAGAAGGCGCCGGAGTCGAGGCTGTAGTCCTTCTTCTGGTAATCGCTGTAGCGGTATTCCAGACGAGCGGTGATGTTGTCGGTCACCATGGCTTCTACACCTGCACCAACAGTGTAACCGAGAGCGGTTGCGCTGTCCTTGGAGGTCGCGTCACGGACCTTGTTGTCAGATGCTGCGAGACCAGCCGTACCGTAAACCAGGAACGGGTTCATGTCGTAACCAACGCGGGCACGGACCGAACCGTTTACGCCCTGCTTGCCTTCAACAGCGTTGCCTGCAACCGTACCGGCAGAGCCACGCTCGTCGCCGAGGTTAACGTCAGCTTCCGCACCGTAAACGATCTGGCCGTTCTGCCAGTTGTAACCACCGTACAGACCGCCGCCAGCGCCCTTGGCGTCACGACCGTCGTTGCTGGAGCTGAAACGGCCCCAATCGTAGTTGACCGTACCACCGAGGTAAGCGCCGGACCAATCCTTGACCGGTGCTGGCTGGTCGTAAGCGACCGGTGCCTGCGGCACTTCATTTACGGCGTCCGCAGCATGAGCGGCAGAAAAGGCCGCTGCGGCCATGGTCGAAGCCATCAGGGTTGCTACGAAAATACGCATGCTATTCTCCTTTCAAGACCGCGCTGCACTCAAAACATACGTTTTTCAGACACGGCATAAATCGTCGGGTTAATCGCCCCTCTGGAAACTGAATTTGATAGGAGAATGAGGAAATCAAAGAGCCAAAATGTGAATTGTTTGGGGCAGTGGCGTGACTAGAATTTGACGTTGCCTAACTGCAACAAAGGTTTTATTAAGGATAACAGAAATTTAATTTAGAGTATATCCAATTTAATCTTGATTATATTTCGATTAAACTTTGAATATATCAAAACTTAAATTCGACCTTTTTCTTTAACGCCTGAAGAAAATCTTGCGATTTGCATTTATATCCATCACATAGGGCGGGTATGAGCAAATGCAGGTCGAATGTGAGCGAGAATATACCAAAGACTGTCTTGATAACCGGGGCCGCACGCCGGCTGGGACGTGCAATTGCCACGGACCTTGCGGCGCAGGGTTTTGCCGTCGCCATCCATGCCAACACCTCAATCGCCGAAGCGGAGGAATTCGCTAACGAAATAAGGCAGAACGGTGGCAAGGCTGTCGCACTTCAAGCTGATCTGACACAATCGTCACAAACGGCCGAGCTCGTTACGAAGGCCCAAGCGGCGCTCGGACCTGTCGGCGTTCTCGTCAACAACGCCTCGGTTTTCCGGCATGATACCGCTGCCGAACCGGATGCTGCGGCCTTCGACGCGCATTTTGCCGTTCACGTTCGCGCTCCCTCCATTCTGGCTTCCGAGCTGGTCAGGCACCTGCCTGCCGAAAATTCCGGCCTGATCGTCAATATCGTCGATCAGCGCGTTCTTTCGCCAAATCCCCGCTTTTACTCCTACACATTATCCAAGGCGGCGCTGTGGATGGCGACGCAGACCATGGCGCAAAGCTTTGCACCGCGCGTGCGGGTCAATGCAATTGGCCCCGGCCCTTCCTTCAAAAGCGAAAGACAGCGGCCGGAGGACTTTCAGGCACAAATCGACGGCCTTATATTAAAGAGAGGTCCAGCACCGGAGGAATTCGGGCGGACGATTCGCTTTCTTTTTGACACGCCGTCGATCACCGGACAAATGATCGCGCTCGACGGCGGCCAGCATCTGAGCTGGGAAACCCCTGACGTGGCGGAGATACCTGAATGAACGGAAAGAAGCTGCCGGATGGCGGTGTTCTCTTCGATGAAACCGACGATGAAGACGATGACACCAGTCTTGTCGCACCGGAAGCGGCCGAGGCGGGCGCCTCGCAAGGCATCGACTGGACTGCGGGCTGGAAGAACGAATCCGGCCTGACCGGCATGGACCTGATCGGCGAATTCGTCAAACACCTGCCAAATGCGCCGGGTGTCTACCGCATGTTCAATGAAGCGGGTGATGTACTTTATGTTGGCAAGGCGCGCTCGCTGAAGAAGCGTGTCGGCAACTATGCGCAGGGCCGTGTTCATTCCAACCGCATCGGCCAGATGGTGCGGCTGACGGTGCACATGGAATTCGTCACGACGCGGACGGAAACCGAAGCGCTGCTCCTGGAAGCCAATCTCATCAAGCGCCTGCGGCCACGTTTCAACGTGCTGCTGCGCGACGACAAGTCGTTTCCTTATATCCTCATCACCGCCGACAGCCGTGCGCCTGCGATTTTCAAGCACCGTGGCGCACGTGCCCGAAAGGGTGACTACTTCGGCCCCTTCGCCTCTGCCGGTGCCGTTGGTCGCACGATCAACTCGCTGCAACGCGCCTTCCTGATCCGTACCTGTACCGACAGCGTTTTCGAAACACGAACACGCCCCTGTCTTCTGTATCAGATCAAGCGCTGTTCCGGCCCCTGCACGCATGAAATCAGCGATGCGGGGTATGACGAACTGGTACAGGAGGCCAAGGACTTCCTCTCCGGCAAGAGCCAGAGCGTGAAGACCGCAATTGCCCGGCAGATGAACGAAGCTGCGGAAGATCTCGATTTCGAACGTGCCGCCGTTTACCGTGATCGTCTGGCAGCGCTCAGTCATGTCCAGAGCCATCAGGGCATCAACCCAGCCGGTATCGAAGAGGCGGATGTCTTCGCGATCCATCATGAAGGCGGCATATCCTGCATTCAGGTGTTCTTCTTCCGCACCGGCCAGAACTGGGGCAACCGCGCTTATTTCCCGAAAGCCGATCCTTCGCTGTCCAGCGCCGAAATTCTCAACGCCTTCCTGGCGCAGTTTTACGACGACAAGCCCGTACCGCGGCAAATCCTGCTGTCTGAAACGGTGGAAGAGCAGGAATTGCTGGCCGCCGCGCTGGGTGAAAAGGCCGGGCACAAGGTCACGATCGCCGTGCCGCAGCGCGGGGAAAAGAAAGACATCACCGACCACGTTCTTGCCAATGCGCGCGAGGCGCACGGTCGCAAGCTTGCAGAGACCTCTTCCCAGACACGGCTGCTGAAGGGATTTGCCGAGACCTTCGGCCTTCCCTATGTGCCGCGCCGCATCGAGATTTACGATAACTCGCATATCATGGGCACCAATGCCGTCGGTGGCATGGTTGTCGCGGGGCCAGAAGGGTTCGTGAAGAACCAGTACCGCAAGTTCAACATCAAATCGACCGACATCACGCCCGGTGACGACTTCGGCATGATGCGCGAGGTGATGACAAGGCGGTTTTCCAGACTGCTGAAGGAAGAAGGCAAACCCGACCGGACGCAGGCACCCACCCAGGAAGAACTGGCTGATGCCCCCTTCCCTGCCTGGCCCGATGTGATCCTGATCGATGGCGGTCAGGGCCAGATGACGGCGGTACGTGCCATTCTCGACGAGCTGGACATTCGCGACAGCGTGATCGCCATCGGCGTCGCCAAGGGTGTCGACCGCGACGCCGGGCGCGAGCGGTTTTTTGCCGACAGCCGCAGCGATTTTTCTCTGCCGCCACGTGATCCCGTGCTCTATTTCATTCAGCGCATGCGCGATGAGGCGCACCGTTTTGCCATTGGTTCACACCGGGCACGGCGCAAGAAGGAAATGATCAAGAACCCACTGGATGAAATCAGCGGCATCGGCCCCGGACGCAAGCGGGCGCTGCTTCAGCACTTCGGCACGGCAAAGGCCGTGTCCCGCGCAGGCCTCAACGATTTGATGACTGTCGCGGGCATTTCCGAGACCGTAGCGCGACAAATTTACAATCATTTTCACGAGAGCGGCAGCGAGTGACGTTACCGTGAAGACCAACTGCTAAAAAACCATAATCAGATGTTGACCCTGCTGCTTCAGGGCGGCATCTAGGGCCAGATATTCGATCGACAGGTTTCCCATGGCTTCGCGCACATACAGTATTCCCAACCTCCTCACCTATGGCCGTATTCTCGCGGTTCCGGTTATTGTTTTGTGCTTCTTTATCGAGGGGAAGCTGGAGAGTTCGGACTTCGCGCGCTGGACCGCGCTTTGGCTTTTCATCATTGCCTCGCTGACGGACTTTCTTGACGGTTATCTGGCGCGTATCTGGAACCAGACCTCGAATATCGGCCGCATGCTGGACCCGATCGCCGACAAGCTGCTGGTCGCCTCCGTGCTGCTGCTGATGGCTGCCGACGGCACCATTGCCGGTTGGTCGCTGTGGGCTGCAATCACCATTCTCTGCCGCGAAATTCTGGTTTCCGGCCTGCGCGAATATCTGGCAGCACTCAAGGTCAGCGTTCCCGTGACCCGCATCGCCAAGTGGAAGACCACCATCCAGATGGTTGCCATTGCCTTCCTGCTGGCAGGCCCGGCTGGCGATCAGGTTCTGCCCTACACCACCGAGATGGGAATTACGCTGCTGTGGATTGCTGCGGCACTGACCATCTACACCGGCTACGACTACTTCAAGGCCGGCCTCAAGCATATCGTGGATGCAGACTGATGACCCGGATCGTTTATTTCGCCTGGGTTCGAGAGAAGATCGGCACAGCCGAGGAAGAAATAGACATTCCGGTTTCTGTCACAACGGCAGGCGAACTGATCGCCTACCTCACGACCCTTGGCGAAAACTATGAAGCCGCCTTCGAGTTTCCCGATGTGATCCGCGTTGCCGTCAATCAGGAACATGTCGAGCACGATGAAAACATTGTCGGAGCGCGCGAGATCGGCATTTTTCCGCCCATGACGGGAGGCTGAACCTTTGATACAGGCCGTCACACCGACCATTCGCGTGCAGGCTGATGATTTCGACGCCGCCGAAGAAACGCGTAAGCTGACGGCCGCCGACAAAAGCATCGGCGCGGTGGTGGCCTTTTCCGGACTTTGCAGGGATGACGGCGGCACGCTGGCCGCGCTGGAACTGGAACATTACCCCGGCATGGCGGAAGCGGAAATGAACCGCATTGCCACGCTTGCCATCGAACGCTTCAACCTTCTCGGCCTGACCGCGATCCACCGCCACGGCAAGATTGCCGCTGGCGACAATATCGTTCTGGTCATTGCCGCCTCCTCGCACCGCCAGGCCGCTTTCGATGGCGCCAACTTTGTCATGGACTATCTGAAAACCTCTGCCCCGTTCTGGAAAAAGGAGCATGGCAAGGACGACAAGGCTGGCGACTGGATCAAATCCAAGAAAGCCGACGACAAGGCAAAGGACAAGTGGCGCTAGGCGTCACGGCGTCTCACGGGCGCTGCGCATGATGACAAGCCAGAAAACCAGCATGACCAATACCGCAGCGTCCCGCCACATCACCGGGCCGTAGCCCGACCAGAGCGTTTCGATGACGCCGATGGCCGCCGCACCAAGCGCGCAGACAAGCGGGCTGGTATATCCTCCTGCCGCCGAAATCAGCACGATCTTCAACCCGAAGACCAAACCCGCACCGAAATCCATGGTGCCGTAATAAAAGGTTGCCAGCACGCCGCCGATGGAGGCGACCAACCCCGCCGCGCAATAGGACATGAGAAACACCCGGCCTGCATCGACACCGCACAAGGAAGCGGCAAGCGGATCGTCAGATACCGCCTTCCAACGGCGCCCCAGGGATGATCGTGTCAGATATAGCGCGCCAACCAGAACGACGAGACCGAAGATGGCGGTGTTTACCATCTGCATCGGTATGAGCGTGACGGCAAAACTCCCGTCCTGCCAGAACGCCACAGGCTGCGACAGCAGCGGCGGAAGCCACAATTGCCGCGTGTCGGCGGCCAGTCTGGCGCTTTCAGTCAAAGCAATCAGCGCACCGACCGAGGCAACCATCACGGCATTGGGCGACGCTGTTACCAACGGGCGCATGACCGTCCTTCCCATGACGGCCGCTGCCCACAGGCCGCCAAACAGGCCCATGCCTGCCCCAAGTGCAAGGGTGGCGGGCAGGATCAGCCAAAGCTGGTTCCAGCCAAAATCTGCAAACAGCAGGCATGTCTGACCGGCAAATGCGAAAATCGCGCCATAGGTGACATCGGCACGCTTGGTGATGGAAAAGGCAACAGCGTACCCGAAGGCCAGCATCGCATAGAGCGCGGCGACCGGCACTGCGTTCAAAAGCTGTTGCAGGAAATACGCCATGCCGCCCTCCCGCAAGAATTATAACTATCAAAATCATTTTTAACAGTTACAATTACACCATGACCTTTTGCTGGACTGCACACCGTTTTGCTGGCGGCGCGTTGGCACTGGACGTTGCCAACAGCGTCATACTTCGTTTCGACGCCGAAAAGTCGGTTGATCGCTTTGCGGTACCTGAACAGGTCGAAAGTTTTGCGGACGCAGCGATAAAACTGTGCGCCGAGCGAGACAGATTCCCGGCATTGACGGCGCCTGCCCCAACGAACCGGGCCACACTGCTTGAACTGAGAGAGACGATCGACCGCTATTTTCGTGGATGTATCATCGACGGGAAAGGTGATGACGGCAGGCTGGCTGATCTGCTCTTTGCCTGCGGATCGGCGTTGCGGGCATTTCCATTGGCCGAAAGCCTCGCCAATGCCACGGCACATTCGGCGCTGACGCTGATTGCCGGACAGGATCGGGACCGCCTGAGAATCTGCGGAAATTGCGGCTGGCTTTTCATCGACCGCAGCAAGAACCGCAGTCGCATCTGGTGCGACATGGCAGTGTGCGGCAATCGCCAGAAGGCAGCGAAGCATTATCGGCGAAAAAAGGAAACGGCATCATGAGATCGGTCGTTGCTGTCATTCTTGCCACGCTTGCTCTCACCGCCTGCCAGCGGGAAGAGCAAAGGGAAATTGCCAAGGTTTCCGGCCGCATGTTCGTGTTCAACTATCGTGTGGCTACCGCGACTTATCTGGTGACGCTTCAGCCAAACGCCCCGATCAAGGATGGCAGCAGCATCGAGGCCGAGTTCGAAAATCCACGCGGCGGCGATGCGTTTTCCATCAAGGAGCCGCTTTTTCCGAAAAATCAGAAGATCGTCCTGCAGAGCCCACCGGTGGAATGCATCCGGGAAGGACGTCCTTATGCGGTGAAGATACGGCTGAAAGCGCCGGATGGACATGTGATACAGACCATAGAGACAAGCATCACCTCTGACACCGACCAGTCCCTGCTGCCCGCAAAGCCCCTGGTGGTGGGACCGCTCTATACCCCCAACCCTGAGGTATTCAAGCAGGATGGCACGACCGATATGCGGCCAGTGCAGGATTGCCCGGCGACATGACCGGAAAAGAAAAACGGAGCCTTTCGGCTCCGTTTCCTTGAGTCATTTCAGTCTCTTGAACCCAATCCCTGACGGATGGATTCAAGTGCCTGATAAACTGAATCAGCCGACGATTTCGGTTTCGGCGAACCAGTAAGCGATTTCCTGAACAGCGGTTTCCGGAGCGTCGGAACCGTGAACGGAGTTTTCGCCGATGGACAGTGCGAAGGTCTTGCGGATGGTGCCTTCAGCAGCCTGTGCCGGGTTCGTCGCGCCCATGATTTCGCGGTTCTTGAGGATTGCGTTTTCGCCTTCCAGAACCTGAACGATGGTCGGGCCAGAGGTCATGCCTTCAACGAGTTCGCCGAAGAAAGGACGTTCCTTGTGAACAGCGTAGAAGCCTTCTGCTTCGCGCTTGCTCATCCAAACGCGCTTGGACGCGATGACGCGCAGGCCGTTGTCTTCAAATACCTTGGTGATCGCGCCAGTCAGGTTACGCTTAGTTGCGTCCGGCTTGATCATCGAAAATGTGCGTTCAATCGCCATGTGTCCGTTTCCTTTTCCTTCAGAGAAAGTGGGCGGTGTTTACCCGCCCAAAGGCCCGAAAACAAGGGGGATAGACCACTTTGCAATTGGGAAGCCAGACATTTCACGCCGCTGTCACACTGCGACCCTTCGCATCATAGAGATCGAGGCAGCTCTCGAACCAGCCACGAACCGGGTCGTTTTCGGTAAACAGGTCCGCTCCCGTGGTGATGCGCGCCCACTGCAACGCCCCGAAAACGATATAATCCGCAAACAACGGTGTCATGCCACCGATGAAAGGCTGGAAGCCCAGCATGCGGCGGATCGGCGTCAACAACGTCGGAAAGGCGGCAATTTCAGCCTCGCGGTTGGCCACCGCCGCTTCCAGTGAACGGCCGAGCGCTTTGGTACGGCTTTCACGGAAATAAAGGCGATCCGGTTCATCCAGCATATCGTGAATATCGAGAACGGCGATGCGCACGATGGCCGGATGGAGCTGGGTCTGCGACCAGCTTTCCACGAAACGTGCCATTGCCTTGCCACCCTCACCATTGAAGAGCGACGGCCGCTCCGGATAGACCTCGTCCAGATAAAGGGCGATTTCGAAGCTGTCGCTTATAAGCTGGTCGCCGTCCCTGAGGATCGGCACGGTTTTGGAAAAACCACCCTCGGCGCTTGGAATTGCCGTGAACGGCAAGGGACGTTCTTCGAAGTCCAGGCCCTTGTGCGCCAGCGAAAGAACTGTCTTCCAGCAATGGGGCGAAAAAGGACGGGAAGCATCGCTTCCACACAGGGAATACAGCGTTCTGGACGTCGACATACAACAGCACCTTTCAATAGGACCATGCGGATAACGATATAAGAACGGCGCCGCGGCGAAATCAAATCAGGAAATGTCATGGCACCCATCAGAGATGGATGTGACGTTTCGCAACACAGACCATATCGGACAATATTTTGGTAAGCATAAAACGCATGCTTCTCAGTGCTTTATGGTATTTTAAGCAACCAACCCGATAAAACATTATCATTCCGCAACCGTGATTTCCGGTTTGCGCATCGTAACAACAGTGTTGGGGCTGCACGTGACTATTCCGAACGGCGACAGACATCGTGAGAACGCGAAGAACAGCCTGATCGTTACCAAGATCACGCAGTTCATCGCGAAGATGAACATTGCTCCCCTGCCACGCAATTACGAACTGATCTTCGAGATATTGGCAGGCCATAACCCGGCCATGGGTCGTGAGGTGCTTGCACTTGGCAACGCGCCACAGCAGCACGAGCTTGATATCGTCGGCCAGCGACATGGTCTGGCGGGTTTTTCCCGTATCGCGGCGAGCAAGGCCACCAACGACGCAGCAGAAACGCTTGAGCAGATAGCGGCCCGTCTGGATGCCGGTCTGCATCGCACCGAGGTTTTTCTGTCCTCGATGCAGACCGTAGAACCCGAACATGTGTCGCGACTGGTGCGCGATATTCACGATGAGCAAACGAGCCTGAAAAACTTCCTTGCTCACGGCTTGCAGAAAATTCGCGCCACCGAAAAAAACAGCACACATATTCAGGCTGTCTCCTTGCGCGATACGCTGACGACGCTGCCGAACCGTGCAGCCTTTCTCGAAAAGCTGACCGCAATGTATGAGGAAAGCGATGCGCCTTCCGCAGCCTCCATGCTGCTGGTCAACATCGACCATTTCCGCGAAATCAATGCGAAATACGGTCCGGCTGCCGGCAACAAGGCGTTGCGGCGACTGGCCGCGCTATTTCGCAAGACAATCAAGAAGGATGACTTCGTCGCGCGTATCGGCGGCAACGAATTCGCGTTCATCTTCATGGGTGTGGCGCAAAACACCGCACAGAGCATTGCGGAGCGTCTGCGCCGCAGCGTCGAGGATCTTCGCTTTGCCACCAGGGACGGCGATGGTGACCATCTGACGATTTCAGTCGGTGTTGCGGCACTGGACGGCGCGGCAACGCCGGCCGAATTCTACAGCCACGCAGAACTGGCGCTTCTTGCCGCCAGAAGCAGCGCGCGCAACTGCGTCGTCGGTTACTCCAGGGACGTCGCACAGCGCAGTCGCAACAGCTATCTTCTGCAACTCGGCGGCTGAACCGCGAACCACCTTTCGACGCTCTTGCATCGGGCGCAGAGTTCAGACAAAACGGCGGCATGATTACGATTACCGATCTTTCCGCCCGTATCGCAGGACGCCTGCTTCTCGACAACGCCAGTGTCACGCTGCCTGCCGGTGTGAAAGCGGGCCTTGTCGGCCGTAACGGCGCCGGCAAATCCACGCTGTTTCGCGTCATCACCGGTGACCTCGCGGCGGAAAACGGATTGGTCACCATTCCCAAACAGGCCCGGATCGGCCAGGTCGCCCAGGAAGCGCCGGGCACCGAGGAGTCGCTGATTTCGATCGTGCTGTCAGCCGACAAGGAGCGCGCCGCGCTGCTGGCCGAAGCCGAAACGGCGACCGATCCGCATCGCATCGCTGAAATCCAGATGCGCCTTGTCGATATTGACGCCCATTCTGCGGAAGCGCGCGCCTCCAGCATTCTCGCCGGTCTCGGTTTCAACCAGGAAGCCCAGCTTCGCCCGGCCTCGTCGTTTTCCGGCGGCTGGCGAATGCGCGTCGCGCTCGCCTCCGTACTGTTTGCCGAGCCTGACCTTTTGCTTCTCGACGAACCGACCAACTATCTCGACCTTGAAGGGACGTTGTGGCTGGAGGATTATATCCGCCGCTATCCGCATACCGTTATCATCATCAGCCACGACCGCGACCTCCTGAACAACGCGGTCAACTCGATCGTTCACCTCGATCAGAAGAAACTGACCTTCTATCGCGGCGGGTACGACCAGTTCGAGCGTCAGAAGGCTGAAGCTGACGAATTGCAGATGAAGGCCAAGGCCAAGAATGATGCGGCGCGCAAACATCTGCAGAGCTTCATCGATCGTTTCAAGGCCAAGGCATCCAAGGCCAAGCAGGCACAAAGCCGCGTGAAGGCACTGGAGCGCATGGGAACGGTCGCGGCGGTGATCGAAGATCACGTGCAGCCGATCACCTTTCCGGAGCCGGAAAAGCAGCCGGCTTCCCCGATCGTAGCCATCAATGGCGGCGCTGTCGGCTATGAGCCGGGCAAGTCCATTCTCAAGCAGTTGAACCTGCGCATCGACAATGATGACCGCATCGCGCTGCTCGGTTCGAACGGCAACGGCAAGTCGACGTTTGCCAAGTTCATCTCCGGTCGCCTTGCGCCGCAGGCGGGCGATCTGCGTGTCGCATCCGGTCTGAAAATCGGTTTCTTTGCCCAGCATCAGCTCGACGATCTCGTTCCGAACGAAACGCCGGTCGAACATGTGCGCAAGTTGATGCCGCAGGCCGCTGAAGCGCAGGTTCGCGCCCGCGTGGCACAGATGGGCCTGACGACGGAAAAGATGGCCACGGCCGCGAAAGACCTCTCAGGTGGCGAAAAAGCCCGCTTGCTGATGGGACTTGCGGCTTTCCATGCGCCGCATCTGCTCATTCTCGACGAACCGACCAACCACCTTGATATCGACAGCCGCCGGGCACTGATCGAAGCGCTGAACGATTATAACGGTGCCGTCATCCTGATCTCGCACGACCGTCACCTGATCGAAGCGACCGTCGACCGGCTGTGGCTGGTGGCGGATGGCACCGTGAAGACCTTCGAAGGCGACATGGAGGAATATCGCGATATCGTCGTGTCCTCCGGCAAGAAGAAGGACGACAAGCCAGACATTGCCAGTGACCAGGCCTCGAAGGCCGACCAGCGCAAGGCGAATGCCGAAAAGCGTGCGCAACTCGCTCCGCTCAAGAAAAAGATCAATGAAATCGAATCCCTGACGGCAAAGCTTGAGAAACTGATTCAGTCACTCGACAAGGAGCTGGCCGACCCTGCCCTTTACGAAAAGGCGCCTGCCAAGGCTGCCCAGAAGGTCAAGGAACGTGGCGAAGCGGCAAGCAAGCTGGCCGATGCCGAAGAACAATGGCTGATGCTCTCCGGCGAGTACGAAGAAGCCATGGCGGTGTGACGGCAAGGATCGACAACCAGCGGTAACGCCTCATTAACCATAATCGGAGAAATTCGGGAGCAGTTGATTTGCTGCTTTTGAGCCGAGTTTTTCCATGTCCATTCGCGTCGTTTCCGTTGCCGTTATCGTGGCTGCCATCCTTTCAGGCTGCGCAGGCAAACCGCAGGGAGATGGCTCTCTGAAAACGGCGTTCGCCGCCACGATGCCCGCCAATCCGGCGGGTCATGCCGATGCAAGCGATCCCGTCCCGCTCTCTCCCGCTGCCTGGGTGCGGCCGAGACATCCCAGCGCTCTTGCGGGCCGTGACATCGAGGTCTCGTCGATTTCCGACATCAGCCTGGCGAACAAGGAAGTCGTTCTCAGTTTCGACGATGGCCCGGTGCCCGGCAAGACCGAGAATATTCTGGCGACGCTTGACGAATTCGGCGTGAAGGCGACCTTCTTGATGGTCGGTGAAATGGCAAAGGCCCACCCGGAGCTTGCCCGCAAGGTCGTGTCCGACGGGCACAGCATCGGCAGCCATACCTACAGCCACCCCAACCTCGCGCACCTCTCCTTCGACCGGGCACTGAACGAAATATCGAAGGGCGCCAAGGCCGTTGCCGACGCCACCGAAACAGACGTTCCTTTCTTCCGCTTCCCTTACCTTGCCGATACATCGCGGCTTCGCCATTCGCTTGCCTCGCGCGGTACAGTGGTGATGGATGTGCAGATCGACTCAAAGGACTATTTCAAGGATGCACCCGCCGTGGTGGCGTCACGCACCATTGAGGCCTTGCGTCATCGCGGCAGCGGCATCATTCTGATGCATGACATTCACAAGCGCACCGCCGCCATGCTGCCGGCATTGCTGACGCAATTGAAGGCGGAAGGCTATAAAGTCGTACATTTGCGCTACAAGGCACCGCAGAAATTGCCGATGCTGGTCGCAGCACTCTAATAAAATCAACCCGAAAAGAAGCGATGGCGATATCTTGCCCGGCCATTGCTTTCTGCTACAACACTTCAAAAATGTTATTTTTCGAGTGAAACACAGACACGGGTACTACGCATGTCAGCCACCAAACTCGCCATCGTCGGCGTCGGCAAGATCGTTCGCGACCAGCATCTTCCCGCCATTGCAGGCAATCCCGATTTCGAACTGATCGCCACGGCCAGCCGCCACGGCACCGTCGACGGTATCGCTTCCTACAACAATATCGAAGCCATGCTCGAGGCTGTTCCGCAGATCGACGCGGTCTCGCTCTGTATGCCGCCGCAGTACCGTTATGAAGCCGCTTACACGGCTTTGAACGCCGGCAAGCACGTCTTCCTCGAAAAGCCGCCGGGCGCGACGCTTTCGGAGGTGCAGGATCTTGTTCGCCTCGCCGACAGCAAGGGTCTCTCGCTGTTTGCAAGCTGGCATTCGCGTTACGCACCCGCCGTCGAAGCTGCCAAGGCTTTTCTGGCCTCGACGAAGATCGAGAGCGTTCACGTCATCTGGAAGGAAGATGTGCGCCACTGGCATCCGAACCAGGAATGGATCTGGCAGGCGGGCGGTCTCGGCGTCTTCGATCCCGGCATCAACGCTCTCTCCATCATCACCCACATCCTGCCACGCGCCCTGTTCATCACCAAAGCTACGCTGGAATTCCCGGAAAACCGTGATGCGCCAATCGCCGCAGACGTGCATTTTTCCGATGTGACGAAGATGCCGGTTCACGCCGAGTTCGACTGGCGTCAGACGGGCAAGCAGAGCTGGGACATCATTGCCGAGACGGCAGACGGTCAGATGGTGCTTTCCGAAGGCGGCGCTAAGCTGTCGATCAATGGCGACATGAAGCTTTCCGAACCGGAACGTGAATACCCTGCCCTTTACGAACGCTTCGCCGAAATCATCAAGGCGGGCAAATCGGACGTCGATCTGGCGCCGCTGACCCACGTGGCCGATGCCTTTCTGCTCGGTCGCCACAAGTTCGTGGATTCGTTCTACGACTGAGACTGATCAGAGGGCGCGACTGACATAACGGTCGCGCCCGGCTTTTTTAGCCTGATAAAGCGCTTCATCGACATTTGACAGAAGCGTTGCCCGGTCGGCACCGGCCTGTGGCGCAATTGCCCCGCCAATACTCAGCCGCGAAACAACCTGACGGCCATCGATATCGAAGGGCTCGCGGAAAGCGCACAACAGGCGATCCGCCAGCACGCTCATCGTCTCCGGACCATCGGGACGCGGAACGAAAATGGCGAACTCATCGCCACCCATGCGCACGACGATATCGTCATTGCGGGTTACGGTGCGGATACGATTGGCGGCGGCCGCCAGAACGCAGTCGCCAGCCGAATGGCCAAAGGTATCGTTGATGATCTTGAAGCCATCCATATCCATATAGAGCGCACCGAACGTCTCGTTTTCGCGCAGGGCCAGAGCAAGCTGCAGATCGACCAGCACGTCGAGTGCCTTGCGATTATAAAATCCTGTCAACGGATCGGTCATGGCGGCGTTGCGGAGTTCGCGTTCGGCAAGGCTCATTGTGAAATTCGCCTTCTGAAGCCGCAACACGGCTGTCGCGAGAACGGCAAAACGCTGCAGATTGTCGATCTCAGCCGTGGAGAACAGCCGTGGCACCGTGTCGACGACGCAGAACGCACCGACAATCAGCCCAGGCTCGAGCTCGATCGGTGCGCCCGCATAGGCGCGCAACTTCGGGCCTTCCTGGACATAAGGCATCGCGCAGAAGTCCGGATGGACGGTCAAATCGGGAATGACCACGACATCCTGCTTGGCCAGAACGCGATTGCAGATTGAGACATCGCGCGGGCATTCAGCTAATTGCATGCCGGCCTGCTCCACGATGTAGAGCCAGTCATCGTCCATCAGGTGAACGGAGGCGCGTGAAACGGAAAAGACGCCGCGCGCGAGCTCGGAGAGAGCCTCCAGCTCCGGCGACGGACCATTCTTGAATGACATCAATGAACGAACAGCCATCAGACGCTCCATTTCCCGATCCGGTAATGAAATCATCTGGTCCATATTTCTATCCTTCTATCTTCTCACACCCAGCGCTCAGGCGGGATGTTGCACAGCGAAATCACGCTGCTGCCCGACACCGGCTTCCAAGGGAATCGTGTCACTTCCATGTCTCGAGGACGCCCTATTCTTCAAAACTGAGAAAAAAGCGCCCTAACCAACTGATTTAAAACATCTTTCGAATGAACCCGATTCCAGTTTCCGGACCGATGTCATGGCCATAATGCAGAAGCTGGCGCTGCGTGCTACATATGATTTTTTGCCCGTGGTTTCCCTTAGAGAAAAACCTATCGCTGGTGCAGCGACGGGTGCCTTTGGTCAGGCCTTTTTCTGCCAGCGCCCTTCCGGCGATTGCTGCCAGTAGGTCAGGGCGTGCCCCTCTCCCTTCAGCCGTTTCCAATGATTGCGCGCCGTTTCAAGCTGGAACGCGTCATAGCCATCGAACATGAACACGATGCGTTCGTAAGGCTCG
Source organism: Agrobacterium sp. NPDC090273 (assembly GCF_044772305.1). Classification (NCBI taxonomy): domain Bacteria; kingdom Pseudomonadati; phylum Pseudomonadota; class Alphaproteobacteria; order Hyphomicrobiales; family Rhizobiaceae; genus Agrobacterium; species Agrobacterium sp. NPDC090273. The sequence continues at coordinate 1,183,090 of NZ_JBIVYN010000001.1, forward strand.
ACCGGCGGCGGTTCGGCGCCGTCGATCAGGAAGCGGACGCTGGCGCTGTTGCCGTTTGCATCCGAGGCGGTCAGAAGAACGGGCTGGTTCTCCGGCGAGGCCGCAGCATCCGTCGCGTGCGCCAGAAAGCTGTCATCCCGATACGTCCACAAATGGGAATCGAGAAAATCGCGCCGTTCAGCATCCGTTGTCTGGACCGCGACCTTCCAGCCGCGTTCCAGCGATTTTTCAAGCAAGGGCGGCAGGGCATCCTCCAGCTTCGATTCCGTCAGGTGATAGAACAGAATTTCGGTCATCGGTCAGTCTGTCGCCTCAGTTTATGCGCAGCTCCCGAAGGAGCTGCCTGTTATCAGTCTTCGTAGTGCGCGCGAACGAGTTCGTTCAGAAGGCGTACGCCGTAACCGGAACCCCAGGACTGGTTGATCTCGGTCAGTGGCGAACCCATCGCCGTTCCTGCGATATCCAGGTGCGCCCATGGCGTGTCACCCACAAAGCGCTTGAGGAACTGGGCAGCGGTCACCGAACCGGCAAGCCGGCCAGCACTGTTCTTCATGTCCGCGAACTTGGAATCGATGATCTTGTCATAGTCCTTGCCGAGCGGCATGCGCCAGAGCTTTTCAGCCGTGTCTTCACCCGCCTGTGTCAGACGGCCGGCGAGTTCGTCGTCATTCGAGAACAATCCGGCCTGCAGATTGCCAAGCGCCACGGTGATCGCACCGGTGAGCGTTGCCAGATTGATCATGAACTTCGGATCGAAACGATCCTTCGTGTACCAGAGCGCGTCGGCCAGAACGAGACGGCCTTCCGCATCGGTGTTGATGATCTCGATGGTCTGGCCGGACATAGAGGTGACGATATCGCCCGGACGCTGGGCATTGCCATCCGGCATGTTTTCCACAAGACCAATCACGCCAACGACATTCGCCTTGGCTTTACGGGCGGCAAGTGCATGCATCAGGCCAGTCACGGCAGCCGCACCACCCATGTCGCCCTTCATGTCTTCCATGTTAAGGCCGGGCTTCAGCGAAATGCCGCCGGTATCGAACACAACGCCCTTGCCGACGAAGGCGATCGGCGTGTCCTTCTTGGAACCACCATTCCACTGCATGACGGCAAGCCGTGGCGGGCGGGCAGAGCCCTGCGCCACTCCAAGAAGCGCATTCATGCCAAGCTTCTTCAGTTCCTTTTCGCCCAGGATTTCAACCTCGACACCAAGCTTCTGCAGTTCTTCAGCCTTTTCTGCGAATTCCACTGGACCAAGCACGTTCGGCGGCAGGTTGACGAGATCGCGGGCCAGAACAACGCCGCCTGCAATCGCCTGCGTCACCTCAAATGCCTTTTCCGCTTCCTCGCGGGCAGCCGTGACAATCACGACGTCCACCTTCTTTGGTGTCTTTTCGTCTTCGGACTTCTTCTTCGTCTTGTAGGCATCGAAGGTGTAAGCACGCAGCAGGAGACCGAGGGCGAAATCGGCTGCCGCCTGCCCGGTGACCTCGACGCCCGGGGCATCAAGGAAAACGACAACCTTTTCCGCCTTCTTGAAGCCTGCGGCTGCCGTACCGCCGACACGCAGCCAATCGTGGGCCGTAAGCTTCGAAGGCTTGCCGAGGCCAATGGCCAGCAGGCGGTCGGCACTGGAACCGTGCGGCGCGATGACATCAAGCGTCGTCATGGACTTGCCGGAGAAACCGGAGATCCTGGCCGCCTTTGCAACGATCGCTTCGGGGTCAGCGTCGGCTGTACCGGCGGGCTGCCAATCGCCACCCGATGCCTGCAACAAAATGGCGAGAGCGCCATCGAGCGAAACGGAACTGGCGAAAGAAATATCGAATTTGGCGGACATGTTTTCCTGCTCTTGCTGAACAAACTGATCGGGTGCACGCGATCATGGCCTTTTCAAAACCCCGTGCAACCCCGCAATCTTTAAAGCGAAAGGCATTTTTATGAAACATGGAAAGAAATTCCAAATTCGGTGATGTGGCAGCGGTGTTCCACAAAAAGACACAGAGCCGGGAAAAAACGTCGCACAAAACAGATTTGTGAGTGGTCCGGAGTCGCCAAGCGCAAATGTTGCGATTAGATAGGCGGAAATCCGCTCGCCGATCACACGAGCAAATGACGACAACAAGGGCCGCATGAAGCTTCTCGAGAACTATATCCTGCGACGGACAACGCAGATGTTTCTGGTAGCCCTGCTTCCGGTGCTGGCCATCATCTGGACCATCCAGGTTCTCCAGAGAATCAATCTGGTGACGGATACCGGTCAGTCGATGGGGTCATTCATGGCGCTTGCGACCATGATTCTTCCGACGCTCATTCCTGTCGTTCTGCCGTTTGCGCTGGTTATCGGCATCACGCAGACATTCACGGCGATGAACAACGATTCCGAGCTTGCCATCATCGATGCGGCCGGTGCGCCGCGCATGATCATGTTTCGCCCTGTTCTCGTTCTCGCAGCCGTGCTGAGTGCGCTGTCCTTCACCATCACCAACTTCATCGAACCGCCTGCCCGCAATTCGGCGCGGCAGATGGTTGCCGCCGCCTATGCGGACCTCCTGTCGTCGGTGATCGAGGAAAAGACGTTCCGCACCATTCAGGATGGTCTCTACGTTCAGATCGGACAGCGGCAGGGCCGCATTCTCAAAGGTCTGTTTGTTGCCGACCGCCGCGACCCCAACTTCGACCTCATCTATTACGCCAAGGAAGGCATGATCGACGAGAGCGGCACGTCGCTGACGATGCGCGACGGTGAGGTGCAACAGAAGACGCCTGACGGCAAGGTTTCGATCGTCAAGTTCCTCTCCTACGCATTCGATCTCTCCACCATGTCGGAGAAAAAGGACACCGAGCAGTCACTCTCTCCGAGCGACGCGAGCCTTGGCTTCCTTCTGTCTCCCGATGAGAGCAATTCGAGCTACGCCCGCGCGCCGGAGAGCTTCCGAAGCGAATTGCACAAGCGCCTGTCCGACTGGCTGTTCGCTTTCTCCTTTGCACTGATTTCGCTGGTGATCGCGGCAGATGCCCGTTCGCATCGTGAAGCGCGGCTTCATCCGATGGTCGCCGCCCTCATCACAGCTTTCATGCTGCGCTGGGCCGGCTTCTACGTCACCAACCAGGTCAAGCAGAGCGCCGCCTTCATTCCGCTGGTTTATGCCGTTCCTGGCCTCAGCGGCGCGGCGGCAGCATTCGTGCTCATGACGGGTCGCAAGCCCAGAACGCCGAAATTCATCGCCAATGCCGCCGGGCGCTTGCGCCGACTGTTCACCGACAGAATGGCGCGCAGTTCGGGGAGCGGCAACGTATGATCTTCAACACCCTCGCCCGCTATTTTCTGAGACGCTATTTGATGACGGCCGTCTGGTTCGTTCTCGGCGTTTCAGCGATCATCTATCTCGCTGACTTCAGCGAAACGGCCAGACGCATGTCCAGCCTGCCCGGATATTCCGTGCCCGCGGCACTCGGCCTGACGGCACTGCGACTGCCGCTTATTCTTCAACAGACCGTTCCGTTCATCGCGCTCTTCGTGGGTATGACGACGCTTATTTCGCTCAACCGGCGTTATGAGCTGGTGGTGACGCGCGCAGCCGGAATTTCGGCCTGGCAGTTCATTCTGCCATTCGTGCTCGGCTCGGTGCTGATCGGCATATTGTCCGTGACCGTGCTCAACCCGATTGCTGCCTGGGGCCAAAACCAGTCGCTTTCGATGGAGGCCGGCTGGCGTAACGAGGCCAATGCCGGCCGTCAGCAGGACGTCATTCCGTGGCTTCGCCAGTCGAGTGGCGGGCAGGATACGATCATCGGCGCAAAGAGCTTCGAGGACAACGGAACGCTGCTTCTCGACGTCGTTCTGGTGCACCTCGACAAGAGCGGTAACATCGTTTCCAGACAGGATGCGAAGTCGGCTAAGTTGGAAGATGGTTACTGGCTTCTTAACGGTGTGACAGAGACGCGACCTGGCCATGTGCCAGTTCGGCAAGACAGCACCCGTATCAGTACCAATCTGAGACAGGAATTCGTTCAGGAACGGATGACTCAGGCGGAAACCGTTGCTTTCTTTGATCTTTCTCGCAAGATCGAGATCGCGAAGTCTTTCGGCCTCTCTTCGAAGGCGCTCGAAACGCAGTATCACTTTCTGCTATCGACGCCTCTTCTTTTGGTCGCGATGACCTTGATCGCCGCGACCGTTTCACTAAAGTTCAGCCGCTTCGCCCAATCGCGCTCCGTGATTCTGGGTGGAATCGTTTCCGGCTTCGTGCTTTATGTAATAACCGTGCTCGTAAGAGCGTTCGGGAGCAGTGGCGTTGTCCCTCCCTTCGTGGCGGTCTGGGTTCCAGTCACCGTTGCGTTGGCGCTAGGTGCAACGATTTTGCTTCATCAGGAGGACGGCTAGTGGCGGTATATGACCGCGGGAATATCAGGCGGCTTTGGACGGCCCTTCTGACAGGTGCCGCTGTGTGCGCATATCTGGCATCCGGACAGGTCGCTATCGGCCAGGACGGCATCTTTGCGCCCGGAAGCCAAGACGATTCGAAACTCCTGCTTACAGCGAATGAACTGACCTATAACCGTGATGCAGAACGCATTATCGCGAAGGGTGTGGTTCGCATGCATTATTCGGGTTACCGCATGGTGGCCCAGCAAGTGGAATATAACCAGCAGACCGGCCGCGTGATCGCACGCGGCAACATCGAGCTGATCGAGCCGAGCGGCAACAAGATCTATGCCGATGAGCTGGATGTCACTGACGACTTTGCTCAGGGCTTCGTAAACGCCCTGCGTGTCGAGACACCTGACAACACCCGTATTGCCGGCGAGAGCGCAGAACGCCTCGACAGCGATGTGATGGTGCTGAACAACGGTGTCTACACCGCCTGTCTGCCGTGCGCGCAACGCCCCGACAAGGCACCGCTCTGGCAGGTCAAGGCCGAGCGCGTCGTTCAGGACGGAAAGACCCACACAGTGCGTCTGGAAAAAGCCCGTTTCGAGCTTTTCGGACAGCCGATCGGCTATCTGCCGTTCCTGACTGTTCCGGATAACACCGTGAAGCGGAAGTCTGGCTTCCTGTTCCCGCAGATGAGCATCACCGATAATCTCGGTTTCGGCATCGGCGTGCCCTATTTCCACGTCCTGTCCGACACGGCAGACGTGACTGTTACGCCGACCTATTACACGACGCAGGGTCTGCTTCTGCAGGCTGAAATCCGTCAACGTTTTGAAACCGGCTACCATACGGTGCGGATGGCTGGCATCGACCAGCAGAGCTCCGACACCTTCACGGCCGGAACCAGCGATGCGCTGAACGACACCCGCGGCATGATTGCCAGCAAGGGCGACTTCAGCATCAATCCACGCTGGGCGTTCGGCTGGGACGCCATGGTCCAGACCGACAACAACTTTTCGCGCACCTATAATCTCCCGGGCTACAAGAACGACGTTCAGACGAACCAGTTCTACCTGACGGGCATCGGCGAGCGGAACAAGTTCGACCTGAACGCCTATTACTTCAACGTTCAGGACACTGATGATTCCGAATCTGAAGAGCGCAAACAGGCAATCGTTCACCCGGTTCTCGACTACCGCTATTTCGTACCGGACCCGATGTATGGTGGCGAGTTGTCGCTGACAACCAACCTTACCAGCATCACGCGTCTGAAACAGGATGCCTATGCACTTGGTGGTTATTCGCGCTTCAACGGCCTGGAAGGCGATTACACGCGCTTCACGACCGAAGCCGAATGGAAGCGTACCTTCACATTCGACAGCGGCGTGCAGTTGACGCCGCTCTTCGCCGCACGTGGCGACGCCATGTGGTCGGACATGTCTCCGGCAAGCTTCACCTCCGGCGGCACCTCTTATGCCTATGAAGGCATGATGCAGGACGACGCAGCGTTGCGTGGCATGGTCACGGGTGGTCTTGAAGTGCGTTATCCGTGGTTGTTCACGGCTGCGAACAGCAACCATGTCATCGAGCCGATCGCGCAGATCTTCGTGCGTCCGGACGAATCCTATTCCGGTCGTTTCCCGAACGAGGATGCGCAGGCGTTCGTGTTCGACGCGACCAACCTGTTCGATCGTGACAAATTCTCCGGCTACGATCGCATCGAAGGCGGTACGCGCGCAAACATCGGTTTCCGCTATAACGGCACATTCGATAATGGGTATGGCGTGCGAGCGATTGCCGGTCAGTCGTTCCATCTCGCGGGCGAAAATTCCTTTGCTTCCTACGATCTGGTCAATGCCGGTGCCAATTCCGGTCTTGAGTCCGATCGTTCGGACTATGTCGCGATGGCAGCCTTCGACGCGCCGATCGGCCTTTCCTTCTCGACGAGTGTCCGTCTTGACAAGGATGACCTCGAAATCAACCGGTCTGAAACAGGTGTTGCCTATTCCGATCGCCGCGTAACCGGCAAGGTCAGCTATACGCAGGTTAAGGCGCAGCCGAAATACGGCTACAACGAAGACCGTGACATCATTCAGGCATCCGGTTCCCTTCGCATGACCGATAACTGGTCGTTGTTCGGTTCGATCAACTACGACCTGAACGGCAAGTTCGCCGAAGAGCGCCGCGTCGGTATTCTCTATCAGGACGAATGCACGATCTTCACAGTCAGCTATTCGGATGAAGGCACGATCACGTCGAACAGACAGTCTGCCAACGACTGGTCGATCAATGCCCGCATTGCCTTCCGCACGCTCGGCGATATCAGTGTCGGCTCTGCCAATGAGGACTGGAGCGACATGGATATCGGCTGGAAACCGAACAACTACTAAGCTGAAAAACGGAGCGCAGGGCAAATGCGCTCCGTTTTCGTCTTCAGCGTGTCGTAGCGGCCTCGTCCGCCACGCTTTCGCCGCAAGAGATCGCCAGTGTTGATCCCGATTTTTTTGATTTTCATTTGGAAGATCGACGCATTGCCGTTTTGCGGATCGCGATGATATATACGGGTCGCGTTCGCGGCGCGGATGAACAAGCCGATGTCTGACAGTGACGAACCGCAAGGCGGTATTCGCGCAGGACGGACGGAACAGACTGCCGGGCAAGCCGAAAACCTTGCCTGCCCGACGAGAGGGAGAAGGAAATGATGAATTTCGGAAAGACGGCTTTGCGTGGCGCGGCTTTGGCCTTTGCGATCTTCGCCGTCCCGATGGCTGTTTCGCCACTTACCAGCCAGGCGTTTGCCGACAGCACGGTGAAAATCGTCGTCAACAAGACCCCCATCACCAGCGATGATATTTCGAAACGCGTTGCGTTCCTGAAACTGCAGCGTCAGAGCGGCAACCTCAACCAGAAGGCTCGTGACCAGCTGGTCGACGAAGCGCTCAAGCGTGAAGAGATCGCCCGCGTAAAGATGTCCGTCAGCACCGATGACGTTGACGCCGCGTTCGCTCGTTTCGCCGCCAACAACAAGATGAACCCTCAGCAGTTGACGCAGATCCTGTCGCAGGCCGGCGTCGGTGCCGACCACTTCAAGTCCTTCATTGCCGTGCAGATGAGCTGGCCGCGCCTCGTGAACGCCCGTTATGGCGCACGCGCCAAGATGTCGACGCAGGATCTGGTAACGCGCCTCAAGGAGCGTGGTGAAAAGCCTGTGACGACGGAATATTTCCTGCAGCAGGTGATTTTCGTCATTCCCGAATCCAAGCGCAAATCGATCACCGGCAAGCGCAAGAGCGAAGCTGAAGCATCGCGCAAGAACTATCCCGGCTGCGAACAGGCCAAGACATTCGCGGCCACCATGCGCGACGTCGCGATCAAGGATCTCGGCCGCATTCTCGCACCAGAGCTGCCCGAGGACTGGAAGGCTCTGGTTGAAAAGACCAAGGAAGGCGGAACCACCGGTACACGCGTCACCGAAAAGGGTGTTGAATATCTGGCGATCTGCAAGCAGCGTCAGGTTTCGGACGACTACGCGGCCGAACTGGTCTTCAAAGCTGAGGACCTGATGAAGGCCAAGGATGGCGAGAACCCGAACGAGGCGAAGTATATGGAAGAACTGCGCAAAAAGGCGCAGATCGTCAACACCTGACGCGAAAGCCTGCCATCCGTGACACAGATTTCCCTGCCGCTTGCCCTAACCCAGGGCGATCCCGCTGGTATTGGCCCTGATATCGCAATTACAGCATGGGCAAAACGCAGGGAAACAGGTCTGCCGCCGTTCATCTATATCGGTGATCCGGATGTGGTGGCGAGCCGTGCCGCCTTGCTTGGTATCGACATTGCGATCAAGACCTGTGAGGTTGAAGACGCGGTCGCGTGTTTCGACGATGCCTTTCCGGTTCTCTCCCTGCCGGTCGGTTTTGACGTGCAGGCTGGCCAGCCGCATGTCGGCGCTGCCCATGCGACGATCAAAGCCATCGAGACGGCAGTCGCGCTCACGGTCGAAGGCAAGACTGCCGCAGTCGTTACAAATCCCATCGCAAAATCCGTGCTTTACGAGGCAGGTTTCGGTTTTCCGGGCCACACGGAATTCCTCGCCGAACTTGCATTGCGGATGACTGGCAAGGCCGTAACACCGGTGATGATGATTGCGGGCCCGAAGGTGCGCGTCGTGCCGGTCACGATCCACATCCCGGTCAAGGACGTTCCTTCCGCTTTGACGGAAGAAGCCATCGTCGAGACCTGCCGTATTATCGATACGGATCTGAAACAGAAATTCGGCATTGCCGCACCGCGTCTGGCCATAGCCGGTCTCAACCCGCACGCGGGCGAGGACGGTGCGATTGGCGTCGAAGATCGCGATATTATTCACCCCGCCGTCATTGGGCTTCGTAAGGAGGGCATTGATGCTTTCGGGCCTCTGCCCGCCGACACCATGTTCCATGACGCCGCCCGCAAACGTTATGACGTGGCTGTCTGCATGTATCACGACCAGGCACTCATTCCGGCCAAGGCACTTGGTTTCGACGATTCCGTCAATGTCACGCTCGGCCTGCCTTTCATCCGCACATCGCCGGATCACGGCACCGCTTTCGGCATCGCCGGTCAGGGTATCGCGAATGAAACAAGCCTCGTGGCAGCGCTGAAAATGGCTGCAGACATTGCCGGTCGCGGCAAGGCTGGTCTTTGATGGCGGCCATTGACGGGCTCCCCCCTCTCAGGGACGTTATCCAGCGCCATGGTCTGGATGCGAAGAAATCTCTCGGGCAGAACTTCCTCTTCGACCTGAACCTCACACAGAAGATCGCCAGAACCGCTGGCCCGCTGGAAGGCGTCACGGTCATCGAGGTTGGTCCTGGCCCTGGCGGCCTGACACGCGCCATCCTCTCGCTTGGCGCGAAGAAAGTCATCGCCGTTGAGCGCGATAGCCGATGCCTGCCGGCACTGGCCGAAATTCAGGCCCATTATCCCGGGCGCCTCGAGGTGATCGAGGGCGATGCGCTGAAGACCGATTTCGAGACGCTTGTTCCGGCTGGAGAGCCGGTCAGGATCATCGCCAATCTTCCCTACAATGTTGGCACGCAATTGCTGGTCAACTGGCTACTCCCCAAAGCGTGGCCTCCGTTCTGGCTGTCGATGACGCTGATGTTCCAGAAGGAAGTCGGTCAACGCATCGTGGCGGAAGAAGGTGACAACCACTACGGGCGCCTCGGTGTGCTGGCGGGTTGGCGGACAGTGGCTGAAATGGCCTTCGACGTGCCGCCGCAAGCCTTCAGCCCGCCGCCAAAGGTCACCTCTACCGTCGTGCATCTGCTGCCGAAGGACAAGCCAATGCCCTGCGACGTGGCGAAGCTTGAAAAGGTGACCGAAGCAGCCTTCGGTCAGCGCCGCAAGATGCTGCGTCAGAGCGTGAAAGCGCTGGGCGGCGAAACGCTTCTGGAAAAAGCCGGGATCGATCCGACACGTCGGGCGGAAACGCTCTCCGTCGAGGAATTCGTGACGCTCGCGAATTCGCTTTAGACTTTCTCCGATCCGCATTGCGGGCATGTAACGAGGGTTTGAAAGTGGACAATCAACCGTTTCACTACAAGCTCGATGGCGCCTCTTCCTCGACGGCATCACCTGTCGTTTTGCTGCATGGATCGGGACGTACGGAAGACGACCTCCTGCTGTACGGTCGTGAAGCTTTTCCGGGGCATAAGCTGTTTCTACCGAGAGGAAATGTCGCCTGGGAAAACGGTTTTGCGTTTTTCAGGCGACACCCGGACAGAACGCTTGATATCGAAGACCTGAGAGATCAGGCAGCCAGGCTCTGCGACTTTCTGGAGTTTGTGGCTCGTCAAACCGGACAAAGACCGTTTGTCGCGGGATACTCGAACGGCGCGATCATCGCTGCAGAGACAATATTCCAGAAGCCCGAACTGTCGAGGGGCGCCATTCTGCTGCGACCGCTGTCGCCGCGCTCTGGTGAACCCTTCCCGCCACTTCACGGATACCCTGCCCTGCTGCTCGCCGGTATGCGGGACGACAGACGTCACCCAGAGGATGCGCCGTTCCTTGCAGATCAATTGACAAAGGCGGGGGCCGCGGTGTCGCTGAAAACGCTCACGGGTGGTCACGGCTGGGCGGATGACGCAGCCGATGTGCGCCATTCGCAGGACTGGCTGTCGTGCCAGTAATAAACCTGATTCAGGAATTAGGTCAGCTTTAGAGTTTTGGCTCTTCTTCAAGCAATTCGCGCACGAAGTCGAACATGCCGTGGCGACGGTCGCGACGCACGCGCTCGGCCTTCACAATGGCCTCCACGGCGTCGAAAGCAGCCTGTAGGTCATCATTGAGAATGACATAGTCGTAATCGCGCCAGTGCTCGATTTCAGAGCGGGAATTTACCAGGCGCGTCTGAATGACCGCTTCTGTGTCTTCAGCTCGGCGATGCAGGCGCGATTGCAGCTCGGTCATTGTCGGGGGAAGGATGAAAATCGACACAACGTCACTCTTCATCTTGTCCTGAAGCTGCTCGGCGCCCTGCCAGTCGATATCGAACAGCATGTCCATGCCTTCGGCCATCGCCGCTTCCACCGGCTCTCTGGGAGTGCCGTAGAAATTGCCGTGCACTTCGGCCCATTCCAGCAACGCATCGCCATCACGCATCAACTCGAATTCGCGCTTGGAGATGAAATGATAGTGGATGCCTTCAATCTCGCTTTGACGGCGTGGACGTGTCGTCACGCTGACGGACAGCTTGATGTTCTTGTCCTTGTCCAGAAGGTTTCTGGCAATCGTGGACTTGCCCGCGCCTGACGGCGACGAGATCACCAGCATCAGCCCTCTGCGGGCAATCTTGACGGGAGAATTGTTCACCGGGGCCATGGCCTACTCCAGATTTTGGACCTGTTCGCGGAATTGGTCGATCACCACTTTCAGCTCGATACCAGCAGCGGTTACCGCACTGGCGTTCGATTTGGAACAGATGGTATTCGACTCCCGGTTAAATTCCTGTGCAAGAAAGTCGAGCTTGCGCCCAATCGGGCCACCAACCTTCAAAAGCTCACGCGAGGCTGCAATATGCGCGTAGAGGCGGTCGATCTCCTCGCGCAGATCCGCCTTCGTTGCAATCAACGCCGCTTCCGCATGCAAACGGTCACGGTCCAGTCCCTGGGCCCCGTCGCCAATCAGGGCGATCTGCGCGGCAAGGCGCGCGGCAATCTGCTCCGGTTGCCGCGACGGGTCGCGTTCAATAACCGTCGCAAGCTGCTCGATGCGGTCGATATGCCCCGACAGAATACCGTAGAGCGATTCCCCTTCCCGCTCGCGCATTGCCTTGAGCTTAAGAACGGCTTCGGCAAAACCTGCCAGCACATCGCGATTGCGGGCAGCCTGCGCCTCGGCGTCATCTTCCGCCTCACGGAAGTCCACCAGTCCGCGCACGGACAGCAGCGTGTCGAAACTCAACGGCTTGTCGTCAACGACATTGCCGAGCTCCTTCTTAAGCGCCAGCACAGCATCCAGCGCGTCGCGGTTGATAACCGCTTCCAGCCGGTTTTCGGCGGTTGCCAGGGATAACCCCGCCTGGATATTGCCGCGCGACAGGCTGCGGGATGCAACCTCGCGCAATTCCGCTTCCAGACCTTCCATACCCGTTGGCAGACGCAGACGTAAATCCAGGCCCTTGCCATTCACGGAGCGCAGCTCCCATGCCCAGCGATAGCGTCCGGACGCACCTTCGCTGCGTGCGAAGCCGGTCATCGATTGCAATGTCATTCCTGAAGTCCCCACAGCATCATGCAAACCGGGCCTCGTTTGATCGAGGCCCGGCAAAAACTCATCAATTGTTGGCTGGTTTTTCCGCTTCCGAACCACCCGGCTGGCCGTCTACGGCAACGTCTGGATTTCCACCGGCTGCCGCTTTTTCCGCCTCGATCTTGCGCCAACGGCGGACATTGGCGTTGTGTTCTTCCAGCGTCTTGGCAAAAGCATGACCGCCCGTCCCATCGGCGACGAAATAAAGATCGTCCGTGCGCCAGGGATTGGCAACCGCTTCCAGTGCGGCGCGTCCTGGATTGGCAATCGGCGACGGCGGCAGTCCCTTGATGACATAGGTGTTGAACGGCGTCTGCTTCTGCAGGTCGGACTGGTAGATCGGACGGTCGGACGGTTTGCCGTCGCCACCGAACAGTCCATAGATGATCGTCGGGTCAGACTGCAGGCGCATGCCCTTCTTCAGGCGGTTGTAGAATACGGAGGCCACATGGGCGCGCTCGTCGTCCTTGCCGGTTTCCTTCTCGACAATAGACGCCAGCGTTACAAACTCTTCAACTGTCTTGATCGGCAGGTCGGGATCGCGGCGCTCCCAGATCATCTCGATCAGCTTGTTCTGGGCAACGCTCATCTGATTGACGATTTCTTCGCGCTTGGTGCCACGCGTGAAACGGTAGGTATCGGGGCGAAGGCTGCCTTCCGCCGGCAGGCTGGCGGGAAGCTCTCCGTCCAGAACCTCGTCGGCTGCCAAACGAGCAAACATCTGCTTGACCGTCAGACCTTCCGGCAAAGACACGGAATAGAGAATCGACTTGCCGGACTCCAGCAACAGCAGGATGTCCTTCATCGAGGCGGCAGCCTTGATCTCATATTCGCCCGCCTTCAGCGTCTGCTCCTTCTGAAGATAGCTGCCGGTCATCAGACGGAAAACACGTGCGTTGGTGATGACGCCATTGCGCTCCAGATTGTTGGCAATCTCGATGAGGCCGGCGCCGTTGCGCACTGTGAAATGGGTATTGGCTTCCAGCGGACCGGGCTCCTGGAAGGAGTTGATCATGTAATAGAAGGCGGCAACGGCAAGCACGCAGACGGCAACCGCCAGCGTCATCAGGAAATTCAGGAAAATCACCAGTTGCCCATGAGCCTTGCGGGAACGCTTTGGCGGAGCCGGAACTTTTTCCGGTCGCAGCGCCTCCGTCGGAGACTTCGGAATGATCGGGCCGCGGCTACCTTCGCCCGCGCCGTCGCGTCCGTATTGTCCCTGGCTGTTCTGGTTCGTATCGCTCACCGGCGGTCCTTTTCAGTTCGGCATTATCAGCGCTTTTTGCGCAGGCAATGCGGCAAAAACAGGTTCGGGATGCCATCCTGCACCACATCAAAGCATCGGTGGCGGTTTTCCGCACGGTTTTACGAAAACTCGTTCCCAATACGGCAGATAACGCAAACTGACATAAGTTTGGCGAAGCGGAAAAGTTGCCTCGCCTAAGGCGTTATCCTTGGCCTCCGATGCACAACGACCGGAGGCGGTTTTCGACGATTCCGTCTTTAACGGCAAGAGCCGTCAGACAATCAGGCTTCGTAGCGACGCAGAACGAGCGACGCGTTGGTGCCGCCGAAGCCGAAGGAGTTCGACAGGGCAACGTTGACGTCGCGCTTGCGGGCCTTGTGCGGCACGAGATCGATCTTCGTCTCGACATCGGGATTGTCGAGGTTCAGCGTCGGCGGGACGATGTTGTCGCGGATCGCAAGTGTTGCGAAAATTGCTTCGATCGCACCTGCCGCGCCGAGGAGGTGGCCCGTAGCCGACTTGGTCGACGACATCGAAATATTCGACGCAGAATCGCCAACCAGACGTTCGACCGCACCGAGTTCGATGGTGTCGGCCATGGTGGAAGTACCGTGGGCGTTGATGTAGTCGATATCGTCGGGCGTCAGGCCGGCGCGCTTCAGCGCCATGGACATGCAGCGGTAAGCGCCCTCACCGTCTTCGGACGGCGCGGTGATGTGGTACGCATCGCCAGACAGGCCGTAACCGACAACTTCTGCGTAGATCTTCGCACCGCGTGCCTTGGCGTGTTCGAGCTCCTCGAGAACCATGATACCGGCACCCTCGCCCATGACGAAACCGTCGCGGTCACGGTCATAGGGACGCGATGCCTTCTGCGGGTCATCGTTGTGCTGTGTGGAGAGCGCCTTGCAGGCAGCAAAACCGGCAAGCGCAATACGGCAAACCGGCGATTCGGCGCCACCGGCAACCATGACGTCAGCATCACCGAGGGCAATCAGGCGCGCGGCGTCGCCAATGGCATGCGCACCGGTCGAGCAGGCTGTTACGACGGCATGGTTCGGTCCGCGCAGCTTGTGGCGGATGGATACCTGACCAGACACCAGATTGATGAGGCGGCCGGGAATGAAGAAAGGCGAAACGCGACGCGGACCCTTGTCTCGCAGCGTGTAACCGGCTTCGACGATACCTTCGAGACCGCCGATACCGGAGCCGATCAGGACGCCGGTCATGATCTGGTCTTCGTCGGTTTCAGGGTGCCAGTTGGCGTCGTTCAGCGCCATGTCGGCTGCTGCCATACCGTAGACGATGAAGGGATCGACCTTGCGCTGTTCCTTCGGCTCCATCCAGTCATCAGGATTGAAAGTGCCATCGGAACCATCGCCAAGCGGAATACGGCAGGCGATTTTTGCGGGAAGGTCTTCGACCTCGAATTCCGTGACCAGACGGGCGCCGTTCTGGCCGGCAAGCAGCCGCTCCCAGGTCACTTCCGTTCCGCATCCAAGAGGAGATACCATGCCGGTACCGGTGATAACGACACGCCTCATGCCAACGCTCCGCCCTTATCCAATCATCGGTCTTTTCTTGCTGCGTCTCTGATCGTCGATGACTTGCAGATGACACTACAACATTCTGAATATGCGCATAAACCATTTTGCCGGACCATTTCCGGCCAAAGGGACTACGCGCCGGAGACACGCGCCAGCTCTGCGTGCGCCTCTCGCGATAAAATATTGGCCCGGACAAGCCGGGCCAGAACGGGAGGTTGAATAACCTCCCCGAGTACGGTCGATCAGGCCTGTGCCTTTTCGATGAACTTTACGGCGTCGCCAACGGTCAGGATCGAGTCGGCAGCGTCGTCAGGGATTTCAACGCCGAACTCTTCTTCGAAAGCCATAACCAGTTCAACGGTGTCGAGCGAGTCAGCGCCCAGATCGTCGATGAAGCTTGCGCCTTCAACAACTTTGTCGGCGTCAACGCCAAGATGATCAATTACAATTTTCTTTACGCGTTCTGCGATATCGCTCATGTCGGTTTCCTCGACCTTTATTTTAAAAGGGAATGCCTTGCGGCACCCTGCCCTGTCAGAAGCCCTCAAGCACCGTTCAAATCCGGCACCGCGGGCAAACCCGTTAAACCCGGTCCAAGCTAGACATCGTTGCAAAAATTCGCAACGGCTTACTGTCTCTCCGGGACGACTGTTCACAGTCTTGGCCCGCTTAACATGGTTTCAATCGGTCGAAAAGCCTGAAAACGCGCTAAGCACAGCGTATCACAGGCTCTTTCGCCTGAAACCAGAGCGGGTAGACACTTGCAGGCGCCAGGAAAATGCCTGGTTCGACCCGGGCGCCAGCAAGATTTCAAAAGACGCGAGACCCTTTCCGTAACGGAAAGGGTATCACATCAGATCATCGCCATACCGCCGTTCACATGCAGCGTCTGGCCCGTCATGTAACCCGCTTCGTTGGATGCGAGATAAAGTACGGCGGAAGCGATTTCCGCACCGGTTCCCATGCGCTTCATGGGAATGGCACCCATGATGGCTTCTTTCTGCTTGTCGTTCAGCTTGCCGGTCATGGCGCTTTCGATGAAGCCCGGAGCCACGCAGTTGACGGTAACGTTACGGGTTGCGATTTCCTGCGCCAGCGACTTGGAGAAGCCGATCATCCCGGCCTTCGACGCGCAGTAGTTTGCCTGGCCGGGGTTACCGGTCACGCCAACGATCGAGGTAATGTTGATGATGCGGCCGAAACGGCGGCGCATCATCGGATGCGTCAGTTCGCGCGTCAGGCGGAACATCGCCGTCAGATTGACTTCGATGACGTTATCCCAGTCTTCGTCGCTCATACGAACGAAAAGGCCATCCTTGGTAATGCCGGCGTTGTTGACGAGGATGTCGACGCCTTCCAGCTCGGCCTCGGCCTTTTCACCCAGCGCCTTAACCTCGGCGCGGTCCGCCAGGTTTGCCGGGAAAATCTTGACGCGATCGCCAAGCTCGGCGGCAAGTGCCTCAAGCTTTTCGACGCGCGTGCCGTGCAGGCCGACGGTTGCGCCCTGCGCGTGCAGCATGCGGGCGATTTCTTCGCCGATGCCGCCAGTTGCGCCTGTGACGAGAGCCTTGCGGCCGGTCAAATCAAACATGGAATGTTCCTTCTTTAAACGGGGCGACGGCGGCCTTCAGCCTGCGAGGGTCGCCAGGAGCTGATCGATATCGGCAGCATTGTTGACGGCGACGCCATTCACCGTCTTGTCGATGCGGCGTGCAAGCCCTGTCAGGACCTTGCCGGAGCCGATCTCATAAAGTTGCGTGATGTTGTTGGCGGCAAACCACTCTACCGTCTCGCGCCAGCGAACCTGGCCGGTGACCTGCTCTACCAGCAGTGCAGCGATTTCATTGGCATCGGAGACAGGCGCCGCGCGCACGTTGGCGATGACGGGCACGATCGGGTTCTTCTTTTCCACCTGTGCAAGCGCTTCGCGCATCGCATCTGCCGCAGGGCTCATCAGCGCGGAATGGAAGGGCGCGGAAACCGGCAGCATGATGGCGCGCTTCGCACCTTTTTCAGAGGCAATGGCGGCCGCCTTTTCAACGGCAGCCTTGCCACCGGAAATCACGAGCTGCCCGCCGCCGTTGTCATTGGCGATCTGGCAGACGCCGTGGCTTTTCGCCTCTTCGCAGATTGCGGAAACGACGTCATGCTCAAGGCCGATGATAGCCGCCATCGCACCTTCACCAATAGGCACGGCAGCCTGCATGGCGTTGCCGCGAATGCGCAGCAGGCGGGCGGTGTCGGCGATCGAGAACGTGCCGGCAGCGCAAAGTGCCGAATATTCACCAAGCGAGTGGCCGGCGACATAGGAAACGGAATCGGTCAGCTTGAAACCGCGCGCTTCCAGCACGCGCATCACAGCCATCGAAACGGCCATCAGCGCAGGCTGCGCATTGGCGGTCAGCGTCAACGTTTCTTCCGGTCCGTTCCACATGATATCGGACAGCTTCTGGCCGAGCGCCTCATCGACTTCTTCGAAGACAGCGCGTGCTTCTACGAACGTATCGGCAAGTTCCTTGCCCATGCCGACGGCCTGGCTTCCCTGACCTGGAAATGTGAATGCAGTACCCATGGGATGTGGTCCTTCTTTTCTGGCCTTCCCTTATATTATCGGGACTTCCATTCACATTCCGGCCCATGAAGTCAAGGCTTGAAGCCTATGGATGGGCCAAGCCCCGGGGTTTTGCCGTCCAATTTCACGTTTTCAATGCAGCATATTTTTTCTTGCACTGCGGCATTTCCAGACTAATTTCATGCCACCTTCCAAGCATCAGGACATTTCCATGAAACATAGAACATTGGGCCGCACGGATATCTCCGTGTCCGAAATCTGCCTTGGCACGATGACGTGGGGCACCCAGAACACGGAAGCCGAAGCCCATCAGCAGATGGATTACGCCCTGGAAAACGGCGTCAACTTCTTCGATACGGCCGAACTTTATCCCACCACACCGGTATCGGCCGAAACGCAGGGCCGCACGGAAGACTATATCGGCACGTGGTTCGAAAAGACCGGCAAACGCAAGGACGTCATTCTTGCCACCAAGGTCGCCGGCTCCGGCCGTGATTATATTCGTGGCGGGCGTGATATCGATGCCAATGCCATTCGCGAGGCGGTCGACACAAGCCTCACGCGCCTGAAGACAGATTATATCGACCTCTACCAGATTCACTGGCCGAATCGCGGCACCTACCATTTCCGCGGCGCATGGGGTTTCGATGCCAGCGGTCAGGCTACAGAACGGACGCTTACCGAGATCACCGAAAAGCTGGAAACTCTTGGCGAACTGGTCAAGGCCGGCAAAATCCGCGCAATCGGCCTTTCGAATGAAAGCGCCTGGGGCACGCAGAAGTACATCGATATCGCCGAGGCCGCCGGTCTGCCGCGTGTCGCAACCATTCAGAACGAGTACAATCTGCTCTACCGCAGCTTCGATCTCGACCTGTCCGAAGTGGCCCATCACGAGAATGTCGGCCTTCTCGCCTACTCGCCTCTGGCAGCTGGCCTTCTGACCGGCAAATATCAGAACGGTGCGCGCCCGGCCGGTTCGCGTGGCACGATCAATCGCGATCTCGGCGGCCGTCTGCAACCGCTGCAGGAAGCACCGGTGAAGGCCTACATCGATCTCGCTGCCAAGCACGGAATCGATCCGGCACAGCTTGCCATCGCCTTCTGCCTGATCCGCCCGTTCATGGCTTCCGTGATCATCGGCGCAACGACAATCGACCAACTGAAGAGCGATATCGCAGCAGCGGATGTCAAACTTTCCGATGATGTTCTGAAAGGCATTGCCGAAATTCATCGGCAGTATCCAATGCCGATCTGACCCCAGACATCGGACAGAGAATTTCATGCCCCGCAGTTGCGGGGCATTTTTCATTATAGACGCTCAGACCCGTACCCCTTGTCCGACGCAATCAGTAAAACCGAGGATTTCAAAAACGATGCCCAGTCTTTCAGAACCGGTCATCCTGGTTCACGGCCTCTTCGGCAATCTCAACGATCCGGAGATACTGGCGCCATTTGACGGTATCGACGTGCATACGCCTGACCTGATCGGTTACGGCCGATACCGCGATGAGCCCATCGAAAATTTGACCTTGCGCGATCAGGCCGACCACGTCGCCGGTCATATCCGCAATATCGGCCGTCAAAAGGTTCATCTTGTCGGGCATTCAGTTGGCGGCGCGGTTTCGGCGCTGGTTTGCCAACATTATCCAGATATGATCGCCTCGTTTACAAGCGTCGAAGGCAATTTCACGCTGAAGGACGCCTTCTGGTCGGGACAGATCGCCCAAAAGCCCGATGCAGAAGTGGCAGAGATCATAAGAGAGTACGAGGCGGACCCGGCTGAATGGATCGCCAAGGCGGGCGTCCCGGTCAATGACTGGACATTGTCGCTTGCGAAGGGATGGCTGGCCAATCAGCCAGCCACGACGATCAAGGCGCAGGCAAGGGCTGTTGTTGCGACGACGGGGCACGACGACTATCTATCCGGCCTGCGCGCGACGATGGGAAGCGGCCTTCCGGTCTATCTGGTTGCCGGCGCCCGTTCCGCCTCCGGTTGGGATGTCGCAGACTGGGCAAACGATCTTTGCAGGATGCGCGTCAACATTCCCCGGACCGGACACCTGATGATGGCGGAAGATCCGGCATTGTTTGCGTCCACAATTCTCAACTGCCTTTCCTGCGCATGAGCGAAATGGCGCGAAAGCCAGACTTTCCCTTGCATTCCCGGCAAAAATGCGTATAAGCGCGCTGTTCACGACACCCGGTCTTATGGCTGGTGGCTGAACGGAGGGCTGGTTCCGGTAACGGAACAGCAGGAACCATAAGGTTTTTCCGGCCTCCCGTGTCTCCGCTCTCGACCGTCTCGAACAACGCTTTTCTTGCTTTCGGCATATGCCGGCCAAGAGCAGTCGTTGAGGCTTAGCGCCGTTGCCGGGTGAAGGACAAAACGCAAGAAAGGCAAGCTTAAATGGCTCTTTACGAACACATCTTCCTTGCTCGGCAGGATATTTCTGCTCAGCAGGTCGACGCACTTGTAGAACAGTACAAGGGCGTTATCGAATCGTTCGGCGGTAAAGTCGGACGCGTCGAAAACTGGGGTCTGAAGTCCCTCACCTACCGCATCAAGAAGAACCGCAAGGCTCACTACGCCCTGATGGACATCGACGCTCCGGCGGCTGCTATCCATGAAGTTGAGCGTCAGATGCGCATCAACGAAGACGTTCTTCGTTACATGACCATCGCTGTTGAAGCCCACGAAGAAGGCCCGTCCGCGATGATGCAGAAGCGCGATCGCGACGACCGTCCGCGCCGTGACGGTGACCGTCCGGACCGTGGCCCGCGCGAAGGCTTTTCCCGCGACGACCGTCCGCGCCGTCCGCGCGAAGACCGTGCATAAGAAGGAGATTTGACCAATGGCTGACGCATCCTCTTCCCCGGCACGCCGCCCGTTCCACCGCCGTCGCAAGACGTGCCCTTTCTCCGGCGCAAACGCTCCGAAGATCGACTACAAGGACGTACGTCTTCTGCAGCGCTACATTTCTGAGCGCGGCAAGATCGTTCCTTCGCGCATCACCGCCGTTTCCCAGAAGAAGCAGCGCGAACTCGCTCAGGCGATCAAGCGTGCACGCTTCCTCGGCCTGCTGCCTTACGTCGTAGCATAATGACTTTGCGAGGCTGCGTTTCGACGCGGCCTCGTTTCTCCTTCCGCGTTGGGCGCGGATCGAGACAGACATAAAACCCATGTTGGGGACAACGCTCCACCGGAACGGTCCTCTAACTGCTTAATTTCCAGCAGGACAGCGAAGTGCAAAAGTTGAACCAGACAGTGCTGACCACCGGCATCCTCGCCGGCATATGCGCCGCGTTTCTGACGCTGGGCGCAACGGCACAGTCGTCGCTTTCTTTCCTGCTCTATGCTGCGTCCGCCATGCCGATCCTGATTGCAGGCATGGGATGGGGCAACATGGCCGCCATCGTGGCCATCGTGACCACGGCCGCCATCGGCGCTGTTGTCATGTCGCCACTGTTTGCCGTGACGATCGCGATCTTTACGCTGATCCCGGCAGGCTGGGTGTCTCACCTTGCCAACCTCGCACGCCCGGCCTCCGAAATCGGCGGCCCGCAGGATCTGCTCGCCTGGTATCCGCTTTCCGGCATCCTGCTGCATCTTTGCCTTCTCATCTCGATTGCCGTCGTCATTCTCGGCTGGACGATCGGTTATGGCCCCGACCTCGTTTCGCGCCTGGTCGATATGATGATGACGTCTGTTCAGAGCCGCGAGCCACTGTTTGAGCCTGATGCCGCAGCGCTGGCGCAGAGCAAGTCACTGCTTGTGCTGATGTTGCCGATCGTGCAGGGCGGCCTTTGGGTTTTGCTGCTGTTTACAGCCTATTATCTGGCCACCCGCGTGGTCGGTTCCTTCGGCAAGGGTCTTCGCCCTCGTGAAGACGTTCCGTCGGCACTTCGCATGCACCGCAATGCGGTTTTCATTTTCCTCGCAGGCATTGTCGCGACATTTGTGGGCGGTGTTCCCGCCATGATCGGCGCGGTTGTCTGCGGCACCTTCGGCGCAGGTTTCCTGATGTCCGGATATGCCTCGCTGCACAAGCGGGCGCGCGGCAAGGACTGGCGCATCCCCGTACTGGTACTCGCTTACCTGTCGGCAATCTTCGTCTTTCCGCTTCTCATCATTCTCGTGCTCGGTTTGAGCGACGTGCGCAGCACGGTCTCCCTCACGCCGACGCGGAAAACTGACAATACGAACGAAACCAACACCTGAAACTAGAAAGGATCAAGAAGATGGACGTTATTCTTCTCGAACGCATCAACAAGCTCGGCCAGATGGGCGAAACCGTAAAGGTTCGCGACGGCTACGCACGTAACTTCCTGCTACCGCAGGGCAAGGCACTGCGCGCCAACGCTGCCAACAAGACCCGTTTCGAGACCGAGCGCGCAACGCTCGAAGCTCGTAACCTCGAGCGCAAGTCGGAAGCCCAGAAGGTTGCCGAAGCTCTCGCAGGCAAGTCCTTCATCGTCGTCCGTTCGGCTGGCGAAACCGGCCAGCTCTACGGTTCTGTCGCTGCTCGTGACGTTGTTGAAATCCTCGCTGCAGAAGGCTTCAACGTTGGCCGCAACCAGGTTGAACTCAACACGCCGATCAAGACCATTGGTCTGCACAACGTAACGCTGCACCTGCATGCTGAAGTCGAGCTGCAGGTCGAGCTGAACGTTGCTCGTTCGGCTGAAGAAGCTGAGCGTCAGGCAAAGGGCGAAAGCCTCACCTCCGCTGACGCCATCTACGGCGTTGACGAAGACGCTCTGCGCCCGGAAGACTTCTTTGATCCGGATGCAGAATTCGAAGGCGACGACGCATAATTTCAGAGCCCCCAACGGCTCAAAAAAAAGAACCCCGGATGGCAACATCCGGGGTTTTTCTTTGTCTGGCAGAGGTTTGAACGGCATTCAGTTCGCGGCGAGCCTGGCCTGGTCCGGCTCCTGGCTCTTGTCCACATGCACGACCACTGACATGCCGGGCGTCAATTCCGCAGCCAGAGGCTGATCAGGATCGATCGCGATACGAACGCCGACCCGCTGCGCGATCTTCACGAAGTTTCCGGTCGCATTGTCCGGCTTGATGACCGAGAATTCGGAGCCGGTCGCGGGCGAAAAGCGCTCGATATGGCCGGTGAGCTTTCTGCGATGCAGGGCATCGACGGCAATCGTCACAGGCTGGCCGGCCTGCATGCCGCTCAACTGGGTTTCCTTGAAGTTGGCGATGATCCAAACCTCGTGCGGGACGACGGCCATCAATTGCGTGCCGGCGGTCACATATTGCCCGACGCGGACGCCGACTTCGCCAAGCTTGCCGTCGCGCGGCGCGTGGATTTCGGTATTCTGCAGGTCGATCCTGGCCAGCTCGACCGCAGCCTCAGCATTGGCGACAGCGGCCTGCAACGAGCCACGGTTGACGATGATCGTCTGCAGATCCTGCTGCGAAACCTCAAGGGCTGCCTTGGCCTGAGAGACCGAAGCACGCGCCTTTTCCAGAGCGGCATGCGCCTCTTCCTGCGAGCTGGAGGTACCAGCCCCGCTTCTGATGAGGTTGTCCTGACGGTCGGACGCGAGCTGCGCCTGTTTCAACGATGCCTCGGCGCTTTCAACCGCTGCCTTGCTGGACGCGATATTGGCGTTGGCGGCGTTTTCCTGCTGACGGGAATTGTCGAGCGCGGCCTTGTGCGTGTCGAGTGTCGATTCGGCCTGTGCAAGCTTCTGGGAATAGATACGGTCATCTATTTTGACAAGCAGCGCACCTTGCTTGACCTCCTGATAGTCCTTGACCGGCACGTTGACGACATAACCGCTGACCTGTGGGCTCATGGTGGTGACATAACCGCGCACGAAAGCGTTGTCGGTCATTTCGACGGCGGACTGGAACGGTGGCAACCGCCATGCGTAGAGCACGAGCGCGACGCCCGCGATGCCACCAAGGAGGACAAGAATAGAAACCGGGGTAAAAATCTTCTTCAGCATTTTTGTTACTCTTGGACGTTCATGACTGTTGTGCCGGCACGGCATCAACGTTGTCCCGAACAATAAGCGGGCGGATGCGCAGCCATGCGTGGTGAATGAGAAGCGTTGCCAATGCCAGCGCCGAAACGACTGAGATCAGCAGGAAGGTATCGTTGTAGGCGAGCACGTAAGCTTCCTTGGTGACCTGCTGACTGAGAAGAGCCAGCCCTTCTGCGTTCAGCAAGACCGGGTCGGAGATAACGTGACTGTAGGCACTGGAGAGTTGCGAGACGCGCTGCGTGACCATCGGATTGGTCAAAAGGATGTTTTCGACCAGGACGTTGGAATGGAATTTTTCACGCAGGGTGACGAAACTGCCAAGCAGGCCGGTCATCAACATCGAACCGGTGATCTGCGTGAACAGGAAGATGGTGATGAAATTCACCAGATACGGCACACCCTTCGCCAATGCCCCGGCGAAACCTTTCGCCATGACTGGCGGCAGGAACATCGCCGCACCGAACGCGATCATCATCTGGCTGAGATACATCTGTTCCGGCCGCGTCAGGTTGGTGGACTGGCTGTCCATGAATGAACCTGTAGCAATGAGAGCGAGCGCAATCACATGGGCCGTTTCGACATATTTCGTCAACATCAACCACGCGCAGGCGGCACCGCCAAGCACGGTCGCCAGAAGAACAAGCGCGTAGAGCGTTGTCGTCTGGTCATTGAGCAGGCCAAGCTGCTGGTAGAAACTGACTGCCGTTGAGGACTGTTCCGAAGACACGGCGCGGTAGACGAGCAGCACACCCATGACATGCATGTTGGTTTTCGAAAAGATCCAGCGCAGATCGAGCAGCGGGTTCTTGCGCGGCAGTTCGACGAAGGCCAGCACCGTCAGCAGGGCAATCGCGACGGCAAGCAGCACACCGAGCCACCATGTCTCGAACCACCAGTAAAACCGGCCAAGTGTGAGGAACACGGCAAGACAGCCCAGACCGCCCGCAAACAGCAGGTAGCTCAGGATGTCCATGCGCTCGATCACCTTGGCACGTGGCGGCGGTGTAACCTTCAGAACATAGATCAACGCGAGCGAGATCAATGCAAGGCCGATTTCGAGCGAATAAAGTGCGTTCCAGCCATCGATCTGCAACAGTGACGGCGAGACCAGTCTTGCCAGCGGCGCAGACAGAAGCGTGCCTGTAAGCGCGATACTGAAGCCGAGCGAGAACTTCTTCGAAGGCGGAAATGCCTCGAGAATATAAAGGAAGCCGAGCGACGAAAGCGGTGCTGCCGCCATGCCGCTGACAAAGCGAACAACGATCGCCGAATGCAGATCCGTGACAAACAGGTTGAGACAGGACACCACGACAAACAGCAGGATGCTGACCTCGGCGAATGGCCGAAGGCCATATTGCGCCCTGACCTTGAAGAGCGCGATCGAGAAGGTCGCATAGGGCGCCATATAGGCAGCTGAGAGCCAGGCCACTTCTGCCACAGTGCCGGAAAACTCTCCCTGCAACTGGTAGATATTGGCCATGACGAGGTTCATGCCCATGCCCTGCGTGATGAAAAACAGCAGGCCACCGAAAATGTAGCTCAACCGCATCCAGAGCGGGCGTTCTACCGGCTGTGGCGGCTGGGCAGGCGCAGGCGCCGGTTGCTCGACAACGTCGAGAGCCTTTTCCGGCTCTGGCGTTTCGTCGGCGGCAAGGGTTTGAGGCAGGGTATTGCTCACGGCTTTGCCCTTTCCACCGCAAGGCTCTGCAGATTGGCAGAGAGCCTGCGCATCACATCGAGCGCGAGGCGCAGATCGTCCGTCGAAATATCGGCGACAATTTCTGCCCGCAGCTCCTTTGCCAGCCCCTGAACCGCTTCCGAGGTCTGTTTTCCATCCGGCGTCATGTGAATCCGCTTAGCCCGGCGATCATTCGCATCAGAACGCCGTTCGATGAGATTTTGTTTCTCCATGCCGTCGAGAACCCGCACAAGGGTCGGCGTTTCGATTTCCATTTCTTCGGCAAGTTCGGTCTGGGTCAACGGCCCACGCCGCGACAGTGCAAAAAGCGCCCGAGCGCGAGCCAGCGTCAGGCCGCTTTCGGCGACCCTCGCATCGAAAAATGCGCGCAGCTTTCGGGTAAAGGCCGAAACCTCATCGAGAAGCTGTTCCTTGTCGGTTTCACGCGACATCTAAGTTAACCTTATAATTAGTAAGCTATCTATTTTGTCCCTATTTATTTTGAAAGCTGACGATTTTCAAGAATTTTTCCTGAGGGGGCAGCTATGCGATAAAATCATGATACTCGAATCAGACGCCGCCGGGTACCGGCACGATGTCCCTGCCCTGCCTGTGGATTATTGGGGACAACTGAAGATGTGATTGCTGTTCGACAAGCAGGCACGTGACGGGCGCGCAATGTTGCAACATTGTCATTGACTGCCACGCCCTCTGACGCCAAACCCACAGTTTGAAGACGCAATGCACAGGGAGATCGCGCAAGACCATGAACGACGCTGCAAGGAAGATCACCCCCGCGCAAACCGCGGAAGCGCATTATCGCGAAGCTCCGAACAACATCGAAGCCGAACAGGCGCTGCTTGGCGCGATCCTCGTCAACAACGATGCCTATTATCGTGTCTCGGACTTCCTGAAGCCGGTTCATCTTTACGAGCCTCTGCACCGCAAGATTTTCGAAGTTGCCGGCGACATCATCCGCATGGGCAAGACCGCCAACCCGGTGACGATCAAGACCTTCCTGCCTGCGGAAGACAGGATCGGCGACATGACGGTGGCGCAATATCTCGCCCGCCTCGCCGCAGAAGCCGTGTCGATCATCAACGCCGAAGACTATGGCCGGGCGATCTACGATCTGGCACTACGCCGCGCGCTGATCCAGATCGGCGAAGACGTGGTCAATATCGCCTATGACGCGCCGCTCGACATGCCGCCGCAGGCACAGATCGAAGACACCGAACGCCGTCTGTTCGAACTTGCCGAAACCGGCCGTTACGACGGCGGCTTCCAGTCGTTCAACGACGCAGTTGCGCTGGCAATCGACATGGCCGGCGCCGCCTTCGAGCGCGATGGCAATCTATCAGGCATTTCGACCGGTATTCATTCGCTTGATGGCCGCATGGGTGGCCTGCAGCGCTCGGACTTGATCGTTCTCGCAGGTCGTCCGGGTATGGGTAAGACCTCGCTTGCGACCAACATTGCCTACAATATTGCTGCGGCATACGAGCAGGAAGTACAGCCGGACGGTTCGTTCAAGGCCAAGAATGGCGGCGTCGTCGGCTTCTACTCGCTCGAAATGTCGTCCGAACAGCTCGCCACGCGTATCATTTCCGAGCAGACGGAAGTGTCGTCTTCGAAAATCCGTCGTGGTGACATTACCGAGGCCGACTTCGAAAAGCTGGTTGCCTGCAGCCAGATGATGCAGAAGGTGCCGCTCTATATCGACCAGACCGGTGGTATTTCCATCGCCCAGCTTTCGGCCCGCGCGCGTCGTCTCAAGCGTCAGCGCGGCCTTGACGTTCTGGTGGTCGACTACGTTCAGCTTATGACCGGCTCCGGCAAGAGCGGCGAAAACCGCGTGCAGGAAATCACCCAGATCACCACGGGTCTGAAGGCGCTGGGCAAGGAACTGAACGTTCCGATCATTGCCCTGTCACAGCTCTCTCGTGCGGTGGAAAGCCGTGAAGACAAACGTCCTCAGCTTTCCGACCTTCGCGAATCCGGCTCGATCGAGCAGGACGCCGACGTGGTGCTGTTCGTGTTCCGTGAGGAATATTACGTCAAGAACATGGAGCCACGCGATCCGGCCGATCCGAAATACGCGGAATGGGAAGCCCTGTTCGACAAGGTGAAAGGCACGGCCGACGTCATCATCGCCAAGCAGCGTCACGGACCGACCGGCACCGTGAAGCTGGCGTTCCAGTCGGAATTCACCCGCTTCACCGATCTGGCCGACCCGTCCTTCAGCCAGTACGAAGAACATTGATCCCAAAAACCGCCCCGCCTTTTCAGAAGTGCGGGGCGGAATCTTTTCAAGGGCTTGCTGGGTTTCGCTTACAATCCGATTCCACGCAGTATCGCCACCGTGACCACCCCGGCACAGGCTGCTGGCAACAGTGACAGGCGCAATGCGGTGATTGCTGTTACGGCGCAGGCGATGGTTTCGGCGATACCGCTTGTCAGCGCTGTCGGTGTGACAACGGCCATCAACACGGCGGGTGGAACGGCACCCAGCGCCTTTTTCATGCGCGGCGTCAGCTCCATGTAACTGACGAGGATGAGGCCGCCAAAGCGGGTCGCAACTGTTGCCACCATCATGGCGAGGATCGTCAGGAGCGTGTTCCAGTCAAGTGTCATGCGGGTTGCTCCGCGTCCTGCGGAGACGCGAAAGCCGCCGCTGCCAACCCAGCCAGAGCACCGGCTGCAATATACCATGCGCCTGGAACATATTTGTGCGTCACGAAGGCCGCCGTTGCGCTGGCAAGCAAAACCAGGCCGGTCTCCCTTCCCTTCCAGAAGCCCATCAGCAAAACGATGAAGACGGCCGGAAAGGCGAAATCCAGACCGATAACCGACATGTCGCCAACAACAGCGCCCAACAAGGCGCCCGCCAGGGTCGACATGTTCCAGACGAGGTAGATCGACAGGGCCGCGCCGGCGAAAAAGGCGGGCGTCAAGCGGCGCGCCATGACCCGGAATTCGGCAAGCGCCCAGGATTCATCGGTCAGAACCAGCATGGCAGCGTATTTTCGCAAGCGGGTGAATTCCTCCAGTTTTCCGGCAATCGAAGCGCTCATCAGCACATGCCGCAGATTGACGAGCAAGGCGGCAAAACCAAGTGCCGTCCAGTTGGCCGGATGCGTCCACAGATCCATCGCCACGAATTGCGAACCACCGGCGAAAACCAGCAGCGACATCAACGACGCTTCCAGCGGAGACAAACCTTTCGAAACGGCAACCGCACCGAACACCGCGCCAATCGGCACCATGGCAACCAGCAAGGGAGCAGCAGCTTTCAGCCCGTCGCCAAATTCTCTGGTTTTCTTTTTGTCAGACATGGCGTCCTCCCTTTCAGGAGATTGCCTCTATTCCTCGAAGCCGGCCGCGTATTGAACGAAAGTGACATGGGTGGCCGCTGGGACCAACCTTCAGGCGGCGCGGAACTGCCCAGGTGTCACACCAGTGCGCGCCTTGAAATGGCGGGTAAAATGCGCCTGGTCGGCAAATCCGCAAAGCGCAGCGACATCTGCAAGGCTCTCCCTGCCCAGCAGCAGCTTCCTTGCTTTTCGAACACGAATATCCGTGAGAAAGGCATGCGGCGTGATGTAGAACTGCTTGCGGAACGCCCGAATGAGATGCGCTCGGCTGAGACCGGCGACCGCTGCCAGTTCCTCAAGGCCAATATCGGTTTCATAATTGTCGGCAAGATAGTCCCGCGCCCGGTAAACCGCCGTCCGTTCGCGTGTTTCCACGGGCAGGATCATGGCACCGCCATGTCTGCGAAAGAGCTCAGCGAGCACCGAGAACATGCCCTCATCCGCCTCCAGCGCGCCGGAGCGTCCTTCCAGGCGGCGATGTGCAACCTGAAAAGCCGCCGCCATCTGCGGGTCATAGGGCAGGAAGCTTGGGAAATAGGGCGTCCCGTGAAAAGCTCTGCCGGTGACGTCTTCCAGTACAGCCCGCAACAGCCCCATATCCGGATAGATCATTCGATAGCGATAACCGCCACCACCGGGAGCGCCATCGTGGATTTCACCGGGGTTGATCAGGTAAAGATGCCCCGGCCCCGTCTGCTCGGTCGTGCCTTGAATGGTGGAAATCTGTGAACCGCTTTCGATGGCACCGATTGAAAAGGTCTCATGCGCATGCGGCGAATATTCGTGTGTCAGAAACGTCGCACTCAAACATTCCATATCGTCGAATCGACCATCGCGCCAAAAGCGCGTGGTTTCCGCCGCAGCGAGCGGCATGACATCGATGGCCTGTTCCTGCGAGACATTGTCCATGGACGGGTTTTACTCCAATCGCCGGCCACCGTCTTGAACAAAAGTGCTGGTGCTCCAGCGGCTGCTCTATCCCATTGAATCCATGCATCGCGCCCTTCGAAAATCGATTCCGATTTCCGAGCTGATGCTGTAGGGTCGCGCCGGTTCCAACCAACCCGGACGCATGGCATGACAGACGAGCTCGACACGACCTTTACCGACACGGATACCGACGCATTCGATTATGCGCCGCTGAGGCTGACCATCGATCTCGGCGCGCTGGCGGATAACTGGCGCGACATGAAAAGGCGGTCCGGCAAGGCGCGCACGGCAGCCGTCGTCAAGGCTGACGCTTACGGCCTCGGCATCGAGGATTGCGGTTCAACGCTATACCACGCCGGTGCACGCGACTTCTTCGTGGCAACGGTCGCAGAAGGCGCAACGCTGCGCTCCTACGCGCCGGAGGCACGCATCTTCGTGCTGTCAGGTATCTGGCCGGGCCAGGAACGAAAGGTTTTCGACAATGATCTCGTGCCGGTCATCGCGTCTGAAGAGCAGCTTTCCTTCTGGATGGGAACCGTTGCCGAACGCGGCGAACACCCTTGCGCCCTGCATGTCGATACCGGTTTCAACCGGCTTGGCCTGCCGCTTGACGATGCGCTGTTTCTCGCCAGCGATGTGACACGTCCGGCCAGTTTCGATCCGGTTCTGGTGCTGTCCCACCTCGCCTGTGGCGATACCCCTTCCGCGCCGATGAACAAGGTGCAGCTCGAATCATTCCGGCAGGTTAGCGCCGCTTTCGAAGGTATCGAATCAAGCCTCTCCGCATCGGCCGGTATCTTTCTCGGGCCGGACTATCACTTCGATCTCACCCGCCCCGGCATTGCCGTCTACGGTGGCGAAGCCGTCAACGGCGTCAAAAATCCAATGCGCCCGGTCGCGAAAGCCGAAGCGCGCATCATCCAGATCCGCGAAGCGGGCGAAGGCCAGACAGTCAGCTATGGCGGCACTTTCCTGCTGAAGCGCGCCAGCCGTCTTGCGATTGCCTCGGTCGGCTATGCGGACGGTTATCAGCGTTCGCTTTCCGGCTCAGGGATTCCGCTGCGTGAAATGGGCCATGGTGGCGCCTATGGCGTCATCAATGGCCACAAGGCGCCGGTGGCCGGACGTGTGACGATGGACCTCACCATCTTCGATGTGACCGACATTCCCGAGAATGCTGTGCGCGCGGGCGACTATATCGAGCTTTTCGGCCCGAACGTGCCTGTCGACGAGGTCGCACATGCCGCCGGGACGATCGGCTACGAACTGCTGACCGGGCTCGGATTGCGTTATGAACGGCAATATCTGGTTGACGAGGACTGACGCTGTCCATGACAGCGCAGGCTTGCAAATTCTCCGGCAGGCGTTTATCGGAGAACAAAGTTCCGCATTTGTTCTAACGATACCGCTTATCACCCCGCAGGAGACTTGCCCGTAATATGGCCAAAGCCAAGACCCAATTCGTGTGCCAGAACTGCGGCACGGTTCACACCCGCTGGGCGGGCAAATGCGACGGTTGCGGTGGGTGGAACACCATTGTCGAAGAAGATCCGATGGGTGGCATCGGTTCGGGGCCCGGCAAAATGCCAAAGAAGGGCAAGCCTGTCACCCTCACCTCCCTGTCCGGCGAAATCGAGGAAGCTCCGCGCATTCCAACCGGCATCAGCGAGCTTGACCGGGCGACCGGTGGCGGGTTCGTACGTGGTTCGGCGGTGCTGATCGGCGGTGATCCCGGCATCGGCAAATCGACGCTTCTGATGCAGGCCGCCGCAGCCCTTTCGCGGCGCAACCATCGCATCATCTACGTATCGGGCGAAGAAGCCGTTGCGCAGGTTCGGTTGCGTGCGCAGCGTCTCGGCGCGGCTGAGACAGACGTGCTGCTGGCAGCGGAAACCAATGTCGAGGACATCCTGGCGACGATTTCCGAAGGCAAGCGGCCCGATCTCGTCATTATCGATTCCATTCAGACACTTTGGAGCGATACCGCCGATTCTGCACCCGGCACCGTGACCCAGGTTCGCACCGGCGTTCAGGCGATGATCCGGTTCGCCAAGCAGACGGGCACCACAATGGTTCTCGTCGGCCATGTTACCAAGGAAGGCCAGATCGCCGGTCCGCGCGTGGTCGAGCATATGGTCGACGCCGTTCTCTACTTTGAAGGCGATCGCGGTCATCACTACCGAATCCTTCGCACCGTAAAGAACCGCTTTGGCCCGACAGACGAGATCGGCGTGTTCGAGATGTCGGATCGCGGTCTGCGGGAAGTTTCGAACCCGTCGGAACTCTTCCTTGGCGAACGCAACGAGAAATCTCCGGGCGCTGCCGTCTTTGCCGGAATTGAAGGGACACGCCCGGTGCTGGTGGAGGTGCAGGCACTGGTCGCGCCGACTTCGCTCGGCACGCCGCGACGTGCCGTCGTCGGCTGGGATTCGTCGCGCCTTGCCATGATTCTGGCCGTTCTTGAGGCCCATTGCGGGGTCAAGCTTGGTCAGCACGATGTCTATCTCAATGTCGCGGGCGGCTACCGGATATCGGAGCCCGCCGCCGACATGGCCATCGCATCTGCACTGGTTTCATCGCTCGCCGGTCTTGCCCTGCCTGCCGATTGCGTCTATTTCGGCGAAATCAGCCTGTCTGGCGCGGTTCGACCTGTTGCACACACGGTCCAAAGATTGAAAGAAGCGGAGAAACTCGGGTTCCCCGCCGCACTTCTGCCTTCCGCTTCGGCTGAACTGGCGAAAGGCGCCAAGGGGCGCTGGACGGAAATTGAAAGCCTGCCCGACCTTGTGGCGCGCATCGCCGGTTCGGGTAACCGGTTCAAGCAGGCTGAGGACGACGAATATTGATCCTTTCGCCCGGCAGAACAGTGGTGTAAGAGGATCGCAAAATTGGCAAGGCAGCGCCTGAGAAGGCGTCGCACCTCCGGAGTTGGTATATGCCCATTACAATTTTCGACGGCATCGTTATCGCCGTTGTTCTTTTCTCCGCTATTCTTGCAATGGTGCGCGGTTTTTCCCGGGAAATCCTGTCCATCGCGAGCTGGGCCGGCTCGGTTGCAGCGGCCTATTATCTCTACCCGGTGGTGTTGCCTTATGCGCGCAACTACACCGATGACGACAAGATCGCCATCGCCGGCTCTGCAGCCGTCGTCTTTCTCGTGGCGCTGATCGTTATTTCCTTCATCACCTCGCGGATTGCCGATTTCATCATCGACAGCCGTATCGGTGCACTCGACCGCACGCTGGGCTTCCTGTTCGGCGCGGCACGCGGCCTTCTTCTGCTGGTCGTCGCCGTTGCCTTCTGGAACTGGCTGGTTGACGTGAAGACACAGCCCGAATGGGTCACTCAGGCCAAGTCCAAGCCGTTCCTGGATGGGCTGGTCGGCAAGCTGGAAGCCGTTCTGCCTGAGGACATCGAGCCGCAGATCCGCGCTCGCATCCTCGGAAAGCAGCAGGAACCGGCTTCGGCACAGACGCCGGCCGAAGATGTGCCGGCAACAAATCCACCGGCTACAAATAATTGACACAGTGTCGCGCCTTGCAATGCATGCAAGACGCGCTATTTGTGCTAAATATCTAGCACGATAACAGACAGACCGCCCCGGAGACATGCTCGCCGGACAGGTCTTTCTTTTTTTGGTAAGAGAGCAAGGGCAAGCCGAATGATTGAGCCGCTTTCGCATTCCACGTTCAACGAAGAGATCGACGGCGATACGCTGCATGAAGAATGCGGTGTGTTCGGCATTCTCGGGCATCCCGATGCCTCGACCCTGACAGCGCTTGGTCTGCACGCTTTGCAGCATCGCGGTCAGGAAGCTGCCGGTATCGTCTCCTTCGATGGCAAGCGTTTCCATCAGGAACGCCATATGGGCCTGGTCGGCGATCACTATACCGATCCGGCAACCCTTGCGCGTCTGCCCGGTTCGATGGCCATCGGCCACACCCGTTATTCCACCACCGGCGAAGTGGCGATGCGCAACGTGCAGCCGCTGTTTGCCGAACTGGAAGAAGGCGGCATCTCGATTGCCCATAACGGCAATTTCACCAACGGCCTGACGCTTCGCCGCCAGATCATCGCCACCGGCGCCATCTGTCAGTCTACTTCGGACACCGAAGTCGTTCTGCATCTGATTGCCCGTTCGCGCCACAGCTCGACAGCCGACCGCTTCATCGACGCCATCCGCCAGATGGAAGGCGGTTACTCGATGCTGGCCATGACCCGCACGAAGCTGATTGCCGCACGCGATCCAATCGGCATTCGTCCGCTCGTCATGGGTGAACTCGACGGCAAGCCGATCTTCTGCTCCGAGACCTGCGCTCTCGACATCATCGGTGCAAAATTCGTTCGTGACGTTGAAAACGGCGAAGTCATCATCTGCGAAATCCAGCCTGATGGCTCGATTACCATCGACGCCCGCAAGCCCACGAAGCCGCAACCCGAGCGTCTTTGCCTGTTCGAATACGTCTATTTCGCTCGTCCCGACTCCGTCGTTGGTGGCCGCAACGTCTATACGACGCGCAAGAACATGGGCATCAACCTTGCCAAGGAAGCGCCGCTCGAAGCAGACGTCGTTGTTCCGGTTCCCGATGGCGGCACACCTGCAGCGCTCGGTTTTGCGCAGCAGAGCGGCATTCCGTTTGAATACGGCATCATCCGCAACCACTATGTCGGCCGCACATTCATCGAACCGACGCAGCAGATCCGCGCCTTCGGCGTGAAGCTCAAGCACTCTGCCAACCGGGCAATGATCGAGGGCAAGCGCGTCGTTCTGGTGGACGATTCCATCGTGCGCGGCACCACTTCGGTCAAGATCGTGCAGATGATCCGCGAAGCTGGCGCAAAGGAAGTTCATATCCGCGTTGCCAGCCCGATGATCTTCCATCCGGACTTCTACGGCATCGACACGCCGGACGCCGACAAGCTTCTGGCCAACCAGTATGCCGACGTTGACGCCATGGCGAAATTCATCGGCGTCGATTCGCTGGCTTTCCTGTCGATCGACGGCCTCTACCGTGCTGTTGGTGGCGAAGATCGTAATCCGGCCCGCCCGCAGTTCACCGACCATTACTTCACCGGTGACTATCCGACGCGCCTTCTCGACAAGAACGGCGAGTCGCTCGGCAGCAAGATTTCCGTGCTGGCCAGCAACGGCTGATATTCCAGACCAATCAGCGGCCACCGTACTCGGTGGCCGCTTTTTTGTTGCCTGCGATGAGGAAGATCGCATGCGACGTTTTGATCGCTTGCGGCAGCAGGCCGCCGCTTCGTAAAGACGTGCAATTCAATCGGGGGGAGACATCATGACCATGGACCTTAACGGCAAGATCGCGCTTGTGACCGGTGCATCACGCGGCATCGGCTATTTTACCGCGCTGGAGCTTGCCAAGGCCGGCGCCCATGTCATCGCCTGTGCCCGCACGGTCGGTGGGCTTGAAGAACTCGATGATGCGATCAAGGCTGTAGGCGGCACAGCGACGCTTGTGCCCTTCGATCTTGCCGACATGAACGCCATCGATGCACTCGGTGCCAATATTTACGAACGCTGGGGCAAACTCGATATTCTGGTTGCCAATGCCGGTGTTCTCGGTGTGATCTCGCCGGTCGGACATATCGAGGCCAAGGTCTTCGAAAAGGTCATGACAATCAATGTCACCGCAACCTGGCGCCTGATCCGTTCGGTCGAACCGCTGCTGCTCAAATCCGATGCCGGCCGTGCGCTGATCCTGTCATCCGGGGCCGCGCATTCCTGTCGCCCCTTCTGGGGTGTTTATTCGACCTCAAAAGCTGCCGTCGAAGCACTTGCCCGTACATGGGCGGCCGAAACTCAGAACACGCCGCTTCGCGTCAACAGCATCAATCCAGGTGCGACCCGCACGGCCATGCGCGCGCAGGCCATGCCCGGCGAAGATCCGGCCACAGTGCCGCATCCTTACGAGGTCGCTGCCGCCATTCTGCCACTCGCGTCTCCTGAACTGAAGGAAACCGGCAAGCTGTTCGTCGTCAGAGACGGAAGATTCGCGGACTATCGGCAGCCGGAATAAAATATTCCGGCGGTCAGCCAAGCTGGTGACGATACCCTTGACCGAAGATTGCCGCCGCGCCATAACGCAAGTCATGAAAACGACGATCTGCACCTGCTGCTGAAACATTTTTGCTGGCTTGATGGCCGGCCAGATCGTTTTCGTCTCAAAAACGCTG
Organism: Agrobacterium sp. NPDC090273; assembly: GCF_044772305.1. Classification (NCBI taxonomy): domain Bacteria; kingdom Pseudomonadati; phylum Pseudomonadota; class Alphaproteobacteria; order Hyphomicrobiales; family Rhizobiaceae; genus Agrobacterium; species Agrobacterium sp. NPDC090273. The sequence continues at coordinate 1,218,822 of NZ_JBIVYN010000001.1, forward strand.
AAGACAAACGCTCCGGCCCGGCAAGTGATACCGGTTACGAGGAGACATTCATGTCCGCGCGCCTGAAGCTTTATAATACGCTGACCCGCGAAAAGGCGGAGTTTACGCCGATCGACGCAAACAATGTGCGCATGTATGTCTGCGGACCAACCGTCTACGATTTCGCCCATATCGGCAACGCGCGACCCGTCATCGTCTTCGACGTTCTCTACCGGGCGCTGCGGCATGTTTATGGCGAGAGCCAGGTTACCTATGCCCGCAACATCACCGACGTCGACGACAAGATCAACGCACGGGCGCTGCGCGACTACCCTCACCTGCCGCTGAACGACGCGATCCATGCTGTCACCGAAAAGACTGCGAAGCAGTTCCATGACGATGTCGCCTCGCTCGGCTGCCTTGAGCCCAGTGTCGAACCACGCGCCACTGACAACATTCCGCAGATGGTCGATATCATCGAAAAGCTGATCGAACGTGGTCACGCCTATGTGGCAACCGGGGAAGTTCTTTTCGATACGAAGTCGATGGCCGACTATGGCCAGCTTTCCAAGCGCCCGCTGGATGAGCAGCAGGCGGGTGCGCGCATTGCCGTCGATGTTCACAAGAAGAACCCGGGCGATTTCGTACTCTGGAAGCTTTCCAGCGATAACGAACCCGGCTGGGAAAGCCCCTGGGGGCGCGGCCGTCCGGGCTGGCATATCGAGTGCTCTGCAATGTCCGGCCGCTATCTCGGCGAGGTCTTCGACATTCACGGCGGTGGGCTAGACCTTATCTTCCCGCACCATGAAAACGAAATCGCCCAGTCGCGTTGCGCCCACGGCACGCATGTCATGGCAAATGTCTGGATGCACAATGGTTTCGTGCAGGTGGAAGGCCGCAAGATGTCGAAGTCCGAAGGCAACTTCGTGACGATCTACGAATTGCTGCACACCGGCAAGTTCGGCGGCCGCCAATGGCCGGGCGACGTGCTGCGCCTTGCGATGCTGATGACCCATTACCGCGAACCCATCGATTTTTCCGTCAAACGACTGGAAGAAGCTGAACGTCTGCTGGCAAAATGGCCGGCTGCAGAAGCCAGCGATGCGGCGCCAGACAGCACTGTTCTCGACGCGCTTGCCGACGACCTCAACACGGTTGCTGCCGTGCAGGCACTGCATGCGCTGGCACAGTCTGCCCATAACGACCCCGCCAAGCTTGCCGTTTTTGCCGCCAGTGCCGCGTTGCTCGGCGTTCTACCGAAGAAGGCAGAGGTGGACGAGGCCATTGCGGCTGCGGTCGATTCTCTCGTCGAGATGCGTCTTGAAATGCTGAAGGCAAAGAATTTCGCCGAAGCGGACCGTATTCGCGACGAACTTTCTGCCAAGGGCGTCCAGCTCAAGGACGGCAAGGACAAGGAGACAGGCGAGCGCACGACCAGCTGGGAGATGAAGCGGTAACGCGCTTGCGAAGCTTCCTCCCGCCAACTAGGCTGGCCGAACAGGCCGGGGGTAGTGGCGAGAGGAGGACCGACCATGACTGTCTATACCGGCGGGTGCCAGTGCGGGGCCGTGCGTTTTCGCGCTGACGGCGATCTCAGCGACAGTTCCATCTGCCATTGCCGTATGTGCCAGAAGGCTTTCGGTGCTTATTACGCGCCGCTCGTTTCCGTTCGCAAGGCCGATTTCCGCTGGACGCGGGGCGAACCGAAACGTTTTCAGTCCTCCAGCGTCGTCAAACGCGGTTTCTGCGCCGATTGTGGCACACCCTTGACCTATGAAGCACCGGATGGTGTCGCCGTGGCGGCTGGCGCCTTCGATGATCCGGCGCTGTTCCCGCCTACGCTGCAATATGGCACGGAAGCAAAAATCGCTTTCGTCGATCATCTCCCGGAATTGCCTGGACATGATACGCCTGATGACTTCGAGGCGGTTCCATTTCTCGCCGATCTCGTTTCCTATCAGCACCCCGATCACGACACTGAAAACTGGCCCCCGGAGAAAAAGTCATGAGCGACAGCGGATTTTCCGGTGGGTGCCAATGCGGCGCCGTTCGTTTTCATGCCGGCAAGATTGGCCGACCATCGATCTGCCATTGCCGCATGTGCCAGAAACATTTCGGCAATTTCTTCGGCGCGCTGGTGACGGCCGATCAGGCACATCTGACCTGGACACGCGGTCAGCCTTCACTGTTCCGGTCTTCCAAGAAAATCCATCGCGGCTTCTGCAACAAATGCGGCACGCCTCTGACCTATCACTATCCCGGCGGGGTAGAGATCGCCATTGGCGCTTTCGATCATCCGGAGCAGGCTGAACCACAGGTCCAGGTGAATGTGCACATGCGCATGCCGTGGATCGATCATCTGTTCCACAAACCAGCCATTGAACAGAGTGTCGACGAGTCGGAGATCATGTCCTATCAACATCCCGACCATGACACCGCCGAATGGCCGCCGAAAGGTGATGGAGAATGACGTCCGAGACGCATTTTTCCGGTGGATGCCAGTGCGGCGCGGTGCGTTACCGGGCAACGGGCGGTCTTGCCTACCCCCATGTCTGCCATTGCCGCATGTGTCAGAAAGCGGCCGGCAACTATTTCATGCCGCTGGCGGCAAGCCTGAGAAAAAACTTCACCCTGACAAGAGGCGAAGCCAGCTGGTTTCAGTCTTCCGATCAGGTACGACGTGGCTTTTGCGGCCAATGCGGCACACCGTTGTTCTACGATATGCCGGAAGCCGACTTCATCAACATCACGCTTGGCTCGCTTGATGAGCCAGATCGGGTGAAGCCCGAAGCGCAGTCGAATACCGGCCATAAAATGCGCTGGTTCCGCGACCTTGATGGGCTGCCGCTCGAGCCGCAACCGGCTGATGGACAAGAATTGCCGCGAACGAACAAAAGACAGCATCCCGACCACGACACATCTGTCTGGCCACCAGAGGACATTAGAGAATGACGACGGAATTGCGCAGCTTCTACCCGCAGATCGAGCCCTACGAAACCGGAATGCTCGATGTGGGTGACGGTCACACGATCTATTGGGAGCGCGTTGGAACACCGGGCGCAAAACCGGCCGTGTTTCTTCACGGCGGCCCAGGCGGCGGCGTCAACCCTACGCATCGGCGCGTCTTCGACCCCGCTCTTTATGACGTTCTCCTGTTTGACCAGCGCGGTTGTGGCCGCTCGACACCTCATGCCGAACTGAATGCAAACACCACATGGCATCTGGTGGCGGATATGGAGAAACTGCGCATCCAGTGCGGTTTCGAACAATGGCTCGTCTTCGGTGGCTCGTGGGGTTCGACGCTGGCGCTTGCTTATGCAGAGACCCATCCGGAGCACGTCAGTGAACTTGTCCTGCGCGGCATCTACACCGTCACCCGCCCGGAACTCGACTGGTATTATCAGTTCGGCGTCTCGGAAATGTATCCGGATCGCTGGGAAAAATTCATCGCACCCATTCCTGAGGCGGATCGTGCAGACATGATGGCAGCCTATAACCGCTATCTGACCGGGATCGACGAAGCCAAGAAACTGGAATGCGCCAAGGCGTGGAGCCAGTGGGAGGGTGCGACCATCGCGCTCGTCACAGATCCCGAGCGCGTTGATGACTTCGGCGAAGACAAATATGCCATCGCCTTCGCACGCATCGAAAACCATTTCTTCGTCAACGGCGGCTGGCTGGAAGATGGTCAGTTGTTGCGAAATGCCGGCAAGCTCAAAGACATTCCCGGTGTCATCATTCATGGCCGTTACGACATGCCCTGCCCGCTAAAATACGCCTGGCAGCTTTCCAAAGCATGGCCGAAGGCGGATTTTCACATCATTGAGGCCGCTGGTCACGCCTTGAGCGAACCCGGCATTCTCGATCAACTGATCCGCGCAACGGACCGTTTTGCCGGAAAAGCCTGAGTCCTTTCCGCACCTTGGTGCGGTTCGATGAGAAACAGATTCATCGTTCCGCACCACAGGTTTGGCCAATTTAACGGCAAGGCGCCACTTCTTCGTGCAGTTTTTCTCATGAACGCTTCACGGAAATGAATTGGCGCTTGCCGTGCTGCTCCGTTATTAAGGAGCATCCGAACAGTTGGCGGTACTCCCATGGCACTCGATAAATCCCTTCCGACCGAACAGGGCGGCGACAGCGCACGTGGTTTTGCGTTTGCACTCTCCGCTTATCTGTTGTGGGGCTTCCTTCCCCTCTACATGAAAGCCGTGGCGCATATTCCGCCGGTGGAAGTAATCGTCCATCGCGTTATTTGGTCGGTGCCGATTGCCGCTGCAGTTCTTATTGCAATCGGACGTACCGCCGAAATCCGAACGGCGCTGAAAAACCCGAAAATGCTGGGCATGGCGAGCCTGACCGCGGCGCTGATCAGCGTCAACTGGGGCATTTATATCTGGGCCATCGGCGCAGGACGGGCGCTCGATGCGGCGCTTGGTTATTTCATCAATCCGCTGTTCAGCATCTTCCTCGGCGCAGTGCTGCTGAAAGAACGTCTCTATCGCGGGCAGATTGCCGCCATCGTGCTGGCCGTTCTGGGCGTCGCGTTGCTGACCTGGCATGCGGGTAGCCTGCCTTGGGTTTCGATCGCGCTCACCGTTTCATGGGGCTTCTACGCCTTTTTTCGCAAGACGTTGCCGATCGGACCGACGCAGGGCTTTCTTCTGGAAGTCATGCTGCTGTCCGTGCCCTGCGTGGTCCTGATGGCCTATTTTTCCTTTACTGGCCAGGCGCACTTCATGGCCGGTAACGCCATGGATACCTGGCTTTTGATCGCCAGCGGCCTCATCACCGCCGTTCCGCTCATTCTCTACGGTAACGGTGCCAAGCTGCTGCGGCTCTCCACCATCGGCATCATGCAGTATATCGCACCGACGATCATTTTCCTGATCGCCATCCTGATATTCAAGGAACCGTTCGATATGGTGCGAATGGGAGCATTCTCGCTGATCTGGTCGGCGCTGGTGATCTACACCGCCTCCAGCCTTATGCGCCTGAAGAAGTCGTAACCCGCCTCGTTCAGAGGCGGGATATCACCGAAGGATCGCCTTCCGGGTTCTGCTGTGCCAGCGCCCGGTCGAGGATCGCGGGCACGATGCCACTCACCTCGTCAACGACGAGCGGGTTGAGCAGATGCGCGCGGTGGATGAAGCCCTGATCGCGCATGTGGCGAACCAGTTCCAGCATCGGGTCCCAGAAACCATTGATGTTGGCAAAGACCATCGGCTTGGCGTGACGGCCAAGCTGAGCCCAGGTCATGATCTCAACGATCTCTTCGAGCGTACCTATGCCACCCGGCAGAGTGACGAAGGCGTCTGACCGCTCGAACATCATGTGCTTGCGCTCATGCATGTCCTTGGTGATCACAAGCTCGTTTAATTGTCCGAGAGAATGGCGTGTTGCCTCCATGTCGACGAGAAATTCCGGTATGATGCCGGTTACCTCGCCGCCGTTCGAGAGAACGCCAGCAGCGACCGCCCCCATGATGCCCTTTGTGCCGCCGCCATAGACGAGGCGAATGCCGTTTTCGGCAATCGATTTCCCAAGGGCACGGCCCGCTTCCATGTAAGCCGGGTCGCGACCAGGCTGGGAACCGCAATAAACGCAGATGGATCGAATCGTATTTTGTTTGTCCGTCATGCAACGAGGGAACAATGCCGAATGCGACACGTCAAGAAAATTTGGGAAATCCTTTGTGAATATAGCCTTTTGGCATTGTGACGCTTGTATGGCGCAAAGTAAGACGCTAGCACTCTCAAAGCATCTATAAAGGCTGAATACCCGGAGATTCCAGGATGAAGAAATACAAGGCCGGTTTGCTGGCGCTGATCGTGTTGGCCGTTGCGAGCCTGCTCATGATCTTTTTCGTCCTTCCGCGTATCGGCAACGATGGAAATTCCATTGGCGATGCCATCAACGAAGCCGGCAACGCGGTGAAAAACAGCGTTGAAATGGGCGGCGACAAGGCTGGCGATATCCTCTCCGACGCCGCAACGGAAACCGCAAATGTGGCCGAGAAGGTCGGACGTCTGGCAGCCTCCGCCACGCAGTCGATCAAGGACCTGACCGGGCAGTTCGCCGACGGCGAGGTTCCGTCCGACGCCGACTTCGCCGCCGCGCGAAAGAAGGTCGAAGCGTCGCTCAAGGAACTGAGCGAAATCGACATCCCCGAAACGCTGGACGAAAATACATCCAGGCTCATCACCACGGCACGTGCTGCTGCTGAGCGCACCACTGCGTTCCTGCGCGATCTGCCGGAAAGCGCCTCTGCTGCCGCTGCCCACATCCGTCGTCTGGCCGGTGTCTTCGCCGGAACGGACAATGGTGCGGCGGAGCCCGCAAAACCTGCCGAACCTGCAGCGGATGCCGCACAGCTTCCCACATTTGATGTGCTGCGCGTCGAGCCGGATGGATCGGCCGTTGTCGCGGGCAAGGCTCAGCCCGGCGCGAAGCTCGAAATTCTGAACGGTGAAAAGGTCATTGCCCAGACCACCATCGACGCGACCGGCGATTTCGCCGCCGTCTTCGACAATCCGCTGCCGCCTGGCGACCACCAGTTGACGTTGCGCACAACAGACGCCGCCGGAAAGGTTACACAGTCTGAGGAAGTCGCGACCATCTCCGTTCCTGATGGCTCCAAGGGCGAATTGCTTGCCATGGTGACGAAGCCTGGCGAACCGAGCCGTGTTCTGGCCATGCCGGAAGCAGCGCCCAACGCCGCACCGCAGACCCAGCCCGCAGCCGACAGCGCCACCCCCGCCGCAGTGACAGCGCCGCAAAACCCTGTGACTCCAGCAACACCGGCTGCACCAGCCGTCGCAGCAAGCGTGCAGGTCTCCGCTGTCGAGTTTGAGGGTTCCAAGATTTTCGTCGCCGGTTCGGCGCCTGCAGGTGCGACTGTTCGTGCGCTCGTCGACGATAAACAGATCGGCCAGAGCACCACTGAACAGTCTGGACATTTCGTGATCGAGGGCGATGTCGATCTTTCTGTTGGAAGCCACATCATAACTGTCGAAGAACTCGACGCCAACGGAGCCGTCAAGGTTCGCGTCCGCGTTCCATTCGAACGTCCGGGTGCCGATCAGGCAACCGTGGCGATGCAGACGCCCGCCGCCTCTTCCGTTCCGGCAGCAGGTGCGGTTCCAGTCGAAAACCAGAGCACTGCGAGTGACCGAGTGGCGTTCGAAAATCTTCGCACCGGCGTTTCCAAGGCATTCGGCATTCTGAGCAACCTTTATCAGAACGGCAACAAGCCGGCGCTCGATGAAGCTGTCGCGGCACGCTCTGCTGTCGTCATTGCGCTGCGCTCGCTGTCCGAATTCCGGACTGCGGCGACAACCGATGCCGGCTTTACAGCCTTCGTGAACGATGTCGTTGCAAAGGCCCGTACTTTGCTTGCATCCGTCGAAGCACTGCCGAGAGACGTCGACGCGATCGGCAAGGGCATTGCATCGCTCGGAAGCCATCTGGCTGAACTGCACATTTCCGCACCGGCAGCGCCCGCAGCACCGGCTGGCCCGCAGACCTTCGAACAGGCACCTCTCGCCCAGAGCGAAAACAGCGTCATCATCAGACGCGGTGATACGCTGTGGCAGATTTCTCGCCGGCTCTACGGTCAGGGTGTGCGTTACACCACGATTTATCTTGCCAACCAGGACCAGATCAAAAACCCTGACCTGATCGAGCCTGGCCAGATTTTCGGTGTACCGGAAACGGCCCTGCCCAATTCCGAGGAATTGCATCGCAAGCGGCTCAAGGGCGGCTCCTGACGCGCAAACATTGCGAACAACAGGGAAATTTCCTATCTGACAAACGGCGGCTTCCCCAAAAAGCCGCCGTCCTGCTGTCGGCATTCCGGCAGAGTGCGGAGTGAAACATGACAGCGCAGAAAAAGACCATATCAGCGGATTCCAGCAATCCGACACAGACCCTTATCAATCTATGGCCCTATATGTGGCCTGAAGGTCGTATGGACCTGAAGATGCGGGTGGTCTGGGCGACCGTGTTTCTGGTCGTCGCCAAGCTGGTATTGATCTCGGTCCCCTACTTTTTCAAATGGGCAACCGATGCGCTGAATGGCAAGCTGGATATGGCTGGCCTTCTGCCAGCGCTGCTGCTTGGCGCCGTCGCGCTTGTCATTGCTTACAATCTGACGCGGATCATCCAGGTCGGCCTGAATCAGCTTAGAGATTCACTCTTCGCCAGCGTCGGCCAGCATGCCGTACGCCAGCTTGCCTACAAGACCTTCGTGCACATGCACCAGCTTTCCTTGCGTTTCCATCTCGAGCGCAAGACGGGTGGTCTCTCGCGCATCATCGAACGCGGAACGAAGGGGATCGAAACGATCGTTCGTTTCACCATTCTCAACTCCGCACCGACCTTCATTGAATTCCTGCTGACGGCCATCATCTTCTGGTTAAGCTACGGCTTCACCTATGTTCTGGTGACCGTTGTTACCGTCTGGGCCTATATCTGGTTCACCGTGAAGGCGAGTGACTGGCGTATCTCCATCCGCCGCACGATGAACAACAGCGATGCCGAGGCCAATACCAAAGCGATCGACTCGCTGCTGAATTTCGAAACCGTCAAATATTTCGGCAATGAAACCATGGAAGCGCAGCGTTTCGATGCTGCGATGGCGCGCTACGAAAAATCCGCTATCTCGATCTGGACATCGCTCGGCTGGCTGAACTTCGGCCAGGGTGTCATCTTCGGCCTTGGCTCGACGGTGATGATGGTCATGTCGGCACTCGCCGTGCAGCGCGGCGAACAGACAATCGGTGACTTCGTGTTCATCAACGCCCTGTTGCTGCAGCTCTCCGTACCGCTGAACTTCATCGGTTTCGTCTATCGCGAAATCCGTCAGGGACTGACGGATATCGAGCAGATGTTCGACCTGCTCGAAGTCGAGGCCGAGGTCGTCGACAAGCCGGACGCCGTGGACCTGAAAACCGGTCCGGGCGCGATTTCCTTCCGTGATGTCCACTTTGCCTATGATCCGGAACGGCCGATCCTGAAGGGCGTCTCCTTCGACGTTCCGGCCGGCAAGACGGTCGCTATCGTTGGCCCGTCGGGCGCAGGAAAATCGACCATTTCCCGTCTGCTCTACCGTTTCTACGATATCCAGCAGGGTGAGATCACCATCGACGGCATGGATGTGCGCGATGTGACGCAGAAGAGCCTGCGTTCCGTGATCGGCATGGTTCCGCAGGACACCGTGCTGTTCAACGACACGCTTGCTTACAATATTCGTTATGGTCGCCCATCGGCAAATGACGAAGATCTGACGGCTGCGGCGAATGCCGCCCAGATCAGCGCTTTCATCGGCAAATTGCCTGACGGTTACGACACCATGGTCGGCGAACGCGGCCTGAAACTTTCCGGTGGCGAGAAACAGCGTGTTGCCATCGCCCGTACCATCCTGAAGGCGCCACCGATCCTCATTCTCGACGAGGCAACTTCGGCGCTCGATACCCATACCGAGCAGGAAATTCAGAGCGCGCTGGATATCGTCTCGAAAAACCGCACCACACTGGTCATCGCCCACCGGCTATCGACCGTGATCGGCGCAGATGAGATCATCGTTCTGAAAGAAGGCAACATTGCCGAGCGCGGCAATCACGCCACCTTGATGGCGGCCGGTGGCCTCTATGCCTCGATGTGGAGCCGTCAGCGCGAAGCGATCCAGGCGGAGGAACGGCTGCGGCAGGTGCGCGAGACGGACGATCTTGGTGTTGTCGATCGAGGTGAACCCGCGCATTGACGGGCATAAACTACGGCCGACGACCGGAATCCATTGCCGGGCGCGATGTTTGGCTGTAACCAGCTATGCAAGATTTGTCGCATCCCGCAACAGATGAGGTCGCATTGCGGCAACCTGTACGGGCGGCAAACGAAAATTGGAGCAAGGAATCTTATGAATCTGTTCGACACCATTCGCAACACCATCGTGCCGATCCACAAAGAAGGCTACGTTTTTGTTGCTGCCTTCTTCGTCGCCTCGCTGGTGCTCGGCTGGATAGCCGAACCGCTGTTCTGGGTCGGCCTCGTGCTGACGGCCTGGTGCGCTTACTTCTTCCGTGATCCCGAGCGTGTGACGCCGCAGGATGACGACCTGATCATCAGCCCGGCCGATGGCAAGGTTTCGGCGATCCAGACCGTCGTTCCGCCGCTCGAGCTGGAACTCGGCAAGGAACCGATGGTGCGCATTTCGGTTTTCATGAACGTTTTCAATTGCCACGTGAACCGTTCGCCGGTGCGCGGCCGTATCGTCAATGTCGCTTACCGTCCGGGCCTTTTCCTGAACGCGGAAGTCGACAAGGCGTCGGAAGACAACGAGCGCAACGGCCTGGTGATCGAGACCTCGCATGGCAAGGTCGGCGTCGTGCAGATCGCCGGTATGGTTGCCCGCCGCATCGTATGCTGGGTAAAACCGAATGAACCAGTCGACGCCGGTGAGCGTTTCGGTCTTATCCGCTTCGGTTCGCGCCTTGACATTTTCCTCCCCGAAGGCTTCCAGCCGCGCGTCGCCGTAGGTCAGACGGCCATTGCAGGGGAAACCGTGCTTGCCGAATTCGGTTCTGACAAAGGCCCGACGATCAGCCGTCGCGGCTGACGTAAACAGGAAGGGCATGGTAATGGAAACGCCGGCATCGCAGCCACTGCAGAACGAAAAACATGATGCGAGAAACGACAGCGGCCGCGGTCCGCGGTTGCGGGAAATACCCCTTCGGCTCGTCGTTCCCAATCTCATCACGGTTTTGGCCATCTGCGCTGGTCTGAGCGGCGTTCGCCTTGCCTTTGAAGGCCGCTTCGAACTTGCCGTCGGCATGGTGCTGCTGGCGGCATTTCTCGATGGGATCGACGGCCGCATTGCGCGGATGATGAAGGCGACCTCGAAGTTCGGCGAGCAGATGGACTCGCTTGCCGACATCGTCAACTTCGGTGTCGCCCCTGCCCTGGTGGTTTATGCCTATCTGCTCGATCAGGCACGCTCATTCGGCTGGATCGCCGCGCTGATTTACGTGATCGCCGCCGGTCTGCGCCTTGCCCGCTTCAATGTCATGATCGAACGCGCCGTGAAGGCGCCCTGGCAGGCCGAGTTTTTCGTCGGCGTGCCCGCACCGATGGGTGCTATGCTCGTCCTGCTTCCCGTCTATCTCGGCTTCCTCGGCGTAGAGCCAGACAAGACATTCGCCTATATCGCTGCAGCTTACACGGTCTTGATCGGCTATTTCCTCATCAGCCGCCTTCCCGTCTGGTCTGGCAAGGCAAGCCGCATTCGCCGCGATCTGGTGCTGCCGATGATCCTCGTCGTCGTGCTTTATGTGGCCATGCTGATGAGCTTTACCTGGGAAGTGCTGGTTCTGACGGTGGCCGCTTATCTCGTCTTCATTCCTTTCAGCGCCCGCCTGTGGCACCGCCGTTACGGCACGCTGACGATCGAGGAAGACGGCCATAGCGAAGCGGAGGGCGGCGACGGTCTCGATCGCGGCATCTGACCCACAATCAACGGCTTTCCAGGCGTCGTTTTCGAGGCGCAAAATGTCGCAGGTTGAAAACACCGGTTTCGATTCCTCCCGCCTCGAATCCGTCATGATTGCAATCGAAAGAGCCTCCCACGCAGATCGCCGGAAGCGATCGGGGAACATCTGGAGAGAGACATGACGAACAAGACAACCGCCGACGCGCAACAGAAAACCGACCTCAACAGCCATTACCGCCCGCTTGGACTGAAGGCTGTTGCTGCTGCTGCACTGATGCTGAAGCGCAAGCCGACCGCAAAGCCCGCCTGAAAACATTGATTTTTCACGATTGGGCTGGGATATTGCCGTTGCCGACACAAGGTGACGTCCCGAATCTCCCAGAAAAACAACAGATGGCCCGCTGACAATCGGGCCAACAAACTCTCCCCTTTTTACTGCAGCTATTTCAATCAATGCTCGATATTTTCCTGGCTTCTTTTCGATAACGCCAAGCTTTTGTCGAGAATGGCCTTGCGCTCTCGATAAAATATACAACCCCTGCAAGCAGGCTGTACCTGCGACCGTCCTTACACTACGACTACACTCATGAGTTATTGCTCTCGTGATTCTCTGCCTTATGGCGGCCCCATCCAAGCTCCAGATCTGTCTGGTGCCCTTGGACATGGTGCGTGAATCCTGGGAACAAGCCATCAGGAGGCTTGGAGGACGGTTATGCTGGATAAGATCCTTCTGATTGAAGATTCTGTTGCGCTTTCCATGCTGCTGAAAAAGCGGCTGGCGGAGGAAACGCAGGCCGATGTCGTTCATTGCGACAGCATGAAACAGGCGAAATCTCTGCTCGTTGCTAACGAATTCACCCTCGCACTTACCGGCCTGAACCTGCCCGACGCACCAAAGGGCGAAATTCTTGGGCTTCTGGCAGACCACAAGGTTCCGACGATCGTCTTCACCGCCACGGTCGATGAGGAAGCGCGCCGCCGCTACGCCGAGAAGAAGATCATCGATTACATCGTCAAGGATGGTCACCGCACCGTCGACGCAGTCGTCAAGACCGTGGACCGTATCCTGACCAACAGGCAATTTTCCGTTCTGATCGTGGACGATGCCAGAAGTGCGCGTTCGGGACTGGTGGAAATTCTTGAGCGGCAGAATTTCAGGGTCAGTGAAGCTCATTCCGGCAAGCAGGCACTGGAAATTCTCGCACGCGAACCGTCGATCCAGCTTGTTCTCACCGACTACCACATGCCCGACATGGACGGCTATGAACTGACGCGCCGTATTCGCGACAGCCGTTCGTCGGAGGATCTGCGCATCATCGGTATTTCGTCGTCGTCGGATCGACTTCTTTCGGCGAGCTTTCTGAAAGCCGGGGCATCCGACTTCATCTACCGGCCTTTTGTGCCGGAAGAACTGCAATGCCGTATCGACAACAACATCGAAACGATGAAACAGCTCAAGCGGCTTCGGGAACTGGCCGAGCGCGATCATCTGACCGGGCTTCCCAACCGCCGTTCGTTTTTTGATCGGACACGGGCATTGATGGACATCATCAACAGAGACGACGAGAACGGCGCGGTCGCCATCCTCGACATCGATCATTTCAAGAAGATCAACGATACGCTTGGCCATGACGCCGGCGACAGGGCGCTGAAAAAGCTTGCCGATCTTCTCAACGACATGTGCCAGGGCGAACGTCATATCCCTGCCCGCCTCGGCGGTGAGGAATTCGCGATATTCCTGCGCGGCCTCGATGCCGATGCTGCCTACCAGTTCTGTGAGAGATTGCGCGCCCATGTCGAGGCGAACGGACAAAAGCTGAGCGGCAGCGAACTGGCGCTGACGATTTCGCTTGGCGTGGTCGGTATCGAAAAGGGCGAACCTTTCGACAATCAGCTCAATGCCGCCGATCAACTTCTCTATCTTGCCAAGGCGAATGGCCGTAACCGCGTCTATTCCGATGTCATGATCGAGGAGCGTTTGCAGAAGATGGGGCGCAGCAACTAGACTTCGGCGTCATTGCTTCAGAAGAGTGACATCTGGCCGTTGTCTTTTGCCGGTTTGACCTTCGGCAGAGGTTGTTTTTCCTCAACAGCTTCAATCAGATCCGCGCCGACATTGGCGACCTTGTTCACCTTGTCCGAGACGGGGATCATCTCAAAAAAATCGTCCTCTACGGGTTTCATCAGGTCGGCAACGGCGCGCGGCTCTTGCGTCTTGCAATCCAGCCAGCGGCTGAAATCCTCTGGCGAGATGACCACCGGCATGCGATCGTGAATGCGCCCGACCGTTGCATTGGCAGCGGTCGTGAGAATCGCCCCCGTATCGACTTCCGAACCATCGGCAGACGACCACGTCTCCATCAAACCAGCAAAGGCGACGATGCCGCCACGCCTGGGACGGATAAAGTAAGGCTGCGGTTTGCCGCCCTCCTCTTTCGGAGGCCGACGCCATTCATAAAAGCCGGTTGCCGGCACCAGCACACGTCGATGACGCATCGCTGCACGGAAGGACGCCTTGCCGATTGCTGTTTCAGATCTGGCGTTAATGAGAAGCGGGAAATCCTTCGGTTCTTTCACCCAACCCGGCAAAAAACCCCAGCGGACCAGAACGGCCTGACGGTTCGGCAGGTTGCTGCCTTTTTCCTGCCGCTCCCCCTCGACTACCACAATGATCGGCTGCGTCGGTGCAATGTTATATCGGGCCGGAAAGGTATCGAGCCCTATCAGGTCGAGATATTCGGCAATCTCTTCCGGTGTCGAGGTCAATACGAAACGTCCGCACATGCGTGTTGTCCTCTAAACCCTTGGACCGAACAGGATGAGAGCCGATCCGGCAAGGCAGACGACGCCGCCTGCAACATCCCAGCGATCGGGCATATGCCCTTCCACGCCCCAAAGCCAGGCAAGCGATGCAACGATGTAGATCCCACCATACGCGGCATAGGCCCGTCCTGCTGCTTCGCTTGGCACCAACGTCAACAACCATGCAAATGCTGCCAGCGCCACCATGCCGGGAGCCAGAACCCAAATGGACCTGTCGAGCTTTAGCCAGGCCCAGAACGCGAAACAGCCAGCGATTTCCGCCAGGGCTGCCGCGGCGTAGATGACATAAACCTTCATTCAACCGTCTTTTGTGTGCAGAGTGACAATCGATTCCCCGGCGAAAATGATAGTGTCATGGACGCGCGATGAACAATGCACATACCGTTTACCGGCATGGTCCGGCACAGAGCAAGAGGCGACATATTTTCATGACAATCCGCATAAAACCGCGCGCCGCTTCTTCTGCCATTGTTCGCAACGGCGACCGGTTGCTTCTCATCCGCCGCATCAATCCGCCATCCAGAGACATGTTTGCCTTCCCCGGTGGACGGGGTGAGGACGGCGAAACGCCAGCGGAGACAGCACTGCGTGAACTCGAGGAAGAAACCGGCATCGTCGCCCGCAAACCGGAGCTGTTTGCCACATACGATCTGCCTTCGCGCAACGAATCAGGCACGCTGACAAGCCATTATTTTCTCTCTGTTTTTACTGTCGAGACAGATGAAGGCGTGATAGCGACGGCAAGTGATGACGCGGCTGAGGCCGGATGGTTCACGCTGGACGAAATACGCCGCCTACCGGCGCCCGAAAGCGTTGTAGAATGTGCCGAACGCATCCTGCGGTGATTGCATACCAGCCAGAATCGCTATTATTTAGAACCAGTCGGCGGCCCGCCGGGTGTTCACGAGTATGTGTGGGGCAAAACGCGATTACTATGCCGAAAACCATTTTCCTGTCCCTTTTTGCTGCAAGTCTCGCTTTTGGCGGGTCGATCAGCGCTGTCGTGGCGCAGCCGGTTGGCACGTCTCCGAAGGTGACAGCACCGGCGTCGGCAGCGCCCAACAAGCCTGCTCCCTATGACGACAAACTGGCGCGGCTTTCGGAAATATTGGGAGCTGTGCAATATCTGAGGACATTGTGCCCCTCTCCCGGCGCTGAAGACTGGCGCAAACCCATGAGCGACCTTTTGGCGGCCGATACGGCCAACGAGCCGGAACGACGTCAAAGAATGACTGCTGCATTCAACCGTGGATACCGCTCTTTTGCGGCTATTCACACCAGTTGCACGCAGGCCGCGGTCGTGGCAGAAGAGAACTACCGTAACGAAGGGGCAACACTCGCTCAGGAAATCGCGTCCAGGTTCGGAAATTAGAGATTTATTAACCTCTTTTCGCCGCAGCCCGTGCCGTTTTGATAAAAGGCTGTTAGTGTTGTTAACAGGGTGGTAACGACTTGCCCGCCCTGTCGAGGATGAAAGATGCAGACAAGCCGTAACGAAATCGACGATATGATCGTGCACGAAAAGATGCAGGTCGCTCTGGAACACCAGAACGAAGCCTGGGCTGACGGCATGGCAGACGGCATCGAGCCGGAAATCATCGCCGATGCCGCCATCGCTCTGGCCATGCGCGAGACCATCCGTATCCACGGTGAAGCTGGCGCGGAAGCCATGCTGGAATCGCTGCGCCAGCGTATGCTTGCTGGCGAGTTTTCGCCGCAGCGGGTGATACAGTAAAAGCCGGAGTTCTATGATGTCTTGCCTGAGCAAGAGGCTTTTGCGGTCTTCTGCCGCCCTCTCCATTTTGCTTGCCGTCACGGTTGTGTCGGCCGGCACGCCCAATCTCGCATTTGCCTTGTCCGAATTGAAACCGGCACCTGGTGCTGAGAACGCGCCTCAGGCCCAGACCGGCGAGCAGCCGGCACAGGAGCAGGAACAGGCACCCGAACCCGACGAAATCGAAGGTGATTCGGAAGGCATTCCGATGCCCGACCCGCTGGTTGACCGATCTGCCAATTCGAATGCGGCAGCGGGGTCCCAGAATGGTGCATCGGAAATGTCGGTGACGGTCGAGCACGATTTCAGCAAGGCTCCGGAAGCCGTTCGCAAGCTTCGCCAGCAGATCATCGACGCTGCCGCTTCGGGCGACATCGAGAAGCTGCGCCCTCTGATCACATCCGGTTCGAATCAGGCACGCATCGAAGGCAGTGACGACGACGATCCGATTGCGGCCCTGAAAAGTTTCTCCGGCGACCCCGACGGTCTCGAAGTTCTGGCCATCATCATTGACCTGCTGTCCACCGGCTATGCGCATATGGACGCTGGTACACCGGATGAAGCCTACGTCTTCCCCTATTTCGCCGGCAAAGCGCTGAATACGCTGACTGCACCGGAAAAGGTGGAATTGCTGCGCATCATCACGGCCGGTGACCTGGCCGATATGCAGGAGTTCGGCAACTACAGCTTCTACCGCATCGGCATTTCGCCTGACGGTAAATGGAAATTTTTCACGGCGGGCGACTGAGGGTCGTCCGACGCTTGCCGTCTGCGCGCAAAAATCCTAACTGTGCGAAACGAGGCAACTTCGTGAAAAGCGCTCGTCGTTTTATTTGGAGTTGCGTGGAAACAGATGGATAGAAGCGTCCCTCTGCGGCATCCGCAGGGAGGTCCGGCGCTTCAGACAAACCGAACGGTGAAGCCATGCCCTCCGCTTTTCTTGCCAACCGCCGCCAGATCAGAGTTTCCGGCACCGGTGCTGCGGAATTTCTGAACAACCTCATCACAACCGATATCGAGATTTTGCCAGAGGCGGAAGCGCGCGCCAGTGCGCTGCTAACCCCACAGGGGAAAATCCTCTTTGATTTCCTGATTGCCCGCGACGGTTCCGACTTCCTTATCGAAACAGGTGTCGGTGAACAGGATGCCCTGCTTCGTCGTCTGACGATGTACAAACTGCGTGCGCCTGTCGATCTCAAGGCTGAAGCAGCCGAAGGCGTCAGCGTGTTCTGGAATGAACCCGCGCCGCAAGGCGCGGTGAAGGACGGCCGTTTCGCCAAGGCCAGCGTCGATCTCTACCGTCTGGCGGGTAGCGCCGCGTCTGGCGACGTAGCGGCTTACAACGCGCTGCGTGTCGAAACCGGCATTGTCGAATCCGGTGACGATTACGCCCTGCAGGACGCTTTTCCGCATGATGTGCTGATGGACGTCAATGACGGCGTTTCCTTCAAGAAGGGCTGCTTTGTCGGTCAGGAAGTCGTCTCGCGCATGAAACACCGTGGAACAGCGCGTCGTCGCGTTGTGATCGTTGAAGCGGATGGCAACCTTCCCGCCAGCGGCACGGCTATGACGGCAGGTGGAAAGCCATTTGGCGCACTCGGGACCGTCAACGGCACCAAGGCACTGGCGATTGTCCGTACCGACCGCGTTGCCGATGCTCTTGCGTCCGGAACACCGATGTTTGCCGGAGAGACGGCGGTGACGATGCACCTGCCGGAATGGAGCGGCCTTTCCTTCCCCGTTGCGGACCCCGCCGCTGGCGCGGAGGACTGACGGTGGCGCCTGCGAAAAGCCCGCGCGCCTGGCAACGGATGCTGTCCGGCAGACGCCTCGATCTGCTCGATCCCTCTCCTCTCGATGTCGAAATTGCCGACATTGCCCATGGGCTTGCCCGCGTCGCACGCTGGAACGGTCAGACGAAGGGCGATCATGCCTTTTCGGTGGCGCAGCATTGCCTGGTCGTTGAAGCGATCTTTTACCTGATGTGCACGGATGCGACGCCCGAAGACATGCAGATGGCGCTTTTGCACGATGCCCCCGAATATGTGATCGGCGACATGATCTCTCCTTTCAAATCGGTCGTCGGCGGTGGCTACAAGAGCGTCGAAAAAAGACTGGAAGCCGCCATTCATCTGCGCTTTGGCCTGCCGCCACACCCCACCCGTGATCTGAAGGACCTGATCAAGAAAGCGGACACGGCTGCCGCCTATTTCGAGGCGACAGAACTGGCGGGATTTTCCATTCCCGAGGCGCAAAAATTCTTCGGCACGCCACGCGGTTTTACGCGTGACATGCTCGACATCGTTCCACTGCCGGCAATCGAGGCGCAGCGCCTGTTCATTGAGCGTTTCGAAACAATCGAAGCGCTGCGCAACACACATAAGAGCGGCGCTGCATGACGGCCATCATCGTATCTCCCCTGTCGCGCATTGCCGAAATGGCGGTGAGGCACAAGTCTCGCGAAATGGTGACATTGATTGCCAAGGAGCAATCGTTCCATCGGCCGGCCGTCATTTCAGCCGAGCGGCATCTGACGCTTGCCATGAACGACATTACCTTCAAGGGAACCGGCGATCTCGTCGCGCCAGATGACGCCCATATCCAACGGCTTATCGATTTCGCAGCCGGGTGGGACCAGTCGGCACCGCTACTCGTCCACTGCTGGATGGGCGTGTCACGCTCACCTGCGGCGGCCGTTATTGCCGCACTCAGCCTCTTCCCCGATCAGGACGAAAAAGCACTTGCCGCACGCCTGCGCGCCGCCTCGCCTTACGCGACGCCTAACGCGCGGATCATCGAAATCGGCGACCGACTGCTTGGGCGCGACGGCAGGCTGGTTGCGGCGATCAAGGCAATCGGGCGCGGCGCCGATACGGACGGCAATGTGCCTTTCGTACTGCCACTTGTGGATTAACGGGCCGCATTTTTCGGAACCCTCGCGGCGCCCGTTCGTTACCAAACCTGAACTGCAATAAAAATCACGGGACACCTTATGGAACAACAGGCAACGGATATCATCGTCGCATCGCAGGCAGCGTTGCGACAGGCGAGCGCGATGGCCGTTCAATACTCCTTCTCTGTGGTCGGCGCGCTTCTGCTGCTCATCGTCGGCTGGCTGGCCGCGACGTTCCTGCAACGCTGGGCGTTTCAGGGCCTTTCCCGCATTCGCGGATTTGATGCCACGCTGGCGGGCTTCTTTGCCGGAGCCATTCGCTACGTCATTCTCGTTCTCGTTATCGTCATGGTGCTCGGCCAGTTCGGCGTGCAGACAGCCTCCATTCTGGCGGCACTGGGTGCTGCCGGTCTCGCCATCGGTCTCGCGCTTCAGGGCACGCTGCAGAACATTGCAGCCGGCATCATGCTGCTGGTGCTGCGTCCATTCCGCGTCGGCGAATATATCGAAACGTCGACGGTCAATGGTACGATCATCGAGATCGGTCTGTTCGCAACAGAACTGAAGACCAGCGAAGGTCTCTACCGTCTGGCGCCGAATTCGACGCTGTGGAACGTGCCGATCACCAACTACAGCCGCTTCCCCTCCCGCCGCCACGAACTGAGCCTGACGGTAAAAAATGACGAGGATCTCGCAGACGCGCAGGACATGCTGATGAAGGTCGTGCGCTCCGAAAGCCGTGTGCTGCTCGACCCGGCACCGGTGGTCTTCGTCGATTCCATCAATGCAGACGGCGCAACGCTGAAATTGCGTTACTGGGTACGGAGCGAGAACTTCTTCACCACCACACGTGACGTGACCAAGGCTATGAAGCTGGCGTTCAATGTCTGGAAAGCGGAAATCAACGCACAGACGGCATGATACTGATAACCCTAAATGCAAAAAAGGCCGGATCGCTCCGGCCTTTTTCTTTGATCTTTCGTGGCCTCATTGCCCCATTGTCGAACGATGCGCCCAGCCGGTCATGCGCTTTTCGATCCAGGCCATGATCGCGTACATGACGATCCCTTCGACGGCGAGCATCAGCAGGCCGGCAAAAACCAGGGGCACATTGAACTGGCTCTGTGCCGAACTCATCATGTTGCCGAGGCCATAGTTGGAGGCGACCGTCTCCGAGACGACGGAACCGACAAAGGCCAGCGTGATGGCGATTTTCAGCGAGCCGAAGAAATAGGGCATCGAACGCGGTATGCCGACCTTCAACATGATATCCATCTTCTTCGCGCCAAGCGCGCGCAGCACGTCTTCCGTTTCCGGCTCGATGGTGGCGAGGCCAGTGGCAACGTTGACGACGATGGGGAAGAAGGAAATCAGGAAAGCGGTCAGAACAGCAGGCACGGTACCAATTCCGAACCAGATGACGAGGATCGGTACAAGCGCCACCTTCGGGATGGCGTTAAAGCCGATCATCAGCGGATAAAGTCCGGCATAGATCGTCTTCGACCAACCGATGAACAGGCCGATGCCCAGGCCGGCAACGACGGCAAGCGCAAAACCAAGCGTTGTCGTATAGAGCGTCTGCAGCGAGTTTTTCCAGATCGGCGACCAATATTGAATAATCGCCTGCGCCACACGTGTCGGCGACGGCAGAATGGTCGGTGGCATTTTCAGGGCGTAGACCAGGAGTTCCCACGCAGCAAACAGGGCCAGCGTGTAGAGCCACGGTGCAGCCTTGACCCAGTTGACGCGGGCGATCAGCGGCTTTGCGGGCTCTTCCGCGATATTGCTTTCAACGATCGTGCTCATGCTGCCACCCTTGCCTGCGCGATCTCGCCGTGCAGTGCCTGTACCATGTCGTTGAAACTCTGATCGTACATGATGCCAAGCTGGCGTGGACGGGCGAAAGGCACCTTGTGTTCGGCGAGTACGCGTCCAGGCCGTGCACTCATGACAAAGATCTTGTCGGCCAGAAATACCGCTTCGCGCAGGTCATGCGTCACAAGAATAATGGTGACGCGTTGCGCAGAATGCAGGTCGCGGATCACGCACCACAGCTCTTCGCGCGTAAAGGCGTCGAGCGCACCAAACGGTTCATCCAGCATCAGCAGATCGGGCTCGTGGATCAGGGCACGGCAGAGGTTGGCGCGTTGCTGCATACCACCGGAAAGCTGCCAGGGGTATTTCGATCCGAATCCCTTCAACCCGACGATCTCCAGCAGTCGTTCGGCCTTGGCGACGTAATCCGCCTTGTGCGAGCGCAGGCGATGACGATGCTTTTCAACGATCTCGAGCGGCAGAAGAATGTTTTCAAGCGTGGTGCGCCAGGGCAGCATCGTCGGGTTCTGGAACGCCATGCCGACAATGGAGACGGGTTCTGTAACCTGCCGACCGGCTACGACCACATTGCCCTTTTGCGGAATGTGCAGGCCGGTTACCAGCTTCATCAGTGTCGATTTACCGCATCCGGACGGACCGACGACTGCGGCGAATTCGCCCTTGTCTACTCTGAGATTCAGGCCCGATACGGCGAGCGTTCCTGCCGCACCGCCATAGCGCATGTCGACATTATCAATTTCCACGAGATGTGACATCGAAGTCCCCTTTTCAGCCCCCCAAAGCTGTCATTCACGAAAAATGCGAAATCACCCGGCCCGGTATCACCAGGGCCGGGTGAACAGCATTCATTCAAGGAAGCATGCGCTCTTCCTTGGCCGGCAGGTAACCAGCGTCGAAGACCTGTTCGGCCTTGACGTTGCCCTTGAGGCCCATGGAAATCTTGAGCGTATCGATGGAGGCGGAAAGTCTTGCAGGATCAACGCCGCCCATGCCGTTTTCAACGACGTAAGGTGTCTTGATGTTCATGCTGTTGGCCATATTCAGGCGTTCCAGCTCGATTGCGCTGTCCAGTGTTTCGTTGCGCTTCAATACGGCAGCCACGCCTTCTTCCGGGTTCTTGACGGAATCGGCGAAGCCCTTTGCCAGCGCTTTCAGAAAGCCCTTCACAGCTTCCGGATTTTTTTCAGCGAAATCAGTGTTTACGAGCACCGAGTTGCCATACAGATTCAAGCCGTGCTCGGCCATCAGGATCGTGGAGATATCGTCATCGGTGATACCCTGCTTCTTGAGGTTCAGGATAACGGAGAATGCAAAACCGAAAACGCCATCGACATCGCCTTTGGCAAGCATCGGTTCGCGCACCGGAAAGCCGATCGACTCGATGGCGATCTTGCTGTCATCCAGACCTGCGACCTTTTTGAAGGCGGCCCACTGTGCAAAAGCGCCGTCCGGTGGAGGCGCGCCGAGCTTCTTGCCTTCCAGCGACTTCGGATCATCGGTTACGCCAAGCGACTTGCGGCCAACGACCGCAAATGTTGGGCGCTCATAGACCATGTAGACGGCCTTGATCTTCTGGCTTGGGTCTTCGTCCAGGAACTTCATCAGCGAGTTGATATCACCGAATCCCATCTGATAGGCGCCGGTTGCAACGCGCGGAATCGCCTCGACCGAACCATTGCCGGTGTCGATCGTCACGTCGAGGCCTTCAGCCTTGAAGTATCCCTTGTCGAGAGCAAGAAGGAAACCAGCCGCAGGGCCTTCGAACTTCCAGTCGAGCGTGAACTTGATCGGCGTTTCGGCAAGCGCGCTGGTGACCGGCATGGACACACCGGCGGCAACGCCAATCGTTGCGATCGCCAAAGCTTTAGACAGCAGTCTACGCGTGATCATGATATATTCCCCCTTGAAGGTTTTTGTTGAATTGGTCGCATAAGAACCAATTCAACCCGTCAAGGCAAGTCAAAATTGCATACAAAATCATCATGATTTTGTATGCTTATTTTATAAGCATCAGCATCTACTTTTAAGGGCAATACGCCCGGTTTCTACGCAATGATTGCGTCGTAGTTCCGCCTCACCGTTGTTCACAATGAGAACACATCGTTCTCATTTGCCGGGATTGCCGAACAGGGGCAGCTTGCGACAGAAAGAACCACAACATTCAGTGGGGCAGAGACAATGACTTCGGCTTTGGGCATACACCATATCACCATGATCACCCGCAAAGTGCAGGCGAACGTAGACTTCTACGCTGGCTTTCTGGGGCTTCGGCTGGTGAAAAGAACCGCCGGGTTTGAAGACGCAATGCAGCTTCACCTGATTTACGGCGACGAGATCGGCTCCCCCGGCTCGCTGATGACGTTTCTCGTCTGGGAAGATGGCGGCCAGGGACGCGTCGGCTATGGCCAGACACTGGAGGTGTCGATGGCGATCGATCCTGCGAGCATTGGCTTCTGGCTGACGCGCGCTCTGAGATTCGGTATCCGCACCGAAGGGCCGGTGGAGGAGTTTGGTCAGCCGGTGATCCGTCTGAAAGACCCGGACGGCATCATCCTCAAGCTCGTTGGCTCCACCGCTTTCGACAACGCGCATGTCCATGCAACGAAAGACATCTCGCGCGAAGATGGCATTCGCCGTATCTACGGCGCGACGGTGCTGAGCGAAGTTCCCGAGGAAACCGCAGCATTTCTTTCGCGGCATTTCGGCTATCGCGGCGACGAGCGGGTTGGAAGCATTCAACGCATGACCTCGGAAAGCGGCGATATCATCGACGTGCGTGACGCGACGGGTTTCTGGTCGAGTGCGCCTGGCACCGGCACGGTCGATCACATCGCATTCCGTGCCGAGGATATGGACGACCTGAACAATGTTCTGGCAGGCCTCAAGGCCCTGAACTCCAGCACGACAAATGCCCATGACCGGAAATATTTCCATTCGCTCTACGTTCGAGAACCGGGCGGTGTTCTGATCGAAATGGCAACCGATGCGCCGGGCATGAACGTGGATGAGCCGTTGGAAAGACTTGGTGAAAAGCTGTTCATTCCGCCACTCTTCATGAAGGATGAAGCAGACGTGAGCGTCTCCCTGCCGCAATTTTCCATGCCGGAGGAGGAGCGTGTCATTTACCGGGAGTTACCGTTCATCCACCGCTTCTATACGCCCGATCAGCCTGACGGCAGCACGCTGGTCCTGCTGCATGGTTCCGGCGGCAGCGAAACGAGCCTGATGCCGCTGGCGCATCGCGTGGCGCCCGGCGCGACACTTCTCGGTGTGCGCGGGCGCAGCACCGAAGAAGGCGTTGCGCGCTGGTTCCGCCGGTATCCGAACTTCTCATTCGACCAGAAGGATATCGTTTCGGAAGCGGAAGCCTTTGCGGCCTTCATTGAAGGTGCGATCAGTTCCTACGGTCTCGACCGCACAAAATTGCGCTATATCGGCCATTCGAACGGCGCCAATTTCTATACGGCATTTGCCGCGCTTCATCCGGAGCTGGCCGGAGACGCGCTGCTTTATCGCCCGATGCCTGTTCTCGATGTCTGGCCGGAGGCCAATCTTTCCGGGAAAAACCTGCTGATTGTTGCCGGAGGCCGGGACAAGTACCGCGACAGATCGACGGATCTGCAACGGCAACTGGCGGCGACGGGCGCACAGGCAGGACTGGAAACGGTCGAAGACGGGCACGATCTGGGTTTTGCAGACATTGAGGCTGCCCAACGCTGGCTGGTTGCCGAAAGACCCGCAGCTCTTGCATAAGGCGACGAAAAAGGATTTAAAAACAGCTCCATAACCGGAGGCTTCTGTTTGGAAATCCCGCTTCTCTTTCTCGCCTTTGTCGTGGCCTTCATCTACACGGTTGCCGCAAGCATCCGCAACTCGCGGCGTATCAAGTCGCTGGAACGCGACATCCGCGAGTTGAAAATGTTGATGGCGCGTGGCGCAACCGTCGCGGCAGGCACCGCGCCGGTCGTTGCGGGAGGGCAAGCTGCGCCGTCAGTACAAGAGGCGGAGGCGGTAGAAGACGCATCAGCCTTCCAAGCTGACGACACGCCAGAAGCGGTCGACACACAGGCGACGGCAGAAGAAGACACGGGAGCGGCCGACAGCCCGATTTCCGCACCAGCCGAAGACACCGTCGCAGCACCCCCACCCAAGGAAAGCTTCGAGAGCCTGCTCGGCGCGCGCTGGGCCGTGTGGGCCGGCGGTCTTGCACTGGCACTCGGCGGGATATTCCTTGTCAAATATTCGATCGAAGCGGGACTTTTGAGCCCGGCCGTGCGCCTTGCCTTGGCTGCACTCTTTGGCCTGCTGCTTGGCGGGGCCGGCGAAGCAATCCGTCGCAAAGCCGTTCCCGGCATCGCGGCGACCTATGCCAACGCCATGATCCCGGGCGTCTTGACCGCAGCGGGCGCACTGACACTCTTCGGTGTGGTCTATGCAGCCTACGGCATCTACGACTATATCGGCCCGGCCAGCGCCTTCGTTCTGCTCGGTGTCGTCGCTTTTGCCACCATCGGCCTTTCCCTGCTGCACGGTCAGGCTCTCGCCGGGCTTGGCCTGCTTGGTTCGATGCTGACGCCAGCACTGATTTCCTCGACTACACCGAACATCTGGGCACTGTTCATCTTCCTTACCGTGTCGTGGATGGCGACGGCAGCTGCGGCCCGCAGACAAAGCTGGACCGTGGTGGCCGCACTTGCCACCGCTGGCCTCGGGCTCTGGGCGCTTGGCTACATCCTCGCTTCCAATTCCGTCGATGCCAACCCGCCAACACTTGCCCTGCTTGCGATGATTGCAGGAACGATCTGGCTCTGGCCCGGCAAACATCTCGACAACCCACCGGCACCACGTGACGATGCACAGCCTGAAAGGCGTGCGTTGCGCGCCCTGCGACTGCTGACGCGACCTTCACTGGCAATCAATCTCGTCGTGTCTCTGGCAGCCGTCCTGCCGGCAATGGCGTTCCTGTTCAGCAGTGCTGCAATCAACCTTCACCCCGCCATTCCCGTTGCCGCCATTCTTGCAGCGCTGGCAGCGTTGGGTGCCGCCCGTCATTACGGTGCGTGGCCGGCAATTTTTGCCGCACTCGGCGCTCAGGCAGCCGCTTCGCTGATGGCCCGGCACGGCATCGATTTCATCGGCCTGATCGAAAACACCGGTGTCTCGCTCCCTCCGGCTCAGACAGGATATACTGCAGAAATCGCGACAGCGCTCTTGCTTGGCGCCGTGCTTATCCTCTGCGGTTTCTCCTTCCTGAAACGCAGCGGCAAGAAAGATCCGGACTTTGCTATTCTATGGGCGGGTATAGCCGCACTGTTCCCGGTCTGGCTCGGCACGGCCAGCTTCGTGGAATATGGCAATCTTGGCCGCGACTGGCTGCATGCTGCCTACGGCATCGCACTTGGTGCCATCATGATTGGTGGCGCGGAATGGCTGCACAGGCAGGGTGACGCGGCCTACCGTACTCCACTCAATGTCCTGCTCGTCGGCTCTTTTGCCGCCTTTACGCTGTCCTTGCACACGCTGACCCAAGGGTTGGCGACCACGGTACTGCTGTCGGTCCTAGGTTTTGCCTATGTGTGGGCAACACGTTATCGCAACTGGGACGCCCTGCCCTGGATCATGGCTATCGCCAGCGTCGGCGTGTTGGGACGCATTGCCTGGGAGCCAACCATCGTCGGGCCACAGAACCTCGGCACCACGCCAGTGTTCAATGCACTTCTACCCGGTTACGGCATCCCGGCCCTTCTGGCCGTTGCCTCGGCCTGGCTGCTGCGTGACTGGCCGGGTTTCCGGGCCAGGAATTTCCTGCAAGCCATTGCCAGCCTGATGGCCCTACTGGCCGTGGCGATCCTCATCCGCCACGCCATGAATGGTGGAACGCTGGATGACAGCATACCGACGCTCGGGGAGCAGTCGATCTACACCCTGCTGACCATCGGCTTCTCTGGTGTGCTGATGACCCTCGATCTCAAGAGCCCGAGCCCTGTCTTCCGTTACGGTTCGATGGTCGCCGGCATCATCGCCATCCTCAACGTGTTGTCGATGCATTTCGTCACTCTCAACCCGTACATCACGGGAGAAAATATCGGGCGCCTTCCGTTCCTTAATCTGCTGTTGATCGGCTATCTGCTGCCGGCGCTCGCCTATGGCGGCCTTGCCTATTATGCGCGGGGGCGCCGGCCCGCCGGCTATGTCAGCATTCTTTCCGTTGCCGGGGCTGCACTCGGCTTTGCCTGGGCGACACTGTCGGTCCGGCGTTTCTGGCAGGGCGAGAATATCGCCGCATGGAAAGGTTTCATGCAGGGCGAAACCTACAGCTATTCGGTGGTGTGGTTGCTGATTGGCGTGCTTTTGCTTGTTCTTGGCTCGCGCTTTAACGCCCGCAGCCTGCGTATCGCTTCAGCCGCTTTCGTGCTGATCTCCGTTGCCAAGGCATTCCTGATCGACATGAGCAATCTCGAAGGTGTATTGAGGGCGCTTTCCTTCATCGGGCTTGGTGTCGTGCTGATCGGCATCGGGCTTTTCTACCAGAAAATCCTGACACGGAAGCCGCAGGAATGATTGCCGCAGACGCCTTTGCCCCCTACGCACCGCTTGCCGAAGCATTGATCCCCCATGCCGCTGATGTAGGCGACGGATCACACGACCTTGCCCATATCCACCGCGTTTTCGGCAATGCCATGCGCATCCATTCCGGTGAAGGCGGCGATGGGGATGTTCTGGCCGCAAGCGTACTTCTGCATGACTGCGTGGCCGTCGAGAAAAACTCGCCGCTTCGTTCTCAGGCCTCGCGGCTTGCCGCTGAAAAGGCGAGCGAGATTCTTGCATCTCTGGGCTGGCAACAGGCAAAGATCGACGCCGCCACCCATGCCATTACGGCCCACAGCTTCTCGGCCAATATCGAACCACAGACACTGGAAGCGAAAATCCTTCAGGATGCGGACCGTCTGGACGCGATCGGCATGGTCGGTGCGGCGCGATGCTTTTACATCGCCGGGCGTATGGGTTCGGCGCTTTACGATCCTGTCGACCCGCTGGCAAAAGACAGGCCACTCGACGACCGCGCCTTCGCCATCGATCATTTCGAAACGAAACTGTTCAAGCTCGCCGATGGCTTCAAGACACAGACAGGACGGGACATGGCGAGAGAACGTCACGACAGACTGAAGCAGGTGCTGGCCCTGTTTCTCGACGAAATCTGAGGAGAGCACGATGCGCGTTACCGAACTCAACATCTATCCGCTCAAAAGCGGGCGTGGCATTCCGCTTCAGGCCAGCGATATTTCCGCAGAAGGCCTGCCGGGCGATCGGCGCGCAATGCTGGTCGATCCTTCCGGTCATTTCATCACCCAGCGGGAATTGCCAGCCATAGCAACATTGTTGGCCTTCCATGAAAATGGCGGCATGCGGTTTTCCAGTGATGGCAAGGCCGAGATTTTCGCTGCTGCATCGGGGCAGCGCATGGACGTGGCGGTGTGGAAATCCATCGTCAATGCCGCAGTCGCAGGTGATGAGGTCAACGGCACGCTTTCGGAATGGCTGGGCCGCGATGTGAAGCTCGTCTTCTTCGATGAGTCGGCCGAACGAATCGCAAGCCTAGAATGGACCGGCAATGAAACGCCCGTCACCTTCGCGGACGGCTACCAGATACTCGTGACCACGACCGCATCGCTTGCCGCGCTCAACAGCGATATGCAGGCGAATGGTGAAGACAGCGTCGGCATGGACCGCTTCCGTCCCAATATCGTGCTGGAAACCGATGAAGCCTGGGCTGAAGATCGCTGGTCTGCCATCGAGATTGGCGGCATCCGGCTCGATCTCGTCAAACCCTGCGCGCGCTGCATCATGACCACGCAGGACCAGCAGACCGGCTCACGCGACGTCCCTTCGCCCATGAAGGCCATGGGGCGCATTCGTATGTCCGCGGATAGACGTGTTCCCGGCGTGCTGTTTGGATGGAACGTCACTCCCCGGGGTATCGGCCGGATCGCCGTTGGCGATGTCGCAACCATCG
The DNA here is from genome assembly GCF_044772305.1 of Agrobacterium sp. NPDC090273. Taxonomy (NCBI): domain Bacteria; kingdom Pseudomonadati; phylum Pseudomonadota; class Alphaproteobacteria; order Hyphomicrobiales; family Rhizobiaceae; genus Agrobacterium; species Agrobacterium sp. NPDC090273. The sequence continues at coordinate 1,247,626 of NZ_JBIVYN010000001.1, forward strand.
TCGAGGACCGGACTGAAGGCTGGGCCATCAAACGTCGCGGTTGAGCCTTCCTTCATTCCACGCAGCGGACTGTCGGATCATCTCTTGCACAAGCGTCGAAGCTGGGCGCGCATCAACGACATTGATGCAGCCTGTCAAGAAAAGTGTCTGGTGAGACAACCCGACAGACGATAATAATTCTTCCAATACTGCTGAAATCCGCAGCTTTTCTTGCGCATGCAATCACCTGCGCAGCGCTGCCTTGGGAGGGGTCCCTATGTCACAAGCTGCGCGCCAGAGCATGCCCTGGCTCATCATCATCGCGGGATCGCTGATCGCCGTGATGACCTTCGGCCCGCGCTCCGCCATGGGCTTTTTCCAGTTGCCGATGTTGGCCGACACAGGCTGGGACCGCTCGACCTTCGGTCTCGCCATGGCGCTTCAGAACCTGTTCTGGGGCCTTGGGCAGCCGTTTTTCGGCGCAATGGCCGATAAATATGGCACCGGCAGGGTGCTGGTGATGTCAGGGGTTCTCTACGCCGCCGGTCTTGTCTGCATGTCTTTCGGCACCTCACCGTTCTGGCTGCATTTCGGTGGCGGTGTGCTGGTGGGTCTCGGCATCGCGGCGGGCTCCTTCAGCGTCATCCTTTCAGCATTCGCCCGGCATGTCACACCGCAGCAGCGGTCCTTCGCCTTCGGTATCGGCACCGCTGCCGGCTCGGCAGGCATGTTCCTGTTTGCCCCCATCAGTCAGGGACTGATTTCGACCTATGGATGGTCAGACAGCCTGGTCTGGCTTGCTGCGATGATGCTGCTCGTGCCGCTGCTCGCCTGGCCGATGCGTGGCAACTCGTCTTCCGGCACGCAATCCCAGTCACAGTTCCAGCAGACGGCTGGCGAGGCGCTGAAAGAAGCCCTGGGTCACAAAAGCTATCTATTGCTGACGACCGGCTTTTTCGTGTGCGGTTTTCAGGTCGCCTTCATCACCGCGCATTTCCCTGCCTATCTCGGCGATATCGGTATCGAGGCACGTTATGCCGTCATCGCCATGGCGCTGATCGGCTTCTTCAACATCATCGGTTCGTTGGCGGCCGGCGTGATCGCACAGCGCTATTCCAAGCCTTACCTGCTGGCCTATATCTATATTGCCCGTTCGGTCGCCGTGACCGCGTTCCTGCTTCTGCCGCAGACGCCGCTTACCGTCGTGATCTTTGCCGCCGTGATGGGCATTCTATGGCTCTCCACCGTTCCGCCAACCAATGCGCTCGTGGCGATCATGTTCGGCACGCGGCATCTGGGCATGCTCGGCGGCGTGGTGTTCCTGTCGCACCAGATCGGCTCGTTCCTCGGCGTCTGGCTGGGCGGCTTCCTTTACGACAAGCTCGGCTCCTACGACCTCGTCTGGTGGCTTGGCGTCGGCATGGGCATCTTTGCCGCCATCGTTCATTGGCCCATCCAGGAACGGCCGGCACCGCGGCCCGCAATAGCTTGACCCCTCGTCGTCACGCGCTTGGCTTATCCCGCCTTCTCGAATGTGGGCGGCGCGGTCTTACGCTGCAGCGCTTTCAGCGCCGCCTGCACGAAACCGTCGCGGGCGGCGTTTTCGTTGAGGCCACGCGGATCATAAACATGCCGATTGAGAAAATGCGCGGTCAGCCGAAATGCAGCGGCAAGACTTTCACAATCGGCCGCCTCTGACTGCTCTTCACTCAGAAATGCAGGAAGCGCCAACATGCGCTCGGCATAGGGAGCGCCGGCTGCACGGCACACCGCCCTGCCCGTTTTCGGCGATACGTAGACAAGATCGGTCCGCAAACCGGTTGCAGCGCATTCGGCAAGATCGAGCCCGAAACCGAGGTCGTTCAATACAGCCAGTTCGAACCGCACGAACAGCTCACCGGCATCGGCCGGATCATGAAGATTGTCGAGAATGACATCCAGAGCCTGATAGAGATGCGGGTGCGGGTCTCGCTCGGGCAAAAGCCGCAACAGGGCACCCATGGCCTGAACGCCATAGACCGCTGTTGCGGTTTCCATCAGTTGCGCCGCACGCAGTTGCAGCGGTTCGATGCGGTATTCACCGAGATGGTCATGCAGACGTGCACGCCAGACGACATCCACCCTGTTGCCCGCCTGAAGCACCGGCTGCATGCTGCGCGACCGGCCGGAACGAACCATTCCAAGATAGCGGCCACGCGAGCGAGTCATCACCTCGGCGATCACACTTGTCTCGCCGTGGCGCTTTACGCCCAGAATGATTGCCTCGTCCTGCCACTGCATAGAGAAGTCGTCCGAATTTCGATTCAGCCGATCATAACCGATATGGCGAGAAAACGTTACGGTTCACGACGCCGGTGCGGTGATCTTTTCGATGAAAATGGCGATGTCGTTTTCGCCAAACGGCTTGCCGAGCAGTGGCGCGTGCGTGAGATCCTCGGGAAATCCGCTCGTGTCGCTGTAGCCACTGACAAAACCGAACGGCACGCCATCGCTTCGAAGACTGCGGGCAAAGTCGTAACTTTTGCCATCGGAAAGGCTGACATCAAGAAGCACGCAGTCGGGACGCTCGGTCTGCACGGCGTTCTGCGCCTGCGCCAAGGTGGTCGCGATCACGATCGTTTCTATTCCGAGGGACTGGAGAACGGCTTCGATATCGAGCGCCACCAGATATTCATCCTCAACGATGACAACCCGCTGCGGCACCATGTCTTTTTCTTTCCAAATGATAAAGCCCGCCAGGCGGACGCTTTATGACTGTCACCGCGCATTTACGCGATGCGAGATCACCGCAGATTTCGCAAATTGAGACAGCCACGTCATTTAAAAAAGACATGTCGTAAAACAATCAGATGAATGGCCGGAGGCTTTTTCCGTCGTCGTCCCATCCAGCCTCTTCGGCAAGTCCTGCATCATCCAGGACCAGACAGCCCTTGTCCGTCCAGCGGATCAGGCCACGATCTGCAAGCTTGCGAAGCGTCTTGTTGGTGTGAACGATGGACAGGCCAAGCGTATCGGCGACATGCTGCTGCGTCACGGGGATGGGCGTGTCTCCGTTCATGAGATTGACCGCTTTCGCCTTGCGATACAGAAACGCAATCAGGTAGGCCGCCCGCTCCAGCGCGGTACGGCGGCCGACGCTCAGCAGGTGGCTGTCCAGCATCCGCTCCTCACTTGCCGCTATCCAGGTCAGATCATAGGCAAGGCTTGGATGATCGGTAAAAAGGCTGTTGAGACGCGAGCGCTCGAACACACAGAGCGTAACCGGAGATAGCGCTTCCACGGAATGCTGCATCTCGCCCATTACCGTTCCCTGCAGCCCGACGAGATCGCCGGGCAGCACGTAGTTCAGGATCTGACGCCTGCCGTCTTCCAGTGTCTTGTAACGGAAGGCCCAGCCGTGCAGCACCGTGTAGAGGTGTGCACTGTGCGATCCTTCCATGAGAATGACCGATGAACTCTCAACCGCAAGCTCGCCCGTCTTGAAGCGGGAAACGAAATCCAGTTCGGCGGAAGAGAAGTCCCTGAAATGCGGGATATCCCGCAAGGGACAGTGCTGACAGGGGGTTGTAGAAATGCCGTTCGGTTTTTTGGGCGACATGAATATCCGCTATCGGGAAAGGTTGAAACTTATGTCAGTAACAACCCAGCCGGAGGTGTTCCGGTTCCCGAGAGATCAGCGGAGATATCAGTTGCGCGGGAACTCCAGCCCCATCTCGCGGAAGCGCTCGGGATCATCACCCCAGTTTTCACGCACCTTGACGAACAGGAAGAGGTGGACCGGCTGCTCGAGGATTTCGGCAAGCTCCTTGCGAGACGCAGACGAGATCGACTTGATCGCCTCGCCACCCTTGCCAAGAGCGATCTTCTTCTGGCTTTCACGCTCGACGTAGATCACCTGCTCGATCCGGACCGAACCATCCTTGCGCTCTTCCCACTTTTCAGTCTCGACGTGGGAAGCGTAAGGCAGTTCCTGATGCAGGCGCAAAAACAGCTTTTCGCGGGTAATTTCGGCAGCAAGCTGGCGCATCGGCAGATCGGAAATCTGATCTTCCGGATAATACCAAGGGCCCTCGGGCAGAGCGGCGGCCAGGTAGTTCATCAGATCCTCGCAACCGGAACCGTTGGTGGCGGAGATCATGAAGGTGCGATCAAAGGCAACGATTTCGTTCGCCGCAGCGGCGAGCTTCAGAAGATCCTCACGCTTCACCTGATCGATCTTGTTCAGGCAAAGAATCTTCTTCTGCGGAACGTCCTTCAGACCTTCCAGAATGGTTTCGGCGTCGCCCTTCAGACCACGTTCGCTATCGATCAAAAGCAGGATGACATCAGCATCCTTGGCACCGCCCCAAGCGGACGTGACCATGGCGCGATCGAGCCGACGACGCGGCTTGAAGATGCCGGGCGTATCCATGAACACGATCTGGGCGTTGTCGTGAATGGCGATGCCGCGCATCACGGCGCGCGTCGTCTGAACCTTGTGGCTGACGATGGAAACCTTGGCGCCAACCAGCCGGTTGACCAGCGTCGACTTTCCCGCATTGGTCGGGCCGATCAACGCCACGAAGCCGGAACGGGTCGGAAGGTTATTGTCATCGCCGGATACGGCAGGGTTCTCGAGATCAGTCATGATGTCCATTCAGGTTCAGAGGTATTCAGCACAGTCGCCCTCAAGGCTCTTCTGTGCGCTCAGTTTTTTGTGTCGGCCTTCTGCCAGACACCTTCGCGTTCCAGAAGCCTGGTCGCAGCCACTTGTTCTGCTGCACGCTTGGAACGTTCTACACCCGTTTCCGGCTTTACGCCCGGTATTTCCACGGTCACCGTGAAACGTGGATCGTGATCCGGACCGGAGCGGTCGTCAATCCGATAAAGAGGTGTAACGGAAAATCTTGCATGGGCCCATTCCTGCAACTCGGTCTTCGCATCGCGACGTCCTGCGTCAACGCGGGTTGCACGGCCCTGCCAGAATTTCAGAATAAACCCACGAGCTGCTTCCAGCCCGCCATCGAGATAGATCGCCGCAATCAGGCTTTCCACCACGTCAGCGCGCACGTTCAGCATCGCCTTGCCGGTCAGTCGCTTCACGTCCGCGCCAGTGCGGATAAACAGGTGGAGACCCATTTCATCGGCAATGGAGGCACAGGACTCAGCGCTGACGAGCTGGTTCAAACGGACGGACAGCTCACCTTCCGTTGCAGAGCGGAAGGTGGAGAACAGAAGTTCGGCAACGCTGAGACCGAGAACGCGGTCTCCGAGGAACTCCAGCCGCTCATAATTTTCGGTCGTGCCGGAGCGCGCACTGGCATGGGTCAAGGCCCGGTCGAGCCGGGCCTTTTCCTTGAACTGATATCCGATCAACGTCTCCAGCCGGGAGATTTCCTCGACTGAAAGCGGCTTGCTCTTACTCATTCCACAACCTTGAAGAGGCGATCCCAACGCATGTTGGCTGGCCATTCCCAAATGCGGCTGAACGGTGTGTCATTGCCCAGCGAGAAGAAGATGACGCTGGCGCGGCCGATCAGATTTTCTGCCGGTACGAAACCAACATCGAAGCGGCTATCGAGCGAATTGTCGCGATTGTCGCCCATCATGAAGTAATGACCTTCAGGCACCACGAATTCGCGGGTGTTATCCCCACGGCTATCCGGCGACTGGTCCAGTGTGTCGTAAGTTACGCCATTGTCGAGTGTCTCACGGAATACCGGAACGTTTGCGCCCGGATCAGCGCGATAGTCCGACGTAAACACGCCATCCGGCTGCTTCGGAACAGGCTGGCCGTTGATGAACAGCACGCCGTTGGTCACCTGGATGCGATCACCCGGCAGGCCAACAAGGCGCTTGATGTAATCGACTTCCGGGTTCGGCGGCAGACGGAACACCACGACATCACCGCGCTTCGGTTCGGAGAACTGCAGGATACGACCGGAGAACAGGTTCGGCGAGAACGGCAACGAGTATTTCGAATAGCCGTAAGAGAACTTGTTCACGAACAGGTAATCGCCCACCAGAAGCGTCGGCATCATGGAGCCGGACGGGATCGTGAAGGGCTGAAAGAGAACGGTGCGAATGACCATGGCGAGCAACAACGCCTGGACGATGACCTTGACGTTTTCCCAGAGAGCGTTCTGCTTCTTCTCAGTTTTTTCGGACACTTAAAGACCTGTCTTATTGTTGCCCGGATTTCCCCGTCAGCAGGAACCATTCTGTTGCGGTTCCAGCCGGGAAGCCGGTTTCCATTCCACCTGAAAACACTTTCGCATTTCGAGGGACTTCTCTAGAGCCTTTCCAGCCCGAAGGGAAGCGCTTCCGTCATACGGCCGCAAATAGAACGGCAATATGGCTTAACCGCTAACAGGAAGGGCTTCGATAATCACAAATGCCTGAGCGTAAGGGTAGTCGTCCGTGATTGTAAGGTGAATGTTGGCCTTGTGACCAGCCGGCAGCATCGTCTCAAGCCTTTTTGCCGCACCATTGGTCAGCGCCATTGTCGGCTTTCCACCCGGCAGATTGACGACACCCATATCTTTCCAGAAAACGCCATTAGCAAGCCCTGTTCCAAGCGCCTTCGAACAGGCCTCCTTGGCGGCGAAGCGTTTGGCATACGACGCGGCACGGTTTTTTCGTCCATCGGATTTGGCGCGCTCGATGTCAGTGAAGCAACGGTGAGTGAAGCGCTCACCGAACCGGTTCAGCGAATTTTCAACGCGGCGGATGTCGATAAGATCGCTGCCCATACCGATGATCATTTCAATAACTCCAGAGATGCGTTGCGGTTGGCAGCACGCTGCGCCAGATTTTCGATTTTCCGGCGACGGAAACCGCGAATGAGGCTGAAAACAGTGACGTAGGCAACCACGGCGGTGATGAGTGCCGGCAACACGGCACCAACGATCATCGGCTCCAATACCGGCTTCCATATTTGGCGGAATTCGAGATGGCTGAACAGCGCGGCAAAATCGACATGGGATGCGCTTTCAGCCCGCTCCCGTCCAAGGAGAACGTGGCCCAGCTCCCAGGTCGACGCCCAGATGAAGGGAAATGTCAGCGGGTTGGCAAGGGTCGTACCGAGTGCCGCAGCAACCAGATTGGCACGCAGAATGAAGCCGAGCGCCATGGCGATGATGATATGGACCCCGAGAAAGGGCGTCCACGCGACACCTGCCCCAATCGCCACACCCGAAGCGACGGAATAGGGCGACGCCGATAACCGCAACAGGCGCAGCTTCATATAACGAAGAGAACGGCTGAAACCCGAACGCGGCCACACAAGGTCGCGGACTTTATCGGAGAAACCAACGGGATCACGGCGGCGAAACAACATGAGCCAAGTCTATTTCATCGCCGCGGCACAGCCAATAGGCTCGGAGACGCGCGAAAAGCCGCGCGCCCTCATACTATCTGCACGGCGAAGATCTGCCATGCATGAAATGCATTACTTACGGAACAGGCCGCGATCGATTTCGCGCTGACGGAATTCGAGGTCAACGTTCGATACCGAACCGCTGAGATATTCGAATTCGCGTTCCTGGGTGGTCTTGCCACGAACGGCACGGGCGAACTTGCGAAGCGGAGTAAACATGATTTTCGGTCCTTTCGGTTTGTGACATGGCGTTTCTCATCAGTGGAACTCCACCGGCACGCCGCTTGTCGTGTCTTCAATTTCTGAAAGGAAGATAGTTTCAAACCGCGTTTCGGACCAGACACAGGAAAAGGCCGCTGCCATGCATTAAACGCATAGCAGCGGCCTTTCTGCTCAATCTTTCGTCTATGAATGCCTCAATCGAAGGCACGTTTGACCGTTGAGACGCAATCAAGGTCCTTGAGCTGCGACAGAAGCTGGTTCAACTGGCGCAAATCCCACACTTCGATGTCGAGCGCCAGTTCGGAGAAGTCCGTACCGATGCGGATCATGTTCAGTGTTCGGATGTTGACGTCGATCGTTGCAATCGACTGCGCCACAGACGCCAGCGTACCCGGCTCATTCAACGCATTGATCAGGATACGGGCCATGAACCGCGACTTGTTTGCCTCATCCAGGTCCCAGCGCACATCGATCCACCGCTCCGGTTCATCATCGAAGCGCTGAAGCGCTGGCGCCTGAATCGGATAGATGGTGATCCCCTTGCCCTTTTCCATGATGCCGACAATGCGATCGCCCGGAACCGCGCCGGCAGGCCCGAAATGCACGTCGACATTGCCGGACAGGCCACGAATCGGCAAGGGATCGGGACCATCGAGCATCTCCGCTGCACCGTCGTCCTCGAGAACCGAGCGGGATTTGCCGGGAATCTTGAAGACCATTCCGGAGGCGCTGCGCATATTGAACCAGCCGTCGTCGCCGGTCATTTTCACGGTAACGCGCTCGTCCTGATAATCGGGATAAACCGCGCGCAGCACATCGAGAGACGACACCTCGCCACGACCGACGGCAGCAATCGCGTCTTCAACGTCCTTCTGCGCCAGACGATGAAGAACCGGCTTCAATGCCTCACGCGAGAAAGGCTTGCCGGCGCGCTCAAACGTGCGTTCCAGAATACGGTAACCCAGACCCGAATACTGCTTGCGGATTGCCATGCGTGTCGCGCGGCGGATCGCGGAACGGGCCTTACCCGTGACAACAACCTCTTCCCACGCGGCTGGTGGCACCTGCACGCCGGAGCGGATGATTTCGACTTCGTCGCCATTGTTCAGGCGCGTCACGAGCGGCATGATCCGGCCGTTGATCTTGGCTCCGACCGTCGTGTCACCGATGTTGGTGTGCACCGCGTAAGCGAAGTCGATCGGGGTCGCGCCACGTGGCAAAGCGATGAGCTTGCCTTTGGGCGTGAAGCAGAACACCTGGTCCTGGAAAAGTTCGAGCTTTGTATGCTCCAGAAACTCTTCCGGGCTGTCGCCTTCGGCCAACGATTCGATGGTGTGGCGCAGCCAGGAATAGGCGTTGGATTCCGGCGAGAGAAGATCCCCCTCCCCGTTCTCGCCATCCTTGTAAAGCGCGTGTGCAGCGATACCGAATTCGGCAATCTCGTGCATGCGCTTTGTGCGGATCTGCAGTTCGATACGCTGCCGCGACGGGCCGACAATGGTGGTATGGATCGAACGATAGTCGTTCTGCTTCGGCGTCGAGATATAATCCTTGAAGCGACCCGGGACGACACGCCAACGGGTGTGCACGATGCCGAGCGCACGATAGCAAGCCGTGATGTCATCGACCAGGATGCGGAAACCGTAGACGTCGGAAAGCTGCTCGAAGGACAGCGACTTCGACTGCATCTTGCGGAACACCGAATAGGGCTTTTTCTGGCGTCCCTTGACGGCTGCACCGGACAGACCGTTCGCAACGAGCAGTTCGCGCAGTTCGTCCTCGATCTTCTTGATCAGGCCTTCGTTGCGGGTTTCCAGTTCCTGCAGGCGGTTGGTGACGGTCTCGTAAGCTTCGGGATTGAGATAGCGGAAGGACAGATCTTCCAGCTCGTCGCGCATATCCTGCATACCCATGCGGCCGGCAAGCGGCGCATAGATTTCCATCGTTTCCTCGGAAATACGGCTGCGCTTGTCGGCAGGCATGTATTCCATGGTTCGCATGTTGTGCAGGCGGTCGGCGAGTTTAACCAGCAGGACACGGACATCATCGGAAATGGCGAGAAGCAGCTTGCGCAAGTTCTCAGCCTGCTTCGCCTTGCGGGTAACGAGGTCGAGCTTCTTGAGTTTCGTCAAACCTTCGACGAGACGGCCGATGTCTTCACCGAAAAGCTCATCGATCTCCGCACGCGTGGCGGTGGTATCCTCAATTGTGTCATGCAGCAGCGCGACCGCGATGGTCGATTCATCCAGATGCATTTCCGTCAGGATAGCGGCAACTTCAAGCGGATGCGAAATATAGGGGTCGCCATTGGCCCGCTTTTGCTGGCCGTGTTTCTGCATGGCGTAGACATAGGCCTTGTTCAGCAGGGCCTCATTCGCATCCGGTTTATATTTTTGAACCCGCTCAACGAGTTCGTATTGCCGCATCATGCGATATTCCACAAAAAGAAAGCGCGCCAACCGCGAGGTCAGCGCACAATGCTGCATCAATAGGGATCAGATTATGACGGGAAAGATTGACAGACCGTAACCGGCGCCTGCCAATCCCATCATAATTGCTATCAATAGTCGTCGTTCTTTTCCGGCGGCACAAGGCCTTCGATACCGGCCAGCAGTTCTTCTTCAGACATCTGGTCGAAGTTGATGGTTTCCGGCAGGTCCTCGTCTTCGCCATCAGCAACGGCAGAGGCAACCAGCGTCACCGGATCGGGCTCCGGCTCGTCAACTTCCACATGCTTCTGCAGCGAATGGATGAGGTCTTCCTTGAGATCGTCTGGCGACAGTGTTTCGTCGGCGATTTCGCGCAGCGCAACAACCGGGTTCTTGTCGTTGTCGCGGTCAATCGTGATAGCGGAGCCCTGGGAAATCTGGCGCGCACGATGGCTGGCGAGAAGGACCAACTCAAAACGGTTGTCTACTTTATCAATGCAATCTTCTACTGTGACGCGGGCCATTGCCTGTCCTTTACGGGTCGTTATGTCGCGGATTAACGGTTCCGATACAGCCATTGGCCACGGAATTCAAGTTTTTCCTGAATTTGGCGTCTTATGTCACTTTAATTGTCGATTTTGGCGCCTGATGAAAAAATTGTCTATGAGAATTGTCTTGGAATACGCGGGAAGGTAGCTTACTTAAAATCCAACGGCATGCGTCAAAGTTGAGAAAACGCATTTTTCGCTTCGCGGCCGGATGAGAAAAGCCAGAGTAATGGCCTTCCAAATAAGGAATGGGATGGAATGTTCGATCCACGGGAGAAAATTGCGCTCTTCATCGATGGAGCCAATCTTTATGCAGCTTCGAAAAGCCTGGGATTCGATATCGACTACCGCAAGCTTCTGAAAGCGTTTCAAAAGCGCGGTTACCTGTTGCGAGCTTATTATTATACGGCCCTCATTGAGGACCAGGAATATTCGTCGATCCGTCCGTTGATCGACTGGCTAGACTATAACGGCTACAAAGTAGTGACAAAGCCTGCGAAAGAATTCACCGATGCGCTCGGTCGCCGCAAGATCAAGGGCAACATGGACATCGAGCTTGCCGTCGACGCCATGGAGCAATCCGAGACTGTCGACCATCTCGTTCTCTTCTCGGGCGACGGTGACTTCACCACTCTCGTCGATGCACTTCAGCGCAAGGGCCGCAAGGTTTCCGTTGTATCGACGATGGCAACGCAGCCCGCCATGATTGCCGACGATTTGCGCAGACAGGCTGACCACTTCATCGATCTTATGACGCTGAAGGCAGAGATTGGCCGCGATCCGAACGAGCGCCCTGCCCGTCACGCAGAAAGCCCGGAAACGATGTGATTTCGGCGAAACGCCAAAACAAACAAAACGCGTCCATCGAAAGATGGGCGCGTTTTTTCTTTGCGCGATCACCGTGTTCTACTTTGCCGATCTGGCAAAATTTGCTCCAAAGATGACAAACGTCAATTCAGTATATTCGAAATTATATCTTGGTTAACGATAGTGATGTCTTAGTCCGGTTAACGGTGCCGCTCAGGTGACGGGCACCAAATCAGGATTATCGACATGACCGGCCAAATAAAGACCAATCAACAACTCGGCGAAAGACTGGATTTTCTGGGGCTCGGCAGCGAGCAGCGGCAGACGCTGGCGGGTTTGAAAGGCGTCATTACCGGCTCTCTCGATGCATCGCTTGATGCATTTTACGCCAAAGCGCGTGCTGTCCCCGAAACAGCGAAGTTCTTCTCAAGCGAAGCGCATATCCAGCACGCCAAAAGCATGCAGGTGAAGCATTGGTCGCGGATTGCCAGCGGCACGTTCGATGACAGCTATACCCAGGCTGTCACGGCAATTGGTCGCACCCACGCAAAACTCGGCCTCGAACCCCGCTGGTACATCGGCGGTTACGCCCTTGTTCTGGAAGGCATTATCAAATCTGTCATCGAATCCGAACTGAAGGGCATCTTCGCGGAAAAGAAGGCCAGAAAGCTCAAGGACGCGCTTACAGTCACCGTCAAGGCCGCCCTTCTCGACATGGACTATTCCATCTCCGTCTATCTTGAGGCACTCGCCGCCGAACGACAGAAAGTCGAAGCCGAACAGGTGCAAATGAAGCAGGAGCAAGATCATATTCTCGAGCTTCTGAACAACGCGTTGGCCAAGCTTGCCAATGGCGACCTGACATCGACCATTACGGAAAAAACCGCACCTCAGTTCGAAGGCCTGATGGCGAGCTTCAACACTGCGCTTGGCAACCTCTCCGATGCCTTTTCGCAGATCGTCAATGAAGCGAACAAGATTTCCGGCAACACCCAGGAACTGACGTCAGCAACCGACGACATGGCCCGCCGCACGGAGCAGCAGGCTGCGGCACTTGAGGAAACAGCCGCCGCCGTCGAGGAAATCACCACCATTTCCAGGCTGTCGGCACAGCGTTCTGAAGAAGCAAAGGTGATGGTCGAGAGCTCGGCCGTCGAGGCCGCACGTTCCCGCGAAGTCGTGATGGAGGCCGTCAACGCCATGAGCGCCATCGAAACCTCTTCGCAGAAAATCACCCAGATCATTGCCGTGATCGATGAAATCTCTTTCCAGACCAACCTCTTGGCGCTGAATGCGGGCGTTGAGGCGGCGCGAGCCGGCGAGGCCGGCAAGGGTTTTGCCGTTGTTGCCCAGGAAGTGCGCGAACTGGCGCAGCGCTCGGCCACAGCAGCCAAGGAAATCAAGACACTGATTGCCAAATCCTCTGCTGACGTCATGCAGGGCGTTTCGCTGGTCAACAAGACCGGAGAATCGCTGAACACGATCGGCAACAAGGTCGACAGCATCAATGAGCACATTGCTTCGCTGACGAAGGCGGCGCAGGAGCAGTCTATGGGCATTCAGGAAATCAGCGCGGCCATCAACAGCATGGACCATCTGACGCAGCAGAATGCGGCGATGGTAGAAGAAACCAATGCGGCGACCCATAATCTGGGTGATGTCAGCGCCAATCTTGCCGCACTCGTCGCGCGCTTTAACGTATCGTCTTCTGCCGGTTATACCGCGCCATATTATCGAGCGGCCTGAGGAGACGCAGGTTTCCAAACAAGCACTCAAAAAAAGCGGCGCATGGAGCGCCGCTTTTTTGTTTGTGAACGTGAGGGACTGATCGGTTTAGCCACCCTTAAGAAGACGCGACTTCTGCCGGTTCCAATCGCGTTCTTTTTCCGTCTCGCGCTTGTCATGCAGCTTCTTGCCCTTTGCCAAAGCCAGCTCGAGCTTCGCCCGTCCACTATCGTTGAAATAGATCTTCAGCGGCACCAGCGTCATGCCTTCGCGGTTGATACCAGCACGCAAACGATTGATCTCGCGCTTGTTCAGAAGCAGCTTGCGACGACGGCGCGGTTCGTGATTGAAGCGGTTGGCCTGAAGATACTCCGGCAGATGCGAGTTGATGAGCCAGATTTCATCGCCCTCATCCGACGCATAGGATTCAGCGATATTCGCCTTGCCTTCGCGAAGCGATTTCACCTCAGTCCCCGTCAGGACGAGCCCGGCTTCGTAAGTGTCGATGATTTCATAGTTGAAGCGAGCCTTGCGGTTTTCCGCAACGATCTTCTTCACCACACGCTGGCTGCCTTTGGGGGCCATGATCCTTCAATCCCTTGTTCTTCTTATTGCGCCTGCGATTTTCCACCGGAAGCGGGTGCATGCATTCTATTTAGTATCGTCGCGGCGAAAAGAAAAGGCGCGCTCGACAGCTCCACATCAGAAGCAGTCGCTTGCGCGCCTTACTCTATTTTCTGCCTCAGTTTGTCAGGCCGGCATGCTTCAGCGCTGCATCGATAGCCGCTTCGGTAGATGCCTCCAGCGAGCTCATCAGTGGGGAGCGAACAGTGCGGTTGCCGCCACGGGTCTGCGACAGCGCATATTTTGTACCGCAAACACCGGGTTCCATGAAAATGGCCTTGTGCAGCGGCATCAGACGATCCTGATATTCCAAAGCTGCCACATAGTCGCCAGCCGCCATTGCCGCCTGGAATTCTGCACAGAGACGCGGGGCGACGTTTGCCGTTACAGAAATACAGCCAACGCCGCCATGGGCGTTAAAGCCAAGTGCCGTGCCGTCTTCACCGGACAGCTGGACGAACCCCTTGCCGCAGGAAATGCGCTGCTCGGAAACACGGTCGAGCTTGCCGGTCGCATCCTTGACGCCAACGATGTTCTTGTGCGCTTTGACAAGCGCGCCCATCGTTTCAGGAGACATGTCGACCACCGAACGTGGCGGGATATTATAGATGATGATCGGCAGTTTCACCGCGTCGGCAACAGCCGAGAAATGTGCGAAAAGCCCCTTCTGGGTCGGTTTGTTATAATACGGAGTAACAACCAGAAGCGCATCCGCGCCAGCCTCTTCGGCGTGCTGGGCAAGCTCGATCGCTTCATTCGTGTTGTTCGATCCGGCGCCTGCGATGACCGGTACCCGTTTCGCCGCTACCTCGATGCACAGCTCGACAACACGTTTGTGCTCGTCGTGGGACAGGGTCGGAGATTCCCCCGTCGTGCCCACAGGCACAAGACCGTTGCTGCCTTCAGCGATCTGCCACTCCACATGGGCGGCAAATGCCTGTTCGTCCACGGCGCCATCGTCCGTAAACGGGGTAATGAGGGCGGGAATGGATCCCTTGAACATGCAAAACTCCTGGCGCCGAGCGGTTCATGCTTCGGCCGCATTCGATGGTTAAAACCCGCACACATTAGTGCCAGCCCTTGAAGCCGACAAGCGCAAAGGAAGGCGATTTCGTCCGAAAACACCGACGAAATGCCGCCTTGCGGACTGCAAGCACATAAAGCGGGAGAGCGCGGACAAGGCAAGCGGCAATAACGAGGCAATGAATAAAAGTTGATGCAACCGCCCCATCAAAAGTAAGGGTTCGTTAAGGTCAATTTCCGTTAATGAAGCAATAAACGCACACCGGTCCACTCACTCCGTCACATCATGAAAAGCACCATGAAAAAGACAGTTCTGGGATTGTTGACGGCGAGCCTCGCGGCGACCGTCTGGAGCGTACAGGCTGGACCGTTGCCGGAAGGCGCGGTCGCACCGCTTCCTTACGTAAAACCGGACGCCCCCACGATCCCCGCCTTCGTTCCCGCCACACCGGAAATTACCGGTGCGATACCTCGACTTAACCGTCCACAGGACGTCGCCGACCTCAAGGCAGGTCTCGACGCGCTTTCAAGCCGCGACACTACGCGGGCACTTTCCATTCGCAACGCAATGTCCTCCGGCAGCCTCGACCGACACATACTTTCCTGGGCAATCGCTGTTTCTGGCCAGAGGGATGTGCCTTCCGCAGAAATCGCTGCCGCCGAACGCGAACTGTCCGGCTGGCCTGGTGTTGCCACCTTGCGCGCCAATTCCGAACGCGCCCTCTACCGCGAGAACCCTCCCGCTGCACAGGTTATCTCCGCATTCGGCAGCAGCCGGCCGGAGACAGCCGAAGGTACGGTTGCACTTGCTCAAGCTCTCGCCGCCTCTGGTAAAACAACGGAAGCACAACGTCTTCTTCGCCAGCTCTGGGTCAGCGAAGGCATGGACAAGGACATGGAAGACCGGGTGCTTGGCCAGTTTTCCAGTTACTTCACGCCCGCCGACCATAAAGCGCGCATGGACTACCTGATGTACCGCAGCCGAATCAGCCAGGCGAAACGCTTCGGCGATCTCGGCAACGCACAGTCTCTTTATAGAGCCTGGGCCGCAGTGTTGCAGCGTTCCGGCAATGCAAGCGCTCTGCTTGAATCCGTCGACGCATCGTTGCGTAGCGACGCAGCCTATCTGTTTGCGCGGGTTGAGAACTTCCGTAACCAGCAGAAATACACGGAAGCGGCAGCGCTTCTCGAACAGGCGCCGAAAGATCGGGCGACACTTGTCAATCCGGGCGAATGGTGGAACGAGCGGCGCATCATTGCACGCGGTCTTGCCGATCTCGGCGAATTTCCGCGCGCTTACCGTATCGTCGCCAATCATTCCGCGGCGTCCGCCGTGGATATTGCCGACGCGGAATTTCATGCCGGCTGGTATGCGCTACGAGCGCTGAACCAGCCTGCTGCCGCCGCACGACATTTCTCCGCGCTGCTGCAGGCATCAAACCGGCCCCTCTCGGCATCAAGGGCCTATTATTGGCTCGGTCGCGCTGCAGAACGCGGTGGGCCGGGCGACGCACGTGACTTTTTCAGCAAGGCCGCCGCTCATCCCGGCACCTTCTATGGCCAGCTTGCTGCGGCGCGGATCGGTGTCAAAACACTCAATGTCACCTACCCATCGCCAAGTGGTGCAGACCGACAGCGTTTTGCAGGACGTGAAGCGGTCCGCGCCATAGACAGGCTGGAAGCTGCCGGATATGGCTGGCGGGCCGACAGCCTTTATCGCGCACTCGCCGATCAACTCGACAGCCCCGGCGAACTTGCCATTCTTGCCGCACGGGCGGAAGGCAACGGCAATCATCAAGTGTCGTTGCAAATCGGCAAGACGGCCTTCAGCCGTGGCATCGATGCGGCTGCCCTCGCCTACCCGCTCGGTGTCATTCCTGCCAGCGCCAACATCGCGGGCTCCGGAAAGGCATTGGCATATGCCATTGCCAGACAGGAAAGCGCCTTCAATCCGGCCGCAGTTTCACCCGCAAATGCACGCGGCTTGCTGCAGTTGCTACCCGGCACAGCAAAAGGTGTGGCTGGCCGTCACGGTCTGCCCTACACGCAGGCAAGACTGACAAGCGATGCCGGCTACAACGCCACGCTTGGAGCGCATTATCTCGGCGAACAGATCGAAAGCTTCGGTGGTTCCTATATCCTGACCTTCATCGCCTATAACGCGGGCCCGAAAAAGGTGCCTGAATGGATCGCCCGCTATGGCGACCCGCGCGGTAAACACATCGATGACGTCGTGGACTGGATTGAGCGCATCCCCTTCCCCGAGACACGCAACTACGTGCAACGGGTGATAGAGAACTATCAGGTCTATAAGACACGCCTAGGGCAACAAGCCGACATTGTTGACGATCTGCGCCACGGTCGTTCGGGATAACGACGACCGCTTGACGAATATTGATTTCCTGAAGCGCCGGCATGTCCGGCGCTTTTTTGTTGGCCGAATGCCGAATGAAATCATCAACACCAGCCCAAAGAAAAACCCCGGCATTGCTGCCGGGGTTTCCTTCACTGACAGATGTCAGATCAGATTAGAACGAACGCTGAAGGCGAACGAAGCCGGTGACTTCGTCGTCCTGGCCGTCAACGTCGAAGTAGTTCGCGGTAACCTTGGTTGCAAGGCCATCGGTGATCTTGTAGTCAACCGTCAGACCAGCAGTCCAAGCGTCAACACCGTCTTCGAGCTGGTAGTCGCTCAGGTACTGAGCTGCCGGCGTGATCGTCAGCTTATCAGTTGCCTTGATTGCGTATTCAGCAGCAACAGCCCACTCGGATTCAGTGTAGTAGCCGTTTTCGCCAGATGCCCAAACACCAGCAAGGCCAAAAGTACCTGGACCAACATCTGCGAACAAGATTGCGCGGATTGCGCCTTCTTCGTAGTCGGTGTCGTAGGAGCCTACGAGGGTCGCGCTGA
The DNA here is from genome assembly GCF_044772305.1 of Agrobacterium sp. NPDC090273. NCBI lineage: Bacteria > Pseudomonadati > Pseudomonadota > Alphaproteobacteria > Hyphomicrobiales > Rhizobiaceae > Agrobacterium > Agrobacterium sp. NPDC090273. The sequence continues at coordinate 1,265,251 of NZ_JBIVYN010000001.1, forward strand.
CAGGGCCCAAGGTCGCACCGAGAACGCCTGTGATACCAACAGAATTGTCAGCTTCGCTTACGCCTTCGAGTTCGTCCACCGACAGAGTAGCCTTGAAGGAACCTGCGTCGTATGTGTAGGCGATCGAGTTGAACAGGGTATTGGTGGACAGAAGGTCCGTTTCGCCGTTCAGATCGTTATCCCACTCGCTGTAGAACTTACCGACCTTCAGGCCGCCGAGTTCGATGAATGCCTGGTCAACAAAAACGCCAGAACCGAGGTTGCCGCTGGAGGATGCCGTGGAGCTTCCTACGCCGCTATCGGCGTTGCCGCGGAAACCGATGAAGCCACGCAGAGCGCCGAGCTCGGTGTCGGTGCGGGTGTCAACTTCGAACTGAGCGCGGGTGAACGAATCCCAGTCAGAAGTACCCGAAGCATTGCGGCCGAAATTAGTCTGGAAACGAACATAACCGCCAAACTTCAGGCAGGTTTCGGTGCCCGGGATGTAGAAAAAGCCGGTGCCGAATGCATCGCAAACGCGGACGTATTCCATGGGCTCAGGCTCAGCAGCGACGATAGCGTCAGCGGCCTGTGCGCCGGATACTGCTGCGAGGGCCGCAGCGGAGCCGATCAGAAGGCTCTTGATGTTCATAATTGACCTCCAGTCAAAACACTGATTTCTCAGACGGCAAGTGGGAACGCACAAATCAAATGCATGCCGCCTATGAAGGTGATTAGAGCCAAAACCGACGCGCTACGCAATCGCAATCACGAAAGAAGCGAGACGGTAAGGCATGCTTAGCTTTCCGCTGTTGCGAAATAGCTACAACTCCGTCCATCGGCCGGTTATGCCTTAATCCTTCATTAATAAAACAGCCGTTTCAGCGCCTTAGCTGCGCGTCTTCAGTTTAACCACTGCGGATTTTCGCCGCAGTAACGTCGTTTCATCCACCTACGTTCGACATTCTACGGCGAGGGAATCAGAATAACGGACATGTCTTAGTACCAACCGGTTGCTCGAATCGCCCATCGCATCCACTCACCAAGCCTTGTGATCGCCTCATAACTCAAAAGAAAACCCCGGCATTGCTGCCGGGGCTTCTTTCACTGACAGAAGTCAGATCAGATTAGAACGAACGCTGAAGGCGAACGAAACCAGTGACCTGGTCGTCACCGTTGTCGATGTCGAAGTAGTTGACAGCAACCTTGGCAGACAGACCAGACGTGATCTTGTAGTCAACCGTTACGCCAGCCTTCCAAGCATCGTTGTCCGAGAAGTCATCCCAGGAAACGAGACCGTAAGAACCGTAGTACTGAGCGCCGGGGGTGATGGTCAGCTTGTCGGTAGCCTTGATGGCGTACTCAGCAGCAACTGCCCACTCGGAGACCGAGTAGTAAGCGTTCGCGCCAGAAGCCCACACGCCAGAAAGACCAAGCGTACCCGGACCAATACCAGCGGTAGCGATCAGGCGGATCGAGCCGTTTTCACGGTCGAAGTCGTAGCCACCGATAAGCTGCAGGGAAACAGCATCGAGCTTGGCACCAACGCCAGCCGAAATACCAACGTTGTTATCGGTCTCGTTGAAGAAACCGGTCGTGCTGTTGCCGAGCGAAATGCCTTCAAGTTCGTCAACCGACACGCCGGCCCAGAACGAACCTGCGTCGTAAACGTAGCGAATAGAGTTGAACAGAGCGTTCGAAGACAGCTCGTCAGACTCACCAGAGAGACCGTCGTCCCACCAGTTATAGAACTTACCAACCTTGAGACCGCCGAGTTCGATGAACGCCTGATCAACGAAAACGCCAGAGCCAAGGTTGCCGCTGGAGGAAGCTGTCGAGCTGCCTACGCCGCTATCGGCATTGCCACGGAAACCGATGAAGCCACGCAGAGCGCCGAGTTCGGTGTCGGTGCGGGTGTCGATTTCGAACTGAGCGCGCGTGAACGAATCCCAGTCAGACGTGCCGGACTTGTTGCGGCCGAAGTCGGTCTGGAAACGAACGTAACCGCCGAACTTCAGGCAGGTTTCAGTGCCGGGGATGTAGAAGAAGCCAGTGCCGAATGCGTCGCAAACGCGAACGTATTCCATGGGCTCAGGCTCAGCAGCGACGATAGCGTCAGCGGCCTGTGCGCCGGATACTGCTGCGAGAGCCGCAGCGGAGCCGATCAGAAGGCTCTTGATGTTCATGTTGACCTCCAGTCAAAGTTTAAAAAGGGTCTGGGTACTTTCGCTGAAGGACAGCATTCCCTGCCCCATTCCCGTGTTTTTTAGAAGCCAAACGATCCACCGCCTCGCTTCTATTCGTGAAAATACAAAACGTTCCGGCGCTTGCAATCGACAAACGACGAGAAACGCATTTTCACAGGCTGGTTCATTTCGCCTTGTTGCTCAAAAAACACACAGCATTGTGCGGCCACACGAAGAGATTTACGTTCAGTTAATAAATTCCTTGAGAATCCGTTAGTTAGCGGAGTTAACATAACCTTTTCACGCATCGGCACTTTAAGCGCCGGCGCGTTCTCCTGCTGGCAAATAGGAAAAATGCACCGCACTCGATTAACTGACGGCCTGCGGAGGATTCGGCAACGGTGTGGAAAACGAGCGTCGTTCTGAATCGTGCATGCCGAATCCAGGAGTCCGATTCGACGAAATCCTTTTTCGCTTCACACGCCGGATAGAGTCGTGCGCAAAGGAAGCAACGCGGATGCCTTCCCATTCCGTTCGGTCACGCGATATTTTCGAAGGTAATTCCAGAGCGTGCCCAAACGCGCATTCAGTCGCACAGCAAATCAACCATGCTAAAAAGCGACATCGGAAACTCTAAAATTTGGAAAGCGGCTTCTGAGAAGATCGTATGAGCCAAATGGCGGAGAGGAAGGGATTCGAACCCTCGATACGCTTTTGACGTATACTCCCTTAGCAGGGGAGCGCCTTCGACCACTCGGCCACCTCTCCGGTGCGGCCTGATTATTGCGTATAAAAAATGAATGCAAGGCTTTTTCGCGGAAGGAATGAAAAAGCTGTGGCTGGGGCTGAGGCAGCATGTCTGTTCGATGCCTATATATAAAGCCTAAAATCCACAAAAGGTGCGGCATTACGGCCCTTGCGGTGCAACTTGTTTGGCTAGGAGGGAACCTTTCGCCGGCGTCGGCGTTTTCTGACCGGTAACAAAAGAGGTGCTCACATGGCTCAAACCAGACTGAATGTTGTTGAAGAAACGATCGAGAATCAGATCGCGGAGCTTCGTACGCAGATCGCGTCGCTTTCAAAGGCTGTGTCGGCTCGCGTGGAAGACGCGGGCGACGACGCATCCGAATTGCTCGGCGAAGCACGTGGCCGTGTTCGCAAGGCGGCGCAGAACGTACGCACCCAAGGCCATCAGGTCGTGGAAGCGGTGAAAGAGAATCCCGCGACAGCGACGTCCTTGCTGACAATTGTCGGCGCGCTCGGTTTTGCGATTGGTTACGTTGTCGGCACCAGCACACAACAGCAGTCTTCCAACAGCAGCCTCTACCGCTGGCGCTAATCAGCACTAGCCTAGAATAAAACGGCAAGGGGAGAGAACTTCCCTTGCCTATTCGCGTATAGACCTATCGAGACGGGCGGAGGGGCAAAATGAAATTTGGCGTCGATATCGAAGAAGCAATCTCAGCCTTTGCGAGAGATCACGGAATTGGCCATGATGAGGCTATCGAGCGCATTCTGCGTGCTGCGCTGATCAATCACGGTTATCTCGCCTCCGGCGAAGAAGGTATTCCGCCGGAACAACTCAACGCAAGTAACGACGATTAGAATATAAGACCGAGGGGTATGCCTCCTTCGGTCAGACTACTATAAGTCAGCTCAGTATCCCGACCTGGATGGCGCCGGCGATGTTTCACCCGTGTAGCGGGCAGAGAGCGAACGCAGCGCGCCTGCAAACTCCGTCACATCTGCGCCGACAGCGACAAACGACGCGCCAAGTTCGAGATAACGGCGGTTAAAAGTCTCATTAAAGGTGAGAATACCGGCTGCCTTGCCCGAGGACACAATCTTGGTGATTGCCGCTTCGATGACTTCCTGCACTTCCGGAGCGTCCAGACGGCCGAGATATCCCATATCGGCGGCAAGATCCGCCGGACCAATGAAAACACCGTCCACGCCATCAACCGCAAGGATATTGTCGAGATCGGCGATTGCCGCCCTCGTCTCAGCCTGCACCAGAAGACACACATTGTCAGATGCCGTATCGGCATAATCGGTGATCGTGTTGAAGGCTGAAGCACGCGCCACAGCTGCGCCCATACCGCGAATGCCGCGCGGTGGATAATGCATGGCGCTGACCAGTGCGCTCGCCTGCTCGGCCGAATCAACCATCGGCACCAGCAGCGTGCGCGCGCCCGCATCCAGCAATTGCTTGATCATCCAGCTTTCACCGACCGGTACACGCACCACGGGCTCAGCCGGCGATGTGGCCAGTGCGCGCAACTGGTCGATAATGCTACGAAGATCGTTTGGCCCATGCTCGCCGTCAATGACCAGCCAGTCGAAGCCCGAGGTTCCGGCGATTTCAGCGGTAATCGCCTCCGCCATATCGAGCCAGAGGCCGATCTGCGGCTTACCGGCATGAATGGCGGTTTTGAAACGGTTTTCAGGGGCAGGCATGGTGATTCCTCAAGACAGTAATGATTTCAGGTCGGCAGATGGATCAGCAAGGATGGCGCGATCCGGCTCTACGCCGGTTTCCAGCAGCTTCTTGCCGGTGACATAGGCTTTGGCGTCGTTAATCGCATCAACGGCAACGAATCGGCCACGGCGGAAATACCAGACGGAATAGCTGCCCTCACGGACGCCGGGGCGCAGCAGAGTTTCATCGAAGCCCAGATTAAAGCCGGCAATCTGCAGCTTGGCATCATATTGATCCGACCAGAACCAGGGTTTCGGTTCATAACGGCGTTCGGTGCCAGCCAACACGGTCGCGGCAGCCTCTGCCTGGTCGACAGCGTTCTGAACCGATTCCAGCCGAACCTGACCCTCTTCCCACGGCAGGAGGGCGCAATCACCAACTGCATGGATGTCCTTGTCGGAGGTACGGGTAAATTCATCGACCACGACACCGTTGCCAACATCGATTCCCGATTCGCGGGCTAGTCGATCGTTCGGTGTGACACCGATGCCGACGATGACGAAATCGACATCGATGGTCGAACCATCCGACAATTCGGCGGCAGCAACCCTGCCATCCATGCCGACAAGGCGAACAAGGCCGGTCTTTTCGCGAATCGAAACACCGTGCGCCACGTGAATGTCCCGCATGATATCGGCGGTTTCCCTTGCGGCGACGCGCTGGAGGATTCTCTCCGCCATTTCGATCAACATCACATCGAGACCAAGTTTGCGAGCAACAGCCGCAGCCTCCAGCCCGATGTACCCGCCACCGATCACAAGCAGTCTGCGGCCCGGTTTCATCTCCCGCATCAGCCTGTCGGCGTCGCGCTTGTCACGAACCGCCAGAACGCCCTCAAGGTCGCCACCAATGCTGGCGGGCAGAAGACGCGGCGTGGCACCTGTGGCCAGAACGAGCTTGCCATAAGAAAGCGAGCTTCCGTCCTGCATGCGCACGATCTTGCCCACACGGTCGATTTCTTCGACCCAGGTGGACAGGCGGATTTCGACATCGTTTTCCGCATACCATTGCTCTGGCCGGAACATCAGCCGGTCGAAGGTCATTTCGCCCATCAGGTATTTTTTCGAAAGCGGCGGGCGCTGATAGGGAAAAACATCCTCCGAGCCGATGATGGTAATGGGGCGCTGGTCTTTTAAAGCCCTCAGTTTTGCCGCCAGTGCGAAAGCCGCCTGCCCCGCCCCGACAATTACCAGCCTGTCCGCCACATGTTTCTCCCGGAATGATCGCGACGGAAAGTTTTTCCAGCGATGCGCAACATAAGTATGACAAAGGCGTAACGCCAAGTACGGGCCGCGTCAACCGGCGAAGAAGCGGCATGCACCGTAGTGGAACACAACGGGCTCCCGTGTGTTTGCACCACTGCTTCCGTCCAGTTTTCTGAATGGAAACATCATCTTCGACACAGTCCTGTGGGAACGACGAGATCGCGGTCAAATCAATTGAATGTATTTCGTTCAGTTCCCGGCAAGGAAGATGATCTAAAATGGAAACAAGAAGAAAACAGCCTGGGAGGTTGTGATGGCCATGAATATCGATCCACACCGAAGCGTCGCTCCGGACGAGATGTATGAGAAATTCCAGATTGACCGCCCCGGCAAGATCACCTTTATCGGCCATCATCTGAGCGCCAAGAATACAATGCGCTGCCTTGTCCGCACCATTTCTCTCTATGGCGCGGAAATCGAGGTCAGCCCGCATCTGGAAATGCCGGTCAATTTCTATCTCGAAATCCTTGGCATTCGCGACGAGATCGGCTGCACGCTGATCCGTCGTGAAGAAGAAATGGCCACAGTCGGCTTCAACATGCTGATCGATGCGGAATTCCTGCATCATGTGCGCAGACTGAGCTTCGAAACCAGCGCCTGACAATGACGGTATGATTTTGCGCGCGTCTCCACACGCGAAGAAATCTGTTCCAAAACAGCCTTCGCAGCGCCAAGCGCGCCTTGCGCACTCGGTTTTTCGACCTATTGTGTGGCCGATTTTCTCAACAGGTACTGGAAATTTCTGCAATGTCCGCTTTTTCGCGCCTTACGCCTCTCGCCGCTTCTCTTCCCTCCACCGTACCTTTCGTTGGTCCGGAAGCCATCGAGCGCAATCGGGGTCTTGAGGTCAAAGCACGCATTGGTGCAAACGAGAGCGGTTTCGGCCCGGCTCCATCCGTATTGCTGGCGATGCGGGACGCAGCAGTCGACACATGGATGTATAGCGATCCGGAAAACTTTGAACTCAAGGAAGCGCTTGCCATTCACCATGGCATTTCTCGCGATAACGTCGCGATCGGCGGCGGCGTGGACGGGCTTCTGGGTGAAATTGCCCGCCTGATCGTCGAACCGGGTACGCCCGTTGTGACGTCTTTCGGCGGATATCCGACTTTCAACTACCATGTGAACGGGTTCGGCGGGAAGCTGGTAACAACGCCCTATGTTGACGACCACGAAAACCTCGATGGGTTGCTCGATCTCGTCATTAAGGAAAACGCGCCGCTGGTTTATTTCGCCAATCCCGACAACCCGATGGGAAGCTGGTGGGAAGCAGGCGAGGTCGTGGCTTTTGCCCGCGCATTGCCGGAAACCTGCCTTCTCATTCTGGATGAAGCCTATTGCGAAACCGCACCGGCAAGCGCCGTACCTGCGATCGATGCCCTGATCGGCAAACCTAACGTATTGCGCATGCGTACCTTCTCGAAGGCTTATGGCCTTGCCGGCGCGCGTGTTGGTTATGCTATCGGCACGCTGGGAAATGTTCAGGCGTTCGACAAGATCCGCAACCACTTCGGCATGGCGCGCGTCTCCGTTGCCGCTGCATTGGCAGCCTTGAAGGATCAGGAATATCTGCACGAAGTGGTCGGTAAAATCTCTGCTGCGCGCGATCGTATCTCTCAGATCGCCCGCGACAATGGGTTGTCGCCACTCCCCTCTGCGACCAATTTTGTGACGATCGACTGCCATCGTGACGGCGCTTACGCGCGTGGCATTGTCGATGGTCTCATGGAGCACGGCGTGTTCATTCGTATGCCGGGCGTCGAACCACTGAACCGCTGCATCCGCGTCAGCGCCGGGACAGCCGACAAGCTTGACCTTTTCGAACAGGCATTGCCGAAAGTGCTGAAAACGCTCGGTTGAGAATGATCGGAAAACGATTCAACGGGCCGGCGTAACGCGCTGGGGCGGAATCGTTTTTTCCGCCAGCTTCAACCCAAATATAAAAGAACCGCGCCAGCCTTGTTTCTGCTGGTCGCGGTTCGATGTGTCAGCGCAAAAGCCTCCTCCCTGGAAGCCCTCGCCGCATTCCCCTTCGGGTTTGACTTTCGTTTATACCGGGTAACGGGACTGGAGGAACCGTGGCCGGAAAATGAAGGCAATCGTTGTTCTGTTCCAGATCGGCCTGAGATAACCAGCCGACTTTAGCGCGGTATTGTCAGTGAACGGTCATCCATTCGCGTGCGGCACGCAGTGCTTCGGCGAGCTCCGCCTTGCTCATGTTGCGGGCCAGATCGGCGCGCAATGAAGCCGCCCGTTCCGAACCGCGAATGGCGGCAATGTTGAGCCACTTGTGAGCCGCAACCAGATCCACCTTGCCGCCCCGGCCGGTCGCATAGACCAGACCGAGATTGCAAAGAGTTTCGACGCGGCTTTCGCCGGAGGCAAGCGCCATTTCGATGTCGCGAATTTCAAAGCGTGCCATTGTTCTTATCCCTGTTTCGTAACCTGCGTTGGTTCTGTCTTCTTCGCCTCTAAGCGGGCGTTTTGCCTTCCGGACCCACCGTCTTCTGCGGCTTTTTTCGTCCTTCCAGCTGGCAGGTTTTCCCTGCGCTTTCGATGACCCCAATATGACAGCGGGCCTTCAACGGGCGCTTAAAAGGCATGATTAATGGGCCGCAAACAAAGTCCAAACGATTGGTAAAGTTGGGTTTTTGTTAAATATGCCGAGGCCCGGAAATTAAGGACTTTCTGCGCATTTTTACGAAAGCTTTACGAATGGAATTCAACCCTTTTTAAACCATGCGCCAAACGTCGTTTCTGAAGCCAACGCTCTTCCCGTCTCTCTTCTGCGGAAAAACATGAAAATCCGCGGCAAAGATATTTCCTTTTACGTTCACGTTAATTATAAATCTCTTCACTCGCATGAGGAGATGCGTGTGCTGAAGCGCAAGGTATGACCGACTTCAGCACACTGGATTGGGAGGTCCATATGAAGAGAATGACGATTTTGGCCGCAGCGCTTGTCATCCTGGGCGGTTCTGCCCTTGCCGGCGAGGCCATTGAAGGCAACTGGAAAACCGCCAGCGGCGAAACCGCCGCCATTGCTCCTTGCGGTTCGGCGTTCTGCGTGACGCTGAAGACCGGCAAGCACGCTGGAAAACAGATCGGCAAGATGAGCGGCACCGGCAATAGCTATTCCGGCGACATTACCGATCCGGCCAATGACAAGACCTATAGTGGCTCTGGCACCGTTTCAGGCAATTCGCTCAGCATGAAGGGCTGTGTGCTGAAAGTGCTGTGCAAGTCACAGACCTGGACACGCCTCTAAAAACAGACGGCGGGCGCAACGCATGGCGAGAGGGTAGACCCCTTTTATCCCGTTATGTATCGTTGCGCCGTGCCGACCAAGACTGAGGCAGAAACATGCGCGTGACCCTTTCGACAATTCTGATTTCGGGTACCTCGCATGTCGGCAAAACAACATTAGCGAAGCAGTTGAGCGCAAAGCTGCGCTGCGAGACCATTTCCACCGATAGCCTTGCCCGCCATCCCGGCCGACCGTGGCCAGCCATCCCCGGGCCTGTCGAAGAATATTATAAGAGCCTTTCACCCGAAACGATCCGCTGGTTCCTTCGGGTCCATCATCAGAATATCTGGCCGCTCATCCAAAGCCTGCTCGACAAGCGGGCTGGCACGGGCGAACTCACGGTTTTCGAGGGTGCGGCCTTGCGACCTGAATATATATCGCCACTGATCGGTCGCAGCGTTGCCGGAATTTTTCTCCATGCCGAGAACGAGTTGCTGTTGAAGAGAATGCGCCGCGAAGCCGCTTATGATGATGGTAACGCCGATCGACGGCAATTGATCGACGCTTTCATCGAGCGATCCCTCAGGGAAAACACCGAAATGTTTGCCGCCGCGCAGGAGCATGGCTTGCGGGTCGTCGATGCCACAGACCCCGAGGCGATTGCTGATTTCATCAGCGAAATAACCGCTCGTGCAGAGACCTCACTGACATAATGGGATCGCAGGGGCGACGATCCCTGCATCTTTTAACGGCCCAGAATGGGGAAAGGCCCTATTAACCTCCCTGAATGCCATATGAACCGGGTTCTCAGCATCGGTTCAGTCCAACTATGGCAAAACTCTGTCTATCAACTCCAATAAGGGGAATGGACATGGCCAAGCTGATACGCCGCCTTACAATCATCGTGCTGCTCATGGCAATTTTTGCCATGTCCTTTGCCTCGCTCGTCGTCAATCCGAACCGCAGTTTCCAACGGGTGAATGCCGGTGCAGCACTTGCCTGCCAGCAGAGCCCCATTCCTGCTTCAAGCTGCCCCGTCGTATTGTAAAGGCGAAGACAATGACCAACAGCTTTTCCAGCACGCTCTTTTCCGCCATCAGGCTCGCGCTCGTCGCTTCGATCTTCCTTGGACCGGTGGCCGGTCTTGCAGTGTACAAGTCTGACCCGCGCCCCGCCTCCAGGGGTGCAGGCTTCGTGCTGCTGATGAGCCTGCAGCGCGGTGCTCTCGGCTGAATACTTCGTCTGGCCGACAGGCTCCGTCAGGTTTTCCGTTTCTTTTCAGTTTCTTCGTATTTCTGTCGCTTGCCTGTGAAAATTGGCTCCCTATAATGAGCCATGACGATAGCAAAGCACACGATTCCGCCCCTCTCCTTCATCACACCAGAGCCGTATGCGCCACAGACGTTCACGGACCCGAAGGAGGCTGTCGAGGCGTTGACAGCGCTTTATGAGCGCAACACGAATTTTCTCATCAAATCCTTCACGGATCTGGCGCAGGGAGCCCCCATCGAGGGTCGCTACCGCGCATGCTATCCGCAAGCGTCCATCGAAACGTCAAGTTTCGGCCATGTGGATTCACGCCTGTCCTACGGTCATGTCACCGCCCCCGGCGTCTACACCACGACCATTACCCGCCCGCAGCTTTTCCGGCACTATCTGAAAGAGCAGCTTGGCCTTCTGATCAAGAACCACGGCGTTCCAGTGACGATCTCGGAATCGGCCACTCCCATTCCGCTGCACTTCGCATTTGGCGAGGGTGCCCATGTCGAGGCTTCTGCGGCGTCTTCGTTGTCGGATGTGCCGTTGCGCGATCTTTTCGACACGCCGGACCTCAACAATACCGATGACCTGATTGCCAACGGCGAATATGATCAGGTACCGGGTGAACCCGCACCGCTTGCGCCATTCACCGCGCAGCGCATCGATTACTCTCTGGCGCGCCTTAGTCACTACACGGCGACAAGCGCCAGTCATTTCCAGAATTTCGTGCTTTTTACGAACTATCAGTTCTACATCGACGAATTCGCTGCCTGGGCCCGCAAGTTGATGCGGGATGGAGGCGAAGGCTACACGGAGTTCGTCGAGCCGGGCAATATCGTCACCCATGCGGGGTCCGACAAGCCTGAAACCGACATGACGCTGGGGCGTCTGCCGCAGATGCCCGCCTACCACCTGAAGAAGAAGGGCCATGCAGGGATCACCCTGGTCAATATCGGCGTCGGCCCATCCAACGCCAAGACGATTACCGACCACATTGCTGTCTTGCGTCCGCACGCCTGGCTGATGGTTGGCCATTGCGCCGGTCTTCGCAACAGCCAGCGTCTTGGCGATTATGTTCTTGCCCATGCCTATGTGCGTGAAGATCACGTGCTGGACGATGACCTGCCGGTGTGGGTGCCGATCCCGGCACTTGCGGAAGTACAGCTTGCTCTGGAAGGTGCTGTTGCGGAAGTGACCGGTTACGAAGGTTTCGAGCTAAAGCGCATCATGCGCACCGGCACCGTGGCGACCATCGACAACCGCAACTGGGAGCTTCGCGACCAGGCTGGCCCGGTCAAGCGCCTGTCTCAGTCGCGCGCCATTGCACTCGACATGGAATCGGCAACCATCGCTGCAAATGGCTTCCGTTTCCGCGTGCCCTACGGCACCCTGCTCTGCGTTTCAGACAAGCCATTGCATGGCGAACTGAAACTGCCGGGCATGGCGACCGAGTTTTACCGGACGCAGGTTGCCCAGCATTTGCAGATCGGTATTCGCGCCGTGCAAAAGCTTGCAGCCATGCAGAAGGAAACCCTGCATTCCCGTAAGCTCAGAAGCTTCTACGAGACGGCTTTCCAATAAACTCATCATGACGCCCGCACGAAGCCGCGCGGGCGTTATCAATTGACCTGACTGATCGGCCTCAGGCCGTTTTCACTGTTGCTTCTATGCGAACGGGGAAATTGACCGATCGCGCGATGAAGCATTTGTCATGCGCGTCTTCATGCAGTTCCTGTGCAACGGCAGGGTCGCCTTTTGTGATCGTCACCACCGGCTTCAGCACGACCTCACTGAAATGTCCGGCGCCATCTTTTTCCATGACCATGGTACCCTCGGCACTGTCGACATAATCGCTGACGACAACGCCCGATACGGCGCAGAAGTGCAGATACCAGAGCTTATGGCAGGCAGAGAGCGAGCCAACCAGCAGTTCTTCGGGATTCCAGCGGGCGGAATCGCCGCGGAACGCGGGATCGGAAGAACCGGCAATATCCGGCTTGCCCTCAGCGGAGAGTGTATGATCCCTGTCATAGTCGCGATAGCCGGTCGTTCCCGTGCCACGATTGCCCGTCCACGTCACCTTGACGCTATAATGGTGTTCCTGTCCGGCCATCGATCTATTCCTTCACAGTGTCGCGCAAGTGGTCCAGCCCCTTGCGCAGAGTTTCCATCATCTGATCGACTTCGGACCGGTTGATCGTCAATGCTGGAGAGGCCAGCATACGGTCGCCGGTGGCGCGCATAACAAGGCCGTTTGCCAGGCAATGATTGCGAACCTCGGTGCCGACGTCATCAGGTTTCGCGTAGCGCCTGCGCGTCGTCTTGTCCACGGCAAGCTGCAGGCCGCCCATCAGGCCGACATTGACCGCCTCACCCACAACCTCATGATCGGCAAGGCTTTTCCAACCTTCTGCAAAATAGGGCCCGATATCGTCGCGCACGCGTTCCACCAGACCTTCGTCCTCGATGATTCTGAGGTTTTCCAGTGCGGCAGCCGCGCAGACCGGATGTCCGGAATAAGTAAAGCCGTGATTGAAATCACCGACGTCATTCAGCATGACCTCCGCGACGCGATCGGATACCAGAACGCCACCGATCGGCAGATAACCTGATGACAATCCCTTTGCGACTGGCGCCAAATCCGGTTCGACACCAAAATGCTGGTAGCCGAACCATGAGCCCAGCCGTCCGAAACCGCAGATCACCTCATCGGAGACGAGCAGGATGTTACGTGCCTTGCAGATGCGGGCAATCTCCGGCCAGTAGGTTTCCGGCGGCACGATCACACCGCCTGCCCCCTGGATCGGTTCGGCTACGAAAGCGGCAACATTTTCTTCGCCCAGCTCATCGATTTTGGCATCAAGTTCACGCGCGACCTTGAGACCGAACTCGGCGGGAGAAAGATCGCCACCCTCCGCATACCAATAGGGCTGACCGATATGCGCGATGCCTTCGATCGGCAGATTGCCCTGCTCATGCATCCATTTCATGCCGCCAAGCGAGGCGCCTGCGACCGTAGAGCCATGATAACCGTTTCTGCGGGCAATGATTTTCGTCTTAGAGGGATGGCCAAGCGCTTTCCAGTAGACACGCGCCATCCGGAACCAGGTGTCCGTCGCTTCGGAACCGGAATTGGTAAAGAACACATGATTCATCCTGGGTCCGGCGCGGGACGCAATCTTCTGCGCCAGCAATGTCGCGGGCGGCGTGGTCGTGCCAAAGAACGCGTTGTAATAGGGCAACTCGTTCATCTGCCGCGATACGGCATCGGCGATTTCCTTGCGACCGTAACCGATGTTCACACACCAAAGCCCGGCGAAGGCATCGAGATATTTCTTTCCGGTGCTGTCATAGATGAAAACGCCTTCGGCCCGTTCGATGATGCGGGTTCCGGCCGCATTGAGCTTGCCCATGTCGGAAAAGGGATGAAGGTGGTGCGCGGCATCGATGGCCGCGAGATTGGAAATCCCTTTGGTGATTTCATTCATGACAGATCACACTCCCGATTAGGCGCCAACCGATGAGAAAGACGCGCCGCAAAGGAACATGGCCGGGCAGATTCGATTTGGCAAGGCTCGCCGTTTCGACTTATCGTTGCAGCCGAAAACAACCGGAAAGCCAGTCATGACCTCGAAATCCCTGTCGGACATCCGCACCCCGAGCGATCAGCAACCACGCACGGAAATTCTTCTGGTGGGCATGAATGGGGATCTTCGCGGCAAACGCATCCCGCCCGGCAAGGAACAGAAAATCTGGGATGGTGCGGTCAGGCTACCTTCATCGACGCAGTCGCTCGACATCTGGGGCGATGACAATGATGATCTCACCGGGCTGTCCCTGACGATCGGCGATCCGGACGGTCTTTGCGTCGCGGACCAACGCAGCCTAACCCCGATGCCATGGGCACCGGACGGATCGCAGCAGGTTCTGGCCACGATGCACGAAATGGATGGCAGCCCGAGCTTCATGGACCCTCGTGCCATTCTTGCCAATGTACTGACACGTTACGCCGAACTCGGGCTGACGCCGGTCGTGGCAACCGAACTCGAGTTTTATCTGGTGGAGAGAGACTGGCGTGAAACGGGCAAACCCCGACCACCTGCAAGCCTTGCCTATCGTGGCGAGGCAACTGGTGCGCAGCTTTACGACATGGGTGCGACCGATGCCATGGACGGCTTTCTGCAGACTCTGAATGACTGGGCGAAGATACAGGGCCTTCCCGCCGATGCGACAACTGCCGAATTCGGTCCCGGCCAGTTTGAAGTCAATCTGCTGCACCGTGCCGACGCACTGGCGGCTGCCGACGATTGTATCTATCTCAAGCGCCTCGCAGATCATGCAGCCAGGCGTCACGGCCTGAAATCCACCTGCATGGCCAAGCCCTATTCCGATCAGGCCGGGTCGGGCCTGCATGTGCATGTCAGCGTCATCGACAGCCAGGGGAGAAACGTTCTCGATGCGGCGGGCGGCGAAGCCGTGCAATTGAAATCCGTATGTGCCGGGCTGTTGAATACCATGCGGGATGCCCAGGCGATCTTCGCGCCTTTTGCCAATTCCTACCGTCGCTTTCAGCCGGGTTCGTTTGCGCCTGTAGACATCGACTGGGGTTATGGTCACCGGGGCACGGCAGTGCGCATTCCCGATGCGAATGGCCCGGCCGCCCGCATTGAACATCGCGTCGCCGGCGCGGATGCCAATCCGCATCTGCTGCTGGCAGCCATACTCGGCGGCATGCTTCTTGGCCTCGAGAACCGGCTGGACCCCGGCCCGGAAACTGAGCCTGGGCAGGCAAGTTCCGCGAAACGCAGTCTCACGCATGATTTTCTGACGGCTGTCGAGGACTTTGCCGCCTCCCCGATCATGGCGCGCATTTTCGGAGCCCGTTA
Source organism: Agrobacterium sp. NPDC090273 (assembly GCF_044772305.1). Lineage (NCBI taxonomy): Bacteria > Pseudomonadati > Pseudomonadota > Alphaproteobacteria > Hyphomicrobiales > Rhizobiaceae > Agrobacterium > Agrobacterium sp. NPDC090273. The sequence goes on from NZ_JBIVYN010000001.1 coordinate 1,280,553, forward strand.
CCGCAAGCTTTATGCAGACACGAAGCGCAAGGAGGCGATTGCCTTCCTGCGCACCGTCTCCGATTTCGATTACCGGACCTACCTGCCACGGATCTAGAGCTCGAGCGCATCGGGAGACAGATCACACATGAGCGGTCAAGGACGCGTGAAGAACTCGCGTCCAACCAGCACCTTCAGCTCGCCGGCATGAAGCTTCAGTGCGACGTCGCGTTCCATCGGCAAGAGTTCGCCGTCGATCACGCAGCGAACGTCGTGCCGTGTCTTCGGGAAATGCAACTCTACCGATGTTGCCGTCATGGCGGTTACTGCAGCGTTCTCCTTCAGCTTGCCGCGCATGATGTCCAAAGCAAGCCTGGCAACCCCCACCGGCCGCAACGGATCGGTAAGGTAGAAGCCAAGATGGCCGCCGGAAATGTCATCTGCCACCAACAGCGAGTTTCGACCGAACTCGTTGTTGGACACCGAGATGGCCGAAACCTTGCTGAGCTGCTTTTCGCCATTTACCGTAAACTCCACCTCGAAGACCGGCGGGTTCAAGATGACGCTGATCGCGGCACGCACGCTGGCCTTGATCTTGCCGAGACGCGAGGCAAAGGCAAGATTGTTGCGGTAACGAACCATGCGTGAATGCAGGCCAGCCGAAAACTGGTGCACGAACAGGCGGCCATTGGCACTGGCGATATCCACTTCGGCAATGTCACCCGATGCGAGCGCATCGAGAGCCTGACGAATATCGAGCGGTAGTTTCAGCGAGCGCGCAAAAAGGTTCATCGTTCCGGCCGGCACGACACCAAGCGCGATGCCGTGCTCCCAGGCGATGCCGGCAGCAGCCGAGATTGTTCCATCGCCGCCTCCTGCGATGATGCCATCGATGCCCGGTTCGTCTGCAGCACGCTCGAGTTCGGCCAGAATGTCCTTGCCATCAACCGGACGGCAATCAATCTCATGGCCTGCTCTGGTGAAAACGTCGCGGCTATACTCACAAAAAGCCTGCATGTCGGTGGTGCGGAAGGTACCGCCATCGCGGTTGAATATTGCAACGAGCTTCATGTCTTATCCGGTTCTGCCGAGGCTTCGCACAGGCGCATAAATGCCCGCCCTCCAATGAGGTTCCAAACACCATCGCGTGAACGCAAATTTTTTGCCACGAATAACTCTACCGCGATGCACTATTCCATGTTAGAAAATACTTAAGGTCATTTTCATGACCGCGCATCTCCAGTCAGGGCAGGTTGTTTCCCATACAGCCTTGCCCTTTTTTCTGTTCTTTATATCCCTTTTCAGGTCGCCATGAGTCAGCCGCACACGTCTGAAGTCCGCCTTGGAGCGGAGAGTGAAACCATTGGCACGACGGCAGCAGCCGCCGCCTTGCCGCCCCTGGCCATCGCACTTATCGAGCTAGCCCTTGCCGCGGGCGGTTTTGGCATTGGTACCGGCGAGTTTGCGATCATGGGTCTGCTGCCTGATGTCGCCACGACCTACGGCGTCAGCGTACCGCAGGCCGGTTACGTCATCACCGCTTATGCGCTCGGCGTCGTTATTGGTGCACCGATCATTGCCATACTTGCTGCCCGCATGACGCGCCGCACATTGCTGCTGGGACTGATGAGCATCTTCGCCATCGGCAACATTTTGAGCGCCATGGCGCCTGATTTTGTCAGCTTCACCATTCTGCGCTTCATCACCGGCCTGCCACACGGCGCCTATTTCGGTGTTGCCGCTCTCGTCGCCGCTTCGATGGCACCCATCCACAAGCGGGCGCGGGCTGTTGGCCGGGTCATGCTCGGCCTGACCATAGCAACCCTTCTTGGAACGCCGCTTGCCACCTTCTTCGGTCAGCATTTCTCGTGGCGCGCAGCCTTCATGCTGGTTGGCGGCATTGGTATCCTCACCGTCGCATTGCTGTGGCTTTTCCAGCCGCGCGACAAGGTGGAGGAAGGCGCCAGCCTGTGGCGCGAACTCGGCGCCTTCCGGCGTGTGCAGGTCTGGCTAACGCTGGCGATTGCATCGACGGGTTTCGGCGGCATGTTCGCGGTCTTCAGCTATATCGCCAAGACCACGACCGACGTTGCCATGATGCCGGTCTCGACCGTCTCCATGGTACTGGCGCTCTTCGGTATCGGCATGAATGTCGGCAATGTGGTCGGCTCCCGGCTGGCCGACATCTCGCTCAACGGCACGATCGGTGGCATGCTCGCTTTTAACGTCGTGCTGATGGTGCTCTTTGGGATGACGGCGCATGATCCTTTCATGCTGTGCCTGTGTGTCTTCCTGATCGGCTGCGGCTTTGCCGCATGTCCGGCCGTACAGACCCGGTTGATGGACGTTGCTGCGGATGCGCAGACGCTTGCGGCTGCGTCCAACCACTCCGCCTTCAACATCGCCAACGCGCTTGGTGCATGGCTGGGCGGCATGGTGATTGCCATGGGTTACGGTTATGCCTCGACCGGTTATGTGGGCGCGGTTCTGTCACTTCTCGGCCTTGGCGTTTTCCTCGTTTCCGTGGCCGTGGAGCGTCGTGAAAAAGCGGCTTAACGCCGCTTTTCAGCCACCCGGCGAAACCGCCTTTCAACCTTGCTGAAATTTTACAATCGGGCGCTTGACTCTTTTCGGTTTCAGGCGCACCACCTCCCCACGCGCATGCTGTGACGCAGCATCGTGCGGATTTCAACGGAGCATCATTGGATGTCTAGCGACAGTAGTAGTCGATTGCCTTTGCCGAAAGCGGCGAACGGGAACTGATCCGACTCCTGTCGGCTCACCACCGCGTTCGCCGTGATCGGCGAATCGACGGAAAGGTGAGCAATCATGAACTTCCACAACCTCTCCCAGAGGGCCAGCAAGGCCGCGCGTCTCCTTCGCGGCGGTAACTCGGGTCCATCCACCATTGCAGAACGCGTCGAGCAACTGAACACGCTCGATGTTGTTGCTGCCGCAACCACGCTACTGGCCATGCCGCAGGCGAAGGCTGTCGCCATTCTCGACCGGCCGGAGTTGCACAAGGCCGCCGAGATCATCGCCCATTTTCCGGTCGAAAAAGCAGCACCCATCGTTAACCTGATGTCCGACGACCGTGTCGCGGATATTCTGGCTGAGATGGAAGACGGACCACGGGGCCGGCTTTTTGCCCGACTGGACCGTGCAGCCGCGCTCTCCATCCAGCACCTGATGGGGTATCCGCCGCGCACGGCCGGTTCCATTATGACCACGGAATTCGTCAGTGTACCGGACGACTGGACGGTGGAGCAGACCCTTTCGCACATCCGTTTCGTCGAACGGTCGCGTGAAACGGTCTACGCCATCTATGTGTTGGCCAAGGACAAGACGCTTTCCAAAGTGGTGACGCTGAGACGGCTGCTGACCGGAGAACCGGACGCGTCGATCCTCTCGGTCGCTTCACGAGAAGGCCTCGTTTCGGCCGACCCGATGATGTCGCAGGAAGATGTCGCCCGACTGATCCGCAAGCACGACCTTCTGGCCCTGCCCGTCGTGGACGAGAATGCGCGCATGCTTGGCATCGTAACCGTCGACGACGTGATCGACACGATGATCGCCGATACCACGGAGGATGCGCACAAGTTCGGCGGCATGGAAGCACTCGGCAAACCCTACATGTCGATCGGCTTCCCGGATATGATCCGCAAACGTGCGGGCTGGCTTGCCGCCCTCTTCCTTGGAGAAATGCTGACGGCAAGCGCCATGCAGCACTTTGAGGGTGAGTTGGAAAAAGCCGTCGTGCTGACGCTGTTCATTCCGCTCATCATGTCATCCGGTGGCAATTCCGGTTCGCAGGCGACCTCGCTCATCATCCGGGCGCTAGCGCTTGGCGAGTTGAAGCTGTCGGACTGGTGGCGGGTTTTACTGCGTGAAATCCCGACCGGGCTGACACTCGGCTGCATTCTCGGCGCTATTGGTTTCCTGCGATTGACCGTCTGGCAGCAGGCCGGTTTCTATGATTACGGCGAACACTGGCTGCTGGTTGGCGCGACCGTCTTTGCCGCTCTCGTCGGTATCGTGACCTTCGGCTCGCTGGCAGGCTCCATGCTGCCCTTCGTGCTGCAGCGCCTGCGGCTTGATCCTGCCAGCGCGTCAGCGCCCTTCGTGGCGACGCTGGTGGATGTCAGTGGACTGGTGATCTACTTCTCCGTCGCGCTGGTCATTCTCAGCGGCACGCTGCTTTAAAGAAGCAATGCAGCCCGGTCGCAGTCACGCGACCGGGCAATCTTAGGATGCCCCTCGAAAAATCCGTGTTTCCATAAAGTTACGAGAGCGTAGTGCAAAACTGATTCAAGCGATGGGCTCGCATGCAGCCTGACAGGTATTGGGGGGGGAACCATGAGAATTTCGAACCTGAGAGATCATCCACATTTTGTGGATACGGTTGCCCATCGTGGCTGGAACGCCTGGTGGACAGATAGCGGTCTTCCCGTTGAACATTACCGTGCGCATCTGGAACCGATGCTGGCAAGCGACGGCATTCCCTTCGCCCTCGTCGCCCACGACAACGGCGACTACGCAGGGTCCGTTCTGGTGATCGAGAACGATCACGATGATCGCCCGCAATACGCGCCGTGGATTGCCGCGCTCTGGGTCGAACCTCAATTCAGACGACAGGGCATTGCGGCACGGCTGCTTTTGGAAAGTCGCCTGGAGGCGGAAAAGCGCGGACATGCGTCGTGCTATCTCTGCGCCACATCGGATAAGGCACCCTACTATCTGAAGCAGGGTTTCAGCCTTATCGAGCCGAATGTTTCCGATCTCGATATTTTTATGATCGGAAGCCCGAAGACAGGCTGATCCAGTCTCCTTGAAACGATCCTGCCAGCCCGAAGAAGCGCACTGGCAGATCTGAAGCCTCTATCAGCCGCCAGCGTTGATAACACCTGTGGCCAGAAGACCAAGCAGGATGACACCGATCACCACGCGGTAATAGACGAACGGCATGTAGCTCTTCGTCGAGACAAGTCGCAGGAAGAAAACGATAACGGCATAACCGACGAAAAAGGCGATGACTGTCGCCAGAGCCGTCGGGCCCCAACCCACCGGATTGTCTTCGCCGATACTCTTGAAAAGCTGGTAGAAACCGGAGCCGAAGACAGCGGGAACAGCAAGCAGGAACGAATATCGTGCCGCGGCCTCACGCGTGTAGCCAAGCAGCAGGCCGGCGCTGATCGTGCCGCCCGAACGGGAGACACCGGGGATGAGCGCCATGGCCTGTGCGAAACCAAAGAGAATGCCATCACGCCAGATGAGCTGGTTCAGCTTGTAGCGCTTTGCACCGATCTTGTCGGCGATGCCAAGAACGATACCAAACACAATCAGCATGACAGCGGTGATGTAGAGATTGCGCAGCGAATGCTCGATGGCATCCTTGAACAGCAGGCCGAGAAGCACGATCGGCACGGAGCCGATGATAATCAACCAGCCGAGGCGCGCATCGGACTTGTCGTAAGTTCCCAGCCGCAGGTTCTGACGCAACCAGGCCGTGGCGATCCGCATGATGTCAGACCAGAAATAGACCAGAACCGCCAATTCGGTACCGATCTGGGTGATCGCCGTAAAGGCTGCGCCAGGATCGGCGCCAGAGGGCAGAAACTCCCCGGCAATGCGCAAATGCGCGCTCGAAGAAATGGGAAGAAACTCCGTCAATCCCTGCAACAGACCGAGAAATCCGGCCTCAAGCCAACCGATGCTCATGTGATGTGATGTCCCTGCTTGCGAATCGATGCCGCAGCATTATGCATCAATCGGGGCAAATACGTGTTGCATTGCAACACGCCTACGACGCAGTCTTCACCCGTTATTTTTCCGAGGAACATTGCTCACAAATGCGCGCGCTGGCTTTTACGCCGCCTTTTCTGTGTCGTCCGGCATGCGCGTATATTTTTCACCGTTCTTGCAAACGACATGGGTGTCGCCCCAGCTTTTGAGTGCCGAGATAACCGGCCGCATGCTCTCCCCGAGCGGGGTCAGCGCGTAGTCAACGCGCGGCGGCACAACGGGGAAAACCGTGCGCGATATCAGTCCTGCTTCTTCCAGTTCCCGCAACTGTTTGGTCAACATGCGCTGGGTGACGCTCGGAATATGGCGACGCAATTCGTTGAAGCGCAACGTGCCGGAATTGGTGAGGTGATAAAGGATCACGCCTTTCCATTTTCCATCGAGGAAACTCAGGGTCGACTCAACCGGACATCCGGGGAAGTTGCCGGTGAGCTTGGCGCGCGGACGGGACATGACAGTATCCTTTTTGTATGTATCGTCAAAAAATGTGCATTCTTGCGAGTTTGGTTCATATGTATCAAGTAAGTGGCACGCAAACAAGCAAAGGAGAATCTGCATGCGTGCCATCGGTTACCAGAAAGCCCAGCCCATTACCGCTCAGGATGCTCTCGTCGACATCGATTTGCCTGTGCCTGAAGCCAAGGAGCACGATATTCTGGTTGAGGTGAAGGCCGTTTCCGTCAATCCGGTCGACACGAAGGTTCGACGCGGCCAGACGCCGGAAAACGACGAATACCGTGTGCTTGGCTTCGATGCTGCCGGCATCGTCAAGGCCGTCGGAGAAAAGGTGACATTGTTCAAAGCGGGCGATGCCGTTTTTTATGCCGGCGCCATCAACCGCCCCGGCTCCAACAGCGAGTTTCATCTGGTCGATGAGCGTATCGTTGGCGCCAAGCCGCAGACGCTCTCATTCGAGGAAGCGGCCGCCCTGCCCCTGACCGCCATTACCGCCTACGAGACGTTGTTCGACCGCTTGCGGGTCAAGGACGCCGTTCCCGGTGCGGCCAATGCCATCCTCGTCATTGGTGGCGCTGGCGGCGTTGGCTCAATTGCCATCCAGTTGTTGCGCGCTCTCACCGATCTGACCGTCATTGCAACCGCTTCCCGCCCGGAGACAATCGATTGGGTCAAGGAACTCGGCGCTCATCATGTGGTGGATCACAGCAAACCGATTGCCCAGCAAGTGGAAGCGCTCGGCATCGGCGCTCCGGCTTTTGTCTTTTCGACAACCCATAGCGACGTCCATGCTGCAGACAGCCTCGCCGTGATTGCGCCGCAGGGGCGCTACGCGCTGATCGATGATCCGGCAGGCGGCTTCGACGTCATGCCTTTCAAGCGCAAATGCATTTCTATCCATTGGGAAATGATGTTCGCCCGCGCCGTCTTCCAGACCGTTGACATGATCGAACAGCACAAGCTGCTCAACCACGTCGCAAAACTGGTAGACGCCGGTACGATCAAGACGACGCTGACCGATGTTCTGGGCACGATCAATGCCGCAAACCTGATCAAGGCGCATGCGCTGATCGAGAGCAACAAGGCCAAGGGCAAGGTCGTGCTCTCAGGCTTCTGACATCAGAAGGCCCGTGGTAACGCAGGTTACACGGGCCTTATCTTTGTCCAGACGTTTGGCGATCAATCGTCTTCGGGATCTTCCGCGCACGGCCATGAAGACGGTACGGTCAGCCCGGCGGGCAGCTTCGTCTTGTCATTACCGCAAGACAGTTCGATCTGGCTTTGCGCCAATCCGGTTGCAGAAGACAGGTCTACCCCTTCGATCCTTGTCAGCAACAGGAAGGCGTTGGAAAAGTCGACCGGTCCACCAAGCGTCGCGCCCTCGAAACGCGCCCTCGACAGGTTCGTCAGAGTGAATTTCACGCCTTGCAGGCTTGCACCTTCGAAATCCGCGCGACCGAGTTCCGCTTTGGTAAAGTCGGCTCCATCAAGCTTGGCCTTTTCGAATTGTGCCCGCTGCATTTCGGCGTTGACGAACTTGGCGTTGGTAGCATCTGCCGAGGTAAAATCGCTACGATAGGCTTCCACCTTCGTCAGATTGGCGCCTTGCAGGTTTGCTTCCCCCAAGGCCGTACGGATGAGCTTCGCCTTTTCCAAGTTCGCGCCCTTCAACGTCGAGCCACGAAGGTCGGTGTAGGTAAAGTCAGTGCCATACAGCATTGCCGAGTCGAGATTGCTGCCTCCCAGCATCAGCAATCTCTTGTTGCATTCGCGCCAATCAATGCCCGCAAGGGCATCGGTCCGGCAGCTTGCTGCACCGGCGTGATGGCTGGTCATCGCCAGGGTGACCATGATGCCCGCCGCAACAGCGGCAATCCGGCCTGCCTTGTCGTTCAAACGGATCTTCAGCCTTTCGGAGCTGGCCATGCTTTCACTCCATATCGCAAGCGCGCCACCCTTGCGGCTCCCGTCGGCGCGTATCCTATACGTAAGTCGTTGAAGGGCAATCTGCAATCACCGCAAAAAGCCCGTCCACATTCCTGTGAACGGGCTCTTTGATGTCGAGGCGCGGTGCGCACAGGCCGGGCCAACATTACATGTTGGCGTATACCGACCCTTCGCCGGGCATTCCCGCTGACGGCGGTCCGTGCGGGGGGCCGTACCAACATTACATGTTGGCGTAAACCGGCCCTTCGCCGCCTTGTGGCGGAACCCAGTTGATGTTCTGGTTGGGGTCCTTGATGTCACACGTCTTACAGTGCACGCAGTTCTGCGCATTGATGACGTAGGTTTCCTGGCCGTCCTTCTCCACCCATTCGTAAACGCCAGCCGGGCAATAACGCGTCGATGGTCCGGCATAAACATCGTGCTCGGATGATTTCTGCAGCGCCATGTCCTTCACCTGAAGATGCACCGGCTGGTCTTCTTCATGGTTGGTCGAGGACAGGAACACCGATGACAGGCGGTCGAA